>NZ_VZII01000033.1 GCF_009391885.1 Pseudomonas sp. MN1F | reverse complement strand
GCGCCTGTGAGATCGAGCGCCGCCCGCGCGGCGCATCGCGAGCAAGCTCGCTCCTACATCTGTTTCGGGCCAGTCTCTCCTGTACCGCCAACAGGGCCCGCCTTGGTGCATGACTGCAGAGAGATGGAGCGGCATCAGCGCCCACCGAGATGTATTGCCATGCCAACAGGGCGGTCCCTGTTGGCTTCACAGGAATGATTGGCCCGAAACAGATGTAGGAGCGAGCTTGCTCGCGATGCGCCGCGCGGGCGGCGCTCGATTTCAGCCCCACTGCAAAAACCAACTCATACACCTGTCAGCCCTGCTGCGATTCCACGACAGTCCCGCTCACCTGACCTAAGCCCAAGCACACCAATCATCAGAAATTCTGATCACGATCGTCTTTCATCATCAGCCAGACAGGGAATAGATTCTCCTCAGTCAACTCCAGCAACAACGGTAGAGCCCCATGCCCAGCCAACAACAAAAACCCGCCTCCCCTGCCCTCGCTACGCTGATCCAGCGCTCCGCCCTGCCCAGCCCTGCGCTCAGCGAAGCCCAGGCGCATGCGCTGCTGCAGACGCACTACGGCCTGGATGGCGACTTGACGGCGCTGGGCAGCCAGCAAGACCTGAACTTCCGTGTGGACGCGGCGCAAGGGCGCTTCGTGCTCAAGGCCTGCCACGGCAGCTACGCCCAGATCGAACTGCAGGCGCAACATGCCGCCCTGGCCTTCTTGCGCGAGCAGAGCCTGCCAGTACCCGCCGTGCAAGCTGCGCAAAGTGGCGAAACCTTGCTGGCGGTGAACATCGACGGGCAACCCCTGCGGGTGCGCCTGCTCGACTACATCGACGGCCAGCCCGTGACCCGCCTCAAACACATGCCGCCACGCCTGATGGCTGAACTGGGCAGGCTGTGCGCACGGCTCGACAAGGCCTTGGCCGACTTCGACCACCCAGGCCTTGTACGCACCCTGCAATGGGACCCGCAACATGCCCAGGCACTGATCGAGCACCTGCTGCAGGTGCTGCAGGACGCCGGGCAACGCACCCGCATCGAGCAGGCCACGCGCCTGGCCAGCGAGCGCCTGGCCCCCTTGGCCGAGCGGCTGCCGACTCAGGCCGTGCACCTGGACATCACCGACGACAACACCGTGTGGGCCCGCGACGACCAGCGCCAATGGCAACTGCAAGGTGTGATCGACTTCGGCGACCTGTCGCGCACCTGGCGCATCGCCGACCTTTCGGTGACCTGTGCCGCGCTGCTGCACCATGCCGAAGGTGACCCACTGCGCATCCTGCCAGCGGTCAGCGCCTACCAGGCCCTCAACCCGCTGACCGAGGCCGAGCTGCGTGCCTTGTGGCCGTTGGTACTCAACCGTGCAGCGGTGCTGGTGCTGAGCAGCGCGCAGCAATTGGCCGTGGACCCGGACAACCAGTACACCCGCGACAACGTCGCCCATGAATGGGAAATCTTCGATACCGCCACGGCCGTACCGTTCGCCTTGATGGAGGCGGCCATTCTGCAGGCGGCCGGCCTGCCAACCGATGCAGCCGACCTGTCTGGCTGTGCGCCGCTGCTCCCCGAGTTGGCCGGGCAGCCGGTCAAGCGCGTCGACCTGGGCGTGCTCAGCGCGCACTGCGAAGCCGGCAACTGGGAACAGCCGGGCTTCGACCAGCACCTGCTGAGCGCGCAACCGGCGCCGGCCTGCAGCCTGCACGGCCAGTATCGCCTGTCACAAACCCATGTCGATCGCCCCGAAGAACCGGCGACCTGCGCGCTGGGCGTAGAGCTGCATGTGCCCAATGGCAGCCCGCTTCAGGCGCCCGAAGCGGGCATCTGGCAACGTCACGGCGACGGCCGCGGCTGCCTGCGCACGCCACGCTGGGCCTTGTGGCTGCAAGGCCTGGAAGATGCCCCGGCGGATGGCCAGGCCGTGGCCCAAGGGCGATCCCTGGGCAGCAGCTGCGGCTTCCTTGGGGTCCAGCTGTGCCTGGACACCGGCATCCAGCCGCCATTGTTCGCCAAACCGTCCCAGGCTGCCGCGTGGCTGGCCCTGTGCCCGTCGCCCGCCGCGCTGCTGGGCTTCGATTGCGATGCCGAACCGTTGCCCGACCCGCAGGCCCTGCTGGCCCGTCGCGACGCCAGCTTCGCTCGCTCGCAGAAGCACTACTACGCGCAACCGCCGCAGATCGAGCGCGGCTGGCGCAACTACCTGATCGACCTGCAAGGCCGTTCGTACCTGGACATGCTCAACAACGTCGCCGTGCTCGGCCACGGCCACCCGCGCATGGCTGCCGAATCGGCACGCCAGTGGTCGCTGCTCAACACCAACTCACGCTTCCATTACGCCGCCATCACCGAGTTCTCCGAGCGCCTGCTCGACCTCGCGCCCGAGGGTTTCGACCGGGTATTCATGGTCAACAGCGGCACCGAAGCCAACGACCTGGCCATCCGCCTGGCCTGGGCCTACAGCGGTGGCCGCGACCTGCTCAGTGTGCTGGAGGCCTACCACGGCTGGTCGGTGGCCACCGATGCCATTTCCACCTCCATCGCCGACAACCCGCAGGCCCTGGAAACCCGCCCTGACTGGGTGCACCCGGTGGAGGCGCCGAACACCTTCCGCGGCCGCTTCCGGGGGGCCGACACGGCCGCCGACTACCTGCGCGACGTCGACGCCAAGCTGGCCGACCTCGATGCCCGAGGCCGCCAGCTGGCCGGCATCATCTGCGAGCCGGTGTACGGCAATGCCGGGGGCATCTCGCTGCCGGCCGGTTACCTGCGCCAAGCCTATGCCAAGGTCCGCGCCCGCGGTGGCGTGTGCATCGCCGACGAGGTGCAGGTCGGTTATGGCCGCCTGGGCGAATACTTCTGGGGCTTCGAGGAACAGGGCGTGGTGCCCGACATCATCACCATGGCCAAGGGCATGGGCAACGGCCAGCCGTTGGGTGTGGTGATCACTCGGCGTGAGATCGCCGAGGCCCTGGAAGCCGAGGGCTACTTCTTCTCCTCGGCCGGCGGCAGCCCGGTCAGCTGCCGTATCGGCATGGCGGTGCTGGACGTGATGCAGGAGGAAGGGCTGTGGGACAACGCCCGCGACACCGGGCGCTATTTCAAGGCGCGCCTGCAGGCGCTGGTCGACAAGCACCCGCTGGCTGGGGCGGCGCATGGTTCGGGCTTCTACCTGGGGCTGGAGCTGGTGCGCAACCGTGACACCCTGGAGCCGGCCAGCGAAGAAACCATGCTGCTGTGCGACCGCCTGCGCGAACTGGGCATTTTCATGCAACCGACCGGCGACTACCTGAACATCCTCAAGATCAAGCCGCCGATGTGCACCACCCGGGCCAGCGTCGACTACTTTGTCGACAGCATCGACCGGGTGCTTGGCGAAGGGCTGTAACTATCAAGGTGTGGGCCCCAGCGCTGCGGCCCACGCCTGTAACGCCTCGCAGGCAGCCATGGCGATCTGCTCGTCGGTGCGCCCGGTGAACTGCCGCTCGATTGCATCGGCGGCAATCAACCCGGCAATGGTGGGCTTGCCCACCGCGTCGGTCAGATCCAGCCACTCCCCCCAACTGGCAGGCTCGTCGTACCAGCGCAGGTAACCCGAGGGTGAGCGCGGCCACCAGCGCTCATCGAATTGCAGAATCACCTTTTCCAGCTTGCCCATGGCCAGATGTGCCAGCGCTTGTTGCTGTGTGTCGGGTAGCGCAGGGTTGAAACGCAGCGTTCTCAACACGCCCACGGGGACTGTGCAAATGCAGAAATCACACAGCTGGTCATTGACCACAACCTTCGCGCCTGACCAGTCGATGGACGTTACCGGACTGTTCAGGCGGATATCCAGCCCCTGCGCCAGGCAATCTACAAGTTCGCTGTAGCCACCGGGCAGCATGCGATCTCCATGCCCGACACCCTCTTCGTCCAGAGCGCAGACCGACAACTGCGCCACGGGCAGGCACGCTTCCAGTACCAGGTTGCCGTCGATGGCGAATTGCGTCGCGCGTACGTGCGCGGGATCGAGGCTGGCCATGTAGCGGGCGATGGCATCAGACAAGGAGAACCGCCGATCGATAGTTTCAGTCAGGGCCAACCAAGCGCCGTCGATGTCAGGCAGCACCCCGCCGCGTGCAGCAGCGAGCGGGTTGGCGAAGTCAGTTTCGACGCAAGCCAGCCCCTGTTGCAGGGCAAGGGTGGCCAATGGGTTGTCGGCGAAATGCTGGAGCCATGCGGCACCTTCATCTGCCCTCACGCCACCCAGTTCGACGGTGTGCGTGCGCCCACCCGTTCGCCCCCTGGCTTCCATAACGACGCATTGGATACCTTGCTCATGCAAGGACCGCGCAGCCGCCAGCCCCGCGCAACCAGCACCGATCACGATCACCTTGCTAGCGCCGGCATGCAAAGCCGCCTCGGCAGCACGCAGGCCATCGTCCCATGCTCCATGGGTCATCGCCGGAGCAGTGGCGCTACAGGCCTCCCCGGCGATGACCAGCCGCTTCTCCAGCACCTGGCCGAGGATTGCCCGGTGCTGCCCGGTACCCCCTGGCAGCAACGCGCTGTAGGCACCGAGGCTGAACGGGTCTGCACTCCAGTGGGTGACATGCCAGGCGGTGGGTTTATGCACGTTGTTGTCCTTGGTGGGATTGTCCAGTCCGTGCATTAATGTTCATAATTTCCAACCACAAAAGACAATTATCATCAGGTTCACTGACAATGGCGTTTACCAGCGACTCCCTGGCCATTTTCCTTGCTGTCATGGATGCCGGGTCGTTCTCAGCAGCGGCTCGCAAGCTGGGGCGTGTACCGTCGGCCGTGAGCATGGCGATCGCGCAACTGGAGGCCGAGCTGGACCTGGCCCTGTTCGACCGGGCCACACGCAAAGCCGTTCCCACCAGCGCCGCCCTGGCCCTGGAACCGCAGGCGCGGCAGGTAATCTGCCAGCTCAACCTGCTCGACGCCCAGGCCCTGCAACTGCACCAGGGGCTGGAAAAGCGCCTGACCATCGCCATGGCCCCGGAGCTGCAGACCGGCCGCTGGAGCCAGCCGCTGGAAACCCTGGCGAAGGAGTTTCCCAGCCTGGAGATCGAAGTACGCTCGGCGACCCAGACCGAGGCGGTGCGCTTGCTGCATGAAGGCAGCGTGCAACTGGCGCTGGTGTTCGAGCGCCCTGGGATCGATGAGCGCGAGTCCTTTCTCGAAGCCGGCAGCCAGCTGTTGGTGGCCGTCGCTTCACCGCGCCACCCCGCCAGCAGCAACAGTGGCACGCCGCTGCCTGAGGAAGCGTTTGCCGAACAACGGCAGATCATCGTGGCCTCGGGCAAGGCCACTGGGTCGGACCCGCGCATGGTGCTTTCGCGGCGGATATGGTTGACCGACAGCTACCTGGCGACGCTCGATCTGGTGCAGTCCGGCCTGGGCTGGGCCTACTTGCCGCAGCCGCTGGTGGAGCCGTTGATTGCCTCGGGTGCGCTGGCCGAGGTGCGCTTTGACAACATGGCCAGCCGCTTGCGGCTGTGGGTCGACATCATCTGGCTGAAGCCACGACCGTTGGGGCTGGGCGCCAGGCGCTATCTGGAAGTGATGCGCCAGCTGTTCGACAAAGAACCACCCAGGGCTTGAGCTCTAGTGCCCCGGCGCCACCAACCGATACCCCACCCCGGCCTCGGTAATGATAAACCGCGGCGCTGTCGGGTCATCGCCAAGCTTCTGCCGTAAATGCCCCACCACGATCCGCAGGTAATGGGTGTCGTCGACATGGGTCGGCCCCCAGATGTCCTTGAGCAATTGCTGCTGGGTAATCACCCGCCCTGGATGCCCCGCCAACTGCGCCAGCAGTGCGTACTCCTTGCGCGTCAGCGCGATCTCCACACCCTCCAGGGTCACTTTGCGGAAGGCAAAATCCACCACCAGCGGCCCGAAGCTCGCCGTCACTTCGCTACCACCCGACTGCGGCACCTGGCGCAACAGCGCGCGCACCCGGGCAAGGAACTCCTGGATGCCGAAAGGCTTGGTCACATAGTCATTGGCGCCGCCATCCAGCGCGTCGACCTTCTGCACCTCGCTAGCCCGCACCGACAGCACCAGCACCGGCACCGCGCTCCACTCGCGCAACTCGCGCAGTACCTGCTGGCCATCCATGTCGGGCAGGCCGAGGTCGAGCACCACCAGGTCAGGCTTGGCCAGCGCGGCCTGGGCCAGGCCTTCGCTGCCGGTGGCGGCCTCGATCACCTTGTAGCCCTGAGAAGCAAGGCTGATGCGCAGGAACTTGCGGATCTGTGGTTCGTCGTCAATGACCAACAGGGTGGCGGACTGGCTCATGGAGTTTCGCTTTCGGCTTCAGGTTGCTGGGGCAGCGGCAAGCATAGAGTGATGCAGGTGCCGTGGCCATCGATGCCTTCGCCGACCAGGATCTGCCCGCCATGGGCACCAATCATGCCCTGGCAGATCGCCAGGCCCAGGCCGGTGCCCTGCCCGCCCCGGTCACCGCGGGCGGCGGTGTAGAACATGTCGAAGATCTTCTCGCGCTCGGCCACCGGGATGCCGGGGCCTTGGTCACTGACAGCGAAGTGCAACTGCTCGCCATGCACCGCTACCTGCAACGCCAGGCGGCCTTGCGCGGGGGAAAAGCGTGCGGCGTTTTCCAGTACGTTGATCAGCGCCTGCTCGATCAGTGCGGCGTGCACGAACAGCAGTGGCAGGTCAGCGGGCACATCAGTGTGCACACGCAACGGCGCCAGTACCGCGCGCAAACGGTTGAGGGCACTGCCGACAATGTCGGCCGGCGCCACCCAGTCGCGGGCAAGCTTGAGGCCGCCGTGGCCGAGGCGGGTCATGTCGAGCAGGTTCTGGATGTAACGGTCCAGGCGCTCGGCTTCGTTGCGCGTGCCTTCAAGCAGCTCGCGGCGGTCTTCGACGGGGATCGCTTCGCCCAGCGCCAGCAGGCTGTCGATGCTGCCGCGCATGGCCGTCAGCGGGGTGCGCAGGTCGTGGGACACCGAGGCCAGCAAGGCGCTGCGCAATTGCTCGGTTTCGCCGTGCAGGCGGGCGGCCTCGAGTTGCTCGGCCAGCCGGGCACGGGCCAGGGCCTGGGCCAGGGGTTGGCCGAGGGCCATCAGCAGGCGCCGGCGCTGGGCGCTCAGTGGCTCGCCGGAACGCGGGCGCACGCCGAGCAGGGCCAGGGGCTGGTCATCAACCGCCAACGGCCACCACCACCAGCGGCCATTGGGCAAGGTATCGCTGCCGTGGCCAGCAGCCTGGCCATGCTGCCAGGCCCATTCGGCGGCGGCCCGTTCGTTGTCGCTCAAGGCCTGGGCTTCGCCGCTCGCCAGCTCCAGCAGCCCTTCGCTGTTGCGCTCGAGCAGGCATACCTGCACATCCTTCCAGCCATTGAGGTGCCGCCCGGCGGCGTTGAACACAGCCTGGCGGTCGGCGGCCACGGTCAGCCGGCGCGACAGGTCGAGCAATTGGTTGGTCTGCGCCTGGGTTTCGCGCAGGGCCTGCAGCTGGCTGCGCTGGCGGGCCGCGAGGTTACCGGTGAGGGCCGCCATGAGCAGGAAGAACACCAGCGTCAGCACGTCTTCCTCGCGCTGGATGCTGAACGAGAAGTTCGGCGGGATGAACAGGAAGTCGTAGGTCAGGAACGACAGCGCCGCACAGGCCAGCGCCGGGCCCAGGCTGCTGCGCACGGCCACCAGCAGCACGGCGGCAAGGAACACCAGCGAGATGTTGGGCAGCGCCAGCACGCTCGACACGCCCCAGGCCAGGCCGGCGGCCAGCACCGTGGCCACCAGCGCCAGCAGGTAATGGCGCCAGACCCACACCCGGCTGACTGCTGCACGTGCCGGGCGTGCCTGGCTGTCGCGGTCGAGCACGTTGATCTCCAGGCCATGGCTTTCGCGCAGCAGCCGGGCGGCGACACCGGCACCCAACAGGCGCCGGCGCAGCCGGTCACGGGATTGCCCGACCAGCACCAGGCTGGCACGACGCTCGCTGGCGTGCTGGATCAAGGTTCGCGCCACCTCGCCGGCGCGAAGCACCACCACCTCGCCCCCCAGCCGCTCGGCCAGTTGCTGGGCCGCCTGCAGGCGCTGGCGGGCGGCTTCGTCACGCAACCGGCCGTTGTCGACATGCACCAGGCTCCACGGCAGGTGGCGACGCTGGGCAACGCGGCTGGCGTGGCGCACCAGGCGCTCGGCCTGCTCATCGCCATCCACGCCCACCAGCAGGCGCCCGCGCAAAGCCGGCGCCGCTTCGCCACGCAGGCGGTAACCGTGGGCCAGGTCGGCATCGACCTGGGCGGCGGCGGTCTGCATGGCCAGCTCGCGCAGGGCGGTGAGGTTGGTCTGCGAGAAGTACGCGTCGATGGCGGCCCGCGCCTGCTCCGGCACATACACCTTGCCTTCGCGCAGGCGTTCGAGCAGCTCGCGCGGCGGCAGGTCGATCAGCACCAGCTCGAAGGCTTCCTGCAGCACCCAGTCCGGCAGGGTTTCACGCACCTGTACGCCGGTAATGCCGCGGACCTTGTCGTTGAGGCTTTCCAGGTGCTGGACGTTGACCGTGGTGTACACGTCGATGCCAGCGGCAAGCAGCTCCTGCACGTCCTGCCAGCGTTTGGCGTGGCGGCTGCCAGGGGCGTTGGTGTGGGCCAGTTCGTCGACCAGGGCCAGGGTCGGGGCCGCCTTGAGCAGGCCGTCGAGGTCCATTTCCTCAAGGGTGACACCACGATACTCGCTGCGCAGCAGGGGCTGCTGGAGCAGGCCGCCGAGCAGCGCTTCGGTCTCGCTGCGGCCGTGGGTTTCGACCACCGCGGCCAACACTTGCACGCCCTGGCGCTGCTGGGCGTGGGCGGCCTGGAGCATGGCGAAGGTCTTGCCCACGCCTGGGGCGGCGCCGAGGAAGACCTTGAGCCGGCCGCGACCGCTGCGTGGGAGGGTGGCCAACAGCGCGTCTGCGCGGGTGGAGTCACTCATGTTTCATCCTTCAGAAATTGCAGTGTTCCCTGAATCCTGGGCCGCCTTGCGGCCCCTTCTCAGAGGTGCTCAAGCGCCTGGTTCAAGGCCAGCACATTGACCACTGGTGGCCCGATCAATGGGTGGAGGGTGGCCTCTTCCAGCAAGGCTTGCAAGCGCTCCACCGGCACCTGCCGCGCCGCCGCTACCCGAGGAATCTGGTAGGCCACGGCTTGCGGTGGCAAGTGCGGGTCCAGGCCGCTGCCCGACGTGGTCAGCAGCGCCTGGGGCACCGGCCCCAGCTGCGCCTGGTACAGCGCCGCAGCATCGCCCTTGACCCGCTCGGCCAGCGCCGGGTTGCTCGGTGCCAGGTTGCTCGCGCTGCTGGCCACGGTAGCAAAAGCACCCGCCGAAGGCCGTGAATGGAACCAGCCATCGCCCTGGAAATCCTGGGCGATCAAGGCCGAACCCCGCACCTGCCCGCGCTCATCGCGCACCAGGCTGCCATTGGCCTGCTCGGGGAACGCCAGCTGGGCAACCCCAGTCACCGCCAGCGGGTAAAGTGCGCCAGTGACCGCGGTCATCAGCAGGATCAGGCTCAACGCCGGGCGTACGTAACGGTTCATGATGGCCTCCTCAGACCAGGTGCAGGGCATTGAGCAGCAGGTCGATCAGCTTGATCCCGGCAAACGGCACGACGATGCCGCCCAGCCCGTAGATCAGCAGGTTGCGCCGCAACAGGTGCGCCGCGCTCGCCGCCTGCACGCGCACACCGCGCAGTGCCAGCGGGATCAGCACGATGATGATCAGCGCGTTGAACACGATCGCCGAGAGAATCGCGCTCTGCGGGCTGGCCAGGTGCATCAGGTTGAGCACGCCGAGCTGCGGGTAGATGGCGGCGAACAGCGCCGGCAGGATGGCGAAGTACTTGGCCACGTCGTTGGCGATGGAGAAGGTGGTCAGCGCGCCGCGGGTCACCAGCAGCTCCTTGCCCACCTGCACCACGTCCAGCAGCTTGGTCGGGTCGCTGTCCAGGTCGACCATGTTGGCCGCCTCGCGCGCCGCCTGGGTGCCATCGTTCATGGCCATGCCGACGTCCGCCTGGGCCAGCGCCGGGGCGTCGTTGGCGCCGTCGCCGCACATCGCCACCAGGCGGCCGTCATTCTGCTCCTGGCGGATGCGTGCCAGCTTCTTCTCCGGCGTGGCTTCGGCGAGCACATCATCGACGCCGGCCTCGGCAGCGATGGCTGCGGCGGTCAGCGGGTTGTCACCGGTCACCATCACGGTGCGGATGCCCAGCTTGCGCAGCTCGGCGAAACGCTCACGGATCCCCGGCTTGACCACGTCCTTGAGGTGGATCACACCGAGCAGGCGCTTGTCCAGGCACACCAGCAGCGGGGTGCCACCGCTCTGGGCGATGCGCTCCACCTCACGGGCCAACGCGGCGGGCAGGTCAAGGCGCTGCATGCCGACAAAGGCCAGCACCGCATCGACGGCACCCTTGCGGTAGCGGTGCTGCTGGAAGTCGATACCCGACAGGCGTGTCTCGGCGCTGAAGGCAATCGCCTGGTACTGCTCAGGTGACGGTTCGATGAAGTCGTGCAATTGGCGCAGGTACTCGACGATCGACTTGCCCTCCGCGGTGTCGTCGGCCAGCGAGGCGAGCAAGGCGCCCTCCCCCAGCTCCTTGGCGGTCACACCCTGGGCCGCGTGCAGGGCACTGCAGCGGCGGTTGCCGAAAGTGATGGTGCCGGTCTTGTCGAGCATCAAGGTATGGACGTCGCCGGCCGCCTCCACTGCGCGGCCGGAGCGGGCGATCACATTCAGGCGTACCAGGCGGTCCATGCCGGCAATGCCGATGGCCGAGAGCAGGCCACCGATGGTGGTGGGAATCAGCGTCACCAGCAGCGCGGCGAGGAAGATCAGCGGCAGGCTGCCACCCGCAAAATGGGCGAACGGTTGCAGGGTCACCACCACGATCAGGAAGATCAGGGTCAGGCCGATCAGCAGGATGTCGAGGGCGATTTCGTTGGGGGTCTTCTGCCGCTTGGCGCCCTCGACCAGGGCGATCATGCGGTCCAGGGTCGACTCGCCGGGGTTGCTGGTGATGCGGATCAGCAACCAGTCGGACACCAGCCGGGTGTTGCCAGTGACGGCCGAGCGGTCGCCACCGGATTCGCGGATGACCGGTGCGGACTCGCCGGTGATGGCCGCTTCGTTGACCGCCGCGATGCCTTCGAGCACCTCACCGTCACCGGGGATCATCTCGCCAGCCACCACGCGCACCACATCATCCTTGCGCAGTGCCGTGGCCGCGACGCTTTCGAAACTGCCATCGCGTTTGCGGCGCTGCGCCGTCAGCCCTTGGCTACCGGCCTTGAGGCTGTCGGCACGGGCCTTGCCACGGCCTTCGGCAAGGGCCTCGGCGAAGTTGGCGAACAGTACGGTGAACCACAGCCAAAGGGCAATCTGCGCGGCGACGCCAGTACTGACGCCGTTGCCAGGCGCGAAACACAGCGCGGTGGTGAGGACCGCCGTCAGGGCGACCACCAGCATCACCGGCGCCCGTTTGAGCTGACGCGGGTCGAGCTTGACGAAGGCCTGCACCAGCGCCGGGCGCCACAGGGCCGCGAAGCGGGTCTGGTCCTTGGCGCTGTGTGAGGCTTTCACTTCAGGAATGGGCATGTTCATGGATGATTCCTCAGAAACCCAGGCTCAGTTGTTCGGCGATCGGCCCAAGGGCCAGGGTCGGCAGGAAGGTCAGGCCACCGACCAGCAGGATGGTCACCAGCAACAGGCAGGCGAACAACGGGCCGTGGGTGGGGAAGCTGTCGGTGCCCTGGGGCGCGCTCTTCTTCGCCGCCAGGCTGCCGGCCAGGGCCAGGATCGGCAGGATGTAGCCGAAGCGGCCGATCAGCATGGCCAAGCCAATCATCAGGTTGTGGAACACCGTGTTGGCGCCAAAGCCGGCAAACGCCGAGCCGTTGTTGGCGGTGCCTGAGGTGTAGGCGTACAACAGCTGGCTGAAGCCGTGGGCGCCCGGGTTGCTCACCGCACCTGCCGGGCCTGGCAGGCTGGCAGCGATGGCACCCAGCACCAGCACGCCGACCGGCATCACCAGCAGGGTCGCCACCAGCAGTTGCACTTCCCGCGCTTGCAGCTTCTTGCCCAGGTATTCCGGCGTGCGGCCGATCATCAACCCGGCCAGGAACACGGCAATCAGCACGAACAGCAACATGCCGTAGAGCCCGGCGCCGACACCGCCGAAGATCACTTCACCGACCATCATGTTGACCATCGCGACCATGCCGGTCAGCGGGTTGAGGCTGTCGTGCATGGCGTTGACCGAGCCATTGGAGGCTGACGTGGTGGTCACGGTCCACAGCACCGAGGCGGTGGTGCCGAAGCGGCTCTCCTTGCCCTCCATGGGCGCGCTCTGCTGCACCTGGGCGCTTTCCAGCGCCGGGTTCGGCTGGTACTCCGACCACAGCGCCGTCGCGCCACCCAGCAGGAACAGGCCAAGCATGCAGGCGATGATGGCGCGGCTCTGGCGCAGGTCCTTGACGTAGTGACCAAAGGTGAACACCAGGGCTACCGGGATCAGGATGATCGAGGCCACCTCGAACAGGTTGCTCCAGGCGGTAGGGTTTTCGAATGGGTGCGCCGAGTTGACACCGAAGAAGCCGCCACCGTTGGTGCCCAGTTGCTTGATGGCGATCTGGCTGGCGGCTGGGCCCAGCGGGATGGTCTGGTCGGCGCCTTGCAGGGTCACGGCGTGGGCGTAGTCGGCGAAGGTCTGCGGCACGCCCTGCCATACCAGCAGCAGCGCCAGCAGCAGGCACAGCGGCAGCAGGCCGTAGAGAGTGGCGCGGGTCATATCGACCCAGAAGTTGCCCAGGCTGGTGGTGGAACGGCGAGCGATGCCGCGGCACAGCGCAACCAGCACGGCCAGGCCAGTGGCGGCGCTGACGAAGTTCTGCACGGTCAGGCCGAGCATCTGGCTCAGGTAGCTGACCGAAGCCTCACCGCTGTAGGCCTGCCAGTTGGTGTTGGTGACGAAACTCACCGCCGTATTGAATGCCAGCGACCACTCCTGGCCGGGCAGGTGCTGCGGGTTGAGTGGCAGGTAGCCTTGCAACAGAAGCACGCTGAACAGCAGCAGGAAGCCAGCCAGGTTGAAGGCCAGCAGAGCCAGGCTGTACTGCTTCCAGTTCTGCTCCTGGTCGGCGCGTACGCCGGCCAGGCGGTAACAGCCACGCTCCACCGGCCCAAGCACGGGGGTCAGCCAGGTACGCTGGCCTTCCATGACCTTGTAGTAGAAGCGTCCGAGCCAGGGCGCCGGCAACAGCACGATGGCGAAGAAGGCCAGCAGCAAAAGGTAATCGTAACTGTGCATGGCCGCTCCCTAGCTGCGATCGGCGCGCAGCAGCGCTACCAGCAGGTAAACCGCCAAGGCCACTGCCAGCAGCAGTGACAACCCATCGAGCATGTACATGAGTGAAACTCCCCTTTTTGCGGCTTGTACCGCTTTGGGGGAATTGTCCGAGGGGTAGGCGTAAAGGGGCGAGATCGGGGGGCAGGCGTGGAAATAAAGAATGCGTAAAAATCAAAGCAGCGGCGTTGCAGTGCCGGCCTCTTCGCGGCATTGCGGCGAAGAGGCCAGAGCAGGTTATTGCTGAGGAGTCTGTTGTCCGGCGTTACGGCTCCAGTCGAGCAACAGGCTGTAACCGACCGCCAGCAAGGTCGGCCCGATGAACAGGCCGATGAAGCCAAAGGCTAGCAAGCCACCGAACACACCCAGCAGCACGATCACCAGCGGCAGGTTACCGCCGCGGCTGATCAGGTAGGGCTTGAGCACGTTGTCCACGCCGCTGATGACGAACGTGCCCCAGATCCCCAGGAACACGGCCATGCCGTACTCGCCCTTCCACACCAGCCAGCCGGTCGCCGGGATCCACGCCAACGGTGGCCCCATCGGGATCAGGCTGAGCATGAAGGTCACCAGCCCCAGCACGATCGCCCCGGGCACCCCGGCGATCAGGAAGCCGATCAGCGCCAGCAGGCCCTGGGCGGCCGCCGTGCCGATCACGCCGTTGACCACCCGCTGCACGGTGCCTGCCACCAGCTCCAGGTAGTACTCGGCCCGCTCGCCCACCAGCCGGTTCAGCAGCCGCAGCACGAAGGCCGACAGGCGCGGCCCGTCACGGTAGAAGAAGAACACGAATACCAGGCTCAGGGTCAGCTCCAGCACACCGCTGCCGATCTGCGCACTGCGCGCCAGCAACCAGTTGCCGACCTGGCCGAGGTAAGGCTTGAGCGACGCCAGCAGGGCCGCGCCTTGCTGATCGAGGGATTGCCACCAACTGACCAGGCGCTCGCCGACAAAGGGAATGCCGCGCAGCCAGTCAGGTGCATCAGGCAGGCCATCGACCTGTACATCGCGCACAAAGGCAGTGGCGTCGCGGATGTGGTCGGCCAGGTTGAAGCCCAGCCATACCAGCGGCAAGGCCACGATCAGGATCCAGGCCGCAGTCAGCAGGCTGGCGGCGAGGGTTTCACGCCCACCCAGCACACGCGTCAGCAGGCGCATCAGCGGCCAGCTGGCGAACGCCAGGATGGCCCCCCACAACAACGCGGAAATGAAGGGTGCCATGACCCACAGGGCGGCACCCAGCAACGCCAGCAGCAGAATCTGGATCAGCAGGCGGTCATTGTTGGCCATGGTGACGCTCACTCAACGGATCAGTTCCAGGTGCAGGCCATCGGTGGGTGCGTTGCCGACTTCGAGCCGGCCATCACGCACGCCAGCCTTGACCAGTTGCTCGCGCCAGGCCTCGGCCTGGGCGCCACTGAGGCTTGCGCGCAAGGTGCTGTCGAGGTTCAGGCTGCGCGCCAGCAAGCTCACCCAGCTTTCCTGTGGCGCAGCCAGGTCAGGGTAGTCGAGCTTGCCGGTATCGCGCATTTCCCGCAGTACGGTGGCGGCGGTGGGGAGTATTTCGCCCAGCGGGCTGCTGGCGACGAATTCTTCCACATGCAGATAGGCGCGGCGGTTGCCACGGGTGACGCTGTACAGCGCGACCAGGGTGTCGGCCTCTTCGGCCGAGCGGCGCAGGAGGATGAACGCCTGCTGCTCGTCGCCGCCGTTCAACCGGGCATTGGCAAACACGTCGTTGGCCCACAGGCTGCCCTCGCCGCAATCGCGGCCCTGGCACCAGAACAACGGATAGCCGCCGTCATGCTGCAGCGCCTCGCGGGCGCTGGTGAAGGCTTCGCGGGCACTGCGCTCGACCGGCAGCTCGTAGGTGACCGAGCTGACCTGGCCGCGGCTCTCGATCTGGGCCTCGACGCGCAGGCGGCCACTGATCTTGCGCAGCGGGCCCATGGGGTAGACGCGTTCCTGCTCCACGGCCGGGCGCTGGTCGACCACCTTGGCGTCCGCCGGCACGGGCAAGCTGCCGGCCCACAGCACGGGGCTGGCCAGCACGAGGCAGGCGGCGAAAGCGGTACGGATGGAAACGGGCGCGCTCATCCGCGACCCATGCGGCGCAGCGCGCCGGGTTCAAGCTCCAGGATGTCTGGCAATTGCATGGTTGTCTCCCTGTTCAACCCGCCAAGCCTCGACACTTGTCCGGTGCAAGTCAAGCAAAGCCAAAGAAGCGATTGAAACAGTCTGCGACAAGGGCCGCGCCTTGTTCGTCGTTAAGGTGCAAGTGATGCCCGCCAGGCAGCACCGTCTGCTCAAAGGGTAGCTGCTCCAGCAGCTCGGTGTGACGCACCAGCATGCCGTCGGCCGCCACCACCAGGCTCGCCGGGCAACTCACCCGGCGCACGTAGGCCATGGCCTGGGCCTGGCTCAGGCGCACTGGCGATGGCAGGGTCAGGCGGCTGTCGCTGCGCCAGCTGTAACCACCGGGCACCGGCATCAGGCCACGCTGGGCCAGCCGCTCGGCGGCTTCGCGGCTGACCGCGACCATGCCCTTCATGCGCGCTTGCACGCCCTGCGCCAGGGTCGGGTAAACCGATTTGCGCTTGCCATCGAGGCGCAGCTGGGCCTGCAGGGCCATGCCCAGGCGCTCGGCGGCATCCTGCTCGGCGCCGGTCGGGGGAATGACACCGTCGATCAAGGCCAGATGGCTGACCCGGTCAGGCAAGGCACCGGCCAGCTGCACCGAAATGATCGCGCCCAACGAATGCCCGAGCAGGGCAAAACGCTGCCAGCCCAGCTGTTCGGCAACCCGCAGCACATCGTGGGCGTAATCGGCCAAGGCATACCCCGCGCCCAAGGGGCGGTGTTCGGAATAACCGTGCCCGGCCAGATCGAGGGCGACGATGCGCAGGCCCTTCAACAGCGGGGCCAGGCGCGAGAAGCTGTTGGCGTTGTCCAGCCAGCCGTGCAGGGCGATCACCGGCAGGCCATCCGCGGGGCCGAACAGGTGCGCGGCGAGCTCGATATGGCCCAGGCTCAGGCGCACTTCCTCGACCTGCGCGCTCATGCCTGGCTCCAGCGGTCGAACAGGCCCTTGATCAGGCTGGCCGTGTCGGTTGGCCGCTCCAACGGGAACATGTGCCCGCCCGGCACACTGTGGTATTCGCCCCGAGCCATGCCGCGCACCGCCAGCGCATGGTGACGGCGGATGACATTGCTGCGCTCGCCACGCACCATTGCCAACGGCACCTGCAACTGGCGCGCGGGCGCCGGGCTGGCGTGCGGGATGCTGCGGTAGATGCTGATTTCGGTGGCCGGGTCGAAGCGCAGGCGCAAGCCCTGCTCGGCCGCCTGCAGGCCATGCTCGAGGTAGGCTTCCAGGCAATCCGGGTCGAAGTGGCGGAACAGCGACTTGCTGGCGAAGTAGTCACGTGCGCTGTCACGGTCGGCAAACGCTTCACGCCGCCCGAGGGTACGGCCAGCCGGGGTGATGCGGTCGATGAAGCCGAATCGCTTGGCGGTGCGCAGCAGCCATTGGTCAGCACGGGTCAATACCGGCGAGTCGAGCATCACCACGCCAAGGTACAGCTCGGGCCGGCGCAACGCGGCATGCAGGTGCAACACGCCACCCAGCGAATGGCCAACCCCCCACACCGGCGCCGGCTGCTGCGCCAGGTGATGCAGCAGTTCGTCGACCAGGTTCTGCCAGTTGTCGTTCACCGGAAAGCGCGGGTCATGGGCATGCTGGGCCAGGTGACTGACCTGATAATCCGGCCCCAGGGCGGCGAACAGCTTGCCGTAGGTGGCCGAGGGAAAACCGTTGGCGTGGGCGAAGAAGATCTGCTGCGACATGGCGCCTGGTCCGGACGGGGAATGATGGCCCATTGTCGGCATCGCGCCGGCACTCGGCAACGTCTGTAAATGTCATCGCCAAGGGCAATCAGGTCACGCCGAGTCGTCGAAACTCGCCAGCGAGCGGCGCAGGCAGGCTTGCATGTAGGCGATCTGGCTCTCCAGCGCCTCACGGGCCAGGCGTTGCTCCTGAACATCGAGTTGCAGCCGGCGCAAGGCCAGGCAGCTGGTTTGCAGCAGGTGAGACATGCGCGCGCAGGACTGCTGCAGTTCGTGCAGGTCCTGCTCGACCAGCAGGTTGTCCATGGGGTGCTGCTCGAGCTTGTGACGCACGTTGCCCATCAGGTGATAGAGCTTGGCGTCGGCGGCCTCGCGCAGCAGGGCGTACTGGGCAAAATCGAGACGGTTGTCACGCTGTACGGCTTCAATCGTGGGCTGCAGATCCAGAGAGCGTAACAGCTCGTGCATCACCCCGCTCATTCAACGCTCCCTGCCCTGTCATCTGCTGAACCACCTGGCGCCAAGCATCCGTTGGATGCAAATGGCTGGCAACTGGCAAAAATGCCAGTTGCTCTCGCTCACTCAGGCGAACTAAGCGCGCGCAACGTCATCAGCCCTGCCAGCGGCCAGTCGCCTTCCAGCTCCGCCAGGCTGGCGGTGCTCATGGGTGCCGGCTGCTGCACATGGCCGTGCTCGAGCATGCCGACCAGCGACCCTACCAGTGGCTGGTGGCTGACCAGCAACACGTGTTCCAGGCCCAGGCGCTCGATCTCGCCGATCACCTGCCGCACATCGCTGTCAGGTGTCAGCCACGGCACGGTGCGCACGGGCTCGGCGAAGCCCAGGGTGTCATGCACCAGGGCCGCCGTCTGTTGTGCGCGTACATACGGGCTGGCAATGATCGCCTGCAACGGCTGGCCAAGCAGCCGGGCTGCACTGTGCAGCACCTGCTCACGGCCATGGCCGGTCAGGCACCGCTCAGCGTCGGTATTGGCGCGCGGCTGCGCCTCGCCGTGGCGCAGCACCCACAGCCTCACAGCTTGGGCTCCTCGTCGCGCACCGGGTGCGGCGCCGCAGCCACGGCGTGGGGCGCCTCACCTTCCGGGGCACGCGCTGCCGGCCAGTCGGCGAACGGCCAAGGCTTCTGGTCGGTGTGGAAGGTACCGAAACGGCCGATCTGCGCCAGGTACTGGCTCAGGCTGTCACCGAAGTTCATCAGGCTGGCGCTCGGGGCACCATAGACCAGGCGGTAGATCAGTTGCACCAGCACCAGGCCGCCGAGCAGCAGCTCGGCGAGTTGCCAGACCACCAGGAACACCAGCATCCACAGCACCCGCAGGATGATCGACTCGCGCTGGGCGCGCTCGGGTGTATCGTTCATGTGCTGCTCCTTCGCTTAGTTGAAACCACTGATGGAAATGAAATCGACGTCGGTCTTTGGCTCGGCGCGCATCAGGTGCTCGATCACCTGGTTCAGCGTGCGGCCTTCGAACAGAATGGCGTGCAGGCCGGCCACCAGCGGCATGTACACTTGCACTTCCTGGGCCTTGGCTTTAAGCACCTTGAGCGTATTGACCCCTTCGGCCACTTCGCCCAGGCGGCTGACGGCCTGCTCCAGGCTCAGGCCCTGGCCCAGGGCGTGACCGACTTGGTAGTTGCGGCTCTTGGGCGAGGAGCAGGTGACGATCAGGTCACCGACACCGGCCAGGCCAAGGAACGTCATGGGGTTGGCCCCCTGGCTGACGGCAAAGCGGGTCATCTCGGCCAGCGCACGGGTGATCAGCATGCTCTTGGTGTTCTCGCCCATGCCCAGGGCTACGGCCATGCCGGCGATGATGGCGTAGACGTTCTTCAGCGCGCCGCCCAGTTCGACGCCGAAGCGGTCGCTGCTGGCGTATACCCGGAAGGTGCGCCCGTGCAGCACCGCCTGCACCCGCTGGCACAGTTGTTCGTCTTCGCTGGCAACCACGGTGGCGGTCAGCGCATGCTCGGCAATTTCGCGGGCCAGGTTGGGGCCGGAGAGCACACCAATGCGGGCCTCGGGGGCGATTTCTTCGAGGATCTGGCTCATCAGCTTGAAGCTTTGCGCCTCGATGCCCTTGGTCAGGCTGACCAGGTACTTGCCGCGCAGCAGCTCGGCATGGGGTGCCAGCACGCTGCGCAGGGCGCTCGACGGCAGCGCGACGAAGATCAGGTCGCTGGCTTGCAAGGTGGCCAGCAGGTCGTTGACCGGCTCGACACCGTCCTGCAGGCGGATGCCCTTGAGGTAGCGCGGGTTCTCGCGGTTGACCCGCATCGCCTCGGCCTGCTCGGGGTCGCGCATCCATTGACGCACCGGCACGCCATTTTCGGCCAGCAGGTTCGCCACGGCGGTGCCGAAGCTGCCGCCTCCCAGAACTGCAACAGGTTGCTGTTCAGTCATAATCAATCCGTTAAAGCCATTAAGTTAAGTGGCGACCCGCTCATTATACGGCGCGCCTGCGACAGAACCAGTGTCAGAACCCACCAGAATCGGGCCTCAGGTGACTGGCAAAACCTTCTGGGTCAGTTACCATGCCTGTTTCAATCCTGAGACAAGGCTGTCCTGTGTTCTACGGCCCGCCCCCCTACCCTCGACTGCTGCTGCTGACTGCCCTGCTCGGCGGCTCGGCCATGGCCGACGATTTGTTCATCGACAACTCCGACCTGCCGCAGGTTCTGACCGCCACGCGCCTGAAACAATCCCCGGCGGCAGTGCCGGGCAGCATGACCGTGCTCGACAACGAGCTGATCCGCGCCAGCGGTGCCCGCGACATCCCCGAACTGCTGCGCCTGGTACCGGGCATGATGATCGGCTACGGCGCCGGCAACCAGCCCACCGTCAACTACCACGGCAGCAACGTCAACGATGCAAGGCGCATGCAGGTGCTGATCGACGGCCGCTCGGTGTACCGCGCCGGCCTGGCCACGGTGGACTGGAGCGACATCCCGGTCGCCATCGAGGACATCGAGCGCATCGAGGTGTTCCGCGGCCCCAACACCGTCAGTTACGGCGCTAATGCACTGATGGCGGTGGTCAACATCCTCACCCGCAACCCGGCCGACAGCCACGGCACGCGGATGAAACTGACCCGCGGCCAGGATGGCATCAACGACTATTACCTCAGCCACGGCTTCGGCTGGGACGGTGGCGACATGCGCCTGTCGGTGTCTGGCCAGCAGGACGATGGCTTCGACGAGAACCAGTTCGGCCAGGACTACCGCGACAGCCGCCGCCTGAACCGTTTCAACCTCAGTGTCAGCCACGTTCTGGCGCCCGACCAGACCCTGGAATGGCAACTGGCGGCCAAGGAAGGCAGCAACCAGCGGCCGTATACCTATCGGCCGGTGTTCCCCTACGTCACCCAGACCGGCGACAACGCCGACGTCAATGCCAAGGACTATGCCGGTTCGGTACGCTGGAACATCGATTTCAACCCCGAGCACAGCTTGTATGTGCAGGGTTCGGCCCAGCTTTTCGACCGCCAGCAGGTCTGGCGCGCCTGTGATGCAGCGCTATCGTTCAGCCCCGAGCTGACCCGCTTGTGGCAGATGAACCCCGATTTCGCCGAAAAGGTCGCCCGCGGGGCCAACAACCCGCCGAGCAGCAGCAACCCCGAAGAACAGGCGCTGGTCGATGCGATCAAGGACCAGTGGGACAACCAGGGCGGCAAGAATGTGGTTTGCGGCGATGTTGACCAAAGTACCCGCGAGACCCGTTATGACCTGGAGGTACAGGACACCCTGAGCCTGACCGACAGCCTGCGCCTGCTCAGCGGCATGAACTACCGCTATGATCGCGCCGATTCGCAGACCTACTTCAACGGCAGTATCGACGACCAGACCTGGCGCCTGTTCGGCCAGCTGGAATGGCGCGCCGACGAGCACTGGATTGTCCAGGGCGGCGCGATGTTCGAGGATTCGCGCCTGTCCGGCAGCTCGCTGACCCCACGCATGGCGGTCAACTACCTGATCACACCGCGCCACGGCCTGCGCGCGGTGTACTCCGAGGCCGTGCGTTCGCCGGACATGTTCGAGAACAACGTCAACTGGAGCTACACGGTCAAGAACCTGAGCCCCGCCGCCTTCGGCCAGCGCAATGCCGAGTACTTCGTCAAGACCCGCGGCCCTGGCGACCTCGAACAGGAGCGCATGCGCTCGCGTGAGCTGGGCTATAACGGCTACTTCAGCGACTTCGACCTGAACATGGATGTGAAGCTGTTCTACGACGAGATCACCGGAATGATCAGCGAACCCCTGAAGAACAACCAGTACATCGCCAGCAACGCCAACAAGGCCCGTTTCAGCGGTAGCGAGGCGCAATTCGACTGGCGCCTGGCACCACGCGACCGGCTGCGCCTGACCTATGCCTACGTCGATGCCTGGGCCAGCAACCCTGCCGACCGTCGCCTCAGCGCACGCAACAGCGGCTCGGCCGGGTGGATGCGCGAATGGGGTGAGGGTTGGTCGAGCGCGCTGTTCTATTACGGCGACGACGCACTCAACACGTACCGCTATGAACGCGTCGACCTGCGCGTGGCCAAGCGTTTCCGTATCCAGGGCAGCACCCTGGAACTGGCCGCGCTGTGGCAGCAACGCCTGGACGACCAACCCACCACCGTGGAGCAAAACCGTTATGACAGCCGCCACCGCCTGAGCGTCAGCGCGGAGCTGGAGTTCTGATGGCCCGGCTGCTGCGCCTGCTGCTGTTCTGCCTGTGGCCACTGGGTACGCTGTCCGCCAGCGAAATCCTGCTGGTCGGCGGCGACGAACAGCCCGGCTTTCGCAGCTTCGTCGAAGCCCTGCAAGGCCGCCGCAGCCATGACCAGGTGCGCTTCCAAAGCACCGCCACGTTGCCCCGCCCCGCTCAGCTCAAGGCTGACGTGCGCCTGATACTGCTCGACAACAGCGCGCTGGAGTGGCGCCTGAGCGACAACAGCGGGCCACCTGCACTGGCCATGCGCATCAGCCGGGTACAGGCTGAACAACGCCTGGGAAAGTCGCGCCCTGCTTACCTGACCCTGCTGTGGAGCGACCCGCCGCTGGCGCGGCAGCTGCGCCTGAGCCGCTACCTGTTGCCACAGGCCCAGCGCATCGGTGTGCTGTATGGTGAGCACAGCCACTTCCTGCTCGACGAGCTGCGCCAGGCGGCACGCCCGCTGGGCCTGGAGATCGTCGCTCAGGACTGGCCGGACCAACGCGACAGCCGCCCGCTGCAGCACCTGCTGGCCAACAGCGACGTGCTGTTGGGCCTCGATGACCCCGACCTGTACAACTCCAAGACGGCGAAGAACCTGTTGCTCAGCAGCTACGGCCGGCAGATGGCATTGATCGGGCCGAACGCGGGCTTCGTCCGCGCGGGCGCCCTGGCCAGCACCTACAGCGACCAGGACGACTGGCTGGCAGTGCTCGACCAGTTGCTCAATCAGCCGCCGGCGCACTGGCCACGCAGCCTGTATCCGGCGCGCTATGGCGTCAGCGGCAACCAGCAGGTGGCCCGCGCCCTGGGCCTTGAGCCGATCGATCCGAACGCCTCTGCCAAGGCCCTGGCCGAAGGAGAACCCACCCCATGAGCAAACGCCTGAGTTGGGACATCCACACCCGCACGCAGATCATCAGCCTGGGCCCGGCTTTGTTGCTGACCTTGCTGTTGATCAGCTTTTTCACCTTCGTGCGCATCCAGGATTTGCGTCAGGAGCTCAACCATACCGGGCAGTTGATTGCCAACCAGCTGGCACCGGCTTCGGAGTACGGCGTCATCTCCGGTAACAATGAAGTTCTCGAAGGCCTGATGCGCGCCACCCTGAGCATCCCGCACGTGCGCTTCCTCGAGGTGCAGGACAGCCGCAACCACATCCTGGTGTACGTCGAGCAGCAGGACGAGAGCAACAACCGGGCGCAACAGGTGGAGGTGTTCCAGGCGCCGATCCGCCTGCAGCAGATCCGCCTGGACAGCGACTTCCTGCAACAAGGCAAGGCGCCAGCACCGGCCATCGGTGACGACTACCTGGGCCGGGTGATCGTCGGCATGTCGGACGACGCCTTCAGCCAGCGCCAGCAGGAAATCGTGATCAAGGCCGGCATCCTCGCGCTGTTCGCCCTGCTGTTCACCTTCCTCCTGGCGCGCCGCCTGGCCATGAGCCTGGCCAAGCCGATCAGCGACATGGGCCATGCGGTCAAGGCCATCCAGCAGGGTGAATACAACGCGCCTCTGCCGGTGGTCGACGACAGCGAACTCGGCCACCTGGCGCGCCACATCAACAACCTCGCCAACGCCCTGGAGCAGGCCAGCGCCGAGCAGAAACAGGCCATCGCCCAGCTGATCCAGGCGCGCGAGGAAGCCGAGCAGGCCAACGGCGCCAAGTCGGAATTCCTGGCGATGATGAGCCACGAACTGCGCACGCCCATGAACGGCGTGCTGGGCATGCTGCAACTGCTGGAGACCACCCAGCTGACCAGTGAGCAGGCCGATTACGCGGCCGTGGCCAGCGAGTCCACCGGGCACTTGCTGAAGGTCATCAATGACATCCTCGACTTCTCGCGCATCGAACGCACTGCGCTGGCGCTGGAGCACATCGACTTCAACCTGGGTGAGCTGATCACCAGCAGCGTACAGTCGTTCCAGCACAGCGCTCAGCAGCGCGGCCTGGAACTGCACCTGCAATTGCCGGCAGACGGCGCACAGCCACAGGTGATCGGCGACCCGACGCGCATCCGCCAGATCCTCCTCAACCTGATCGGCAACGCCCTGAAATTCACCGAGCGCGGCCAGGTTCAGGTCGAAGCGCGCTGGCAGCTGCTGGATCGGCAATTGCTGTGGTTCACTTGCAGCGTGCGCGACACCGGCATCGGCATCGACAGCGAACGCCTGGAAATGATGTTCGTCGCCTTCCAGCAGGCCGACAGCTCGATTTCGCGGCGCTATGGCGGCACCGGCCTGGGCCTGTCGATCGCCCGCACCCTGGCCGAACGCATGGGTGGCAAGCTACGCGGTGAAAGCCGCGAGGGGCTGGGCTCGACCTTTACCCTGGAAATGCCGCTGCCGCTGGCCAGTACCGCGCCAGCAACACTGCCCGGCAGCGCGGGGGCCAGCGCGCCCCTTGAGGTTGGCAAGCGCATCCTGCTGGTGGAGGACAACCCGGTCAATCAGAGCGTCATCGAAGCCATGTTGCGCAGCCTGGGGATGGAAGTCAGCGTGGCCCACGACGGGCTTCAGGCGGTGGATCAGGTCAGCCAGCAGGCGTTCGCCGCCGTGTTGATGGATTGCCGCCTGCCGCAGATGGATGGCTACGAAGCGACCCGGCGCATCCGCCTGTTGCCGGCCTGCGGCCATTTGCCGATCATCGCCCTGACCGCCAATGCCCTGCAGGGCGACCGCGAGCGTTGCATGGCCGCCGGCATGAATGATTACCTGAGCAAACCGTTCCGCCGCACCGAGTTGCAGCGGGTTTTGCAGCGCTGGTTGCCGGGGCGGACAGCAGCGACTGGCGATGCGACTGGCGATAAATGCTAAAGTGCGGCAGTCTTAAGTACTGGACAGGACCTTGCTCGGACCTGAAAATAGACGTTTCAGTGCACACCTGTACTTCTTTCGCCGGGTGCACTGTGACTTTCACCACAACGCAATAGTCTACCTGTAGGCTGCCGCCCCAGAAGCTAAGAAGGGTCGGCCGGGAAGATTCATCCCCTGCCACAGGGGGTTATTGAGGAGCTCGCATGACCAAACAACACGCCTTTACTCGGGAAGACCTGCTGCGCTGCAGTCGCGGTGAGCTGTTCGGCCCAGGTAATGCGCAACTGCCCGCGCCGAACATGCTGATGGTCGATCGCATCACCCATATCAGCGAAGAAGGCGGCAAGTACGGCAAAGGTGAATTGGTCGCCGAGCTGGATATCACCCCGGACCTGTGGTTCTTCGCCTGCCACTTCGAAGGCGACCCGGTGATGCCGGGCTGCCTGGGCCTCGACGCCATGTGGCAGCTGGTC
This sequence comes from Pseudomonas sp. MN1F, assembly GCF_009391885.1. GTDB lineage: Bacteria > Pseudomonadota > Gammaproteobacteria > Pseudomonadales > Pseudomonadaceae > Aquipseudomonas. The sequence goes on along the minus strand of NZ_VZII01000033.1, from coordinate 28,967 downwards.
GGCTTCTTCCTCGGCTGGCAGGGCCTGCCGGGCCGTGGCCGTGCGCTGGGTTCGGGCGAAGTGAAATTCTTCGGCCAGGTACTGCCTACCGCCAAGAAAGTCACCTACAACATTCACATCAAGCGCGTCCTGAAGGGTAAGCTGAACATGGCCATCGCCGATGGCTCGGTCAGCGTCGACGGTCGCGAGATCTACACCGCCGAAGCCCTGCGGGTCGGCGTGTTCACCTCCACTGACAATTTCTAAGGGTTATTCGCATGCGCCGCGTCGTTATCACTGGTCTGGGCATCGTATCGTGCCTGGGCAATGACAAAGCTACCGTCACCGAAAACCTGCGCAACAGCCGTCCGGGTATCCGTTACAACCCGGAATACAAGGAAATGGGGCTGCGTAGCCAGGTTTCCGGGTCCATCGACCTCAACCTCGAAGAACTGATCGACCGCAAGGTCTACCGCTTCGTCGGCCACGCCGCTGCCTACGCCTACCTGGCGATGCAGGACGCGATCAAGGACTCCGGCCTGACCGAAGAGCAGATCTCCAACCCGCGTACTGGCCTGGTAGCCGGCTCGGGCGGTGCCTCGACCCTGAACCAGATGGAAGCGCTGGATACCCTGCGCGAAAAAGGCGTCAAGCGCGTCGGCCCGTACCGCGTCACCCGCACCATGGGCAGCACCGTTTCGGCGTGCCTGGCCACCCCGTTCAAGATCAAGGGCATCAACTACTCGATCTCGTCGGCCTGCGCCACTTCGGCACACTGCATCGGTACCGCTCTGGAGCAGATCCAGTGGGGCAAGCAGGACATCGTCTTTGCCGGTGGCGGTGAAGAAGAGCACTGGAGCCAGTCGTTCCTGTTCGATGCCATGGGCGCCCTGTCGACCAAGCGCAACGACACCCCGGAACTGGCTTCGCGCGCCTACGACGCCGACCGTGACGGCTTCGTCATCGCTGGCGGCGGCGGCATGGTGGTGGTCGAGGAGCTGGAGCACGCGCTGGCTCGCGGCGCCAAGATCTACGCCGAAATCGTCGGCTACGGTGCCACTTCCGATGGCTACGACATGGTCGCACCAAGCGGCGAAGGCGCTATCCGCTGCATGCAGCAGGCGCTGTCCACCGTCGACACCCCGATCGACTACCTGAACACCCACGGCACCTCGACCCCGGTCGGTGACGTTGCGGAAATGAAAGGTGTGCGTGAAGTGTTCGGCGACAAGGCACCGAAGATCAGCTCGACCAAAAGCCTGTCGGGCCACTCGCTGGGCGCCGCTGGCGTGCACGAGGCGATCTACTGCCTGCTGATGATGGAAAACAACTTCATTGCCGGCTCCGCCAACATCGATGAGCTGGACCCGGAAGTTGCGGACCTGCCAATCGTGCGCAAGACCGAAGACGCCAAGCTCACCACCGTGATGAGCAACAGCTTCGGCTTCGGCGGCACCAACGCCACCCTGGTGCTCAAGCGCTGGGAAGGCAAGTAAGACGCTGCTGCGGTAAGTGAAACGCCCCGACTGGTTCGGGGCGTTTTCATTTGTGTTGCCTGCACGGGCAACTACTTCTTCCCCTTGGGCAACACCGCCAGGAAGTTATCCCGAGCCACCTTGTTGGCCACGTCTTCAGGCAGCGCATCCAGGAACGGCCTGAAGCCGTGCATCTGCTCGCCAAGGCTGCCAAACCGCCCCACCACATCCGACCCCAGCATGAACCGGTCCGGATACCGCTCGACCAGCGCAACCCATTCCTGGCGCGGTACGCCCTGCTCGTCCAGCAGATAGGGCTCCAGCACACTCCACGACAAATCCACATACAAATTTGGATAGTCCACCAGCAAGCGCGTCAACACGGGCAACAGAAAGTCCATCTGGGTCTGGTGCCGATGGATCTCCGCGCTGCTCCCCGCATGTGCCCAGATGAACCGGGTATGCGGATGATTGCGTAATGGCTCTTCGATCTCAGCGAGGTACAGCGGATTGCGCTCACGCTTGGAAGTGATGTTCGAATGCAGCAACACCGGCATATCGCGCTCGGCCGCCAGGTGATAGATGCGGGTCATCGCTTCGTTGTTGGCCCGCGGCGTATCGCCGCTGGTCAGCGCGGTCAGGTCGTCATGCCGGGTGAACACCTCACCAATCCCCTGCCAGAGCCCCGGGTTCAGTTCGAGCATGCGCTCGATATGGCTGACGGCATTCTTGTCCACCGGATTGAAACCACTCAGAAACGGATGGAAACGCTTTCGCTGCTCGGCCGGTAGTTTTTCCAACGCGGCAGCTACGTAGGTATCGGTCGCGCTGTACCAATAGGCATCGGCATCGTCGCCAGCGTAGTAGCGTGGGCGCTTGGGTTCGTCTTCATGCCATTTCTTGGCCACCGGAATGCCGGAAATCATCGAATGCTCGACACCAGCATCATCCATGGCCTTGATCAGCGCCGGCATGCCTTCGGTTTCCTGAAAGAAATCCACGTAGTGCAGATGAGCATCGCTGAAGCGATAGTCACGGGCCTGGGCCGCCAGGCATAGCCAGCCAGACAACAGCATGCAGGCCAGCGTTCTGGCAATCATGGGCAACCTCCTTTTGCGGGCATCAGCAGGGTAGACCGGGCCGCCAGCGCAACGGTTCAGCATTGCGCGGCAAACCGCTATGCTTGGGGCAATTCCACCTCGCCTGGAGCCCGCCATGAGCAGCCCCCTGATCATCCGCCCCCGCGCCGAATCGGTCGAGGGCCAGCCGATCCTGCGCCCGCTGCCCTCGGCCCAATGCCGCAGCGTCGGCCCGTTCGTGTTCTTCGACCATATGCTTGAGACCGACTATGCACCGGGCCATGGCATGGATATCCGCCAGCATCCGCATATCGGCCTCTCCACCCTCACCTACCTGTTCGAAGGCGCGATCCTGCACAAGGACAGCCTGGGCTCGGAGCAGCGCGTGCTGCCTGGAGACGTGAGCTGGATGACCGCTGGCAAAGGTGTGGCGCATGTCGAGCGCACGCCGGAGGACGCCTGGGTCCATGGCTCACGCCTGCATGGGCTGCAGGTATGGCTGGCTTCACCCCAGGCGCTCGAACAGGGCGAGCCGAGCTACAGCCACCATCCCGCGGCGAGCCTGCCGGTCAGTGACAACCTGGGCGTGCGCATCTGCATGATTGCCGGCAGCGGGTTCTGCCTGGAATCACCGGTGCCGGTACTCTCCCCTACCCTCTATGCGCATGTGCAGATGCAGCCGGCCACCACGCTGGTGGTGCCTGTCGAACATGTGCAGCGGGCGTTGTATCTGCTCGATGGTGAGTTGCTCATGGATGGCGAACAGGTTGAGGCCTGCAGCCTGATCGTGCTGCCGGAGGGCGAAGAGGTCACGCTGTATGCCGAGGAAGAATGCCAGCTGGTGCTGATTGGCGGCGAGCCGCTGGATGGGCCGCGGCGGATGAACTGGAATTTTGTGGCCAGTGATGTGGATTTGATTGAGCGGGCCAGGTCCAAGTGGGCTGCTGGGGATTGGCCGACGGTGCCTGGGGAAACTTCGAGGATCGAGTTGCCGCGATAATTTGGGGCTGCTTTGCAGCCCATCGCCGGCAAGCGCGGCTCCCACAGGAGTCCGCGCCCCCCCCTGCGATGTCAGCGCTGGAACACTTCGGTGAGCAGGTTGTGCATCGAGCGGAACGCCCGCTCCGAGGTGCGACGGTCGTACTGCATCTTGCCCGGCACATTGGCATTCGGGTCGGTGAACGAGTGCACCGCGCCACCGTAGCTCAGCAGCTGCCAGTCCACCTTGGCAGCGTTCATCTCATCTTCGAACGCTGGCAACTGCTCCTTCGGCACCAACGGGTCGGAAGCGCCGTGCAGCACCAGTACCGAGCCCTTGATGCGCTTGGCATCTTCCGGGTTCGGGGTGTCCAGCGTGCCGTGGAACGACACCGCCGCCCGCAAGTCGGCACCGGTACGGGCCAGCTCCAGGGCACAGCAGCCACCGAAGCAGAAACCGAAGGTGGCCACCTTGCCCGGCTCCAGCAGCGCCTTGGACTGCCCCAGCAACTGATCCAGGGCCTCTTTCATGCGCTTGCGCAGCTCGCCACGGTCGTTCTTCAGCGGCATCATCGCCGCCCCAGCCTCCTCGGCATTGGAGGGACGCACCGACTGCCCATACAGGTCGGCAATCAGCACCACGTAGCCCTTCTCGGCCACTTCCTTGGCGATACGCTCGGCACCTTCGCCGATGCCCATCCAGTTCGGCGCCATCACCAGACCCGGGCGGCCCAGAACACCTGGCTCGTAGACCAGGCGGCTTTCATAGGCCTTGCCGGACAGGTGATAGACCAGCGATTCGACGATTACCTTGCTCATCAAGCACTCCTTAGGCACTCACTAAAAAAAAGCCCGCCGAAGCGGGCTTTCCTGTGCATCAACTCAAGCAGACAGCTCGACCAGTAGCTTGTTCAGGCGACGAACGTAAGCTGCCGGGTCCTTCAGGCTGTCACCCGCCGCCAGCGCGGCCTGATCGAAGAGAATGTGCGACAGTTCGGCGAAGCGGTCTTCGCTCTGCTCGTTGTCGAGCTTCTCGATCAGTGGGTGAGTCGGGTTGAACTCGAAGATCGGCTTCGAATCCGGCACCTTCTGGCCGCTGGCTTCGAGGATCTGGCGCATCTGCAGGCCAAGGTCCTGTTCGCCGATGGCGAGGATCGCCGGCGAATCGGTCAGGCGATGCGAGACACGCACCTCGGCGACGCTGTCACCCAGCGCCCCTTTCAGGCGCTCGACCAGGCCTTCCTTGCCCTTGGCCACTTCTTCCTGGGCCTTCTTGTCCTCTTCCGAGTCCAGCTTGCCCAGGTCCAGGTCGCCACGGGCGACGTCGACGAATGCCTTGCCATCGAACTCGCTGAGGTAGCTCATCAGCCACTCGTCGATACGGTCGGTCAGCAGCAGGACCTCGATGCCTTTCTTGCGGAAGACTTCCAGGTGCGGGCTGTTCTTGACCTGCGCGTAGGACTCGCCGGTGAGGTAGTAGATCTTGTCCTGGCCGTCCTTGGCGCGCGCCAGGTAATCGGCCAGGGCAACGCTCTGCTCGCCGCTGTCGTCCTGGGTGGAAGCGAAGCGCAGCAGGCCGGCGATCTTTTCCTTGTTGGCGAAGTCTTCAGCCGGGCCTTCCTTCAGCACCTGGCCGAAGTTTTTCCAGAAGCCCTTGTACTGCTCAGGCTCGTTCTTCGCCAGCTTCTCCAGTATGTCCAGCACGCGCTTGGTCAGCGCGGTCTTCATCGAGTCGATGATCGGGTCTTTCTGCAAGATCTCGCGGGACACGTTCAGCGACAGGTCGTTGGAGTCCACCACGCCTTTGATGAAGCGCAGGTACAGCGGCAGGAACGACTCGGCCTGGTCCATGATGAACACGCGCTGCACGTACAGCTTCAGGCCGCGTGGCGCTTCGCGCTGGTACAGGTCGAACGGTGCACGGGCCGGCACGTACAGCAGCGAGTTGTATTCGAGCTTGCCTTCGACCTTGTTGTGGCTCCAGGCCAGCGGGTTCTCGAAGTCATGGCCGATGTGCTTGTAGAACTCCTGGTACTCCTCGTCCTTCACCTCGGAGCGCGAACGGGTCCACAGGGCGCTGGCGCGGTTGACGGTTTCCCACTCCTGCGCCGGCTTTTCTTGGCCTTCGGCGGCTTCGGCCTGCTCCTTGGGCAGCTCGATCGGCAGGGCGATGTGGTCGGAGTATTTCTTGACCACGTTGCGCAGGCGCCAACCATCGGCGAACTCCTGCTCGCCCTTCTTCAGGTGCAGGACAATGCGGGTGCCGCGCTGCGGCTTGTCGATGGTCGCAACTTCGAACTCACCTTCGCCCTTCGACGACCAGTGCACGCCTTCGCTGGCCGGCTGGCCGGCACGGCGGCTGTACACATCGACCTTGTCGGCAACGATGAAGGCCGAGTAGAAGCCCACGCCGAACTGACCGATCAGGTGCGAGTCCTTCTTCTGGTCACCGGTGAGGTTCTTCATGAAGTCGGCGGTGCCGGACTTGGCGATGGTGCCCAGGTGGGCGATCACATCTTCGCGGCTCATGCCGATGCCGTTGTCCTCAAGGGTCACGGTACCGGCGTCCTTGTCGAAGCTCAGGCGAATCTTCAGGTCGGCGTCGCCCTCGAGCAGCTCTGGCTTGGCCAGGGCCTCGAAGCGCAGCTTGTCGGCGGCGTCGGAGGCGTTGGAGATCAGTTCACGCAGGAAGATTTCCTTGTTCGAGTACAAGGAGTGAATCATGAGGTGCAGCAGCTGCTTTACCTCGGTCTGGAAGCCTAGTGTTTCCTTTTGAGCCTCAACACTCATGGTCTTCAAAACTCCGATCTGATGGCAGTGACGCCGGGCGGCCGATGTGGCCTGCTTTAACGGCGGATGTCATGCAGATGGGGGCTGCCCGGACGATTTCAAGGGCTTTTCCGGTTCGATCTTGAAATGCGCGCGGGCGGTGGCGATCGGCGACTGCCGGTCAGCCTGCCAGGCGGTGATTGCCACGTTGGTCACGCGCCGCCCCTGACGCCAGAGCTGGCACTGGGCGTAAGTGTCGCGAAAATGCCCGGCGCGCAGGTAGTCGATGGAGAAATCGATGATCTTCGGGATGCTCGCGCTCTCGCTGTAGATCAGCAGGTACAGGGCCGCGGAAAGCTCCATGAAGCCGGCGATGACGCCACCATGGATGGCCGGCAGCAACGGGTTGCCGATGTTGTCCTGGCTGGCCGGCAGGCGGAACAACAGGTCGTCGCCCTCGCGCTGGCACTCGATGCCGATCAGGCCGGCGTAAGGAATCAAGGCCAGCAAGGGGCCGTAGTCGCCAACCGCGTGTGCCGCATTCAACTGCTGGCGAACCTGTTCAGGGATCATGCCCCGCCCTCCTTGAGGCTGTTGCCGAAACGGATGCCCCCCTTGATCTCCTGGCCCAGGCGCATGAAGGTCCCCACCACATGGCAGATTGGCTGGTCAGGGTCGTCCTGATAGGCCGTGCCACGGGTGAAGATCACATCGCGGGTCACCCGATAGCACTGGGCATGGCCGTAGATCGGTTTACCCGGAGCAGCGGTGTGCATGTAGTCGATACGCAGATCCAGCGTCGGGCACACCTCGAAACGTGGCAGCACGCACAAGGTGGCCGTGCCACAAGTGGTATCCATCAACGTGGTCAACGCCCCACCGTGTACCGCCCCGGTCTGTGGGTTACCGACAATCGCCGGCGACCAGGGCATGACCAGGGTCATGCCGGCGTTGTCGGCAAAGGCAACGCGCATCTGCAACCGTTGGCAATGTTTCAATGCCGAGAGAAAACGTTCGGCCATGGCCAACAAGCTTTGATCGTTCATAGGCGAGCTCCGTAAGCACTGCCACCGCTGCATAAAATCAATAAAAAGTCTATATAGAACGGGGCGTTATATATCTGTAACCTTTGCGGAACTTCTTCCGCGTGATTGAACTCGAAGGAACAAGTCAATTATTCCACCAAGGAGAAACACCCCCATGCGTAAACCTTTTGCTTTTGCTCTGATGCTGGCTGCTGCCATGGGCCTGGCTGCTTGCGATAAAGCGAGCGAAGACAAAGCCCAAGACGCACAGCAACACGCCGAGCAAGCCCAGGAAAAGATGGGCGAAGCTCAGGATAAAATGAACGAAGCCGCCAAGGAAAACGCCGAAGCCGCCAAAGATCAGGCCGAAGCCGAGCAGAAGGCTGCCGAAGAGGCCGCCCCGGCTACTCCGGCGCCGGAAACCGCGCCTGCCACTCCGGCCGAACCTGCCAAGCAGTAATCGACCGAAACAAAAAAACCCGACAATGTCGGGTTTTTTTGTGCCTGCCTTTACTGGATTAAACGTTTCAGTTAATGCTACTGGAACTTTCCTTGAGTACTTCTGTCGGCGCACTTTCAGTGGGCGTGAACACCATGACGTCCAATACATCGGAATGGAACTCACGGCGATACAGAACCAACACCACGCCGACACTCACGACCATGAACAGCCAGGGGCTTATGAACCAGGTCAGCATGGCCATGCCGAAGTAATAAGAGCGCAGGCCAAAGTTGAACTGGTTGGCCGCCAGCGACAGCACCCGCGCAGCACGCGAAGCAAAAGCCTTGCGCTCCAGTTCGTTGACCTGGCGCTCACCAATCATCGGCGCGGAGCCCACCAGCACCGCGGCAAAGTTGTACTGACGCATGCACCAGCTGAAGGTGAAGAAGGCGTAGACGAAGACCATCGCCAGGCACAACAGCTTGATCTCCGACATGCCCTGGGACGCCTGCTGCACCAGCGGCAGGTCCGCAAGCAGCGACAGGGCACGATCCGAAGCACCCAGTACGGTGAGAATGCCGGCGAGGATGATCAGGGTACTGGAGGCGAAAAACGAGGCGTTGCGCTCCAGGTTGCCGATCACGCTGGCATCGGCGATGCGGTTGTCACGCAGCAACATGCGGCGCATCCAGTCTTCCCGGTACAGGTGCAGCACGCTGGCCAGGCACGCGGTGTCGCGGCCTTTCCAGATGGCATAGCGGGTGTAGCCGCCCCAGCAGAGGGCGAACCAGCAGACGGCCAGAAGGTTGTGGAGGTTGCTTTGGATAAAGTTCATGCAGGGTTCCCGAGGGCCAGGTGCACAAAGGATAGTGACCGGGTTTCGACGCCTGCAAGTGGCAAAAGGCACACCCTGAAACGAAAAAGCCCCGCATCCTTGCGGATACGGGGCTTTCGAGTCTCCACCCTTGGCGAGCACCCTACGGCTTGTGGCCGGTGCCGCCCTCAGGCTTCAACCTGTGCCTTCAGGCCAACGCTTCGCGCGGCTTGCCGAGCATGCGGTCACAGGCCACGGCACCCATCAGCGTCACCACCGAAGGCACCAGCCAGGCCAGGCCTTGATCGCTCAACGGCAGGTGCGCCAGCACGTCTGGCAGCACATGGGCAATGTCGCTGCCCTTGATCGCATCGACGATACCGAACACCAGCGACACCAGCATCACCGGCGCCAGGATACGGGTCGGCGAATTCCACAGGTCCTTCACGAAGCTCAGGCCCACCACCACGATGCACGGCGGATAGATGGCGGTCAGCACCGGGATCGAGAACATGATCAGCTTGGTCAGGCCCAGGTTGGAGATCAGCAGCGAGAAGCCTGCCAGGATCACCACCAGGGCACGGTACGACAGTGGCAGGACCTGGCTGAAGTACTCGGCACAGGCGCAGGTCAGGCCCACCGCAGTCACCAGGCACGCCAGGGCGATCAGCACGGCGAGGAAGCCACTGCCCAGCGAGCCGAAGGTGTGCTGCACATAGGCGTGCAGAACGGCTGCACCGTTGGTGGCATCGGCGGCAATGTCGTGGCTGGTGGCGCCCAGGCGGAACAGGCTGATGTACACCAGGGCCAGACCGACACCGGCGATCAGGCCGGCGATGATGGCATAGCGAGTGATCAGCTTCGGCGACTCGACACCGCGCGAGCGGATGGCGTTGACGATGACGATACCGAATACCAGGGCACCGAGGGTGTCCATGGTCAGGTAGCCATCGGAGAAGCCTTTGGAGAAGGCGGCGGCGGCATAGGCCGGCTGCGCTTCACCAATGGTCCCGGCCGGCAGCGCAAAGGCAGCGATGCCCAGCGCCGCCAGCGCGATGATCTTCAGCGGCGCAAGGAAGCGGCCGACAGTGTCGAGCAGCTTGCCCGGATACATGGACACGGCCAGTACCACGGCGAAGTACACCAGGCTGTAGATGAACAACGCAGTCGGGCTTTCACCGGTCAGCGGTGCCACGCCCACTTCGAACGACACGGTCGCCGTACGCGGCGTCGCGAACAGCGGGCCGACCGACAGGTAGCACACGGCCGCCAGCAGGCCACCGAAGAACTTGCCGATCGGGCTGCTCAGGGCGTCCATGCCGCCACCGACCTTGGCCAGGGCGACCACGGTGATGACCGGCAGGCCTACCGCAGTGACCAGGAAGCCCAGGGCCGCCATCCATACGTGCGGGCCAGACTGCAGACCGACGATAGGCGGGAAGATGATGTTGCCAGCGCCTACGAAAAGCGCAAACGTCATAAAGCCAAGCGCCAGGATATCCTGGCCTTTGAGAACTTTCATTTAAGGTAGTACCACACTGCTGAAATCGGGATTCGAGAGGGGATTTCCCTTTTGGATGAGGGAAATGCTGCCCGGCTTGGTAGGCCAGACCCGTTTAGCGTGTCGTTCCCTTTTGGGGTACGGGCACAGAGTGAGCGCGTAGATTAACCGTTTTACCCGGCAAACGCACTGGCACAGTGCTGCTTGTCCGATGTGCGTACATGTTTGTCGTCTATGTGACCGGGGACAGTAGGAATTATCCTCTGATTGAAACATTCGTCTGCGCGAAAATTCCTATCAAATCTATCGAAAAACCTAACTGCCTGTTCCAACTGCAAAAACGACAAAGGCCACCCGAAGGTGGCCTCTGTGCGCGTGGGGGGTGTAGCAGGTATTACTTCTTGGCTTCCCAGCCAGTCAGCTCGGCCAGAGCCTTGCCGATGTCAGCCAGGGAACGCACGGTCTTCACACCAGCGTCCTGCAGCGCAGCGAATTTCTCGTCCGCAGTGCCCTTGCCGCCGGAGATGATGGCGCCAGCGTGGCCCATGCGCTTGCCCGCAGGTGCGGTAACACCGGCGATGTAGGAAACGACTGGCTTGGTGACGTTGGCCTTGATGTAGGCCGCAGCTTCTTCTTCAGCCGAACCGCCGATCTCACCGATCATGACGATCGCTTCGGTCTTCGGGTCTTCCTGGAACAGCTTCAGGATGTCGATGAAGTTGGAGCCTGGGATCGGGTCGCCACCGATACCCACGCAGGTCGACTGGCCGAAGCCGGCGTCGGTGGTCTGCTTGACCGCTTCGTAGGTCAGGGTGCCGGAACGCGAAACGATACCGACCTTGCCTGGCAGGTGGATGTGGCCTGGCATGATGCCGATCTTGCACTCGCCCGGAGTGATCACGCCTGGGCAGTTAGGGCCGATCAGGGTCACGCCCAGCTCGTCGCACTTGACCTTGGCATCCAGCATGTCCAGGGTAGGAATGCCTTCGGTGATGCAGACGATCAGCTTGATGCCGCCGAAGGCTGCTTCCAGGATCGAGTCCTTGCAGAAAGGAGCCGGAACGTAGATGACCGAAGCGTCAGCGCCGGTGGCTTCTACGGCTTCTTTCACAGTGTTGAACACTGGCAGGCCCAGGTGGGTGGTGCCACCCTTGCCTGGCGTAACGCCGCCGACCATCTTGGTGCCGTAGGCGATGGCTTGTTCGGAGTGGAAAGTACCCTGCGAGCCGGTGAAGCCCTGGCAGATGACTTTGGTATCTTTATTGATCAGGACGCTCATTACTTGCCCTCCGCAGCTTTGACAACTTGTTGAGCAGCGTCGGTCAGGCTGGTGGCCGCAATGATGTTCAAACCGCTTTCTGCCAGTACTTTAGCGCCCAGTTCGGCGTTGTTGCCTTCAAGGCGAACCACAACCGGAACTTTCACGCCGACTTCTTTCACTGCACCGATGATGCCTTCGGCAATCATGTCGCAGCGAACGATGCCGCCGAAGATGTTGACCAGAACGGCCGCGACATTGCTGTCGGACAGAATGATCTTGAACGCTTCGGTAACGCGCTCTTTGGTAGCGCCGCCGCCCACATCGAGGAAGTTGGCTGGCTTGCCGCCGTGCAGGTTGACGATGTCCATGGTACCCATGGCCAGGCCGGCACCGTTGACCATGCAGCCGATGTTGCCTTCGAGGGCAACGTAGTTCAGTTCGAACTTGGCAGCGTGGGCTTCACGGGCGTCGTCCTGCGACGGGTCGTGGAAAGTCTTCAGCTTAGGCTGACGGTACATGGCGTTGGCGTCGATGTTGATCTTGGCATCGAGGCAGTGCAGGTCGCCGTCGGCCTTGATCACCAGCGGGTTCACTTCCAGCAGGGCCAGATCGTGATCCTTGAACAGCTTGGCCAGGCCAACGAAGATCTTGGCGAACTGTTGAACTTGCTTGCCTTCCAGGCCCAGCTGGAACGCCAGCTCACGACCCTGGAACGGCTGAGCGCCAACCAGTGGGTCGATGGTAGCCTTGAGGATCTTCTCAGGAGTGTCGTGCGCGACTTTCTCGATGTCCACGCCACCTTCGGTGGAAGCCATGAACACGATACGGCGGCTCGAACGATCCACTACAGCGCCCAGGTACAGCTCTTTGGCGATGTCAGTGCAGGATTCGACCAGAATCTTGGAGACGGGTTGACCGTTGGCATCGGTCTGGTAGGTAACCAGATTCTTGCCCAACCACTGTGCAGCGAACGCCTTGGCGTCTTCCTTGCTGCGAACCAGCTTGACGCCGCCCGCTTTGCCGCGACCACCTGCGTGAACCTGGGCTTTTACGACCCACTCGTTCCCGCCGATCTTGTCGCAGGCTTCTGCTGCAGCTTCAGGGGTGTCGACTGCGAAACCCTTGGAAACTGGCAGGCCGTATTCAGCGAACAGCTGCTTACCCTGATACTCGTGAAGATTCATGCTTTTTACCGTCTTCGTTAGGTACTGCGCTTCGGCGCTGCGCCATTGCTGGCGCCGCACCACCTGTGACCATTGACCCCGGGTTTTCCCGTGTAGTCCGGTCCGGCGGACGTTCCGCGGTGAGTCATGCACGCAAGACTCACGACGGGCAGCCCGCCGTGGTTTCTTATAATTAACGCTTCTTACGGTTGGCCACGTGAATGGCGCCGCCATTCACTGCCAGCGCTGCTTCATGCAACGCTTCGGACAGGGTTGGATGGCTGAAGACCATCATGCCCAGATCCTCGGCACTGGTGCCGAATTCCATTGCGATTGCGCCCTGCTGTACCAGTTCGGCAGCCGATGGGCCAATCACGTGAACACCCAGGACACGGTCGGTCTTGGCGTCGGCGATGACCTTGACGAAACCACCGGTATCGTTGGCTGCCATCGCACGGCCGCTGGCCGCGAACGGGAAGGTGCCTACGTTAACCTCAACACCCTCGGCCTTCAAGGCTTGTTCGGTCTTGCCGACCCACGCGATTTCCGGGTGGGTGTAGATGACCGACGGAATCAGGTCGTAGTTCATCTGGGCCTTGTGGCCCTTGATGCGCTCGACGACCATGATGCCCTCTTCCGAGGCCTTGTGCGCCAGCATCATGCCGCGTACCACGTCACCGATGGCGAACACGCCCGGTACGCTGGTAGCGCAGTAGTCGTCGACGAAGATGTAGCCACGCTCGTCGATGGTCACGCCGCTGTCGGCAGCCAGCAGATCAGTGGTCACCGGACGACGGCCGACCGCAACGATCAGCTTGTCGAAGGTGATCTTCTGCTCGCCTTCGGCGTTGGTGTAGGTCACTTCGACTTCGTTGCCGTTGACTTTCGAGCCGGTGACGCGGGCGCCCAGCTTGATGTCCAGGCCTTGCTTGGTCAGGGTCTTCTGGGCTTCTTTCGACACGGCGGTGTCGGCAGCCATCAGGAAGGTGTCCAGGGCTTCCAGGACGGTGACTTCAGCACCCAGGCGAGCCCATACCGAGCCCAGTTCCAGACCGATCACGCCAGCACCGATCACGCCCAGGCGCTTAGGTACCGACTGGAATTCCAGGGCGCCGGTGGAGTCGACGATGACGTTCTGGTCGACCGGAGCCGGCGGAATGTCGATCGGACGCGAGCCGGAAGCGAGGATCACGTTCTCGGCTTCGATGACTTCGGTGGTGCCGTCAGCCTTGGTGACTTCGACCTTCTTGCCAGCCAGCAGCTTGCCGTGGCCCTGGATCGAGGTAACGCCGTTGGCCTTGAACAGGGTGGCAACGCCACCGGTCAGGTTCTTGACGATGCCAGCCTTGCGGCCAACCATCGCGGCGACGTCCATCTTCACTTCGCCAGTGGAGATACCGTGGACGTTGAAGCTCTCTTTGGCTTCCTTGTACTTCCAGGAGCTGTCCAGCAGCGCCTTGGACGGAATGCAGCCTACGTTCAGGCAGGTGCCGCCCAGGGCCAGCTTGCCCTCGGCGTCGGTGTACTTCTCGATACAGGCAGTCTTCAGACCAAGTTGTGCGGCCTTGATGGCAGCAACATAGCCGCCAGGACCTGCACCGATTACCACTACGTCGAATTTCTGGGTCATAAAAGATTCCTTATCAGCTACAAGCTACAGGCCGCGGACCGCGCGGCACGGCTTCTCGCGAAGCCAGGGCCGGCACGGTACGCAGCCAGAGGGTTAGATGTCCAGCAGCAGGCGAGACGGATCTTCCAGCAGGTTCTTGATGGTGACCAGGAAGGTTACCGCTTCCTTGCCATCGATCAGGCGGTGATCGTAGGACAGTGCCAGGTACATCATCGGGCGGATAACCACTTGGCCATTGATGGCCATCGGACGCTGGATGATGTTGTGCATGCCGAGGATAGCGGCCTGCGGCGGGTTGACGATCGGGGTCGACATCATCGAACCGAAAGTACCGCCGTTGGTGATGGTGAAGGTACCACCGGTCATCTCTTCGATCGACAGCTTGCCGTCACGGGCCTTCTTGCCGAAGGTGGCGATGCCGTTCTCGATTTCAGCCAGGCTCATCGACTCGGCGTTACGCAGTACCGGCACCACCAGACCACGGTCGCTGGACACGGCAACGCCGACGTCGGCGAAGCCGTGGTAGACGATGTCGTTGCCGTCGATCGAGGCGTTGACAGCCGGGAAGCGCTTCAGGGCTTCGGTGGCAGCCTTGACGAAGAACGACATGAAGCCCAGGCGTACGCCATTGTGGGTCTTCTCGAACAGGTCCTTGTACTTCGAACGCAGGGCCATGACTTCGGTCATGTCGACTTCGTTGAAAGTGGTCAGCATGGCCATGTTCGACTGGGCTTCGACCAGACGCTCGGCGATCTTGGCGCGCAGACGGGTCATCGGCACGCGCTTCTCGGTGCGGTCGCCAGCGGCAACGACAACCGGGGCAGCAGCGGCAGCAGCAGGCTTGGCAGCAGGCGCTGGAGCCGACTTCTTGTTGGCGACGGCGGCAACGACGTCTTCCTTGGTGATGCGACCACCTTTGCCGGTGCCGGCAACGGTAGCCAGGTCGATACCGCTTTCTTCGGCCAGCTTGCGAGCGGCAGGCGCAGCGATCGGGTCGTCTTCACCAGCGTCGGCGGCGGCGGCAGCCGGAGCAGCAGCGGCCGGGGCAGCAGCTGGAGCAGCAGCGGCAGCACCACCTTCAACGATCGAACCCAGCACTTCGTCGGACAGGACGGTGTCGCCCTCGCCCTTGACGATCGCGCCCAGCACGCCATCGGCGGTGGCCAGCACTTCCAGGACGACCTTGTCGGTCTCGATGTCGACGATCAGCTCGTCACGCTTGACGGCGTCGCCCGGCTGCTTGTGCCAGGTGGCAACGGTGCCATCGGCAACCGATTCCGGGAAGGTTGGGGCTTTGATCTCGATAGCCATTATCTGTGTTTCCTTAAATTCGGTTTCAGGTGCGCGAAGGCATTAAACAGTGAAGGCGTCTTGCAGCAGTTTTTCCTGCTGTTCGGCGTGCTTCGATGCGTAACCACAGGCTGGCGCGGCGGAAGCGTCGCGGCCGGCGTATTCCAGGACCAGTGCCTTGTTGTGGCGGCCCAGGATACGGCGCATGTGGTGCTGACTGCTGTACCAGGCGCCCTGGTTCATCGGTTCTTCCTGGCACCAGACCGCATGCTTGAGGTTGGTGTATTGCGCCAGGATTTCGACCAGGTCGTCCTCAGGGAACGGATACAGCTGTTCCAGACGCAGGATCGCGATGTCTTCGCGGCCTTCGGCACGGCGTTTTTCCAGCAGGTCGTAGTAGACCTTGCCACTGCACAGGACCAGGCGTTCGACCTTGGCCGGATCGAGGGTGTCGATTTCCGGGATCACGGTCTGGAACGAGCCTTCTGCCAGGTCTTCCAGGGTCGAGATGGCCAGCTTGTGGCGC
Source organism: Pseudomonas sp. MN1F (assembly GCF_009391885.1). Lineage (GTDB taxonomy): Bacteria > Pseudomonadota > Gammaproteobacteria > Pseudomonadales > Pseudomonadaceae > Aquipseudomonas. Next base: position 13,035 of record NZ_VZII01000033.1, on the reverse strand, counting down.
AGCAGCGACTTCGGCGTCAGAACCACCAGCGGCTTGCGCAGCGGGCGAATGACCTGGCGACGCAGCAGGTGGTAGATCTGTGCCGGGGTGGTCGGTACGCAGACCTGGATGTTGTGCTCGGCGCACAGCTGCAGGTAACGCTCCAGACGCGCGGAGGAGTGCTCCGGCCCCTGCCCTTCATAACCGTGCGGCAGCAGCATGGTCAGACCACACAGGCGGCCCCACTTGTGCTCGCCGCTGGTGATGAACTGGTCGATCACTACCTGGGCACCGTTGGCGAAGTCGCCGAACTGGGCTTCCCAGATCACCAGCGCGTTCGGCGTGGTGGTCGAGTAACCGTATTCGAATGCCAGTACGGCCTCTTCCGACAGGAAGGAGTCGTACAGGTCGAAACGCGGCTGGCCCGGGAACAGGTTCTTCAGCGGTACGTAGGTGCTGGCGTCCTTCTGGTTGTGCAGCACCGCGTGACGGTGCGAGAAGGTGCCACGGCCGATGTCCTGGCCGGTCATGCGGATCGGGTGACCTTCGAACTGCAGGGTGGCGTACGCCATGGTCTCTGCATAACCCCAGTTGATCGGCAAGCCACCGGCCTGCATCTTCTGACGGTCTTCGTAGATCTTCGCGACCTGACGCTGGACGACGAAGCCTTCCGGCAGTTCCAGCAGCTTGGCCGACAGGTCCTGCAGGGTCTTGAGGTCGAAGCGGGTGTCGTGACGCGCGGTCCAGGCATGGCCCAGGTACGGACGCCAGTCGACGAACAGCTCGCGGTTCGGCTCCTTGACCAGGCTCTTCACCACGTGCAGGCCATTGTCCAGGGCGTTGCGGTACTCGTCGATCTTGGCCTGAGCACGCTCGGCGTCGATGCGACCGGCCTGGATCAGCGAATCGGCATACAGCTCACGGGTGGTGCGCTGCTTGGTGATCTGCTGGTACATCAAAGGCTGGGTGCCGTTCGGCTCGTCGGCCTCGTTGTGGCCGCGACGACGGTAGCAGACCAGGTCGATGACCACGTCACGCTTGAACTGCATGCGGTAATCGATGGCCAGCTGAGTCACGAACAGCACCGCTTCCGGATCGTCACCGTTGACGTGCAGGATCGGCGCCTGAATCATCTTGGCGACGTCGGTGGCGTACTCGGTGGAACGTGCGTCCAGCGGGTTGCTGATGGTGAAACCAACCTGGTTGTTGATCACGATGTGCACGGTACCGCCGGTCTTGAAACCGCGGGTCTGCGACATCTGGAAGGTTTCCATGACCACGCCCTGGCCGGCGAACGCAGCGTCGCCGTGGATCGAGATCGGCAGAACCTTGTCACCCACGGTGTCGTTGCGACGGTCCTGACGGGCGCGCACCGAACCTTCCACCACTGGCGAGACGATTTCCAGGTGGGACGGGTTGAACGCCATGGCCAGGTGAACTTCGCCACCCGGGGTCATCACGTTGGAGGAGAAGCCCTGGTGATACTTCACGTCACCGGAGCCCAGCTCGTTCATCTTCTTGCCTTCGAACTCGTCGAACAGCTCGCGCGGGTTCTTGCCGAAGGTGTTGACCAGCACGTTCAGACGGCCGCGGTGGGCCATGCCGATCACGACTTCCTTGGTGCCATAGGAGCCGGAGCGCTGAATCATCTCGTCCAGCATCGGGATCAGGCTTTCGCCGCCCTCGAGGCCGAAACGCTTGGTGCCTGGGTACTTGGTGCCCAGGTACTTCTCGAGGCCTTCACCGGCGGTCACACGCTCAAGCAGGTGCGTCTGCACGTCGACCGAGAATTCCGGACGGCCGCGCACGCTTTCCAGGCGCTGCTGGAACCAGCTGCGCTGCTCGGAATCGACGATATGGGTGAACTCGGCGCCAATGGTGCGACAATATGTCTTCTGGAGCGCCTCGAAGATCTCGCGTAGGCTCGCTTCCTCCTTGCCAATGAACAGGTCGCCGGCACGGAAGGTCGTATCAAGATCGGCATTGGTCAAGCCGTAGTGATTGATCGACAGGTCTACAGGCGCAGGTCGCTGCCACAACCCCAACGGGTCGAGCTTGGCAGCCTGATGGCCGCGCATACGATAGGCCTGGATCAGTCGCAGAACTTCAACCTGCTTCTTCTCGTGTTCTGTGCTCACGCTCCCGGCGGAAACCGGTTGGGCGCGGCGCTGGTTCTTTGCCAGCAGTACGAAATGGTCGCGGATCGTCGAGTGCGATACATCGGTAGCGGTGCTGCCGTCGGCTGGCAACTTCTGGAAGTAAGTGCGCCACTCTTCTGGCACAGCGTTAGGGTCGTGCAGGTAGAGCTCGTAGAGCTCTTCCACATATGCAGCGTTACCACCTGAAAGGTGGGCGCTATCCCACATGCGCTGCATCACGCTTTCTTGCATGCTTGGTCACCCTCGGTTAGGGGACTGATCGGCGAGAGCCACAGCAAACCTGGAAAAGTCCGAATAAAGCGACTGAACCACGCCACTTGGATCCTGCTGATTTTCCGGGTACCAGCCCGGAAAGCCCCTGCTGGTCTCATATCTTCATAGGTATCGAGCGCGGGCTTTGTGGGCCCTTGCTCAGGTTTTACCTCAGTGCGGGCTCACCACCCGCACCTCGGCTTACTGCAGTTACAACGCTTTGTATCAGGTGCCGCTTTGCAGCAGCATGTTACGTACGTGGCCGATTGCCTTGGTCGGGTTCAGACCCTTCGGGCAAACGTTGACGCAGTTCATGATCCCGCGGCAGCGGAATACGCTGAACGGGTCATCCAGGGACGCCAGGCGCTCCTGGGTCTTGGTATCACGGCTGTCGGCCAGGAAGCGGTAGGCCTGCAGCAGAGCAGCGGGGCCCAGGAACTTGTCCGGGTTCCACCAGAACGACGGGCAGGAGGTCGAGCAGCAAGCGCACAGGATGCACTCGTACAGGCCGTCCAGCTTGTCACGCTCTTCTGGCGACTGCAGACGCTCGATGGCCGGAGCCGGCGTGTCGTTCTGCAGGAATGGCTTCACCTTCTCGTACTGCTTGTAGAAGATGCTCATGTCGACCACCAGGTCACGAATGACCGGCAGGCCAGGCAGCGGGCGCAGAACCAGCTTGTTGCCCTTGACCACAGCCGACAGCGGAGTGATGCAGGCCAGGCCGTTCTTGCCGTTCATGTTCATGCCATCGGAACCGCAAACGCCTTCACGGCACGAGCGACGGTACGAGAAGCCCTCGTCCTTTTCCTTGATCAGCGCCAGCACGTCCAGAACCATCAGGTCCTTGCCGCCGGTATCGACGTCGAACGACTCCATCTTGGGGGCCGAGTCGGTGTCGGGGTTGTAGCGATAAACTTCGACTTTCAACATAGCAGCCACCCTTAGTAAGTCCGGATTTTTGGCTCGAAGGCCGGAACGGTCTTCGGCGCAAAGTTGACGCCACGCTTGGCAACGCGCTTCTCACCCGGGTAGTACAGGGTGTGGCACAGCCAGTTTTCGTCGTCACGGTCTTCGAAGTCTTCACGGGCGTGAGCGCCGCGGGACTCTTTACGGGCTTCGGCCGCAATGGCGGTAGCTTCGGCGACTTCCAGCAGGTTCTGCAGCTCCAGCGCTTCGATACGCGCGGTGTTGAAGGCCTGGGACTTGTCGTTGATCTTGACGTTGGCGATGCGCTCACGCAGGCCGGCCAGCTGCTCGATACCCTTCTGCATGTATTCGCCAGTACGGAATACACCGAAGTAGTTCTGCATGCAGCTCTGCAGCTCGCGCTTCAGGCTGGCAACGTCTTCACCGGAAGTACGCTCGTTGAGCTTGTTCAGGCGGTTCAGGGCAACATCGATGTCGGTGTCGCTGGCGTCGAGGTGCTCGATGCCGTCGCTCAGCGCCTTCTCCAGGTGCAGGCCGGCAGCACGGCCGAACACCACCAGGTCGAGCAGCGAGTTACCGCCCAGGCGGTTGGCGCCGTGGACCGATACGCACGCCACTTCACCTACGGCGAACAGGCCAGGAATGATGTGATCCTTGCCTTCTTCGTCCATGGTGATGGCCTGGCCATGAATGTTGGTGGCTACGCCGCCCATCATGTAGTGGCAGGTTGGAACGACCGGCACCGGCGCGACCACTGGGTCGACGTGGGCGAAGGTCTTGGACAGTTCGCAGATACCTGGCAGGCGGCTGTGCAGCACTTCCTCGCCCAGGTGGTCCAGCTTCAGCAGTACGTGGTCCTTGTTCGGGCCCACGCCATTGCCGGCGATGATTTCCTTGACCATGGAACGGGCAACCACGTCGCGGCCAGCCAGGTCTTTCGCGTTTGGCGCGTAACGCTCCATGAAGCGCTCACCATGGGCGTTGATCAGGTAACCACCTTCACCGCGGCAACCTTCGGTGACCAGTACACCAGCGCCGGCGATGCCGGTCGGGTGGAACTGCCACATCTCGATGTCCTGTACCGGCACGCCTGCACGCAGGGCCATGCCGATACCGTCACCGGTGTTGATCAGGGCGTTGGTGGTGGACGCGTAGATACGGCCCGCACCGCCAGTGGCCAGAACGGTGGCCTTGGACTTGATGTACATGGTTTCGCCGGTTTCGATGCAGATCGCGATCACACCGACGAAGGCGCCTTCCTGGTTCTTCACCAGGTCAACGGCGTAGTACTCGTTGAGGAAGGTGGTACCGGCTTTCAGGTTGCCCTGGTACAGGGTGTGCAGCAGCGCGTGACCGGTACGGTCGGAAGCGGCACAGGTACGGGCGGCCTGGCCACCTTTACCGAAGTCCTTGGACTGGCCACCGAACGGACGCTGGTAGATACGGCCGGTTTCGGTACGCGAGAACGGCAGGCCCATGTGGTCCAGCTCGAAGACCGCAGCCGGGCCTTCCTGACACATGTATTCGATAGCGTCCTGGTCACCGATGTAGTCGGAACCCTTGACGGTATCGTACATGTGCCAGCGCCAGTCGTCGTTCGGGTCGGCCGAGGCGATGGCGCAGGTGATGCCGCCCTGGGCGGACACCGTGTGCGAACGGGTCGGGAAGACCTTGGTGACTACGGCAGTCTTGTGACCGCCCTGGGCCAGCTGCAGCGCTGCGCGCATGCCGGCGCCGCCGCCACCGATGATGATGGCGTCGAAGGAAATGGTTGGAATGCTAGCCATGGATCAGATACCCCAGAGAATCTGCACACCCCAGACGAAGTAAGCGAACATCGCAACGCCGCATACCGCCTGGAACAGGAAACGAATCGCAGTCGCCGACTTGCCGAACGACATCGGCGTCAGGTAGTCGGTGGCGATGGTCCACATGCCGACCCAGGCGTGAGCGCCCAGGGCAACGAGGGCCAGCAGACTGAAGATCCGCATCGCGTTGTTGGAGAACAGACCATGCCACTGGGTGTAGTCGATGCCTGGGTGGCAGACCACGTAGCCGATCAGGAAAATGAAGTAAGCCGCGAGAACGACCGCCGATACGCGCTGCGCCATCCAGTCATAGAGGCCCGAACGCGACAGGTTCGTGACATTGGTTACCATACCCAAACTCCCACCAGAACGATCAGCACCACGGAGATGACGATCACGATTTTCGAGCCCAGCTTGCCGCCTTCCAGCGTCTCACCGATGCCCATGTCCATGATCAGGTGGCGTACACCTGCCACGAGGTGATAAAGCAGGGCGGACAACAGGCCCCAGGTCACGAACTTGGCCAGCGGGCTGGTCAGACACGCCTTCACCTCACCGAAGCCTTCCTCGGAACCCAGCGACTTGCCCAGTGCATAAAGCATGATGGCAAGACCGAGGAACAGGATGACGCCGGAGATACGGTGGAGAATGGACGTGTACGCAGTGACAGGAAGCTTGATGGTCCTTAGGTCTAGGTTTACAGGTCGTTGGCTTTTCACGGCTTTTTTCACACTGAAGAGCCCCTAGCGAATCAGGGCAAAGTTGTTGGTAAGTGTACTGGTCAGGTACCCACCACCCAGGGAACGGCGACCCCCAGCAGTTCGGGCTTGCAAGCCCCTGGGAGTCGGGTGCCGAGTATAGACAGTTAGGCTGCTTATGACAACGTGACGGGGTAGCCCAAATAGCGGATTGCCTTTAGCGAGCAAAAGGCGTAAATGGGCGAGAAATTCGTGAAAAATCAGCCCTTGAAGGCCGTTTCAACCAGCCTTTAGGCAAATTGACATTCGAATTTACTTCTCTATAGTGGTGCGGGCCCTGCGTGGGGGGCTGTCTGATGATTTCAAGCATTAATAGGAGGCCACATGGCTGACAAAAAAGCGCAGTTGGTCATCGAGGGCGCTGCCCCCGTCGAGCTGCCCATTTTAACCGGCACCGTTGGTCCTGATGTAATCGACGTCCGCGGGTTGGGGGCCACTGGTCACTTCACCTTCGACCCTGGTTTCATGGCGACCGCCTCGTGCGAGTCGAAGATCACCTACATCGACGGCGACAAGGGCGTGCTGCTGCACCGCGGCTACCCGATCGAACAGCTCGCCGAGCAATCGGATTACCTGGAAACCTGCTACCTGCTGCTCAACGGCGAACTGCCGAATGCCGAGCAAAAGGCCCAGTTCGTCAGCACCGTCAAGAACCACACCATGGTTCACGAGCAGCTGAAGTCCTTCTTCAACGGTTTCCGCCGCGACGCTCACCCGATGGCGGTGATGTGCGGTGTGGTTGGCGCCCTGTCGGCGTTCTACCACGACTCCCTGGACATCAATAACCCGCAACACCGCGAAATCTCCGCGGTGCGCCTGGTCGCCAAGATGCCGACCCTGGCCGCGATGGTTTACAAGTACTCCATGGGCCAGCCGATGATGTATCCGCGCAACGACCTGTCGTACGCGGAAAACTTCCTGCACATGATGTTCAACACCCCGTGCGAGATCAAACCGATCAGCCCGGTGCTGGCCAAGGCAATGGACCGGATCTTCATCCTCCACGCCGACCACGAGCAGAACGCCTCCACTTCCACCGTGCGCCTGGCAGGTTCTTCGGGTGCCAACCCGTTCGCCTGTATCGCTGCCGGTATCGCCGCACTGTGGGGCCCGGCCCACGGCGGTGCGAACGAAGCGGTGCTGACCATGCTCGATGAAATTGGCGATGTTTCGAACATCGACAAGTACATCGCCAAGGCCAAGGACAAGAACGACCCGTTCAAGCTGATGGGCTTCGGTCACCGTGTCTACAAGAACCGTGACCCGCGCGCCACCGTGATGAAGAAGACCTGCGACGAAGTGCTGGGCGAGCTGGGCATCAAGAACGATCCACAGCTGGAACTGGCCATGCGCCTGGAAGAGATCGCCCTGACCGATCCGTACTTCATCGAGCGCTCGCTGTACCCGAACGTCGACTTCTACTCGGGCATCATCCTGAAGGCGATCGGCATTCCGACCAGCATGTTCACCGTGATCTTCGCCCTGGCACGCACTGTCGGCTGGATCTCGCACTGGAAAGAAATGCTCTCCAGCCCGTACAAGATTGGCCGCCCTCGCCAGCTGTACACCGGCGAACTGCAGCGCGACATCGTCGAGCTGAAGGACCGCAAGTAAGCTTTACCAGCCGAACGCAAAAAGGCTGCCCCAGGGCAGCCTTTTTTATTGCCGGTGAGCCGAACTCAGTTGTTCTCGGCCCGCTCGCGCAACGCCTTGAGGGTATTGAACGGCGAATCGACCACGAACTTGTTGGCGATCATCGAGGGCACGCTGCCACCAGGCTCGGTGTGTACCTGATAGGTCACTTCGGTACTGTCACCCTTGGGCACCAGCTTCCAGAAACCCTCCACCTTCGCTACCCGGACAAAGCCCTTCTCTTCCGGGATATACGTTGGCAGTTCTTTGAGGCTTCGCGTCAGGCTGCCATCCGCGCCTTTGACCGTGGTCACGAGCAGCACCGAGTCCCGAGGCGTCACCGGCCACGGCGTATTGAACTGGGTGTAGGTCCAGCTCTGGTCGCCTTCCTGCTTGAGCAGTTTCTGCAACTTGCACTCGTGAATCCACTTGCAAGCCCCGACCGCGTCTTCCTGCAACGCCTGGACCTTGGCCAGCGGCGCCTTGATCAGGGTCACGCCCTGGTAGGCCTTGTACTTGGAGCCCGGCACCTCACTGAGCGAGACCTTGATCCCCTCCTCGTCCTTGGCCACCTGCCAGTTTTCGGCCCAGGCAGCCGGCGCCAGCAGGACACCCATGCCACACAGCAGTGCAATACGCTTGAACGATCTCATCATGTTTATCCTTGTTGTCGAAGATCCAGCCTCTCACGCCGCCGTTATCTGCTCCCACCAGCCAAGAATCCTGATCGCTTCGTCGCGGTCATTGCCGCACACCTCGATATCCGCCTTGAAACCGCCACACACCGCCGGCCGCTCGGGCTTGCCGAACAGGTCGCAGAGGTTTTGTGCAGTCAGGTGCAGACAGCGCTCGCCCGCCGGCTTGCCCTGAGGCATGCGCGGCATCGCCGAGCTGATGGACGGGGCAATGCAGCAGGCACCACACCCCTCACGACAATTCATGGCCAAATCAGGACCCCCTGGAACAAAACGGGACGATCGTCCCTGGATAGTAACCGCTCAAACATACGTTTGAAATTGCTGGCCCGATGAAATCTGCCGTGACCCAGCAGTCAGTTGAGCCTGCTCAATTGCGGAACTCGAACTCGATGGCCGCGCCTTCCACCTCACGGCGGCTTTCGTTGCGCAGTTGCAGCTGCATCTCGTTGCTGATCAAACGGCCGTTGAGTTGAAACGGACTGTCGCTGGTTTCCGGTTTTTCCGTGAACATGGCGGGCAGCAAAGGTTTGCGGCGAGTCGCAGGATCGCCCACTTCAGGCTCAAGACCCTTGACCATGTCGGCCGGCAGGCTCAGGTCGAGCTTGGCCTTGGGCAACGGCTGCGAGACCACCTTGCTGGCCGGCTTGGCTTTGGGCTTCGGCTTGGCTTTGGCCTTGCTGGCAGCCGGCTTGGCCTTTGCTGCCGGCGTTGCTGGCACCTTGCCTGCTGCCTTGTCATGCCCCGCCTGCACCTGGGTAGCAGGCTGCGCAGCGTAAGCCACACCACCAGGCAGGCAGAACGGGGCAATACAGATAATCAGGGCAGCAGTTCGCAACAGGTTCATGAACATCGACAGGCAGGCGGGGGCTGGAAAAGTGCGTATGCTCCCCGTTCCGCCCGCCGCTGGCAAGCCTACATAAGCGAGGGCTGCGATTCTCGGCATAATTGCTGGGCCAACAGGCCGAGCGTGATGACCGCCCGCTCTGCCTCCTTGTTCCAGGGAATGCCGCAGTTGAGCCGGATGCAGTGGTTGAACTGTTCGGTATTACTGAAGATCAGCCCGGGCGCGATACTGATGCCCTGCTCCAGTGCACGCACATGCAACTCCTGGGTATTGACCCGCCCCGGCAGGCTGACCCAAAGGATGAAACCGCCGGTCGGCCGGGTCATCTGAGTCCCTTCCGGGAAGTGCTGCTGTACCGCCAGTTGGTAGGCACTGAGGTTCTTGCGATACTCCTGGCGGATATAGCGCAGATGCCGGTCGTAGCCACCGTTCTCCAGGTACGCCGCCACGCCCATCTGCGTCACGCTGCACGCCGAGTGGGTGGTGAAGGTCTGCAGGCGCTGGATTTCATCCTGATAACGCCCCGCCACCATCCAGCCGACCCGCACGCCGGGTGAAAGGGTCTTGGAAAAGCTCGAACAATAGATAACCCGGTCCAGCCGGTCGAAGGCCTTGAGCGCCTTGGTCTTGCCCTGCTCGAACATCAACTCGCCGTAGATGTCGTCCTCGACGATCTGGATATCGAAGTCCGACGCCAGGCGCAACAGTTGCTTCTGACGCTCTTCAGGCACGGTGCCGCCCAGTGGATTGCTCAGGCGTGTGGTCAGCACCAAGGCCTTGATCGACCACTGGTTGGCGGCCAGCTGCAAAGCTTCAAGGCTGATGCCGGTAGACGGGTCACTGGGGATCTCGATCACCTTCAACCCCAGCAGGTCCGCCAACTGCAGGAGCCCGTAATAGGTCGGCGACTCGGCCGCGATCAGGTCACCCGGGCGGGTCAGCACCCGCAGCGACATCTGCAGGGCATCGACACAGCCATGGGTGACGATCACCTCACGCGGGTCGACCAGCACACCAGCGTCACGCATGCGGATCGCGATCTGCCGGCGCAGTGGCTCGAAACCAGGGCTGAACATGTAGCTGAAGGCACGCGGGCTGTGAAAGCGAGTGACCTTGGCGATCTGCTGGTGCAGGGCACGCACTGGCAGATAGTCGACGTGCGGCACAGCGGCGCCGAACGGGAACACGCCATCGCGACGCGCCTCGGTCAACACCTGCTGGATGATGCTGGCACGGGTGACCAGACCGGGGCGCTCGACCCGGGCGATATCCGGCGTCTGCGCGGTCAGGGCGGGCGTCTGATGCACGTAGTAGCCCGACTGTGGCCGGGCACGGATCAGCCCCTGATCCTCGAGATTGGCGTAGGCCTGCAACACCGTGGCATGGCTGACGTTGAGCTGGGCGCTCATCTTGCGCACAGACGGTACGCGCTCGCCTGGCTGGTAGACACCGCGACGGATGTCATCGGCCAGTTGCTGGGCGATACGCTGGTACAACAGCAGGTTGGTCATGGCGAAATCTCGACACGCGGCACGTTATTCTTGTACGACTCGTTGACGGTAGAGCATACCGTAACAGTTGCAAAGTGTACTGGGACAGATTGCAGGCCAATCAACAATACAGCTACGTGACACCGGTCGAAACGATTAATCCGTGCAGGCCGACGAAAAGCGGGGCTGCCTCACAGCCCCTTCTTCAATGACTTCAGCGCGCAGGTGCGAGTCGCCCCTTGTCGTCGGAGAACACGATTTCCACGCGGCGATTCTGCGCCCTGCCCCGCTCTGAAGCATTGGCCTCGATCGGATACTGGTCGCCATAGCCTTCGACCTGCAGGCGCTTTTCATCGATGCCCAGGTCAACCAGCATGTCAGCCACCGACTGGGCACGATCGCGTGACAGCGTGAGATTGTCCTCAGGCGTACCCGTGCTGTCGGTATAGCCTTCGATCCGCACCACGCGACGCGGATTAAGCTGGAGGAACTGCACCAGCTTGAGCACGGTGCGGCTGGCCGAGTTCTTCAGGTCGGCACTGCCGGTGTCGAACAGCACATCGCTCAGGGTCATCACCAGGCCTCGATCGGTCTGCTCCGAGGCCAGCGCGGCAATCTGGCTCTCTACCCATTTGCCCTGCTGCTGCACACTGGCCTGCTTGGCCTCACGCAGGGCCAGTTGCAGACGCTGGCGTTCGAGGTCGAGCTTGGCCCGACGCTCCTCGCTCAGCGCCAGCTTGGCATGTTCGCTGGCAATCTCGCTGTAGCGCTGGCTCAGGTAGGCATAATGGCGCACGTCGCTGCCGGTACCGATGTAGCCAGAAAGGCGCTCGGCACGGGACAGCGACTCACCGGCACGGATCACGTCACGCGGGGCGCTGCGCAGCACGTCGGCATCGTCCTTGACCTTCTGGAAGGCCGCGGTCGCGTCATCCAGCGCCGCCGAACTGCGCTGACTGGCACAACCCTGCAAGCCAGCCGTCAGCACCAACAGCGCCAGCGCGGCTTTCGCATTGAGGCGCATCATGGCTGCACCTCCAGTTGCTTGCGCAGGCGCTTGACCCGTGTCTGCAGCAACTGAAGCTGCTCTTCGCTCTTCTGGTTCAGCACCTGCGCCTCGGCCAGGCGGGCATCCAGCTCGGCCTGTTCAGCACGCATGCGGGCGTCGCGGTAGTCTTCGGTCAGCATGTTGGTCTTGGCCCGGGCGAACTTGTCTTCGGCCAGCTTCAGCGCCTCGACCTGGTCGGTGGCACCGACTGCCTTGGCCTGCTCCAGCGCCTGCTCGGAAATTCGCATCTGCTCATTGGGCGCCGGGTCGCTGGCGCAGCCAGCCAGGCCGAGCATGGCCACGGCCAGGATAAGGGATTGGGTTCTCACGCACTCTTCCTAATGTTTTGGGGCGTCCGCCTGCACTTGCATCTGCGCTTTCCAACGCTCGACATTACGTTGCAGCACGGCTTCGGACGCACCGGAGATCGGCAATTCTGTCAGCTTTTTCGACAATTGCCCACGCAACCAGGCGTCATTGCAAGCCGAATTGTGCGACACGGCCAGGTACAGGCCTGGGCGGTCAACCGGCAAGCCGCGGGCGATGAGGTTGTTGCTCATGCCCAGGCCTTGGGTCATGGCCATGCCCGAGTAACGCCCGGCCAATACATAATCGACCTGGCCCAGCACCAGTTTCTGGAAGGCCTGGGTGAGGTTCTGCGCTGGCACCAGCTTCAGCTGGGCCTTGGCGAAGGCAGTGAATGCCGGGGTCAGGCGCGCACGCTCGGACAGGCTGCCCTGGTACTTGGCCAGGTCGGCCGGGCCGTCGAACTCCAGCGTCGCGTCATGGCGCGTCCAGACCAGGTATTCATTGAGCTGCAAGGCCGGGTGGATGTAATCCAGCGCCGTCAGTTGCTCCACCTGCATGGGGGTGTCGAGCAGCACGTCCATGCGCCCACTGCGCACCTCCTCCAGCGCCTGATCGCGCCGACCGGCACTGAGCACCTCGACTTTCACGCCCAATTCGCCGAGGACCTGGCGCAACAGGTCGACATTGGCGCCGATCAGGTGTTTCGGGTCTTTCGGGTCCTGCCAGGAGTACGGCGGTGCGTCCGGGCTGCCAGTTGCCACCAGCCGCTCGCACTTGCCTGCCGCCATCACCACCGGCGAGAGCAACGCCACCATGCATGCCAGCACCCTGCCCGCTTCGCGCAACACCATCCTTCACTCCTTGCCCGGCAACAAAAAAAGCCCGGCCCTCAGTGCGAGGGCCGGGCTTCTTTATAAGTGAAGCAGGCAGATCAGACCAGCTTTTCCAGCTCTGGAACGGCCTCGAAGAGGTCGGCAACCAGGCCGTAGTCCGCTACCTGGAAGATCGGCGCTTCTTCGTCCTTGTTGATCGCCACGATCACTTTGGAATCCTTCATGCCGGCCAGGTGCTGGATCGCGCCGGAGATACCGACGGCGATGTACAGCTGTGGCGCAACGATCTTGCCGGTCT
>NZ_VZII01000032.1 GCF_009391885.1 Pseudomonas sp. MN1F | reverse complement strand
TTTCCCCATGTGAGAGTAGGTCATCGTCAAGATTCATTTCGCAAAACCCCTATCTGCACATGCAGGTAGGGGTTTTGTCTTTCTGGCCCAGGAAACCTTCAGCCCCGGGCCAGTTCCGCCAGGTGCGCCGTCGCTTCTTCGCTCTTGAGCACCAGCACATCGCCTTCCAGCGAATCGAGCACCACTTCGGCAGTATTACCGATCAGGGCCCCGGAAATCCCGGTGCGCGCGACAGTGCCGATTACCGTGACCACGGCATCGAGTTGCTTCTCGAAATGGGGAATCAGCACATCTGCTGGCCCTTCCGCGACATGCAGGCGGTCTTCACTGATATCGAACTCGGCCTGGAACGCACTGCAGGCCTCCCGATAGCGCTTCTCGATGGTTTCACTCAGCTGATAAACCGGGTCTGACGCCGACAGCATCGGGGAGGGGTGCGCACTGACGACATGCAGGTCGCCCTTGGCCAACCCGGCAATCGCATAGCCGTGGTCGATGATGCTGGCGTGCAGGTGGCGATGATCTTCGTCCTGGTTGCCCACGTCCACCGCTGCCAGGATCACGCCGCCGGTCCACGATCGTTCGCTTTTGACCATCAGTACCGCACACGGGCACTGGCGCAGCAGCTTCCAGTCGGTAGGCGTCAGCAGGGCCTTTTTCAACGGGTTGTCGGGCCGGTGCTCCTTGATCACCAGCTCACAACCTTCTGCCTGCTGCACATAGATGATCGACTCGTGCAGGCTTTCCTGCCATTTTTGTTCATGGGTCACGTTATCATAGCCATCATCATGCAACTGGCTGCTGAGCAAGCTGAGCAACGCACTGTGATCATGCTTCTTGTCACACATCAGCAGATGCAGGCGAGCACCGGTCACGCCGGCGATCAGCTTGGCCCGAGTCAGCGCACGGCTATGGGCATGTTCGGGGTCGAGGACGACGAGGATGCTGCGGACAGCTTGCATGGGCGTTAACTCCGTTCAAAGGTTGCGACCAATGCCTGACTATAGTCGGCGCCTCCCGCGTCGCCGCTTGACGTACATCAAGCATAGCCACTGGTGCTACCTGCCGCCCCCGGTATAATCGCCGGTCTTGCCTGTCCAGTGTGGTTGTTCGCTTATGTCGCTGATCCCCGAAATCGATGCCTTCCTCGGCTGCCCGACCCCAGATGCCTGGATCGAAGCGGCACTCGCCGACCAGGAAACCCTGCTGATCGATCACAAGAACTGCGAGTTCAAGGCGGCCAGCACCGCCCTGAGCCTGATCGCCAAGTACAACACTCACCTGGACCTGATCAACATGATGTCGCGCCTGGCCCGTGAAGAGCTGGTGCATCACGAGCAGGTACTGCGGCTGATGAAGCGCCGTGGCGTGCCGCTGCGGCCGGTCTCGGCAGGGCGCTATGCGTCTGGCCTGCGCCGTCTGGTGCGCGCCCACGAGCCGGTGAAGCTGGTGGATACACTGGTGGTCGGAGCATTCATCGAAGCCCGTAGTTGCGAGCGCTTTGCCGCTTTGGTGCCGCACCTCGATGAAGAGCTCGGCACCTTCTATCACGGCTTGCTGAAAAGCGAAGCCCGCCACTATCAGGGTTACCTGAAACTGGCCCACCAGTACGGTGACGAGGCGGACATCGTCCGTCGCGTCGAACTGGTGCGCGCAGCGGAAGCGGAGCTGATCCAGTCTCCCGATCAGGAGCTCCGTTTCCACAGCGGTATCCCGATGGCGCAGGCGGCCTGAACACCTAGTGGCGGCGCCCCAGCAGCAGGCCAATTACCAGGCCGAAGCCTGCGGACACGGCCACGGTCTGCCATGGATGGCCACCGATATAGTCCTGGGTGGCGTCGACCACCGGTTGCGCCTTGGCGCGCACCTGGCCGGCGGCCTCACGGGCCTGGCGCAATTTAAGGCTCACCTGCGCTCTCAGGGTCTCGGCTTCTTCGCCAACCAGCGCGGCGCTTTCGTTAAGCAGTTTTTCTGACTCTTCGATCAATGACTGCAGCTCACTGAACACTTGGTCCTTGATCTGATCACTGTCGGCCAGTGCTGCGGTTTTTCGGGCCATGAACACGTCCTCGTCGATGGGGTGGTTGAACAATGGATGCCAGCGCGCCGGGAAAGTTGCGATGGCTTTGCCGATGATGCGACGCCAGGGTGTAAGATAGCGGCCATTTTCAACAGGCAGGAACCTTCATGACTTTCAATCTGGCCAACATGAGCTTCGAGGAACGGGCGCAGATCGAGGCGGAAAAGGCCCGGCTGTTCGAGATGTGGCAGAACAACCTGGGCAAAGCCAAAGGCGAAGCTGCGCGGCTGATCGCCGAAAAGCCACGCCGCAAAGGCAAGTGGGCTGAATGGGTGCGTGCCGAACTGGACGCTATGTCGCCGCCGGAATTCGCCAGCATGGTCCGCAGCGAGGTCAACAAGATGATGGCTGCCGCCAGCGCCAGTCGCTGATCCATCCCCTACCTGTACAGGCTGCCCTCCTTGGGCAGGTCCAGCTTGCCCTCGTCAGTGAAGCGCACGGTGCCCAACGGCCCGCCGGCCAGTTTGCCGCGCAGCTTGTAAGGCATCCCTTGCAGTGAATCGAGCTTGCCCAGGCCGTAGGCCTGGCGCAGGAAGGCGAACGCCGTGATGCTCACGGGCACCACGATCACGGCTTCGTCGTAACGGCCGATGTGCCCTTGCTGATCACTGACCCCAGCTGCCAGCGGCTGACCGTTCACCTCCAGGTTCAGCGCAACGCCGTTGTAGTCGATGGCCGACTCGTTGGGGTTCTGCACCCTCATCTTCACCGCCATGCGCATTTCCAGCTCCTGGCCCGGCAGCGGCTCGATGCCGATCACACTGATATTGAGCGGGTCGCGAGCCTGGAACAGTGCGCAGGCGTTGAGCGCGCCAGCCAGCATCAGTACCAGCGGCAGGCGAAGGGAGCGGCGCAAACGGGCAGCCATGGGTAAGGTCCTTGCCGACGAAGTGGTGCCTGCAGTGTGGCAAATGCACGGTCGCGTTGAAAGTGTTGGGTCTTGTGAGTGAGACCGTTTCTCGTTAACGCCCGATAAACACCACCAGCAGGTCCTCCAAAAACGCCTGCTGCGCCTCCCCAGGCACCTGTGCCCGATGCCGAGCCAAGGTGAAGGGCACCACGAAATCCAGCAGCGGATCCAGCGCCCGCAACATCCCCTGATCTTCCCAGCTCGCCGCGCAGTGACACGGCAGATAGCCAATATGCCGCCCCGAAAGAATCAACGTCAGCACGCTCTCGATCTGCTCCGCCACCGCCATGCTGCGCCGGCTCTGGAACGGCTCGCCGTCTTTGAGAAAGCGGTAGGGATGGCGCACCTGGTCGGCCTCCAGCAATTGCTCGTGCGTTACCTCGGCCTGATCGAACAGCGCATGCCCCTTGCCGCAGTACAGGCGTTGGCGCTCTTCGAACAATGGCTGATAGTCGAAGGCTGCCTGGTTGCCGGAAAAATAGCTGATGGCAAAGTCCAGCCGTTGCTCCAACAGCAGCCGCTCCAGCTCCGCCGGTGGTGCGCTGATCAGCTCCACCTGCACCGCTTCCTCACGCCCGCGAAAGCGTGAAATAGCCGTGGCCAGGCGCAGGCTCACGGCCGCATCCTGGTTCTCGGCCATCCCCACCCGCACCGTTCCCAGCAGGCGCCCGGCCACGCCGTTGGCCTGCTGGCGGAACAACTCGATGTTCAGCAACAGGCCACGGGCAGCCTCCAGCAGCAGCTCGCCCTTGTCGGTCAGGCGAAAACCGCCTTTGCCACGGCTGCACAGGCGGTAGCCCAGGCGCGTTTCCAGCTGCGCCATGCGCTGGCTGATAGTGGGCTGGCTCAGCCCCAGTACGCCTTGGGCGGCACTGAAGCCGCCGGCCTCTACTACAGTGACGAACAGCCGCAGCAAGTGCAGGTCGGGGTCGTGCAGTTGTCCGAGCATCACATTGCTCCTGATGAATGTCAGCTTTGCAAACTTGCCATTCTTGCAATGTTACCCGGCTGCCATGCTGGCGGCATCCACCCACTTGCCGAGGTGCCCGTCATGCGTCGATCGCTGTGCCTGTTGTCCTTGATCCTGGCCCTGCCGCTGCAGGCCGAAGAAAAGGTCGTCAATCTCTACAGCTGGGCCGACTACGTCGCCCCGCAAACTCTTCAGCGCTTCGAAAAGGAAACCGGCTACAAGGTGCGTTACGACACCTTCGACACTACCGAAGTCCTGGAAACCAAGCTGCTCACTGGCCGCAGCGGCTACGACGTGGTCGTGCCGTCAGCCACCGTGCTGGCCCGGGCGCTGAAGGCCAATGCCCTGCAACCGCTCGACGCGCAAGGCATGCCCGGCTACGCCAACCTCGACAAGGACCTGCTGGCCAAGCTGGCAGAGGCCGACCCAGGCAACCGTTACGCGGTGCCCTACACCTGGGGCACCCTGGGCCTGGGGGTGAATGTCGAGGCCGTGCGCCAGCGCTTGGGCGATGTGCCGCTGGATAGCCTCGACCTGCTGTTCAAGCCTGAGTACGCCAGCCGCCTCAAGGCGTGCGGCATCGCCATGCCAGACTCGCCGCAGGAAGTGATCGGCGTCGCCCTCAATTACCTTGGCAAAGACCCTTACAGCCAGGACAAGGCCGACCTCGCGGCGGCGCAGAAGCTGCTGAACCAGCTGCAACCGTCGATCAGCTATGTCGCCAATGGCCGGCAGATCAGCGACCTGGCCAACGGCAGCGTGTGCCTGGCGTTGACCTACAACGGCGATGCGGCCATGGCCGCCGACCAGGCGCGCCGCGCCGGCAAGCCCTTCGAGCTGATCTACCGCATCCCCCGTGAAGGCACGCTGGTGTGGCAGGACAACCTGGTCATACCCAAGGATGCCCCGCACCCGGAAGCCGCCCGGGCGTTCATCGCGTTCATGTTGAAACCGGAGTCGGTGGCAGCGCTGACCAATACGCTGTTCTTCGCCAATGCCAACCAGGCAGCGACGCCTCTGGTCGATGACGCCGTGCGCAATGACCCGGATATCTACCCTCCTGCCAATGTGCGTGAGCGCTTGTATGCCGACCGCAGCATGGCGCTGTCCGACCTGCGCCAGCGCAACCGCTTGTGGACGGCTTTCCGCAGCCGCCAGTGACCGATAAATACCAAGGAGCCCCACCGTGGAGCAAGCCCAGAACAACGACCAGGCCATGACCCGCGACAGCCTGTACGGTACCGCAGCAGAAAGTACCTACGCCGGTATCACCAGTTTCTCCCGTCGCCGCTACAGTCGCGACCTGCGTGGGGTGGATGTGGTGGTCAGCGGTGTGCCGTTCGACACCGCCACCAGCAACCGCCCCGGCGCGCGCTTCGGGCCGCGCGCAATCCGCGCCGCCTCGGTGCAGCAGGCCTGGGCACGCCACTGGCCCTGGGCGTTCGACCCGTTCGACCAGCTGGCGGTGATCGACTATGGCGACTGCGCCTTCGACAGTGGCACCCCGCAGTCGGTCCCGGACAGCATCCAGGCCCACGCCGAGCACATTCTTGAAGCCGGTTGCGCCATGCTCACCCTGGGCGGTGACCATTTCATCAGCTACCCGCTGCTCAAGGCCCATGCCCGGCGCCATGGCCCCCTGGCGCTGATCCATTTCGATGCGCACAGCGACACCTGGCCGGACGAGGAGGGCCGCATCGACCATGGCACCATGTTCTGGCATGCCGCACGCGAGGGCCTGGTCGATCCGTCCTGCTCGGTGCAGGTCGGCCTGCGCACCACCAATGACGACAGCCAGGGCTTCGCCATCCTCGATGCCCGGCAGGTGCATCGCCAGGGCACCGAAGCGATCATCGCAGCGATCCGCCAACGGGTCGGCGACCGACCGGTGTACCTGACCTTCGACATCGACTGCCTCGACCCGGCCTATGCGCCCGGCACCGGCACCCCGGTATGCGGTGGCTTGAGCACGGTGCAGGCGCTGGAGATCCTCGGTGGCCTGCGCGGCATCAACCTGGTGGGCATGGACCTGGTGGAGGTGGCGCCGGCCTATGACCACGCTGATATCACCGCGCTGGCCGGAGCCACCCTGGCCATGGAGATGCTGTGCCTGTACGCGGCACGGCACAAGGTCGATGCCGCCCGGTGATCGGCGGGCCTGATGCACTGCGCCATCAGGCCCATACTGAAACATCAGGAATCGCATTCACACTTTTGCCGCGAACCCTTCGCGCCTTAGGCTATCCAAACGCACACGGCGCGCTTTTTCGTACAGGAGGTGAAGCATGGGTCTTAGAGTGCCAACCTTGATCATCGGCTTGACGCTGGGCCTGTCGGTGCAGGCAGCTCCTGCGCAGCCACTGCAGCTCGCCGCCAGCAACAACAACCCGTACAACAGTCCGATCCAGCGCGCCAACCCCAACAGCCGCCAGGGCAGCATGCCGGCCACACCGCCCGTGCGCGGCCCGTCCACCCAGCCCATCTACCGCACGCCAAGCCTGGACAACCGCGGTATCGGCAATGGCGACAACCTGCGCCGCCAGCAGCAGGCGCCCAATCTGGAGCCGACGCGGCCACCGCGTGATAGCCAGCGTGCGCCCTGACCCATAGAAAGGAATCCTGCATGACCCGAACCCACTGGCTGACTGCCTTGACCGCTGCTGCGCTGTTGCCGCTGCTGGCCCATGCTGCCCCTGAGCAGCAATTTTCCAGCGAAGAGGGGCAACTCACGGTCAGCACCGTGGCCGATGGCCTGCGCAACCCTTGGGCACTGGCATTCCTGCCGGGCGGCAAGGACATGCTGGTCACCGAGCGCCCCGGCAACCTGCGCGTGGTGAGCGCCGAGGGCAAGGTCGGCCCACCCATCAGCGGCGTGCCCAAGGTCTGGGCCGAAGGCCAGGGTGGCCTGCTCGACGTGGTGCTGTCGCCTGGGTTTGCCAAGGACCGCACGGTCTACCTGTCGTACGCCGAGGAGGGCAGTGATGGCAAGGCCGGCACGGCAGTGGGCCGTGGCCAGCTGTCCGAGGACCGTGCACGGCTGGAGCACTTCAATGTGATCTTCCGCCAGCAACCCAAGCTCTCCGAAGGCAATCACTTTGGCTCGCGGCTGGTATTCGACCGCGACGGCTTCCTATTCATCGCCCTGGGCGAGAACAACCAGCGCCCGACAGCCCAGGACCTGGACAAGCTGCAGGGCAAGATCGTGCGGATCCTGCCTGATGGTGAAGTACCGAAGGACAACCCCTTCGTCGGCAAGCAGGACGTGCGCCCGGAAATCTGGTCGTTCGGCCATCGCAACCAGCAGGGCGCGGCGCTCAACCCCTGGACCGGCAAGCTTTGGACCCATGAACACGGCCCGCGTGGCGGCGACGAGATCAACATCCCGGAGCCGGGCAAGAACTATGGCTGGCCGATCGCCACGCAGGGTATCAACTACTCGCTGATGCCCATCCCGGAAGCCGAGGGCAAGCATGTCGACGGTATGGTCGACCCGCACCATGTCTGGGAAAAGTCACCCGGCATCAGCGGCATGGCCTTCTATGACAGCCCGACCTTCAAGGCCTGGGATCACAACCTGTTCATTGGCGCGCTGGCGACCCAGGAGTTGATCCGCCTGCAGCTCGATGGTGACAAGATCGTCCATGAAGAGCGCTTGCTGGGCGACTTGAAGGCGCGCATCCGTGATGTGCGGGTGGGGCCGGATGGCTACCTGTATGTGCTGACCGATGCCAAGGATGGCGCACTGCTGAAGGTGGGGTTGAGCGAGGGCTGAAGGCAACGGATGCCTTCTCTGGCTCTATCGCCGGCTTGCCGGCGATAGAGCCAGTGCAGACAATAGGGCTCTGACAGGCCAAGCGAACTGCCATGCCCATTGATCCGAACACCCTCTATAACCAAGCACTCAGCGAGCAGGGCTATGCCCAGGACCCGGCTCAAGGGCGCGCAGTCGATGCCCTGCAGACCTGCTTTCAGGCCATAGAACAGGGGCATCGCCCCCAGGGCCTCTACCTCTGGGGCCCGGTCGGCCGCGGCAAGACCTGGCTCATGGACCTGTTCCACCGCTGCCTCAGCGTCCCGTCCCGGCGCCAGCACTTCCACCATTTCATGGCCTGGGTCCACCAGCGCCTGTTCCAGCTCAACGGCACTGCCGACCCCTTGAAGGCGCTGGCGCGGGAACTGGCCGGGCAGATTCGAGTGTTGTGCTTCGACGAACTGTTCGTCAGCGACATTGGCGATGCGATCATCCTCGGCCGCCTGTTCCAGGTGCTGTTCGATCACGGCGTGGTGGTGGTCGCCACCTCTAATCAGCCGCCGCAACAACTGTACCGCGACGGCTTCAATCGCGAGCGCTTCCTGCCGGCCATCAGCGCCATCGAGCGGCATATGCAGGTGCTTTCGGTGGCCGGCGAGCAGGACCATCGCCTGCATCCGGGCGCCCAGTGCCAGCGTTACTGGGTGGCCGAAGCGGGGAGCAAAGGCGGCGCGCTGGAAGCCGTATTCGTGCAGCTCAGCCCGGATGACCCCGGCAGCAACGCCCCCCTGCTGATCGGCTCGCGGCAGGTCGAGGTGATCCGGCGAAGCACCCAAGCCCTCTGGTGCCACTTTACCGAACTCTGCGAACGGCCCTTGGCCGCCATGGAGTTCATGGCCTTGTGCGATCAGTTTCCGGCGATCCTGGTCGAAGGTATCCCGGCTCTGGGCGGTGAACAGCAGGCCGGGCGCATCGCCCGCGGCACAGAAGATGGTGCAGCGCGTGTCGTGGCAGGCGACCGGGAATTGCCGATGCTGTCACCCAAGGATGACGCCGTGCGCCGTTTCATCGCCCTGGTCGACGAATGCTACGACCGCCGGGTGGCCCTGTACCTGGAGGCGCAGGTTCCGCTCGATGCGCTCTACACTCAAGGGTATCTGGCGTTCCCGTACCAACGGACCCTGAGCCGGCTGCGGGAGATGCAACTGCAACGCTTCGCCTGAAGGAGCCGAGCCATGGAGCCGCTGTCGCATCATCTGCTGACCCAGGCCTACAACAATGGATGGGCCAACCACCGCCTGTACAAGGCCTGCCTGCAACTGACCTTTGATGAGTTCGTCGCCCCCCGTTGCAGCTTCTTCCCGTCGATCAAGGCCACCCTCAACCATCTGCTGACGGTGGACTGGTTCTATCTGGACATGCTCGAGTGCGAACAGCGCGGTGAAGCACCGAACCCGGACGGCGAGCGTTTCTTCGAGCCTGAGCAACCATTCGCCACCTGTACCGACCTGCATGCCGAGCAGGCCCAGGCCGACCACCGGTTGATCGCCTATTGCAGCCTGTTGCAGGATGATCAGCTGGCGCGCTACGTGAGCATTGTGCGACCGCAACGGATCCAGCGCGAACAGCGCCTGCGCCTGCTCGCGCACCTGTTCGAGCACCAGATCCATCACCGTGGGCAGGTGCATGCGATGCTCAGTGATACGGCGGTAAGGCCGCCGCAGCTGGATGAGTTTTTCTGTGAAGAGGAAGCCGACCTGCGGGCTTTGGATTTTGCCGAGCTCGGCTGGACGGAAGCGCAGGTCTGGAGATTGTAGGGGGCGCACGGCGCCCCCATTGGCCCGTTTAGCGCCCGAGCCACTCCACCAGCGTGCGGTTGAAGCGCCGCGGCTCCTCGATCTGCGGGGCATGCCCCATGCCCTCGAAGGTCACCAACTCGCCGTGTGGAATCAGCTTGGCCACATGCGGCCCCAGTTCCTTGTACTTGCCCAGCTTGGCCTTCACTTCAGGCGGAGCAATGTCGCTGCCGATCGCCGTGGTGTCCTGATCGCCGATCAGCAGCAGGGTCGGCATCTTCAGGTCCTTGAACTCGTGGTACACCGGCTGGGTGAAGATCATGTCGTAGATCAGTGCCGAGTTCCACGCCACTGCCTCATGCCCCGGCCCCTTGTTCAGCCCCACCAGCATCTGCACCCAGCGTTCGTACTCGGGCTTCCAGCGCCCTGCATAGTAGGTCTTGCGCTCATACTCGCGCACGCCTTCGGCATCGAGCTTGAGCTCGCGGGCATACCACTGGTCCACCGTGCGGTAGGGCACGCCGAGGGCTTTCCAGTCCTCCAGGCCGATCGGGTTGACCATCGCCAGGCGCTCGACTTGTTGCGGATACATCAGTGCATAGCGAGTGGCGAGCATGCCGCCGGTGGAGTGGCCGAGCACGATGGCCTGTTTGACACCCAGCTGTTCGAGCAGGGCATGGGTGTTCACCGCCAGTTGCTGGAAGCTGTACTGGTACTGCGCCGGCTTGCTCGACGTGCAGAAGCCGATCTGGTCTGCGGCGATCACCCGGTAGCCCGCCTGGCTCAAGGCGTCGATGGTGGTCTCCCAGGTGGCCGCGCAGAAGTTCTTGCCGTGCATCAGCACTACGCTGCGGCCATTGGCCTGGCCCTGGGCCGGCACATCCATGTAGCCCATTTGCAGGTGCTGACCCTGGGACTGGAAGTCGAAATGCTGGAGTGGGTGAGGGTAGCTGAAGCCTTCGAGCTGTTTGCCGTAGGCAGGCGATTCGGCAGCGATGGCCGGGGCGCCGGCGAGGCAGGCCAGGGCCAGGGCGGTTGCGCGCAGCATGGGGGCACTCCATGTAGGACCATGTAGGAATTGGCGACTTTAGCAGTCAGCGGAACACCTTAAACGTTAAAGGTGTTACCAGGCATGAAACCAGCCCAGGGTAATCATCGCCACGATGCTATAACGCCCGCCCTTGGCCAGGGTCACCAGCAGCAGAAAACGCCAGAACGGCTCACGCATGATGCCGGCAATCAGGGTCAGCGGATCGCCGATCACCGGCATCCAGCTCAGCAGCAGCGACCATTGCCCCCAACGCTGGTAGCGCTGTTGCGCGCGTTCCAGCTGGCTGGCGCTGAACGGGAACCAGCGCCGCTCGCGCAGGTGCTCGATGGCCCGACCGAGCAGCCAGTTGACCAGCGAACCGAGCACATTGCCCACGGTGGCCACCAGCAGCAAGGTCAGCCAGGCATCGGGCTCGCGCAGCAGCAGGCCGACCAGCACCGCCTCCGATTGCAACGGCAGCAGGGTGGCGGCACCGAAGGCGCTGAGAAACAGCGCCCAGAGGCTCAGCATCAGTAGCTGGCGACCACGGTATCCTGGCCATCCTGGGTCACGCCGATGACTTGGTAGGCATCCTTGTGGTCACCCATTTCCATGCCCGGCGAGCCCATGGGCATGCCCGGCACGGCCAGGCCCTTGAGGTCGTTGCGCTTGGCCAGCAGGCGCACCTGCTCGGCGGGCACATGGCCTTCGACGAACTTGCCGTCGATTACCCCGGTGTGGCACGACGCCAGGCGCGGCGCCACGCCCAGGCGCTGCTTGACGGCGCTCATGTTCGGTTCGACGTGGTCGTTGACGGTGAAGCCGTTGTCGCGCAGGTGGCTGATCCAGGCCTTGCAGCAGCCACAGTTGGGGTCGCGATAGACATCGATGGTTTCGCCGGCCTGGGCCAGGCCGGTGATGGCCAGCAGGCCGAAGGTGATCAGGTGTTTACGCAGCATGGTCGAACAACTCCTTAGAAACGCAGGCGGATGCCTGCCACCAGACGGGTCTGGCCGAGGTCTTCGCCGTCCTCACGGGCCTGGCTGGCGCGGTTGCCATGCAGGCGCTCGAAGCTTACCCCGACATAAGGCGCGAAGCCTCGGCTGATTTCGTAGCGCAGGCGCAGGCCGACTTCGCTGTCGGCAAGCCCCGCCCCCTGTTCGTGGCCGGTATCGTTGCGGCCGTAGAAGTTGGCTTCCAGGTTCGGCTCGAGGATCCAGCGGTTGGTCAGCAGGATAGCGTAAGCGGCCTCCAGGCGCAGCGCGCTCTGTTGTCGCTCGCCGGCATAGGCGGTGGCTTGCAGTTCCAGGCCATACAGCGGGGTGCCCTGGATGCCGAAGGCGGCCCAGGTCTGCCCGCTGGCCGGCTTGAAGTCCTGGCGCAGGCCGCCGACCAGCTCCCACCAAGGGCTGATCGCATGGCCCCACAACGCCTGAAGCTCTGCCTTGTGGGTCTTGCCTTGTTGCCGTTCACCCTCGCTGCGCAGCCACAGGCGATCGATGTCACCACCGACCCAGGCCGTGGCGTTCCACTTGAGGGCGCTGCTGCTTTCGAAGTTCTGGTACTCCAGCTGATCGACGATCACTGCCCAATTGACGGCGCGATCATGCACCTGATGGCCCGCCAGGTGTGGGGGCTCGGCCATGGCCCGTTCGCTGGCCAGCAGTGCGGTCAGGGCGACAGCGGTTACCAGGCGCCGGTTGTTGATCTCATGCATCGACCCGTACCTCGCGGAACATGCCGGTCTCCATGTGGTAGAGCAGGTGGCAGTGGTAGGCCCAGCGGCCCAGGGCGTCGGCTGTGACCCGGTAGCTGCGGCGGCTGCCAGGCGGCATGTCGATCGTGTGCTTGCGTACCAGGAAGCGCCCATGTTCGTCCTCCAGGTCGCTCCACATGCCGTGCAGGTGGATGGGGTGGGTCATCATGGTGTCGTTGACCAGGGTGATGCGCACCCGCTCGCCGTAGGTCAGGCGCAACGGTGCGGCATCACTGAACTTGACCCCGTCGAACGACCAGGCGAAGCGCGCCATGTGTCCGGTCAGGTGCAGCTCGATATCCCGTGAAGGTTCGCGGCCATCCGGGTCCGGGTAGGGGCTGCGCAGGTCGGCATAGGTCAGCACCCGGCGGCCGTTGTCACGCAGGCCGATGCCGGGGTCGGCCAGGTTGGCGCGAGGCGCCATGGTCTGCATGTCCACCAACGGGTTGTCGGTTTCGCTGGTGGGGTGGCCTTGCAGGCTGTTCATGCTGGCGTGGTCCATGCCGGCCATGTTGCTGTGATCCATCGCGGCCATGTTGCCGTGGCCCATGTCGGCCATGCTCAGCACCGGGCGCG
Source organism: Pseudomonas sp. MN1F (assembly GCF_009391885.1). Lineage (GTDB taxonomy): Bacteria > Pseudomonadota > Gammaproteobacteria > Pseudomonadales > Pseudomonadaceae > Aquipseudomonas. Next base: position 126,779 of record NZ_VZII01000032.1, on the reverse strand, counting down.
GGTCTGGCTCTGGCACCGCCGCCTGCAGGCCCATGGCGCGGGCCAGGGTGCCACGGGCATAGCCGCTGCGGTCCATGCTCTGGGCGAACAGGGTATAGGCGGGCAGGTCGCCGACGGTCACCAGCACGTCGTAGGTTTCGGCCACCGCGATACGCAGCTCATCAACGGTCACTGGCGTCACCGGCAGGCCGTCGGCGGCGATTACGGTCAACGAAAGGCCTGGAATGCGGAAGTCGAAGTAGGTCATGGCCGACGCATTGATCAGGCGCAGGCGCACGGTTTCGCCGGGCTGGAACAGGCAGGTGAAGTTGCCGTCCGGGGGCTGGCCGTTGAGCAGGTAGCTGTAGCTGGCGGCGCTGATGTCGGCAAGATCGGTCGGGCTCATGCGCATGCGCGCCCAAGCCAGGCGCTCGTCGACAGTATTGCCCCAACCCTTGTCGGCAACGTCGCTGACAAAGTCGCCGAGCGTGCGCTTGTGGTAGTTGAAGGCGTCGGACTGTTTTTTCAGCGTCGCCAGTAACGCTTCGGGCGCTTGGTCGGACCAATCGCTGAACAGCAGCACATGGTCACGCTGGTAGGCATGCGGTTCCGGCGCGCGCGGTTCGATGACGATCGCACCATAGACCCCGGCCTGCTCCTGCAGGCCGGAATGGCTGTGGTACCAATAGGTGCCGCTCTGGCGCAGGGTGAACTGGTACAGGTAATCGCCACCCGGCGCGATGCCGGCGAAACTCAGGCCCGGCACGCCGTCCATGTTGGCCGGCAGGAGGATGCCGTGCCAGTGGATCGAGGTGTCCTGTTCGAGGCGGTTGCGCACGCGCAGGGTCACCGTGTCGCCTTCGCGCCAGCGCAGCAGCGGGCCGGGCAGGCTGCCATTGACGGTCAGCGCGGTGCGTGGCCGGCCAGTGATGTTGACCGGCGTCTGGCCAATCAACAGCTCGAAGTGCTGGCCGGCCAGCTCGCGGCCATCGCTGGCCTGGGCCAGTGGCCGCCACAGGCCCAGGCCGGCCAGTGTGGTGGCGGCGCCCAGGCCTTTGACGAAGGTGCGGCGGGTAGGGTTGCGCAACATGGCGTGGCCTCATGCGGTAGAGCCACGATCCTCGCCGGTTGCGCCTGTCAGTTGGCTGAGGCGCCGATTACAGCCTTGTCAGGCAGCCTGTTCAGCGTCGCCCAGGTCGCGCATCAGCAGGCCGTACTCCAGCGCAACCTGCTCGGGAATCGGCAGGTACACCACATGGCCGTCACCGGGCGCCACCTCGATGGCGTGCTGTTGGCGGTCGAACAGGCGGTGCAGGTCGAAGTGGTAGTTGCCACGTGGGGTCATCAACTCCAGGTGGTCACCCAGGGCAAAGCGGTTCTTCACCTTGACCTCGGCCAGGCCATCGACGCGCACCCCCGTCAGCTCGCCGACGAACTGCTGGCGCTCGGACAGCGAATTGCCGCGCAGGTAGTTCTGGTATTCATCGTGCACATGGCGGCGCAGGAAGCCTTCGGTGTAGCCGCGCTGGGCCAGCGATTCGAGGTTGTCCATCAGGTCCCTGTCGAACGGCCTTCCGGCTGCGGCGTCGTCGATGGCCTTGCGGTAGGACTGCACGGCCCGGGCGCAGTAGAAGTGACTCTTGGTCCGGCCTTCAATCTTCAGCGAGTGCACCCCCATGGCAGCCAGGCGCTCGACGTGCTGGATGGCGCGCAGGTCCTTGGCGTTCATGATGTAGGTGCCATGCTCGTCCTCGAAGGCTGGCATCTCGCTGCCTGGGCGGTTGCTCTCTTGCAGCAGGAACACCTGCTCGGTGGGGGCGCCAAGGCCCAGGGTCGGCTCGACTTCGCGGACGATGTCGCCGGTGGCGTTTTCCGTGGCGGGGGTGGCCTGGTATTTCCAGCGGCAGGCATTGGTGCAGGTGCCCTGGTTGGCATCGCGCTTGTTCAGGTAACCGGACAGCAGGCAACGGCCGGAGTAGGCCATGCACAGTGCGCCGTGGACGAACACTTCCAGCTCCATGTCTGGCACTTGCTGGCGGATTTCCTCGATCTCCTCCAGCGACAGCTCGCGCGACAGGATCACCCGGCTCAAGCCCATCTGTTGCCAGAACTGCACGCTGGCCCAGTTCACCGTATTGGCCTGTACCGAAAGGTGCACCGGCATCTGTGGAAAGTGCTGGCGCACCAGCATGATCAGCCCGGGGTCGGACATGATCAGCGCATCGGGTGCCATCGCGATCACCGGTGCCAGGTCCTTGAGGAAGGTCTTCAACTTGGCGTTGTGCGGCGCGATGTTGACCACCACATAGAAACGCTTGCCCAAGGCATGCGCCTCGCGGATGCCCAGCGCCAGGTTGGCGTGGTCGAACTCGTTGTTGCGCACCCGCAGGCTGTAGCGCGGCTGGCCGGCGTAGACCGCGTCGGCACCGTAGGCGAAGGCATAGCGCAGGGTCTTGAGGCTGCCGGCGGGGGCAAGCAGTTCGGGCTTGGCGGGTAGGGTCATGGGCGCACCGGGGCAAAGGCGCGGATGCTACCGGCTGAGCGGGGCCGTGGTATTGATTTGAATCAAGGTCAGGGTGGCACTTTTGCGCAGATGGCATGCACTAATAACCATGACACCCAAGGAGCCGCCATGAACCACGACGCCCTGCAGAACAAAGCCCTGGCAGTACTCCTGACACTTGTGACCATTGCCTTCGTGTGGATCCTGCTGCCGTACTACGGCGCGATCTTCTGGGCGGTGATTCTCGGCATCCTGTTCGCGCCATTGCAGCGTCACCTGCTGATCCGCTTCGGCCGCCGGCGCAACCTGGCAGCGGGCTGCACCGTGCTGGTGTGCCTGCTGGTCGCCGTGCTGCCGGTGATCATCACCAGTGCCTTGCTGGTGCAGGAAGGCGCCACGCTGTACCAGCGAATCGAGAGCGGGCAGCTGGACATCGCCGGCTACGTCGAGCGCGGCAAGGACATGCTTCCGGCCTTTGCCCAGCATGGCCTGGACCGCATGGGCATGGGCAACCTGGACGGCCTGCGCGACAAGATCACCAAGTGGGCCACCCAGGGCGGCCAGGTGCTGGCGAGCCAGGCGTTCAACTTTGGCCAGGGCACCTTCGAGTTCCTGGTGAGCTTCGGCATCATGATGTACCTGCTGTTCTTCTTCCTGCGCGAGGGGGCCGACGTGGCGCGGCGGGTGCGCCTTGCCGTGCCGCTGCCGGAACACCAGAAGCGCCGCCTGCAATTGAAGTTCAACCGGGTGGTGCGGGCCACGGTCAAGGGCAATGTGCTGGTGGCCATCACCCAGGGTGCGCTGGGCGGTTTTATCTTCTGGGTGCTGGATATTCCCAGTGCGCTGGTGTGGGCGGTGCTGATGGCGTTCCTGTCGCTGCTGCCGGCGGTGGGGGCGGGGATTGTCTGGGCACCAGTGGCGGCCTATTTCCTGCTGACCGGGGCGATTCTGCCGGGGGTGATCCTGACGGCGTTCGGCATGCTGGTGATCGGCCTGGTAGACAACCTGTTGCGACCGATCCTGGTGGGCAAGGACACGCGGATGCCCGATTACCTGATTCTCGTGTCCACCCTGGGCGGGCTGGCGGTATTCGGGCTCAACGGCTTCGTGATCGGGCCGTTGATCGCGGCGTTGTTCGTTTCCAGCTGGGCGATTTTCGCTGCGACCAAGCCACAGGTGCAGTTACCGTCCTGAGTAGTTTTCAGCGGAAGCTGTACGAAACCCCGGCGTACACGGCGAAGCCTTCGCCCGGTGTCGAGCGGGCAATGTCCTGGCCGCCATCGTTGTACCCCGGGGTCACGGTTGCTGCGTAGCGCTTGTTGGTCAGGTTGCGCAGGTCCAGCCAGGTCTGCCAGTCCTGCTTCGGCGAGTCCCAGCCCAGGCGCGCGCCAAGCAGGGCATATTCGTCGGCGTGGTAGCTGTTGGCGTAGTCGACCTGCACCTTTGACGCCATCTGCGTGTTGACCCCGGCGTAGAACCCGCTCGGCCAGTCGTAGCGCAGTTCGGCCTGGTAGTAGTGCATGGGGATGCCGGGCAGGCGGTTGTCGCCGAATTTGTCGTCGTCACGGTAGTGGAAGTCGCTGAAGGTATAAGCCTGGCGCAGGCTCAGCTTGCCAGTGCCGGGTTGCTCCCAGAGGAGGCTGTCCAGGCCGGCTTCGAGGCCTTGGTGCACGGTGGGGCTGGCGTTGAACTCCTTGAACGGCAAGCCTTGCACGACTTCCACGTTGAGCAGCTCGTGACGTACCTGCGAGTAGTACCAGGCCAGATCCCAATGCCCCAGCGCCGAGTCGCCGCGGGCGCCCAGTTCCAGAGTGGTGGCGGTCTGATTCTGCATCTTCATGGGCTGATTGGGTACTGGTGCACTCCATACCAGCGACCACGGGTGCGGCGGCTCCACCGAGCGGCTGAGATTGCCGTAAACCTGCAGGTCCGGGCGAATGTCGTAACGCAGGCCCACACGCGGGGCATAGTCCCAATCATGCTGGCTGACTTTGCCGCCGGTGGCCGGGTAAGTCACATCACTTTCCCGGCGGGTATAGATCATCGCCAGGCCCGTGGTCAGCCACAGGTTGGGGATCAGTTCCAGATCATTGCCCGCATGCAGCACGGTGTCCGAACCCTGGTAGGTGAAGTCACGCATGCGCGCGCCGACCACGTCATTGGCCCGCGAGAACTGCGAGGCGCCGCTGTTGGGCAGGTGCTTGGTGGTGCGCCAGCCAAGGGTGGTCTTGCTCTCATGGCCGAGCAGGGTGTCACGACGGAAGTAGTTCAGCGTGCCGCTGACATCGGTGTAGGCCACCTTCAGACGCATGTCACCCTCGCGCAGGTCCATCGGGTAGTCGTGATAGACCAGTCCGGCCTCCAGGCGCGAATCATCGTCGAGGAAGAAGGTGGTCTTGTTGCCCACCCAGGTGCTGCCGGGTTGCGGACGGCTGTCGTTGCGTGACAGGTAGCGCGGGTTGGCGGCGCGCGGGTCGTGCTTGATCTGGTCTTTGGTCAGGCGCCCGGCCAATTCGTTTTCGGTTTCCCGATAACGCAGGTAGAAGCGCGTTTCCAGGTTCGGGTTGAAACGGTAGCCGACGTTGGCAGCGATGCCCTTGGCGCTGCCGCTGCTGTGCGCCTGGTAGCCGTCGTACTCCGAATCGGTCAGGGCCACGTAGTAGTCGAGGTTGCCCAGCACCTGCCCGGAACTGATGTGGCGGTGCTGGTAGCCACGGCTGCCGACTTCATAGCGCACCTGCAGCGGCGCAGCGTCGTAGCCGGTGTGGGTCACGTAGTTGATGGCCCCGCCCAGGGCCAGCGAGCCCTGATCGAAACCATTGGCCCCGCGCAGCACTTCGGCGCGGCTCAGCCACAGGGGTTCGAACAGCTCGTAGGGCGTACCGCCCGGGCCGGTAAGGGGCAGGCCGTCGAACATCGTGTAGACCCCGGAGCCATGGGCGCCAGGGGCACGGTTGATGCCCGAGCCGCGGATCGACAACTTGATGCCATCGTTACCCGCCGACTGCGCAAACACGCCGGGCTGGTAGGCCAGCACATCCTGATTGCTGGCGACCCGGCCTTGCCCGACACGTTGCATGTCCACCAGGTTACTGGCGCCAGGCACTGCTTGCAGGCGTTGGCGGGCGTCGTCCAGTTCGCTTTGTTCCTCGTCATTGATCAGCACCTGGCCCAGTTCGACGGCAGGCGCTGCCGTGGCGTGCGGGCTGACGGTGAAGAGGGCCAGCAGACCAAGGTAAGACGAGAGGGGTGAAACGGGACGCATCGTACAACTCCAGGCGATAGGCGGACGGACAACGGCGTTGTGACGCGCGAAAAGCCGATCGAAGCACGGCGATAAGAAATTTTCCTGTGTAGTACGTGTTGGACGGATGTGTAAGACGGTTCTCTACAAGTTGCATCGCTGGAGCCGGCACGGCCGGCGTCCGTAAGGTGGCCCCATTGGCGGCAGCACTCCGCGCTGCCCACTCTGGCGACTACTTGGGGAACTCAGTGATGGAAACCAACCTTCGACGGACACCTGAAAGCCATACCGATGCGCCGATTCACCTGACACCGCGCGAACAGCAAGTGCTGTTGTGGTGCGCCTACGGCAAGACTTCATGGGAGATCGGTCAGATCCTGCAGTGCAAAGAGTCGACGGTGAACTTTCACGTCTCCAACCTGCTGCGCAAGTTCGATGTTCCCACGCGCGTCGCAGCCGTCATCAAAGCCATCCGCTACGGCATGCTGGCCGAGTAGTGAGGAACGACATGCGTGCAGAACACATAACTCCGCAATCTTCAATCGAGCCTTCGTTCAGTGCTTCACGGTTTCCTGATTGTCACGATCCCTTCTGGCCACGCATCGAACTGAGCGTGTTACGTGCACACCTGCAGCTTGGCGAGGAGGTCAGTGAGGCGCGCCTTGCCTTGGCCGCGCGCTGCGCCGCCATCGATGCCGCCAGCGAATTCGCCAGCTGGCGTAGCGCATTGCGTTGCCGTGGTTACCGGCGCCTTGAAGAGGTGGCCGGGCATGCCAGCGGCAGGGCGTTGTCAGTCTGCTATCGGTACTTCATCGCGGCTGCGGTAAGGCGTGACCTGCGTACTGAGCCGGCAGCCGGCGGAGGAACTGCACATGGATGAGCCCTATCTGATGGAGGCCGCCATCGCTGCCTTCTACGAATTGCTGGATACCGAGGGCAGGGCGTTGTTCGGTGCGCTTTTGGGGGCCTTGTTGGTAAGCGCGGCCCGGGACCGGTTCATCATCGTTTCGCGCAAGCGCCTGTCTGCCCGCAAGCAGGTGTTGCTGGTGTTCCTGACCCTGGGGGTCGGTTACCTGTTCGAGCCGCTGTTGCACGCGATGGCGCCAATGCTATCCCGTGGCATGGCCGCGTTCGCCGCTGCGGTAGTGGTTATCCCGATTACCTTGAAGGTGCTGGTCTGGCTGGACTCGGTAGACCTGCGCGAGCTCATCCAGCGCTGGCGCCGCCGAGGCTGACCTTACTGTGCAGCAGGCGAGCGCTTTGTCAGCTCCTGCAATTGCCGCTCGAGTTGACGGATACGTTGTTTGTCTTCGATGTACAGCAGCACTGACTGGCGGTCTGAATGGGAAAGCTCGCGCAGCCGGTCGAGCATGTCGCTCTGCCAGCTGTCCTGGCTTTCCAGCGCACGGCTGTCATCGCGCTCACCCAGAAGCAGCCAATCCAGCGAGCAGCGGTGCTGCTGGGCAAGCTCTATGCAAAGTGAGTATGGAATGCTGTCGCGTACCTTCCAGCTGCTCAGGGTCTGCGGGCTGACTGCCAGAGCCCTTGCCAGCTGAACGTCGGTATCCGAGCCGGTCAGTAGCTTAAGGCGTGCCAGCACCGATGCAAACAAGTGGCTACTCATAACAAATATCCATGACTGGTTTAACAACATTCCCTGGGCTTAGAATACTCGTTATGAATATTTGCCATTCGATTTGAGGAGATATCTTGGCATGAGAAGTAACATGATGAAAAACCTTTCTAAAACCGTAGTCGATGCTCGCGCCGATAGCGGGCTTTTCCTACAGCGTGATGGTTCAAGCAGCACGCGCAGGCACATTGCGTGAGTACCTACAAGCTTGTCTGCCCCCACTGCAACAGCCGTATGCGCATTCGGACCAGTGAAGGTCGGCATATCTTTCTGCGCGTAGCCTACTTGCAATGTATCAATGAGGCCTGCGGCTGGTCGGTGAGGGCGGAGTTTGAAATGACCCACGAACTTTCGCCCAGTGGCATGCCCAACCCGGAAGTGCACTTGCCCTCGGCCACTAAGGAACTGCGCAAGTCTGCTGTCCTGGCGCGCAATGAAGGCTCGCCTGGTGGCTCTGGGCTGGGAAAGCCCATCGAGGCGGCCACCAAACGCAGATAAAAAAACACCCCGCATATGCGGGGTGTTTGTTTTTCAGCTGTGATCAGCCAAGCAGTTGCAGGCCGGCGTGCTGAACCATGTCCAGCAGTGGCTGCGGGTACACACCGAGGACGAAGGCGAGAATGGCGATGGCCAGCAGCATCACGCCGCCGGTGCGCTGTTCCCACTTCAGCGGGGCGTCGTGGCGACGCAGGTTCGGCTCGACCAGGTACAGGGTGACCATGACGCGCAGGTAGTAGTACACACCGATGGCGCTACCGATCACCAGGGCACCGACCAGCCACCACAGCTGCGACTCGACGCCGGTGGCGATGATGTAGAACTTGCCGATGAAGCCGGCGGTCAGCGGGATGCCTGCCAGCGACAGCATCATCACGGTCAGCACTGCGGTCAGGTACGGGCGGCGCCAGAACAGGCCGCGGTACTCGTACAGCGCGTCGGCGTCACGGCCGCCGTAAGGCGAGGACATCAGGGTGATGACACCGAAGGCGCCAAGGCTGGTGATCACGTAGGTGACCAGGTACACGCCCATGGCTTCCATGGCCAGGCCCTTGCTGGCGACCAGGGCGATGACCAGGTAGCCGAAGTGGGCGATGGACGAGTAACCGAGCAGGCGCTTGAGGTTGCTCTGGGTCAGCGCCAGCAGGTTACCGATCAGGATCGAAGCCACGGCGATCACGGCCAGGACAGTGCTCAGCACGCCGCTGCTGGCAGCAGGGGAGAGCATGAACAGGCGCACGACCACGGCAAACACGGCAACCTTGCTGGCGGTGGCCAGGAACGCGGCGACCGGCGCCGGGGCGCCTTCATACACGTCCGGGGTCCACAGGTGGAACGGTACCAGCGACAGCTTGAAGGCCAGGCCGACCAGCATCATGCCCAGGCCCAGCTGGGCCAGCAGGCTTGGCATGCTGGTGGCGGCCAGGGCCTTGCCCAGCTGGTCGAAGGTCAGGCTGCCAGCGTCGGCGTACAGCAGGGCCATGCCGAACAGCAGGAACGCGGAACCTGCGGCCGACAGCACCATGTACTTGATACCGGCTTCCAGCGAGCGCTTGTTGAAGAACGCATACGCCACCAGGCCGTAGACCGGTACCGACAGCAGCTCCAGGCCGATGAACAGCCCGGCCAGGTGGTTGGCGCTGACCAGCACCAGGCCACCGAGGGCAGACATCAGCAGCAGCAGGTACAGCTCTTCACGGTTGCCCGGGAAGCCTTTGGAGCCTTCGCCGAGGTAGGCGTGGGCGAGGGTGACGCAGGCCAGCGTGGCGACCAGGATGATCGCCATGTACAGGCAGGCGAACTTGTCGATGGTGATCAGCGAGGTGACCGCCAGTGGCGCAACCTTCAGCGCCGGCAAGATCGACAGCAGGGCCAGGTTCAGGCCCACGGTGGACAGCAGGAAGGTCTGCGAGTGGTTGCGCTTCCAGGCGATCGCCAGCATCACCACCACGGTGGTGATGGTGGTGATCAGCATCGGCGCCAATGCGATGAAGTGTTGAGTGGTGAATTCCATAGCGCTCTTACCGGGCCGAAGCGAGTTGAGTGAAAGCGGAACCGAGCCACTGCTGCACGCCGGTCATGGTGGCGGCAGAGGTGTCGAGGAACGGCTGCGGATACACGCCCAGCAGGATCAGCAGTACCGCCAGGCCCAGCACCATGATCAGCTCGCGACCGTCCATGCCGGCCAGTACGGTGTCGGCCTTGGCCGGGCCGAAGTAGGCGCGGTGGATCATGATCAGCGAGTACACCGAGCCGAATACCAGGCCGGTGGTGGCGATCACGGTGACCCACGGTACATGCACGAAGCTGCCGATCAGGATCAGGAACTCGCCGACAAAGTTGCCGGTGCCTGGCAGGCCCAGCGAAGCGGCGGCAAAGAACAGGCTGATGGCTGGCAGGTAGGCGATGCGGTGCCACAGGCCGCCCATCTGACGCATGTCACGGGTGTGCAGGCGCTCGTACAGCTGGCCGGACAGGATGAACAGCGCGGCAGCCGACAGGCCGTGGGCCAGCATCTGGATCACCGCACCTTGCAGGGCCTGCTGGCTGCCGGAGTAGATACCGATCAGCACGAAGCCCATGTGCGAGACGCTGGAGAAGGCGATCAGGCGCTTGATGTCGGTTTGCGCGAAGGCCAGGAAGGCACCGTAGAAGATACCGATCAGGCCCAGGGTCATGGCGAACGGTGCAAACTCGGCCGAGGCGTTCGGGAACAGCGGCAGGGCGAAGCGCAGCAAGCCGTAGGCCGCCGTCTTCAGCAAGATACCGGCGAGGTCCACGGAACCTGCGGTCGGTGCCTGGGCGTGAGCGTCAGGCAGCCAGGAGTGGAACGGCACCACCGGCAGCTTCACCGCGAAGGCGATGAAGAAGCCCAGCATCAGCAGGTACTCGGTACCGGCCGGCAGGTCGGCCTTGAGCAGGTCGCTGTAGTTGAAGGTGATCACCCCGGTGTTGCTGTAGTTGACCAGCACCAGGCCGAGGATCGCCACCAGCATGATCAGGCCGCTGGCCTGGGTGAAGATGAAGAACTTGGTCGCCGCGTAGATCCGGGTCTTCTTGCCATCCGCCGAGCTGTGACCCCAGAGCGCGATGAGGAAGTACATCGGCACCAGCATCATTTCCCAGAAGAAGAAGAACAGGAACAGGTCCAGGGCCAGGAACACACCGACCACGCCGCCGAGGATCCACATCAGGTTGAGGTGGAAGAAACCGACGTGGCGCTGGATCTCTTTCCAGGAGCACAGTACCGACAGCACACCGAGCAGGCCGGTGAGCAGGATCATCAGCAGCGACAGGCCATCGAGGGCCAGGTGGATGCTGATGCCGAAGCGCTGGATCCACTGGACTTTGTATTCCAGGGCCCAGGCAGGCTCGCCACCCGGAGCGGGGGCCAGGGTGTAGTCGCCGGTGCCCCACAGGTACAGGCCAATGCCGAGCAGCAGGGACATGGTCAGCAGCGCGATCCAGCGCGGCAGGGTGGCGCCGAAGCGCTCACCCAGCCAGCACAGCAGGCCGCCGATGAAGGGGATCAGGATCAGCCAAGGCAAAATCATGACGGGTTGGTTTCCTTTCGCAGAGTCGCAAGGTTCGCAAAGTTCATGGTCATACCGCTGCCACTACCACAGCGCCGAGTACCAGCACTGCGCCAACGGCGATCGAAGCGGTGTACCAGCGCAGCTGGCCAGTCTCGGTCTTGCTCATGGCGACGTTGCCGCCGCGCGCCAGGCGAGGGATGAGGCCGATGCTGCGGTCAACCGGATCCTTGCGCAGGACGTGGCTGATCAGCAGGTAAGGTTTGACGAACAGCTTGTCGTAGATCCAGTCGAAGCCCCAGGCGGCGAACCACCAGGCCGACAGCACACGGCCGATGCCGCTGTTGGCGATCGCGCTGACCAGGCGGCGCTTGCCGAGGAACAGCAGGGCCGACAGCAGGATACCGGCGATGGCGATGGCACCCGAGGTGATCTCCAGCGCGTGCTTGGCTTCGCCACCGGCATGGCCGGCGCTTTCCGGCAGCACACCGGCCAGTGGTGGGGTGATCCAGGCGCCGACGAAGGTCGACAGCACGATCAGCACACCCAGCGGCAGCCAGTGGCTGATGCCGTGGCCAGCATGGGCTTCGGTCTTCGCTTCGCCGTGGAAGGCGATGAAGATCAGGCGGAAGGTGTACAGCGAGGTCATGAAGGCGCCCACGAGACCGGCGTACAGCAGGCCGGTGTTGCCGCTGGCGAAGGCTTCCCAGAGGATCTCGTCCTTGGAGTAGAAGCCCACGGTCACGATCGGCAAGGCTGCCAGGGCAGCGCCACCGACCACGAAGCTGGCATAGGCCAGCGGCAGTTTCTTCCACAGGCCGCCCATCTTGAAGATGTTCTGCTCGTGGTGGCAGGCAACGATCACCGCACCGGAGGCAAGGAACAGCAGGGCCTTGAAGAAGGCGTGAGTCATCAGGTGGAAGATCGCCGCGTCCCAGGCACCCACGCCCAGGGCCAGGAACATGTAGCCGATCTGGCTCATGGTCGAGTAGGCGAGGATACGCTTGATGTCGGTCTGTACCAGCGCGGCAAAGCCGGCCAGTACCAGGGTCACGCCACCGACGACGCCGACCAGGTGCAGGATGTCCGGCGCCAGCAGGAACAGGCCGTTGGTACGGGCGATCAGGTACACGCCCGCGGTCACCATGGTTGCCGCGTGGATCAGTGCCGAAACCGGAGTCGGGCCCGCCATCGCGTCGGCCAGCCAGGTCTGCAGTGGCAGCTGGGCCGATTTACCGACCGCGCCACCCAGCAGCATCAGGGTCGCCAGCACCATCCAGGTGTCGCCAGCCTTGAACTTCTGCGGTGCCAGCACCAGCAGTTCCTGCACATTCAGGGTACCCAGCTGGGCGAACAGGATGAACAGGCCGATGGCCATGAACACGTCGCCGATACGGGTGACAATGAACGCCTTGAGTGCCGCGTTACCGTTGTTGCGGTTGCTGTAGTAGAAGCCGATCAACAGGTACGAGCACAGGCCCACGCCTTCCCAGCCGAAGTAGATGAACAGCAGGTTATCGCCGAGGATCAGGAACAGCATGCTGGCGATGAACAGGTTGGTGTACGAGAAGAAGCGCGAGTAACCGGCTTCGCCGCGCATGTACCAGGAGGCGAACAGGTGGATCAGGAAGCCGACACCGGTGACCACGCCGAGCATGGTGACCGACAGGCCGTCCAGGTACAGGGTGAAGTTCGGCGCGAAGCCGTCCACCGACATCCACTGCCACAGCAGCTGGCTGTACGCGCCGCCTTCAGGCGGGGCGACGTTGAACTGCCAGATGACGTAGGCGGCGGTGGCGGCCGACAGGCCCACCGAGCCGACGCCGATCAGCGCGGACAGGTTCTCCGAGAACCGCCCGCGCGAGAACGACAGCAGCAGGAAGCCGACGAGGGGGAAGACGAAAGTCAGGAAGAGAAGGTTCATCCGCGCATCTCACTGGCAGCATCGATGTCGAGAGTGTGGAAGCGGCGATACAGCTGCAGCAGGATCGCCAAGCCAATGCTGGCCTCGGCGGCTGCCAGGCTGATCACCAGAATGAACATCACCTGGCCGTCGGGCTGGACCCAACGGGCACCGGCGACGATGAACGCCAGGGCAGAGGCGTTCATCATGACTTCCAGGCTCATGAGCACGAAGAGGATGTTGCGGCGGACCATCAGGCCAACCAGACCTAAGCAGAACAGGATGCCGGCGACTGCCAGACCATGTTCGAGAGGGATAGCACCCATGATTTACTCCTTCGCCTCGTTGCGGCCCAGGTGGAAGGCGGTGACGGCTGCAGCGAGCAGCAGCATCGACGCCAGTTCGACCACCAGCAGGTACGGGCCGAACAGGCTGATACCCACTTCTTTCGGGCTGACGGTGGTACCGCTGATGGCCGCGCCGCTTGGCGAGACGAACAGCACGTACAGCAGCTCCAGCAGCAGCAGGGCGCCCAGGATCACTGGCCCGGCCCAAATGCCGGGCTTGAGCCAGCCCCTTTCCTGGGCGACCGAGGCCGGCCCGAGGTTGAGCATCATCACCACGAAGACGAACAGCACCATGATGGCGCCAGCGTAGGCGATCACTTCCAGGGCGCCGGCGAACGGCGCACCCAGGGCGAAGAAGATCATGGCCACGGAAATCAGCGAAATGATCAGGTAAAGCAAGGCGTGCACGGGGTTGGTCCCGGTCACCACCCGAAGGGTGGAGACCACGGCGATCCCGGATGCGAAGTAGAAAGCGAATTCCATCTTTCGGTCCTTATGGGAGCAAGCTCTTCACGTTGATCGGCTCGGCTTCGTTCTGTGCAGAGCCCTTCGGCTTGCCAGCGATCGCCATACCCGCAACACGGTAGAAGTTGTAGTCAGGGTTTTTGCCGGGGCCGGAGATCAGCAGATCTTCTTTCTCGTACACCAGGTCCTGACGCTTGAACTCGGCCATTTCGAAATCCGGAGTCAGCTGGATCGCGGTGGTCGGGCACGCTTCTTCACACAGGCCGCAGAAGATGCAGCGCGAGAAGTTGATGCGGAAGAACTCCGGGTACCAGCGGCCGTCCTCGGTCTCGGCCTTCTGCAGCGAAATGCAGCCGACCGGGCAGGCCACCGCGCAGAGGTTGCACGCCACGCAGCGCTCCTCGCCATCGGGGTCGCGGGTGAGGACGATGCGGCCGCGGTAGCGCGGCGGCAGGTACACGGGTTCTTCGGGGTACTGCAGGGTGTCGCGCTTGCGGAACCCGTGGGAGAACACCATTGCCAGGCTGCGCAGCTGGGTGCCGGTGCCCTTAACGATGTCGCCGATATACTTGAACATGGGTCAAATCCTCACTGGGCCGCGACGGCTGGCGTGTTGTAGAGCACGATCGCAGCGGTCACCAGCAAATTGATCAGGGTCAGCGGCAGGCAGAACTTCCAGCTGAAGTCCATCACCTGGTCATAACGCGGGCGCGGGATCGAGGCGCGCAGCAGGATGAACAGCATGATGAAGAACGCGGTCTTCAGGGCGAACCACAGGAACGACAGTTGCGGCAGGATGCCGAACGGACCGTGCCAGCCGCCGAAGAACAGGGTCACCAGCAGCGCCGAGATGAGGATGATGCCGATGTACTCACCGACGAAGAACATGCCCCATTTCATGCCGGCATACTCGATGTGGTAGCCGTCGGCCAGTTCCTGCTCCGCTTCCGGCTGGTCGAACGGGTGACGGTGAGTCACGGCGACGCCAGCGATGAAGAAGGTGCAGAAACCGAAGAACTGCGGAATGATGAACCACAGGTTCTGGGCCTGGTATTCAACGATGTCGCGCATGTTGAACGAACCCACCTGCACCACCACGCCCATCAGCGCCAGGCCCAGGAACACTTCGTACGACACGGTCTGTGCCGAGGCACGCAAGCTGCCCAAGAGGGCGTACTTGTTGTTCGACGACCAGCCGGCGAACAGCACCGCGTAGACCGACAGGCCGGCCATGGCGAAGAAGAACAGCAGGCCGATGTTCAGGTCGGCGACGCCCCACAGCGGGGTGATCGGGATCACGCAGAAGGCGATCAGCAGGGCACTCATGGCCACGACTGGCGCCAGGGTGAAGATCATGCGATCGACGAAGGGCGGGTTCCAGTCTTCCTTGAAGAACATCTTCAGCATGTCGGCAGCGATCTGGAACATGCCGAACGGGCCGACGCGGTTCGGACCGTAACGGTCCTGCCACCAGCCCAGCAGGCGCCGCTCGACGAAGCTGAGCAGCGCGCCGCAGACCACCACCGCGAGCAGGACCACGACGGCCCGGACCACGGTGAGGATCACATCGATCACTTCGGGGGTGAACCAGCTCATTGTGCTGCCTCCTGCAGACCTTCGACGGATGCACCGAAGATGGCAGGCGGGATGCCGGCCAGGCCTTTGGGCAGGGCAACCAGGCCAGCGCCCAGTTCTTCATTGATGCGCAGCGGCAGGCGCAGGGCCATACCGGCAACGTTAAGGCTCAGCAGGGCGCCGTCGTTGACACCCAGGCGGTCGGCTTCGGACTTGGCCAGGGCCACGTAGGCGGCCGGGATGCGCTCCTGCACCGGGGTGGCGCGCGAGGAGGTCTCTTCGCTGCCGAACAGGTGGAAGAACGGCACTGCAGTCCAGCTGCCACGGGCCGGGTTGAAGGCGCCCGGGATGGCGTTGAACCAGTTCAGGCGATCGCCTTGCGATTCGATCAGGCGCACGCCTGGGTCACCGGCACGCAGGTGGCCACCGACCTCGTCCTGGAACTTGTTCCAGGCTTGCGGCGAGTTCCAGCCCGGCGACCAGGCGAACGGCACCTGCTGGCGCGGTTCGGCCGAACCCGAGTAGCCTTCCATGGAGAAGGCGAACGCGGTGTCCTTGTCCTGCGGGGTACGTGGCTCGTGCACGCTGATGTTGGCGCGCATGGCGGTACGGCCGGAGTAGCGCAGCGGCTCACGGGCCAGCTTCATGCCCTTGATGCGGAATGCGGCGCTTGGTGCGGCGTTGACGATGCCAGCCAGTTGCGGGGCAGCTTCGGCGCAGGCGCTGGTGACGTGGTCCAGTTGGGTCCAGTCGACCGGCTTGTTGAGCAGGGTGGCACGCAGGGCGTGCATCCAGCGCCAGCCTTCGTGCACCAGGATGCTGCTGTCCAGGTACTGCGGGTCGAACACCTGGAAGAAGCGCTGGGCGCGGCCTTCCTGGCTGACCAGGGTACCGTCGCCTTCGGCGAACGAGGCGGCCGGCAGCACCAGGTGGGCGCGGTCGACAGTGGCGGTCTTGGAGTGGTCGGCGACGATCACCACCTTGGCCGCGGCCAGGGCTGCGTCGACCTTGGCGGCCGCTACGCGGGCGTACAGGTCGTTTTCCAGCACGACGATGGCGTCGGCCTTGCCGCTGATGACGGCGTCCAGTGCGGCATCGACCGACTCGCCACCCAGCATGGCCAGGCCGAGGCTGTTGGCCTCAGGCACCACCAGGCTCAGCGAACCGTTCTTCTCGCGCAGCTTGAGGGCCTTGGCGATGTTGGCGGCGGCTTCGATCAGCGCCGGGTCGGCCAGCGAGGTACCGGCGATCACCAGTGGGCGTTTGGCGGCGACCAGGGCGTCGGCGATGCGCTGGGCCAGGGCCTTGGCTTCGTCGTCCAGGCCGGCGACTGCCGGTGCGCTCGGGTCGATGGCGTGGGCCACGGCGAAACCGATGCGGGCCAGGTCGGCGGGGGCCGCGTGCACGCATTCTTCGGCAACGTCGTCCAGCTTGGTTTCAGCCAGCGAGGCGATGAACAGCGGGTACAGCGCGTGCTGGCCGATGTTCTTCACGGCGGCATCGAGCCACGGTTGCACCTTCATGGCTTCGGCCATGGCCTCGGCCTTGCCTTTGGTGGACTGGCGCACGGCCAGGGCCACACGGGCAGCGGTCTGGGTCAGGTCTTCACCGAGCACGAACACGGCGTCGTGGTCTTCGATGTCGCGCAGGGTCGGCACTGGCAACGGGCTGTTGTTCAGCACGTTCAGGGCCAGGCGCACGCGGGCCAGTTCGCCAGCTTCCATGCCGGAGTAGAAGTAGTCGGCGCCGACCAGCTCACGCAGGCCGTAGTTGCTTTCGAGGCTGGCGCGTGGCGAGCCGATACCGACGATGGTGCGGCCGCGCAGCAGGTCGGCGGCCTTGTCCAGGGCGGCGTCCAGGCTCAGCTTGGTGCCGTCGGCCAGGTGTGGCTGGCGCGGGCGGTCCTTG
The DNA here is from genome assembly GCF_009391885.1 of Pseudomonas sp. MN1F. Classification (GTDB taxonomy): domain Bacteria; phylum Pseudomonadota; class Gammaproteobacteria; order Pseudomonadales; family Pseudomonadaceae; genus Aquipseudomonas. Next base: position 109,692 of record NZ_VZII01000032.1, on the reverse strand, counting down.
CGGTTGACGTAGCCGTAGCCGAAGCGGCCGCGGTCACACAGGAAGTACTGGTTGACCGAACCGTTGAAGCGGTTCTCGATGCGACGCAGTTCGCCATAGCGCTCGCCCGGGCTGATGTTGCAGCCGCTGGAGCAACCGTGGCAGATGCTTGGGGCAAACTGCATGTCCCACTTGCGGTTGTAGCGCTCGGAGTGGGTCTTGTCGGTGAACACGCCGGTCGGGCAGACCTCGGTCAGGTTGCCGGAGAACTCGCTTTCCAGCACGCCGTCTTCGACGCGGCCGAAGTACACGTTGTCGTGGGCGCCGTACACGCCCAGGTCGGTACCACCGGCATAATCCTTGTAGTAGCGCACGCAGCGGTAGCAGGCGATGCAGCGGTTCATCTCATGGGCGATGAACGGGCCGAGGTCCTGGTTCTGGTGGGTACGCTTGGTGAAACGGTAGCGGCGCTCGTTGTGGCCGGTCATTACCGTCATGTCCTGCAGGTGGCAGTGACCGCCTTCCTCGCACACCGGGCAGTCGTGCGGGTGGTTGGTCATCAGCCATTCGACGACGCTGGCGCGGAACGCCTTGGACTCGTCATCGTCGATGGAGATCCAGGTGCCGTCGGAGGCAGGGGTCATGCAGGACATGACGATACGACCACGGGTGTCGTTCTCGTCGGTGTACTGCTTGACCGCACACTGCCGGCAGGCGCCGACGCTACCGAGCGCCGGGTGCCAGCAGAAATAAGGGATGTCGAGGCCGAGTGACAGACACGCCTGTAACAGGTTGTCCGCACCGTTGACTTCGAGCGCTTTGCCGTCTACGTGGATAGTGGCCATTGTTCAAAGTTCTTCGTTGGCCCGCGTGAGCGGGCGTGGCTAATGGAAATCGGTGAGCTTGCGACACGCCACGATCGCTCGGGCCTGCCGGCAAGCTGGCGAGTGGCACGGGCCACTCGCCTAATCATCTTGTTATGCGCCGACCACGATCGGCTTCGCCAGGTTCGGGCGCAAAGCATCACCAGCACCCGCTGGAGCGACACCTGCCTCGAACTCCGAGCGGAAGTATTTGATGGCACTGCCCAATGGCTCGACGGCACCCGGTGCGTGAGCACAGAAGGTACGGCCTGGGCCGAGGAAGTTGACCAGCCCCAGCAGCGTCTCGATGTCTTCTGCGCGGCCCTGGCCTTTCTCCAGTGCGCGCAGCATCTTCACGCTCCACGGCAGGCCGTCACGGCATGGCGTGCACCAGCCGCACGACTCGCGGGCAAAGAACTCTTCCATGTTGCGCAGCAGTGAGACCATGTTGATGCTGTCGTCGACCGCCATGGCCAAACCGGTACCCATACGGGTGCCGACCTTGGCGATGCCACCGGCGTACATCTGTGCGTCGAGGTGCTCGGGCAGCAGGAAGCCGGTACCGGCGCCGCCTGGCTGCCAGCACTTGAGCTTGAAGCCGTCGCGCATGCCACCGGCGTAGTCTTCGAACAGCTCACGGGCGGTGACGCCGAACGGCAGTTCCCACAGGCCCGGGTTCTTCACCTTGCCGGAGAAGCCCATCAGCTTGGTGCCGTGGTCTTCGCTGCCTTCACGGGCCAGCGACTTGTACCAGTCGTTGCCGTTGGCGACGATGGCCGGAACGTTGCACAGGGTTTCGACGTTGTTCACGCAAGTCGGCTTGCCCCAGACGCCAACGGCGGCAGGGAAGGGCGGCTTGGAGCGCGGGTTGGCGCGACGGCCTTCCAGCGAGTTGATCAGTGCGGTTTCTTCACCGCAGATGTAGCGCCCGGCACCGGTGTGCACGAACAGCTCGAAATCAAAGCCGCTGCCGAGGATGTTCTTGCCCAGCAGGCCGGCGGCCTTGGCTTCGTCGATGGCGCGGTTGAGGTTCTTCGCCGCGGTGGTGTATTCGCCACGCAGGAAGATGTAGCCACGGTAGGCCTTCAGGGCGCGGGCGCTGATCAGCATGCCCTCGACCAGCAGATGGGGCTGTTGCTCCATCAGCATGCGGTCCTTCCAGGTGTTCGGCTCCATTTCGTCCGCGTTGCACAGCAGGTAGCGGATGTTCATGGATTCGTCTTTGGGCATCAGGCCCCACTTCACGCCAGTGGGGAAGCCTGCGCCACCACGGCCCTTGAGGCCGGAGTCCTTGACGCTTTGCACGATGTCGTCGGCGGACATGTCGGCCAGTGCCTTGCGGGCAGCGGCGTAGCCGTTCTTCGACTGGTACTCGGCCAGCCAGACCGGCTCGCCGTCGTCACGCAGGCGCCAGGTCAGCGGGTGGGTTTCGGCCGAACGCGCGATGCGGTTGGCCGGGCCGAAGGAAGTAATGGTCATACGTAACCCTCCAGCAGTTTGGAAACGCCAGCCGGCTGCACGTCACCGAAGGTGTCGTCGTCGATCATCAGCGCCGGGGCCTTGTCGCAGTTGCCCAGGCAGCACACCGGCAGCAGGGTGAAACGCCCGTCTGCGGTGGTCTGGCCGAGGCCGATGCCCAGTTCGCTCTGGATCTGGCTGACCACCGATTCGTGGCCGCCGATGTAGCAGACCATGCTGTCGCACACGCGGATGATGTGGCGGCCAACCGGCTGACGGAAGATCTGGCTGTAGAAGGTGGCCACACCCTCGACATCGCTGGCCGGGATGCCCAGCACTTCGCCGATGGCGTGGATGGCGCCGTCCGGCACCCAGCCACGTTCCTTCTGGACGATCTTCAGGGCTTCGATGGACGCCGCGCGCGGGTCCTCGTAGTGATGCATTTCGTGCTCGATGGCCGAGCGCTCGGTTTCGCTCAGGGCGAAACGGTCTGTCTGGATAAGCGTGCTGTTCATGCTTAGCGGTCCACGTCAGCCATAACGAAGTCGATACTGCCCAGGTACGCAATGAGGTCGGCGACCATGCTGCCTTTGATCACCGAAGGGATCTGCTGCAGGTGCGGGTAGCTCGGGGTACGGATCCGGGTGCGGTAGCTCATGGTGCCGCCATCGCTCGTCAGGTAGTAACTGTTGATGCCCTTGGTCGCCTCGATCATCTGGAACGACTCGTTGGCCGGCATGACCGGGCCCCACGAGACTTGCAGGAAGTGCGTGATCAGGGTCTCGATGTGCTGCAGGGTGCGCTCTTTCGGCGGCGGCGTGGTCAGCGGGTGATCCGCCTTGTACGGGCCTTCCGGCATGTTGCGCAGGCACTGGTCGATGATGCGGATACTCTGGCGCATCTCCTCGACACGGACCATGCAGCGATCGTAGGCATCGCCGTTGTGGGCCAGCGGTACTTCGAACTCGAAGTTCTCGTAGCCGGAGTAGGGGCGGGCTTTACGCAGGTCGAAGTCGCAACCGGTGGCGCGCAGGCCGGCACCGGTGGTGCCCCATTCCAGGGCTTCCTTGGTGTTGTACGCGGCAACGCCAATGGTACGGCCCTTGAGGATGCTGTTCTGCAGGGCAGCCTTGGTGTATTCGTCGAGGCGCTTGGGCAGCCATTCGACGAAGTCCTTGACCAGCTTGTCCCAGCCGCGGGGCAGGTCGTGGGCGACGCCACCGATGCGGTACCAGGCCGGGTGCAGGCGGAAGCCGGTGATCGCTTCGATCACGGTGTAGGCGCGCTGGCGGTCGGTGAAGGTGAAGAACACCGGGGTCATGGCGCCGACGTCCTGGATGTAGGTACCCAGGAACAGCAGGTGGCTGGTGATGCGGAAGAACTCGGCCAGCATGATGCGAATCACGTCGACCTTCTGTGGCACCTGAATGCCGGCCAGCTTCTCGACCGCGAGCACGTACGGCAGGTTGTTCATCACCCCGCCGAGGTAGTCGATACGGTCGGTGTAGGGGATGAAGCTGTGCCAGGACTGGCGCTCGGCCATTTTTTCGGCACCACGGTGGTGGTAGCCGATGTCCGGTACGCAATCGACGATCTCTTCACCGTCCAGCTGCAGGACGATACGGAAGGCACCGTGGGCCGAAGGGTGGTTCGGGCCGAGGTTGAGGAACATGTAGTCCTCGTTGGCGCCCTGACGCTTCATGCCCCAGGCTTCCGGGTTGAAACGCGCCGATTCCTCTTCAAGCTGCTGCTTGGCCAGGGTCAGGCTGTAGGGGTCGAACTCGGTGGCGCGGGCAGGGTAGTCCTTGCGCAGCGGGTGACCTTCCCAGGTCGGCGGCATCATGATGCGGCTGAGGTGCGGGTGGCCGGCAAAGTCGATGCCGAACATGTCCCAGACTTCGCGCTCGTACCAGTTGGCGTTTGGCCAGATGCCGGTGACGGTTGGCAGGTTCAGGTCGCCTTCGCTGAGCGACACCTTGATCATCACGTCGCTGTTACGCTCGACCGACAGCAGGTGGTAGAACACGCTGAAATCGGCAGCTGGCAGGCCACGGCGCTGGGTGCGCAGGCGCTCGTCGACGCCGTGCAGGTCGTACAGCATGCTGTACGGTTTGGCCACGCCGCGCAGGAAGCTGAGCACTTCCTTTAGCAGGGCGCGCTTGACCCACAGCACGGGCATACCGGTGCGGGTTTCCTGGGCGACGAATGCGTCGGCGCCAAAACGGTTGTGCAGTTCGACGACCACATCCTGGTCGTCAGCCTTGTAGGGCGGAATGAAAATAGCGTTGTCCGCTGTCATGGTCTCGGTCGCTTTGGGTCAGCGTTAAGAATGAAGCCAGGCCGCCGGCTCCTTCGGGAGCGGGCGGCAGGTCGCTGGATCAGACTTCGTCGGGGCTGCGCAGGTTGGTTACCGCAATGCGCTGTTCACGACGCAAGTCTTTCTGGGCTGGCATCTCGGCACGGTAAATGCCTTGATCACCAACCACCCAGGAAAGCGGGCGTCGTTCTTGGCCGATCGACTCCTGCAGCAGCATCAAGCCTTGCAGGAAAGCCTCAGGGCGTGGCGGGCAGCCAGGCACATAGACGTCCACGGGGAGGAACTTGTCGACCCCCTGAACGACCGAGTAGATGTCGTACATGCCACCGGAGTTGGCGCACGAACCCATGGAGATGACCCACTTCGGCTCGAGCATCTGCTCGTACAGGCGCTGGATGATCGGCGCCATTTTGACGAAGCAGGTACCGGCGATGACCATGAAGTCGGCCTGACGCGGCGAGGCCCGGATGACTTCGGCGCCGAAGCGGGCGATGTCGTGGGGTGCCGTGAAGGCCGTGGTCATTTCCACGTAGCAGCAGGACAGGCCGAAGTTGTACGGCCAGAGGGAGTTCTTGCGACCCCAGTTGACCGCGCCACGCATCACATCTTCAAGCTTGCCCATGAAGATGTTCTTGTGGACCTGGTCCTCGAGCAGCTGGTCGGTGACGGTTTCCCGATCACCTACCGGGTATTGCTCGTTGGGCGCATCCGGATCGATTCTGGTGAGATTGTATTGCATTGCCAAAGCCTCATTGTTTCAGCTTCGCTTGCCGCTTGCGGCGACCTTCGGGTGCCCAGTCAAGAGCTCCGACGCGCCATAGGTAGACAAGACCAGCCAACAGAATTGCTATGAAAACGAGTGCTTCGACGAATCCGGTCCAGCCACTTTCGCGGACGGACACAGACCATGCATACAGGAATAGGGCTTCGATATCGAAGATCACGAACAGCATCGCGACCAGATAGAATTTGGCGGACAGGCGCAGGCGGGCGCTACCGACGGGCAGCATGCCGGATTCGAAGGGTTCGTTCTTGGCGCGGCCCCAGGCCTTGCTACCGAGCAGGCTGGAGAGGCCGAGCATGAAGGCACACAGGCCGACGACACCCAGAAGGAAGATGGCAAAGCCCCAGTTGTGGGCGATGAGTCCTGCCGAATCGGACATGCTAGAAATCCTTATACAGAGACCCAGCTCTGCAGTCTGAAATAAGTAGAGCGGCGACGTGGTGTCGCAGGTGCAGTGACCAAATGTCGCAGCTGAATCAATCGCGCTGATTTTATGGGTAAACCCGGTGCAAGTAAAATTTCCGTTGCAAATTTATTCGTAGGATTTAGAACAATACCCGCTCCTAACTGGCTGAAAGCCTTGAGATTCGGGCATTGCATGCGGTTTTGTTAATTATGTTTCTTGCGACTGGTAACGAATTACAAGCTTCGTAATGATAATTAATATCATTTGATCTGATGCCTCTGAATTTGGCTGTTCTGTGCCTTGTAAAGTTCATCTGCAGATGCCCCCTACTTGTAAATGCGAAAGACTCGTGTTCTAGCAGCTTCCGACGCCGCGCGCACCGCTCTGGGTCAATACTTTATCGGTTGCGCGATGACGGGCTGACGAAGCGATCGCCCACTGGCCGAGCCAGTAGGCGAGGATGATCAGGTACGGCGCGGCAGCGAACGGGCTGACGAAGCGGTCGATGCCGATCAGGCTGTCGGAGAACACGAACAGGCAGGCGCCCAATGCGGCAACACCGCCGCAGGCCAGGGCGCGCCAGAGCATGGCGCTGATCGCCAGTGCGTAGACCGACACCGGGAGCAGCAGCGGGCCAAGGCCGTGGCTGGCAAGCACGCCGAACAGGGTGATGCCGGTGATGGCGCTCAACAGCAGTGCGGGCAGGGCGAGGCGCGTGGTCTTGCCGCAATAGGCGCGCAGGTAGGCCAGGTGGGCACAGAGGAAGGCGGCCAGGCCGAATACGAACAGGTCGGCAGGGATGGCCAGGAGGATGTCGCCGAGTACCGAAAAGGCCAGGCCAAGGGTGATCCAGCGGCGATAGGGGGTGACGGGGGCTGTGTATAGCCAGGCCATCAACGCCATGACTGGAATGGGCTTGGCCAACAGGCCGAGCAGGGCGTTGTCGCTGGCCAGTGCATATATATAGAGGGCAGCGGCGGCCAGGGCGAGCATCATCAGGTGGCTTGGACGGGGCATGGGCGGTCCTTGCTGCTGGGCTGCCAGAAGCATAGCCCTTATCGCGAATTCTGCTTTGTCTATAGCCGCGAAAGGGCCGGTACAGCAAAAACAAAGGCCCGGGGCTTTCGCAAGCCCCGGGCCTCGGTCAGCAGCCCACTATCAGTGGAACTGCTCTTCCTCGGTCGAACCGGTCAGCGCAGTCACCGACGAAGCGCCACCCTGAATCACAGTGGTCATGTCGTCGAAGTAACCGGTGCCCACTTCCTGCTGGTGCGCCACGAAGGTGTAGCCCTTGCTGGCGTCAGCGAATTCCTGCTCCTGCAGCTTCACATAGGCGGTCATGTCGTTGCGGGCGTAGTCGTGCGCCAGGTTGAACATGCCGTGCCACATGTTGTGGATGCCGGCCAGGGTGATGAACTGGTGCTTGTAGCCCATCGCCGAAAGCTCGCGCTGGAACTTGGCGATGGTCGCGTCGTCCAGGTTCTTCTTCCAGTTGAACGAAGGCGAGCAGTTGTAAGACAGGATCTGGTCCGGATATTCCTTCTTGATCGCTTCGGCGAAGCGACGGGCTTCGTCGAGGTCCGGCTTGGCCGTCTCGCACCAGATCAGGTCGGCGTACGGGGCGTAGGCCAGGCCGCGGGCGATGGCCTGGTCGAGGCCGGCACGTACCTTGTAGAAGCCTTCACGGGTACGCTCGCCGATCACGAACGGCTGGTCGTACGGGTCGCAGTCGCTGGTCAGCAGGTCAGCGGCGTTGGCGTCGGTGCGGGCCAGGATGATGGTTGGCACACCCGAGACGTCGGCTGCCAGGCGCGCGGCCACCAGCTTCTGCACGGCTTCCTGGGTCGGCACCAGTACTTTGCCACCCATGTGGCCACATTTTTTCACCGAGGCCAGCTGGTCTTCGAAGTGCACGCCGGCGGCGCCCGCTTCGATCATGTTCTTCATCAGTTCGTAGGCGTTCAGCACACCACCGAAACCGGCTTCGGCGTCGGCCACGATCGGTGCGAAGTAGTCGATGTAGCCTTCATCGCCTGGGTTCTTGCCCGCTTTCCACTGGATCTGGTCGGCGCGGCGGAACGCGTTGTTGATGCGCTTGACCACGGTCGGTACCGAGTCGACCGGGTACAGCGACTGGTCAGGGTACATGGACTCGGCCGAGTTGTTGTCGGCGGCCACCTGCCAGCCAGACAGGTAGATGGCCTGGATGCCGGCCTTGACCTGCTGCACTGCCTGGCCACCGGTCAGGGCGCCCATGCAGTTGACGAAATCTTTTTCTGGGCGGAAGGACGGGTGGGCACCTTCGGTGACCAGCTTCCACAGTTTTTCTGCACCCTGGCGGGCAAAGGTGTGCTCAGGTTGCACGGAGCCACGCAGGCGAACGACATCAGCGGCGGTGTAGGTACGGGTCACGCCTTTCCAGCGCGGGTTCTCGGCCCAGTCTTTCTCGAGGGCTGCAATTTGCTGTTCGCGTGTCAGTGCCATGGAAATAAACCTCGTCGCATCGATCTTGGGTTAATTGTGCTGATGCTCGGGGCCGATCAGGGACCTGGCGGCTGTCCTGTCCGGGGGAAGGCGGCGGCGAACGCGAAGGCTCGAAGGGGAAGGTGGTGCAGGTCAGGCGCAAGTGTGCTCCGGCAGGTCGGCTCGTGGTTGCCTTGCTGCGGTGCTACGCGATTCCCAGAACTGCGGTGATGCGCTTCCGTCCCTCGGGACAACTTCTTCGTTGCAGTCGCAATCCCGTCGAACCGCCTTGTGGGCCGTATAGACACGAGGTGCCTCCAGGGGTGGCAGGAGTACGCCTCGAAGGCCCTTGCCAGGGCCCCTGATTAGCGGGAGCGAGGCCATCATGCCCTTGGGAAAAAGACCCTGTCAATTGGTTTGTAGTGCTTTTTTTCACTTACTACATCTTTGGTCTAATGCGACTTGGCGGTCAGTTTCAAGGCCTTTGGTCGAGGCCTTGAATTGCCTGGGATCAGTCCAGAAGGTCGACTTTGACGCGCAAAGTCATGTTTTCACCCCGTTGCGTGCTGTAAGTGCGGCTAGAGGGGTTGCGGTCGGCTTGGCTCTGCTGGTTGTAGCCGGCCAGGGTGATCCACTCGCCGAGCCTGCCAGTGATTGTCGTGTCGGTACTTTGCACTTTCACTACATCAGCACGTTCCTGGCTCATTCGGTCATTATTGGTGCTTATTTGCAGACGAACCGTGTCACCGCTCAGGCTTGGCGTAACGTAGAAACCCTGGGTCACATTGCGGTACTCGGTGTCGCTCTGGATGCGCCCGTAGCCGTCGGTGCTGGTACTGGTGATCGGGATGCTCTGGCCGATCTGGATCAGTGCCGGTTGACCTTCGCTGGCCTGGATTTGCTGCAAACCGCCGTCGCGGTTGCTGGTGCCGTAGCGGATGACCTGGCCGTTGCCGCGGTTGTCCTGGTAATTGCTGTCGTTGTTGTCGACGCTGATCAGCAGGCGCTTGGGCGCGGTGTCCAGCTGTTGCAGCAGGGTGCGCAGGTCATCGATGCGCTCGGGGCTGGCATTGACGATCAGCTTGTTCTCGAAGGCGCTGACCGTGCCGTCGCGGCCGATGAAGGCCTGGGCGGCGGGCAACAGTTCGGCGCTGCTGCGATGCTGCAGGGGCACCACCTCGGTGGCGGCCTGGGCAGTGAGGCTGGCGGCCAGCAGCAGGGCAGTGAAGAGGGGGCGTAGCGGCATGTCCATGATCTCCGCAGATGGAATCAACATGATGGCAAATTTGTCAGGTGTTTGCCGGGCCTGGATCACAGCTGTCCGTATGCATGGCTGCCATGGAAGGGGGAGAGGGGTGTTTTATCTCATTTTATCTTGTAGGCTATAAATTATAGTTGTGAAGATAATTTAGGATAATGGCATGTCACCCTCCCGTCCGCTGCTGCGTCGCGATCAGTTGGCCAAAGCCCTGGCCCAGGACCTCGCCGGCGAGTCGTTGGTCGATTACAGCTCGGGTATGTTCCTGGCTGCACCTCGGCGTACCGGCAAGAGCACCTTCCTCAACAACGACTTCATCCCCGAGTGCGTGCAGCGTGGCTGGCTGCCGGTGTATGTCGACCTGTGGTCGGACCGCGACGCCGCTCCGGCCGACCTGATCAGCGGCGCGATCGGCACAGCCCTGGGTAGTTTCCAGAGTGCGCTGGCCAAGGCCGCGAAGAAGGCCGGCATCGACAAGATCAACCTGCTGCGCACCCTCAGCTGGGACTTCACTCGCCCGCAACTGCCCGCCGGCACCACCCTGGCCCAGGCGCTGGCGGTGCTGCACCAGGTATCAGGGCAGATGGTGGTATTGATCATCGATGAAGCACAGCACGCGCTCAACAGCGAAGACGGCCTCAATGCGATGTTCGCCCTCAAGGCGGCGCGCGACCAACTCAATCGGGGTGCCGGCCCGGACGGCTTGCGCCTGGTGTTCACCGGCTCGAGCCGTGACAAGCTCGCCAACCTGGTGCTCAAGAGCAAGCAGCCATTCTTCGGGGCCAGCATCACGCCGTTCCCGTTGCTCGGTCGCGAGTATGTCAGTTTCATCACCGAACTATGGAACCGTCGCCTGGCCGAGAGCAACCAGTTCAAGGCCGAGGATCTGGAATATGCCTTCGAACTGGTAGGCCGGCGCCCGGAAATGCTCAACAAGTTGCTCGCCGAGGTCAGTGTCGGCTTGGGCGAGGCGGCCAACCTGGGTGAGTTGCTACGCACCGGGGCGCTCAACCACCAGGCCGGGGTGTGGAGCGACTACGAGAGTGCCTGGAACGAGCTGTCGCCCTTGCAACAGGCGGTGCTCGAAGTCATGGCCGAGCGTGCACAGGGCCGCCAGCCGTTCTCGCCGTTCACCGAGCAGACCTTGATCGATGTCGCGCGCAAGCTGGAGCAGGCCGGGGCCGACGTCAACGCCAGCACGCCCAATGTGCAGAAGGCCCTGGATGCCCTGCGCGACAAGGAACTGGTATGGAAGGCCAACCGAGGCGAGTATGCCCTGGAGGACGCGTCCATGGCGCAGTGGCTGACCCGCGCAGGCCGATGACACGCCTTTCTGTGGCCGCTGTCAGACAATTTCCGTAACATCGCGCCCCTTGTTTTTGTACCGTCCGCCCGGACAGCACCACAGGATGCCCATGAAACCCGCCCGACTACGTGCCGACCTGCTCGCCGGCCTGACCACTTCGTTCGCCCTGGTGCCCGAGTGCATCGCCTTCGCCCTGGTGGCCCACCTCAATCCATTGATGGGCCTGTATGGCGCCTTCATCATCTGCACCCTGACGGCGCTGTTCGGCGGCCGCCCAGGGATGATTTCCGGTGCTGCGGGCTCCATGGCGGTGGTGATCGTTGCCTTGGTGGTGCAGCACGGTGTGCAATACCTGCTGGCCACAGTCCTGTTGGGCGGGGTGGTGATGATCCTGTTCGGCCTGCTGCGTTTGGGCAAACTGGTGCGGCTGGTGCCGTACCCGGTGATGCTCGGCTTCGTCAACGGCCTGGCGATCGTCATCGCCCTGGCCCAGCTCGAGCACTTCAAGGACGGTGGGCACTGGCTCAGTGGCGCACCGCTGTACCTGATGATCGGCCTGGTGGCGCTGACCATGCTGGTGGTCTACGTGTTGCCCAAACTGACCCGTGCGGTGCCGCCGGCGCTGGTGGCGATTCTCGGGGTTGGCGTGCTGGTGTATATGCTCGACCTGCCGACCCGCACCCTCGGTGACATGGCGCACATTGCCGGTGGCCTGCCGCAGCTGGCGCTGCCAGCGGTGCCGTGGAACCTGGAAACCCTGAAGATCATCGCCCCGTACGCGGTGCTGATGGCCATGGTCGGCCTGCTGGAAACCCTGCTGACCCTCAACCTCACCGATGAAATCACCGAAAGCCGCGGCTACCCGGACCGCGAATGCGTGGCCCTGGGTGCCGCCAACATGATTTCCGGCCTGTGCGGTGGCATGGGCGGCTGCGCGATGATCGGCCAGACTGTGATCAACCTCAGCTCCAATGGCCGTGGCCGGTTGTCGGGGGTAGTGGCCGGGGTGATGATCCTGCTGTTCGTACTGTTCCTGTCACCGCTGATCGAGCGCATTCCGCTGGCGGCACTGGTTGGGGTGATGTTCGTGGTGGCCCAGCAGACCTTTGCCTGGGCTTCGTTGCGGGTGTTGCACAAGGTGCCGGTGAGCGATGTGCTGGCGATCATCGCAGTGACCGTGGTGACGGTGTTCACCGACCTGGCTGCGGCGGTGCTGTTCGGTATCGTCATCGCGGCCGTGAACTTTGCCTGGCAGCATGCCCGCGAGCTGTATGCCGACAGCCACGAGGACGGCGAAGGCGGCAAGCGTTACCAGGTGCATGGCACGCTGTTCTTCGCCTCGACCATGCCGTTTCTCAATCAGTTCGACCCGGCCAATGACCCGGCCAAGGTTACCCTCGATTGCCAGCATTTGAGCTTTGTCGATTATTCGGCGATTGCAGCGTTGAAGACATTGCGTGAGCGTTATGCCAAGGCGGGCAAGCACTTGCGCGTGGTGCACCTGTCGGAGCGTTGCAAGAAGCTGCTCAAGCGGGCTGGTGAGCAGCACTGAAGATGTGTGCTGCCTGTGTCGGCCTCTTCGCGGCTTTAGCCGCGAAGAGGCCGGCACAATAGAACCTCATTCCCCGCGGTTCTTCTTCACGATGGCATCAGCAATGCTCGCCGGTGCCTCGGCATAGCGGGTGAACTCCATCGAAAAGCTCGCCCGCCCCTGGGTCATCGAGCGCATCGAAGTGGCATAGCCGAACATCTCGCCCAGCGGCACTTCGGCGCGGATCACCTTGCCCGCCGGTGTTTCATCACCGTCCTGGATCATCCCGCGACGCCGGCTCAAGTCGCCGAGAATATCGCCCTGATACTCCTCCGGCGTCACCACCTCGACCTTCATCACCGGCTCCAGCAACACCGCGCCGCCTTTCTGCGACAGCTGCTTGGTGGCCATCGACGCTGCGATCTTGTACGCCATCTCGTTGGAGTCGACGTCATGGTAAGACCCGTCGAACACGGCGGCCTTGAGGTTGATCAGCGGATAACCGGCCAGCACGCCGTTCTTCATCTGCTCCTCGATGCCTTTCTGGATCGCCGGGATGTACTCGCGTGGCACCACGCCACCGACGATCTCGTTGACGAACTCCAGGCCTTCCTTGCCTTCATCGCCAGGGGCGAAGCGGATCCAGCAGTGGCCATACTGGCCGCGCCCGCCGGATTGGCGAACGAAACGGCCCTCGATTTCGCAGGTGTTGCGGATCTTTTCGCGGTAGGCCACCTGCGGCTTGCCGATGTTGGCGTCGACATTGAACTCGCGTTTCATGCGGTCGACGATGATGTCCAGGTGCAGTTCGCCCATGCCGGAGATGATGGTCTGGCCGGTTTCTTCATCGGTGCGCACACGGAACGACGGGTCCTCCTGGGCCAGCTTGCCCAGGGCGATGCCCATCTTCTCCTGGTCGCCCTTGGTCTTCGGCTCCACCGCCACCGAGATCACCGGGTCGGGGAAGTCCATGCGTTCGAGGATGATCGGCTTGTCCATGTCGCACAGGGTGTCGCCAGTGGTGACGTCCTTCATGCCGATCAGCGCGGCGATGTCACCCGCGCACACGTCCTTGATCTCGGCACGCTGGTTGGCGTGCATCTGCACCATGCGGCCAATGCGCTCCTTTTTGCCTTTCACCGAATTGAGCACGGCGTTGCCTGAGCTGAGCACGCCGGAATACACCCGGGCGAAGGTCAGGGTGCCGACGAAGGGGTCGGTTGCGATCTTGAAGGCCAGGGCGGAGAAGGGCTCCTTGTCGTCGGCGTGACGCTCCAGGTGCTTTTCTTCGTCGTCCGGGTCGGTGCCCTTGATCGCCGGGATTTCCGAGGGCGCAGGCAGGTAGTCGATCACCGCGTCGAGCATCAGCGGCACGCCCTTGTTCTTGAACGACGAGCCGAGAATGGTCGGGACGATTTCATTGGCGATGGTGCGCTGGCGCAAGGCAGCCTTGATTTCATCGATGCTCAGCTCCTCGCCTTCGAGAAACTTCATGGTCAGCTCATCATTGGCTTCGGCGGCGGCCTCGATCATGTGCGCGCGCCATTCGTCGGCCATCGCCTGCAGTTCGGCGGGAATGTCTTCTTCGCGGTAACTGGTGCCCTGATCGTTGTCGTTCCAGTAGATCGCCTTCATCTTCACCAGGTCGATCTGGCCGATGAAGTTCTCTTCACTGCCGATGGCCAGCTGAATGGGCACCGGGTGGTGGCCCAGGCGCTGGTCGATCTGCTTGACCACGCGCAGGAAGTCGGCGCCCTGGCGGTCCATCTTGTTGATGTAGGCCAAGCGCGGCACGTGGTACTTGTTGGCCTGGCGCCAGACTGTCTCGGACTGCGGCTCGACGCCGTCGGCGCCGCTGAACACCACCACCGCGCCATCGAGCACGCGCAGCGAACGCTCCACCTCGATGGTGAAGTCGACGTGGCCGGGGGTGTCGATGATGTTGAAGCGGTACTTGTCGGCAAACTGCTTGGTCGAGCCTTGCCAGAAGGCCGTGGTCGCCGCCGAGGTGATGGTGATGCCGCGTTCCTGTTCCTGGGCCATCCAGTCCATGGTCGCGGCGCCATCGTGCACCTCACCCATCTTGTGGTTGACCCCGGTGTAGAACAGGATGCGTTCGGTAGTCGTGGTCTTGCCGGCGTCGACGTGGGCGACGATGCCGATATTGCGGTACAGCTCGATGGGCGTTGTACGGGCCATGGCGGACTACCTGCGGATGGGCGGATTCCCCCACGGTAGCAGAGCGGGGGAATCCTGCCTGACCGCCGGGCCGTCAGTCAGCCTGGGCTTGCAGCATCCATTGGCCGTCGATTTCGCGGGCCAGGCCGCTGGCCGGCAGCAGGGCCAGCAGGCGCTCGTGCAGGGCGGCTTCGGTAAAGGTCTTGAGGGTGGCCAGGTCCAGCACGCCGATCAGTGCAAGGTCGGCCTTGGTGTACGACAGCCACGCCTTTTTAAGCACCTGGGCGACGTCGCTGCCGGCGGTGCTGGCAAAGCGGCGGTGCCACGGGCGGCCTTCGAAGGTGAAGTTGTGCGCGTGGCTGTAGCTGCTTTGGTCGCTGCCTTCGGCGCAGCGGTAGCAGTGGCACGGGCCTTCGCCGAAGGCGTTGCGCAGGTAGCTGTTGAAATCCACGACGGGCTTGAGGGTCAGGCGTTTGTCGACCTCGAACAGGTCGGCGATCAGGGGTTGTTCGGCGCTCACTCAGGTGTCCTCGTGTGGTGTGGCGTGCATCGGCGGGCACCCTAACAGATCGGGGCATCTTTTGCAGGCCCGGCCTCTTGCGCGTACTCTACGCGCCCATCTACCCAGACACCCTTTTGAGGTAACCCCGCTTGAGCATCAAGTACCCTTACACCGCCACCGTGACAATCAGCGCCGAAGACCGCGGGGGTGACACCGAAGCTTCGGAAAACCCGGGCATGCGCGTCGGTCTGGAAGCGGTGACCGAAACCCTGAAAAAGGTGCATTTCGTCGGTACGCTCGCGGCCCCCGAAAAAAACGCCACGCACATCTGCGTGACCCTGGAGAACGGCCTGACCTACTACGGCCCGATCGTCAACGGCCACGCCGAACTCGAAGGCGGCTGGATCGCCTTCGAGTCCGACATGCTCACCCCTGAAGAACTGGGCCTGTAAGCCTCAGTTCAGTTCAGCCAGGCACTGCTCGAGGATATCCAGCCCTTCCTCGAGCACCTCGGCCTCGATGGTCAGCGGTGCCAGCAGGCGAATGATGTGCCGCGCCTTGCCGCTGGGCATCAGCAGCAGCCCCTTGGCCCGCGCCGCTTCCATCACCTTGGCCAACTGGGCTGGCGCCGGGCTGCCGTCGGCGTTGACGAACTCGATGCCGCGCATGGCCCCGGTACCGGTCAGGCGGCCGATGTACGGGCTCAGGCCAGAGGCCTTCCAGCGGGCGTGGCGGCCAACGATCGCTTGCTCCTGGCGCTCACCCCAGGTGGCGACGTTCTCGTCGGTCATCTGTGCCAGGCTCGCCAGCGCCGCCGCGCAGGCGATCGGGTTGCCCGAATAGGTGCCCCCCAGGCCGCCCTTGGGCAGTGCCGCCATCAAGTCCTGACGCCCGACCACGGCGCCCAGCGGCATGCCGCCGGCGATGCTCTTTGCCAGCAACAGCAGGTCCGGTTCGATCCCCAGGCGCGGGAAGGCGAAGCGCTGGCCGGTGCGGCCAAAGCCGGACTGGATCTCGTCGATGATGATCAGGATCCCGCGCTCGTCGCAGAAGCGCCGCAGCGCCTGGGCAAACGCGGGGTCTAGGGCGAGGAAGCCGCCTTCGCCTTGCACCGGCTCGAAGATGAACGCTGCCACGTCCTCCACCGCCAATTCGACGCTGAACAGACGCTCCATGGCCTTGAGCGCCTGCTCGCAAGTCACGCCGGTATCGGCGCTGGGGTAGGGCAGGTGGTACACCGGCCCCGGCAATTCGCCGACCCGCTGCTTGTACGGCGCGACCTTGCCGTTGAGGTTCAGGGTGGCCAGGGTGCGGCCGTGGAAGCCGCCGTCGAAGGCGATGATGGCGCGTTTGCCGGTGGCGCCGCGGGCAACTTTCAGGGCGTTTTCTGCCGCTTCCGCGCCGCTGTTGGTGAGCATGCCGGCCAGCGGGTAGCTGACCGGGACGAACTGGCGCAGGCGCTCCATCAGCTCCAGGTAGGGGCCATGGGGCGCGGCGTTGAAGGCGTAGTGGGTCAGGCGGCTGGCCTGGGCCTGGATCGCTTCGACCACGGCCGGGTTGCAGTGGCCCAGGTTGAGCACGCCGATACCGCCGACAAAGTCGATGTAACGTTTGCCGTCGGTGTCCCAGACTTCGGCATTGCGGCCATGGGAAAGTGTGATCGGATGAACGATGGCGATGGATTGGCTGATACTTTCCAGATTCATGGGCACGCAGACCTTGTTCGAGTTTCTTACTATCCAAGCGCGCCGCGGTATTATTCCGCAAGCGAATTATTCGATTGCGGTCATTCCCTGGATTCGTGAACTCTACCGATCTTCCTCAGCCACCCGCTCGCGAATCCACTGCACGAAGGCCTTGACCTTGGGGACTTCGGCGGCATGTTCGGCATGGGCGATGAAATGCCGGCCATTGCTCGCCACCGGGTGGTCCCAGGCCACCACCAGCTTGCCTTCGCTCAATTCTTCGGCCACCAGGTAGCGCGGAATCAGGGCAATGCCACAGCCGGCGATGGCCGCGCGGATACACAGGTAGAACGTGTCGAAACGCGGCCCGTGGTAGCTGTTCTGGCTGTGCAGGCCCAAGCCCAGGAACCACTCGTGCCACGCCTCCGGCCGTGATGCGCACTGCAGCAGCCGGTGTTCGGTGAGCGCCTCGGCGCTGTCGAATCGGTGCCGGGCCAGCAACTCGGGCGCACACACCGGCACCACTTCCTCGCTGAACAGCTCGATGCAGGTGGCCCCCGGCCAGGTGCCCTGGCCGAAGAAGAACGCGATATCAGCCTTGGCCTGCACCAGGTCGAACGGTTCCAGTTCGTTGCGGATGTCCAGGTGGATGCGCGGGTGGCGGTCGCCAAAGCCCTTGAGCCTGGGCACCAGCCAGCGCGCGCCAAAGGTCGGCTGGGTAGCGATGCGCAGCACCTCGGTCTCGTCGCCGTAGCTGAGGATGTAGCGGCTGGAAATGTCGATCTGGGTAAGGATCTTGTTCACTTCGGCGAGGTACAGCGCCCCTGCCGGGGTCAGGTGCAGGCGCCGGCGAATGCGCTGGAACAGCGAATGCGACAGCATGTCCTCGAGCTGCGCAACCTGCTTGCTGACGGCGCTCTGGGTCAGGTGCAGCTCCTGTGCCGCACGGGTGAAGCTCAGGTGCCGGGCGGCGGCTTCGAAGCACTGCAGGGCGGTGGTCGAGGGCATCAGGCGTTTGGACATGGCAGGCGCGTACCGAGCAAAAAAGGATGGAGTTCATTCCGTACTGGAATCATGTGCTTCGAAAAGGTCGTTTGTTGACCTCGCCCTATAGATTAATACTGACCTCGATCAACGTTTACAACCGGTACGGCGAAGAGGAGGTAACAGCGCGACCGGCGATATAAAAAAACAAAAAACAGCACCACGACCTACAAGAATTCTGCTCCAACTTTTCAGCCGACTACGGCACGCCAGCCGCACGCCGGCCGACCCATTCGAGGGTTCTCCATGGCTTCGCTACACAACAACAAACAGCGTTCCTTGCAGCACGGCCTGACCTCGCGTCAGGTGTCCATGATTTCCATAGCCGGCATCATCGGTGCCGGCTTGTTCATCGGTTCTTCCAACGCCATCGCCACTGCGGGCCCGGCCATTCTCATCTCCTATGCCATGACCGGCCTGCTGGTGCTGCTGGTGATGCGCATGCTGGGTGAAATGGCCATCGCCAACCCTAACAGCGGTTCGTTCTCTACCTACGCCTCCGAGGCCATCGGCCCCTGGGCCGGCTTCACCATCGGCTGGTTGTACTGGTGGTTCTGGGTGCTGATCATTCCGGTCGAGGCCATCGCCGGTGCAGACATCCTGCATGCCTACTTCCCGGGTGTGCCGTCCTGGCTGTTCGCCTTCCTGATCATGGTCGTGCTGTCGGGCAGCAACCTGGTCAGCGTGAAGAACTTCGGCGCGTTCGAGTACTGGTTCGCGCTGGTCAAGGTGGTCGCGATCATCGCCTTCATCGCGGTCTGCAGCCTGGCCGTGTTCGGCTTCTGGCCGCTGGCCGAGGTGTCCGGCATCAGCCGCCTGTGGGACAGCGGCGGGTTCATGCCCAATGGCTTCGGCACCGTGCTCGGTGGCGTGCTGATCACCATCTTCTCGTTCTTCGGTGCCGAGATCGTCACCATTGCCGCTGACGAAACCGCCAACCCGAAAGACAAGATCCGCCGTGCCACCAACCTGGTGGTGTACCGCATCGCGATCTTCTACCTGGCCTCGATCTTCCTGGTGGTGTCGCTGGTGGCCTGGAACGACCCAAGCCTGAAAGCGGTGGGCTCGTTCCAGCGTGTGCTGGAAGTGCTCAACGTGCCGGGCGCCAAGTTGCTGGTCGACCTGGTGGTGCTGGTGGCGGTGACCAGTTGCATGAACTCCGGCCTCTACACGGCTTCGCGGATGCTCTATTCGCTGGGTGCCCGCGGCCAGGCGCTGAGCATGACCAAGCGCATTTCCGGTGCTGGCGTGCCGACCGTGGCGGTGATCCTCTCGACCCTGGCCGGCTTCGTCGGTTGCTTCGTCAACTATGTGCTGCCGGGCAAGGTGTTCGGTTTCCTGCTGTCCACCACTGGCGCCATCGCCTTGCTGGTGTACCTGGTGATCGCCGTGTCGCAACTGCGCATGCGCGCCCGGGCCGAACGTGAGGGGCGCCCGCTGGAACTGAAGATGTGGCTGTTCCCGTGGCTGACCTGGCTGGTGATCGGCACCATCGTCATGGTCCTGGGCTACATGCTGTTCAGCGATGCCTACCGCTACGAGACGCTGATGACCGCTGGTGTGACCCTGTTCATCCTGCTGGTGTCGCTGACCCAGAAGGGCGGCAAGGTGGTTGCCCAGCCGGCTTGAGGTTTCTGCTTTAATGGGGGCGTTTCGCGCCCCCATTCCAACAACCACAGGCAGCGTATGAACGATTACCCCCTTTCCCTCCAGGCCCTCGCCGCCCCCGAAGGCACTTGCTTCGGCTGCGGTTGTTCCCACCCCTCCGGCCTGCACCTGCAAAGCCACTGGGACGCCGACGGTATCCACCTGCTGTGCCGGCACTCACCCGACAGCACCTACATCGGCTGGCCCGGCCTGGTCTATGGCGGCCTGCTGGCGATGCTGGTCGACTGCCATTCCAACTGGACCGCGATGGCCTACCACTACCGCGCCGAAGGCCGCGAAGCGGGCAGCCTGCCGCGTATTGATTGTGTCACCGGCAGCCTCGGGCTGAATTACCTCAAACCCACCCCAATGGGCGTCGAGTTGCTGCTCAAGGCGCGCGTGGAAGGTGAAGTCGGGCGCAAGACCCGGGTCATCTGCGAGGTCTGGGCGGGCGATGTACTGACGGTCAGCGCCGACTCGGTGTTCGTGCGGGTGGACACCGAAAAGCTCAAGCTCAAGGCGCATGGCCAGGCCAGCTGATCAACGGTGGGTGATGGTCAGCCAGCCGGGATGTCTCTAGAGTGACAGGTTCCCATCCAAGCCCAAGGTTGACCATGACCGATCTGAGCGCTTTCCCCATCACCCGTAAATGGCCCGCGAAGCATCCCGAGCGCCTGCAACTCTACTCGCTGCCCACGCCCAATGGCGTCAAGGTCTCGATCATGCTGGAGGAGATCGGCCTGGCCTACGAGCCGCACAAGGTCAGCTTCGACAACGATGACCAGCTGAGTCCCGAATTCATCTCGCTCAGTGCCAACAACAAGATCCCGGCGATCCTCGACCCCAACGGCCCGGGTGGCCAAGCGCTGGCGCTGTTCGAATCGGGGGCGATCCTGCAGTACCTGGCGGAGAAGAGCGGGCGGCTACTGAGCCAGGACCCGGCCCAGCGCTACCAGACGCTGCAGTGGCTGATGTTCCAGATGGGCGGCATCGGGCCGATGTTCGGCCAGGTCGGCTTCTTCCATTTCTTTGCCGGCAAGGAATACGAAGACAAGCGCCCGCGTGACCGTTACGTCAACGAATCGAAGCGCCTGCTGGGTGTGCTGGACCGGCACCTGAAGGGGCGTGAGTGGATGGTCGATGAATACAGCATCGCCGACATCGCCATCTTCCCTTGGGTGCGCAACCTGGTGGAGCGCTACAACGCTCGCGAGCTGGTGGGCTTCGATGCGTTCAAGGACGTGCAGCGAGTGCTGGCGAAATTCCTCGAGCGGCCAGCGGTGCAACGTGGCCTGAAAATCCCCGGCTGATCAGAAAATCTGGCTCAGCAGCCAGTACAGGCTTCCGGCCAACAGCATCGCCGCCGGCAAGGTCAGCACCCAGGCCATCAGCAGGTTGATCAGCGTGCGCTTCTGAATCCCCGAACCGTTGGCGACCATGGCACCCGCCACCCCCGAGCTCAGCACGTGGGTGGTCGACACCGGCAGCCCGAACATGTCCGCCGCACCGATGGTGCACATGGCGACCACTTCCGCCGAAGCCCCCTGGGCATAGCTCAGGTGGGTCTTGCCGATTTTCTCGCCCACCGTCACCACGATACGTTTCCAGCCGACCATGGTCCCCAGGCCCAGGGCGATGGCCACGGCCACCTTGACCCACAGCGGGATGTAGCGGGTAGCGTCGTCCAACTGGGTCTTGAACAACAGCACCTGGCTGCGGGTATCGGCGTCGAACGCCACCAACTGTTTCTTCTCGATCAGGCGGATGGTTTCGCTGGTCAGGTACATGTCGTTGCGCACGTTGGCCATGGCTTCGGCCGGCACGCGCTTCAGTGAGCCGTAGCCTTTGACCTGGTCACCGATCATGCCGGTGAGCGCGGCCAGTGCCGGCACCAGTTGGGGAGTGGCCTTGGGCTCGGCGATGAATGCAGTCAGCGCCTGGCGCGGGTCGCCGGGGGCCGGCCCAGGTGCCGTGTGCACCAATGCCTGGCGGGTCACTTCGGCAACGGCGGAGAACTGCAGCGCCTGCTCGCTGGGCATGGTCTTGTTCAGTGCATAGGCCATCGGCAGGGTGCCGACCAGAATCAGCATGATCAGGCCCATGCCTTTCTGCCCGTCGTTGGAACCATGGGCGAATGACACGCCGGTGCAAGTCAGGATCAGAATCCCGCGGATCCACCACGGGGGCGGCGTGCAGCCTTCCGGCGCCTGGTACAACGCCTTGCGCTTGACCAGTGCGCGCAGCGCCAGCAGCAACAAGGCGGCACAGGCAAAGCCGATCAGCGGTGAGAACAGCAGGGCATAGCCGACCTTGCTGGCCTGGGCCCAGTCGACCCCGCTGGTGCCATCACGCCCATGCATCAGCGCGTTGGCCACGCCAACGCCGATGATCGAGCCGATCAAGGTGTGCGACGAGGACGCCGGCAACCCCAGCCACCAGGTACCGAGGTTCCAGATGATCGCCGCCAGCAGCAAGGCGAAGACCATGGCGAAGCCAGCCGTGGAGCCGACCTGTAGAATCAGCTCTGCGGGCAGCAGGGCGATGATGCCGAACGCCACTGCGCCGCTGGAAAGCAGCACGCCCAGGAAGTTGCACAAGCCGGACCAGACTACCGCCACCGGTGCCGGCAGCGAGTGGGTGTAGATCACCGTGGCCACCGCGTTGGCGGTGTCATGGAAACCGTTGACGAATTCGAAGCCCAAGGCAATCAGCAGCGCCAGGCCCAGCAGCAGGAACGGCGTGACGGTGGTCATCACCGTGCCGCTGGCGGTCACGTCCTGCTTGAGGCTCCAGGCGGTGTAGGTGATGCCGGCCAGCAGCAGGCCGAAGAACAGCACGAGGGTGGCGCGCCCGGGTTTGTGTGAAAGCTGCGGGCGAGCATCGCTGTGGACCAGTGGCTGCTGGCTGGCCAGGGACGGGGTTGCCATGGGGGCTCCGATTGGCGTCGGCGAAAGTGGCTCTGAGCATAGAAACAATTCCTCGCATGGATATGACCTTGATCAAGGAATCACCTAGTCTCGAGACAGACGGTAAGGGCAGGAGAACCCCATGATTCGTTGCAAGCGCGTCTACGACGCGCCAGAGCAGCAAGATGGCCAGCGCGTGCTGGTCGACCGCCTGTGGCCGCGCAACAAACGCAAGGACGAACTGCATGCCGAGTGGTTTCGCGACGTGGCACCATCCCCTGATTTGCGCAAGGCGTTCCACCAGGGCGAGGTGGATTTCGCCGGGTTTACCCAGCGTTATCAGCAGGAGCTGGCGGCGCATCCTGAGCACTGGTATCCGCTGTTGGACCTTGCAGCCAAAGGCAACCTCACCCTGCTGTATGCGGGCAAGGACAGGGAACATAACAATGCACGCGTGCTAGCGGACTGGCTTGAAGGTGAGGCGGATCGAAAGGAGGTGGGAAGTTCGCCGGTGTGTTACCTGCGTTACGAGTAATAGAGAGGAGGGGGTAGCTGTAAGGCCCCCCCCGCGGAGTGGAGCTGCGACGTTCCAAGGCGCGTAGAACCTGTGGAATTGCGTTTTAATCTCTGTGAAAAGGCGCTTTCAGCGGGACACTGTGAGGGTGTCGACTTGGAATGATATGGCGGCAATCCACTGGCTGCTTTCAAATGCACACTGGGCCGTGGCTATTACGCCATTGTCGTCGCGTGCAACGCATTTAAGTTTACCCTTGACAGCTTCCTGTTCTGCCTTGTCAGTCTGAGCGCTTGGGTGAATCAACAGGGCTTTGATATCTATAGGGCCTTCAGGAAATTCATATTCAACATCCACGGGGATCAGTCGGGGCATTTTGAATGCCAGGCTCAGAGACTGCTCGCTCTTTTTTGCATCGTCTTTAACTGTGAAAGTCACGCCGAAATACAATACTTGTTGTTTTGGATCGTCTGGGCCAAGAAGATACAGTGCCCCTTTCGTGGCATTGAATTCTTTTTTCTGTTGGCCTTTTATTTCATAAGTTCCGCTGGCTTTCGCACCGTTGTTCAGGAACTCGCTATTCTTTAAATGTGCCGTGGTGTTTTTCATGATTTCTTCCTGCGTGGGAAATTGCGGGCACACTTATCTTTATCGCATCGCGCGTTTTCCGAAACTGGCAAAAGTGATAGTTTTGCACCCTGGCTCAGGTAGCAGAGGGCTGCACCATGCGTGTCGAGCTAGTTCCCGCGGAGGCTACAAGCCTGGCGTTTGCCCGCGACCTCACCCGCCGTGCC
The DNA here is from genome assembly GCF_009391885.1 of Pseudomonas sp. MN1F. GTDB lineage: Bacteria > Pseudomonadota > Gammaproteobacteria > Pseudomonadales > Pseudomonadaceae > Aquipseudomonas. Next base: position 86,057 of record NZ_VZII01000032.1, on the reverse strand, counting down.
ATGCTGCCGTACTACCGCGAATACGGCCTGCTGTGGATCGAGGAAGCGTTCGATGAAGCCTGGGGTTGGCGTGAACAGTGGCTGATCAAGGAAGGCGAAACCGTGCTGGGTTTCTGCAGCCTGAGCCAGGATCGGCAGGCGTTGTTCATTCGTGAGTTGCACCTGGTGCCGGAACAGCGTGGGCGCGGGGTGGGCAGCCAGGTGCTGGAGACGCTGGCTGACTGGGCGGCGCAGCGGCGGCTGCCGCTGTTGAGGCTGATGGTGTTCAAGAGCAACCCGGCGCGGCAACTGTACCTGCGCCACGGGTTTGTCGAGATGGGTGAGGATGATTGTTTTGTGAGGATGCAGCGGGTTATCGGTTGACCTGTGCCGGCCTCTTCGCGGGTTTACCCGCGAAGAGGCCGGTTCAGTTAAAGCAAATGCTGGATCACTGCTGCCTCACCCGCACAGTCTCACCCTGGCGAACCGTGGCCTCGAGCAACTGGCCCTGCAACGGCAACAAATCCCCGATCAACAGGTTCTGCAACAACGGCTTGCCGTCGAAGCTATTGCCGCCCAGCACCACATCCCGCACACCCTCCACCCGCACCAGTGCCTTGCCGACCTGGCCCAGGCGGTTGCCGCTGAGCACCAGCGGCCCGGCCAGTGGCGTGGCATTGCGCACGCTGATCGCATATTCCGTGGTGTTGCCGATGCGGTTGTCGAGCAGCGCCAAGGCGCCCACCTCGCTGGCATCCACCGCGCTGCCCTGGCTGCTGGCCAGCAGGTTGTCGTCGATCACCAGCGGCGCTGCCACGGTAGGTGCCAGGTTACGCAGCTGGATGCCATTGCCGCGGCTGTCGCCTATGCGGTTGCCTGCCAGCAGTACCGCGCCCTGTTGCTCGCTGATTTCGATGGCGGCCTTGGTCGCGCCGAGGATCAGGTTGCCTTCGACCAGAGCGCGGGTCTGGCCACGCAGGCGCACGCCGCTGTTGTTGTCGATGCCGCGCAGCTGGTTACCCTGCAGCTTGACCTGACTGTTCTGCACATCGATGGCGAATTGCTGCGACTGCTCGAACTGGCTGCCGGTGATGGTCGCCTGGCTGTGCTGCAGCTCCACCGCGCTGGACATCTCGCTGAACTGGCTGTTGCGGATGATCACCGTGGCCGGGCGCGTGCTGGCCGCCTGCTGGGTGCTCAAGGCGGTGCTCAGGCCACGGGAAAGGTTGGCGTTGTAGCCCAGGCGCTTGAGCGTTGAGCCGATCACCTGGGTATGGCTGCCGGCCCAGGCCACCACGAACGGGCGCCAGGCGCGATCGGTGCTGCCCGGCGTGTCGCCGGCCATGCTCTCCAGGCTGGACTGGTTGAGCCCAAGCCAGCCCTGGTTGATCAGCGCCGTGCCAGAGAGACTCGACAGGTACAGGCTGGTGCCTTCCAGTACCAGCCCGGCGTCGCCGGCGATCATCAGCGGGTAGCTGAGCAGGTAGCCATCCTTGTAGCGCTTGAGGATGCGCGGGTCGCTCAGTGCGTCGTGCAACTGCGCCAGGGTGATGCTGCCACCGCGCAGCATCACCACCTGCGGGTGGTGTGCCTGGTAACCGGCGATGGCGCGGAACAGGCCATTATTGACGAAGGGCTCGAACGGCCAGCTGCCGGCCTGGGACGAGAACATCGGCTGCAGGCTGACGCTGGCGCGCCCGGCCGGGCGTTGCCGTTCAGCCTGCTGGAAGGCCACGGCCTGGCGTACCTGCTGGCGCAACTGGTCGGCCTTGAGCTGGCGTTGCTCACGGGGCAGGGTGTCCACGGTCTGGTTGACCGGCAGCGATTGGCTGGCGGCCTGGGCCGCGCCGGCCAGGCACAAGGCGGCCAGGCAGGTAAGGGAAAAGCGGGCGAGGGCAGCCATGGGTCAGCTCCTTGATCCGGGCAGTGGGGGATAGAACGGTTTGATCGGGCCACCGAGCTGGCTGTAGTTGTCCACCTCGCCGTCTTCGCTGTCGTACAGCTGGCGCGCCAGGGCATGGCCGGGGTTGCGTTGCAGGAACGGGATCAGCCAGGCCAGTTTGTAGGGCGCGACCTCCACCTGGGCGTTGCCGCCGAGTTCGGGCAGCTCATCGGGGGCGAGCACGCTGCGGGCGGCGAAGTTGGCCAGCAGGTCGAGGGTCTGCTGATCGTCGGCGCTCCATGGCAGGCCATTGGCGCGAGCCGATTCCGCCAGCAGCACCAGTGGTACCAACGCGTACTGGCTGTAGGTGGCGGCCAGTTTGCTGCGCTCCACTTCCAGCGGCAGATAGGCGTAGCTGGCATCACCGGAGCGCACGGCCTGGGCCAGGCCGCGGCGCAGGTTGCCGTCGGCCCACTGGATGAAGTCGTCGCGGTCGAGCAGCATGCCGGTGGCGGCTACGGCCCAGGCCGCCCAGTAGTCGTGATTGTTGAATTTGATTCCGGCAGCACCGCGGCGTGGGTCATATTCGGCGATCACCTGCTCACCCAGGCGGGTGAACCAGCTGCGCTGCGCTGCGCTCAGTTGCAGCTTGCCGTCGGCGGCGGACTGGGTCAGCAGCACGCTGCCAGCCATGGCTGCCAGGGCCCACTTGCGGGCAGCCCTGCCGGTGCCGCTGGCATCGGGGTTGAGCAGCGCACCGGCTTCGGCCCACGCCTGCAGCCATTGATCCTGGCAGGCCAGGGCCAGGTTGGCGTCCTGCGGCTTCTTCGCCCGCTGGAAGCGCTTGCTGGCGTAGATCAGGCCGCCGACGAACTGCTTGACCTGCTTTGCGACCTCTTCGCTGTTGGCATCGGGGATGCTGCGCAGGGTCGACTTGCTGGCGTCACGCTGGTCGTACTTGCTTTCCAGGCGCAGGCTACCGATGTAGGGCGCCGGCGGTTCCTGGGGGCAGGCCAGGGTCCGGTAGTCGGCGATCATGGCCGATTGTGGGGTGCTGTGGGCGGGCCAGATGGACTGGGCTGCCTGGGCCTGGGGGGTTGATAGCCCCAGGGCGAGCAGCCCCAGGCATGGCAATACAGTCTTCACAGGCACAGGCGAGTCTCCACATCGGTCGCCGCAGTTCCTGGCTTGGTCGGCTCCATGAATACCGACAACAGGTTGGCCCCGGCAAACTCCGGTGCCTTGCTCAGCTCCAGGTAGTACTGCCCACCGGTCACCACCGCGTCACGGCGGAACCACACCTTGTCCCGTGCACCGTTGTCGTAGTAGACGATGATGTAGAAGTCCTTGACGTTCTTGTCGCTCAAGCGAATGTCGAGGAAGCCCTTTGACAGCGCCTGGCGACCACTGCCGGCATTGCTCAGCAGCTCGATGCGCTCACCCACCTTCAACGCCGGGCGCTGCAGTTTCGCGCCGAGCACTTCCCGGCTTGCCGAACAACCACCCTGGACCGCCGGCACCAGCTGGCGATACATCAACGGCGAGTCGAGCCGGTAGTTGGCCGGCAGCTCCCAGACGATCAGCTTGGGCGGCGCCTTGGGCTTGTAGTCGCTCGACAACAGGTATTCCAGCAGCGAGCCATCCTCGCCCACCCCAGGCAGGGCGTAGTTGAGGATGTCGACGTTCAGGTACTGCTTCAGGTAGCCATCGAAGTTGAACTGCTTGCTCTCGTCCTCACGGGCCGCGGCGTTACTGTCGCCCACCAGGATCACTTGCGGGTCCGGCGCCTCGTCGAACAGCGCATCGGCGCTGGCAGCCGCCGGAATGGTCTGGTAGCCGCGCACATACTGGAAACCGTAGTTGTTGCCGCAGATGCTGCTCATCGCCAGGTTCAGGGTGCCGTCCTTGGGCACCATCACGCCCGGCTCGGTGCGGTACTCCTTCTTGGTCAGCCCGGCATAGAACGGCTGGCGGCGGATTTCCTCGGCCATCAGTTTCGCCGTGGCCTCGGCGCCGGCAGGCGTCCAGTGGTGGTCGCGGCGGAAGAAGTACTCGCCCTTCGGCGGTTGCTGCACCAGCTGCATCATCGGCGCCACCACTGCGCCGCCCTGGCGCAACTGGCCAAGGTAGGCACTGAGGCTGTTGCTGGCGCGGGCATAGTCGAAGCCATGCAACTGGTCGGCGAACAGCTTGTCGCGGTGCATCAGCCCGCGGGTCGGCTGGATCGCCATGGCCACATGAATGCCCTGGCGTTCGAAGGCCTGCATCAGGCGGGCGAACTCCGGGCGCATCGGCGCGGGGATGCCGAAGTCATTGGTCAGGTCGACGGCCGAACGGAACAGCCAGCGGTCCTTGCCAGGCACGATCTCGCGCATCAGTTTCATGCGCCCTTCGGCATAGCGTTGCGGGTCGCTCAAGGCCGGGCAAACCATGCACTGCAGGTTCTCGCAGCCAGGCTTGGTCGCTTGGGCCGGCTGCGCGGCCTGGCCGGGCAGGCTGAGCAAGGCCAGGGCAGCGCTCAGGCCAAAAGGTACAAGGGTCTTCATGTGCCATTCATCCTTGCAGGGCATTCATCACTCGGTCGGGTCGATGCTGTTGGCCAGGGTCATGCTGCGGTTGCCGGGCAGCAGCACGTAGCTGTATGAGCGGCCCTTCTTGAGGAACTGCTCGTCGAAGCTGGCGACCTTGGTGTCCTGTTGGTAGGCAGCGAAGTCGATCTTGATCTCGTTGACCATGCGCGTGCCGGTCTCGCCGTTGCCGAGGGCTTCGACGACTTCGTGCTTGCCATCGGCGGTCTTCAGCGCGGTCTGGTTGGTGGTCAGGTTGTAGAAGGCGATCTGCGCCTTCTTCGGCTCGTTGACGTACTTGTCGCTGATCAGTTTCAACTGCTTGCCGTCGTAGACCACGGTGCTGGCCGCATTGGCCTTGAGCTGGGGTTCGATCGACTTGCCGCCGACGGCGATCTTGTGCAGGCCGGCAGGGGTGAAGCGGTAGCCGCTGAGCTGGCCGGCGGCCACCCGCTGCGGGTTGACCTTGCCGCTGAGGCTGACGTCGATGTTGCTGTCGGACAGGTTCAGCACGCGGACGAACGCCGAGTCGGCCGGGGCCACGGCATCGTACAGGTCGGCGTTGCCTTCGGCGGCCAGGGCGGCATGGCTGGCAGCGGCCAGGGCGATGGCGGTGAACAGCTGGGTAAGTTTCATCAGGCTCTCCTTGAATGGTCAGAAATGCTGGGGCGCAGCGCTGCGGCTGAGCGAGCCGGGGCGGTGGGCGAGCAGGGTGCGCAGGGGGAATTCCCAGACCACGGTGTCGATCTGCGTGTTGGCCAGCTGGTCGCTGGCAAGGAACTGGTTCATCGCCTCGAACGGGCCGCGGGCTTCCACGGCAATGCTCAGCAGGTCGCGGTTGAGGGCCTCCTTGAGGAAGCCGACGAAGTTCCAGTCGTCGATCTTGCTGTAGCTGGTGCCGACCAGCAGCAGGCTCTGGTTTTCCTCGGCGAACAGGTCGTCGGCGCCTTGCGTGGCCTTGAGGGTTTCGTACAGGGCGATCGGGTTGGGGCCAAACTGTGGCGCCAGGCGCGCATGGTCGAACTGGATGTAGTTCATCAGGTCGCCCTTGATGTTCTTCTCACCGGCCTTGTGCGACACATACACCTGGTCACCCAGCAGTTGCGGGCGCTGGCGCGCCAGTTCGTAGGCCGACAGCCGTGCGCCTTCCGGGCTCCAGTGGGTGTCCGACTTGAGGAACAGCTGCGGGCCTTCGAGGTTGGCGAGGAACGCCGCGCGCAACGGCACCACGTCCAGCTGGCGGTTTTGCAGCTCACCGACGAAGTGGTCGTAGAGGCTGGTCACCCGCGGGTCGAAGGCATGCTGGGCATGCGCCGCGTACACATCCAGCTTCATCGGCAGTGGCAGGATCACCAGCTGCTTGCCGTGCTCGGCCAGTTGCGTGCGGACCTTGGCAATCTGCTCCAGCTGGCTCGCCACATTGGCCTCAAGGTCGTTGGGCACGCGGTATTCCTGGTTGGTGTAGAGCCAGCCATCCTTGCCCAGCACCACACCCTTGGTGCCTTCGCCGAACAGGTGGAACTGGGCATCGGCCCACATCTGCACCGACGGCTCGCGCAGGAAGAAGCGCTTGTCGTAGGCCTGCTCGAACTTGCGCAGCAGCTTGCCGTCGACGAACAGATTCCAGGTGTCGGTCGAGGTGCGGGCAAAGCTGAACACCGGCGGCAGCGAATAGACGAACATCGCCGCCAGCACCACCACGAACAGAATGCCATTGGCCTTGCTGGCCGAATTCATCACCGGGTACATGGCACGCTCCTAGAACTGGAAATACAGGAAGGGTGAGAACGAGTTGGCCGCCAGGCTGCTCAGCGCCAGCAGGAAACCGCCCCACAGCAGCACGCTGTGCAGCGTGCCGACATGGCGCATGAAGTAGCCTTCCTTGTTGCCGGCGTAGAAGCGCACGTTGTTGATCCCGGCCAGCACCAGCCAGGCCAGCGCCACCAGGGCGAAGGCCATGGCCATCTTCGAGGCGCCGAGCACGTACAGCTCCAATGAGCCGAAACCGTTGAAGCCGAACAGCGCCTTGTAGATGTCGATGCTGTGGCGCAGGTCCATGGTGAAGAACAGCGGCATGCTCAGCAGGATCAGCACCCCGGTGCGCAGGTTGCGGCCCAGGTGGTAGGGCGTGGTGACCTTGGTCGCCAGGTTGAACTTGCGCTCGATGACCATGCCCACGCCGAAGAACAGGCCCCAGCAGATGAAGGCGAAGCTCGCGCCGTGCCACAGGCCCGACAGCAGCATGGTCCAGATCAGCGCGGGCAGGGCGCCGGCCACGCGTTTACGCACCAGCGGCATGTACACGTAGTCGCGCAGGAAATGCGCCAGGGTCATGTGCCAGCGTGCCCAGAACTCGGTGATGCTTTGCGCCACGTAGGGCTGGTTGAAGTTCTCCGGGAAGCGGAAGCCCATCATCAACGCCAGGCCCAGGGCCATGTGGCTATAGCCGGCGAAGTCGAAGTACAGCTGCAGGGTCGAGATCACCAGGCCGAACCAGGCGTCGCTGAACTGCAGCGCGCCTTCGCTGACGAACAGCATGTTGATCGGCGCCAGGCGGTCGGCGATCAGCACCTTCATGATGAAGCCGAGCATGAAGCGGCACACGCCCAGCGAGAACAGCTCCAGCGAATGGGTGCGTTCGCGCAGCTGCGGCGCCAGCTGGCTGTAGCGCAGGATCGGCCCGGCCACCAGGTGCGGGAACAGCGCGACGAAGGCGGCGAAGTCGATGAAGTTGCGCGTGGGCGTAGCGTCCTTGCGGTAGATGTCGACGATGTAGCTCAGGGCATGGAACACGTAGAACGAAATGCCCAGCGGCAGGAAGATGTTCTCCAGCGTCCAGGTGTTGATGCCCAGCGGCGCCAGCAGCATGGCCAGCACCTCGGCGCCGAAGTTGGCGTACTTGAAGTAGCCCAGGGTCGACAGGTTGCCGGCCACGCCGATCCACAGAAGGCGCAGGGCCAGGCGCTTGTCGCCAGCATCCAGGCGTGCCTTGATACGCAGGCCGAACCAGTAGTTCCAGTAGGTGATGCCGACGAACAGCAGCAGGAAGTCCGGCCGCCACCAGGCGTAGAAGATGTAGCTGGCGGCCACGATCACCGTCGAGCGCCACTGCGCCTTGGCCAGGAAATACACGGCCAGGAACAGCGGCAGATAAAGGAACAGGAACACATTGGAGGCGAAGATCATGGCACGGCCCTTCCTTAGTAACTGATCACCACGCCGACGCTCAGCTGGTAGTCATCGCCGGTTTCCAATGCACTGCCGGCATTGAGGTAACTGGCGCTGACCAGCGCGTTGACATCCAGGTGCTTGCCATCGATAGCCACCGGAAACATCTTCCAGTAGTAGTTGAGGTCGATCATCTGCCCGACGTTGCGCCCGTTGCCGTTGGTGCCCTGGTTGATGGCGCGGTTGCGCGCTGAGCGCTGGTCGCCGTTCATGCGGATCGGCAGGGTGCCGTCGGCGTCGCGCAATTCAAGCTGGGTTACCCGCAGGTCCAGCGCGCTGCGCGGGGTGGGGCGGGTCTCCACGGCAAAGCCGTAGTAGCTCAGGTTGCGCAGGTCGAGGGCGACGAACGAACTGGTCAGGCGGGTGCTGTAGGAGCCGGTGCGGGTGATGCGGTCGGACTGGATGGCGTTCAGGCGGAAGCCATCATTCTCGTCGCTGGGCTTGTCGGTCAGGCCGCCGCGCAGCGCCACGCGCGGGGTCCACGCCAGGCTGTCGAAGCGCTTGCCGACTTCGCCCAGCACTGCCCAGCCGTTGCTGCTGTGGCCGGTGGTGGTGACGCCGTTGCCGTCGGTGTTGTCCATCTTGCCGTCCAGCGCCGCCAGTTCCAGGTGGTAGTCGCTGAGCACCGGGTAGGCGAGGTTGTCACCCTTGAAGAACAGCCCGTAGCGCATGCCCTTGAAGTCGTAACGGTCGCCGGCGTCGTGGCCGCTGTGGTCGTTCTCGTGCATCAGGCGCACACCGACCTGGTTGTTCTGGCTCCAGCGGTAGGCGTACTGGCCCATCAGGTAGGTGGTGCGTTCTTCGCTGTCGGCCAGGCGATTGACGTCGGTGTTGTAGTTGTGGAACTTCTGGCCGACGGCGAAGAACGCCTCGCTGAAGGTGTCCTGGTAGTTGAAGCGCAGCGACTCGAGGCTGTCATCCCACCAGATGCCGTAGTCGTCATAGAAGCGCTGGCGGCCGAACGAGGCGGAGAAGCGCGGGTCGTCGCCGATCAGGTTGCGCTTGACGTACAGCTCGCGCAGTTCGGCGTACCAGCCTTCGGGCTGCTCGCGTTCGTTGGCGTTGGACGCTTCGTTGGTCAGGTTGCTCGATTGGCTGGAATCGTAGTTCAACCACAGGCGGCCGTAGACCATCCATTTGGCCCAGCGCTTTTCCGGCGAGTACCAGGCGAACGACGGCTCGTAGCGCAGGCTGTAGAACATCTCACGGTCGCTGCCGACCTGCGAGTCCTCGGGGCCGTAGCCGGTCTGCACGGTGAGCTTGTTGAACACTTCCGAGGTGATCACCGGCTCGCTGCCATCCAGTGCGGCGACGCGCACCGGTGCGTTGCTGTCGGCTTCGGGGCCGGTGATTTCTTCTGCGGCGAGGGCCGCTGGCAGCGGCGCCAGGGCCAGCAGGGCGCCGAACAGAGGGTGATGCGCTTTCACAGGGTGGCCTCCTTGAATAGCCCGTTGCGAGCGGCCAGGGCGCGCTCGATGTCATCCTTTGGCAGGGTCTTTTCCAGGCGCTTGATCAGGCTGCGCGCGCTGCGTTCGCCCAGGTCGAGGGCGACGCGGGCGTAGGTGTAGGCCTTGACCGGGTCGTGGCACAGGGCACGGCCATAGGCGTGCAGGGTGGCCATGCGGTACCAGGCGGCGGTGTTGCCCTTGTCGGCTTCGGCCTGGAACAGCGCCAGGGCCTTTTCCTGGTCAGGTTGGTCTTCCACGCCCTTGCTGTAGTACTCGCCCAGCAGCAGGCCGGCACCGGGGTAGCCGCTGGCACGCAGCTCGTCGATCAAGGCGCGGGCCTTGTCCGGGTCCATCGTCAGCCAGTTGTTGACCATGTAGAACTGCGCTTGCAGGGCCTTGGCCCGGGTCGGTTCGCGCTCGCGCACATGGTCGATCAGCGCCTGGGTTTCCTCGGCGTTGTGCTCGGTCGGGTTGGAGATCATGTAGTTGGCCTTGGACACCATGGCCGGCACGAAGCCACGGGCCACGGCCACATCGCGCCAGCGCTGGACGCGGGCAGTGGCCAGGTTCAGCGCGTCGTCCTGGGCTTTTTCGCGGGCCAGTTGCTCGGGTGTTGGCGGCAGCTTTTCGGCAGCCGGTGCAGCGGCCTGGTTCTCGTAGCGGTCGGCGTCCAGTTCGGCGCGCTGCACGTTGGTGATGCTGTCGAGCAGCGCGGCGACGCGGTGGATGATCTCCACCGGCAACTGCTCGCGCTCAGGTTCGAGCTGGTCGGCGAAGGGCGGGAACAGGCGGTCCTGCTGCTCGCCGAGGAAGGCGTAGTAGCGGTCCAGGGCGCGCACGTCCACGCGCACGGCCTGGCGATACCAGCGCTCGGCGCTGGCGCGGTCGCCCTGGCGTTCGGCAAGCACGGCGTGGTACAGCTCGGGACGGCAGTTGAGCAGGCAGGCCTGTTCGTACAGGGCCAGCAGTTGGGTCGCCTGGGCGGTGTCGACCAGCTCCGGGTAGGTCAGGAACACTTCCAGCGTGGTGCTGGTGTTGCGTGGGTCGAGGTTGGCCGGGTAGCGCGTCAGTGCCTGCGCCATCCACGGCCGCTGCGCCTCGCGCAGGTTCGGGGTGCGGTCGATCAGGCGGGCCAGCGAAGCCAGTGCCGGGACCATGCCATGGCCGTCGGCAAAGGCCTTCTGGTACAGCGCCACCACTTCCGCGCGGCTGGCATCTTCGCGCCCGGCCAGTACATCGCCAAGCAGCAGGGTACTGGCCAGGTCGCCACGGGCAGCCAGTTCGCGCAGGTCGGTGGTGACCTCGGCCGACGGGTCCTTGTACAGCGCGTAGCGGATCTGCTCCAGGCTCTGCCCGGCACTGGCCGTGCTGGCGCAGGCCAGGGCCAGGCCGGCCAGCAGCAGGCGGGGGGGCATATTGGCGGTCATGGCGTCATCGTCCTCGGCCGTTTAGCGCGCTGCGCCGAACGGCAGGCCCATGAACAGGTCGACTGCCACCGCTTTCTGGTAGGCCGCGGCCGGCAGTGGGCTGTCAGGCTGGATGGTCAGCGCCAGGTTGCGGTTGACCTCGTCGACTCGGGCGTCGACCACCTTGCCGCTGTAATGCTGGTCGAGGCCGAACACCTGCATGTCCACCGACTTCACCCGGTCGACATCGGCGAGCTTGTCGAACGGCACGTTGGCGCGCACGAACAGGCCCTGGTCCTTGGGCAGCAGGTGCAGCAGCGGGGCGTCCTTGTAGCCGTAGCCATCCAGGCGCTGGCTCGGGTAGTAGACCGTGCAGTCGCACGGGCTGTTGATCACCGTCTCGATGGTGGCGCGGCCGAGCAGGGTTTGCAGGTCACCCGGCGACAGGTCGGCAACCGCCTTCATGTCGGCCGGGCTGGTGAAGCTGGTGGCCAGCTGCGTGGAGATGCTGGCCAGCGGCTGGCCGGCCTGCACTTCGGTGGCGCCGGCGGGCAGCAGGTACTTCACATAGCCGTTGTCGGGCATGCTGATGACCTGGGCGTTGGTCGCCACCTGGGCCTGCAGCGCCGGGATGCGGAAGAACAGCAGGTAGCCCTTGTAGCCGACGAAGGCCAGTGCGGCGACGCCGGCGGCGGTGTACAGCAAGGTGCCGGTCAGGGCCTTGAGGCGGGCGCCCGGGGTACGTGCGCTGACGTGCTTGTGCTTGCGCTCCTTGATGTAGTTCTCGCGCTGCATGACATTGAACAGGCCATTGATGTCGGCGATCTCGCCGGACATGTAGGCACTGATCAGGTAGCGCAGGATGTCGCGCTTCTGTGCATCGAGCTCGACGAACTGCGCCCCCACTTCGCTGCCACGCTGGGAGACGATGCGGATCTTGCTGTCGATGTTCAGGTCGACCTGGTTCAGGCGCAGGCGGATCGAGGCGTCGTACAGCGTGCCGACTTTCAGCGGTGCGTCGTGGGTCAGGCCCAGGCCACCCAGCGAAATGTCCTGCAGGGCCACTTCGAACGGGGCCTGGCCGGCACTGGACAGGCGCACCCTTGCGTTCATCCGGGTGCGCACGTACTGGCGCTCGTCGACCGCCTCGTGGACGATGTTGGCCGCTGTCTTGCCCGGGGCCGCGGGAATGTTCGTGGTACTCATGTGCAGGCGCCTTTCCTTAACGTTGCGAGAGTTCTAGAAGAACGGTGATGACCCCGAAGAAGATCGCAATCGACGAGCACAGCATCGCCTTCGAGGACCAGCGGTTGAGGCTGGCGTCGAAGTCGACGCTGCCAGTGGCCAGGGTGGTCTTCTGCCGCGTCCAGCTTTGCTGGTCCATGTGGAACATCGCGTAGACCTTCATCAGCGAACCGACGATCTGGTTGTAATAAAGAACGAAGGGGTACATCGGGCTGACCGGGTGGCCGGCGAAGACGAACAGCACCGTCACCAGGCTGCGCGAGATCAGTACCCAGAACAGGTACACCAGCAGGTACTGGATGCCGAACACCAGGCCAGCCACCACCGAGGCGGTCAGGCCCATCAGGCAGGTCCACATCGATACGCGCTGGTCGAGCAGCACGTACAGGGTGAACAGCCCCAGGCGGGCGCGGCCGAGCAGGGCGGTGGCGCGGAAGTTCTGCCGCAGCGAGTTGCCATACCAGCGGAACATCAGCTGGCGGGTGGCGACCAGGAAGCTGTCGCTGGGCGGGTGCTCGACGGTCAGGGTGTGGCTGTCGGGCACGTAGAAGGTGTTCCAGCCGGCGCGCATCAGGCTCAGCCAGCTCGACTTGTCGTCGCCGGTGAGGAACTGGAAGCGGCCCAGGCGCCAGTGTTCGAGGAAGTCGGCCTCGACGTCGCGGATGAATTCGGGGTCGGTCATCACCTCGGCGCGGAAGAACGACAGCCGCCCGGTCAGGGTCAGCACCCGGTGCGACAGCGCCATCGAGCACATGTTGATGTGGCGCTGGACGAAGCGCATCGAGTGCCACTGGCGCATCCAGCGGCTGCCTTCGACTTCGCAGAATTCGTTGGTGGTCAGGCCGCCCACGTCCGGCAGCACGGCGAACAGCTTGACCGCACGCTCGACGCAGCCAGGCAGCATCATGGTGTCGCCGTCGACCACGCCGACCACTGCGTCATTCAGCGGCATCTGCCGCGACAGCGCGCGGAAGGCATGGGCCAGGCCGTCACGCTTGCCGGTGCCCCGGGCGCGGACGATCACCAGCTTGATGTCGTCGCGGTCCTTGACCTCGTTGCGCATGATGTCCTTGATGAACGTCTCGTCGCCTTTCTCGACGATCGAGGCGATCACCGTGCACGGCACTTTCAGTCGCTGTACTTCCTGGAACACCGACTGGTAGACCTTGAACGTGGTCGTGGTGGGGATGCGGAAGCTGGTCACCACCATGAACATGTGCGAGGGCAGCGCGGCATCGCCCAGGCGCTCGACCTGCCGGCGCAGTCGCGGGAATTTCCAGTGCAGGAAGTACATGCCGCGCAGGTAGTGGACAATGGCGTTGCCATAACGCCACATGCCCAGCGTGCCGATGATGAAGATGAACAGGTGGTGGTTCGGGTCCAGGTACTGCGGCGCGACCATCTCCGACGCCAGCGCGATCAGCCCGGCGAGGCATGCCCAGCCGAAGAAGCTGGCGGCTGCGCGCAGGTAGCCGGGTGCCACGAAGGGTGGTTGCTGTCGATCCATGTCGGCTTGACTCCTGTTTTTGCGGTGCCCGCGCGCCACACCGCCCAGGCGTGAGCCTGTGGCGGGTGGAGCGCGGTGGGTGCCGGGTCGGTTACCAGCAGATGCCTTGGGTGCGGCTGTCGCTCAGGCCGGGCATGAAGCCGACCAGGTCGATCACCTGTTTGCCGTGGCCGGCTTGCAGGGCGCTGGCGAAGCGCGGGTCGTTGTTGCCCAGGACGATCACCTCGGCGTCATCGATCACCTGCTGCAGGTCGCTGTGCAGCAGCGACGAAACGTGCGGGATCTTCGCTTCGATGTATTCCTTGTTGGCCCCGTGCACGCGGGCGTACTCGACGTTCTCGTCGAAGATGTTCAGCTGGTAGCCCTTGCCGATCAGGCGTTCGGCCAGTTCCACCAGCGGGCTTTCGCGCAGGTCGTCGGTGCCGGCCTTGAAGGCAAGGCCGAGCAGGGCGATCTTGCGTTTGTCCTGGCGCTCGATGAGGTCGAAGGCGTTCTGCACCTGCGAGACGTTGCTGGCCATCAGCGAGTCGAGCAGCGGCGCCTTCACATCCAGGCTGGCGGCGCGGTAGGTGAGGGCACGCACGTCCTTGGGCAAGCACGAGCCGCCGAAGGCGAACCCCGGGCGCAGGTAGTAGCGCGACAGGTTGAGCTTGTGGTCCTGGCAGACCACATCCATCACCTCGCGGCCATCGACGCCGGCAGCCTTGGCGATGTTGCCGATCTCGTTGGCGAAGGTGACCTTGGTCGCGTGCCAGACGTTGCAGGTGTACTTGATCATCTCGGCGACTTCGATCGACTTGCGGATCACCGGGGCATCAAGGCCGTTGTACAGCGACTCGAGCAGGTCGCCGGACTGGCTGTCCAGTTCGCCGATCACGGTCATGGCCGGGAAGTCGTAGTCCTGGATCGCCGTGCTTTCGCGCAGGAATTCCGGGTTGACCGCCACGCCGAAGTCGACGCCAGCCTGTTTGCCCGAGTACTGCTCAAGGATCGGCACCACCACGTTCTTTACCGTGCCTGGCAGCACGGTGCTGCGCACCACCACGGTGTGACGGTTGCCCTTGTCGCGCAGGGCGGTGCCGATTTCCCGGCAGACCGCTTCCATGTACACCAGGTCCAGGTCGCCGTTCTTCTTGCTCGGGGTGCCGACGCACAGCAGCGACAGGTCGGTGGCGAGGATCGCCGCCTGCACGTCGGTGGTGCCGCGCAGGCGGCCCATGCTGACGCCTTCCTGCAGCAGCTGCTCCAGGCCCGGTTCGACGATCGGCGACTTGCCTTGGTTGATCAGGTCGATTTTGGCCGGGGAAATGTCCACCCCCAGCACATTGTGGCCGCGGGCCGACAGGCAGCCCGCGCAGACTGCGCCAACATAGCCAAGTCCAAAGATACTGATGTTCATAGGTCCCTCTCCCTGGGGCACGGCAAAGCCGGCCGAGATACATCGTTCATGAAGTTGTCAAAATGGCAGACGCGCAGAAGTAAGCCGCGCTCGGAAGTGGCGTTGCAGGCTGTTTCTAGTTGGTCTTTTTACAGCCTAATGGCGTTCTTATTTTTATTGCAAGCTTTGATATTCGCTGGTTTGAAAATAACTTGCATGTTCTCTGTGAAAGTTTAAAAACCGTTACAAATCAACGACTTAAAGTTGTTGTTAGTTGGGCGTCAAAAAAATGATAACCCTGCGACTGGCAATAAAGTGGCGCCAAAGGTGTGGCGCCATGCGGGTTTTCCCCTTGCGCTGTTGGGCCTCAGTGGCGCGGCTGGGGCGTATAAAACCCCTGTAAATCAAGGCCTCGCAGGTAGGGTGATGGCGCAATACTGGCTTGCGACGCTGGCCGCCGATGGGCATAGTGACCGCACAGTCTGCAACTGCTCACAGGATTGTGAGCAGCCCCCATGACGGCAAAGGAACCAGGAGAAACGTCATATGAAAGGACTCGGTCCACGGCTGCGCGAAGAGCGTGAACGGCTGGGCATGACCCAGCGGGTATTTGGTGATATCGGCGGCGTCGAACCCAACGCCCAGGGCAAATACGAAAGTGGTGAGCGTACGCCTCGGGCGGATTACCTGGCGGCGTTGGCGAGCAAGGGCGTGGATGCGCTGTATGTGCTCAGCGGTGAGCGCACGCCGCCAGCGCTGGAAAGCCTGTCGGCGGATGAAACCGGTCTGCTGGGCGCGTTTCGGCGTTTGCCGGCGGCCGACAAGGCGGCTTTGTGGCATCTGCTGGGGCGCCTGGTGGGTGAGGGCAGCGGGGGTGAATTGGCACGGCAGCCCCACCATGAGCGTCAGACGTTTCTGAAGGAAGTTTTACGCTAGGTCCGCCATGAAAAATTTTGTTAAGGTGGCGGGATCCAATCGCCCCTGTTGACGAGGTGTCTGCTTGATTAGGGTCCTAGTGGTCGACGATCACGATCTGGTTCGAACCGGTATTACTCGCATGCTGGCCGATATCGACGGCCTGCAGGTGGTGGGTGAGGCGGATTCGGGCGAGTCGGCGCTGAAACTCGCCCGGGAACTGAAGCCTGACGTCGTGCTGATGGACGTGAAGATGCCTGGGATCGGCGGCCTGGAAGCCACCCGCAAGCTGCTGCGCAGCCACCCCGACATCAAGGTGGTGGCGGTTACCGTATGTGAAGAAGACCCGTTCCCCACCCGCCTGATGCAGGCCGGCGCCGCCGGTTACCTGACCAAGGGCGCCGGGCTGGACGAAATGGTCCAGGCCATTCGCCTGGCTTTTGCCGGCCAACGCTATATCAGCCCGCAGATCGCCCAGCAGCTGGCGCTCAAGTCGTTCCAGCCGCAAGCGTCGCCGTTCGATGCGCTGTCGGAGCGGGAAATCCAGATCGCCCTGATGATTGTCGGCTGCCAGAAAGTGCAGATCATCTCCGACAAGTTGTGTCTGTCGCCCAAGACCGTCAATACTTATCGTTATCGGATCTTCGAAAAACTCTCGGTCACCAGCGACGTCGAACTGACCTTGCTGGCCGTTCGCCACGGTATGGTTGACGCAAGCCTGTAAACCCTCATGTCACAAGTCTTTGATGCCAGCGCGTTCCTGGCGACCTGCAGTGGTCGCCCGGGCGTATACCGGATGTTCGACGCCGAGGCGCGGCTGCTCTATGTGGGCAAGGCCAAGAACCTCAAGAAGCGCTTGGCCAGCTATTTCCGCAAGACCGGCCTGGCGCCGAAAACCGCCGCGCTGGTGGGGCGCATCGCCCAGGTCGAAACCACCATCACCGCCAACGAGACCGAGGCGCTGCTGCTGGAGCAGAACCTGATCAAGCAGTGGCGCCCGCCGTACAACATTCTGTTGCGCGACGATAAGTCCTACCCGTACGTGTTCCTGTCGGACGGCGAATTCCCGCGCCTGGGCATTCACCGGGGGGCGAAGAAAGCCAAGGGGCGTTACTTCGGGCCGTACCCCAGTGCGGGCGCCATTCGCGAGAGCCTCAGCCTGCTGCAGAAGGCTTTTTCCGTGCGCCAGTGCGAAGACAGCTACTTCGCCAACCGCACCCGGCCGTGCCTGCAATACCAGATCAAGCGCTGCAAAGGCCCATGCACCCTGTTGGTCACCGCCGAAGAGTATGCCGAGGACGTGCGTCACTCGGTGATGTTTCTGGAGGGCCGCAGCCAGCAGTTGGGCAACGAGCTCAACGAAGCCATGGAAAAGGCGGCGATGGCCCTCAACTTCGAGAAGGCCGCCGAGCTGCGTGACCAGATTGCCCTGTTGCGCCGGGTCCAGGACCAGCAGTACATCGAAGGTGGCTCCGGCGACGTCGATGTGGTGGCCGCCTTCGTCAACCCGGGTGGTGCCTGCGTGCACCTGATCAGCGTGCGCGGCGGCCGGGTGCTGGGCAGCAAGAACTTCTTCCCGCAGGTGGGCATCGAGGAGGAGGTGGCCGAAGTCATGGCCGCGTTCCTGTCGCAGTACTACCTGGGCAATGCCGAGCGCGAACTGCCTGGCGAGCTGATCGTCAATGTGGTGCACGAAGACTTCGAGGCCATCACCGAAGCGGTGCAGAGCCTGCGTGGCCGCGAGCTGACCATCAGCCACCGCGTGCGCGGCACCCGTGCGCGCTGGCAGCAACTGGCGGTGACCAATGCCGAACAGGCACTCAATGCCCGCCTGGCCAACCGCCAGCACATGGCTGCACGCTTCGAGGCCCTGGCCGAAGTGCTCGGCCTGGATGAAGTGCCGCAGCGCCTGGAATGCTATGACATCAGCCACTCCAGCGGCGAAGCCACGGTCGCCAGCTGCGTGGTGTTCGGCCCGGAGGGCCCGATCAAGTCGGATTACCGCCGCTTCAACATCGAAGGCGTCACCGCGGGCGACGATTATGCTGCCATGCACCAGGCCCTGACCCGTCGCTACGGGCGGATCAAGGACGGCGAGGGCAAGTTGCCCGATGTGTTGCTGGTGGACGGTGGCAAGGGCCAGCTGAACATGGCCCGCGAAGTGATGCAGGAGCTGGCCTTCACCGACCTGACCCTGCTCGGCGTGGCCAAGGGTGTGACCCGCAAGGCCGGCTTCGAGACCCTTTACCTCAACGACGTGGCCCACGAGTTCACCCTCAAGGGCGACAACCCGGCGCTGCACCTGATCCAGCAGATCCGCGACGAAGCCCACCGCTTTGCCATTACCGGCCACCGTGCCCGGCGCGGCAAGGCCCGCCGCACATCAAGCCTGGAAGACGTCGCCGGGGTAGGGCCCAAGCGCCGCCGCGACCTGCTGAAACACTTCGGCGGCCTGCAGGAGCTCAACCGCGCCAGCATCGATGAGATCGCCAAAGCCCCCGGCATCAGTAAAAAGCTTGCCGAGTCGATTTATGCCAGCCTGCATAGCGAGTAGAATGCCGGGCTCAACCCGCAGCCAGTCGTACCGATGAATATTCCAAACCTGCTCACCGTTCTACGCGTCCTGCTCATCCCGATCTTCATCCTGCTGTTCTATGTGCCCTATCACTGGAGCTACATGGCCGCCAGCACGGTGTTCGCCATCGCTGCCGCCACCGACTGGCTGGACGGCTACCTGGCGCGTCGCCTGCAGCAGAGCACCCCGTTCGGCGCCTTCCTCGACCCGGTGGCCGACAAGCTGATGGTGGCCGTGGCCCTGGTGCTGCTGGTGCAGGTGCACGCCAACTTCTGGCTGACCCTGCCGGCGGCAGTGATCATCGGCCGTGAAATCGTCGTGTCGGCGCTGCGCGAGTGGATGGCCGAACTGGGCGCGCGGGCGCATGTGGCGGTGTCCAGCCTGGGCAAGTGGAAGACTGCGGCGCAGATGCTGGCACTGGTGATCCTGCTGGCCAACCCGCCGGTGGTGAGCTTCTGGGTGGTGCTGGGCTACGGCCTGCTGCTGGTGGCGGCTGCGCTGACCCTGTGGTCGATGGTGCACTACCTGCTGGCCGCCTGGCCGCACCTGCGCGAAGGCTCCGAGCAAAAATAAAAGTTTTTTTGAATCAAGGGGTTGACGCCGTTTCAGATATCGCTAGAATGGCACCCATCACGACGCGGGAATAGCTCAGTTGGTAGAGCACGACCTTGCCAAGGTCGGGGTCGCGAGTTCGAGTCTCGTTTCCCGCTCCAAATTGGCCTTATCGAATACTTTCGGCAAGGCAAGAAAGAAGGCCCTTAGGGGCCTTTTTTCGTTTCTGTCATATGCCCATTGGCCTCCGCCGCCACGCCTGTCTGCTTGACCGAGCCCATGCTAAGATTTGGGGGTGAATGGAGACCTGAGATGACCCGATCTTCTGATGTCAGTGTTGCCACTGAAGTACGAAAGCTGGCCAAAAAGCACAACGTTACCGCCGAGCGTGACGGGGTGAGTGGCATGGCTGTGACTATTAGTCGTCTAGCTGGCGATATGATCAACTTGGACGTTGTCGAACAGTTGCTGGTGAACCTTAAAAGAAAAGGCGTGCTCAGCAAGGTTGAGATCATGACACTTCAAGGGCGCTATCTCGCTGAAAAACGGCGTACCAGCAAACCGATCAGCGCATGACCTTCGACCCGTTCGGAGATTTCGAGACGGCAGGTTATCTGCAGAACGCGCTGCAGCTAAAAGATCCTATCGAGGTTAAAGAGTCGGAGCATTTGTCGTTCGAGGCCAGTATCGAAGATGCGCTCGCGTTTCTCCAGAATGAGCCTTTGATCGACTATGGCGCTGTGCTCAAGGTCCATGAAATTCTCTTTTCAGCCTTTTACCACTGGGCGGGTAGAGACCGGAACGAACTGGTGCCGCATCTTGCCGTTTTCAAAGGCATGCATGGTGATCCCGGCAGTACGGTATTTGAGCATCCTGCACAGGTTAGGCGGGCTGTGGATTACGCGCTCCAATTGGCGGGCAATAGTGGACGCTTTCGGGACCGCCCTGGCGAGGTCATGGGGCAACTGGCATTTGCTCACCCATTTCTGGACGGTAATGGGCGCACTATCTTGCTGGTGTTCATGGAGCTCTCGTTCCGAGCAGGTTTTGCCATCGATTGGTCGAAAACACAGAAAGACCTGTACCTGCGTGCTCTCAGTGACGAAATTCGCGAGCCGTCGACCGGCCATCTTGATCGCTATCTGCAGCCGTATGTGATCGACATTTGCAGCCGGGATGAGTGGCCGGGGGGCATCAGTGATATCAAAGGGCTGGATGGAATGGACAAAGAGGGGATTACGTACGAAAGCCTCGATGATCCAGAAGTTCAGCAGATCTACAAAACCTATCGTACAGCTGCACACGCCCCTATGACGGGTGAACCGAAAACCGAAATTGAGCCGTGAGTTCGAGTCTCGTTTCCCTCTCCAAATTGGCCTTGCCGAAGTATTTCGGCAAGGCAAGTAAGAAGGCCCTTCGGGGCCTTTTTTCGTTTCTGCGAAAAATTTCTGCAATCCGCACATTCCAAGCTGTTCAGGTCGATTCGGCAGGCGTGGCCGAGGACGACGGCGACGCGCCGGGGTGGGTTTCCGGCAGCGCCACCAGCACCAGCACGAAGGCGACTGCGGCAATTGCCGCCAAGGCAAGAAACGCAGCATCGTAGCCAGCGGCCTGCAGCACCAGCCCAGCGAGACCAGGGCTCAGCGCCGCGCCCAGCCCGAACATCGTCGTCAACGCGCCGAGGCTGACATTGAAGCGCCCGCTGCCTTCGGTCAGATCCTTGACCACGATCGGTAACAGGGCACCGAAAATGCCGGCGCCGATGCCGTCGAGCAATTGCACGCCGACCAGCCAGAACGGGTTGTCGGAAACCACGTAGAGCGCACCCCGTATCGGCAGGATGAGAAAGCCGGCCAGCAGGAACGGCTTGCGCCCCCACTGCTCGGCCTTGGCCCCCACCAGCATGGCCATCGGTACCATCACCAACTGCGCCGCGACGATGCAGGCAGAGGTAAGCGGTGTGGCCAGGCGCAGGTCGATCTGTGACAGCTTCTGGCTGACCAGCGGCAGCATCGCCGCGTTGGCAAGGTGAAACAACGCGCAGCACACTGCGAATATCAATAGGGTGCGGTTGTGCAGCAGCACCCTCAGCCCGGCAGGGTGGTCAGCCGCCATCGGGCCATGGCCAAGGCCGCGAGCCAGCTGGTGGTCGATGGCCGCAGCGGGTACCCGGACCGTGGCCACGATGCTGGCCACGGTCATGACCGCCATCAGGTAGAACACCACCACCGGGCCGAACAGGTACGCCAGGCCGCCGGCCAGCAGCGCCGAGCAGGCATTGCCGGCATGGTTGAACGTTTCGTTGCGGCCGACCCGGCGGGTGAATGCCTTGGGGCCGGTGATGCCGAGCGATATGGCGGCAATCGCTGGCGCGAACACCGAGCCTGCCAGGGCCGCGACCGTCTGGGTCAAGGCTACCCCGGCGAACGACGAGATCCACGGTAGCAGCAGGCAACTGCCGGTCACCAGCAGGGCGGCGATCACCACCACCGCGCGCTTGGCCCTGGTGCTGTCGATCAGCGCTCCGGCCGGCGTTTGCGCCAGCAGCGCGACGATGCCCGCCAGGCTCATCACCAGGCCGATGCTCGCTGGTTGCCACTGGTGCACGGCAAGCAGGTAGATGGCCAGGTACGGCCCCAGGCCGTCGCGTACGTCGGCGAGGAAGAAATTCAGCCAGTCCAGGGCACGGTGATGTGAGGCGAGGGGCTTTGAAGAGGTCAAGGATGCAATCTCGTAAACGCCATGGGGTGCAATCAGCAGCCGGCATGCGGGGCGTGGCCCGCTCTGGTTAAAGGACTGCCAGGGTGGGCGATAGGTTCCTGGCCCAGGCGCTCGTACCTCGCCGGGCACAAGTCAGGGCTGGCGACCGCTCGCCCTGGCACGGCCTGCGGCCTGATGCTTTACGGGGCATGCGTATCAGGCCCCGACGCTGGCGCGCACCATCGCGTAAGCCTGGCGCACCAGCGGGTTGGCACTGTTGGCCCGCACCCACAGGTAGTAAGTCACGTCAGGCAGCGCCGGCAGGCCATCGCTTTGTCCGAGCACGCGCATGTCGGGGCCGACCATTTCCTGGCTGCGCGCAGTAATGCCCAGGCCGGCACGCACCGCTGCCTTGACGCCGATCAGATTGGATGCCAGGTAGGTCTGGCGCCAGGCGATGCCGGCGTGCTCCAGCGCTTCGAGCGCCAGCTTGCGGTACAGGCTGGGTTCGTCCACCAGCACCAGTGGCAAGGGCTCCCCTGGCAGGTGCTGATAGTGGGCCGCACATATCCACCACACCGGCGAGGCACGCAGTGCGAAGCCTTCCAGGCCCGGCGCGGTACGGGTGGAGATGACCATGTCGACTTTGCCGCGCTGCAGGTCATCCATCAGGAACGGGCTGCGGCCAACGTCGATCTCCAGGCGCAGGTTGGGCGCCGAGCGGGCGATGTGGCTGAGCAGCGGAGGCAGGATGGTGTCGGCGATGTCGTGGGGCGAGCCGATACGCAGCACGCCGCTCAGGCTGTCGTGACGCAGGCCGGCCAGTGCCTCGTCGTTGAGCGCGAGCATCTGCCGGGCGTGGCGTAGCAACTGACGGCCTGCATCGGTAAGGGATTTCTGCCGGCCCTGCTTGCGCAGCAGCGCCACGCCCACCTGCTGCTCCAGGCGCTGCATGTGCTGGGTCACCGAGGCCTGGGTGCGGCCCAGATGGCGGCCGGCCTCGGCGAAGCTTGTGTGGTCGGCGATGGCGACGAAGGTGCGCAGCAGGTCGAGGTCCAGAGCAGGTGTGGTCATGGGCAGGCATCTTTGCATCAAGGGCTGACGAAAAAAGATAAAGAATCATTATGTTTAGAGTGCCAGGGATAGAAGTGCTCGTCTACAGGAGCCCGTATTTACTGGCTTATTCCATTTTTTAAGCGTTTCTATATCGTCTGAGTTATAAGGATAGTCAATATTTGAATTTCCCCTCACCTCGGCAACTTCCTAGCATGCGCCCTCACTGGCCGGGCGTTCCGGCTGCCGGGATGAGGAGCTCCACCATGTCGCTGTCCACCGTCGCCCGTCGCGGGTTGTTTGCATCATTGCTGGCCACTGCCACCCTGGCCGCCAGCGGCATGGCCCAGGCCGACGCCACCCTGGACAAGATACAGCAACGCCACAAGCTGTCGGTGGGGGTGGTGCTGTCCGGGGGCCCGTTTGGTGCCATCGACCCGGTCAGCCGCCAGCCCATCGGCTTCAGTGTCGACCTGGCTCGCGACCTGGCTCGCCAGCTGGGCGTCGAAGTGGACCTGGTGGCCGTACAGCCAGCCAACCGCGTGCAGTTCCTGCAGCAGGGCAAGGTCGACCTGCTGATCGCCAACATGGAATGGACTGCCGAGCGCGACAAGCTGCTGGGCCACGTGCCCACCCCCTTCTACCGCGTCGGCGGCACCGCCGTGCTGGCCGACGGCAGCCCGGTCAAGGCCTGGGCCGACCTCAAGGGCCAGCCGGTGTGCACCAGCCAGGGCAGCAGCTACACCCAGGCCCTGGTAAACCTGGGCGCCGACATCAAGGCCTTCAAGACCTCCGCCGAATCGCTGCTGGCCCTGCGCGGCAACAATTGCGTGGCCGCCGTGCACGACGCCACGCTGATCAACCCGCTGCTGGCCAAGGGCGGTGAATGGAGCGGCTACCGAGCCCTCACCCCCGAGCTCAACCCGGCGCCTTCGGTGATCTGGACACGCCTGGGCGAGACCGATACCCAGCAGCGCCTGGACCCTTTCGTCAAGCAGTGGCACCGCAGCGGCTGGCTGATCGAGCGTGAGCAGGCCAACCACATTACCCCGGC
This sequence comes from Pseudomonas sp. MN1F, assembly GCF_009391885.1. Classification (GTDB taxonomy): domain Bacteria; phylum Pseudomonadota; class Gammaproteobacteria; order Pseudomonadales; family Pseudomonadaceae; genus Aquipseudomonas. The sequence continues at coordinate 62,568 of NZ_VZII01000032.1, read as the reverse complement.
TTCGCCCGCGCTGGTGGAACTGCGCGCCAAGCTGCAGGGTGAAGGCGCTTGATGAGCGATGTCCTGCACTGGCTGGTCGGGCAGCTTGCCCGACTTGGTCTGGACTACAGCTTTGTGTTCGACGCCTACGCCAGCGGCAAGTTGCTGGATGGCGCGCTGACCACGCTGTGGCTGTGCCTGTGCGGCATCGCCGGCAGCCTGCTGGTGGGTGTGCTGCTGGCTGCGGCGGTGACCACCGGACGCCGCTGGCTGGCCTGGCCGGCGCGGGCCTTCATCGAGGTCACCCGCAACACCCCGACCCTGGTGCAGCTGTACTGCGCCTTCCTGGTGCTGAACATGCTGATCAACCAAAGCCTGGGCAGCGCCAACCCCATGACGCCATTCGCCTGGGTGGTGCTGGTGATCTCGCTGCACAAAGGTGCCTTCCATGCCGAGGCCCTGCGTGCCGGCATTGAGGCTGTGCCGGTGGTGACCCTGGAGGCGGCCTGCTCGCTGGCCTTCAGCCGCCGCCAGCAACTGCTGCAGGTGCAATTGCCGCTGGCGCTGCGCTTTGCCTTGCCGGCGTTGGTCAACAACCTCATCGACCTGGTGAAGATGACCGCCGTGGCTTCAGCCATCGCCGTCAACGACATCACCTACGCCGCGATCATGATCTGGACCCAAGGTGACAATGTCATCGAGCTGATGATCCTGATCCTGGCCTTCTTCGGGCTGCTGAGCCTTGCAGTCAACTGTGCCGGCCGCGCCCTGGAGGCGCGCCTGAGGATGCCTGGCTATGGCCATTGAGAACCTTGCCACCCTGTGGCACTGGTCGCCGACCCTGGGCGCAGGGCTTGTGCAGAATATCCAGATCAGCGTCGGTGCCATCGGCCTAGGCACGTTGCTGGGGCTGGTGGTGGGCACCTTGCTGCTGTCGCCCTTGGCACCGTTGCGTGTGCTGGCGCGGCTTTGGGTGCAAGTGTTTCGCAACGCGCCCTGGCTGGTGCTGATCTATTTCACCTCTTATGTATTCCCCTTCGACATTCAGGTGGCTGGCACCTGGGTGGCATTTCCCGACTGGCTGAAGGTCACCGTCGGTCTGGCCCTGCCGGCCAGCGCCAACGTGGCCGAGATCTTCCGCGGCGCGGTCGCGTCGATCCCGGGCACCCAGTGGGAGGCGGCGCGCTCGCTGGCCTTCAGCCGCGGGCAGATTTTTCGTTCGATCATCCTGCCGCAGTGCCTGCGGCGCATGCTGCCGCCGTGGATGAACCTGTATGCGGTGGTAACCATGGGCACCGCGCTGGCTTCGCTGGTGGGGGTGCGCGACCTGATCGACAGCGCGCAGATTGCCGCCAACACGGTCAACCGCAGCGGTTTTACGGTGCTGGTTTACTTCAGCGTGCTGGCGCTGTTCTTCGCCTATTGCTACCCGATTGCCCGCCTGACCCAACGCCTGGAGCGCCGTTATGCCTTCTGAACCCCTGATCCAGTTGCGTGACGTGCACCTGGCTTTTGCCGACACCCCGGTACTGCGGGGCATCGACCTGGACGTGCAGGCCGGCCAGGCGGTGTCGATCATCGGCCCGTCCGGCTCTGGCAAGTCGACCATCCTGCGCTGCATGACGGGCCTGCTGCGGCCCCAGCACGGCAGCATCCGCATCGGCGGCACCCAGGTCGAGCGACTGCGCGGCGAGGCCGGGCTGATTGCCCTGCGCAAGCAGGTGGGCTTCGTCTTCCAGCAATACAACCTGTTCCCGCACCTGAGCGTGCTGGACAACCTGATGATCGCGCCGACCAAGGTACTTGGCCGTGACCGCGCGCTGGCCCGCGAACAGGCCCTGGCGCTGCTCGAGAAGGTGCGCCTGGGGCACAAGGCTGCTACCTTCCCGGGCGAGCTGTCGGGCGGGCAGCAGCAGCGGGTGGCCATTGCCCGCGCCCTGGCCATGCGTCCCAGGCTGATCCTGTTCGACGAGGTGACCTCGGCGCTGGACCCGGAGATGGTCGGCGAGGTGCTGGCAGTGATTCGCGAGCTGACCGAGGAGGGCATGGCCTGCGTGCTGGTCACCCATGAAATGCGGTTTGCCGAGGAGATCAGCGACCAGGTGTATTTCACCGAGCACGGTCGCATTGTCGAGCATGGCAGCGCAGAGCAGGTGTTTCGCGCCCCCACCCACGAACGCACCCGCGCGTTCCTCCAGCATGCGCTGGGCGAGGGCGGCCACCGCCCCAGCCGACCGGCGCCCGATGTGTTGAGCAACCTGGGGCGTTACAGCCTCAGTGTGTGATGCCCGTTTTCCCAGAAGAGAGACCGACCATGTTACGTGATTCCGTGATCGAGCCGTTCCTCGCGCAAGTGCGCGCCATCCATGAACACGGTGTCGACCGCGCCGCGCTGCAGCAGATTGTCGTGCTGCTCGAAGGCCTGGCGGAGCGCCGCGAGCTGTTCAACTTCGAGCGCTTCCCGGCGCCTGATGCAGCCACCGGTGAGACCCAGTTCCGCTACCGCCTGAATGACGACGGAGAAGCGCCGACGCTGTACGTCAACTCGCTGTTGCCGGGCAAGGCGACCCTGCCGCACAACCATGAAACCTGGGCGATCATCGTCGCCGTCGAGGGCCAGGAGCTCAACCGCGTGTACCGCCGCGAGGACGACGGCAGCGACCCGCGCCGTGCACGCCTTGCGCTGGAACGCGAGATCGTGGTGCAGCCGGGTACATCCGTGGCGTTCCTCGGTGAAGACCTGCACGGCATTCGCGTGGAGGGCGACAGCCCGACCTTGCATTTTCACCTGTACGGCCGCCCGCTGGAGTCGCTGGAGAACCGCTACGGGGTCAAGGACGACGGCAGCGTGGTGAACTACAACAAGTCGCAGATGACGCCTTCGATCCAGGCCTACGGCCTTTGACAGGTGCTGCCTGCCCGCCAGAAGGCGGCTGGCAGGCCAGCGCTCCCCTTCAGAAAACGACCACGGACTGCGTCCCATGATTCCCAGCATCACCCCAGCGCTGCTGCACACCTGGCTGTTCGACGGACGGGAAATCGCCCTGTTCGACCTGCGCGAGCATGGTCAATATGGTGAGGCCCATCTGTTCCACGCCGTCAACCTGCCTTACAGCCACCTTGAGATCGAAGCCCCGCGCCTGGCGCCGAACCCGGCAGTCAGGGTGGTGGTATATGACGAACGCGGCGGCGAGTTGGCCCAGCGCGGAGCCCGGCGCTTGCAGGCCTTGGGTTACAGTGCCGTGCACTGCCTGGAGGGCGGCAGCCTGGGCTGGCAGGGCGCAGGCTTCGAACTGTTCGCCGGGGTGCACCTGCCGTCCAAGGCGTTCGGCGAGTTGGTCGAGCACACCTGCCACACCCCGTGCATCACCCCGCGGGAGCTGGCGGACTGGCAGCGCCAGGGCAGGCCGCTGGTGCTGCTCGACGGCCGGCCGTTGGACGAATTCGCCAAGATGAACATCCCCGGCGCCACCTGCTGCCCCAATGGTGAGCTGAGCTATCGCCTGGAAGACCTGGTCAGCGACCCGCATACGCCGGTGGTGATCAACTGTGCCGGCCGCACCCGCAGCATCATCGGCGCGCAGACCCTGATCAACCTGGGCATAGACAACCCGGTGTATGCCCTGGAAAACGGTACCCAGGGCTGGTTCCTGGCGGACCTGCCGCTGGAGCATGGCGCCCAGCGACATTATCCACCGCACAGCGGTAGCGCACTCAAGCAGCAGCACGCCCGCGCCGAAGCCCTGGCCCGCAAGGCAGGGGTCCGCAGGGTATCGGCGGCGCAGGTGCGCCAGTGGCAGCAAGACCCGCAGCGCAGCCTGTTCCTCTGCGACGTGCGTACCCCCGAGGAATACGCTGCGGGCAGCCTGCCCGGCGCCCAGCATTGCCCAGGTGGCCAGCTGATCCAGGGCACCGACCTGTACATCGGCGTGCGCCATGCGCGGGTCGTGCTGTTCGATGACGACGGCGTGCGCGCTCCGGTAGTGGCCAGCTGGCTGCGGCAGATGGGGCATGACGCCCATGTGCTTGAAAACGGCCTGGCCAGCGGCCTGGCGTTGTCCGGCCCGGCTGCTGTGCCACTGACCCTGGCCGAGGTCGACGCCTCCGGGCTGGACGGCGCCCTGTTGCTCGACCTGCGCCCGAGCAGCGCCTACCGCAAGCGCCACCTGCACGGCGCGAAGTGGGCGATCCGCCCGACCCTGGCCGAGCAGGTGAGGGCAGAGCGCCGCCCCCTGGTGTTCATCTGCGACGATCCACGCATCGCCGAGCTGGCCGCCAGTGAACTGCCCGCCGCCCAGCGCCAGAGCGCAGGGCTGTTCCCCCAGGCATTGCTGGGCGAATGGCCGCAGGTCGACGGCGACAGCAGCCTGGCCGACGCCGACTGCATCGATTTCCTGTTCTTCGTTCACGACCGCCACGCTGGCAACAAGGACGCGGCCCGTCGTTACCTCGCCTGGGAGACCGGCCTGATCGCGCAGATGCACCCGGCCGAGATCGCCAGTTTCACCCCGCTGACCCACAGCGACCCGTCGGCCACCCGGCTGGTGCATGGCGGACGCGGCGAGCCAGGCCCTGGTGCCCATGGCGTCAACCCGCCGGTCAGCCGCCTGAGCACCGTGCTGTTCGACAGCGTCGCCGAGCAGCGTGCGGCCCGTGGCAAGCGCGACCAGCAGCGGGTGCTGAGCTACGGGGCGCGGGGCAACCCCACGGCTTTCGCCCTGGAGGACCTGGTCAGCGAACTGGAGGGCGGCTACCGCTGCAAACTGTTCGCCACCGGCCTGCAGGCGATCAGCCAGACTTTTCTCGCCTACCTGCGCCCGGGTGATCATCTGCTGCTCAGCGATGGTGTCTATGGCCCGGTGCGGCGCCTGGCGCGTGAACTGTTGCAGCCGTTCGGCATCGCGGTGGAGTACTTCGCCGCCGATGGCCAGGGGCTGGAAGCGGCGTTGCAACCGAATACGCGCATGGTCTACAGCGAAAGCCCCAGTTCGCTGCTGTACGAGCTCAACGACCTGCCGGCCATGGCCGCCTTGTGCAAGCCGCGCGGGATCCTGCTGGCGGTGGACAATACCTGGGGCTCGGGCTACCTGCACCAGCCGCTGGCCCTGGGGGCGGACATCTCGGTGATGGCCCTGACCAAGTACTTCGCCGGCCACAGCGACGTGATGATGGGCAGTGTCTGCACCACCCGCGAGGCCTTCGCCGCGCTGTCGCGCAGCAGCGATACCTGCGGCTGCACGGTCAGCCCGGATGACGCCTGGCTGGTGCTACGGGGTGCCCGCAGCCTGGCCAGCCGCATGGCGGTGCATGAACGTCAGGGCCTGGAAATCGCCCGCTGGCTGCAAGCCCACGAGGAGGTGGCGCAGGTGTACCACCCAGGGTTGCCGGAGCATCCTGGTCATGCCTTGTGGCAGCGGGACTTCAAGGGCAGCAACGGGCTGCTCAGCCTGCTGTTGAGCGATGGCAGCCTGGGCCGGGCAGAGGCGTTCGCCGATCGCCTGCGGCTGTTCGGCATCGGCGCTTCCTGGGGTGGCTACGAAAGCCTGGTGACGCTTGGCGACCTCGGCGATCGGCGCTTTGCCACGCCGCTGCAGGGCACGCTGGTGCGTTTGCATGTCGGGCTGCAGGATGTCGGGTCGCTGCGCCGGGATCTGCAGCAGGCCCTGCAAGCACGCTATTGAACCGCGCCAATCGGCCTGCGTAGCTGCGGCTGGCCTAGGTAATCAACCGGGTCTTGTAACGTCCACTACCGGCAAGCCCCCACGTCGTGCGGCCTGCAACCCTTGCTCGCTGTCCTCGAACACCAGGCACCGCGCAGGTGTCAGCCCCAGTTGCCGGGCGGCTTGCAGATGGATGGCGGGATCGGGCTTGGCCTTGCCGACATCGTCGAAGGTGACAATGGTGTCGAACAACTCGGCCAAGCCCAGGGCGGCCAGTGAGCTCAGGACGATCTGCCGAGAGCCGCTGGACGCCACCGCCATCGGCTTGACCCCGGTGAACCGCCTGGCGATTGCCGTCACCCAGGTAATCTCCCGCACCTGCCGCGACAGGTTGGCCAGGTAGTGCTGGCGCATGGTCGCCACCACCCTGGGGCGATCCAGCGTGACCTGATAAGTGTGTTCGAATTGTGCCATCAGTTGCGTCTCGCACAGGCCGCAGTGGGCGGCGTGCCATGCGCCGTCCATGATTTTGCCAGACCCGGCGAAGCCCTCGCGCCAGGCAGCAGCATAGGCGGGCAGGCTGTCGATCAGGGTGCCATCGCAGTCGAAGATCAAGCCGTCGGCGGCCTGCAGCAGTGCTTCCAGCGCGGCGTCGGACAGGCCGTTCATGGCGCCTCGCCCTGGCCGGGATAGCGGGTTTGTAACACCACCGCGAGCGCATCCGGGCGCCAGAACTCCTGGTCGAATTCGACCGGCTGGCCGCGTTCGCCGAAGCTCAGGCGCTCCAGGTAAAAGCTGCTCGAGCCTGGGGAAACCTGCAGCAGGTCAGCCTGAAAGTCGTTCATCGTCTCGGGGTGCATGCACAGCTCGCTGCGCGACTGCACGCGGCCGAAACGTTCGCGCAGCAGGGCGGTCAGCGAGGTGTTGAGGTCGGCGTCGAGCAACCTGGGGCACCAGTCAGCCACCAGCACGTTGCACTCCAGCAGTACCGGACGCTGGTCGACCCAGCGGCGGCGCTGCAGGTAGAACACCGGTTCCTCCGGGTGTTCCAGGCCCATGCGCTTGGCCAGCCAGGCCCCGGCCGGGCGGCGTTCGGCGTGCAGGCACTCGGTGCGTGGCGTGCGCCCCTGGGTGGCGACGTATTCCATGAAGCCGATGATGCCGGTCGGGTCGTAGCGGATGCGTGGCGGGCTGACGTACCAGCCGCGGCGGTCCTGGCGGTAGATGACGCCGTCGGTTTCCAGCAACTGCAGGGCCTGGCGAAGGGTCACGCGGGTGCAGCCGAAGCGCTCGGCCATGTCCCGTTCCGCGGGTAGTTTGCTGTCGGCAGGCAGGCAGCACTGGGCCAGCTCGCTGGCCAGTTGATCGCGGATGCGCAGGTAATGGGGCTGGGAGGCGCGCCAGGTGGCTGGCGGCTGCGACTCGCTGACGAACGAGGTCCGAAACGGGTTCATTGCACCCCCTCGACGCCCACAGGCAGTGGCCGTTGCCGGGCCAGCAGCTCGTTGCGCCAGGCCAACAGGCCGTAGCCGGCCAGTACCACGAAACCGGCGTACAGGGCGGCCGTGAGTTGCAGGTCCTTGGACAGGAACAGCCCGACATAGGCGCTGTCGAGCACGATCCACAGCCCCCAGCTGGCGACATACTTGCGTGCCGCCCAGAAGCTCGCCACCAGGCTCAGCGAACTCAGCAGCGCGTCGATCCAGGGCGATGAAGCATCGGTGTAGCGCTGCATGAGCGCCCCCAGCACTACCGCACCGGCAAGCCCGGTCGCCAGGCTGGTGATGGCTTCGCGGCGTGGCAAGCGTTGTACCCCGACCTTGCCGGCGGCGCTGTAGCCCTGGCTCCAGCGCCACCAGCCGTAGCCCTGCAGCACGGCGAAGACCAGTTGCAGCAGCATGTCGCAATACAGCTTCACCTCGAAGAAGATCCAGGCATAGAGCAACACGGCAACCACGCTGACCGGCCAGCACCAGCGAATGCGCTGGGTGGTCAGCCACACGCCGAGGACATTGAACAGCACGGCGACAGTTTCCAACGGTGACATAGGCGCCTCCAGGGCAACTCAGAAATTCACGGTCGCGGACAGGCGGGCGGTGCGCGGTGCGCCCTGGAACAGGTAGCCGTCGCCCATGTACTCGCCCACATCGCGCCAGTAGCGCTTGTCGAACAGGTTGTCCACGGTCAGGCGCACTACCGTTTCATAGCCCTCCAGGTCGAGGGTGTAGCGTGCGCCGGCATCGAACACGGTGTAGCCCTCGACCTTCACGTTGCCGGCCTGGCTGGCATACTTGCTGGCGCTGTAGCGCAGGCCGCCGAGCAGGGCCAGGCCCTTGACGCTGGCGATGCTGTAGTCGGCGTGCAGGCTTGCGCGCACCTTCGGCACGTTGATCGCCTGATGGCCTTCGTAGCGGTCGGTGCCGCTGTCCTCGACCCGGGCGCGGATGGCCGCGGCACTGGCCGCCACCTGCAACTGCTCGGTCAGGCGGCCATTGGCGGAAAGTTCAAGGCCGATGTTCTCCTGGTCGCCTTGTTGCACGTAGGTGAAGCTGCCGTCGTCATTGGGGCGTGAGTACTGATAGGCCTTGCTGATGCGAAACAGCGCGGCGCCGAAGCTCAGGCCCTGCCAGTCACGCTTGGCGCCGAGCTCCAGTTGGCGTGACACCGTGGGCGGCAGGATCTCGTAGGCATTGGTGGTGAACCAAGCCGCTTCGCCGCCCAGGGACAAGCCCTTGCTGTAGCTGGTGTACAGGGAAATGTCCGGGCTGGGTTTGTAGATCAGTGCCACATTGGGCAGGAACTCCGAGCGCTGGGTATGGCGCGTGGTATTGCCGTCGATGTCGAAGGTTTTCTCGTCGAGGCGGACCTGGCGGCCGCCGAGAATGGCCTGCCAGTGTTCGCCGTAGCTCAGCCGGTCGGTGAGGAACAGGCCGTACTGGCGGCTGTCCAGGCGTCGATAAGTATGCCCCGGCGATGCGCTGCTCGGCGCAAAGTCGGGTACGGGCTGGTAGATGTTGGCGCTGCCCACCCATTCGTTGACCGCGTCGCGGCGGTCGACGAGCCGGCGCAAGGCGCTGCTGCCGAGGGTCAGCTCATGCTGCAAGGGGCCACTGTCGAAGCGCCCGCTCAGGCTCGCCTGGAGCTCGTCGTTGCGGCGGGTGTCGTCGGGGCTGCGGAAGTCATACACATCGTAGTCGCCCTCGGGGCTGAAGTAATTCGGCACGGCGGAGCTGGCGCAGCTCGGGGCGCCATAGCAGCCCCAGGCGAAGGCACTGTAGTCGTCGATCACCACCCGACTGCGCGAAGCGCTCAGGTTGGCACTCCAGTTATCGTCAAAGCGGTACTCGAAGCGGCTGCCAAGGTTGAGCGAGTCGATACCCACCGGTTTCGACCAGTGCTGGTCGGCCAGGCGGTCCTTGGGGTCGATGCCGCTGGGCACCACGTTACCGCCAAGCAACTGGTAGCCCGGTACCGAGCGCTGCTCGCGGGTCTGGTATTCGGCATCCAGTTGCAGCAGGGCGGCATCGCTGATGTTCCAGTCCACGGCCAGGGAGGCGAAATCACGTTTGCCGTCGGAGTTGTCCACATAGGAGCGGATGTCTTCATGGGCGAAGTTGGCGCGCACGCCCAGGCGCTGCTCGCTGTCGAGCCAGCCGCCAAGGTCGGTGGCCATGTAGCGTTCGCCCGATTCATTGCTCGCCACGGTGACCGAACGCACATTCTGCGGGCGCTTGGTGACGTAGTTGACCAGGCCGCCTGGCTCGGAAACACCGCTCTGCAGGCCAGAGAGGCCTTTGAGCAGCTCGACCTGCTGTTTGTTTTCCAGCGCCACGTTCTGCTCGCCGGTGATGGTGCTGCCGTTGATCTTGTAACTGTTGGCGGCGTTCAGGGAAAACCCTCGAACCACGAAGTTCTCGTAGTAGCCGATGGGTGCATAGCTTTCGCCAGTCGAGGCATCGTTGCTGAGCACTTCGCTGAGCAGCCGGGCCTGGCGATCCTTGAGCAGTTGCTCGGTAAACACCGCGACCGAGGCCGGGGTATCGAGCAGGGGCGCCTCGCCGAAACCACTCACGGCGGCAGTGCTGGCGCGGTAGCTGTCGGGTTGCTCGGCGGTGACCGTGACGGCCTCCAGCAGGGTGCTGTCCGCCCATGCCAGGGCCGGGCTCATTGACAGACTCAGCAGCCCTGACAAGAGGCCGTGGCGGTGTTGCAGGGACAGGGATGAAGCCATGGACAAACTCCTGGGTGACCAGCGGCGTGGCACCGAAAAACGGGTAGATGTGTGCAGGGGTGAAGCCTTAGTGCGCAGTTGCTCCGCTGGTCATTGGCAACGCAGGGTCGGCGGCCCATTCCTGGAGCGAGCCGTCGTAGATCGAAACGTTCTGGCGCCCCAGGCGCGTGAGGGCCAGGGCAGTGGCGGCGGCGGAAATGCCGCCACCGCAATAGAGAATCAGCGGTTGATCGCCTTCGAGCAGCGCTGAGCCGAGGGTTTTGGCCAGCGCCTGCGGTGGCAGGTAGCGGCCCTGTTGATCGAACAGTTCGCGGGCTGGCCGGTTGAGGCTGCCGGGGATATGGCCGCGTCGGGCATAGCGGCTCACCGCGCTGCCCTCGAACAGCCCTTTACCGAGCGCGCAGACCAGCGTGCCCGGGGCTTGGCCCTCGAGCACGGCCAGCACGTCTTCGCGGCTTGCCCAATGCCCGGGCTGAATGGTCAGGGCCACGGCTGAGCCCGGCGCCGCGCCCTGGGTCTGCTGGCCTTGGGCGAGCGCCAGGTTGGCCTGGCGCCAGGCCTTCAGGCCGCCGTCGAGTACCGAGGCGGCAATGCCCATGCTGCGTAACATCCACCAGAGGCGCGCCGCCCAAAAGCCGTCGTGCCGGTCGTAGATCACGATCTGCCGTGCCTCGGCGATGCCCAGGCGTGCCAAGGCATCCTGGGCAGCCGCTGGCGAGGGCAGGGCAAAGCTGTAGGGTGCCGAGGTATCGGCCAGCTCGCGCGTCAGGTCGGCATGCCGTGAGGTCGGAATATGTCCGGCCAGCCAGGCCGCATGCCCGCTGGCCACGCGATAGTCGCCATCGAAGCGCGCGGCGGCCAGCTCCACGCTGGCGTCGAGTACCGCCAGCCCCGGCTGCTGCAGGCCCTGTTGCAAGGCATGGGGTGAAATGAGGATGTCGGGCATGGCGGGCTCCTGTCAGCGCGTGCGGGCGATGCGGTCGAGGTGATCGAGCAGGCGCACGCCTTCGCTGTCGCCAAACCAGCGGCCATGGCCGATCAGGAAGTTGTGGTAGGCGATGTCGGCGTTGCTCCGGGAGCCGACGATGCCCTGGAAGTAGTCGATTTCCGAAAGGGCGAAATCCACATGCACCAGCGGCAGCAGCGCTTTCAGCGTAAGCAGGTCGGCTTGGGTCAGCGCGCGCTGACTGTTGTAGCCCTGCAGCAGCGCATCGACTGCGTCGAGGTCGGCGCTGGCGCGACCGCCGGCATCGAGCTCAAGCCAGGGGATACAATTGCGCTCCAGTGCGGTGGCCAGGTCGAACATGGCGAAGGTCAGGTCGCTCAGGCCGAAGTCAAGGATGCTGTGCACCTGGGCGCTGCTTCCTGGTTCGGTCCACAGCAGGTTGGAGGCATGCCAGTCGTTGTGGGTCCACAAGGGGGCCTGCTGCCCGAGCAGCGGCAGCAGGGCCTGGTGGTGGGGCAGGTAGAGTTCGCGTAGTGCCTGCTGCCAGTGCTTGCCCGCGAGGTATTGGCTCAGCGCCGGCTGCTGCGCCAGGGCCTTTTCGATCGACGCCAGCGGGGCGCTGCTGCCAAACAGGCGCAAGTTGGCGACCAGCACCGGGGTGCGCCGGGCTCGCGCGCCAAAGCCTTCTGCAGCCTGGTGCAGGCGAGCGAGGGCCGCGCCCGCCGCGTGGGCATGGGCCAGGGTAAGGAACGGGGTCCACGACAGCGCATCACGGTACAGGTCCTGGCCTTGGGCGAGCGGCAACACTTCGTAGGTCCATTCCCCCAGGGCGATGGCGCTGCGCCGGTTGCGGTCGAGCAATGGCGTGACAACCGGTGCACCACGCTGTTCGAGGTAGTGAACGAAGCGGTGTTCCTCCAATAGCCAGGAGGGCTGGCGGACACGGCGGTGGTGGCGCTTGACGAACACTTCCCCGTGCGCCGTGCGCACCTGGGCGGCAGCCGAGAAGGGGCGTGGGCTGTGCCAGTGCAGCGAGTGCACGGCGCCCACCTGCGGGAAGTGCTGCAGCACGTCTTCCACAGCCTGTTGTGTCAAGGCAGGCCAGTCGGCTTGCACAGGTTGCAAGCCCATGCCGTGGGCGATACGCAAGGGCTCGGTCATGCCTGCGGCTCCGTCAGGTAGCGGTTGCTGGTGGCGCCGCGCCAGGCGTCGGCATCGGCCAGTACGCCATGGCAGTGCAACCATTGGGCGTAGGGTGCGATCAGTTCTTCGCGTTGCTGGCCCCAGCGCCCTTGGTGCAGCCAGGTCGGTGCGATGTGCTGTAGCGACTGGCTGAGCAGTTCCCCCGGAAAGTAAGGCGTGGCGGCCTCATAGGCGGCCAGGGCGCTCTGCGGGTCTTCGGCTGCCGCGCGAAAACCACGCTCGGTGGCGGCGAGGAAGGCGCGGGCAGTCTCGGGATTGTCCTCGAACCAGCGTTGCTGGCCGCCAAGCAGGTAGCTGTGGTAACGCGGTGCGCCGATCTCATCGACCGGCCATACGACGCGGCGCTCGGCCGGAATCGGGCTGTCCATCAGCGCTTCCCAGGCCCAGTAGCCGCCGAAACTGGCGTGGGCAGTGCCCGCAGCCAGGTCCTCGGGACGCAGCTCGCGCACCTTGCTGTCGACGATGATGACGGCATCCGGGTCGCCACCATCCTTGGCCACCAGATGGCGGACCATCGCCAGGCCACGGGGCGTAGGGTTGAGCGCCAGGCGTTTGCCCGCAAGGTCTCTGGGGCGGCGAATGCCGAAGTCGGTGAGCGTCTGGATTGATTCGAGCCCTTGGTGGTTGATGGCCGCGACGCCCAGCAGCGGCTGGCCAAGGCTGCGTCTGACCAGCAAGCGGTTGCTGGGGAACACGCCGACATCGGCCTGGCCGTGGAGCAGGTGTTCCAAGGTGTCGCCGTGGAACGGGTCCGGCACAGCAAGGTGTACCGACAAGCCAGCCTCCTGATACCAGCCGCGCTCCCTGGCGAGGTAAAAACCTGCCGAATTGGGCCAGGGGTGAAAATATTCCAGCATTACCCGTACTGCGATCATCCTGTCGTGCTCCTTGGTGCCCTCAGGGCTCATGGAGCGATTTAACGGGGAGGTGTCTGGTATATACCAATATCCGTGAGCTATACGGTTATTCCTGCTGGGCATAAATAGAAATATTTTAATTTCTTTATGTTCGTTAAACCTGTGACGCTTCCGATGCATGCCAGGGGGCGGCCGGTGAGGCTTTTCGCCTCCCAGGGCAAAGGGCAATCTTCGCATATTGTTATTCTTAAATATTATTACAAATAATTTTTATATTCCTACTTAATATTTAAAAGCTCTCTGCCTGGCTGGCGCTGACACCCGTTATTACAGGAATCCTCATGTCCGATCCGAAACCCCTTTTGTTCGCGCTCTACGAGCAGGCCAGTGTTGGCTGTGGCGGCGCACCGAGCCTGTGGACACACCCGGCTGATGAGCGCCTGGCCGCCAATACTTTCCAGTTCTGGGCAAACCAGGCGCGCATCGCCGACCAGGCCAACCTCGACATGTTGTTCTTCGCCGATGTGCTGGGCTTCTACGATGTGTTCGGCGGCAATGCTGAGGCCGCCGTGAAGTGGGCAGTGGAGGCGCCTGCCAACGACCCGCTGATGATCATTCCGGGCCTGGCTGCGATCACCCGCAACCTGGCGTTCGGCGCCACCGTGTCGACGACCTACGAACACCCGTTCAGCCACGCCCGGCGGTTCAGCACGCTCGACCACATGAGCAATGGCCGGATCGGCTGGAACATCGTTACCTCTTATCTTTCCAGCGCAGCGCGCAACTTTGGCCTGGAACAGATGATCAAGCATGACGACCGCTATGAACGGGCCGAAGAGTTCATGGACGTGGCCTACAAGCTTTGGGAAGGCAGCTGGGCGGACGACGCCGTGGTGGCGGACAAAGCGCGGCGGGTGTATGCCCGGGGGGAGGGCGTGAAGCCGATCAACCACACGGGTGAACGTTATCGTGTGGCCGGGCCGCACCTCACCGCACCTTCGCCACAGCGAACGCCGCTGCTGATCCAGGCTGGCTGGTCTGGCAGGGGACGCGAATTCGCGGCCAAGCATGCCGAGCTGATCTTCATCGCCAAGTCGAACCCACACGAGATCCGCCAGGGCCTGGAGGAAATCTGGAGCATGGCCGAAGCGCGTGGGCGTGCGCGGGCTGATGTGCAGTCGCTGACCGTGTTGCGGATCGTCACGGGCAAAACCGAGATCGAGGCCCAGCGCAAGTACGACGCGTTGCAGAGCCACTATCACCTGGAGGCTCAATTGGTCAGCTATGCCGGCGATACCGGTATCGACTTGAGCCGTTATGCCGACAGCGATGCCTTGGCGACCCATACCGAAGGCCTCACGTCCTACATGATGCGCCCCGATGGCAGCGGCAAGCCGTTGACGGCAGGTGATGTCCGGCAGCGCTTTGCCAACGTCACGCGGGGCACCGACCTGATCCTGGTGGGTACGCCGGCGCAGGTGGCCGATCGCATTGAAGAGCATGCGCGTATTTCCGGCACCAGTGGCTATATGCTCAACCCGCTGACCAGCCCAGGTACGCTGGAGGATTTCGTCGAATGGGTGGTGCCAGAGTTGCAAAAGCGAGGGCTCTATCGCACCCAGCCGCAAAGCGGCACGCTGCGTTCCCGGTTGAGAGCAGACGGCGCCAGCCGCTTGCCGTCAAGCGCATATGGCGCTACGTTCCGCCCGGCAAGCACCGGCTGACCCTGCGCGAGACCTATCGACACTGATGCAATAGCAGCATGGCAGATTGAGACTATAGTAACGTCTAAAAACCAGGTCAGTGGGTGCCATGTCTACGATCGATCTGTCGTCCTCGCAAAGTCTTCGCAAACGCGTGTTGTTGGCTGGGGCACTGAATATCGGCTCCATCGTGGCCTCCCAGGTCATTCGCCTGGGCGGCAACCTGATCATCACCCGCTTGCTGCTGCCGGAAATGTTCGGCCTCATGGCCATTGCCACCACGGTGTCGGTGTTGCTGCTGTTACTGTCCGACGTGGGCCTGCGGCAGAACATCATCCAGAGCCCGCGCGGCGACGAGCCGCTGTTCCTCAACACCATCTGGTCGCTGCAGATCATTCGCGGCCTTGGGCTGTTTGTGGTGATGCAACTGGTGGCGCTGGCCTCCTGGGTGTCCCAGCACTTCGAAATGTGGCCAGCGCATTCCACCTACGCCGCCCCGGAGTTGCCTGCGGTGCTGGCCGTCACTGGCTTTTTCGCGATCATCTTCGCCTTCCAGTCGACCAAGATCGATGTGGCCATCCGCACCTTCCAGCAGAAGAAAGTGGTGCTGGTCGAGCTGATTTCGCAAATCGCCGGCCTGGTGGTGATGCTGGTGATCGGCTACCTCACCCGCTCCATCTGGGCGCTGGTGGCTGCCGGCCTGGTCTCCACCCTGGTCACCACGGTGCTCAGCCACCTGATTTTCCCGGGGCACAAGGACCGCCCGCAATGGGACCCGGCAGCGCTGCGCGAAATCGTCAACTACGGCCGCTGGGTGTTCCTGTCGTCCGCGGTCGGCGTGCTGGCCATGCAGGGTGACCGAATCTGGTTCGGCGGCAGCATGACGGTGGCGCAGCTGGGGGTGTATTCGATTGCGGTGGGCATTCTGGCGGCCTTCCAGCTCAGCCTGCAGCGGCTGGCCGGGGCGGTGGCTTTGCCGGCCTTCAGCGAGGCGGCCAGGACCGGTGACATGGAGCGCCTGCGCAACCTGTATTTCCGCTTCAGGCTGATCTTCGATGTGCTGACCCTGTTCACCTGCGGCTTCCTGTTCACCGCCAGCCCGCTGATCATTCATTGGCTCTATGACGCCCGCTACCAGGACGCCGGGCAGATGATGGCGATCCTGTCGTTGTCGCTGTTCACCTTGCGCTACGGCCTGACGCAACAGATATGGATGGCCCTGGGGCTGACCAAGTACATGGCCATGGACAACATCATCCGGGTGGTGGCGCTATTCACCCTGATGCCGCTGCTGCTGGCCATTGGCGGGGTGACCTATGCGTTGTGGGGGGTGGCCCTGCATACCTTCTTCACGCTGTTCCTGATCTTCAAGGTCAGCCACCAGCTGGGCATGCTGAGTATCAAGCGCGAGCTGGTGGTGCTGCCCGTCATGCTGTTCGGTGCCCTGTGTGGCCAGTTCATCAGCCATCTGTTTGCCTTCTGATCGGCTGTACCAAGGACCTGAACGATGAATGTGATCGACTTTTTTGATCGGACCCGAATCATCAATATCCCGTCCAGAACGGACCGCCGCGAAGAAACCGAAGCCGAATTCGCCCGCAACGGCTTTCACATCGATGACGAAAAGATCGGCTTTTTCCCTGCAGTGACGCCTACTGACCAACAGGGCTTCCCCAGCATTGGCGCCCGGGGCTGCTTCATGAGCCACATGCAGATACTGGAAGAAGCCGTGCGCCTGAATGTCGACAACATCCTGATCATGGAAGACGACATCCAGTTTTCCCGGCGCATTGGCCCGTTTGGCAAAAAGGCCATCGAGTCCCTGCAAGGCATGGACTGGGACATTGCCTACCTTGGCCATTCCTGCGAAGGCAATTCCGATACGCCTGGCTGGGTACCGGTCGATCGCCCCATCCACCTGTCGCATTTCTATGCGGTTAATGGCAAGAGCGTAGGCAAGCTGCGGGACTTTCTCGCGCAGATACTGCAACGCCCGCCCGGGCACCCCGACGGCGGCCCGATGCACTATGACGCTGCCCTCAACACGCTGATCCACACCGACAAGAACATCCAGGCCTACTACTTCACCTGGAACCTG
The DNA here is from genome assembly GCF_009391885.1 of Pseudomonas sp. MN1F. Classification (GTDB taxonomy): domain Bacteria; phylum Pseudomonadota; class Gammaproteobacteria; order Pseudomonadales; family Pseudomonadaceae; genus Aquipseudomonas. The sequence continues at coordinate 45,891 of NZ_VZII01000032.1, read as the reverse complement.
GGTTACCAGAGGCCTTCGCGCACCGACCTGCATGCCCTGTCGATATTTGACCGGCTGGCCATGCTGCGGCCGCTGATGGCGCTCTATCGGCGCCTGAAGGCAGAAAAACTCAGGAGAACCCGCTAGCGCACGGTGCGCTTTTATCAGAGGTGATCGGCATCCACCACGGCCTTGGCGAATGCTTGCGGCGCTTCTTGCGGCAGGTTGTGGCCGACACCCCCGCTGATCAGCCGGTATTCGTATTTGCCGGTGAAGCGCTGCGCGTAGGCATCCGCTGAGGGGTGTGGTGCTCCGTTAGCGTCGCCTTCAAGGGCGATGGTCGGCACACCGATGCTGGGCAGCTTGGCCAGCCTGGCTTCCAGTGGGTCGTACTGGGTTTCGCCCTGGGCCAGGCCCAACCGCCAGCGGTAGTTGTGCACGGTAATGGCGACCTGGTCCGGGTTGTCCAGTGCCTTGGCGCTGCGCTCGAAGGTCGCGGCGTCGAAGTCCCATTTGGGGGATGCGGTCTGCCAGATCAGCTTGGCGAAGTCGTGGCGGTTCTTGTCGTAGCCGGCCTTGCCACGTTCGGTGGCGAAGTAGTACTGGTACCACCACTGCAACTCTGCACTGGGAGGGAGTGGCGCCTTGGCGGCTTCCTGGCTGCTGATCAGGTAGCCACTGACCGAAACCAGTGCCTTGACCCGCTCCGGCCACAGAGCCGCCACGATATCGGCAGTGCGCGCCCCCCAGTCGAAGCCAGCCAGGACGGCGTGCTTGACCTGCAGTGCGTCCATGAAGGCGATCACGTCGCTGGCCAGCGCCGAAGGTTGGCCGTTTCGAGGTGTATCAGGCGAGAGGAAGCGGGTTTCGCCGTAGCCACGCAGGTAGGGCACCAGTACCCGATAGCCTTTGGCGGCCAGGGTGGGAGCGACATCCTCGAAACTGTGGATGTCGTAGGGCCAGCCGTGCAGCAGAATCACCACGGGTCCGTTGGCCGGGCCTTGCTCGACATAGGCGACATCCAGTACCCCAGCCTTGAGGTGTTTCAGCGGGCCGAAGGGATCGCTGGCCTGCACCGCTGGCTGTGGCTGTGCCTGCGCCGTATGTGGGCTGCCGGCGGCTGCGAGGGCTAATGGCAGCAGTGTGCAGGCAAACAGGGTGGAACGGCTGAAGCGGCGTGGTACGGCGGATACTTGGCGGGCTTGCATGGGGCGTCTCCTTGGCTAGGCCATCGGCGCTATGGGTTGCAAGTCATTCAAGTCGATCGCTGTATCGAGGATGTGTCCATTGGCGTAACGGTGGGTGTTCTTGTGTATTCGGTCTCAATTCCTACACATTGAGATACATACGCTACCTCAGCACAGTCCAGGATCAGGCGACGGTCGGAGAACCCGGCGCACCATCTGATCCGCTTTTTTTACGCGAACCTGACTCTGTAACCGTATCAGCCTGAGGCCGACAATGCTCTTCGTCCCTGCTATCACACTGAAGAGGTTCCGATGGGCAAGCTCGCGCTGTTTCTGGGTGGCTTTTTGCTGTTGACCGTTCTGATCGGCCTGCTGGGCACCATTCCGCCAAGCTGATTCTCCTCACGCCCTCCGGCCTGTCTACTTCGCTAGATGGGCCAAATTCCTGCCGGCCCCTGGCAGTTTCCCGTGGCGCTACCGCTGGACTAGCGGTAGGTGCAAGTCGTACTCAAGTGTAAAAGCCTCGTGTAGTCTCCCCCTGCGTCATAATGGGTCGTACATAACGAACCCAGTCTTTTGCTTTGGGAGTTCGCACATAGATGGAATGCAAGAAGGGCACTTCAGCCATGCTGGAGTGGCGTAGCCGTTATCTCAGCGAAGGCAGCCTCGAAGAGGATCAATACGATCAGGCGCTGCGTTGTGCCGAGTCCCTGGAACAAACCGGGGTGATCAGCGCGCAGGAATGGATCGAGCTGGTCAAGGCGGCGAATGTCGCACTGCTGAGCGTGCGATAAGTCCTTCATTGCTTGGGGAAATCTGTCCACAAAAAACGTGGGTAGGTCTGTGGATAAAGTTCTGCAGGCCAGGTAATTTGCGGGCTCTGTTAGATTGAGCAGAATTTGAACAGCATTTAGCCGGCCCGTTCAGAGGCGGCTTTGCCAGCCTGGCGCAAGGCCAGCAGCAACTCACGCACGCGGGCCGGCAGCTCGCCGGAAGGGTACACCGCGTGCATCTGCGGGTCCTGGCCGGTGCTTGAGGTCAGCCGGTAATCCGCGCACACCCGCACCAGGCGTCCAGCCTTCACCTGTGCTTGCGCCACCCAGTCCGCCAGGCGTGCGATACCGGCACCGGCCAAGGTGCTGTGGTACACCGCGTCGCCAGAGCCCAGGCGCAAGCGTGGGTGCGGGCGCAGGCGGGTGATCTGGCCGTCACGGTAGAAGTACCAGGCTTTGAGGATGCGCGGGGCGGTGTGCAGGATCAGGGCGTGCTGGTCCAGCTGCTCCGGTTGCTCGGGCATGCCGAAGCGGGCTACATAGGCCGGGCTGGCATACAGGTGGCGGTGGTAGCGCCACAGTGGATAACCAATCAGCTCGCTGGACTGCGCAAAGGCGCCGCGGACCACGAAATCCAGCTTGCCTTGCAACGGGTCGAGGGCCGCATCGCTGTACTGCACGTCGAGGGTCACTTGCGGGTGGCGCTGGCTGAAGCTGGCCAGCACGCCAGGCAATATGTGCTCGCCGAGCAGTTGCGGCGCGGCAAATCGCACCCAACCTTGCGCGCTGCCGGTGAGTGCAGCCAGTTCATCAGCAGCGTCGCGTTGCACATCCAGCAAGCGTTCGGCGTGGGGCAGCAGGCGCTCACCGGCTTCGGTGAGGGTCACCGCGCTGGCGTTGCGGTTGAGCAGCTTGCACCCGCTGTTGTCTTCCAGGGTTTGCACCGCACGGGTTACCGCGCTGGGTGAGCGGCCCAGGGCGCGTGCGGCGGCGACGAAACTGCGCTTGTGCGCAACACTGACGAACGCCTGGATTTCGCGCAGCATGTCCAATGCCATCTAGGGCTCCTTGTTGCAGTTTTCGCAATATGGCATTTCAACACACGCGCGCCGTTTTGATTAGCCTTGCCGTCTGTTTTCACTGCCCGGAACCGCGCCATGATGGATATCGCCGTACTTTCCCTGTTCGCTTTCGCTGCCGGCCTGATCGATGCCGCCGTCGGCGGTGGCGGGCTGATTCAGATCCCGGCGCTGTTCAACGTGCTGCCCACGGCGCAGCCGGCGGCATTGTTGGGCAGCAACAAGCTGGCTTCGGTATGCGGCACGGCCTTTGCCGCTCGCTCGTTCATTCGCAAGGTGACGTTGGACTGGGGCTTGATCGTGCCGGCGGCGCTCAGCGCCTTTGTCATGTCGTTCGCCGGAGCGGCCACGGTTTCACGGGTGCCACCCAGCGTGATGCGCCCGGCGGTGCTGGTGCTGATTGTGCTGATGGCGATCTACACCTTCTGCAAGAAAGACTTCGGCACCTTGCACAAGCCGGCCAGAATCGGCCGCCGGGAGCAGTGCCTGGCAGTGCTGATCGGCGGGGCGATCGGCTTCTATGACGGCTTGTTCGGCCCGGGCACCGGCAGCTTCCTGATCTTCCTGTTCATCCGCTTCTTTGCCCTCGACTTCCTGCATGCCTCGGCGTCGGCGAAGGTGGTCAACATTGCCACCAACCTGGCAGCCCTGGTGTTCTTCGTGCCGTCGGGCAATGTGCTTTACGCCATCGCCCTGCCGATGGCCGCGTGCAATATCCTCGGTGCCCTGACCGGGACCTGGCTGGCGGTGCGCAAGGGCGCAGGCTTCGTGCGCGGGCTGTTCCTGATCCTGCTGTGCGTACTGATCGCCAAGCTGTCCTGGGACCTGCTGGCCTGACTCAGATTGCCTGGCGCTGCGCCTCGGCCTGCTCGACGCGATTGCGGCCATGCGCCTTGGCCCGGTACAGCGCCTGATCGGCGCGTGCCAGCAGTTCGTCCAGGCTGGGCGCGGTTTCGTCCGCGGCGCAGCCGGCCAGGCCAATGCTGACGGTGATCTGCAGGCGCGCATCGCCCTGGGCCGCGTGCAGGTCCTGCACGGCGCGGCGCAGGCGCTCGGCGGTGAACTTGGCCTGCTCCGGTGGCAACCCCGGGAGCACGACCACGAACTCTTCGCCGCCCAGGCGAGCCAGCAGTTCTTCGTCGTGCAGCTGGTCCTGCAGCGTGCGGGCGAACTGGCGCAGGACCTGGTCGCCAACCGCATGGCCATGGCGGTCGTTGATCGATTTGAAATGATCGATGTCGAGCATCATCAAGGTCAGCGGCAGCGCCTGCTGCTGACGGCTGTCGAGCAGGGCATTGGCGCGGCGGGTGAAGGCGCTGCGGCTGAGCAGTCCGGTGAGATGGTCGATGGTGGCCTGGTGTGCCAGGCGCGCCAACAGGCTGCGATTGGCCTGGCTGACGCAGGCGACCACCAGCGGGCCGAGTACCAGCATGGCGATACCCAGGCGGGCCGACATCAGGGTGGTGACCCCGGGTTCGCTCTGCGGCACGCTGAAGTGCATGAGGTTTTGCGCCACCGCCACGATCAGCGTGCTGCCCGCAGTGAGTGCCAGCAACGACACCAGGAAGGGCGAGTACGTCCAGGCACACCACAGCAGCGCGGCAATCGGGAAGGCGATGGCGCCTGGGCCGCCGAAGGCGATGCTGAAGGCCAGTGAGGCCAGCAGCACCAGCAAGGGCGCCAGGCGGATGGCCTGGGCGCCGCTGCGCATCAGTACGCGCGCCGAAGGCGCAGTGAGCAGCACCGGCAGCACCAGCACACTGGTCGAGAACTGTTCGCTGAACCAGGCCAGCCAGGTGGCTTGCAGCGACTTCTCGAACCACGGTGCGGCCATCACACAGGCCATGCTGGCCGCCACCACGGCACCCGCCGCGCAGGCACCGAACACACTGAGCACGCCATGCGGGGTACGCATGCGCCGATGCGGGCGGGGCAGGCGTGACAGCAGCCACCACACCGTCACCACCACGCTGAGGTTGCACAGGTTGAACCACAGGGCTGGCGCCCAGGCGCTGCCACAAGCCAGGTCGGCGGCGACCATCGCCAGCCACACCAGGGCAAGGCCGACGAAGCTGGCCTGGCGGGGGTAACGCAAGAGCACGCCGGCCAGCACCGCATTGACCGGCCAGAACAGCGATAACGATTCGATCGGCCGGGCTAGGATCCCGCCGAGGGTCAGGGCAAAGGTGAGGCCGAACAGGGCAAGGTAGGGCAACAAGCGCGACTGTGCTGGAAAAACCATAGGCTCGACCGACAAGCGGAAACGAAATCCAGGACAACGGCTATAAGCACCTGGGACATTGACGCGTCAGTGTGTTGGCACCGGGTGCTTGATGTCAATCTGCCGTAATCGTGCAAGTTGATGTCAAATAGCCTCCATTCCTTGCCAGATTGCCTAAAGACCGAAGAACCAGGGCACCATCAGCACGGTCACCAGCATCACCAGCACGGTAAAGGGCACGCCGATTTTCACGAAGTCGCCAAAGCGGTATTGGCCCGGGCCGAGCACCAGGGTGTTGACGGGTGAAGACACCTGCGTCATGAACGCCGCCGATGCCGCCAGGGCCACGGTCATGGCAAACGGGTAGGGCGACATGCCCAGCTGCGTTGCCGTGCTGATCGCCACCGGAGCCATCAGCACGGCGGTGGCGGTGTTGGAAATGAACAGGCCGATGACAGCCGTTACCGCGAACAGGCAGGCCAGCATGGCCAGCGGCCCGGCACCGCCCAGCAGGCTGACCAGGCCGCCCACGGCCAGGTCGATGCCGCCGGTTTTCTGCAGCGCCTGGGCGAACGGCAGCATGCCGACGATCAGCACCAGGCTCTGCCAATGAATGGCCCGGTAGGCGCTGTTCATGTCGATGCAACGCCCGGCGCCCATCAGCAGGCAGCCGATCAGCGCGGCGATGACATTGGGGACCGCACCGCTGACCATCAGCCCGACCATCACCGCCAGGCTGACCAGGGCATGCGGGGCACGGGTGCGGGCTGGCGCAACCTGATCGATTTCGGCCGGCAGGCTCAAGACCAGGAAGTCCTTTGGCTGAGTCTGCAGCTGGCGCACAGCCTTCCACGGGCCGACCACCAGCAGGGTATCGCCGAGGCGCAGCTTCTCTTCCACCAGTTGCTCTTCGATGGCCGCCTGTTCGCGGCGCAGGCCGACCACGTTGAGGTCGTAGCGGGTGCGGAAGGCCAGTTCCAGAATGCTTTTGCCGATCAGTTGCGAGCCCGGCGGCAGCGACACTTCCGCCATGCCCAGATCCTGGGACTGGTCGATGAAGTAGGCCGCCTTGAAATGCAGCGGCTCCAGTTGCATGGTCTGGCACAGGGTGCGCAGGTCGTCGCGCTTGGCGAACAGGTCGAGCAGCAGCACATCGCCCTGGTGCAGGACGGTGCCTGAGTCGGCGGCGATCACCCGGGTGGTGAACTTGTGCTGGCGCTCGATGCCGATGACGTTGGCGCCGTGCCGGGTGCGCAGCTCCAGTTCGCCCAGGGTATGGCCGATCAGTGGCGAGTGCGGGCGGATGCGCAGGCGCCGTTCGCGGCCGTTGAGCTTGTAGTCAAGCACCAGGTCGAGCAGCGTGCGGCGGCTTTCCACGCGGCCGTCCTTACGCACTTCGCCATTGAGCCAGTGGCGGGTCAGCAGCATGTAACCGATGCCCAGCACCAGTACCACCAGGCCGAACGGGGTGAAGCTGAAAAAGCTGAAACCGGGCGCGCCATGGCGTACCAGTTCACTGTGCACCACCACGTTGGGGGGCGTGGCCACCAGGCTGAGCATGCCGCTGATCAGGCCGGCGAAGCTAAGCGGCATCATCAGCCGGCTGGGTGACAGCTTCAGGCGTGCGGCAATGCTGAGCACCACCGGGATGAAGATCGCCACCACGCCGGTCGAGCTCATCACCGAGCCCAACCCGGCCACCGAAACCATCAGCAAGACCAGCAGCCGTGCCTCGCTGTTACCGGCCCGTTCGCTCATCCATTCACCGATACGGTAGGCGATGCCGGTGCGCACCAGCCCTTCGCCGATCACGAACAGCGCGGCGATCAGCACCACGTTGGGGTCGCTGAAACCGGCCAGGGCCTGTTCCACGGTGAGGATGCCCGACAGCGGCAGGGCGAGGATCACCAGCAGGGCGACCACGTCCATGCGCGGGCGGTTGATGACGAAGAGGATGACGACGACAGCCAGCAGGCCGAGTACCCAGAGCAATTCCTGGTTCATGGGGCGGGGGTGTTCCTTCACTCAAGGGGGCACGAAAGACAGTAGCAGCCAGTGTGGCAGCTTGCGGTGAAGGTGGTGTTGATGTGCTGCAGGGTTTGCACCCGTGGGGAAATGAAAAGGGCCGCACGAAGCGGCCCTTTCCTTGTCGTCACTCAGTGGCGACGGTGATGGTGGTGCTTGTTGCTGCCACCGTTGTCGCCCATGTGGTTGCCCAGGGCACCACCGGCCGCGCCGCCCAGGCCGGCACCGATGGTGGAGCCGGTCTTGCCGCCAACCGCGCCGCCCAGCAGCGAGCCACCGGCCGAGCCCAGGCCACCGCCGATGGCGGCTTCGGTACGGTTGCCTTTCTTCGCCGCTACTGCACTACCGGCTGCACCGCCGACGCCGGCGCCGATGGCTGCGCCAGTGCGGCCACCCATTTGCTGGCCGACAACGTTGCCCAGAACACCACCCAGGCCACCGCCAATGGCGGCAGTACCGTCACCGGCGAAAGCGCCCTGGCACAGCAGCAGGCCAAGAGCAAGGGAAGGTAGAGTCAGACGCATGATTGGAACCTCAAAGGAATCATCAGGTTAAGGTGCCGCACGGTTGGGCGGCGGGTCAGGGTAGGGGAGACGCTTCAGCGATCGTAACGGTCACCGCGCCATTGGCGGTCGTCGTCATCGTCGCGATCATGGCGGTGGTGGTGACGGTGGCCGCGGTCATCATCGCGCCAGCCATCGTCATCACGGTAGTGGTGGTGATAGCAGCCCGACAACAGCAGGAAGGCGGCGATCAGCGAAAAGCTTGCAAGGCGGGTCATCTCGATTTAGGTCCTTGATCCGCATAGGTTTACGGGACACTTATTGAGACTGGGATCGATCCATTTGGTTTCCTTGACCCGCAAGATTTTGCTGCGTGAGCGATGAATGGCGCTCAGGACGCAGGGTGGATGGCAAGCACTACGCCATTAGTGGTCTGAACCAGCACATAGTGATCCCCCATGCGCACCCAGTGGCTTTCTTTTTCCGGTGCGGGCAGGCCCTTGGCTTTCCAGTCACTCAGGGCCGCGTCGTCGCGTTTGTACTGGTCGGGCGCCTTGTCGCCGACCTTGAGTTCGCGGTTGTGGGTTTCCGGTGCCTTGACGCTTTCTTCGGCCGAAGGGGCAGCCAGGGTCATCATCGGCAGGCTGGCGAGCAGCAGTGCTGGCAGAAGGTGGTTGGCTTTCATGGCAATCTCCTTGAGGTGGTATGCACTAGATGCGACAGCAGCCAGCTTGGGACAATTCATTTGCGGTGCTAGAGTCGCTTTCTTTTTTGCCCCGAGGATGGAACATGCGAGCAATTCTGCCGATGGCTGCGGCGCTGGTGTTGGTCGGTTGCGCGAGCGCGACCATGGATGCGGCGCGGGGTGGCAAGCCGACAGCCCAGCTCGACTCGCGCAAGGCGCCGGAGCTGGTGGCCCAGTGCATCCAGTTCAGCTGGCAGAAAGAGGATGTGTTCGGCGACGACGCCAGTGGCTACCTGGAGCCGCGCAAGCAGGGCGGGTTGACTGTTTATACCCGCGAGGCGGAGTCGTTCGTGGATGTGTATCCGCAGGCGGGTGGGACGCGGGTGGATTACTACGCGCAGAAGAATGACGGCGTGGCCTTGCAGCGCCGGGCGGCGGCGGCCACCTGTTTGTAATAGGTTTGCAGTACCGGCCTCTTCGCGGGTAAACCCGCGAAGAGGCCGGCCAGCCATGATCAGGAAAGGAAGCCACCATCGACATTCAGCGCGGTGCCGGTGGTATAGCTGGAAGCATCGCTGGCCAGGTACAGCACGGCGCCCGCCATTTCCTTCGGGTCAGCCACGCGCTTGAGCGGGATCTGCTGCAGGGCGGCATTGAGGATGGCGTCGTTCTTCACCAGGGCCGAGGCGAACTTGGTGTCGGTCAGGCCCGGCAGCAAGGCATTGCAGCGAATACCGAACTGCGCGCATTCCTTGGCGAACACCTTGGTCATGTTGATCACCGCGGCCTTGGTCACCGAATAGATGCCCTGGAACAGGCCCGGCGACACGCCGTTGATCGAGGCCACGTTGATAATGCTGCCGCCACCGTTTTCACGCATCAGCTTGCCGGCTTCCACCGACATGAAGAAGTAGCCGCGGATATTCACGTCGACAGTCTTCTGGAAGGCATTCGGGTCGGTGTCGAGCACGTTGCAGAACTGCGGGTTGGTGGCCGCGTTGTTGACCAGGATATCCAGGCGCCCGAACTGTTCGCGGATGCCGGCGAATACCTGCTGGATCTGCTCCAGTTCGCCAATATGGCAGGCGACCGGCGTGGCCTTGCCGCCTGCTGCGATGATGGCCTCGGCCACCTGCTGGCAACCCTCCAGCTTGCGGCTGGAGACGATCACGTGGGCACCCTGCTGGGCCAGCAGATGGGCAATGGCTTCACCGATGCCACGGCTGGCGCCGGAGACGAAAGCGATCTTGCCGTCGAGGTCGAACAGTTGGGTCTTGGACATGCTGTTTTCCTTGTTGTCTGGCGTCAGAGCGTGGACTTGCCGATGACCTGCAGGCTCATTTGCTCCAGCAGCCGGTTCATGTGAATGAACTGGGCGAAGCGTTTGTCCTGGGTCTGGCCGTGGTAGTAGCGGTAGTAGATCTGCTGGACGATGCCGGCCAGGCGGAACAGGCCGTAGCAATAGTAGTAATCGAAGTTGTCCAGGCGGATGCCGGCGCGCTCGGCGTAGTAGTCGACGAACTGGCGGCGGGTGAGCATGCCCGGGGCATTGCTCGGCTGGCGGCGCATCAGTTGCACCGGCGCCGGGTCGCTGGCCTCGATCCAGTAGGCGAGGCTGTTGCCCAGGTCCATCAACGGATCACCAATCGTAGCCATCTCCCAGTCCAGCACACCGATGATGCGCATGGGGTTGTCGGCGTCGAGGATCACGTTGTCGAAGCGGTAGTCGTTGTGCACGATGCCAGGGCGCGGGTGGTCGGCGGGCATCTTCTCGTGCAGCCAGGCGATCACCTGCTCCCAGCGTGGCGCATCGGGGGTCAGGGCTTTTTCGTAGCGGCTGGTCCAGCCCTCGATCTGGCGCTGCACATACCCTTCCGGCTTGCCCAGGTCGGCCAGGCCACAGGCGTGGTAATCCACCTGGTGCAGCTCGACCAGGCGGTCGATGAAGCTTTTGCACAGGGCCTCGGTGCGGTTGGCGTCCAGGCCCAGCTCGGTGGGAATGTCCGAGCGCAGAATCACGCCCTTGACCCGCTCCATCACGTAGAACTCACCACCGATCAGCGACGCGTCGGTGCAGTGGGCATAGGCCTTGGGGCAATACGGGAAACCGCTGTTGAGCTGGTTGAGGATGCGGAACTCGCGGCCCATGTCATGGGCCGACTTGGCCTTCTGGCCGAACGGTGGGCGGCGCAAGACAAACTCACGGCCCGGGTAGCTGACCAGGTAGGTGAGGTTGGACGCGCCACCCGGGAACTGGCTGATGGTCGGCGAGCCTTCGAGGCCGGCGATGTGGCCTTTCAGATAAGGATCGATGACGGCCGCATCGAGTTCTTCGCCGGGGCGTACCTGGGTGGACTGGTCGGTGAGCGTCATGCGTTTTCCTTATTATCTGGCGCAAGGATTATTGGCTAATCTAATGGCCTGGCGGCTGTGGAACAAGCGTGCCAGGCGCCATATAGGTGCGGGTGTTGCTGGTCGATCACCGCACCGAATGCCGGGCAAAAAAAAACCGAAGCCGGTCAGGCTTCGGTTTCTCATCGTGCGTTGTGCCCTTCACTCAGGAAGGGAACAGCTCGCTGAGCTTCATCGACAGCATCATGTCGCCTTCGACGCGCAGCTTGCCGCCCATGAAGGCCTGCATGCCGTCGGTTTCACCCGAGACGATGCCCTTCAGGGTTTCGCTGTCCAGCACCAGGGTGCAGTTGGCATCCGGGTTCTCGCCTTCCTGAATTTCGCAGGTGCCGTCCTTGACCAGCAGCGCATAGTGCTTGTCTTCGTCAGTGATGTTGAAGCCGAACACCAGGTCCAGGCCTTCAGCAGCCGCTGGGTTGAATTTTGCTTTCATCGCTTCGACGGCTTTAGCTACATCGCTCATGGTGTTTTCCTTGTTAAGTGATATTCGCGTCCGCAAGGACACAACGGGCCGGGCTCATCGGTAGGTGATGAGCTCCGGCGCCCTCAACAGCTGCACATGGGCTTGGCTGTTGAAGGAAGCCAGTGCCACGTCGCGGCCGCGGAACTTCAGCTGGCTGAGCGACGTGTTGATGATCTGCCAGTTCAGCGCAAAGGCCTGACTGGGGGTGATTCGGGTAACCAGGTGGAGCAGGGCGGCGATGGTGCCACCGGAGGTGAACACGGCGACATTGTCGCCACTGCCAGCAGTGCCCAGCACACGTTGCAGGCCGGCGTCGACCCGTGCGGTGAAAGCCTGCCAGGTTTCCAGGCCGTCATCGGCATGGTCGCCGGCGTGCCAGCGCTGCACCATCAGGGCGAACAGGCGCTGGAACTCGCTGCGGTTCTGCGCGCCGTTGCGCAGGATGTCCCGGGCATGCGGCTCTTCAGCCAGCAGGCCGGGCAGCAGGGCGCGGATTACACCATCGGCATCGAACTCATTGAACGCCGGGTCGGTCTCAATCGCCGGTACCGCACACCCCCCGGCGTTCAGCGCCTGCAGGGCGTGCCGGGCAGTGTCCTGCTGTCGGCGCAGATCACCGGCCACGCAGCGGTCCAGGCGCAGGCCGAGCTGGGCGAGGTGTTCGCCCAGGGCCTGGCTCTGGCGCACACCAACGGGCGAGAGGACGTCGTAGTCGTCTGCACCGAAGGAAGCCTGGCCATGTCGGATCAGGTAGAGATTGCCCACTGAGGTATCCGGCGTTGAGGGTTGCTGCGAGGTTAGGATGCGCCAGACAGGCTGTCAACGAAAAAACATACAAGCGTTTGAAAAGGTTGTTTGAACTGTGTTGCCAGCGTTTACCTCGGCTGGCGAGGGCACGGGAGCAACGGTATGCTTGCATCAGTTTCGCGCCGATCTGGCGCAGGTTCATAAGGAGTCAACGTGGAGTTTCTTGCCGAATACGCAAGCTTTCTCGCCAAAACCGCCACCCTGGTGATTGCCATCCTGGTGGTGTTGTCCGCCATTGCCGGTTTGCGCGGCAAGGGGCGGCGCAAGGCCGGTGGGCAGTTGCAGGTCACCCGCCTCAACGAATTCTATAAAGAGTTGCGCGAGCGCCTGGAAAGCGGCTTGCTCGACAAAGCCCAGCTCAAGGCCCTGCGCAAGCAGCAGGCCAAGGCGGAAAAACAGCAGAAGAAGGGCAAGGCCGAAGAAAAGGACCGAGTGTTTGTGCTCGACTTCGACGGTGACATCAAGGCCTCCGCCACCGAAAGCCTGCGTAACGAGATCACCGCACTGCTGACCCTCGCCACCCCACGCGATGAAGTGGTGCTGCGTCTGGAAAGCGGCGGCGGCCTGGTGCACAGCTATGGCCTGGCCGCCTCGCAACTGGCGCGCATCCGCCAGGCCGGCATCCCGCTCACGGTGTGCATCGACAAGGTCGCGGCCAGCGGCGGCTACATGATGGCCTGCATCGGCGAGAAGATTGTCAGCGCACCATTCGCCGTGCTGGGTTCGATCGGCGTGGTGGCACAGCTGCCCAACGTCAACCGCCTGCTGAAGAAGCACGACATCGATTTCGAAGTGCTGACCGCCGGCGAGTACAAGCGTACCCTGACCGTCTTTGGCGAGAACACCGAGAAGGGCCGGGAAAAGTTCCAGGAAGACCTGGACATCACCCACCAGCTGTTCAAGGACTTCGTCGCCCGCTACCGCCCACAGCTGCACATCGACGAGGTGGCCACCGGTGAAGTCTGGCTCGGGGTTGCCGCATTGAACCGCAAGCTGGTCGATGCACTGCAGACCAGTGACGAGTACCTCAGCGACCGCGCCCGCACGGCCAACCTGTTCCACCTGCACTATGCCGAGCGCAAGAGTTTGCAGGAGCGTATCGGCATGGCGGCCAGCGGCACTGTTGAGAACACCGTGGTAGGTTTGTGGAGTAAACTCGGGCGCTTGCGCTAACACCTTGAACCCGTTGAAATTTTTTTTCGTTCAGGGGGTTGCAAGGTGAAAGGAATGCGGACATAATGGCGCCCATCGAAACGCAGCAAACTTTGAAAAAGGTGCAGTGTTTCAAGGAGATAGTGAAGCGCAAGCTGCTAGATCCGAACTTTGAGGCCGAGTAGCAAAGTGGTTATGCTCCGGATTGCAAATCCGTCTACGCCGGTTCGATTCCGACCTCGGCCTCCACCATTCGAAAGCCCCGCAGATTAACGTCTGCGGGGTTTTTATTTGCGCGTCAGAAAAGCCAAGAGTTCGCCTTCACCCTGGCTTCCTCTCGGGCATCTGCCCATCGATTGCGCAACATCGGCCAGCTCATGCGATAAGCGATCTGTAAAGGCTCTATAGTCGGCTATAAACCAGAGCTGGCGGGCAGCGCCGGAGGGGCAGGCGGCTTTGCGCGGCCTGGGTAAATTCAACTTCAGGCCTTCATCGCGCCGTTAAATACGTCGAAGGTCTCATACACAACCAGCCCTCCCTCGGTTGCCGCGCCTTTGTTGTCGATCACATAGGCACCGGCCTTGAAGAAGAACGGTAGTTTCTTCCAGGAGCTGCTCACTGCTGAAACGCTAAGCAGTTCGTCGAGAGCAACACTCAGTTCCCCGAGCTCATCCACCTGCACGCTGTAGTCGAAGGGCTGGCCCAGTGGGACCGCTTTATCAATCAGCGTTCGTGCGCTCCCGAGCGGCACATTGCGTGACTCGATTCGCACCGCTCCGCTCCACCAGGTCACCATGAGGAATGGGTTAGGCGAGTTGACTGCATGAACCTGTCCGATGATGACCTTACCGCTCGATGGCGCGGCTTCAACGCGTACCCGGCCTGCCATGGAGTGCCTTGCGCTCCCTGGCACCCAGTTGAACGATGCTGAGGAGTCAGGCAGCGTTTGCCGGCCCTCTGTGCGCGGATAGTTGGAGCTACCCGTTGTGTCGTCCTGGACTGAACACCAGTAGTTGGTGTGGCCGTTCTGGTCTATCCAGAGCCGATCTGCTGGCGCCTCAGCTGGATAAAGATAGACCTTTCCGTTCGCGGTGATATTGCCAAAAGTCTTCATGGTTTTCTCCAGAGTAGGCGCCGCCCTTGCCGGGTAGCGTTCATCGTGGATACTTAATCCGTCTACGCCGATTCGATTCCGACCTCGGCCTCCACCATTCGAGAAACCCCGCAGATGAAAATCTGCGGGGTTTTTCATTTTGCCTGCCATTCAGCCATGGCTGAGCGACAGCTCGCTGATGATGCACACCGAACCGTCATCAGCCGGCGTAGCATCGGTGTAGTCAACCTGGTTGTAGATCCCGCCATGGAATTCGAACAGGCGCGTGTCCCAGGTGTCATCGAGTTGCAGTTCAGGCGATGACTTGGAGACGCCGTTGCACCTGGCGGTTACCTTGACCACGCCCGCAGAGGTGGCGTGAATGATCACGTCGAATTTCGTACCGAGCGGCACGCCTTGCAGGAGGGTGCTGTTCACCGGGTTGGTCTGGTTGTAGGACGCCCGGAAGCCCATGGTAATGTTGCCCTTGTTCCAGAACACTTTCACCGGAGGGCTGTCATCCCCCCTGACGTGCATCTGGCTGACGACTACCTTCTGCGCCAAGTTGACCTTGGTCAGGGTCATTGTCTGGCGATTCCAGTGGTCCGGGGCGCTGCCGAGCGTCCAGCTCTGTGTCTCCGACCACTCGCAACGGGTTCTGTGGGTGCTCTTGCTCGAGGCTCCTTTGGTCGGTGCCGTGAACTGAACCGACCCGTCGCTGAGCACTTTAACCACGCTAGGGAACTCAGCGATGGCCTCGGCGCCATTGAGCTCAAGCGCGACGGGGTTTGTCGAAGAGACTGCCACCGGGGTGGCGATCGTTAGATTGCTGATGTTTACGGTCATAAATACTCCTGACGATAAAATCATTGGCCTGGCAGGATTGCCTTCCGGCCGAGGTGTGTTCCTCCGCGTCCGGCTGGGCACTCGTAAGTGCACAGGAGGAGGATTTGGAGTTCATGAATGCTGTATGGATATACAGTATCTCGGGGTGATCTTTTTTCAACCCCTGCAATCATGTAAAGCGTGATGACGGGTAAGAAAGTGGCTCAGGTCTGTGGCTGGCGGGCAAAGAAAAGCCCGGCTCAGGGCCGGGCTGTGTTCAGGTTCTACTGGCGATGATGATTTCGCCTGGGTGCGGTCAGGCAAATGATGCGTCAACCTTCCGTACACATTTCAGATACCCGAAAAAAGAAAAACCCGCCAACCAGTGGCGGGTCTAAAGAACATAAGGAGCAGGGTCAGATTGCCAAAGTGGATGTCATAAACTCGTGAAGTTCACGTTGACGGCGTGTCGATACCCTTGATGAGCACAAAAAAAGCCCGCCATGAAGGCGGGCAACGAACGTTTTGAAGGGAGAGATTACAGCCTCAGGCCTGCTGGTTAAGTCAGCATTAACCGCCATCCATTGACCACGGCCAACGATACGCCTATACAGGCGTGCCAGATTTCCAGGAGCCACCATGCGCGACGAAGACGACCTGCACGAACCCGAGCACGATCACCTGCTCGATCACGAATTCCTCTATGAGGGCTTCGACCCTGAAGCAGATGCCCAGGGCGCCGAGGACGAAGTCGAGGAGGACGAAGCGCTGCTGGATGACCTCGATGACGAAGAGCGCGATCACCCCGCCTGGCACGACGACCTGGACGACTGAGTCAGCGCCCGTCGACCGAGAAGCGCCCAGGGCCGCTGACTGCCAGCACCAGCAGACCGCCGCAGATGCTTAGATTTTTCAGGAACTGGGTCATGTTGGCGGCGCGCTCGGGGTCGACCATGTTCCAGAACGGATGGCCAAGCAGCCCGGTCCCCAGCACGAACAGGGCAAACAGGAAGGCCAGCGGTCGGGTGTAGAAGCCCAGGATCAGCAGGATGCCGACAACGAATTCCATGATCACCGCAACCGCTGCCGCCAGCATCGGGGCAGGGGCGCCCAGTGAGGTCATGTAGCCGACCGTGCCTTCGAAGCCGGTCAGTTTGGCCCAGCCGGAAAGGACGAAGAGGATCATGAGCAGCACGCGGGCGATCAGGAGGATGATGTCGCGTTGACCATCGAACAGGGAGTAGCGCATGGCGGCGTACCGGTGGCTGGGGACAAGCTCCACTTTAGCAGTTGCGCAGAAGGTTGCTGCCGGGCAGCAAAAGGGCATCGCAAGCTGCCAAGCTGTCCAGGCGGACGCACTGATCGTTTTTTGGCGCCTAAGCGCATGCCAAGGCCTTAAGGCTTAGTCGCGAGAGAAAGATCAGATGGAGTGTGGCGCTGAAGGCCAGAGGGAGGGGGTGCGCAATGCTTGGTGCCCCGAGCCGGACTCGAACCGGCACACCTTGCGGCGGCGCATTTTAAGTGCGATGTGTCTACCAATTTCACCATCGGGGCACGATAGCAAGTTGCGCATTAGACACGAAAATTATGCGGAAATCAACGGTTTAGAAGCTGTGCAGAAATGTGCCTTTGGCTTTGAACATTAATCTTACAAAGCACGCACTTCGCGAGCTGGTTTGCCCTGAGGGCAAGTCTGAAATCTGGAGTTGTAAGGGGGGGCGGCCTGTTTGCCTCTTTCGCACATCATCAATATTGCTGGCAGCGACACGCCTTACCACTTTGCAGAGGGGGCTTTACTTGGGAACAATGTGCTTGTTAGCTAACACTTTCTTTTTGCTTTATATGCGCCCGAAAAATCTGCACAGCTTGACCCGTACAACTATCCGTTTACCGAAAAGCGACAAGAGAAAAGCCTGAACTCAGGCGCGCTGCCCAGCTTCCAGGTTGTGCTTGCGCTGTATGGGGCGAATCTTGAACCAGATCGAATACATCGCTGGCAGAAACACCAAGGTCATGATCGTGCCCACGAAGGTGCCCCCGATCAGGGTGTAGGCCAATGTGCCCCAGAATACTGAGTGGGTAAGAGGGATGAACGCCAGGATGGCCGCCAATGCCGTCAGCAAGACGGGGCGTGCTCGTTGCACGGTTGCTTCAACCACGGCGTCGAAAGGCTCAAGACCTTCGGTTTGGTTGTGGTGAATCTGTCCAATAAGGATCAGCGTGTTGCGCATCAGAATTCCCGAAAGCGCAATCAGTCCGACCAGTGCGTTGATCCCGAACGGTTGCCCGAATAGCAGCAATACTGGCACTACACCAATCAACCCCAGTGGGGACGTCAGGAACACCATGGCCATTGCGGAGATCGAGCGCACCTGCAAAATGATGGTCAGCAAGGTCAGGGCAATCATGATCGGCAAGAGTGGAACTATTGCCTGGCTGGCCTTGCCCGACTCCTCGATGGAACCTGCCATTTCGATTTTGTATCCAGGTGGCAGCGATGTGATGATTGGCTGCAACTCCTTCCAGATCGCAGTGGAAACATCGGGCGGCTGGAGCCCTTGCGCGATATCACCGCGCACTGTCATGGTGGGCGTGCGGTCTCGGCGACGCAGGATCGGATCCTCCATGCGAATACTCACCTTGCCGACCTGTGAAACAGGAACACGCTGGCCGTTTGAGCCTGCCAAGGTAAAGTTTTCGATCTGGGCAGGGTCCAGTCTGGCTCGACCAGCGGCACGGCCTACGAGCTGAACAGACCGGATATCTTCCCTGACTGAAGTGATCGGCACCCCGGTCAGCAAGAATTGCAGTTGCTGCGATACCGAGGTGGAAGTCAGCCCCACCGCCTGCAGGCGATCTTGATCCAGTGCGAAGTGAAGGGTCGGTACAAGCGGACCCCAGTCAGTATTGACAGTCTTCATCATCGGGCTTGCCTGCAGCACGCCCCGAACTCGCGCAGCGATCTGGCGCAGTTGCGCAGGGTCGGGGCCCATGACGCGATAAGCGACCGGATAAGGAGAGTAGGGGCCGAAGACCAGTTGGGTTACACGCACTTGAGCTTCGGGCGCCAGGCCTTCGGCAGCGGCTTCCCGCAGACGGTACTTGAGGACCTCACGAGCCTCTTGGTTTTGGGTCAGAACGACAATCTTGGCGAAAGATGGATCTGGCAATTCCGGAGCCATTGCCAGGAAGAAGCGCGGCGGGCCTTGGCCGATGTAAGTGGTGACAATTTTTGCCTCCTCTTGCTGGCGCAACCAGGACTCCACCTTGATGGCGGCGGCATTCGTCTGTTCGATGGATGTGCCGTAGGGCATCTGCAACTCCACCAGAACTTCAGGGCGATCAGAAGTTGGGAAGAACTGTTTCTTCACCAGCCCCATACCCAGCACCGCAGCCACAAATGTCGAAACAACTGTGCCTGCCACAAGCCATTTGTATGAGATCACCCAGCTCAACAGAGAGCGGAAGCGGTTGTAATGACGGGTGTTGTAAATGGCGGCATGGCCGCCTTCGATGGTCTTGATGTGAGGCAATAACTTCACGCCCAGATAAGGGGTGAACGCTACAGCCACCACCCAGGACGCGATCAAGGCGATGCCAACGACCCAGAACATGTTGCTCGTGTATTCGCCTGCGGTGGACTGGGCAAAACCGTTAGGCATGAAACCGATGGCGGTTACCAGGGTGCCAGCAAGCATTGGCGCAGCTGTATGGCTCCAGGCATAGGCGCATGCCTTGATACGGTCGTAACCTTCTTCCATCTTCACTACCATCATCTCGATGGCGATGATCGCATCGTCGACCAGCAGGCCCAGCGCCAGGATCAGTGATCCGAGTGTTATACGGTCGAAGTTCTTGCCAGTGGCAGCCATGACGACGAAGACGATCGCCAAGGTCAAGGGCACTGCTGCGGCAACGACGACCCCCACACGCCATCCCATGCTGACAAAACAAACCAGCATCACAACCAGCAAGGCAACGAAGAACTTCACCATGAACTCATCGACGGATGACGTGATGTTCACCGCTTGATCCGTCACCTTGCTGAGTGTCATGCCCAAAGGCATGTTTGCGTTGATGCCTGCAGTTTCAAGCTCCAGGGCTTTGCCGAGGTCGAGCCCGTTCCAACCCTCACGCATGACGATGCCAAGCAGCAGCGCAGGCTCGCCACCATTGCGTACCAGGAATGTCGCGGGGTCTTCATAGCCCCGTTCGACGTCCGCAATGTCCGAGAGCTTCAGCGTGCGGCCTTTCGTGAACACGGGCGTATCGCGGATTTTTTCCAGTTGATCAAAGGCACCCTCGACCCTGATCACTACCTGGGGGCCGCTTGTCTCAACCGATCCGGCCGGAGACAGGGCGTTCTGGTTGTCCAGAGCGGAGAAAATATCCTGCGGTGTAATGCCCAGCGTAGCCAGCCGGTCGTGGGAAAAGGAAACGAATATCCGTTCAGATTGTTCTCCGAGGATGTTGACCTTTTTGACGCCGGGCACGTGCAGCAGTTGCTGGCGCAGTGTTTCAGCATCACGTACCAATTGTCGCTGGGGTTCCCCTTTGGCTTTGAGGGCGTACACGGCAAACGTGACGTCCGAGAACTCGTCATTGAGCATTGGGCCAATCACGCCCTGTGGCATCAGCTTGGCTTGATCACCCGCTTTCTTGCGGGCTTGGTAGAACTCTTCCTGAACAGCTGACGGCGGGGTCTTGTCCTGCAGCGAAACCATCGTGAAAGCCAGCCCAGGCCGTGTATAGGTTTCGGTACGGTCATACCAGCGCAGTTCTTGCATGCGCTTTTCCAGCGGCTCTGCCACCAGGTTCTGCATCTCCTGCGCGGTAGCGCCAGGCCAGGCACTGATGATGGTCATCTGCTTTACGGTGAAAGGCGGATCTTCCGCTCGGCCCAGTTTGAAGAAGGCCAACGTACCGGCCAGCGTGATAAGCAAAATCAGGAACAGGGTGATCGAGCGCTCACGTACCGCTAACGCAGACAGGTTAAAACGGCGTTCACTCATGGCTGCCGCTCCGTGGTCTGAGCGGTCTGAATCTGTTCCATGACCTCAGCACCCTCGCGGAGCAAATGCGCACCCAAGGCGACAACCCGATCCCCGGTGTTGATGCCGCCCTTTACCACAGCTACCTCGTCACTGACGCTCAATACCTCTACCGGGCACCAGGCCACCTTGGCCGGCCGGCCGCTAATTACCCACACACCCGTACCGTTGCCAGGGTCAAAAAGTGCGCCTATCGGTACTTGCCTGGCTTGGGAGTCCTGACTGTGTTCAGCAATATCAACAGTCACGGTTGAACCCAACGGGGCGCTCGCTAAAGCGCCTGTCAGCACGTATCTGGCCTCGAACGTGCGGGTGGCTGGGTCGGCTGCCTCTGAAAGCAGTCGCAGTTTTGCGGGCACGGCCTGTGAACCTTGGCCAAACAGCCTGGCGAAAGCTGTCGAGCCAGGGGCAGGGCGGAGGGTTTCTGGCAAGTGGACGACAGCTTCTCGTTGGCCAGCTCTCGCCAGTCTCACAACCGCCTGGCCTGCACTGACTACCTGGCCCGGTTCGGCCAACGTGTCCATCACGACACCCTCGGCATCGGCCAGCAAGACTGCATACCCGGTGGCGTTCCTGGCAACGTCGGCCTGAGCCTGCGCGGCGCTGAGCTGTGCCTTTGCGGAATCAGCTGCAGCTTTGATCTGATCGTAGAGCGATGCCGAAACCGCGCCCTCGGCCACTAACCTTCGATAACGAGCTTCATCATCAGCGGTTTGCTTGGCCTTCGCCCTGGCCGAAGTAACAGCCTCCTGCTGCGCGCGTGCCTGCAGAGTCAGATCGACCGGGTCCAGGCGCATCAGAGGCTGCCCGCGTTCAACTGTTTCTCCGGCATCCACCAGGCGCTGCAGGATCTTTCCAGATACACGAAAGCCGAGGTCACTCTGGGTGCGAGCGACCACTACCCCGGAAAACGACCGCGCAGGATCCACTGCGTTCAGTACCGCGATTGCTTTTACAACCGGCGGCTTGTCACGCGGGTCTTTTTCAGGTGAAGAGCCCCCGCAAGCGACCAGGGCGAGTGGGAGTAGACAACCGACTAAGGCGGCAGGGCGCAGGCGCATGGGATCCCGTTCTCAAAAGGCGACATAGGAACCCAATTTTTATACTGGTGACCAATATTGTCAATGGTCACAACTGTTATGGCGCAAGGCTCCTCAAAATCAGGGCGGGCAGTTGGATGACCGCATCCTCGAGGGTGTCCAGGTTGTGCTGAAGCAGCGCGGCATTTATGTAAGGCCTCATGACCAGAAAAATGGCCAAGGTCGATTCGTCGATTGGCGTCTTTCGCTCAAACTCTCCTGTGTCGCGCCCTTCAGACAGGATCGCCTGAATGACCTGGTTGACCTTGGCTTCGTGGGCCTTGACTGATGGCCATAGATCGCGCGATGCCACTGCAGCTATGTCATAGAGCTTACGTTCATGGAAGAAGAGATCGGCGCCGCCCTCTGCAATCGTTCGGAATAGACGCCTGAGCTTTTCCGATGCGCTAGGGGCTTCGCTGATAGCCGTCTCAATGCGCTGCATGATGAGCGCAAGCCGGCCGGAGCAAATGACCTCACCGATCGCTTGTTTGGATTCGAAGAATTTATAGACGTAGGCCTTCGAAAAGCCGATTGCCTTGGCCAGGTCCGAGACGGTGGTCTTGTCATAGCCGTAGTGGGCAAAGTGCTCCATGGCAGCCTGGATGATCTGATCCCTCACATCGTGGTCGGCTGGCCCGCGTGCCGGGGCGGGTGGAGAAGATTTCGTCATGTGTGAAGCGTCCTGAAACGGGTGACAGGTTGTGACCAAAATATAACATGGTCACATTCCCTCTTGGTCTATGTGAATCCTTGTGCCTCCCTACCGAACGACTGCTCGGCTGTTGAGCCAGCCTCAATTGCAGGGTGCATGCAAGTGCGTTTTATAACCCATTGTTATAGTTGAGCGCATCGCAGCACCTATGATCAAAGGAATGAGGGCGTCGATCGATTGGGCAATTGACACCTTGCCATCATTAAGCCACTGTTGCCCACTTCATTGGATCCAATGAGTGTGACGCCATGTCTCAGGCCAATACCGCGGCTCTTCCCGGGCGTACTGTCCGCCCTCGGTTGTTCTGGCGCCTGCTGTTCGCGCAGGTGTTGCTGCTGGGCGCTTTTCTGTACCTCAGCCTGATCACCCTCGCGGGCTACCTCCTGCTGCTCGGTTTCGATGCTGAGCAGCAGCAATCGCAACGCTTGATGGCGTTGGCGGGTGGCGGCCTGATACTGCTGGTGGGCCTGTGGTTGCTGAAAGTGGCGATGCCGCGACGAATCAGCCCGCTCATGGTCGAACCCGAGCGTTGATAATCCGTTGCAGCGCGTGCTGTTGCAGAAGGGTACGCTTGGCTAAGCTATCCAGATCCCTCCTGCAGTACCTGTGGAGTTTGCATGGTTTCAGCCCACTGTATCGATCACCCTGTCATGCCCGCCAGCCGCTATGAGCAGCTGGTGCAGTCGGTGGTGGATTACGCCATCTACATGCTTGACCCGTCTGGCCACGTGGTGTCCTGGAACGCAGGCGCCCAGCGGATCAAGGGCTACCGCGCCGATGAAATCATTGGCCGGCATTTTTCGTTGTTCTTCACCCCTCAGGATTGCGTCGAAGGGCGCCCGGAGCGCCTGCTCAAGCAGGCCCTGGAGCAAGGCGTGGCGCAGGACGAAGGCTGGCGCGTGCGCCAGGACGGCACGCAGTTCTGGGCCTTGGCCGCGCTGGATGTGATCCGCGACGAACAGGGGCAGATCGTCGGCTTGGCCAAGGTCACCCGTGATATCACCGACCGGCGCGAATCGGCGCTGCAGCTCGACGCCGTGCGCGCCCAGTTGTTCCAGGCGCAGAAGCTCGAAGCGCTGGGCCAGCTCACCGGTGGCTTGGCGCATGACTTCAACAACCTGCTGACCATCATCATCAATTCGGCGCGCCTGGCACAAACCAGCCAGGACCCGGCGCGGTTGCAGCGCATGCTTGAGCACATCCTCGATGCCGGGCATCGCGGAACCGAGCTGACCCAGCAACTGCTCAGCTTCGCCCGCTACCGGCAACTCGATGTCTCGCTGGTCGCCCCGGCCAGGCTTTTAGAGGCCACCCGTGGCCTGCTGGAGCATGCGCTGCCGCGTGAAATCGTGTTGCAGGCGTACTTGCAGCCCGATCTGCCACTGATCGAGGTGGATACCGGGCAGCTGCAGATGGTGCTGCTCAACCTGCTGTTCAACGCGCGCGATGCGATTGGCGAGAAGGGTACGATCGACCTGGCAGTGCTCACGGTTGATCTGGCAGGCGAAGTCGAGGGCCTGCATGGCACGTTCGTGTGCTTCGAAGTACGTGACAGCGGCGATGGTATCGACCCTCAGATTTTGCCGCGCATCTTCGAGCCGTTCTTCACCACCAAGCCTTTCGGCAAGGGCACCGGCCTTGGCCTCAGCCAGGTATACGGTTTTGCCAAGCAGAGCAATGGCGCCATCCATGTCGGCAGCACACTCGGCCAGGGCACGTGCATGCGCCTGTATCTGCCGGCCTATCAGCCCGATGCGGGGGCACAAGACGACAGGTAGCCACCATGGTGCAGGCACTCAAACGGCTGGTCACGGGGATCGAAGGGCTCGATGCGCTGCTCAAGGGCGGGCTGGTAGCAGGCGCTTCCTATATCGTTCAGGGGCCGCCCGGTGCGGGCAAGACCATCCTGGCCAACCAGTTGGCCTGCGGCCATGTGCGTGACGGTGGCAAGGTGCTGGTGGCGACCTTGCTCAGCGAGTCCCATGAGCGCTTGTTCCAGTACCTGGCGACCCTGGAGTTCTTCGACCCAGGCATGGTGGGTGACCAGATCCAGTTCGTCAGCGCCTTCGATACCCTCGAGCAGGAAGGGCTGGACGCGGTGGTCAAGCTGCTGCGCCAGGAAATCGGCAAGCAGCAGGCGAGCCTGCTGATCGTCGATGGCGTGCTCAATGCCCGGGTTCGTGCAGAAACGGCGCTGGACACCAAGAAGTTCGTCTCGGAATTGCAGGGCCATGCGGCGTTCGCCGGTTGTACCGTGCTGCTGCTGACCAGTGCCCGCCTGGATGACAACAGCCCGGAACATACCATGGTCGATGGCGTGATCGAGTTGGGCGAGCAACTGGTCGGCAGCCGCGCGGTGCGCCATGTACAGCTGCGCAAGACGCGGGGCAGCGGGGCGTTGTCCGGGCGCCACGAGTGCCTGATCGATCAGGCGGGGATGCACGTTTACCCGCGCCTGGAGTCGCTCTACAGCCACCCCAGCCAGCTGGGCTCCGCCTCTTTGCACCGGGTGTCCACGGGGGTCGAGGCGTTGGACGAAATGCTGGGCGGTGGCCTGACGCTGGGTTCGGTCAGCCTGCTGATGGGCCCCTCCGGCATTGGCAAGACCTCGATTGGCCTGGCTTTTCTGGCGGCAGGCAGCGTGGAGCAGCCTGCACTGCACTTCGGCTTTTACGAAACGCCCGCCCGGTTACGCCTGAAGGCTGCAGCGCTGGGCTACGACTTGGCCGCCCTCGAGCATACCGGCGCCTTGCAGCTGTGCTGGCAACCGACTACCGAAGGCCTGCTGGACCAGGTAGGTGCGCGTCTGCTCAAGCACGTCGAGCAGCAGGGCAGCAAGCGTGTGTTGATCGACAGCCTGGGCGCGTTCAGCCGCTTGGCGATCGACCCGGCGCGGCTCAATGCGTTTTTCCGTGCCTTGGTTGGCGAACTGCGGGCGCGTGATGTCAGCGTCATGCTCACCTGGGAGATGCGGGATATTTTCGGTTCGGAAATCACTGCCCCGGCGCCAGACCTGTCGAGCATCGTCGACAACCTCATGCTGATGCGCTTCGTCGAGCTGGACTCGCAGCTGCGGCGCATGCTGTCGATCCTGAAGGTGCGCGACAGCCATCACGACCCGGCGCTGCACGAACTGCGCATCGGCCCGCAGGGCATCCATCTGCGCAAGGCGTTCGAAGGCGCCACAGGCGTACTCTCGGGTACTCCGGTGCCGCAAGGGGGTGGCTGACGGGGCCTGCCGATGAACACCATCCTGATTGTCGATGACGAATACCTGATCGCCGATATCCTCGGCTTTGCCCTGGAGGACGAAGGTTTTCTGGTGGAAAAGGCCAGCAACGGGCGCAAGGCCCTGGAGGCGCTGAAGGAAAGGCGTGTGGACCTGGTGATTACCGACTACATGATGCCGGTGCTCAATGGTGAGGAACTGGTGCGGGCGATTCGCGACGAACTGCAACTGCTGGACCTGCCGGTGATCCTGATGAGCGGCGCCCAGGCCAGCCAAGGGCGCCCGGAGCTGTTCGCTGCGGTCTTCGACAAGCCGTTCGACATGGACAGGATGATCGCCAAGGTGCGCGAACTGCTCGGCACCTGAGGTTCAGGTTGCGGCTTGCGCCGGCCCTTCGATCAAGCGCGTCCGTGCGGCTTGAAGCGAGGCGCTCAGGTCAGTGTTGGTCGTCGTGCTTTTCCGGAGCCGGGCTGCCGGCCTGGATGCGCTTGAAGATCTCTTCACGGTGCACCTGGACATCCTTTGGTGCATCGATGCCAATCCTCACCTGCATCCCTTTTACGCCCAGAATGGTGACTTTGATGTCATCGTTGATGACGATACTTTCGCCAACCTTACGGGTGAGTATCAGCATGTAGTTCTCCTTGGTAATGTAGAAATCCGTCGGGCCATTGGGCCGCAGCGGTGGGAGCGTGTCCCTCTTCCTTCTCATTAAAGACGCTTTCGGCGGATAGTAATTCCCCGAAAGACAAATTCTGTTGCGTGTCTTTAGTCGCAGGTGCCGAGGTAAATGCTGTCAAGCGTTTCGGCGAGGTGCTCGGTGGCAAGAATAGGGGGCTTCGGCCTTTATGGGAAATTTCTCTGCATGATGGGCTGAATAGTTCGACTCAATCATCGGCTGTTGTTTCCAGGGCCTGAAGAAATAGCAACAGGGCCACCTCTTCGGCATCCAGGCCCTTGCGCACCCGGCGCCTGGGCAAGTCGGCCAGGCGCCCGAGGGCATAATGTTCGAGCACGGCCGGGTGGATATAGCAGCGCCTGCACACCGCCGGCGTGTTGCCCAGGCGTGTTGCCACCTGCTTGACGATGGCCGCGACCTGGCGCTTGGCTTCGCTCTCCGGCTCCCAGGCCAGCGGCCGTAGCAGGCTCAGCGCCAGGCTGCTGCCGGCCCAGGTGCGGTAGTCCTTGGCGGTGAAGTCGGCGCCGGTCAGTTGCTGCAAGTACTGGTTGACCTCGCTGGAGCCGACGCTGTGCCGCTGGCCGTCTTCATCCAGGTACTGGAACAGCGCCTGCCCAGGCAGTTCCATGCAGCGCTTGAGCAGGTTGGCCAGGCGCCGGTCGCGCAGCGTGACATTGTGCTCCACGCCGCGCTTGCCGCGGAACTGGAAGCGCACGGTGCTGCCCTGCACCTTGACGTGACGGTTGCGCAGGGTGGTCAGGCCGTAGGACTGGTTGTCGCGCAGGTAGCGTTGGTTGCCGATGCGGATCAGCGTGTGGTCGAGCAGGCTCACCACCAGCGCCATGACTTTCTCCCGGTCCAGGCCCGGGCGGGCCAGGTGCGCTTCCAGTTGCGCACGCAGTTTTGGCAGTGCCTGGGCAAAGGCCAGCATGCGCCCGTACTTGTGCTGGTCGCGCAGTTCGCGCCACTGGGCGTGGTAGCGGTACTGCTTGCGGCCGCGGGCATCGCGGCCGGTGGCTTGCAGATGGCCTTGCGGGTCGGCGCAGATCCACACATCGCTGTAGGCCGGCGGGATTACCAGGGCGGCGATGCGTGCCAGGGTTTGTGGGTCGCGGATGCGCAGCCCCTGGGCATCGAGGTAGATGAAACGGTCGCGCCAGCGGCGCCGGGTCAGGCCCGGCTGGCTGTCGTCGACATAGTGCAGGCTGGGTGGCAGAGGGCAGTCGAGCATCGGCGGCGGGCCTCGATCAGGTCACTGATCAATGGACAACGGCCGCTTCGAGGATGCTCAACCCAGCAGTGCCACCGACTTGATCTGCGCGAACAGCGCCTGGCCGGCATGCACGCCAAGCTGGTCTGCCGAGAACCGCGTGATGCGCGCCAGCAAGGCGTTGCCGCCGGCATCCAGGCTTACCAGCACATGCGCCGGGTTGTCCGCAGGGCGCGTTTCGCGCACCCGCACCGGCAAGCGATTGAGAATGCTCGAGGTACTGTCGGCGCGCAGTGCCAGGCTCACATCCCGGGCCTGCACCTTGACCCGCAAGGTACTGCCCATGCTGTGTGCCGGGTGGGCGATACGCAGCAATGGCGCTTCATTGCCGGGCAGGCGCAGGTCGAGCAGGTCGTAGTGCGGATCGTGGCCGACCACAATGCCCTCGAAGACCACCCCGGCATCCTCGCCTTGGGCCAGTGACAGGTCGAGGCGGGCCAAGGTCTCGCCGATCGGTCCGCTGGCCATGGCCCGGCCTTGCTCCAGCAGCACCAGATGGTCAGCCAGGCGCGCCACTTCGTCCTGGGCATGGCTGACGTACAACAGTGGGATATCCAGTTCCTCGTGC
Source organism: Pseudomonas sp. MN1F (assembly GCF_009391885.1). Taxonomy (GTDB): domain Bacteria; phylum Pseudomonadota; class Gammaproteobacteria; order Pseudomonadales; family Pseudomonadaceae; genus Aquipseudomonas. The sequence goes on along the minus strand of NZ_VZII01000032.1, from coordinate 18,096 downwards.
AGGCGTTCCAGGTATGGCAGGATCTCGCGCTTGCGCGGCCCGTCGAGTGCGGCCAGCGGTTCGTCCATCATGAGCAGCCGCGGGCTGCTGAGCAGTGCGCGGGCAATGCCGACCCGTTGGGCCTCGCCGCCCGACAAGGTGGCCGGCTTGCGTGCGAGCAGGTGGCCGATGCCGAGCAGCTGGCATGCCTGGTCGAGGCTGACCTTGCGCTCGGGCGGGGCGATGCGCCGCCAGCCGAATTCCAGGTTGCCGCGCACCGACAGGTGCGGGAACAGGCTGGCCTCCTGGAATACGTAGCCCACCGGGCGCAAGTGCGGTGCCAGGAAGTGGCCACGGGCGCTGTCCTCCCAGACCTCACCATTGACCTCGATATACGCGCTGGCCGCCCGCTCCAGCCCGGCCAGGCAGCGCAGGCACGAGGTCTTGCCCGAGCCCGAGTGGCCGAACAGCGCGCTGATGCCGCGGCCAGGCAGGTTCAGGTCGACGTCCAGGGTGAAGTCGTCGCGGGCCAGCTTCAGGCGCGCCACTATCGATCCGCTCATTTCAGCTCCAGCCAGCTTTGCTACGGCGCCCGGCATAGAGCAGGAGCAGCACCAGGAACGAGAACACCAACATGGCACCGGCCAGCCAGTGGGCTTGCGCATACTCCATGGCCTCGACGTGATCGAAGATTTGCACCGAGACCACGCGGGTTTTGTCGGGGATGTTGCCACCGATCATCAGCACCACGCCGAACTCGCCAACGGTATGGGCAAAGCCGAGGATGCTGGCGGTGACGAAGCCGGGGCGGGCCAATGGCAGCACCACGTGGACGAATGTGTCCCAGGGGCTGGCGCGCAGGGTCGCGGCCACTTCCAGCGGGCGCTGGCCGATGGCGCCGAAAGCGTTTTGCAGCGGCTGTACCACGAAGGGCATGGAATACACCGTCGAGCCGATCACCAGGCCCGTGAAGCTGAACACCACGGTGCCCAAGCCCATGGCCTGGGTCGCCTGGCCGAGCCAGCCGTGCGGGCCGAGGGCGATCAGCAGGTAGAAGCCGATCACCGTCGGCGGCAGCACCAGTGGCAGCGCCACCACCGCGCCCACCGGCCCGCGCAGCCACGAGCGCGTGCGCGCCAGCCACCAGGCGATGGGCGTGCCGACAATCAGCAGGATCAGCGTGGTCAGGCTGGCCAGCTTGATGGTCAGCCAGACTGCGCCGAAGTCACTGGCGTCCAGTGGCATCAGATTTCATAACCGTAGGACTTGATCAGCGCAGCGGCTTTCGGGCCCTTGAGGTAGTCGATCAGGGCCTTGGCAGCCGGGTTGTCCTTGCCTTTGTTGAGGATGACCGCATCCTGCAGGATCGGCGCGTGCAGGTTGGCCGGGACGATCCAGGCCGAACCACTTGCGAGCTTGCCGTCCTTGTAGACCTGCGACAGGGCGACGAAGCCCAGCTCGGCGTTGCCGGTGGAGACGAACTGGTAGGCCTGGGTGATGTTCTGGCCTTCGACGATCTTGGCCTTGGTGGCCTCGGTCAGCTTCAGCGTGTCCAGCACCTGGGTGGCGGCCAGGCCGTAAGGGGCGGCTTTCGGGTTGGCGATGGCCAGGTGCTGGAACCGGTTCTTCTTCAGCACCTCACCGTTGTCATCCACATAGCCCGGCTTGGCCGACCACAGGGCCAGGGTGCCGGTGGCGTAGGTGAAGCGCGAGCCCGGGACGATCTCCTTTTCCTCTTCCAGCTTCTTCGGGGTGCTGTCGTCGGCGGCGAGGAACACTTCGAACGGTGCGCCGTTCTTGATCTGCGCGTAGAACTGCCCGGTGGCGCCATAGGCGGCGACCAGTTTGTGGCCGGTGTCCTTCTCGAAGTCCTTGGCGATGGCCTGGATCGGCGCGGTGAAGTTCGCGGCGACCGCAACCTGCACCTCATCGGCCCAGGCGCTGTTGAGCGCGATCAGGCTGGCCAGGGCAGTGACGGCCAAGTGGGGCAGGCGGATACGCATGAAGGCAGCTCCTTGAGGTGGTTATCGTTATGGTGTGAACTATATAGCGATAGGCCAATGGTCGGGAAGGGGCTGGAGCAGGGGTTATAACCTCTGGGTCGTCTACTGCCGGCGATTGGGCAGACGCGAGGGTGTGTTTAGCGCATGATCCGCGCCAACGCGTTGTCAGCAATCTCCCGGGTCAGCTGTTCAGCCGGCATATGCCTGCCCAGGCGCAGTGCCTGCCCCGACCACAGGTTACTGAAATCGCTGTTGCCCTGCGCCTCGGTAATCGCCCGCAACGGCATCAATGCGCCCCCGGCCAGCGGGAAGCGCGGGGCCAGTTCGCTCATCGGCCCCAGTTCACGCATGATGCGGTTGTTGATGCCACGTGCCGGGCGCCCGGTGAACAGGTTGGTCAACGCGGTGTCGCTGGCCGCAGCGGTGTCCAGTGCGCGACGGTGGGCAGGGGAGACCTTGGCCTCCGGGCAGAACAGGTAGGCGGTGCCGATCTGCACTGCACTGGCGCCCAATGCCAGGGCCGCCACCAGGCCGCGGTGGTCGCCAATGCCGCCGGCGGCGATCACCGGCAGGCGCACGGCATCGGCAATCTGCGGCACCAGGGCGAAGGTGCCGATCTGGCTGGTGATGTCGTTGCTGAGGAACATGCCGCGATGGCCGCCGGCTTCATAGCCCATGGCGATGATCGCGTCGCAGCCATTGGCTTCGAGCCACAGCGCTTCTTCCACCGTGGTGGCGCTGGACAACACCTTGGCGCCGGTGGCCTTGACCCGCTGCAGCAGTGCAGCTTGCGGCAAACCAAAGTGGAAACTCACCACCTCCGGGCGCAACTGCTCGACCAGCAGGCAGCTCTGTTCATCGAAGGGTGCGCGGTTGGAAACAGGCGTAGGCGCATCGAAGTCGGCGCCGACTTCGGCGTAGTACGGTTGCAGTGCCTGCTTCCAGCGGGCGTCGCGCTCCGGGTCGGGCGCTGGCGGCTGATGGCAGAAGAAGTTCAGGTTCAGCGGCCGGCCAGGGCAGGCCGTGCGGAAGGCCTCGATCTCAGCGCGCACCTGGTCGCCGGTGAGCATGGCGCAGGGCAGGGCACCCAGGCCACCTGCGCTGGCCACGGCAATGGCCATGGCCGAACCCGAGGCGCCGGCCATCGGCGCCTGGAGAATGGGCAACTCGATGCCCAGCAGATCGAGGATACGACGGTCGGGCCAGTTGCTCATGCGCTTCTCCTTGCCGCTGCTGCCTTACAGTGCTTTGCTCACCTGGATGTCGATGATCTTCTCGGCGTCTTCACCGTGAATCTTGCGCAGGGCTTCCATGGCCTGTTCGTGCGAGGCGTCGGCCATCACGGCGAAGTCCCAGCGGCGCTGGCCGTCGAGCTTGTACTTGATGACGTATTTGATGTTCTGGGTCATGGTGGGCCTTATCCGAGTTTCGACGACGAGCGGCGGATGATCTTGATCTTGTGGGTCAGGGTCGGTTTGCGCGTTACCGAGATCGGGCGGGTGGTCACGGTATCGATGGTGATGTTCCAGAAACCGGTGCTCGGCACGGTGATCTTGGCCGGGAAGCGCTCGAAGTGGCCACCGTGGTAGGTGTGCCGGCCGCCGTTCTTGAAGCTGCGGAAATTAGCGTCGTTCATCAGGCGGATGTTGCAGCGCTGGGAGCACTCGATGACGACGATATCGTCCTCGTTGAGGTGCTCGCGCTGGTGTACGAATTTCATGGGGTGCTCCGCAAGGATTGGTTCTGCAAAGGCGAACGATACCACGATGTCGGCTTGCGCTGCCGCGCCTGGATGGCACTTGGCAGATAAAACGGCCAAAGCGGGGAGCAAAACCGCCTGGCTGTTGTCCTAGGCTCTCTGGTCATTCGAGGTGCAGGAAATGAAGTGGATGGTGGCGGCGTTGTTCCTGGCGCTGGGGGGGTGTGTCAGTGTGGCGGAACTTGAGCAATCCCATGAAACCATGGATGTCATGTCTGGCAAGACGCCGCGTGAATACGCCGATTGCGTCAAGGCGCACCTGGCCAAAAGCCGTGATCCTTTGGTGGAGGAACAGCACGATGAGGGCTTGCGCCTGATCGTGCCGCAAAAACTCACGGCAGGTTCCGGGCCGGCAGCGTTGCTCGACATCCGCAAGCGCGGCAGCGGCAGCAGCATCAAGCTGCATGAGCGGCTGAACAACTTTCCGCTGCGCCCGGGCGATGTACGCCAGGCAACGACCGAGTGCATCTCTGGCAGTTGATCTGGCTCAACGGATCGGCCCTTAGCAGGCCAATTGCCAGCCGGTGGTCGGCTTAGGCGTTGTTGCGAATTCCCCTACAGGGCTAGTATCCATTTGCTTATGTTTTTTAAGCCTAAGCTTATAACAAAAGAAATGGAGATTCGTGATGACACCGTTGAGTCGCGTCGTGATCGGCAGCCTGCTGATCCTGGCCTGGCCCGCGGCGCATGCCGCCGATGGCCAGAAAGTCTTTACCCAGGGCGGGGCCAACCCCGCCGCCATGGCCTGTCTGAGCTGCCATGGCCCGGACGGCAAGGGCATTGCCGCCGCAGGGTTCCCTCGCCTGGCTGGCCTGCCGGCCGGTTACCTGAGCAAGCAGCTGCGTGACTGGCAAAGCGGCAGCCGCCAGCAGCCGGTCATGGCGCCGTTGGCCAAAGCCCTGAGCGCAGATGAGATCGAGGCCGTCAGCCGTTACCTGGCCGCGCTGCCGAGTGATCCTGCCCCAGACGGGCGTCGCCAGCAGATGGCGAGCAACCCCACCCAACGCCTGGCCCTCTACGGCGACTGGAGCCGACAGATCCCCGGCTGTGTGCAGTGCCATGGCCCAGGCGGCAGCGGTGTCGGCGAGCACTTCCCGCCGCTGGCCGGGCAGCCCGCCGCCTACCTGATCGCACAGCTCAACGGCTGGCGCGACGGCAGCCGCAGCAATGACCCCAACCAGTTGATGGCAGGCGTGGCCAAGGCCATGACCGACGCCGAAGTCAAGGCGATTGCCGAGTACTTCGCCCACCCCGCCAGCCCGGAGGTCAAGCCATGAAAACCTTGATGCCAACGTTACTGCTGCTGGCCACGGGCGCTGCCTTTGCCAATCAAGCGCCGATCGCCATGGAAGACCAGTCGCAACTGAAAGTCCCCGGTGCCCAGGCCGCGCCACAATTCGCCCCGCCCGCCGAAAGCGAGTTGTCGGACAATGCATTCGGCAAAATGGTCCGCGAGGGCCACGCACTGTTCGTCGATACCCGCCGGTTGATGCCCGAGGCCGTGGGCAATGGCATGAACTGCAGTAACTGCCACCTCGACCAGGGCCGCCTGGCGCATTCCGCGCCGCTGTGGGGCGCTTATCCGATGTACCCGGCCTACCGCAAGAAGAACGACAAGGTGAACACCTTCGCCGAGCGCATCCAAGGGTGCTTCCAGTTCAGCATGAACGGCAAGCCGCCGGCCGCTGACAGCCCGCAGATGACGGCGCTCGCCGTATATTCGTACTGGCTTTCGACCCAGGCGCCCACCGGTGTGGAAATCGCCGGTCGCGGTTACCCCGAGGTGCCGCAGCCAAAAGGTGGCTATGACTTCAAGCGCGGCCAGCAGGTCTACCGCGAACAGTGCGCCATCTGCCACGGCGACAACGGTGAGGGGCAGAAGGTAGCCGGTGAATATGTGATGCCGCCGCTATGGGGTAAAGACTCCTACAACTGGGGTGCCGGCATGCACCGGATCAATACCGCGGCATCGTTCATCAAGTACAACATGCCACTGGGCAAGCCGGGCAGCCTGAGCGATCAGCAGGCCTGGGACGTGGCCGCCTGGGTCAACCGCCACGAACGCCCTCAGGACCCGCGCCTGGTGGAGGGCTCCATCGAAAAAACACGGCTGAAGTTCCATGCCAACGACGGTGTCAACCTGTATGGCCAGCAGGTTGACGGGGTGCTGATCGGGCAGGGCACTGGCAGCTGAGCGGGGCGTTGAGCCGGCCCTTTCGCGGTGTTACGGGAGGGCCGGATGACGGGATTTTCACGAACTTTTTGGAACTATCTACACTGGGTTATCTCTATGATGGCAGCGGTCGTCACAGGCAAGGCATTGTAAGCTGCATGCCGCCTGATTAGACTGCGCCGAATTCCACAGGCCTCGCCTATGTTTAAGGATGTTTATGATCAAGAAATGCTTGTTCCCGGCAGCCGGCTACGGCACTCGCTTCCTGCCTGCTACCAAAGCCATGCCCAAGGAAATGCTGCCGGTGGTCAACAAGCCACTGATCCAGTATGGCGTTGAAGAAGCATTGGATGCTGGTCTGAACGAGATTTCCATCGTCACCGGCCGCGGCAAGCGCGCGCTGGAAGACCACTTCGATATCAGCTACGAGCTGGAAAACCAGATCAAGGGCACCGACAAGGAAAAGTACCTGGTCGGTATCCGTCGCCTGCTCGACGAGTGCTCGTTCGCCTACACCCGCCAGACCGAAATGAAAGGCCTGGGCCACGCCATCCTGACCGGCCGCCCGCTGATCGGTGACGAACCGTTCGCCGTGGTGCTGGCGGATGACCTGTGCGTCAACCTCGAAGGTGAAGGTGTGCTCGCGCAAATGGTCGCGCTGTACAAGAAATACCGCTGCTCGATCGTCGCCATCCAGGAAGTCGACCCGCAGGAAACCAACAAGTACGGCGTCATTGCCGGTGAAGAAATCAAGGACGGCATCTTCCGTGTCGACTCGATGGTCGAGAAACCGAAGCCGGAAGACGCACCGTCCAACCTGGCGATCATCGGTCGCTACATCCTGACCCCGGACATCTTCGAGAAGATCGAACAGACCGAACCAGGCAAAGGAGGCGAGATCCAGATCACCGACGCGCTGATGAAACAGGCTGCCGAAGGCAACGTGATCGCCTACAAGTTCAAGGGCCAGCGTTTCGACTGCGGTGGCGCCGAAGGCTACATCGAGGCGACCAACTTCTGCTTCGAGCACTTCTACAAGACCGGCAAGGCGTACTGATACGCCAACGCGGGTTCAAGGAGCCACCCTTCGGGGTGGCTTTTTTGTGTGCGCCAGGCAACGGCGGTATGCTGGGCGCCTGCCTAGGAGAGTGAATACATGGCCTACGATTTTGATCTGTTCGTGATTGGCGCCGGTTCCGGCGGTGTGCGTGCGGCGCGCTTCGCTGCGGGCTTCGGTGCAAAAGTGGCTGTGGCCGAGAGCCGCTACCTGGGGGGCACCTGCGTCAACGTCGGTTGCGTACCGAAGAAGCTGCTGGTGTACGGCGCCCACGTTGCCGATGAGCTGGAACAGGCCGCCGGTTTTGGCTGGACCCTGGAAGAGGGCCACTTCGACTGGGGCACGCTGATCGCCAACAAGAACCGCGAGATCGAGCGCCTCAACGGCATCTACCGCAACCTGCTGGTGAACAGCGGCGTGACCTTGCTGCAGGGCCACGCCCGCATCACCGGCGCCAACGAAGTGGAAGTGGACGGCCAGCGCTTCAGCGCCGAGCACATCCTGATTGCCACGGGCGGCTGGCCGCAGGTGCCGGACATTCCGGGCAAGGAACTGGCCATCACCTCCAACGAAGCGTTCTACCTCAAAGCGCTGCCACGCCGCGTGCTGGTGGTTGGCGGTGGTTACATCGCCGTGGAGTTCGCCGGCATCTTCCAGGGCCTGGGCGCCGACACCACCTTGCTGTATCGCGGTGACCTGTTCCTGCGCGGCTTCGATGGCTCGGTGCGTACCCACCTCAAGGAAGAGCTGGAAAAACGCGGAATGAACCTGCAGTTCAACGCCGACATCCAGCGCATCGACAAGCTTGAAGACGGCAGCCTGAAAGCCACCCTCAAGGACGGCCGCGAGCTGGTCGCCGATTGCGTGTTCTACGCCACCGGCCGCCGCCCGATGCTCGACAACCTGGGGCTGGAAAACACCGGCGTGGAGCTGGACGCCCGTGGCTTCATCCGCGTCGACGAGCAGTACCAGACCACCGCACCGTCGATTCTCGCCATTGGCGACGTGATTGGCCGCGTGCAGCTCACCCCGGTGGCCCTGGCCGAAGGCATGGCCGTGGCGCGGCGCCTGTTCAAACCAGAGCAGTACCGCCCGGTGGATTACCAGAACATCCCGACCGCGGTGTTCAGCCAGCCGCCGATCGGCACTGTTGGCCTCACCGAGGAACAGGCACTGGCAGCCGGGCACAAGGTGCAGATCTTCGAGAGCCGCTTCCGCGCCATGAAGCTGACCCTTACCGACATCCAGGAAAAGACCCTGATGAAGCTGGTGGTGGACGCCGAGACCGACAAGGTACTGGGCTGCCACATGGTCGGCCCGGATGCCGGCGAGATCATCCAGGGCCTGGGTATTGCCCTCAAGGCCGGTGCCACCAAGCAGCAGTTCGACGATACCGTTGGCGTGCACCCGACTGCCGCTGAAGAGTTCGTCACCATGCGCACAGTGACCCGCTGATGCCGCTGGCCTCATTGCCGGCTTGCCGGCGATGAGGCTCATGAATACCCCCGCAATCCTTTGCTCAGCCCATTCCCTTCTATTAATTATCTGCGGTTATAGCCAAAACCAATCACAAGCATGAGCTTTGCCAATGAGCCTTTGTCGGGACCAGCGGTTAGGATTCTCTCCATCAACTGATTCCAACCCCATGAAGGAGCGTCTCTCATGCCAATCATCAACAGCCAGGTCAAACCGTTCAACGCCACCGCCTACCACAAAGGCGAGTTCGTTCAGGTCAGCGAAGCCGACCTGAAAGGCAAGTGGTCCGTCGTGTTCTTCTACCCGGCCGACTTCACCTTCGTCTGCCCAACCGAGCTGGGTGACCTCGCCGACAACTACGCCGAGTTCCAGAAGCTGGGCGTGGAAATCTACGGCGTGTCGACCGACACCCACTTCACCCACAAAGCCTGGCACGACACTTCGGAAACCATCGGCAAGATCCAGTACCCGCTGATCGGTGACCCGACCCACGTCATCTCGCGCAACTTCGACGTGCTGATCGAAGAAGCCGGCCTGGCCGATCGCGGTACCTTCGTGATCAACCCGGAAGGCCAGATCAAGATCGTCGAACTGAACGACGGTGGTGTTGGCCGCGACGCAGCCGAGCTGCTGCGCAAAGTGAAGGCTGCCCAGTACGTAGCTGCTCACCCAGGCGAAGTGTGCCCGGCCAAGTGGAAAGAAGGCGAAGCCACCCTGGCTCCATCGCTGGACCTGGTCGGCAAGATCTAATTTTCGCCCGATAAGCGCCTGCGCGACGATCATGCTGCGCAGGCACTTCTCGAACGAAAATCCGCCGATGTGTCTGTCGCGGGCGGTGAGCAGCCGCCAAAGCTGAAGCACCTACCGCCCCGTAAAAAGCGCCCGGGCGACCTCGCCTGGGCGTTTTTGTATCCGAGTTTTGAAAAAGGAATCGCCCGTATGTTGGACGCCACGCTTAAATCGCAACTGAAAACCTACCTGGAGCGGGTCACCCAGCCGATCGAGATCGTTGCCTCCCTCGACGACGGCGCGAAGTCCCGCGAATTGCACGACCTGCTGGTGGAAATCGCCGGCCTGTCGAACCTCATTACCTTCAGCGCGGACGGCAGCGATGCCCGTCGTCCTTCGTTTTCGCTGAACCGCCCGGGTGCCGACATCAGCCTGCGCTTCGCCGGCATCCCCATGGGCCACGAATTCACCTCCCTGGTGCTGGCATTGCTGCAAGTTGGCGGCCACCCGTCCAAGGCCAGTGCCGAGGTGATCGAGCAGATCCAGGCGCTGGAAGGCGAGTTCACCTTCGAAACCTACTTCTCGCTGTCGTGCCAGAACTGCCCGGACGTGGTCCAGGCGCTGAACCTGATGGCGGTGCTCAACCCCAATGTGCGCCACGTGGCCATTGATGGCGCGCTGTTCCAGGATGAAGTCGAGTCGCGCAAGATCATGGCGGTGCCGAGCATCTACCTGAACGGCGAAGTGTTCGGCCAGGGCCGCATGGGCCTGGAAGAAATCCTCGGCAAGATCGACACCAACGCCGGCAGCCGCCAGGCTGAGAAGATCAACGCCAAGGACGCCTTCGATGTGCTGGTGGTCGGCGGTGGCCCTGCAGGCGCCGCAGCGGCCATCTATGCCGCACGTAAAGGCATCCGCACCGGTGTCGCTGCCGAGCGTTTCGGCGGCCAGGTGCTCGACACCCTGGCTATCGAGAACTTCATCTCGGTGCAGGAAACCGAAGGGCCGAAGCTGGCCACGGCGCTGGAAGAGCACGTCAAGCAGTACGACGTCGACATCATGAACCTGCAGCGCGGTGAAGCGCTGATCCCGGCCACCGACGGCGGCCTGCACGAAGTGCGCCTGGCCGGCGGTGCCTCGCTCAAGGCCAAGACGGTGATCCTCGCCACGGGCGCGCGCTGGCGCGAAATGAACGTGCCGGGCGAGCAGGAATATCGAGCCCGCGGCGTGGCCTACTGCCCGCACTGCGACGGCCCGCTGTTCAAGGGCAAGCGTGTGGCGGTGATCGGCGGCGGCAACTCGGGTGTGGAAGCGGCCATCGACCTGGCCGGTATCGTCGCCCAGGTGACGCTGATCGAGTTCGACAGCCAGCTGCGTGCCGACGCGGTGCTGCAGCGCAAGCTGCACAGCCTGCCGAACGTCAAGGTGATCACCCGCGCGCTGACCACCGAAGTGGTCGGCAATGGCGAGAAAGTGACGGGCTTGCGTTACAAGGATCGCAGCACCGATGAGGTGCATGACCTGGCGCTGGAAGGCATCTTCGTGCAGATCGGCCTGCTGCCGAACACCGATTGGCTCAAGGGTACCGTCGAGCTGTCGCCGCGGGGCGAGATCATCGTCGACGCCAAGGGCCAGACCAGTGTGCCGGGCGTGTTTGCCGCAGGTGACGTGACCACGGTGCCGTACAAGCAGATCGTCATCGCGGTAGGCGAGGGCGCCAAGGCCTCGCTGGCAGCGTTCGATCACCTGATCCGTACTTCGGCACCGGCGTAAGCTTGTACCGGCCCCTTCGCGGCTTTAGCCGCGAAAGGGCCGGCACTGGCAAAACAGAACTTGAGGGTGTCTATGCTTAGCGCAGACACCCTCAGGAGCGTCACCATGACCCTGATCAGCCGCGAACCCTGGTGGCTAGTCCCGCCCAAACCCGGGCAGAAAGAGCAGGACCTGCACTGGGGCTACCTCGAAATCTATGCTGACGGCCGCACCGTGTTCGTCGACCAGCGCCCCAGTGACCGGGAGCTGGCCGAGCGCAAGAGCTGTCGCAACTTCCCCGACCCTGAACCTTAGCCTTCCAGCTCGGCCAGGCGTGCCTCCAGCGCTGCGATCCGCGCCTCCAGGGCTTCGATCCGCTCTTCCGAAACACTGCCGCCACTGCTGCGAGCGCCACCTTCCTGCTGCCGTGCCGCGAGAATCGCCTCGATTTCCGCCGGGTCACCGAGGGCATGGGTGTAGCGATCTTCCCGCTGCCCGGCCTGGCGTGGCAGGTGCAGGGCCAGGTCGCGCGAAATCAGACGCTCCAGCTGGTGCTGGATCTGCTCGGTGTCGTCGAAGTCGTGCAGGCGGTTGCTGCGGGTCAGCAGTTCGTTGAGGGTCTGCGGCCCACGCAGGAACAACAGGCCCATCAGCACCAGCTGCGCCGGTACCAGCTCCAGCGCCTTGTCCACCCGCTGTTCCCAGCGGTCGGCGCGGCTGCCCATCTGCAGGCGGGTCATGCCCTGGCCCTCCAGCGCACGCAGGGCCTGGCCGACTTGGCCTTGAGTGAGGTTCATGACCGGTTCCCGGCTGGTCTTCTGGTTACAGGCCAGGACCAGGGCGTTGAGGGTCAGCGGGTAGCTTTCCGGGCTGGTGGCCTGCTTCTCGATCAGCGCGCCGAGAATACGGATCTCGATACTGCTGAAGCGGCCTTCGCCTGCGGTTTGGTGTTCTGACATGGCCCTGTCTCATTGCTGGGGGAAGGCCACTAGCGTAGGTAATGCCGCGGTGTAAGGCAATTGGGGCCGCACAGCGGCCCCGGCCATCTCAAGCGCTACGCTGCGCTTCGGCTTGGCACGCCGCTGCGGTAAACAGCACATCGGTCGAAGAATTCAGCGCCGTCTCCGCCGAATCCTGCAGCACGCCAATGATGAAGCCCACCGCCACCACCTGCATGGCAATCTCGCTGGGGATGCCGAACAGGCTGCACGCCAGCGGAATCAGCAGCAGCGACCCACCCGCGACCCCGGAAGCACCGCAGGCACAGATCGCCGCCACCAGGCTCAGCAGCACCGCGGTCGGCAAGTCGACCGGAATGCCCAGGGTATGCACCGCCGCCAGGGTCAGCACGGTGATGGTGATCGCCGCGCCGGCCATGTTGATGGTCGCCCCCAGCGGGATCGACACCGAGTACGTATCCTCATGCAGCCCCAGGCGCTCCGACAGCGCCAGGTTGACCGGAATGTTGGCCGCCGAACTGCGGGTGAAGAACGCGGTGATGCCGCTTTCGCGCAGGCACAGCAAGGTCAGTGGATAAGGGTTGCGGCGGATCTTCCAGAACACGATCAGCGGGTTCATCACCAGCGCCACGAACAGCATGCAGCCGATCAGCACGCCCAGCAGGTGCAGGTAGCCGAGCAGGGCGCTGAGGCCAGACTGCGCGAGGGTCGAGCTGACCAGCCCGAAGATGCCCAGCGGGGCGAAGCGGATGACTACACGCACGATCAGCGTCACGCCATTGGACAGGTCCTCGACCACGGTGCGGGTGGTCTGGCCGGCATGGCGCAGGGCCACGCCCAGGCCGATGGCCCAGGTCAGCACGCCGATGAAGTTGGCGTTGAGCAAGGCGTTGATCGGGTTGTCGACCGCGCTCAGCAGCAGGTTCTGCATCACCTCGCCGATACCGCCCGGCGCGCTCAGGGTCGCCTCGCTGGTACTCAGGGCCAGCTGCGACGGGAACAGCATGCTGGCGGCCACGGCCACCACGGCGGCGGCGAAGGTACCCAGCAGGTACAGCCAGAGGATCGGGCGGATGTGGGTTTCCTGGCCATGACGGTGGTTGGCGATCGACGCCATCACCAGAATGAACACCAGCACCGGCGCGACGGCCTTGAGCGCGCTGACGAACACTTTGCCAAGGAAGGCCAGGTCGCGGGCGAGGGTGGGGGCCAGCAGGGCAATGGCGATGCCGGCGACCAGGCCGATGACGATCTGGGTGACCAGGCTGGTGCGGTTGAGCAGATGGAAAACGGGCGTCATGTGCAGCGGATTCTCGGAATCTTCAAAGGGCGGGACTTTAGCACAATCAGGCCCCGCCCTTTCGCGGGTAAACCACCGTCACCAATGAAACAGCTCCCGCCGCGCCCCCTCGGTAATTGCCACGATCCCCGGATGCTTGACCTTGCGCTCCACCGAAATGGCATAGAACGACTCATGCACCGCCTCGGTCTGGCCAATCAGCTCGACGCCATACAGCCGGCACACTTCCTCGGCTATCACGCTGGGCGCAACGAAAACCCCGCTGCCAGATTGGCCAAACGCCTGCATCAGCGCACTGTCATCGAACTCGCCAACGATCCGGGGCTGCACGTGCTGCTCACCCAGCCAACGCAACAGGCGGCTGCGCACCACGGTTTCCGGGCCGGGAATCAGCAGCGGGGCATCCTGCAGGCAAGCCGGGAAGGGGCCGGCATGCTGCCTGGCCAGGGCCGGGGTGGCGAAGAAACTCAGGCCGCATTCGCCAAGCTTCTGGCTATAACCCTTGATGTCCAGGTGGCTGGGCATCGGGCTGTCGGAAATCACCAGGTCCAGGCGCTGGATCGCCAGGTCCGCCAGCAGCCGTTCGAGCTTGTCTTCGCGGCAATTGATGCGCAGCACTTCGTCCAGCTCCATGGTCGGCGCCAGCAGGCGATAGACGATCGACTTCGGCACCACGTCGGCCACCCCCACGCGAAACAGGATCTGCTCCTGCGGGCCGGCCCTGAGCATGGCCTCCAGCTCGCCGCCAATCTGGAACATCTGCTCGGCGTAGGCTAGCGTCTGACGGCCGGTTTCGGTCAGCTCCAGTTGCCGGCCGACACGCTGGAACAGTTCCAGCCCGTAGGTCTGCTCGAACAGGCTGATCTGCCCGCTGATGGTCTGTGGCGTCAGGTTCAGCTGCTCGCTGGCGCGGGCGATGCTGCCGGTCTTGGCTACGGCCCAGAAGTAGTGGAGCTGGCGATAGTTGAGCACGCACGCGGGTCCCGATTCGAAAAAACCGAAGTATACACACTGGAAATACGAATTTTCCTGAAGTATTGGCGTCTTTAGAATGCGACCCCATCAGGCGCTTCGCGCCGCCGGGCTTTTTCAAGCGAGGACACCATGCTGCAATTCAAATCCATTGGCACACCGCTGGTGCTGGCCCTGGCGCTGTTCAGCCTGGCCGGTTGCGACCAGGCCGAGAAGTCTGCCCAGCAGATGCTCGACCAGGCCGCGAAGTCGGCCAAGCAGGCCATCGACGACACCAACAAGGCCGCCCAGCAGGCGTTGAGCGATGCCATCGGTCACGAGGGCCAAAAGCCCAAGGGCGCCGAGAAGAAAGAACACACCCAAGAAATCTGACCCCAATTGCCGCATCAGGATTTGAACAATGGAATACTTGCTGGAACTCGCCGCTAGCCCTACTGCCTGGGTCGCCCTGGCAACCCTGGTGGCCATGGAAGTGGTACTGGGTATCGACAACCTGATCTTCATCTCGATCCTGACCAACAAGCTGCCTGTGGAGTACCGCTCCAAGGCACGCCGTATCGGTATCAGCATGGCCCTGGTGATGCGCCTGGCCCTGCTCAGCACCGTGGCCTGGATCGTGCAGTTGACCGACCCGGTGTTCGAAGTGTTCGGCAACGCCTTCTCCTGGAAGGACGTGATCCTGATTGCCGGCGGCCTGTTCCTGCTGTGGAAGGCCACCAAGGAGATTCACGAAAACGTCGACCCGCACGGCGCCAAGGAAGAAGCCAAGGTGTCCAACACGGTCACCCTGGGCTTTGCGGCGGCGATCTTCCAGATCCTGTTGCTGGACATCGTCTTCTCGGTCGACAGCATCATCACTGCCGTGGGCATGACCGAGCACCTGCCGATCATGATCATTGCCGTGATCACCGCAGTCATTGTCATGATGGTGGCCGCCGACCCGCTGGCCAACTTCATCAACGACAACCCGACGGTGGTGATGCTGGCCCTGGGCTTCCTGATCATGATCGGCATGACGCTGATCGCCGAAGGTTTTGGCGCCCATGTACCGAAAGGGTATGTGTATGCGGCGATGGCCTTCTCGACGGCGATCGAGATCCTCAACATCCTGGCTCGCCGAGCACGGCTAAAGCGTGAAGCCGCTGAAGGCTGATAAAAAACAACGGGGCGCTTGGCGCCCCGTTTGCATTCAGGTGAAAAACCTCAGTGCACCCCGGCATGCCGCCGCGCCCTGCGCGCAGGCTGCGCCTTGGCCGGGGCCTGCGGTGGCAGGTGGTGAGGCTGGGAATGACGCCGCAGGATACGCAGAACACCCCACAGCATGGCGGCCGCGACGCTCAGCCACATACCCACCAGCATGAGGATTGCCATGGTCAGGCTCATGTGTGCCTCCTTCTCTTGGGCCGACCTGCGGTTTGCCCTCCAGACACAGCTTTAGTCTAGCTGCCCGGCCGTGACGTTCCATTGACCAAAGGTCGATTGCTTAAGCCGATTGGTTCCGGTGTCTTGTCGGACTATACCCGCGCAACGCGGCACCCTATGATCGGGGGTCAGAGCCGGGCGCTGCCTGCCTGGCATCGGAACAAGCGAGTGTCCATGGAGCAACATTCCTGCAAGAGCTGGGCGACCGTCCCGCGTCGGCTGTTGGTCGCCTGCCTGGTGGCCGCGACCCTGGGCGGCTGCGCCAGCGCACCACCTGCAAGCCTCAAGGGCATGCCGCAGCGGGTCGAGATCAGCAGCGTGCCGTTCTACCGCGGCAATGCCAACCACAGCGGGGCGATGGCCCTGGCCGCGCTGCTCTCGCAGCAAGGTGCGCCGATTACCCCCGGGTTGCTGGACAAACCGCTGAATCTGCCGAAGGGGGCCGATGCGCTGGAAACCAGCATCCCGCGTGTGGCGCGAGAGTACGGCATGGTGGTGTACCCGTTGGACAAGCAGCTGGATGCCTTGCTGGCCCAGGTGGCCGCTGGCAATCCGGTGCTGCTGCGGTACGAGGAGGGTTCGGCGTGGTGGAGCGAGCCGCGTTACGCGGTGCTGATTGGTTATGACAGCTTCAAGAAGCGCGTACTGTTGCGCTCAGGGATGAATCGGCGCCAGCTGATGGCGTTTGGCGATTTCGCCTCGGCGTGGGCGAAGGAGGGGAGTTGGGCGGTGCTGGTGCAGCCTCCGCGCCAGCTGCCGGCCCAGGTGGACCGCCAGCGTTGGCTGCAGGCTGCCGACGAACTGGCCCGGGCGGGCCAGGAAGTTGCGGCGAAGCAGGCTGTGCGTAGCCTGAATAAATAGCGGTATCTGCACCGGCCCTTTCGCGGGTAAACCCGCACCCACAGGTGCTGCATCAAACCTGTAGGAGCGGGTTTACCCGCGATGAGGCCAGGCCTGCCTACATCAGAAGCCCAGGCGATCGCGCAGGCTGTAGTACCAGGCACCCAGGGCGCTGAACGGTACACGCAGCATCTGGCCACCCGGGAACGGGTAGTGCGGCAGGCCGGCGAAGGCGTCGAAACGCTCGGCCTGGCCACGCAGGGCCTCGGCCAGCACCTTGCCCGCCAGGTGGGTGTAGGTCACGCCGTGGCCCGAGCAACCCTGCGAGTAGTAGATGTTGTCGCCGATACGGCCGACCTGAGGCAGGCGCGACAGGGTCAGCAGGAAGTTGCCGGTCCAGGCGTAGTCGATCTTGACGTTCTTCAGTTGCGGGAAGGCCTTGAGCATCTTCGGGCGAATGATCGCTTCGATGTTGGCCGGGTCACGCGCGCCGTACACCACGCCACCGCCGAAGATCAGGCGCTTGTCGCTGGTCAGGCGGTAGTAGTCGAGTAGGTAGTTGCAGTCTTCCACGCAGTAGTCCTGCGGCAGCAGGGTGCGGGCCAGTTCTTCGCCCAGCGGCTCGGTGGTGATCACCTGGGTGCCGCACGGCATCGACTTGGCGGCCAGTTCCGGTACCAGGTTACCCAGGTAGGCGTTGCCGGCAACGATGATGAACTTGGCGCGGATCTTACCTTGCGGGGTGTGCACCACCGGGTTGGCACCACGCTCGATGCGGATGGCCGGGGTCTGCTCATAAATGATGCCGCCCAGCGATTCGACCGCGGCCGCCTCGCCCAGGGCCAGGTTCAGCGGGTGGATGTGGCCGCCGCTCATGTCGAGCATGCCGCCGATATAGCTGTCGCAGGCAACCACTTCACGGATGCGCTTCTGGTCCATCAGCTCCAGCTGGGTGTGGCCGAAGCGTTCCCACAGGCGTTTTTGCGATTCCAGGTGGCCCATCTGCTTGGCGGTCAGCGCGGCGAACACGCCGCCGTCCTTCAGGTCGCACTGGATGTTGTACTTGGCCACGCGCTCACGGATGATACGGCCGCCTTCGAAGGCCATCTTGCCGAGCAGCTGTGCTTCTTTAGGGCCGACGGTGCGCTCGATGACGTCGATGTCGCGGCTGTAGCTGTTGACGATCTGGCCACCGTTGCGGCCCGAAGCACCGAAGCCGACCTTGGCCGCTTCGACGATGCTCACCTTGAAGCCGTTTTCCAGCAGGAACAGCGCGCTGGACAGGCCGGTGTAGCCGGCGCCAATGATGCAGATATCAGTCTCCACCTCACCCTGCAGCGCCGGACGTGGCGGCACCGGGTTGGCCGAGGCGGCGTAGTAGGACTGGGGGTAGGGGGTGTTAGCCATGCTGCAGGAACCTCTGTGTTTTATATTTTTAACGAATGTACCGATGCTATCAATAATAATAAACACCCGCTAGTCGTCCGTTGAAAATCCTTTACTGGTCTCCCGCCGGCCCTTCTCTATAAACAGTTTAAGATTCAGTAAGTTAGCGCGAAAAAAAGTGTTGACAGGGTTTTTGGATTGCGTAGAATGCGCACCACACGACAGGCACATAGCTCAGTTGGTTAGAGCACCACCTTGACATGGTGGGGGTCGTTGGTTCGAGTCCAAT
>NZ_VZII01000003.1 GCF_009391885.1 Pseudomonas sp. MN1F | reverse complement strand
TGTTGCGGGCCGCAACACTGGCAGGTGGTTCCAGTGGAACCACTCGACTTGGCCTCGGCGCCGATGGTCAGGTCGGTGAGTGATGCGGGCCGCATCACTGCCAGGTGATTCCGGTGGAACCACTCGACCTGGCGTCGGGGCCGGTGTCGATACCGGTGAGTGATGCGGGCCGCAACACTCCCAGGTGGTGCCGGTGGCAGCACTCGGTTGGCCGTCGGCACCGGTGGCCAGGTCGGTGGGTGTTGCGGCCCGCAACACTGCCAGGTAGTGCCGCTTGCACCACTCATCCGAGTGGTGTTCCCAGGGTTGCTAATCAATGAGTGAGAATCACAAATGCGCTCCAGCCTGCGGCGGAGATGAACGGACCAAATGGAATTCTTGCGTCGGTAGATCGCTTTCCCAGGAGTATGAGAAGCATTGCGGCTAGACCTGCACCTAGCAGAGAGCAAACTACAGTCCAGCCAAGTACCTGTAGGCCACCCCACGCACCCATCAATGCCAACAGCTTAATGTCGCCTCTACCGATGCTTTCTCGGCCAGTGATTAGTCCGGTTAGTTGACTCACAGACCAGAAGAACCCAAAGCCAACGACACACCCCCAAAGAGCGTCCTGCAGTACCGTGAACAGTCCGAAGGAGTTGAGGACTAAGCCGGCCCAGAGTCCTGGTATTACCAGCGAATCCGGCAGTAGGTTGTGCTCACTGTCGATCAAGCTCAAAGCCAGAAGCATCCAGGTAAACAGCAGGGCACAGAAGGCCTGCATAGTTGGCCCAAAATGCATTGTCACCACGAGTGACAACGCAGCGGAGCTAATCTGCGCGGTCCAGATTACTCGCGAAGGGGTTCTGGCCGGTTGAAGGTCGGAATGTTTCTCTGAATCCAGCCCCAGCAGTTCCCGTGCATCCCGCTGCCATTGGCGCTCGAGGAGTGCAGGTAGGCAGCAAGCGCCCCAGGTACAAACGCGGCCCGCCAGCATACCAATCACAACAGAGGCAAATCCCAGGGTGATCGTAGAACCCATCCAATCACTCATCGGTGGGCTCCACGCGGCGTCGAGGGTCAAGCAGGGCCTGCAGCGAGGTCAGCGCGGAATTTGCTGTCTGCATCGCAGTTGCTGTCGGTGCCGGCTTGGGAACGGCGGGCTGAGTGGGCCGTGCTACCACGCTGGCCGCTGGCGATGACGTCGGAGTTGCAGCAGGCGCTGTAGGGCTCCACTCTGCGTTGAAGTCACCCCGTATGGCCCTGCCTGCAAGGCTCGTCAGGTACGCAAGGGGCTTGGCGACACTCCCGCTAGTGCAGCGATGCTTCCACTGGTTGATCACCGCCTCTCGGAGATTCTCCGGTACCGGCCCCATGATCTCACGTGCCTTCACACGGTCCTCTGGCTTGAGGAGATCTAGGGCAAGTAACCAGTTCACACCTGCACTCTCGCGCGGTTGTACAGAGCTTTTAGATACTGACTTGTCTGTATTTGTATACGTACTAGCTGAGTTCGGACTCCGAACTGAGGGTGAACTCAGTGGTTTCAGGCTGAGTTCGGAATCCGAACTGAGGGGGAGGGCCCCCTGTTTCGCTGAGTTCGTACTGAGTTCGGATTCCGAACTCAGTCCATCCACGGCTAAGTCTTGCTGAGTTCGGATTCCGAACTCAGGCGCAGGCAGTGCATTTTGTTTGGTTTCAACTGCCCAGGTCTGGGCGTTCAGTCGATCGCTAATCGTGTCAATGCGCGAGGGAAGTCGTCGCCCAACGTCTGGATCGCTGGTGAATTCTCTCCAGGTAATTGCCGCGATGTCCTTGATCGCTTTGTTCTGATGCTCCATGGATTGCATCAGCAAGGTCATGTAGTCCTTGTCGAACTCCAGGGCCTCCGCCGGCGTGACAGGCTCGTCGTGTAGGAGGTAGACGTTTCCCTGAACCTGGCCGTTGATCTCATTCCGCACCGTCCGGCCCAGGCTTAACCAGCGGGTCAGACGGAGCACCGTCAAGGCTTTTGCCACGGTTTCTCTAGAGGCGTGTTTACCTGGATTCATGCCCAGGTAGGGCCGCAGTTGGTCATAGGTGGGGAAAGCCGTGATTCCATCTTCATTGACCAGCAGTCGAAAGACTTGCCAGCAATTGCGTTCCAAGGGGGTCAACCGATTGTCGAGCAGGAGTTTACGCGGGACCGTTTCATGCGGATTTCCGCTGAAAATTATCCCGGAGTAGGGTGTAGCAGGTGCTGCAGTAGGGGCGGTGTCCTCAGCTCTCTTCTTCTGCACATGGGCCTCGAGTTGCCCCGAGGCCGAATCTAGGAGCGTGGAAATCGGGAACCGTGTGAGCTTCATCTTCTCTGATCGCCTTCTCCAGGATGGATAGAGGCGGTGCCGCTTTCATCGACATGACGTAGGCCGCCCTCATCCAAAAGGGTGAGCTGTCGTCGCTCAGTGACTCGGGAGCGTTCAGTGCTGCCTGGATACAAGCCTTGTTCGACCCACTGAGTGATCCGTGACCAGATCTGCGCAAGCGTGAGACCGTCCGTGCTCAGCTCCTCGGCAACCAGCATGGCCACGTCGAGCATGGCCAAGCTGTCCTCGAGCTCGACGCGGTGCTCATCCATCAACTTGGTCCAGCGATGCCAAATATGGTGATCCTGATCTTCAGAGAGCTCTGGCCATCGACCGCGTGGGGCACGCACCCCAATGACGGTACGCTGCAAGGCGATCTCTTGAGGTGTGAGCCCGAAGAACTTGCCGAGCAAGCTGGTGGTGGCCCCCAGCCGGATCGCGCGCTCGATAAGCCGAGTTTCCTCTTCTGTACGCGCGGCGCCGGTCAGCAGCTTGAGGATCATTGAGCTGTTGATTGACACGTTGACCCATGAAACAGGGGTATTGCGGAGCAAACTGAGGACTGTTGGGTGCTGGATCTGGCCCAGCACCTCTGGTTCAACTCCCATCTCTACACAGCGCTGAAGTTGACCGTTACGCATTAGGTCAAGCAGCTGTGAGAGAACCGCTTCGTTAAGTGTTGACTTGGACATTGAGACTCCCTCCCATTCATCTCATCGAGTGTTCAGTTGTCCTGGACTGGCGAGGACCGTTTGAACTCTTCGATTTCCAAGTCGATCAGCCGTCGAGCCAGCCGAATGATGCGGAATAACTTGACCAGCGCACCGTCGCTCAAACGGCCTTCGTCACCTGGTGCTTGATCTGCACTCAGGGGCTGGCCCAGCAATAGTTGGCCCAGGCCAGCGGCGAATTCAAATTCAGCAAGTGCGCTGGCAGGATCTGGTTGTTCGCTCAGCATCTTCAAAGCGATGGCCATGGCACCGCTTAATGACTGAAGCAGGGTCAGCGTATGTTGAGCTGTTGCAGTGACTTCAACTTCGGTTTCCGGCTGTTTGTACTTGAACCCGATTCCTCCATCGATTACCTGGATATCGCCAGGGCCGTTGACGGATTCGAGGATCTCCACGGCCAGTTGGGCTACCTGGTTGCGCAACTCGCCAGGTTGGTCAATCTGACGCTCGATGTACCAGAGGTCGGTGATGGGGTGCAGTCCGCCGGCTTGCACGGGGATGGCGACCAGGCAGTTCGAGTTGAAATCGGGCAGCGTTTCCCCGCTGAGGGCGGCAACCTTCGCTTTGGTCTCGATCACCCGCTGGCTGAGGTTCGTTGGGGACGCGATATGCCCTGCAATCCGTTCCTGCTCTTGCTCTGGGGTGAGCGAAGTTCCTGGTGCGGGCGCCGCTGGCGATGGCGGCGTTTGCGGAAGCTGCTGCGAGCGGCCGGTTCCTTTAGGCGGGTTTTGGGATGACGGACCAGTTGAACCGGAACCGGTGTTTGGTGCAAGCGCGGGAGGAGCCGTCGTCGGACTCGCTATCGGCAACTCCACCACCGGTGTCGAGCGACGAAGCTTATCCTGCTGCTGGGTTATCTCCAGCAGAATGTCCTCGTAGCCCAATTGCAGAGATTTTTTCATCGTGCCGATGAGTTCATCTTGGAACCGCTGGAACAGAAACTCTTCTGCCTCGCCTTCGAACTGGGCAAGGACGTCCTGGAACAGCATTTCAAAGTCCACGCCTTCATTGCTGTAGTGCTTGTCCCAGCATGCCAACGCAGATTTTCTCAGCGCAATTATCTTCGTGATCCGGTCAATACCGAGCCCTGAATAGAGCAAGCCGGGCACAGCAGGCAGCAAATATTGCAGGGTATCCAGCATTCTGCTGATATGGGACGCAGAGACTGGGTAGCCATCCTTAGTCAGGCGACGGGAAAGCTCTCGAATCCCTATCTGCTCCCCACCTTCGGATTCATACAGCGCTTTTGCATTCCCTACGCCCACTGCGCGCTCGATGAACTTGAGTTCACCTTTTAGATCCTCGGCCAGGTGGCCGGTCAGCATGATGATCTCGCCGCGGGCTTGGTCCCATGGGCGGAACAAGAAGTTGATCACCTGGAACTTGGGGTCACCTGTTTCCTGGAATAACTCCTTCAAAATCGTGAGGCGTGTGTTGCCCCCGTTACGGATCCTGAATTTCTCCTCGCCTGGTCGACGCGTGATCGGTGGAGGAGTGTCGAGGCCTCGATTGCGAATCGACTCTTTGAGCTCTTCGTACCGAGGGTTGCGTGTAGTCCGAGGGTTATCCTCCCAAGGGAGAACAACGTCAATGTTCAGGACCATGGGAGTGTCAGCGATAGGGTCACTCATGGCCGCGGTGGTGCCTGTAGGGGTGAAGCCTGGAGCGAGAAGCTTGGCTTTGAGGTCTGTAGCGGCCATCTCAAGCTCCTACCGCAGCAACGTGCGGGTGAGCCAGAGGAGAGTGGCGAACCAGGTGCAGCACTTCCTGAATGTCGTCTTGAGTGGGAACAGCATTTTGCAACAGGCGATCGATGATCCGGTATGCGCGGGTCAGCTCGGATCTCAACTCCTCTGCGTTGGCGCCGTCGCCCTGGGCTTTCTGCGCTGGTTCAAATTGACCGTTGAGTAGCGATTGCTCGAGGCGATCGATGATTTCGCTGTTCATGGAACGATGGTTCTTGCGGGCGACTTCTGCCACTTGTTCACGCATGCCATTCGGCAGGCGAACCACGAACTTGTCAGCGGTACGGGAATTGGTTGCGTTCATGGTGGTTCTCCTTACTGGCGGCGTTTGAGTTGGTCGGTGAGCTGAGTGGGCAGGTTCTTGATCGTCAGCGAGCCGGTGTCGGCGTCGTAGGTGACGTTGGAACCGAGCAGGTGCGCCTCAAAGCTGATCGACAGACCTTCGGCGCGGCCGGTGAAACGGCGGAACTGGTTGAGTGTGCGCTTATCGGCCGGGATCTCAGGGGATAGGCCGTAGTCGCTATTGCGGATGTGGTCGTAAAACGCCTGAGGGCGGTCTTCATCGAGAGTCTGGGACAGCTCTTGAAGGGAGAGGGGCTGCCCCAGCTTCGTTTGGGTGGTGGCATAGTCGAGCAGCGCGTGGGTTTTCTCCCGGGCGCTTTCTTCTGGGAGATCCTCTTTCTCGACGTAGTCGGTGAATGCCTTGAGAAGCGTGCGGGTTTCACCTGGCCCGTCGACGCCTTCTTGGCACCCGATGAAGTCGCGGAAGTAGTCCGAACTCTTCCTGCCGTTTTTGCCTTTAACGAAGGAAATGTACTGCTTCGAGTTAGGGTTGTTGCGCCACTCGCTCAGGTTGATCCGGGCCGCGCAGGAGAAGTTGCTGGTGTCCAGGTAGCGAGAGGCTACAACATTAAGATCACCGTCCAGGCCGACGGTTTCGACCTGCTGGAGGACAGCGATCATCAAGTACTCAGTCAAGCCTTGTTGGTAATGGCTGATGAGCACGTGGCCACCGGTGGACAGGTTGACCTCTTCAAGCAGTTTCTGCAGGTGTTCGACAGACACACGGCTGAAGCTGGTGAAATCTTGCTGCTCCTCCAGGTACTGTTTCAGCCAGCCGCTGAATGGGTACGCACCCGACTCCCCATGGAAGAAGCCCCACGCTTTGCCTTGCTTGGCGTTGTAGCTGTCGTTCAGGTCGCCCTGGAGACTCTCGATAGCATCGGACGGTGGGAGCTCAGTGTCACGGGCATGAAGGACGGCGGGGCTGCCGTCGGGCTGCTTGTCGAGCTGGTGAATAATTACGTGTCGGATCGGCATTATTGAATCCCCCGCGAGGAGCTGTTTTGGACTTCCGCACGGCGAAGCAACGCCCGGGTGTTGCGCTCGGAACGGTGGTCGCCAGGTGTGCAGGAAGTGAAGATCGGTGCGAAGCCGGACTTGCTGAACTTCAGGTGGCCGCTATTGGACCTGGAGAGAGTCCAGCCCTCGGAGAGGGCAAACTCAGCAAGCCGGCGGACACTGTCGTGGGCGCCGCGAAGAAGGTTACGCATTGGATCCGGCCTCCTTCGGGCAAAGTGCATCACCTGCTTGGATGGCCACGATTTCCGGTGTGCAGCCCGGATATTGGGTGGCCAGGTCGGTGAGGAACTCACGTGCAGTCTCGCGCGATCCAGGAATCCGGAAGACCACGGTGCAGTGATGAGCCTCGTCCACGGAGCTGGTCAGATGGGGGGTTACTGCAACCTTCAGACCGCAGCTCAGGAGGTACCTTGGTACCCATACGGACCAGAAGTAATTGGTCAGTAGGGCTGGTTGGCCAAGGAGGGTCGCTGCCAGTGCTCCAGCATCATGGCTTTCCAGCTCGACGTACTGCAGTTGTGCAAGCTCTTGCAGAGCCTCATTCAGCTCAACAGGCACCGTGGTTTCACCGAACTGTGTGAGCCGTGAGACAACCTGGCTGAGAGCATCCAGCCAAACCGCGTTTACGCCAGACTGGTGCGCGAATGCCAAGGCCGATTGGTCGGTGTTTGCGATCGCAGGGATCGAAGGGTAGATCTGCTCAGCTTGCATTGGGCACCTCCGAGAGAGGAACGGGGTCATAGCTGCCGCAGACCGGGCATACCAGAACCTCTGCCTCACCTTCAGGGGTATGCTCAGCAGGATGCACTTGCCGTACCTGATGAAGCGCGAAGTGCCGGCCACAGTTAAGGCAGCCATGCGTAATCAGATGGGGTTCTGTGAACGTCATGCGGCAGCTCCTTGCCAATGGTCAGCAGTGAGGTTTGCGAAGCGAGTTTGGTTGGCTATGAAGGCTGCGCGGACATAGCCGACGGGGCCGTTGCGGTGTTTACCAATGATCAGTTCGGCAACGCCTTTGAGTTCGGTGTCCTCGTTGTACACCTCGTCCCGATAGACAAAGACGATGAGGTCCGCGTCCTGCTCGATAGCCCCGCTATCCCGTAGATCAGCATTCACTGGGCGCTTATTGGGCCGGCGCTCAAGGTCCCGATTGAGCTGCGATAGGGCCATGAAGGGGCAGTTGAATTCCTTCGCGATCCCCTTTAGTGACCGGGAGATTTCGCTGATTTCGTTGACCCTGTTTTCCTGGCCTGGGCTCCGCATGAGCTGCAGGTAATCCGCCATGATCAAGCAAGGCTTCCCGAAGCGCCGGCTGGCACGTCGAACCTTGGCCCGCATTGCGGCAGGGGTCAGATTCGCGCTGTCATCGATGACCAGTCGGTTGCCATAGGCGTTCATGCGATGGACGGCGGCGGATAGCTTGGGCCAGTCTTCATCCTGCAGCTGACCGGATAGCAGCCTGCTCAGATCGATGTGGCCCAGAATGGCCAGCATTCGATAGATCAGGGCCTCGGTAGGCATCTCCATGCTGAAAACCAGCACGATCTCGTCGGGCGAATTTGTCAGCGCGGCATCGACGATGCTCAAGCAGAACGAGGTCTTGCCCATGGATGGTCGCGCGCCGACGATGATCAGGTCTGCTGGCTGCAGGCCGCGCGTCATTTCATCGAGATCGGTGATGCCTGTTGGCACCCCCGTTACGGTCACATGACCGTTGAAATTCGCGTCGATCTTGTCGACGACAGAGAGCAGTGCCTCGTTCATGTTGGCGAATTCGCTGACCACGCGACCTTCGCCCAGCGCGAACAGCTTCTGCTCGAGCGTGTCCTGAACCTCCGCCGCGTCAGCAGCGAGCTCAGCTGCATCCCGTGTCCCCTGGAAACACAGGGACATGATGCGACGAAGATGTGCGCGATTACGCACGATCTCCGCATACGATTGGATATTCGCTACAGACGGGGTGTTCTTGGCCAGCTCTGCCAGGTAGGAAAGTCCTCCAACCTCTTCAGGGACGGCCATCTGCTCGAAAATCGTCACTACGTCGAAAGGGCTGTTTTTCTCTGACAGTTCTTGGATAGCGGTGAAGATCAGCCTGTGTTCGCCCCGAAAGAAGTCATCTGCCTGCAGTAGGTCACCGACGAGATCCCAGGCTTCGTTGTCCAGCATCAGCCCGCCCAGGACGCCCTGTTCGGCCTCCATGGAGTGAGGAGGTGAATAGCTCAGGTCGGTCATCTGGCACCCACGTGGGAAATGCCAGGCTGTTCGGTGCGGCCAACTCCGTGGTGGAGCTGAGCACGCCGGCCTTGCCGAATACCTGCGTACAGCGAGCTACGATCGTGGCCTTTGGCTTCGCTTGGCGTGATGTCGCTTTGCTCCAAATCAGGGTGATGCACGGTCAAGTAGGCCGTGATCTCAGCCTTGATCTCCGGAGCCAGGTCACCCGCGAACTCTCGAACTTTGTAGGCCACTGCTCCAATCCAACCCTCCGCAAAGAGTTGGCCGCGGCGTCGTTTGGTCTTCAGCTGGCACCGTTTCTGCTGCGAGACATGCTCGCGACGTGCTTTCTGTAACTGCAGGACGAGACTGCTGTAGGCATAGGCAGCCAGATCCGGACCGATACCCTTGCCCAGGAACTTGAAGCAGTAGCCCTTCAATGGGTGGTAGTAGGAGAGGTGGCTGCAGTCGAATGCGGC
Organism: Pseudomonas sp. MN1F; assembly: GCF_009391885.1. GTDB lineage: Bacteria > Pseudomonadota > Gammaproteobacteria > Pseudomonadales > Pseudomonadaceae > Aquipseudomonas. The sequence continues at coordinate 150,689 of NZ_VZII01000003.1, read as the reverse complement.
TGCACACGTTCCGGCGAGGGCATGCAACCAATCCGCTGGGGATCGACGTGTGCCCGTGGGGATGCTTGCTTCAAGAACTTGGCTGGCCAGCAGTTCGTCTGCGTCGATGTTGTACTGGGCCATGAGCGAGCGGGCCTGGCGCAATGCGATTGCTGCCTCGTTCGTGTTTGCCCCTGGGCTGTTGGCCAAGGCCATCAGCTTGGTGACTTTGTCGAGGATCTTCTGCTTGTCCATCAGGAGCCCTCCCCTTGTCCAGCACTTGGGAGCAGGGCCTCTTGCCACAGGCGCAAGGTCTCGCGTTCGTCTGCTGTCAAGGCAGCCAGGCCTACAGCTTCGGCCACTTTCTCCTGCAGGAGCCGCAGGCGTTCCTCTACTGACGAGCCATCGTCATATGCGAGGTGCCTGGTCACATCATCGATCAAGGAGTAGCGAGTTGATCTGATATTGCTGAGACGGTGCTGCTCCACTGTACGCCCATAAAGCCGATCAGGTGTCTTCAGCTCGTTTCGGATGTAAACGTTGAATTCAGAAGGGTTGTAGGAGGTGTAGAACTGTCGTGCACGATTCAGGATGAGTGCAGCCTTGATCGTCTCCAACAGCTCTTCAGGGGTTTCGGTAGGCAACGGGAATGTACGTGCAACCAGCTGCTTCGACAGTGCGTCCCGCGCATCTTGTCGCCGTTTCGCGGCCTTCTCGGTCCGAACACGCTTTTCCTTCGCATGGGTCACGTTGTGGCCGATCGAGTTAATGAGTTGTGCGGCATTCCGCAGTAGATCGCGCTGTTCATGGCTCAGAAGGTCACCGAGCGACCCGAGTAATCCGCTCCCGATAGACCAACCGTTGGCCAGCTTGTGCAGATCTCCAGACGTCGACGTCAGCTTTTTCTGAATGCCGCGTAATTCATTGGAGCTGTAGAGTTTCCCAATTCTGAGGACTTCGTCGGCCGTGATCCCGGAAGCCTCGGTAATCGTGTGCTTACTCATCGCGGCGGGCCTCCTTTGCGATCTCGGCAACACGCTCTTCGGTCATTGCCTCGAAGCGGTCTTTCCATTCTGGGAACGCCTCGATAGCCAGGTTGCGGATGACGCTCAGCGCCGACGGCGACTTACGGTTCGAAGGTTGACGATATTCAAGTCGATGCGCCGGCACGCCTTGGCTCGCGGCTTTCTTGAAGATGACGGCATCTGGAATGATCGATTGCAGGACGGTGTAGTCAGGGTTCCCGTCGAAGATTTCACGGACGGTGCGGTGGATCTCTCGCGCGTCAGCAGTTTCATCCAGGCCGTTAATGATGATGTTGATGTGGGGAATAGTGAGGCCGAGACGTGCGTAACTGCGCAGGCCATCCATCATATGGATGGTCCCACGGCTGAATTCGCGCGCGGCCAACATGTTCGGGGGGAGGGGGGAGAGGATGATGTCGGATGCGAGAACGACCATCTCCAGCATCGCAGAGCGGGCGCCCTGGGTGTCAAAGAGGATGAGGTCGTAATCGGCATCGAAAGCCGACATAAGGTTGGCTAGTCGCAGTCTGCCATCAGGCGCCTGCAGTATGAGGTTGTTGAGCTGGTTGTTGGCGTCGTTCGAGATGATGACGTCGAGATTCTTGATCGACGTGCGGGAGATGATCTTGGCTGGGTCGGTCTCGTTGTACGACAGCAGCTCGAAAATGCCGCCCGGAGCGGTGTACTCCAGGGGGAAATAGGAGGATGCGGAAGGCTGGACGGGGTCCAGATCGATGAGGAGCGTGCGCAGCCCAGCGTCTGCAGTGAATGCCCCCAGATTGGTGGACCCAGTGGATTTACCGGTGCCGCCTTTGGTGGAAACCTTACCAGCTCGTTTTGCTTTCTTCTGATGTGTCATTGCCATGCCTCTAATGTGGATTTCATTAGAGGCTGCGTGCCTAAACGCGGAATGGTGCTAAAAACCCCTCCCTAGGTGGAATTTTCGGCCTAGATCCCAATTGTCTTTTAACCAATTGGTCGTAGGTTCGAATCCTACACGACCCACCATATGCAGTAACACAAAGCCCGCAACCAGCAATGGTCGCGGGCTTTGTCGTTCCGGGCCTTCAAGAACGGCAAAAGGCCACCTCCTCAAGGGCGGCGGACCTGGCCAATCAGCACAGCTTCAGTTCGAAAAAGTTGTACTTGCCGCTGTTACTGCCCCAGCTCACATGCAGGGTCGGGCCTTGGCCATAGTTAACGACGCTGGCCCCGGCGTGGTAGCCAAAAGCTGAAATGCCTCCACTGACCTGTTCCAGTTCGTCATCGTCGAGTGTGCGCAGGTTTTCAAGTTCGGTATTCATGGATGAGTCCTCTTCAAGTTGTGTTGTTCCGTCACCGGCAAAGCGTTCACCGGACCTGGCAAATCATGTGAAGGGGCCGCCGCTTGAAGCAATAGCACGGGTGACCTAGTGTCCTATTGCCACAATGTGATGCGGTTCTCGCTGTGTCGCGCACTAGTGCATCTGTACTAGTGCCCGGTGTGACTGGCTTGATTAGTCTGGCCTAGCCCGAAGCCGGACTTGCTGCGGGCGATTTCGCAACTGCCAGTAGTAGGCCAGGGAATGCTATTTCGTAAGGAAGCACTGCAATCAGGGGCACACAACGACCTGGGCAGCGTGATATTGATATCGCCACCCTCCTTGCGCATCGCCAGCGCCTGTGCGCTGCTGTTCTGCATCGCCTTAAGCCTGTTCATCACCTTTGCCAGCTACACGCGGCGTGAAGCCGTGAGCGGCGTGCTGGTGCCCGAAGCCGGGGTGATCAAGGTCTTCGCCCCGCAGATTGGGGTGGTGCAGGACCTTCGGATCAGCGATGGCGAGCACGTCAATGCGGGACAGGTCCTGTTGACCCTGGCCAGTGACACTCGCAACGGTGAGGCAGCTGCCAACCAGGATGCCATCAGCCGCCTCCTTGCCCGGCGCAACAACAGCCTGGCCGACGAAATTGACGAAACCCGCGTGCTTCACCAGCAAGAACGTGAGGGCAAGACCCGTCGCCTCGGCATGCTGGAAGGTGAACAGGAAAAAGTCGCCGCGCAGATTGCCCTGACTCGCCAGCGCCTGGCACTGGCCCAGGGAATCGCCGAACGCTACGCTGAGCTGCAACGTCAGGACTTCGTTTCCCGTGACCTGCTCCAGGCCCGTCAGGATGCCGTGCTGGAAATGCGCCTTCGCGCCGAAGAACTGAACCGCTCACTGCTGGCCCTGCGCAACGAAAGCGCCGGGTTGCGCGCCGAACTTGCCGAATTGCCTTACAAGCAGACCAAGCAGATGGCGGAGCTGCAGCGCCGGTTGCTGGAAAGTCAGAGCAGCCTGCTGGAAAGCGAGGTCAAGCGCCAAGTGATGATCACCGCCCCGGTGGCCGGGGAGGTGGCGGCGTTAGGCGTGGTCAACGGTGCGCGCGCCGATACCGGTCGCCCGCTGCTTAGCCTGGTGCCGCAGGACAGCAGCCTGTACGCGGAGCTCCATGTGCCCAGCCGCTCGGCCGGCTTCGTGCGGCCAGGGAATGTCGTGCTGCTGCGCTACCAGGCCTTCCCCTACCAGCATTTTGGCCTGGCCCGCGGTACCGTGGCGTCGGTTTCCCGCAGCGCCATGCCGGCTGACGAGGTGATGAGCGTTGGCGTGCCCTCCGAGGCGTTGCGTGAACAAGGGCCGCTGTATCGGGTCAAGGTCACGCTGGAGCGACAAAGCCTGTTCGCCCGCGGCGGTGAAGAACCCCTGCGTTCCGGCATGCAGCTGGACGCAGACATCATGCTGGAGGAGCTGCCGCTGTACGAATGGTTGCTCGAGCCCCTGCGCGGCATAGGAAAACGCTTGTGAGCCTGTACCATTCCCTGAGCTTCGGCATCGGCCGCAAGCTGCCTGTGATGCTGCAGGTCGAGGCTGCCGAATGTGGCCAGGCCTGCCTGGCGATGGTTGCCGCCTATCATGGCCAGGTGCACGACATGCAGGCCCTGCGCCAGAAGCTCGCGCCTTCCATGAAGGGGGCCACGCTCAAGCAACTGATGGCCATGGCCGGCCAGCTGGGCCTCGCCACGCGACCGCTGCGTCTGGAGTTGGAGGCACTGGCGCAATTGCGTCTGCCTTGCATACTGCACTGGGAGTTCAACCACTTCGTGGTGCTCAAGGAGGTCGGCCCGCGTGGCGTGGTCATCCATGACCCGGCACGCGGGGTACGCAAGCTTGGCCTCGAAGAGGTCTCCAGGGCCTTCACTGGCGTCGCCCTTGAGCTATGGCCTCACAGCGATTTCCAGCCGGGCGAGGTGAAGACGCGGCTGTCCCTGCGGCGTTTGCTGGGCAAGGTCGAGGGATTTGGCGGTGTGTTCATCCAGGTACTGGCGCTGGGCCTGGCGTTGGAGCTGTGCACGGTGCTGGCGCCGTTCTTCATGCAGACGGTGATCGATAAAGTGCTGGTCAGTGCCGATCGCGACCTGCTGGCGGTGCTGGCCATCGGCTTCGGCCTGATGTTGCTGGCCCAGCAGGTGCTGTCGCTGGGGCGTTCGTGGGCCTTGATGTACCTGGGTACGCTGCTCGGCAGCCAATGGCAGATCAATGTCTTCAACCACTTGGTGCGCCTGCCGGTGGCGTTCTTCGAGCGGCGGCATCTGGGCGATATCATTTCTCGCTTCGGTTCGCTCAAGGCGATCCAGCGCACCCTCACCACCTCGTTCATCGAAGCCCTGCTCGATGGCCTGATGACCGTGGTCACGCTGGTCCTGATGTTTCTCTACAGCCCGCCCTTGGCCTTCATTGCGGTGTTTGCCATGGTGCTCTACGGGTTGGCGCGCTGGGCCTGGTTCGGGCCGCTGCGACGGGCCAGCGAAGATGAACTGGTGCATGCAGCCAGGCAGCAGAGCCATTTTCTCGAAACCATGCGCGGCGTGCGCACGCTGAAGCTGTTCGCCCATCAGGAGCAGCGCGCGACGACTTGGAGTGGCCTGTTGATCGACGAGATCAATGCCGGGTTGCGGCCGCAGAAGCTGCAACTGCTGTACCGCGCCTTCAACGGTTTGCTGTTCGGCCTGGTGACCCTGCTGGTGATCTGGCTGGGCGCCCGGCAGGTGATGGACGGTGCGTTCAGCGCCGGCATGCTGATCGCTTTCAGTGCCTACAAGGACCAGTTCAACAGCCGCGTGTCCGGGCTGATCGACAAGCTGGTCGACGTCGTGATGCTGCGCCTGCATGGTGAGCGCCTGTCCGACATTGTGCTGGAGGCCGCCGAACCGCAGTCGCCGCCATTGCCGGAGGCAGACGCAGGGCCTGTGCCGCGCCTGGAAGTGCGCCAGCTGAGGTTCCGCTATAACGCCTACGAACCGTGGGTGTTGGACGGTGTTTCGCTGGTGATCGAACCGGGTGAGTCGCTGGCCATCGTCGGCCCTTCAGGTTGCGGCAAAAGTACGCTGCTGAACGTGATGCTGGGCATCCTCGCACCGGTGGAGGGGCAGGTACTGCTCGATGGCGAGCCCATCGACGCCCGCTCGATAGACCGCCTGCGCCGGATCAGCGCCACCGTGCTGCAGGACGACGTACTGTTTGCCGGTTCCATCGCCGACAACATCAGCTTCTTCGCCAATGACGCCGACCCGGCCTGGATCGAGCAGTGTGCACGCCTGGCTGCCGTGCATGACGACATCGCGCGCATGCCGATGGCCTACAACACGCTGGTCGGCGACATGGGCGCAGTCCTCTCCGGCGGGCAGAAGCAGCGTATCCTGTTGGCCCGCGCACTGTACCGGCGCCCGAAGCTGCTGTTCCTCGACGAAGCCACCAGCCACCTGGACATCCAGCGCGAGGCGGCAGTCAACCAGGCGCTGGAAGCGCTGCACATAACCCGCGTGATCGTCGCCCATCGGCCGGATACCATTCGCTCGGCCCAGCGGGTGGTGGCGCTGCTCGACGGGCGGGTGGCGAGCGCATCATGAAGCGCCGCGCAATGCTGGCCATGGTGCTTTGCCTGTGCGGCCTTCAGGGCCAGGCCGCACAGCCCTTGCAAGCCTGCCCCGGAGCATGGCCTGCCGACCAGCCGCTGTCTTTGTCCCGCGCCGTGGCCATGGCCTTGTGCGCCGACCCCGAGCTGCAGGCCGCCTGGCGAACGGAGTTGAGCAACCAGGCCAGCATGGAGGCCGAACGCTCGGCCTACTGGCCGACCTTGCAGGGGCAGGCGAACACTGGCCGCGCCAACCGCAAAACGCGCTATGACGGTTTTCCCGAAGCCAACTCCAGCCTCGATGCCCGGACCAGCGGCTATGGGCTGAGCCTCAACTGGGTGCTGTACGACTTCGGTCTGCGGGACGCCAGGGTGGAAAGCGCCCGCCAGTTGCTCAATGCGGCCAGCAGCAGTCGGGTGGAAAAGATCCAGCAGGTGGTACTCGGCACCAGCAAGGCGTTCTACCAGGTGCAGGCCAGCAGCGCCTTGCTCGAGGCCCGGCGCAGTATCGAGGCGCTGGCCGACGACAGCTTGCGGGTGACCACCGCCAAGCACCAGGCCGGGGCAGGGGAGCGCGCCGATCGCCTGCAGGCACAGACCACCTTCGAGCAGGCGCAGCTGGAGCGGGTGTTGGCCGAGGGTGACCTGGCCATTGCCAGCGGTGCGCTGGCCAGTGCCTTGAACCTGTCGCCTTCCGCACCCCTGCGCCTGGAGGCGCTGGACGAGCCACAAGGCCAGGAAGCAGGCTTCATGCAAAGTGTCGATGCGTTGATGGAGCAGGCCCGGCAGGCCCACCCTTCAGTGGACAGCGCTCGTGCCCAATGGGCCTCCAGCCTGGCCAAGGCTGAGGCGGAGCGGGCCCAGGGGCGGCCGACGATCTCGCTGTACAGCGACTACCGGCATGAGGATACGCCGGTCGAACAGGTGGCCTCGCGGCAGCAGATCGAAACCTGGACCGTGGGCGTGCAGGTCAGCGTGCCGATCTTCGACGGCTTTCTGGCCCGCCGCCGGACCCGCGCAGCCGAGGCGGAAGCGGCGGCGCGGGAGCAGGATCTGTACGGTGCGCAGCGTGCCATCGCGCTGAGCGTCTGGCGCAGCCGCCAGTCCCTGGAGGCACGTACCCAGGCGCTGGTCATCAGCCGCCGGCTGGTCGCCAGTGCCAGTCAGTCGCACCGGGTGGCGCTGGGGCGGTACAAGGCCGGGGTCGGCAGCATCATCGAGCTGCTCAATGCCCAGAACGATCTGGCCAACGCGCAGCAACGGCGGGTCGCGTCGGTGGTCGAGTGGTACACCGCACGCCTGCAACTGGCTGCTGACCTCGGCCAGCTGGACGGCCGCGAGTACTAACGCGGGGGGTTATTCCGCCCAGGCCGGGTCGCCGGTGAACACCACGGTGATCCAGCGATCCGGGCCTTCGCCGCCGACGGCCTCACCGACCTCGTCACGCAAGGCATCCCATTCGGTGATCGAGCGTGGCGGCATGTCCGCCGGCACGATGAAATAGAGTTCGATCTCGCGTGAGCGCCCGACCTTGGCCACGTAGGCCTTGTAGGACTTCAAGCCGTGCCTGGCGACGAACTGTCGGGCGACGGTGTCGACATGCAACTTGAGGTCGCCGGGTGTCACCAGGAAGATCTCCGACAGCGCCTGGCGCACCACCGACAGGGGGAGCGGAATGATCACCAGGCAGACCAGTGCCAGCACCGCCGGGTCGATGTACGGCGATACCCACTCCCATTGCGTGCCCTGCACTGCGTAGCCGAAGCAGAAGGCGATCAACAGGGCGGCAGTGATGCTCGCGGACATCACCCAGCCTTTGACGTCCATGCGCACGAAGTCCGACTTCAGCTTGCGGTTGGCGCGGTTCTCGACCACGGCGATGGTCGCGCAGGCGATCACGGTCAGCAGCGCATAGACCATGGCAATGCCGAACTCCAGGTGGCGGCCGCCTTGCAGCAGGCTGCTGACAGCGTTGATCAGCGCGTAGATGGCGACGCCGCTGAGCAGGATGCCATTGAGTGCCAGGACCATCGGTTCCAGGTGCCAGAAACCCATGGTGAAGCGCTCGCGCAGTTTGCGCGAGAGTTGCAGGCTGGTGGCGTGCGAGGTGATCAGTTTGACCACCACCAGCGACAGGCCGCTCATGCTGGCGTCGACCAGCGAATAGACGCCGTCGAAGACGATCGAGAACGAGCCGGAGGCCAGGCCGAAGCCGATGCCGATGGTAGCGATGAACAGGGTGACGGCAATCGAGGTGCGTAACAGGCCCTGTTCGCTGGTGATATCGAAGAAGGAAGATCGGGTTGCGGTTTGCATGTGTTTTGCTCGGTAGATAACGATGTTGCTGTGTTGGCTGTGCTGGGCTCATCGCGGGCGTGTCGGGGCGCCGAACCGCCGCGATGAGCCCTTACAGGCTAGACGCGAAACTGTTCCATCAATGCCTGCTGTTGGTTGGCCAGTCGATTGAGTGCCTGGCTGATGCGTGCCGATTCATCGGCCTGGCCCGACAGCGACTCGGTCACGTCGCGAATCCCGGCCACGTTGCGGTTCACCTCCTCGGCCACCGCGCTCTGCTCCTCGGCCGCCGAGGCAATCTGCAGGTTCATGTCGCTGATCACCGCCACAGCCTCGCCGATGCGCTCCAGCGCGGGTAGCGCCTGCTCCATGCGCGTGGCGCTGGCCTGGGCCTGGCGCTGGCCTTCATGCATGGCACCGACTACGTCCTGAGTGCCTTGCTGCAGCCCTTCGATCACTTGGCGAATCTCTTCCACCGACACCTGGGTGCGCTGGGCCAGGCTGCGCACTTCGTCGGCGACCACGGCGAAACCACGCCCGGCTTCGCCTGCGCGTGCGGCTTCGATGGCGGCGTTGAGGGCCAGCAGGTTGGTCTGCTCGGCAATTGCGCGGATCACCTCGAGCACCGAGCCGATCTGCTCGCTGCGCTGCTCCAGCGCACGGGCCTCGTCCATGGCGGTGTCCATGCCGGTTGCCAGCTGGTCGATGGTCTGGCGGGTGCTGGCGATCAGTTGCAAGCCCTCGCGGCTGGCCTGATCGGCGCCGCGTGCGGCCTGGGCCGCCTGGGCGGCGTTGTGGGCGACATCCTGGGCGGTGGCGCTCATTTCGTTGGCGGCGGTGGCGACCTGTTCGATTTCCCGTTGCTGCTGCTGCATGCCATTGCTGGTCTGGCTGGCGATGGCAGCAGACTGGTCGGCGGTACCGCGGGCTTCGAGCAGCGAGCCTTTGACCTGGGCGATCACCGGCTGCAGCTTGTCGAGGAAGCGGTTGAACCAGCCTGTCAGCTGGCCCAGTTCGTCCTGGCGAGCGTAGTCCAAGCGACGGGTCAGGTCACCTTCGCCGCTGGCGATGTCTTCCAGGCGGGCAGCCACGGCGAGGATTGGCCGGGTAACACCGCGGGCGGTCAGCCAGACCAACAGTAGGCCAATGATTGCAGCGCCCAGGCCGATCAGCAGGCTGGTCAGGTTGGCGCTCTGGTTGTGGCTGTCCAGGCGCTGGTTGAGGGCCAGGGCTGGCGCTTGCAGCACCGCCTCAGGCAACTCCAGTTGCACCTGCCAGGGGCTGGCGTCAGGAATTGGCGCAAACGGCCGTGCCACGCGCAGCAGGCCCCGCTCCATTTCCTTGTCCAGCGCCTGGCCCAGCTGGCTGGCGTCACGGCTATGCCCGGCGAGCAGGCCGGCAGCGCTGACGATGCTGACCTGGCCCTGGCCATCGAAAAGCTCCTGGCGGCCATCCAGGCTCAGTTGCTGGAGGTTATCCAGGCCGATATCCAGGCCGACCACGCCCACGACCTTGCCGTTTTCCAGCAGGGGCAGGGCGATGCTGGTCATCAGCACCTGGTGGCCATTGACTTCGTCGAGGTAAGGCTCGAGTGCACAGGCCCTGGCGGTTTCCTGTGGGCAGGTCAGCCAACGGTTCTTGGCCTGGCCATTGGTGCCGGGGCTGTTGTCGCCCAGCATCGACTCGGGCATCGCTTCCAGCTCCAGGGGGCCCGGCCGGGGTTGCGACCAGTACAGCGAGAAACGTCCGCTGTCGTTGCTGCCGCGGGTCTCCTGGCCAATGAACTGATTGTCCTGGTGGTCCAGCGCATTGGGCTGGAACACCAGGTACAGGCCGATCACGTCCGGGTTGCCGGCCAGGCTGGTGTAGGCCTGGCGGGTCAGCTCGGCGCGCAGGTCACTGCCGCCCTTGGCCTTGAGCACCTGTACCAGGCGGGCGAAGCCGTTGCCGTACTGGTAGGCGTCCATGAAGTAGCGCTGGATGCGCAACGCCTGGGTCTCGGCGTGGGCCTGCAGGCGCAGGCGCGCGCTGTGTTCGAGCATTTCGCTGCTGGCCTGGTTGACCAGCACCGCGCTACGCCGCGACTGGGTCAGTGAGCTGGCGACCAGCAAGGCGACGATGGCCAACAGGCACAGGCCGGTGAGCAGGGTGATCTTCCACTGGATGGAGAGGCGACGTAGCGGCATGAGGGCTTTCCTTATCGTTCAACAACAACGCCCGCGTTCAGGCGCGGGCGTTGTCGGTGGCAGGTGTCATTCAGCGACGTAGTTCGGTGGCGCGACCCGGAAGGCCTTGGTCAGCCAGGCCAGATGCAGCAGCCCTGCCAGTGCCCAGAGGCCGCCGAAGATCAACGAATGCTCGTTGAGGTCGAGCCAGAGCTTGGCGATGATGCAGAAGCCGAGGGTCGGCAGAACCAGGTACTTCATCTTGTTGGCAAGCCCTTGGCGATTACCCTCGCGCAGGTAGCAGTGGATGATCACCGACAGGTTGACGAAGCTGAACGCTACCAGCGCGCCGAAATTGATGATCGAGGTGGCGGTGACCAGGTCGAAGAAGATTGCCGAGAGCGCGATCACGCCGACCACGGCAATGTTCACGATTGGGGTCTTGTAGCGTGAGTGCAGACGGGCGAACACGCCGCTCGGGATCACGTTGTCGCGGCCCATCACGTACAGCAGGCGCGACACGCTGGTCTGCGAAGCCAGGCCCGAGGCGATGGTGTTGATCACCGTGCAGGCGATGAAGATCGACTGGAACAGCTTGCCACCCACATACAGGGCGATTTCCGGCAGTGCTGCTTCCGGGTCGTGGAAGCGTGCATTGGTCGGGAAGTACGCCTGCATGAAGTACGACACCAGAATGAACACCGCGCCGCCGATCAGGGCAGTGAGGAAGATCGCACGCGGGATGGTCTTGCCCGGATCCTTGGTTTCCTCGGACAGGCAGGTGACCGCATCGAAGCCCAGGAACGAGAAGCACAGGATGGTTGCACCGGCAGCCAGTGCGCTGAGCTGCGTCTGCGAGTCGGCGAACGGTATCAGGCTCCAGGTGGTCCCCAGCCCTTCGCCTTGGTCCAGGCCGCGTACGCAGAGGTAGATGAACACCGACATGATCATCAGCTGCACAACCACGAACAGCAGGTTGAAATGTGCGACCAGGTTGATGCTGCGCATGTTGATCAGGCTGATCAGGGTGACGAAGCCAGCCACCCACATCCACGCTGGCACCTCAGGGAACATGGCCGAGAGGTAGAGCTTGGCCAGCAATGCGTTGACCATCGGCAGCAAGAGGTAGTCAAGCAGCGAAGACCAGCCGACCAGGAAGCCCACGTGCGGGTTGATGGCACGTTGGGTGTAGGTGTAGGCAGAGCCAGACTGCGGGAAGCGGCGTACCAGCGTGCCGTAACTCACCGCGGTGAACAGGACGCCGGCCAGGGCCAGCAGGTAGGCGCTGGGGACGTGGCCCGAGGTAATGCCGGACACGATGCCAAAAGTGTCGAACACGGTCATGGGCGTGAGGTACGCCAGACCGATGATGACCACGTGCCAGAGGCGCAGGGATTTACGGAATTGGCCGTTGCCGGTGGCGTTGTGGTCATGCTGCATGCTGGTGTGGCTCCATGTTGTTCACCTTTTTTGTTTGGAGCAGAGATAGGCGCGTGCTAGGCGCCGGCGTCAGGCTGGCAGTGCCTTGGCGAGGAGGTTGAAGCGTGCGGGCAGGGGCATCCGAGCATCATGACGGCGCGACTTTTTCTTCTTCGTGGATCGGGCGCTGGGCGAGGTGGTGAAAATAAAAAACGATTGGTAGGGAGGCGTCAAGTTAAACATGACAAGATGTTGCGAATTTGAAATATTTATCGAGTAAACGGCCTGAATGTTCGGTTTTTGCGCGTTTTTTTGCGGTTTCGATCGACTTGGATGTTCGTAAAAATTAACGATTGTCGGACATTTCCCAAATCCACCCTTTCTGCCTTGGCGTAGTCACCTGGCTGTCGCGGCGGTGATATCCTTTTGCACCCCTTGCGGCCGATTGGCTGCGAACCCGCCCATATGGACATCGATCGGTTCTATTCATGAAGAAATCAGTAGGTATCCTTTCCGGCCTGGCCATCGCCATCGCCGTCGTGACCACCGCTGGCGCCTGGTACACCGGCAAGCAACTGCCTGGGGAGCTGGAAAACGCGGTCAGCCGCAGCAACCAACAGCTCAAGCAGGCGCTGGTCAACTATGGCGGCAGCATGACTGTCGAGCTGGTGTCCCTCGATCAGCATCTGTTCAGCAGCACTGCGCAGTACCGGCTCAAGGCCAAGGACATCAACCTCGGCCATGGCGAAGTGCTGAGTTTCGACCTGGGCATGACCGACCAGATCGAACACGGCCCATTCCCTTGGTCGCGGGTCAAGGCGCTGCAACTGATGCCGGTGCTGGCCGCCAGCAACAGCAGCTTGCAGAAGGATGACCTGACAGCGCCGTGGTTCGCTGCGGCAGGCGAGCAGTCGCCGGTCCGCGCGCATACCAGCCTGGGCTTCTCGGGCAACGTCGACAGCATCATCACCGTGGCGCCACTCAAGCGCACCGAGGCCAATGGCAGCAGCCTGGACTTCTCGGGCATGTCGCTGGAGGTCAGCGGTGATCAGGAAGGCAAGGCGTCGAAGTTCCATGGCAGCGCGGACCGCTTCGAGATGACGCTGGTTGGCGAGGACCACGCGCCGGCCACCCTCGAACTCTCTGGCCTGAAGGTCGGCGGCAATCTCGCGGCCAGCAAGCATGATGCCGTGTACGTCGGCAATGTCGACATGCTGTTGGCAGAGGCCAAGGCGACCTTGGGTGACAAGCAGCAGGTCCTGGTGCTCAAGGGGCTGGAACAGAATGTCCTGCAGACCCTGGACGGTCCGGACACCGTGGCGGGGCGCGTGGATTATCGGGTGGCGGATATCACCTGGGATGGCCGTGCGGTCGGCAATGCGCAGATGGGGGTGAGCATCAAGTCGCTCAATGCTCCGGCCTTGCAGTCGTTGTCGAAGTGGTACCAGGCCCACCTGCCGGAGTTCGAAGCGGCTCAGGCTGCCGGCCAGCCGGTGCCGGAAATCCAGATGGATGAGGCGGAAAAGGCCCGGTTCCACGGTGACCTGCAACAGTTGCTGGCCTCCAAGCCCAGGCTGGCGATCGAGAACCTGGCATTCCGCACCGCCAATGGCGAGAGCCGCTTCGACCTGTCGATGGACTTTTCCAACCCGACCTCGTTCGACCTGCCGCCTGACCAGCTGAGCAAGCAACTGATCACCGAGGTGAAGAGCAAACTGACGTTGTCCAAGCCGATGATCGGCGACCTGGCGACCTTGCAGGCGCTTCTGGAAGGGCAGACCGATGCCCAGGCGATTGCCATGCAGTCTGGCCAGGCCGGGGAGATGGTCGGCATGATGGCGCTGCAGAGTGGTATGGCTACCGTGCAGGGCAATGATGTGGTGTCGAGCCTTCACTATGCCGATGGCATGGTCGACTTCAACGGCAAGAAGATGACCGTCGAAGCGTTCGCCATGCTGCTGGCGGCGCATTTTGCCGCCATGCAGCCGCAAGGCTGACATTCAGTCTGTACCAGGTTCACAGGTAAGGCACTGCCCTCAGCTGCAGTGCTGACCCTGTGTAGCGGCTTTAGCCGCGAAGAGGCAGGTACTGGCGCCACAAAAACCACTTTAGAATTCCCTTGATTGTCTGTAGCCTTCGGCGTCCGATAATAATCCGCGCCCGCAGAGGGCCGAGACGGCGCACCTGCCGTCCGGCGCCCTTAGCCGATCTGCCAGGGCCGGGTGATACACTCGATTTGACGCGCACGCGCGCCTGCAGGTCCAGCGATCATGACCCAGATTTCCGAACGCCTGTTGGTTCAGGCCCACCTTGACGCCAAGCAGCCCAACCCGCTGACCGCCGAGCAGGAGGCCGAATACCGTGCGGCCATCGCTGCCGAGCTGAAAGCGCAGAATGCCGTGCTGGTAGCCCACTATTACTGCGACCCGGTTATCCAGGCGCTGGCCGAAGAGACCGGCGGCTGCGTGTCCGACTCGCTGGAAATGGCCCGCTTCGGCAAGAACCACCCGGCCGAGACGGTGATTGTCGCCGGCGTGCGCTTCATGGGCGAAACCGCCAAGATCCTCACCCCGGAAAAACGCGTGCTGATGCCGACCCTGGAGGCCACCTGCTCGCTCGACCTGGGCTGCCCGGTCGAAGAGTTCTCGGCCTTCTGCGACCAGCACCCTGAGCGTACCGTGGTGGTGTATGCCAACACCTCCGCTGCGGTGAAGGCGCGGGCTGACTGGGTGGTGACCTCTAGCTGCGCGCTGGAGATTGTCGAAAGCCTGATGGACAACGGTGAGACCATCATCTGGGGCCCGGACCAGCATCTGGGCCGGTACATCCAGAAGCAGACCGGTGCCGACATGCTGCTGTGGGACGGTGCCTGCATCGTTCACGAAGAGTTCAAGTCACGCCAGCTGGCCGACATGAAGGCGCTGTACCCGGATGCCGCCATCCTGGTGCACCCGGAGTCGCCGGAAGCGGTGATCGAGCTGGCTGACGCGGTGGGTTCCACCAGCCAGCTGATCAAGGCGGCGCAGACCCTGCCGAACAAGACCTTCATCGTCGCCACCGACCGCGGCATCTTCTACAAGATGCAGCAGCTGTGCCCGGACAAGGAATTCGTTGAAGCGCCGACTGCCGGTAACGGCGCGGCGTGCCGCAGCTGCGCGCACTGCCCGTGGATGGCGATGAATACCCTGGAGCGGGTGCTGCATTGCCTGCGTAACGGGGGCGATGAAATCTTCGTCGACCCGGCACTGGTGCCGAAGGCGATCAAGCCATTGAACCGGATGCTCGACTTTACCCAGGCGGCTCGCCTGAAGCTTTCTGGTAACGCCTGAGATAGCGGGGGCCGCAAAGCGGCCCCAAAGTCTTAGCGGCCCATCATCTCCTGAACCATGCGCTTCTGCTCCATGATCTCGCGCTGGCGCTGGTCGATCTGCGAAGCCAGCGGGAAGTTGCTGCCTGCGCGGCGCTTGGCGTAGTCCAGCTGCTGTACCGCCTGGTCGAAATCCCCGACCAGCGTGAAGTATTCGGCGCGCGCACGGTGCAGGCCGATGGTGTTGCCCGACAAGCCGCGCACTTCCGCCATGTCGTACCACACATCCGGGTCATCCGGCCGGCTCTTGAGCAGGTCGTTCAGCACCTTCTCGGCCTCGGCCGGCTTGTTCTGCTTGACCAGCAAGTCAGCACGCACCTGTTTGAGCGGATAGTTGCCCGGGTACAGCCCCTGCATGCGCTCGGCACGCTGCTGCGCGTCGGCCAGGCGGTTGTTGGTGATGTCCAGGTCGATCTGCGCCAGGTTGTAGGTAATGTCGTTAGGTGCCTTGGCCAGCAGCGGCTTGAGGGTTTCCCGCGCTTCATTGAGCTGGCCACCCTTGATCTGCGCCAGGCCCAGGCCATAGCGCGCAGCGTCCAGTTTCGGGTCTTCGTCGAGCTGGGCGCGGAAGCGCTTGGCTGCCAGGCCTGGGGTGCCCTCGTAAGTGAGTGCCACGCGGGCGCGAATCAGCTGGTAGCGCTGGCTGTCTTCGACGCCACCCTTGGGCGCCTGTTCGGCGCGGTTGCGGGTGTCGGCGATACGCGACTCGGTGACCGGGTGAGTCAGCAGGAATTCTGGCGGCTTGGCATCGAAGCGGTATTGGCGCGCCAGACGTTCGAACATGGTCGGCATGTTGCGCGGGTCGTAACCGGCCCTTTCCAGGTTCTGGATGCCAACGCGGTCGGCCTCCTGTTCGTTCTGTCGCGAAAAGCGCCGTTGTTCCTGGATCGCCGCAGCCTGGGTGCCGGCGATCATGCCGATGCCGGCATCACCTGCGCCGCCTGCCGCCAGCACGATGCCGGCCAGCAGCGCGGCCATCATCGGCAACTGCATGCGCTGCTGGGCCTCGACGCCGCGGGCGAAATGGCGTTGCGACAAGTGCGCCAGTTCGTGCGCCAGTACCGAGGCGTACTCGCCTTCGGTCTGGGCATTGAGGAACAGGCCGCCATTGACGCCGACGATGCCGCCAGGTGCGGCAAAGGCGTTCAGCTCGCGGCTGTCGATGAGGATGAACTCCAGGCGCCGGTCCTGCAGCTGGCTGGTTTCAGCCAGGCGGTAGACGGTGGTTTCGACGTAATCCTTGAGCTGCGGGTCGTTGAGTTGGTTGACCTGGCCGCGCAGCAGGCTCAGCCACGCGCGGCCGAGGTCGTGCTCCTGCTTGGGTGAAACGATCGCGGAACTGGCGTCGCCCAGTGACGGCAGGTCGTCGGCGTGGCCGGGAAGGGCCATCATGCAGGCCAGCGCCAGCAGGGTAGGGCGCAGTAGATTCATGCAGAAGCTCGCGTCGAAGAAAAGCCTTACTGTAGCCGGGTCGCGCAGAGCCGACCAGTGGCGGTATGCTACCGAGCTTTTCCCGATATTACCCGCCCTGCCCTGGAGACGCGCCCGATGAGTGACACCCTGACCTGCGACGCCGAACTCGACGCCAGCGGGCTGAACTGCCCACTGCCGCTGCTCAAGGCGAAGATGGAGCTCAACCGCCTGGCCAGCGGGGCGGTACTGAAAATCATCGCTACCGATGCAGGTTCCCAGCGCGACTTCCGCACTTTCGCCCAGCTTGCCGGTCATACCCTGCTGCAAGAAACGGCCGAGGCCGGTACCTACACCTACTGGCTCCGCAAGGCCTGAGCCAACCCAAGGATCGTCAATGTTCAAAGTGCTTCGCGACTGGATAGAGCGCTACTTCTCCGATGAGGAAGCGGTGGTGCTGGCGGTCCTGCTGTTCCTCGCCTTTACCGCGGTACTCACCCTCGGAGGCATGCTCGCGCCGGTGCTGGCGGGCATGGTCCTGGCGTTCCTGATGCAGGGCCTGGTCAACGCCCTGGAGCGCATACGCGTGCCGACCCGGTTCGCGGTGATGCTGGTGTTCGCCCTGTTCATGGGGGCGCTGGCGGTGTTCATGCTGGTGCTGGTGCCGCTGCTCTGGCATCAGCTGATCACCTTGTTCAACGAATTGCCGGGGATGCTTGGCAAGTGGCAGTCGCTGTTGTTGCTGCTGCCTGAGCGCTATCCGCACCTGGTGTCGGACGAGCAGGTGTTGCGTGCGATCGAGTCGGTGCGCGGTGAAATCGGCAAGTTCGGCCAATGGGCGCTGACCTTCTCGCTGTCGAGCCTGCCGCTGCTGGTCAACGCGATGATCTACCTGGTGCTGGTGCCGATCCTGGTGTTCTTTTTCCTCAAGGACCGCGAGCTGATCGGGCGCTGGGTCAGTGGTTACCTGCCGCGGCAGCGCACCTTGCTGAACCGGGTGGGTAGCGAGATGAACCGGCAGATCGCCAACTACATTCGCGGCAAGGGCATCGAAATCCTGATCTGCGGGATTGCCACCTACATCGCCTTCATCAGCCTGGGGCTCAATTACGCCGCGCTGCTGGCGCTGCTGGTAGGGTTGTCGGTGGTGGTGCCGTATGTGGGCGCGGTGGTGGTGACCGTGCCGGTGACGTTGATCGCGCTGTTCCAGTGGGGCTGGGGCGACCAGTTCATCTACCTGATGACGGTGTATGCGATCATCCAGGGCCTGGATGGCAACGTGCTGGTGCCGCTGCTGTTCTCCGAGGCGGTGAGTTTGCACCCGGTGGCGATCATCTGCGCGGTGCTGCTGTTTGGCGGGTTGTGGGGGTTCTGGGGGATCTTCTTTGCAATCCCGCTGGCGACCTTGATCAAGGCCGTGCTGGATGCCTGGCCGCGGCAGGAGCCGAGCGTTTCACCGATGCTGTGAATGCAATTGGGGCCGCCAAGCGGCCCCCATCAATCTCAGGCCTTGTTCAGGGCCTGGGCAGCTGCCAGCACGGCATCCACATGCCCGGGCACCTTCACCCCACGCCATTCCTGGCGCAGCACACCGTCCTTGTCGATCAGGAAGGTGCTGCGGTCGACGCCCATGTATTCCTTGCCATACAGCTTCTTCAGCTTGATCACGTCGAACAGCTGGCACAGGGCCTCGTCCTTGTCGCTGATCAGCTCGAACGGGAAAGCTTGCTTGGCCTTGAAGTTCTCATGCGACTTGATGCCATCGCGCGACACACCGAACACCACGGTGTTGGCGGCGGCAAAGGCATCGTGCTGGTCGCGGAAACCCTGGCCTTCGGTGGTGCAGCCCGGGGTGCTGTCCTTGGGGTAGAAGTACACCACCACCTGCTGGCCCTTGAGCTCGGCCAGGCTGACGGTCTGGCCGCTGGTGGCCTGGGCCTGGAAGTCGGCGACGGGTTGGTCGAGTGCTACTGCCATGGTCGGTTTCCTTACATGGGGTTCTGAGGACGCCACGGCTCGATCAGTGCATCGAGGTTCAGGGCATCGGCGAAGTCCAGGAACTGGTCGCGCAGCCAGCTGATCTGGGTGCCGGCCGGCAGGATCACGGTGAACTGGGCGTTGAGCATGCTGCTGCCGGTCTGCGGCGCCAGATAGGTGTCGCAGGTCATGGCTTCGAGCTCGACGCGGTGGTCGAGGAAGAACTGGCACAGCTCGTTGATGATGTCCGGGCGATAGGCGGCGCTGACGTAGGCCACGTAGGGCAGGGCCTGTGGGCGCACTTCCTGGTCGGCGCTGCGCACCACGTCGAGGGTCAGGCCGTGTTTCTTGCCCAGGCCCGGCAGCATGGCTTCGAGGCGCGCCAGGGCGTCCCAGCTGCCGCCTACCTGCAGTACCAGGGCGCTGGTCTCGCCGTGGCGGCTCAGGCGCGAGGTGACCACCGCGCAGCGGTTTTCGAAGGCGGCGCGGCTGAGGACGTTGGCCAGCTCCATGGGGTTGGGGCCCAGGGCGCTGATGACAAGGAATTGTTCGCGGACGGAGGTGGGGGTGGACATGCAGCATTCCTAAAGCGATGAGCGGTCGGTGCAGGACGGGCGAAAGCCTCCTGTCGGCAGGGCCCGGGGCTCGCATGCGAGGACGTGGACGCTGGCCGGGGAGCAAGGTCGACGGCCCGGCGGGCCGCGCTGCACCGATCAAAGGATCAAGGGTAGCGAAATAAGGCGCCGAGGGGAATGCTCCGCCCGCCTGCTTCGCTTGTGCAAGGCCGATGCCCCCAGTACCATTACCGCTCTCTTTTTCCGGCAGGAGCAGTTACATGATTGCGGGCAGTATGGTGGCGTTGGTCACACCCATGGATGCACAAGGGCGTCTGGACTGGGTCAGCCTCGACAAACTTGTAGACTTCCACCTGGAAAACGGCACCCACGCGATCGTCGCTGTCGGCACCACCGGTGAGTCGGCCACGCTGGATGTCGAAGAACACATCCTGGTCATCAAGCATGTGGTCGAGCGCGTCAAGCGCAGCAACAAGCCGATCCCGGTGATCGCCGGCACCGGTGCGAACTCCACCACCGAAGCCGTGCACCTGACCCAGAACGCCAAGAATGCTGGCGCCGACGCCTGCCTGCTGGTTGTGCCGTACTACAACAAGCCAACCCAGGAAGGCCTGTACCAGCACTTCAAGCACATTGCCGAAGCCGTCGACATTCCGCAGATCCTCTACAACGTGCCGGGTCGCACTTCCTGCGACATGCAGGCCGAGACCGTGATCCGCCTGTCGAGCGTGCCGAACATCATCGGCATCAAGGAAGCCACCGGCGACCTGGTCCGTGCCAAGGCCATCCTCGATGGCGTCAGCAAGGACTTCGTCGTCCTGTCCGGCGATGACCCGACCGCCGTCGAGCTGATCCTGATGGGCGGCAAGGGCAACATCTCGGTCACCGCCAACGTCGCCCCGCGCGAAATGGCCGACCTGTGCGAGGCCGCCCTTGAGGGCAATGCCGAGAAGGCCCGCGCTATCAACGAAAAACTCATGCCGCTGCACAAAGACCTGTTCTGCGAAGCCAACCCGATCCCTGTGAAGTGGGCGCTGGTGGAAATGGGCCTGATGCACAAAGGCATTCGCCTGCCGCTGACCTGGCTGAGCGAAGGTTGCCACGAAAAAGTCCGTACTGCCTTGCGCCAGTCCGGCGTACTGGTTTAAGAGGAAGTACACCGCATGAAGCGACTGGCTGGTCTTTCCGCACTCGCCCTGATTATTTCCAGCACCAGTGGGTGTGGCTGGCTGTGGGGCGAGGATGGCTATTTCCGCGACCGCGGCAGCGATTACCTGCAGGCGCACCCGACTGCGCCGATGCAGCTGCCGCCGGACGCCGGCAAGGCCAAGCGCCTTGACCCGTTGCTGCCGATCCCGCGCAACGTCGCCGACGATAGTGCCACAGGCGAATTCGAAGTGCCTCGCCCGCAACCGCTGACCGCTGGCGCCGAAGCCAGCGATTACACCTTGCAGCGCAGCGGCAGCAGCCGCTGGGTACTGGCCCAGCATTCACCGGCCGAAGTGTGGCCGGTGGCGCACCAGTTCTTCGAGGACAACGGCTTCCGCATCGCTGAAGAGCGCCCGCAGACCGGTGAGTTCAACACCACCTGGCAGCGCTTCGACGAGCTGTCGGCATCGCTCGGCCAGCGTCTGTCGAGCACTGCCAGCAGTGGCGACAGCGAAGTGCGTGTACGTGTGCGCATCGAACCCGGCGTGCAGCGCAACACCTCCGAAGTGTACATCGTCAGCGTCGAGCGCCCGGCCGGCAGCACCGCCGACACCGCGTTCCCGTCCACCTCGGCCAACACCGGTGCCGACGCACTGCTGGTCGACGAAATGCTTGCCAGCATGAGCCGCAGCGCCGAGAAAGGCGGTTCGGTATCGCTGCTGGCTGCACGTGACTTCGACGCCCCAAGCCGTGTCAGCCTGAGCGAAGACGGCAGCGGCAACCCGGTGCTGTTCCTCGGCTCGGACCTGGACCGTGCCTGGTCCGGCGTGGGCCGTGCCCTGGAGCAGGGCGGCCAGTGGCGTGTCGAGGACATCAACCGCAGCCTGGGCCTGTACTACATCAACCTGTCGGAAAAGCCTGACGACAAGCAGAACGAGCCTGGCTTCTTCAGCCGTATGTTCGGCAGCGCACCGTCCAAGGAAGAGCGTGAAGCCCGTGCCGAGCGTTATCAGGTACGCCTGAGCAAAGTTGGCGAGAGCGTGCAGGTTACCGTCGAGAAGAACATCAACACCGTGGCCCCGGCCGATGTCGCCCGCCGCGTGCTGAGCGCCATTCAGGACCACCTGGGCTAAGTGCGCTTCGCGGTACTCGGAAGCGGCAGCCAGGGAAATGGCACGCTGATCGCCAGTGGTGACACGTTCATCCTGGTCGATTGCGGTTTTTCCCTGCGTGAAACCGAGCGGCGCCTGGCGCTGCTTGGGGTCTCGGCGGCGCAACTGAGCGCCGTGCTGGTAACCCACGAACATGCCGACCACGTGCATGGGGTGGGCTTGCTGTCGCGGCGCTACAATGTACCGGTCTACCTCAGCCAAGGCACATTGCGCGGCATGCGCAAGCCGGTGGAGGTGGCCGGTTTTCTCGCTTGTGGCGAGCGGCTGCAGATCGGTGACCTGGAAGTGAGCCCGGCGCGGGTCGAGCACGACGCCTACGAGCCGCTGCAGTATGTGTTCAGTGACGGCCGTCGGCGTTTTGGCATGCTCACCGACCTGGGTTCGTACGATGCGCTGCTGCTCGAGCGCTACCAGGGCCTGGATGCACTGCTGATCGAAGCCAACCACTGCCGCGACCTGCTCGCGCGCGGTCACTACCCGGCCTTCCTGAAGCAGCGGGTGGGTGGCATGCAAGGACATTTGAACAATCACCAGGCCGCACGCCTGGTGCAAGAGTTGGGCTGGAACAACCTGCAGCACCTGGTGCTGGCCCACCTCAGCAGCAAGAACAACCTGCCACACTTGGCCCGCCAGTGCTTCGTCGACACCCTTGGGTGCGACCCGGACTGGCTCCAGGTGGCGAATCAGGAACACGGGCTCGACTGGCGCGAAATCGCCTAGCCCAACACCTCAGCAAGCGGAGCCCAATCATGGAAAAACGCGAAGAACTCTACCGCGGCAAGGCCAAATCGGTTTACAAGACCGACGACGCCGACCGCTTGATCCTGCTGTTCCGTAACGACACTTCGGCGTTCGACGGCAAGCGCATCGAACAGCTCGACCGTAAAGGCATGGTGAACAACAAGTTCAACGCCTTCATCATGCAGAAGCTCGAAGAAGCCGGCGTGCCGACTCAGTTCGACAAGCTGCTGGGCGACAACGAGTGCCTGGTGAAGAAGCTGGACATGATCCCGGTCGAGTGCGTGGTGCGCAACTACGCCGCCGGCAGCCTGGTCAAGCGCCTGGGCGTGGAGGAGGGCATCAAGCTGGAGCCGTCCACCTTCGAGCTGTTCCTGAAGAACGACGAGAAGGGTGACCCGTTCATCAACGAGTCCCACGTTGTCGCCTTCGGCTGGGGCACCGCCGAGCAACTGGTCGAAATGAAGAAGCTGTCGCTGAAGGTCAACGAAGTGCTGAGCAAGCTGTTCGATGACGCCGGCCTGCTGCTGGTCGACTTCAAGCTGGAGTTCGGTGTCTTCCACGGCCAGATCGTCCTGGGTGACGAGTTCAGCCCGGACGGCTGCCGCCTGTGGGACAAAGAAACCCGCAAGAAGATGGACAAGGACCGCTTCCGCCAGGGTCTGGGCGACGTGATCGAAGCCTACGAAGAAGTTGCCAAGCGCCTGGGCGTGCCGCTGTAAGCTGCGCATTCACGCAAGCGCCTGATACCACGCGATTTTTTTTGAAAAAAGATTTGCGTTTCAAGAAAACGCTGGTATGATGCGCGGCATTGGAGAGATGCCGGAGTGGTCGAACGGGACGGATTCGAAATCCGTTGTACTGGCAACAGTACCTAGGGTTCAAATCCCTATCTCTCCGCCATACAAGATGAAGCCCCGCAGATTAACGTCTGCGGGGCTTTTTCGTTTCCGGGTTGTACGTAGCCATTGTACGTAAAGTTGTAGCTGTTCTGGCGTCCTCAAACGGGGTTGCGGCGCTTCAGTTCATCGGCGATGGTGATGGCTTCCCGTAGGATGGCCGCGTTCTCAGCGAACGTATCTGGATCGTCCGTGCCTTCGTAGAGGCTGCCGCCGGGTGTGACATCCATGATGAAGCTGTCGGCATACTGATAGAACTTCACCACGAGCTGAGCGTCCTTGAGCTTCAGTGCTCCTAGCTTGCTAACGCTGCTGGTGTAGATGCGGCAGTAGTGCTCAGGGACTTTGACCTGATACTTGGTGATCTCTCGCTGTCCTTCCTCCTGGCCTCTCAGCTCTTCAGCCGTTTCCTGCAATTCCTCCACATATCGACGTGTAGTTGCTATCTCTCGTAAGGCAAGGATCTCAGCCACCAGCGCCACCTTGACCGCTTTCCGCTCGTGATGTGTTTTCCAGAACCATGCTGCCACTGTGGCACAGATGGGTAATGCGATGCCGAAGGTGCTGATGATTTGCGAAGCGTCCATTTATAGGCTCTGTTGATGGGTTCTGGGCCATCCTAGTCTATGTCGTTGTTACCGTTCCTTGGTTTGGTTTATTACTGACTGTAGATTGATAGCAAATAAATATTTGCATTCTTGTAGGTTATGTGTATTGACAATAGCGATATATGTGTTAAGATACTCATGTGATCGGAGAACATCTTTCTCCTGTCGCGACAGAGTCACCCCTCATTAAGATCACCACCGTGTTGATCGGCTCGTAACATGGCAGAGCGACTTGTTCTCGCTCGATATGTCGCCCAGTCCCGACACATCAAGGCAACGTCTCCTTGAAGGGCTCCAAACAAGCGATTTGACCAGAGACATCTCCTGTAGTTGAAGCTAAGGCCGGGGCCTAAAAATCCTGGCCTTTACTTTATCTGGCGATCCTTAGCGTAAACCTCAACCCAATACACAATCAGCCAAGGAGAACTCATGGCAATAGAACGCTTGTGCCCGCAGTGCGGGAAGAAGCACACAGTTAGACGCATTACGAAGGTTTATTGCTCGACACTCTGTCGAGTTAACGCAGCCAACGCAAAGAAGCGACAGCTAATCAGGCTCGAACCTCATCAGCAACCAATAGAGGAATTAACAATGAAAGAGAGTCAACGCCAGCAGGATACAGCTGAGCATCTACGAAGTTACATCGCCAAGCACTGCCACAGGATGACACCAGAACAAGTGGCTGATGAATTACAGCTACCACTCTTCGCCGTCAAGATGCTATGGCCTAACCCAAGCCGTTAACACATACACATCATCAATCATAAAGGAGGGAATCACACTACATGGAGAAACATCTTTGGCTAACTACTTTGTTATTAACGGTCCATCAAACCTAATCACACATGTGATGGCTTCGAGTTATACCCCTTCAGATACCCAACTGCTTCGCTTCGTCAAAGCTAATGACAGCGCTTTGAACGCATATTACAAGTGGTGCAGGAAGAATCCAGGCATGTGCATGGATGTAGGCGAACTTATGGCTAAGTCAGCATACATCACAGACCAAGTGGGCAGAGGTAAGGGAGGAAGTGCTAAACCTACATCGCCACGTCTTAGGCAGCTTCCGCAAGCTAAGCCCCGGTCCCGAGAGGAAGAGGTGAAGACATGGATTGCACGCCATCCCACAGCTGATGCGTATGATCTAGATGCAGCTTTATATACTGGTATCGTCGCTGCTCGTGCCTACCTCTTGAAGTACAGCTTGTAACGAGCTAGTGCGGCCTAAAGAGGCGAAAAACTGGTAACCCAAGGAAGTGTGCGTCCTGCCACTTTTCCAGCTCTACAACCCCTTTAAACACTGGGCTAAAACCCTGAATAACGACACCTGAGTGAGTGTGTCGTGCATCCCTGCCTGTACAACGGGCAACACTACAATTATGGAGATATGAATATGCAAGAACTTATGAAGAAGGTAACAAAGAAAGATATCGAGGCGTGCAAGGTTGAGGCTGAGCGTCTCTATATGGGGCGATTGACTGGCTATGTAGACGATCTCTCTGCCGTGCCGGTTAATGGGGTATATCCGCGCTTTTACGCTGCCGGAGCTATTGAGGAATTCATTGCCACAACAGCGGATGGTTTGATTGGTCTGGTTTTGGAGAAAACTTCACAAGGGTGGAGTAAGAGCGATGTGATGACGCAGACTTTCACGCCAGCCAATCTTCCGATGCAATTTGCAGTGTACCTGGTGAAGCCAGAGGCAGTACGTGCAGAAGAATTGAAAGAGGTGCATAAGCAGGCTGAATCGAAGCTACATGCTGCTGTGGCTGCTGAGAATGAAGCCATTATCCGCCGTACATTCGAACAACGTATGGCCACAGAGCGCCGCAAACGAGCAGAAGCAGCCAAGGCGGCTGAAGAGGCTGAAGAGCAGGCCATCATGGCTGAAGTACGTGCTGCACTGATGGGAGGTAAATAATGAAAGATCGTACTTATGAAATCT
This sequence comes from Pseudomonas sp. MN1F, assembly GCF_009391885.1. Taxonomy (GTDB): domain Bacteria; phylum Pseudomonadota; class Gammaproteobacteria; order Pseudomonadales; family Pseudomonadaceae; genus Aquipseudomonas. The sequence continues at coordinate 125,037 of NZ_VZII01000003.1, read as the reverse complement.
TGAAGGCTAAATATGCACCCCATCTAGTTGATGATGTTTCTGCGGAGGTGACAGAAGTGCAAGTGCAGCCAGTTAGCCTGGAGTATTTCGTATTACAAGTGCGGAAGTCTTACCTTGAGGGCTGTGGCTTGAATCCATTGGACAGGCATGAGTGGGCAGACAAGATTGTTTCGGGTTTGGCTGTTTTACGCCTGGAGCAGGCTTCAGGGGTAAAGATGGGATGACTTCATTCTTAAATGAAAGCATTGGTCGTCTGATTAATGAGGGTAGCCATTTCGCTGCCTTCATTCTCAAGACTGATGCTGTTGATGTCAGGCTACTTTGTAAGTCATTCCGCCGCAAGTGTCGCGTCTTCACTGGAAGCACTGATTACAAGCTGGTGTGGGTGAGAGTCAATGAGGGGTTGCTGTTGATGGTTAGCGGTGCACCTGTATTCAGTGCTCTTCTCCAAAGCTTCTTGAGCGCAGGGAGCTTCGGAGACAGGCAACTATATAAAGGGCCAAACCGTGGATTGTTTGAGAAGAGAGTAGGCGTAGCCCTTCGTGGCTACGTAAAGAACGTGGGTGTCCATAGTTACGGTGGTAATAGATGAGGTCGTCAATTAATTCGATTGTCATTGCCTGCATCATCTCGATCGTATTGGCCTTCTGCTTTTCATTTTCAGCCCAATATAACGCCAGACTGGTAGCGGCCGATTTGGTGCTGCAACAGAACAATGCCACACAGCTTCAATTTCAACAGGAGAGGGAAGCGATGAAAGAGTATGTATCGAAACTCATTGACCGGAATCAGCGGTCACTCAATACAGGTGCTAACTGATGTCAGTCCTATTCATGTATGTCCCTGCTGCGATAGACAACGCACTTCCATATGATGACCTGATGGCAGCTGATGATGTGGTGCAAGCCGTAGCGGATTACACAGCCGCTTACATTGGTGAGGAACAGTACAACGCTACAGCGGGTATCTGGGGGAGTGTGTGGACTTGGCTCTATATGGGCCTGGGTGAGTCAGAGGTTCATGCACTGCTGGATACATTCATCTTCCCATCTTGACTTACAGGCTCTACGCCTGTATAGTCGCAACCTCATCGCTAACACCACAACCCACATCCGCCACGGTAACGTGATCTCGGAGTGTGGTTTTTTTGCGTCCGCGATTTGACAGCCACACACACACCGGCAACCACCAAGAGGACTTGCCTATTGAACAGAACTGAACAGGAGAACAACCATGCAATTAGCAGAACAGCTTGCCATCAAGATGCGACGTGACGGCGACAGTATTGAAAAGATCAAGGCGGCTACTGGCCTTCCAGAACGTAAAGTCAAAGCGCTAGTTAAAGATGTGCCGAAACCCACGAAGGCGAAGCAGGCAGTAGAGAAGATTCCGACGCCATTTGCCAAGTCTGTAGAGCGGGTGTTCACACTTGCAAGCCGGGTGCACGGTATTCGTGACTATGAGTTTCGAGATGTCCTGCACCAAGAGTATGGCTGTACCTGGGATACACGTATCGGTCGAGAGGTCAGTAACTACGACAATGACACAATGAAACGTGTTCGGACCAAGGTTCGTCAGCGTGCAGCAGAGGCAGATTGCAATGTATTGTTTGTGATGGACTGGGTTGACGAAGAGAAGGCCACATCCGGTCGGATTTTCCTTGAGAATGCGGCAATTGATCTGATGGCCCGTATCCATATGTGTGCCGACGAATACATGGAGAAATTTGCAACACGATCTTCCGAAGACAATGCAGAGGCAGATTATGCGCGTCGTAAGCAACGGTATGCTGCGGAAAACTACCTGCTTAAGCTTGCCATCAAAGGGTACAGTCCTGAACCGCTTCATAATCTTCAAGAGCGATCTGTGGCACTTACCAACGCACTTGACGGCATCCACGATATGGCACTACCCGCCAATGTGACCTACGGGGGGAGCGGTTATGGTGATGGAGAGTTTGACTTTCCTGAGTACTACCCAGAGCCATCTGGTATCAATCCGTTCCTTGACTACGTAGAGGCTCAAGGATGGCTGGCGAAGTGAGACCGCTTGTGAGAACTGATCTCATTTGTCCGGCAATCGTGGTTCACGCCCACCATATTATATGGTAGGGCAAAACCGGACACGGACAGACTGTCATGCACAGCAGGCTGTACTGATGCACAATTAACGACAGATCTATAAAGGTATGCACAGTGAAGGGACTTCACGGCAGTGTTACCTGTGTCGTTGACGACACAAGTGAACTCCCTTGCTCAGCTAACTTATCTACTTCGCAGAAGAGACTTGCACAATCCAAGACAGATGGCGAGGGTGAGTACATAGTACACCCGCCCAAGAGAAAGAGATCTATCCACTCCTACGGAGTAGAGATGTATCTATCGTGAAGTCCCTTCACCGCGCAACAGTTTCGCCTATCGGCGTGTGCATCATCAGTATGAGTTCCGGGGAATACTACGTATATACCCCCGGAGAGTCAGCCTGTGCAATACGGCTACGGAGCAGCGGGTTAATCGTCTCCCAGCGGAGCAGGGGTGTGTCTATTGTGTCGTTAACGACACATGTATTTCACCAGTGTGCAGAAGCACGTGGCAGCAGCCACGGATTGGCTGAAATGTTTGAAGCAGCTATGCTGGTGTTTCACCCAACATTCAGTTGCAGGAGCTGTTCATGGATCTAAAGGACTTCATTGCCAATAGCCTGACGCAGATTGCGGAAGGGATTCTCCAGGCGAGCGAAGCGTTGGCCAATACGGATGCTGAGGTTAACCCCACAAGGTTAGAGACATACTCTAGCGATGCACAAGGCTACGGTCGAACTCTCACGCCGGATGACGGCAGAAAGATCTCGCAAACACGTCTTGTCGAGCGGGTAAGTTTCGATGTGGCAGTAACCACAGAGGGAGAGACGAAGGGAGGTGCGGGACTGAAGGTTGGTATTGCATCTTTGGGCCTCAATGCGGGAGGTGGTGTTACGGATAAAACCGGACAGGCATCCCGTATCCAGTTCACGATCCCCATGGTCTTCCCGTCCAAGAGAAATCGTAACGGACAGTAGTTTGGATAACCTGCGTTTACCTAGTGGAAACCCCCTGAAAACTTCGGGTTGAAACCGCTGGCATTGCCGTGATTGTTCTATCCGGTTCGCTGCACCCCGCATTATCTCTAGGGTGTGGCTTGCTGGTGCCAAGCTTGCCACGCTATTTCCGCTCAAGTTTGAGTTTCTGCACAGTAAATGCGAATTTTATCTTGAATTTCCCGTTTATGTCGGCTTGGCACGAATCCCCAGGCCCCAGATAGCCAGATCAACCATCTGCTACGATGGAGCCAGACACCAGACAAGGAGACATCCATGAATGACCGGATCACGGCGGATGCCCTGGAGCTGCTGCACCTGAACCAGATCGCCATACGTGCAGCAATCGAAGAGGTGAGCTTGTGGATTAGCCAACGAGGGTCCACGCATATACATGACAACGTACTGACCGTACTCGCCACTCTCGATACGAATGCAGAAGGCATTGCCAAGGGCATTGAGGCGCTTAGGGCAATCGACAGTGACTGACCCGAGTAAAACCACAATTAACTGCAAGTTCGTGGTTGTGCGCGCTTGTCAATATATTTATGATCAGTGGTATTGGTTTAATGGCCGCTCTTATGTTCGTATGTGTTTAGCAGCGAAGCTCTTCCCTGCATAACCGGAGGTTTGAAATATGAATCTATTCGAGGTAGAACGCAGCCTGCTGCTTGCTGTCCACGAAGGGCAGGAGGTGGCGGAGGGTGAGGAATTCGACACTTGTACGCGACTTATCCAGAACGGCCTTGTAACTGGTTATGACGTCTCAAGCTTCGATGGTAACAAGTACGAACATCTTAAAATCACAGCCATTGGCCGTGAATTGGTCAATCATTAAGAGCTGACTCACCTTGCAGTCGAAGCCTGATCACCTACGGCTGCACATGAGACATTCCTGCTGCATCTCACTTCACGCTCACTATCAGAGGAGTCTACTTGTTTGGTAGTGAGAGAGCTGGCGTGTGCGTTCTATCAGAAGTCTATTGCGGATAGCTAAATGATCGTATTATCATTGATCTATCGAAATAGACTACAAAGGATAGATCGCCATGAACGTCAGCAGCCCTAAGGCCCATCTGTATCTCCGTGCCTCTACCAAGGATCAGGATGCGCTTCGTGCCAAGTCGCTGCTTGAGGCGTTCGCTGCTGAGAAGGGCTTGTCGGTAGCCGGCACCTACAGCGAGAACATCAGCGGCACCAAGCTCAACCGCCCTGAGCTGATGCGCCTGCTTGATACAGCTGAGAAGGGTGAGGTGTTGCTGGTTGAGTCTGTAGACCGTTTATCCCGTCTGTCTCAGGTTGATTGGGAAACTCTCAAGGCCACGATTAGGGGTAAGGGGTTGCGTCTGGTCATCGCTGATCTGCCCACCAGTCATATGATGGTTGAAGACAGAGGGATCACCGGCCAGATCATGGAAGTGATTAACAACATGCTTCTCGACCTGATGGCGACAATGGCAAGGCTCGATCAGGAGAAGCGTGTTGAACGGATCAAGCAGGGCTTGGAGAACAAGCGTGCAGCTGATCCTGAGTGGAAGCCTGCGGGTAAGGGTAAGAACACTGCAATGTGGGAGAAGGTGACTGCCATCATGGCGAAGCACCCAACCATGTCAGCTGATGATGTCGCTAAGCTCGCTGAGTGCGGTGTGGCCACTGTTTACAGGATCAAGCGTGAGTTGAAGAGCTAACAGATTCACCTGTGTTTACAGCGCGCCTCAGTGCGGGCTTCGTCGTGCCTGGACTGCCTCAGAGGTTATTTATAGAAAACCAGCGTTCCCGTTGAGAGGGAGAGTGGGGTGCTTGATAGTTCGGGTAGAACTGACAGGTCCCAGAGCAGGAGGCTCAGTATTATTTTTCTGGCTGGCGTACAGGGTGACCCCCACCCCAAGCAACCCGCTGTCGGCGGCGGGGCGGGTATCTCAGTCTAGGGAGCTGTGTTTCAGGAAGTGTTCGATCTGGTCCGACGTCAGGCCGTGATCTGATGGGATGTATTGCCAACAAAAGGGCGAGACTGCCTTATTGCCTTCGTCCTTTGTCATCGAGTCCAGGGCTAGCCTGAGGTTATCTGCAAGCTTCTCGCCGTCAGGGAGTGAAGTCAGTTGCTTGGCGAGGTCTTGTTGTGCCGCCATTCCGGCTTGAAGTCCAAGATGCCCCTTCGTGCGGTTGTAGAAGTGGTTCATGCAGAAGAGGGCAATGCTCGCTTTCTCGTAGGCCGGGTCAGGTGCTTCAGTGTAGTAGGCGGCGAGTGTTGATGAAGAGGCGAGAAGCGCTAACAAGGCGGACGTACGGAGCATTGAGATTGTCTTCCTTGGTTAATTAACTGGTATCCATCCATTGCTTTGGTACGTGGCCCATACTTTGGTCACGAGGTAGCACCCCAAGCCTAGAACGAGCATAACGTTACGCGCTTTATACCAGTGCTGGGCATCACGCTTTTCATCCAGCTTCGCTAGCCGCTTTGCACGAACTTCATGGCTAGGGTGGTCGAGGGCGAGAGCGTTTATGCGTTGGTAGTTGATTGTCGCTTCGATGCGTTTAAACCCACATGCTGCACTGGCAGCGAAGATGAGCAGGCTCGCTAGCAGGAAGGTCTCTTCGTTCAAGCCGATTCGACCGTAAGGGTTTGTCTGTGCAAGGTAGGCACATGCAGCTAGGGTTGCACCGAGGATGAAGTAATCGAATTTGCTAGCGGCTTCGTTGTGAAGCGTCACCAGCTGATCGACGCGGCTTTGGTGGTCGGTCATTCGTATTTCCTAGGGGGGCCACACCCCTGCGGATGTGGCCTGGTTAGATTAGAACTCGAATGTCAGCTGCTGCGGAGCGCTGCGGTAATGCTGGCAGACATGCTCCCAGCGGCCGAAGCGGAAGCGTGGATAGGCGTGAACGTACACGGTTTTGTTGTGGGGTGCCGACGAGCGGCGAGGATGGCGTCTACGCATGGTAGTCATTGCTCTCTATAGGAATTGCAGTAGGTGCAATCCTCTGGGCGTGACGATCAGTACACAGAATGTGTATTGACGTGACGGTCACGCTATTGGCTTAATGACCACCTGCCCAGATTCATGCGTTCTTAGAAATGCGCGTATCGGGGAGGGCGAGCAGGGCACGTGAAGTTTGGCGACAGACCGTGCTCAGCTCGCTAGCTTACCTCTACCACCCCCACATGTTGGGGGTGTTGCGTTTCTGGGGTACAAGATAATGCGGTTGTGTGGGTTTTTGCAAGGCGACCACCTGTGGATAAGTTGTGCGTACTTTGTGAGTGAATGGTGGGTATTCGCTGTAGGCCTAGTACCTAGGGGTGTGCACTGTTTTTCGCTGGGGTGTTGCCTTGCATGCAGAATTTTTCGGGCGTGTACGTTGCAACAAAAAACAGTTCACTCGATGCCTGTGCGTATCTATAGCGGCGAATTGCCGGCGCTGAATTCGAATTGGTGAACCTCGACGACTATGCGTGCAAGGTGATCCGTAGCCATCGAGCTCCTGCTACCCATAGCCCACGACGCATGACATGGGGTACACGGTGAAGCGTGCTACCAAGAGCTAACCTATTTATCTTTGCCATTAGCCTGCTTCTGTGCGGGCTTCTCTTGCCTACATGACCGCTGAAGCTATTTACCGAATCCTAGCGTACACAGTGACTGGAGGGCGGGCCGCTTAGGCATTCCGCTAGAACCGAGGCAGGTTATTTTCCCTCCTGGTGTAGAAGACACACCCCGCCCCATGCAATCGGCTGTTGGCGGCGGGACAGGGTGCTACCATCCGCGCTTTTGGATGCTTAGGGCGGTAGGGTATGGGATCAGATTTCGACGAGGGCAGCTTCAAGAAGGCGCGTAGCTTCCTCATGGTGTTCTCCACTATGTTGCTTGCTCTGTGGTATTTCAAGGCAGAGATGAACACTCTCTCGCTGCTGGGTAACTCCATCAAGTTCACCGCCAACACCCATAACCTCTGGCTTGTGCTAGCGGTAGCCAACATTTATTTTTTCTGCCGCTACATCCAGCACTTGCCTGAGGATTGGCGTAAGCCCGGTAAAGACTTCGAAGATCTTTTCAACCAAACCCTGTGTCGGGTGGCTAGGTTTTATTACAGCCGTGAATTGCACCGTATAGCTTGGAAAGATTTCATGAAGGGTCATGATATTTCGGGTATCACGGGATTTAAGACCCGGGCCACAGGTTCACCGTATAGGGACAAACCGAAGAGGGATGGTTGGCGGATGCTACTGCCACGGGGAGTAATAATTGAGTTTAGTTTACCCATAGAATGGACCTCCGAGAGTGGTTCAAAGGCAGGCAGGAACGGCACCAGAGCTCTGATCGATCCGTCATTGATCTTAGTAGCGTACTCACGGGGAGTATCGTTCATCAAGGGGGTGATCTTGGCCCCTTGGTTCACTGAGCATCTGTTCCCGATGTTATATGCTGCCTGTGCGATTGTGGTCGGATTTTGGAGTTGGCAGACCGCAGATGTACCCCCAGTAGATGCCCCCTCGTCTGTCGCTCATCCTGTGCAGGCATCCATTCAGGCCAACCCCCGAGCGATCAGGTGTATGTCTGAGAGCATCCAGGCGAAACACTCGGTGCTATCCGTGGCATGTGTTCCAGGGGCAGATGTGGCCTCACCGGCCCTGCCACTGGTGCTGAAAGCTGCGCCGAGCAAATCGGGCTGAAGCCCTGTCTATGGGGCCTGGCTCGCCATTACTGCGCCGAGTTACAGCCCCAAGATACATGCCCGGTGGGTGTATATCGCTGAGGGCGTCACTCTTCACGTCAGAAGCTGTGACGTAACGCTCACGTTAGGCTGGGGAGCTTGGAAATTGCATCAAGCTTCTGTTTGGCCGATGAGCCTTGGCTGTAAACATCGAAAGTGACGGTGCCTGTTTCATGTCCTACCAGCTCTTTGATCAGTCGGTCTGCCACATCCGCACGTACAAGATGTGTGATGGCAGACGCACGGATGGAATGGAAGACATGCTTACTACCGAAGCCAAGTGATGTCTTTAGCCGACCGAACGCTTTCGAGAGTGCATCAGACCTGATCCCATATTGGTTGCGGCAGGTTGTTGGTATGAGGAAGCCATCTACAGAGTCAGCTGCTAACCGTGCCACCACCTCAGCCAGTGCAGGGTGTACAGGTACGACGCGGATACCCGCAGCCGTCTTACTGTCTGTGATGTCGATGCAGCGTATGCCCTCGCACTTGATCAGATGTTCGACACGAAGCTGAACAAGCTCTTCGATCCGTGCACCGGTGTAGGTGCCCAACGCGATCAGGTCAGCGAGAGCTTGATTGCCCTGGCCCTCAGCTTCCGTGTGCAGTTGGCTAAGTTCCTCGATTGTGAACGCCAGTCGAGCGGCGTCTTTCTTCGCTTTACCTCGCAGCTGTGGAAGGTCGTGATTCTCGAATGGATTCACTCGATCCTTGTATTGCTCCCGCCACCTTGCGTCATGCTTGCTCGCCCATTTCCAAAACACGCTGCCTGCCAACAGATACTGCTGCTTCGTTTTGCTGGTGACCGTCAGTGTATCAAGCCACGCAGTGACGCAATCGAAGTCCAGCGGCTGCCCTGTCTGCTTGAGGTGAGTGGATAGGTGTTGAAGCTTCGCTTCCTGCTGAGCAATCGTCTTGGCAGCTATCTGGCGGGATTCCCGGTAGCTGCGGAACTCCTTCAGGCGTGCCGCCGTGATTGGGGATCTAGCTTTGTATGCCGTAGGGTTGGAGATGAGTTCATTCATCTCTTTCTCGACTTCAGCAGGGACGGAGTACTTGCACGTGAGCAACCACTTCTCGTACACCTTGTTCATTTGCCCAAGGTCTTCAATCAGCTTGAAATCACCCCTTGGTTCCTGTTGACGCATCCTGAACAGCTCTACCAATACGTTCAGCAGTTCAGGATCAAGGCGTTTGAACGCCTCAAGTTCATCGTCGCTCACCTCTGGATCATCAGATATGCCCTCAATTTCCTCCCACTTCATCTTCTTGATGTGATCATCAACGGCTTGCAGCTTCTGGATGAATGGCTCCTGCCAATCGGCTGGCAGTGGTTCACCTTCGCGTGCAGCGGTGATCTGTGCCTTCCATGTGGCCAAGATCGGTAGGCGGAGGTTCATCGCTTCTTTGTGACTGCCAGTCTGGAGGGAACGAGAGAGGATGCGACGATTACCGAATGCATGTTGCACGTCTGAGGGGATAGCGAGGCGAACGTGGTAGGTGCCGCCTTGAAGCTCAAGGTTGTTTGCCATGGAGGGAGCCGAAACTGAATTGATTGTACGTAGAGATTGTACGTAATTTGGCGATAAAGGCCAGATGTTGCTGGGTTTAAAGGGTTGCTGGGTGGTTTATGGTGAGTCCCTATCTCTCCGCCATACAAGATCAAGCCCCGCAGATTAACGTCTGCGGGGCTTTTTCGTTTCTAGCGTTTTATCTGCGTTTCAACTCACCAAGGCGTTGGTTCCAGCGCGCCAACCCCGGTCGGGGTGGTGCTGCCTTCGCCGTTGCGCAGGAACGCCAGGTGCCAGAAGTCATTGGGCACAATCTCGTCCCCTGGCTTGACGTTTTCCGGGAAGATGAACTCGAACACCGGGGCCACGTACTGCCCGGCAGTCAGGCCGTTGGCGACGGTCAGGCGGCCGGCGTTTTGCAGGCAGCTATCGACCCCGGGTTGCGGGAGGGTGTTGGTGGGTACGCACAGTGAGCGAGCGACCACCCGCAAGGTACGGGTTGGCTGGCTGAGCAGGCCGGTTGGTGCCTTGGACGCACGCAACCGTGCGCGTTGTGGCTGTGGGCCAACGTTTTGCGTGGTGATTCCGCCTGAAGCGCCGGCACAGGTAGCCGCCAGCACGCTGGCAGGGTCGCATTCCCCGGTCATTTCAAACGGCGTGATCCAGCGGTTGCGTTGCACGCCGGTGGCAGGGTCGACATCGATCAGGTAGATGTCCACCGGGGTCTTGACGTCGGTGGTCTCGGCTTCGAGGAAGATGCGGTCCTGGGTTTCCTGAGCTGCACCGTTGACGGCGACCGCGGCCGGGTCAGCGGTGCCGACGCCGAATTCGCCAATGGCCAGATAGCTGGGCTGAGAGCCCGGCTGGGTGTAGATGCCGAGGTTGGCCTCGATGGTGTGGGCGGAAATGAAGTCCGGCACACCGGCGGTGGTCGATTTGAACAGCGTGCCGGAGTAGCTGATGAAGTCGCCGACTTCAAAGGGTACTTGTTGCGTCGGGTCCGGGTCGGTAGCGGTCCGGGTCGGGTCACTGAAGCGCTTCATGACGAACTGGCTGCAATACAACTGGCCTGCCTTCGGGGGTGTCAATTCACCTGACGCAGGCAACGCCACGCCAGCCTGGGCAAAGTTGCGGCAGTTGTTGGTGGTGGTCGGTGTCACCACTTTAGGCCGGTTTTTCTGTGGGCAGAGCGGGTCGTCACCGGTCCGCGGGACGCACATCGGGTAACCCGTTGCCGCGTGAATGGTCGGGTTGGCGTCATCCACCGAGAAGCGCGGATCGGGGCTCTGGGCCCGACCGAAACGCCCGCTGGGGTCGTTGATCTGCAAGACGGTCGGTTGCGGCGAGTTGGTACTGGTTACTTCTATGTTCCCGGTGGTCTGGTCAATCCTGCTGATATAACCACTGCCGACCTGGGCCGATTGCTGGGAGACAAAGATCAACCCGGCAATTTGTTTACCCGCGACGGTGTTGCCGACAACATGCACTTCAAATGAAGGGTAAGTGGCCGGTAGTTGTTTAAGGCCCAGCGGGCCGCCGTGTACGAACTCCGCCCAGGTGAGTGTATTGGCGGGCATCTGGATGACCGAGTTGCAGGGCACGGTAATGGTTGTGCCGTTGACCACTACCGTACCGCCCAAACGGTTCGGGTTGCTGGTATTCGGGCAGTTGCTATTGCTGCTGTCGACAGTCATGTCCTGAATGAAGCCGGTGATGTCGAAGCCATGGATAGCCAAGGGGTCGACGAAAATCGGGTCAGGCAATGTGGGCGTAGTGAAGGGGGATGGCGTCCCCTTGACTGGCTTGTCAGTCCCACCCTTGGCCCAGGCGTCGCCAGGCCCGGCAATACTCAATGCCAGGGCGGCGACTACTGCCCCGGCAAGCAGTGCCGGACGAGCGACGAGCGTGCTGAGCCGCGTTTGAGCGGGGACTGCTGCTGAAGCTTTGAATCCTGCAGGTGTGCTCATAATGGTCTCCGAAATGCTGCCAGCCTCTTTGCAAGCATTCGATCTACCGTTAGAGGGCTCGTGTTGCACGAACGCCTGTGCAATAACTACGGAGCGAGACGGATATCGAATAAACGGCTCGCCTGGATTTCCGAACTAGTGGAATTCCATCGATCTCGAGCGGCGATGTACTGGCCGGTTCCGGACATGGTCGCGAGAGGAAGTTCCTTGAGCCATAACGGTCAAAGCACGTGTTGTGCCAGTGCCAGTTGGCACGGCAAACCCCGGAAAAACTGTTACCAATTGTAAAAAAATTATTCACAACTCACGTGATCGCGAAGTGGGCAACCCGGTTTTGGGGGCGCAGCGCCAGAATTGGGTGGTGGGGGCGTGGCCAATTGGGCCATTGCGCTTTCGGAGGGGGAAATTTGAGTGGTGTCACACACCTCGATCGCCTGTCACTGCAAGTCACTTCACGGGCTCGACCGTATAGTGTCGATGGCTTTCTGCGACTTGGATCCAACGCCTGGGTTCTGTATCATCCCGCCGCCATCGGAAAGATGGCCGAAGATGAAGCATTTAAAGGACTTAGTATGAAAAAGCTGTTCAAGGCCACTGTCGCCGTTGCTGTAGTATCCGGCGTTGCCCTGCTGTCGGGCTGCACTGGCCAAGTCTACAACCAGCAGAAAAACTGCTCGTACGACTACCTGTTCCACCCTTCGGTTTCCATCTCCAAGGTCATCGGTGGCTGCGGCCCGATCGATAAACTGCCTCAGCAGCAGTAAGCTTGGTGATCCCCAGATCTCGCCGCTAGCGGCCTGATCCGAAGCCCCCGGTCATGCAGATGGCCGGGGGTTTTTGTTGGCTGAAGGGTTTCCGAAAAGCCTGACTCCCGCTGAGACAACCCGTCGCGTTGACCCCCGTCCGCCAATTTGTTTGTGCTGGCATTTCGGTTACAATCGGCGAAACGATTCAGCCCTGTCGGTCAATTCGACAAAAGCCTGAGTCGTTTTCTGGTTCTCTGGCTGCTGAACAATCATCAATAACAAACCTGCGCTGAAGAACATGGAACACTTTGGGCCAGCCACAGGCCCACCCTCCGTTCTACTGACTGGAATTGATCAATGTTCAAGAAAGCTGGCAAGACCTTGCTGGGTCTGGCTGTCGCTGCGAGCTTCATGCAAGCGCACGCCGCAGAAACCAAGAAAGTCGATGTGCTGCTGGTCGGCGGCGGCATCATGAGCTCCACCCTGGCCGTGTGGCTGCACGAGCTGGAGCCAAGCTGGTCGATGGAAATGGTCGAGCGCCTGGACGGCGTCGCCGAAGAAAGCTCCAACGGCTGGAACAACGCCGGTACTGGCCACTCTGCGCTGGCCGAGCTGAACTACACCCCGGAAGACAAAGACGGCAACGTCAACATCTCCAAGGCCATCGAAATCAACGAAGCCTTCCAGATCTCCCGCCAGTTCTGGTCGTGGCAGGTCCGCCAGGGCGTGCTGAAGAACCCGCACTCGTTCATCAACACCACCCCGCACATGAGCTTCGTCTGGGGCGATGACAACATCAAGTTCCTCAAGAAGCGTTACGACGCGCTGCAGGCCAGCCCGCTGTTCCGCCCGATGCAGTACTCCGAGGACCACGCGCAGATCGCCAAGTGGGTCCCGCTGATGATGGAAGGCCGTGACCCGAACCAGAAGCTGGCGGTCACCTGGACGCCAATCGGCACCGACGTCAACTTCGGCGAAATCACCCGCCAGTTCGTCGGCCACCTGCAGACCCAGAAAGGCTTCGACCTGAAGCTGTCCAGCGAAGTACAGGACATCACTCGCAACGAAGACGGCTCCTGGCACGTCGAGTACAAGAACCTCAAGGACGGTACCAAGTCGGCCACCGACGCCAAGTTCCTGTTCATCGGTGCCGGCGGCGGCGCGCTGAAGCTGCTGCAGAAGTCGGGCATTCCTGAAGCCAAGGAATACGCAGGCTTCCCGGTGGGCGGCTCGTTCCTGGTGACCGAGAACCCGACCGTGGCCATGCAGCACATGGCCAAGGCCTACGGCATCGCCTCGACCGGCGCGCCGCCCATGTCGGTACCGCATCTGGACACCCGCGTGCTGGACGGCAAGCGCGTGATCCTGTTTGGCCCATTCGCGACCTTCTCGACCAAGTTCCTGAAGAACGGTTCGTACCTGGACCTGCTGAGCAGCACCACCACCCACAACGTGTGGCCGATGACCAAGGTCGGTATCGACCAGTACCCGCTGGTCGAGTATCTCGCTGGCCAGCTGATGCTGTCGGATGACGACCGCTTCGACGCGCTGCGCACCTACTTCCCGAACGCCAAGAAGGAAGACTGGAAACTGTGGCAGGCCGGTCAGCGCGTGCAGATCATCAAGCGTGACGCAGAGAAGGGCGGCGTGCTGAAGCTGGGCACCGAAGTGGTGGCTTCCCAGGACCGCACCATCGCCGGCCTGCTGGGCGCCTCGCCAGGTGCTTCGACGGCTGCGCCGATCATGCTGAACGTGCTGGAAACCGTGTTCAAGGAAAAGGTCGCCACCCCTGAGTGGCAGGCCAAGATCAAGGAAATCGTACCGAGCTACGGCACCAAGCTGAACGACTCGGCAGCGGCCACCCAGAAAGAGTGGAACTACACCGCTGAAGTGCTGCAGCTGGAGAAGCCACCGGTGATCGACGAAAGCGTCGGTACCACCGTTGCGCCGAGCAAACCGGTTGAAAGCAAACCGGCAAACGACATGGCGCTCTGATCAGGCGATGTGGGTTCGAGAAAGCCACGGGTGACCCCCGTGGCTTTTTTCATGGGTGTTTTGGCAGGTCGCTGTCGACGGCAAGTTCCTGCAGCACCTCGGTCAGGTCGAGGTCCACCGCCAGCGCCAGGAAACTCACGTCCCCCTCGTCACTGACGGGAAACACCTTCGCCTCGGTGGCGGCCCTGAGCACTACCTGGTCGCCGTGGGTGACGTGCAGTTCCGAGCCATCGGGCATTTCCAGCTTCAGGCTTCCCGAGGTGGCGAACAGCAGCAGGTCGCTGCCCGGGCTCAAGTGTGCGGCCGCATGCAGATGGCGATATTCGGCGATCCAGCCATCGCGCAAAAACGTCTTGCTCAAGGCATAGGCCAGCGAGCATTCCAGCGACAGGTCAGCCATTTCATCGATCACCCGGTCACGTGGAACCTGGGGCATCAGGCGGGAAAATTCACTCAGGTTGGTCAGGGTGACTTTCCGGCGGGCAAGGCTCATAACGGTTTCCTTCTCAATTCCGGGCCTCAAGCCAGCAGCGTGATCGCCACGTGCCCGGCGACGCCGGCACACACGCTGTAGATCAGGCTCCTCGACCAGTAGGCGATGATGATCACCGGAATCGCGGCCAGCAGGTCGGCATTCAGGCCGATCAGCGAGCCATCCTTGGCCACCAGCAATGCGGGTACGGTGATGCTGGCGATGATTGCCACCGGCAGGTATTCAATGACGTCATTGAACCACTTGGGGGACTTCTCCATCTTCAGCAGAAACGGTGTCGCGCGGGTCAGGTAGGTGATGGCAGCCATCAGCATCACCGCTGCGATCAGGTAGTTCTTTTCAGGCATAACCCTGCTCCACAGCCAACGGCGGTTGCGATGAATACGTTCAAGGGCGAGGGTGCAAACATGTTCAGCAGGCAGGTGGTGACGATCACCACCAGGGCGATGACGGCCTTGTTGAAGGTGCTGCACAGCGAAATCAGCACAAAGATCATCATGGCCGTCAGGGCATAGTCCAGCTTGAACTGGGAAAACCGGTTCAACGCATCCGAGGCCACCGCGCCAAACACCGCGCCGGCGATCCAGCTGGCATGGCAATAGGTATTGAACTGCAGCAGATAGCCAGGGGAGGTCGGCCTGCCGTTCTCCAGGCGTTGGCTGTGAAAGGCAAAGGACTCATCGGTCAGGCCGAATGCGTACAGCAACTTCTGCGGCTTGCTGATCGGCAGTTGCGCGCTGCGTTTGGACATGTACATCGCCATCAGCATGTGCCGCGAATTGATCAGCAAGGTCGACAAGGCAATGGTGATCAGCGGCGCGCTGCTGGTCATCAGTGCCAGTGCGGCAAACTGCGCCGCCCCGGCATAGACGAACAGGCACATGGCGGCCGGCAGCCACAAGGGCAGGCCGGCATTGATGCACATGACACCAAACACGAAGCTGACGACGAAGTAGCCGGTAACGATCGGCAGGGCGTCGACCAGGCTCTCCTTGCGCGAGGTGGATAGCAGCACCGACGAGGTCACAGGTCGACCTCGCAGGTAATTTCACCCCGGGTTTGCAGGAAGCCTTGTTTCTGCCAGAAGCTCAATGCGTTGGTGTTGTCATGCTCGACGAACAGAAACACCCGACGAATGCCGTGCTGGCGGAAATCGCTGAGAATCGAATTGGCCAATGAGGTGCCAATCCTGCTCTGGCGATAGTCCGGCGCCACTGCCATGTGGTTGATGGTACCCCGTGTCCCCATCAGGCCCCCCGCGACCGCGCCGACGATGGCCCCGGTCTGGTTCTCGGCCACGTAGCAATAGGTGTGCTCGGTGCCGAGCAGGCCTTTGAGCAGGCCTTCGTCCTGCCAGTCGCAGAACGAGGTTTCTTCGAAACGGCGGAAGAAGTCGACGATCTTGCGAGCATGGAAAGGAGTGGCTTTCTTGATGCTCAGGCCATTGATGTGTTCGGCCGGGAACAGTTTCGGCGCCGTGCCGATGCAACTAGTCGATAATGTCATGCTCGCTACCCGGCCGAGAGAAGGAAATGGCGATGATCTGCCGGTAGCCCATTTCAGCGTTGCTGGGGTTGGTGGCCGGCGTCACGTAGTGCTGCAGTTCACGATCGAGGAAGTAAGTGGTGTCGAGAATATTCAGGTAAGTGCCGGAGTCGATCACATTCGACTGTTTGTCGTAGATGTTGCTGGTGGCACCCTCGACGTTGTGGCGGCCCCAGAAGTGCACGCCGCTGAACGGATAACCGTCGCAGTGAATACCTTCGGGAGTGATTTCGATCTGCGCCCCGGGTTTGATTTCGATACGAATCTGGTGAACCTGGCACTGCCAGGTGACCGTGTGCAATTCTTCTGGCAGCACGGCCTTGTACACGTCGAAATCCAGCCGAATCAGTGCCCGTAGTATCGGCGAGTTGAAGACGTCGGCGGAAATGTCATCAAAATGACGCGCCATACCGCCGACGTAGTTGTTGTGCGCCTCGGATTGTTCGTAGGCACGGTGATTGAGTTGGCACAGTTCACCGGTGACCGGGTTGAAGTCGAAGTCACTGTAACGGCGGTAACGCGTGCCCTTGTCAGCCTGACCGTAATAACGGTCGACGCCCATGGTCTCCCAACTTTTGGAAAACTCGACAAACTCTTTGAACCCCCCGGTCAGGGCATAATCGCTGCCCATGACATTGACCGTCTTGTTTTGTCGCAGGGCAGTAGCGATGTTTTTGTTCAGTGTCAGCATGGCCATCTCTTGTTATCTAAAAACTGGCAAAAATCTAACAGTTGGTTTGCGCGCAGAAACTTCACTTTTTTTTGAGGTGCCTCAAGCGTTGCTTGCTACCCGGCCGGCGTGCACCGTAAGCGTGCAGACAGTGCAGTGCCTTGTGCGTTATCCTCTTGCCGTGTTTGACGGTCTGCGTCAAAGGATCGGGAGGGGAGATTGAATGGACATCAAGGTGCTCAAAAACATCGTGAACGTGGCCCGAACGGGGTCGATCACCGATGCGGCCGAACAGGTTCACGTCACGGTCCAGGCCTTGGCCGCTCAGTTGAAAAAGCTCGAAGACCATTGCGGCTTCAAGTTGTTCGACCGGACCAACAAAGGGGTATCGCTGACCCAGGAAGGCGTGGGCATCCTGCCGCATGTTCTGGAAATCGTACGTTCCTCCGAGCGCATGCAGCTGAAGATCAATCAGTTGCGTCAGAGCCGCAATCAGCGCCTGCCTTTGCGCGTTGCCTTGAACAGCACGCTGTCCATGGAAATCAACCAGCAGATCATGGGCGGGGTGGTCAGCAAGTTGTCAGGCTACAGCCCGATCTTCAGTTGCTCGGAATCGCCCGACAACCTGACCAAGCTGGCCAAGGACGAAGCGGACATGGTGGTGGTGCTGGGCGACAGCGTTCCGGAAAACTATCATTCGGTGCCGCTCAAGGGGTTGCGCATCGAAGTCGTTGCCTCGTCGTCTAGCAATGACCGTTCAGCGCCCTGCGCGGTGATCAAACCGTTGCCCGAGTGCCCCTATCATTCGATCTTTTCCCGCTTCGCCGAGCGCCGGCCCGGTATGCTGGACGCCACAACCGTGTTTCACTCCGGCAGCGAGATCGTCAGTGTTTCCATGATCAAGAGCTTTGGTGGCGTGGGCGTGCTGTCGCGTGCCGTTGCCGAGGCCAATGACCTGTTCATCTGGCCTGGCTTCTCCGATTTTCTCGATGTGTACCTGGTCATGAAAGAGCCCTGGATCATCGAAGAAGAGTTCCCGCTGTTCGGCGCGGTACCCACCCCGCTGCGCAGCTTGGACGCCATCAGCGCCTGAGTCGGACAGGGCCAGACGCCGCGGGAGACCCGTGGCTTTGCGTCTTCAGCTGAAAATGCATTGATCGAAAACTCGCAGTTGGCGTGCACAACTACTGCGTGTTCATCATCTGGCCGAGGCGCAGCCGGTACAGGCTGAAATCAGTTCTGCCTCAAGATGCAGTCCAGCAACCCGGGAAAGCGCTCGCCCAGCATCTCGCTGCGCAGCGAATTCATGTGGGTGGTCCCGACATTGCGGGTATGCACCAACCCCGCATCACGCAACACGCGAAAATGGTGCGACATGCTCGACTTCGGCCGCCCGCCATCGAGCTCGCCGCAGCTGGCCTCGGCCACGCCGGCCAGGTGGCGGACGATGCCCAGGCGCACCGGGTCGCTCAGTGCATAGAGCACACGCTCGAGAATCAGGTCTTCAGGGTTGGGGTGTTGGTAGGCTCGCATGGCCGACATGATAACGGGGGTTTCACTAATTGCCATAGTTCGATTATGATCGAACTATCGTATTCAGATAAGCCAGGAGCTTGCCCATGTCTGCCCTGTTCCAACCTTACACCCTCAAAGACGTCACGTTGCGCAACCGTATCGCCATCCCGCCGATGTGCCAGTACATGGCCGAGGACGGCATGATCAACGACTGGCACCATGTGCACCTGGCCGGCCTGGCCCGTGGCGGTGCCGGCCTGCTGGTGGTCGAGGCCACTGCCGTGGCGCCGGAAGGGCGCATCACCCCCGGTTGTGCCGGGATCTGGAGCGACGCCCATGCCCAGGCCTTCGTGCCGGTGGTGCAGGCGATCAAGGCGGCAGGCTCGGTGCCGGGCATCCAGATTGCCCACGCCGGGCGCAAGGCCAGCGCCAACCGCCCATGGGAAGGCGATGACCACATCGCGGCTGACGATGCCAATGGCTGGGACACCATCGCCCCGTCGGCCATCGCCTTCGGCGCGCACTTGCCGAAAGTGCCGCGCGAGATGACCCTGGACGACATCGCCCGGGTCAAACAGGATTTCGTCGATGCCGCGCGCCGTGCGCGTGATGCCGGCTTCGAGTGGATCGAGCTGCACTTCGCCCATGGCTACCTGGGGCAGAGCTTCTTCTCCGAGCATTCCAACCAGCGCACCGATGCCTACGGTGGCAGCTTCGACAACCGCAGCCGCTTCCTCCTGGAAACCCTGGCCGCCGTGCGTGAGGTGTGGCCGGAAAACCTGCCACTGACCGCTCGCTTTGGTGTGCTTGAGTATGACGGCCGCGACGAGCAGACCCTGGAAGAGTCGATCGAACTGGCGCGCCGGTTCAAGGCTGGCGGGCTGGACCTGCTGAGCGTCAGCGTGGGCTTCACCATCCCCGACACCAACATCCCGTGGGGCCCGGCATTCATGGGGCCGATTGCCGAGCGTGTGCGTCGTGAGGCGGGCTTGCCGGTGACCTCGGCGTGGGGCTTTGGTACGCCGCAACTGGCCGAGGAGGCATTGCAGGCCAACCAGCTGGACCTGGTGTCGGTGGGGCGTGCGCACCTGGCCGATCCGCACTGGGCGTACTTCGCGGCGAAGGAGTTGGGCGTGGACAAGGCCTCCTGGACCTTGCCGGCGCCGTATGCACACTGGCTCGAGCGCTATCGCTGAGCCATGAGCTGGCCCCACAGGCACTGCGGTACCTGTGGGGCGCCAGTTACCTACCGCAGCGCCAGCCAACCTTGCGCATTGCGCTCAGCAAGCGTTGCCCATCCAGCCCCGGCACCAGCCCCCCCTCCGCTGTCCGCATGTCTTTACCAGCAACCAGCGCGTTGACGATCGCTTCTTCCACCGCCTCTGCCGCCGCCATGAACAGCGGCGTGATGTGGTCGTTGGCAAGCATCTGCACCGGCTGGCTGAAGGGTACCCCTTTGCGCCCATACGCTGCAGGCGGCAGTTGCTGGTCGGCGGTGGAGAACGCCACGAACAGGTCGCCACTGGCATCCTCGGTACCGCCCCCGGTCCGGGCGATACCGATCGATGCCCGCTGCGCCAGACGCTGGCACTGGTGGGGGAGCAACGGCGCATCGGTGGCAATGATCACCACGATCGAGCCCATGCCGGGTTCGCCACGTTCGGCGAAGGGCGAGGGGATATCGTCGAGCACCCGGCCGACCGGGTAGCCATCGACCCGCAGCTCCTGTCGCTGGCCGTGGTTGGCCTGTAACAACACCCCCACCGTCCAGCCGCCCTGGTCAGGAGGAAGGCGCCGTGAAGCAGTGCCAATACCACCCTTGAATTCATGGCAGATCATGCCGGTCCCACCACCCACCCCACCTTCGGCAACCGGCCCGGATTCGGCGCGTGCCAGCGCTTCGTTCACCTGATCGGGCCCTATATGCTGGCCCCAGATATCATTGAGCAGGCCATCGTAGGTCTCCAGTACCACGGGCATGCACCAGTACACTGACGGGTCGCCCAGGGTGTCGCGTTCTGCAGCGATCAGCGCATCGCGCACTACCCCGACACTGTGGGTATTGGTGATGGCAATCGGGGTGGTCAACAGGCCGGCTTCGCGAATCCACTCGAGGCCGGTGGCATCACCGTTGCCATTGAGCACGTGGACCCCGGCAAAGCAAGGCGCCAGGCGGGCCGCCAGCGGGCGCGGCTGGATCACCGTCACCCCGGTACGCACCTGTTTGTCGGCACTGTTGGTAATCATGGTGCTGTGGCCGACGCGGATGCCGGGTACATCGGTGATGGCGTTGAATTCACCCGGTTGGCCAAGGCCCAGGGTGATACCAAGTTGACGAGCGCGCATAGGGACTCCTGTGGGTCAGAGTTTCTGGAAGGCTGGGCTGAACTTGCCGTAGGTGCTGTAGAGCATCACCGAAACGGCCAGCAGCATGAGGATGATGAGGATGTCGCGCAGGGGCGCGCCAAGCAGGCCGCTGAGCAGCAGGTAACCTGCGCCAACCACCGCCAGCAACGCGGGCAACGGCCACAGGGGCATGCGATAGGGGTGTTCGCGGTCGCTGCGCAGCACCCGGCTGAACAGACCGCACAGCGCTACCGCCAGGTACACCATCAGAAGTAGCAGCACGGTGAAGGAGGTCATTTCTTCCAGGTTGGAGCTGAAGCTCAGAGCGGCAGACGGTATGGCCAGCAGCAAGGTGGCCAGCCAAGGCGAATCCAAGCGCGGGTGGATACGGGTGAACAGGCGGTTCAGCGTTGGCGTCCACAATTGATCGCGGCCGCTGCTGAAGATCACCCGGCCGGACTGGATGACGATGGCGATGATGGCATTGAATACCGAAAGGAAAATGCCAGCGCTCACCAGCCGTGACAGCATCGGGTTACCGTGGGCGTTGAGCAGGTAGCCAATCGGGTCGCTGCTGGCCAGCATTGCTTCCAGCGAGGGCGCGCCCAGCAACAGCGCGCAGATGGGCACCAGCTCGATGGCCACCACCAAAGCCAGTGACCAGAGCACCGCCCGATGGGTACTGCGGCCGCCGTCTTTCATGTCTTCGGCCAGCACCACGGCGGCGCCGAAGCCGTTGTAGGCAAACAGCGCCGTGCCGATCGAGGCGAACACCAGTGCCCAGGGGGCGGCGCTGAGTAGCCCGTGGTCGATATGCTGGGGCGTGATCAACACGCTCAGCGGCTGGCTCACGTTACCCAGGCCCAGCGCTACGATGACCAGCACAGCAGCCATTTCGCACAACAGGAACACGCCCGTGACCCAGGCGTTGAGGCGGATATTGAGGATGCCGAGGGCATAGCTGCCGGCGACGATCGCCAGGGCCACGGCCTGGGTATCGAAGGCTGTACCAAGGGCGTTGTTCAGATAGGTGGCGGCCCCGGTGGCCAGCACCGGTGGAATGAACAACAGCGAGACCAGCACCGTGAGGAAGGTGGCGTAGCCGGCCATGCCGCCGAACACCCGCTTGGCATACACATATTCGCCGCCGGCAGAGCTGTGGGCACGGCCCAGTTCGGCATAGCACCAGGCGAACATCAGCGCCAGCACTGCCGCCAGCACGAAGGCCAGCACCGCGCCGCTGCCGGCCTGGGCAATGGCGAATGGCGCAATCACGAACACGGAACTGGCCGGGGTAACCGCCGAAACGGTGATTGCGACCACATCGAGCATGCCCAGGCTGGGCTTGAGCGCACTGTCGTGCATGTCGTTCTCCTCGAATTGTTATTGGGGATTGAGGCAGTGACGGAACCCGCGAACACCCTGCGGATGGGGTGCTGCATGGGCTGCAATCTAGGCGTGGGGCAGGGCGCAGCCAATTACCATTTGGGGGTACGCCCCTTGACGTGGGCGTAGCAAAGGCGGGAAATCGCATGACCTTCTCAGGGGAGCCGACACGGTGCACAACGTTTTTCATGAAGTCGGCATGCATGCCAATCTCGGCCGCACCATTGAACAGATCGGTCAGCCACGCTTCTGGAAGCAACTGATCCTGTTGCTGCATCGCTGGTTGCCGTTCGATAACGCTCTCGCGGCGCACTACCCCGTCAGCGGTACGCCGGTGGTACTGGAAGAGCACGATGCAACGCCGCAGGCAGGGCCGGTGGCAATGTCCCTGTACCTGAGCGGGCTGTACCAGCTCGACCCGTTCTACCTGGCCTGCCAGGAGGGTGTGGGCAGTGGTTTGTATCGGCTGGATGAGCTGGCGCCGGATCACTTTCACCAGAGCGAGTACTACCTCAGCTGGTTCCAGGCGCATGTCCTGACGGACGAGGTGCAGTTCATCCTGCAGCTCCCGGGCCAGGGGGCGCTGAGCTTGTCGCTGGGCCGCGGGCAGGCATTCGATGCCGAGCAGTGCGGCTTGCTGGCGATGATCTGCCCGTGGGTACTGGCGCTGATGCAGCAGCATTGGCAAGCCGCCAGCACACGCTTGCTGGCGCAGGACGAGCCAGTGGCGGTGCAGGTGCGTGATGCCCTGAGCCAGTTTGGCGCGGGCGTGTTGTCCGAGCGCGAGCTGGAGATTGCCAGGTTGATATTGCGCGGGTTCTCCTCGAAGGCCATGGCCGAGCGCCTGGCGATTTCACCGGAGACGATCAAGGTCCATCGCCGGCACTTGTATACCAAGCTCGATATCTCGTCGCAGCCGGAGTTGTTTTCGCTGTTCCTGCAATCGTTGGGGCACGATCCTCAGCACCCATGAATGCTGAGCGTGCCCTTGTACGAGGTCGATCAGAAGCGATCCAGGCGATAAGCCCCCATTTCGCGGACGTCGGCTTGTTTAGCCAAGCGCCCCACCCATTCCGCCGTCACCGCCGCCTGGGTCAACCCCAGATGCTGATGCCCAAACGCCAGCAGCACCCGCCCATCACACACCCGGTCGATCACCGGCAACGAGTCGGGCAACGATGGCCTGAAGCCCATCCACGGCGTCGCCCCTTCAGCACTCAGCTCCTGCTGGAACAACCCCTTGCTCAACCGGTGCAACTGCCACGCTCGCTGCATGCTAGGTGGCGCATCGAGCCCGGCGAACTCCACCGTGCCGGCCAGGCGTAGCCCGTCAGCCATGGGCGTCATGATGAACTTGCGCTCCAGCGAGGTGACCGCAAACGGCAGGCGTTGCTGCTCCTGCGGCAGCATCAGGTGATAGCCGCGCTCGGTGTCCAGCGGTACGCGTTTGCCGGTGAGCGCGGCCGTAAGCTGCGCAGAATGCGCGCCGCAACTGAGCAGCACCTGGCGCGCCTTGAACGTCCCCTGGTCACTGGCCAGGCTGACGCCGTCGCCGTGCAATTGCCCACCCGCAACCCGCGCCTGGACGAAACGCACGCCGCTGGCCTTGGCTGCCTCGAACAGCGCGCAGACC
Organism: Pseudomonas sp. MN1F; assembly: GCF_009391885.1. Taxonomy (GTDB): domain Bacteria; phylum Pseudomonadota; class Gammaproteobacteria; order Pseudomonadales; family Pseudomonadaceae; genus Aquipseudomonas. The sequence goes on along the minus strand of NZ_VZII01000003.1, from coordinate 101,445 downwards.
ACCCGGTACGGATCGACGAAGTGCCCGGTATGCGGGAAGAACAACCCCCCCAGCAGCGCAGGGGTCAGCTGCGGTGCTGCCTCGCGCACGGTGTCTGCAGACCAGTAATCCACCGCCACGTTCTGCTGCTGCATGCGCGCCTGCAAGGCCTGCAGCGCCTGGCGCGACTCGGGCCGTTCGAACACCAGCAACGAGCCATCTTCCTTGAACAGCTCGCTGCGCCCGATCGAGCCGAGCAAGCGCTGCCAGGCTCCCAGGCTGCCTTCGTTCAGCGCCCGGATACCGGCCACGCTGCGCTGGAACGGTGCCGGGCGCAGGTTGAGCAGCAGCCGGGTGAACCACGGCATGGCCTTGGGCAGGTACTTCCAGTCCAGGCGCAACGGGCCCATCGGGTCGAGCAGCATGCGCGGCAGGCGCTTGAGGATCGACAGGTCGGCGATCGGGAACACCTGCTCGGTGGCCAGGTGCCCGGCGTTGCCATAGGACGCGCCATGGCCGGGTGCCTGCTGGTCGAGCAGCAGCACCCGACGGCCCTGGCGGGCCAGTTGCAGGGCGCAGGCCACGCCGACGATGCCGGCACCGACCACGGCGATATCGGTTTCAGGGGCGTCGACCATGCTCACCCTTCCCGTTTGCCGTCGAGCAAGCGCCGCAGTTGCAGCGGGTTGCCGTGCTTGAGCGCCTGCGGCAGCAGGGCATCGGGGAAGTCCTGGTAGCACACCGGGCGCAGGAAGCGCAGGATCGCCGCGGTACCCACCGAGGTGGTGCGGGCATCGGAGGTGGCCGGGAACGGCCCGCCGTGGACCATCGCGTCGCACACCTCGACACCGGTCGGCCAGCCGTTGACCAGAATGCGCCCGGCCTTGCGCTCCAGGGTTGGCAGCAGGGCGCGGGCAGTGTCGATGTCGGCAGCGTCCAGTTGCAGCGTGGCGGTCAACTGGCCTTCGAGGTGTTCGGCCACCTGGCGGACCTGCTCATCGCTGGTGCAGGCCACCACCAGCGAAGCGGCACCGAACACTTCGGCCTGCAATGCCGGGTCGCTGAGAAACGCTTCGGCCTGGGTCACGAACAGCTGCGCCTGGCACTGGTTCGGCCCTTGTTGTGCCAGGCCGCTGGCGGCAACCGTAGCGTTGGTGTTGTTGGCCAGGGCGCCGACGCCAGCGGCATAGGCGCTGGCAATACCTGGCGTGAGCATGGTCTGCGCGGCGGCCTGGCGTACATGCTCGCTGGCAGCCGCGATGAAGCGCTGCAGCGCTGGCCCCTGGCGGGCGATGACCAGCCCGGGGTTGGTGCAGAATTGCCCGGCGCCCTGGGTCAGTGAGGCAACGAAGGGTTGCGCCAGTGTTTCGCCACGGGCCTGCAAGGCGGCGTCGAAGAGGAACACCGGGTTGATCGAGCTCATCTCGGCGTACACCGGAATCGGCTCAGGGCGGGCCTGGGCTGCCTGGCACAGGGCCATGCCACCGCTGCGCGAACCGGTGAAACCGACTGCCTTGATGCGCGGGTCGCTGACCAGGGCGATGCCGACTTCACGGCCGGCGCCGTACAGCAGCGAGAACACGCCTTCGGGCAGGCCGCAATGTTTGACTGCGCGGGCCACGGCCTGGCCGACCAGTTCGCTGGTGCCGGGGTGCGCGGCGTGGGCCTTGACCACTACCGGGCAACCGGCGGCCAGCGCCGAGGCGGTGTCGCCGCCAGCTACCGAGAAGGCCAGGGGGAAGTTGCTGGCGCCGAACACCGCCACCGGGCCCAGGGCCACCTGGCGTTGGCGCAGGTCGGCGCGGGGCAGCGGCTGGCGTTCGGGCAGGGCGTTGTCGACCCGCACATCCAGCCATTCACCGCTGCGGACCACCCGGGCGAAGGTGCGCAGCTGCGTGCAAGTGCGGCCACGTTCGCCCTGGATGCGCGCCTTCGGCAGGCCGCTTTCGGCCACGGCGCGGTCGATCAGGGCATCGCCGAGCGCTTCGATTTCGCTGGCGATGGTTTCGAGGAAATGGGCGCGTTGTTCCAGCGAGGTTTCGCGGTAACCGTCGAACGCCGCCCAAGCCAGTGCGCAGGCCTGGGCCACGTGTTCGCCGGTGCCGCCGGCGTAGGCGGGTTCGAGGGCCTGGTTGGTGGCCGGGTCGATGGCGCGGATCGCGTCGCGGCTGCCGGGTACGGCAGATTGGCCGATCAGCAGGTTGCCTGTCAGGGTCATGGGGCGTCCTTTGAAATTGAATTCAGTATCAAGGTGCACCGCGCCCCTACAGGGGCCGCGGTGCGTCTTGGGATCAGGCCAGGTTCTGCTCGGCCGACCAGTTGGCGTACCACTTGCGGAACAGCGCGTACTGCTGCTCGGCGTAGTTGCGCTGGGCATCGGTGAGCACGTCGGTTTCGTTGAAGTGCAGGCTGTATTCGGTGTCGCCGTTGAGCACCATCAGGTGCTTGTAGTACAGCACCAGGTCGCAGCCTTCATCGAACGACGACAGCACCGCCAGCGCCGCTTCCAGTTCACGTGCCAGGCGGCGGGCCTTGGCGTCGCCCTTGGCGGCCTGCTTGCTCAGGCTCACCAGTTGCAGCACTTCACGTGGCAGGGCGTTGCCGATGCCGGTGATGGCGCCGGTGGCGGCGCAGTTGACGAAGCCATGCACCACCTGGGTGTCAACGCCGACCATCAGGGTCACGTCGTTATCCTGGGAGGTGATGTGCTCGGCGGCGTAGCGCAGGTCGGCGCCACCGCCGAATTCCTTGAAGCCGATCAGGTTAGGGAATTCACGGCGCAGTTCGAAGAACAGGTCGGCGCGGGTGGCAAAGCCGTAGTAGGGGCTGTTGTAGATCACCGCCGGCAGCTTCGGCGCAGCGGCGAGAATGGCCGAGAAGTGGTGCTTCTGGGCGATCAGCGAAGCACCGCGGCTGAGCACGCGCGGAATGACCATCAGGCCAGCGGCACCGACCTTGGCCGCGTGGGCCGCATGGGCCACCGCTTCACGGGTGTTCACCGCACCGGTGCCGACAATGGTCGGGATGCCAGCGGCCACCAGGCGGGCCACGCCCTCCTGGCGCTCGGCTTCGGTCAGCAGCGGCCAGTCGCCCATCGAGCCGCAGTAGACCACGGCGCTCATGCCGGCCTCGATCAGTTCGCGGCCCTTGCGCACCAGGGCGTCAAAGTCCGGCTTGCGCTCGGCGGTGCACGGGGTCATCAGGGCAGGCATGGTGCCGGTGAAGATGTTGTCAGTCATTGTTGTCACTCCTGGCGATATTCAGTTGTTTAAAAAGCCGGGTTCAGATGCCCCAGGCGAATGGATCCTGTTCGTCGATCAGCAGGGTGCTGTCGGCGGTCATGTAGGCGCGGCCGGTGATGAACGGGCGAATGCGCTCGCCGTCGCGCTCGTAGCGGCCGTGGAACTGGCTGCCGGTGATGCTGGCCTGCACCCAGGTCTGGCCTGCTTCAAGCTTGCCGTCGGCGGCAAGGCACGCCAGCTTGGCGCTGGTGCCGGTGCCGCAGGGCGAGCGGTCGTAGGCCTTGCCGGGGCACATGACGAAGTTGCGGCTGTCGGCATTGGCGTCGTCGGCAAACAGCTCGACATGGTCGATCGGCGCGCCGTTTTCGCCGGTGATGCCCTGGGCTTCGAGGGCCTTGAGCATGGCCCAGGTGTACTCGGTGAGGGCTTCGCGGTTGTCCAGTTCGATGCGCTGGCCGTGTTCGGAGACCAGGAAGAACCAGTTGCCGCCCCAGGCGATGTCGCCGCGCACCACGCCATGCCCGGGCACCTCCACCGCCACCTGCTGGCGGTAGCGGTAGGACGGCACGTTGCCGACGGTAACCGCGCCGTCTTCATGCAGGGTGGCGCTGACCTGGCCGACCGGGGTGTCGATCTTGTGCACGCCCGGCTCGATCAGGCCCAGGTGCTGCAGCGAGGCGACCAGGCCGATGGTGCCGTGGCCGCACATGTTCAGGTAGCCGGCGTTGTTGAAGAAGATCACCCCGCAGGTGGCATCGGCCGACACCGGTGGGCAATACAGCGCGCCGACCAGCACATCGTTGCCGCGTGGCTCCAGCAGGCAGGCACGGCGCCATTGATCGTGCAGCTCGCGCAGTTCGTCGCGCTGCTCGGCCATGCTGCGCCCCTGCAGCTGCGGGAAGCCTTTCATCACCAGGCGGGTCGGTTCGCCGCCGGTATGCGAGTCGATGACGTGAATCTGTTTCATGGGCTTGTCCATTGCTTGAAGGATCAGGAGGCGACGGCGGCGGGGCGGCCGGTATAGGTTTCAGCGCTGGCTTCACTTTCGTCGTCGCCTTCCAGGTGCACCAGGTGAGCCGGCACGCCGGTGGCCGCGCCCCAGTAGTAGATGCCCAGGGCGCAGGCGGCCACGGCCACGGTGTCGAACGGGTGGCCGAGCACACCCAGTCCGCCGAAGCTACCCAGCCAGGACAGCAGGATGGTCACGGCGTAGAAGCCGATCAGCCAGGCCGACGAACGTACTTGCTGGGCCAGCGACAGGTGCTGGGTGGGGACGAAGCGGCCGCACAGCAGGTACAGCACGAACATCACGATCTGCAGGGCCAGTAGCCACGACACGGTGCTCCAGCCCGACCAGTAGACGATCAGTGCAGCGATGATGAACGACAGCGGGCCGAGCACGCCCATGCCCTTGACCCGGAATGGGCGTGGCATGTTCGGCGCATTGCGGCGCAGGGCGGCGACGGTGACCGGGGCCACGGCGTAGCTCAGCACCAGGGCGGCGGACACCACGTTGATCAGCGCTTCCCAGGAGGGGAATGGCAGGGTCCAGAACACCGACAGGCCGAAGGTCAGCCACAGTGCCGGGCGTGGGATACCGGACTCGGCGTCGATGCGGGTGAAGTACTTGAAGAAGGTGCCGGTCTGCGCCCAGCCATAGACCACGCGTGGGGTGGCGTTCATGTAGATGTTGCCGCAGCCGCTGGGCGAGATCACCGCATCGGCCACCACCAGATAGGCCAGCCAGCCAACGCCCAGGGCCAGGGCGATGTCACGGTAGGGCAGGGCCAGTTCCTTGGTCACTGCGGCCCAGCCGTTGCTCAGCATTTCGGTCGGCACGCTGCCGAGGAAGGCCAGTTGCAGCAGGGCGTAGATCGCGGTGGACAGCAGCACCGAGAGGATCAGCGCGATCGGGATGGTGCGCTGCGGGTTCTTCACCTCGCTGGCCACCGAGATGATCGGCGTCAGCCCCAGGTAGGCGAAGATGATGCCACCGGCCGACACCGCCATTTCCACGCCAGACAGGCCGAACGGGGCGAAGCCCTGGACCTCGAAGTTCTCCGGCTTGAAGAAGCTGAACAGCACGCCGATCACCAGCAGCGGCACGATGAACTTGAACACGCTGACCAGGTTGTTGGCCTTGGCGAAGGTCTTCACGCTGCGGTAGTTGAGGAAGAAGAACAGCCCCAGCAAGGCGAACTGCACCAGCCAGCCGAGCACCGTCGGGTCGCTGGAGCCGGCCTTGGTCAGCCCGGGGAACCAGGCCGCAGCGTACTGGCGCGAGGCGACCACTTCGATGGCGATCAGGCTGGAGAAGGCGATCAGCGTGATGAAGCCCATCAGGTAGCCGAGCAGCGGGCCGTGCGAGTACACCGGGTAGCGCACCACGCCACCGGCTCGCGGCAGGGCGGCGCCAAGTTCGCAGTAGACGATACCCAGCAGCAGCACGGCGAAACCGCCGAGGAACCAGGAGAGGATACCGGCCGGGCCGGCGATGGCCGAGACATGGCTGGCGGCGAATAGCCAGCCGGAGCCGAAGATGGCGCCGAGGCCGATGAAGGTGAGGTCGAGCAATGACAGCTGTTTCTTGAATTTGCCTGACATGGGTGCGCCTTTTTGTAGGTTTTGGATAGGCAGGTCTGATGTCACGTGATGCGGCTTTTTACGGCCGCGCTCTTGTAGCTCTTGGGCGGCTTGCGTGGGGATAGAGTGGACCCGAACGGGGCGGGGGTTCTTGATGGTTTTCTGCAGGGTGAATGACGAAATCGGCACAATTGAAAAAAGTGCTGGTGACTGTGCAGGGTCGATGGGTAGGCTGGAAGCCACGCTGCATAAGGGCTGTAGAGAACAGATGACACGCTCGAACCTGACCACCCTGTACCAGTCTCTCGACCAGCACCGCCCGGCCACCCTCGAAGCCCTGCTGGCCGGAGTGTCGCTGCTGCTGCCGATCCTCGACGCCATCCCCAACGCGGCGATCTTCATCAAGGACCCGGCCGCCCGCTACGTGCTGGCCAACACCACCCTGGTCCAGCGCTGCGGCCTCAAGCGCCTGCAGCCGCTGCTGGGCAAGACCAGTGCCGAAGTGTTCCCGGCGCAACTGGGCCCTGGCTACACCGAGCAGGACCGCCGCGTGCTCAAGGATGGGCTGGTGCTGGAAGACCAGCTCGAACTGCACCTGTACGGCAGCCGTGAACCGGGCTGGTGCCTGACCCACAAGCGCCCGCTACGCAACCCGGCCGGCGAGATCATCGGCCTGGTGGGCATTTCCGTCGACCTGCAGTCAGCCGCCGACACTCACCCCGCCTACCAGCGCCTGGCTGCCGTGGACGAGCACATCCGCCAGCATTTCCACCAGCCGATCAGCATGCATGAGTTGACCCGCATCGCCGGGATTTCCGTGGCGCAGCTGGAGCGTTACTGCAAGCGGGTATTCCACCTCACGCCGCGGCAGATGATCCACAAGGCACGCCTGGAGCACGCCCACCGGCTGCTGCACTCTGATTTGCCGATCACCGAAGTAGCGCTGCGCTGCGGTTACACCGACCACAGCGCCTTCAGCCGCCAGTTCAAGCAGCTGACCGGCTTCACGCCCCGGCAATATCGCCAGGCAACGGCGGATCAGCGGGGTTGAAACAGCAGCTTCGCTTCGTCGAAGCACTGCTCGGCAATTGCCGAACGCGGCTCGCTGCGGCGCAGCAGCAGGCCGACCGGGCTGTGGATGCTGGCGTCGGCGATGGGGATGATGCGCATGTGTTCGCTGAGGTCTTCCAGGCCGCAGCCCAGCGGCATGATCGCGCAGCACACGCCGGTGTTGATGGCCTGCACCAGCTGGAAGGTCGAGTCGCTTTCCAGCACGGCATTGGGCTCGAGGCCACGGCTGCGCAAGCTCAGGTCCAGTGACTGGCGGTAGTGCATGCCCTTGCTCAGCAGGCCCAGGGGAATGTCGCCGAGCTCGTCCCAGCGCAGGCTGTCGGTATCGAACTGGAAGTGCTGGGTGTCGAACAGCAGGCCCATGGTGGTGGTGCCCAGTTCGAACACTTCGAAGAAGTTGGCGTTGACCTGGTCGAGGTAGCAGATGCCCAGGTCGAGCTGGTTGCGGCTCAGGCCGTCCATGATCTGCTCGGTGCTGTGCGAGCTGAGCTGGAACTGCAGCTCGGGGTACTTCTCGCGCAGCGGCAGCAGCAGGTGCATGGGGTTGAAGCTGGCCAGCGGCACGGTGCCCAGGCGCAGGCTGCCGACCACCTGGCCACGGCAACTGGCGGCCTCGGCCTGCAGGCCGTCATGGGCGGCGAGCAGGGTGCGGGCCCAGGCCAGGATGCGTTCGCCCGCTTCGGTGAAGCCCTCGAAGCGTTGGCCGCGCTTGACCAGTACCAGGTCCAGTTCGTCCTCCAGGTTGCGCAGGCGCATGGACAGGGTCGGCTGAGTGATATGGCACAGCGCCGCAGCCTGGCCGAAGTGGCGGGTCTGGTCGAGGGCGATGAGGAACTTGAGCTGCTTGATGTCCATGGAAGTGCCTGGCGTCTGGTTGTGCAGACCTTAACCCACGTCTGCGATAGATGTCATTGATCGGCCGGTTCGCCATTTCGATTGGACGCTTGTCGGGCTTGTCTCTAGCGTGACGCAATGCCATTCAAGGAGCTTCACCGTGCGTGTTCAACCCGATGCGGTTTTCATACCGCTGAATATCGCTGTGCTGACCGTCAGCGACACCCGTACCTACGCCAACGACACCTCCGGCGAGCTGCTGGCCAGCCGCTCGGTGGAGGTCGGCCATCGCCTGGTGGCGCGGGCGCTGCTCAAGGATGACCTGTACAAGATCCGCGCCCAGGTAGCGAGCTGGATTGCCGATGACGACGTGCAGGTGGTGCTGATCACGGGTGGCACCGGCTTTACCGGGCGTGACAGCACGCCGGAGGCGGTGCAGTGCCTGCTGGATCGGACCGTCGATGGCTTTGGTGAGCTGTTCCGCGCCTTGTCCATTCTCGATATCGGCAGCTCGACCGTGCAGAGCAGGGCGCTGGCGGGGGTTTCCAACGGCACGCTGGTGTGCTGCCTGCCTGGCTCGACCGGCGCTTGTCGGACGGCCTGGGAAGGCATCCTGGTGGAGCAGCTGGATGCGCGGCATCGGCCCTGTAACTTTGTAAAGCACCTGAAGCCTATCGACGCCTGCGAAAGCCGCGGTCAGCTCAGTACATAATCCACAGGCAGCAACACCGGTGGCAGCGGCTCGACGCCCAAGGCCCCCAGCACATCCCGCTCCACCGTGCGCACCATGGCATCCATCGGCAGGTCGTTCTCATCGCGCCCGAACGGGTCCTCCAGCTCGTTGCCGATCGCATCCAGGCCGAAGAAGGTGTACCCGACGATGGTGGTGAACAGCGGCGCCAGCCAGCCCAGCGGCTCGGCCAGGGCGAACGGCAGCAGCAGGCAGAAGATGTAGATGGTGCGGTGCAGCAGCAAGGTATAGGGGAACGGCAGCGGCGAGCCCTTGATCCGCTCGCAGGTGGCCTGCACCTCGGTCAGCCCGGCCAGGCGCTGCTCCAGCAGGGTGTAGCGCCATTCGCTGATCTGCCCTTGCTCAGCCAGCCGTGAACAGTGCATGCCGATATCGCGCAGGATGCCATCGCACACATTGTGCGCGGCCACCGGGGTAGCCTCGTTGAGCCATGGGCGGGTGGCGTTCACTTCGTTTTCGTTACGCAACCGCGCATTCAGCCCATGGGCAAACCCGCACAGGCTGCGCAGCAGCTCGGCGCGCAGTTTTTCGTCGGCGATCACCACGCTCTCGCGTATGAACGAGCGGGTTTCGATGATCAGCTTGCCCCAGGCCTTGCGCCCCTCCCACCAGCGGTCGTAGCAGGCGTTGTTGCGAAAGCTCATGAAGATCGACAGCGACAGGCCCAGCAAGGTGAACGGCGTGGCGCTGACCGGGTAGAAGAACGCCGGAAAGTGCCGCTCGACCAGCACGATCAGCGCGGCCAGCAAGGTGACCATCAGGCAGCGCAGGGCAATGCGCTTGACGATCGACCCCTTGAGGGTGAACAGCACGCGCAGCACATCGGGGCGGGGGTGGACGATCATGGAAATCCAGAGGCGGCCGATCAGCCGCCGGTCATGTTCATGAAGCGCAGGATCTGCACCTCGCCACCGACTTCGAAGTGATGGCGGTAGGGTTTGAGGTGCAGTGAGTCGCGGATGGCCTTCTCCAGCCGTGCCGCGTCGCCGGGGTGGGCGCGCAATACCTGCTTGAGGTCCATCGAATGTTCGTTGCCCAGGCACAGCAGCAGGCGGCCCTCGACTGTCAGGCGCACGCGGTTGCAGGTGGCGCAGAAGTTGTGGCTGTGCGGCGAAATGAAACCGACCCGGGTATTGGCGGCTTCGGCCAGGCGCCAGTAGCGCGCCGGGCCCTGGGAAGATTCGGTGGATTCGATCAGGGTGAAGTGCTCGGCCAGGCGCTCACGCACTTCATCGCTGGAGCAGAACGACTCACCGCGTTCATGTTCGTTTATCTCCCCCAGCGGCATCTCTTCGATGAAGGTGATGTCCAGCTCGCGGTCGATGGCAAAGCGCACCAGGTCGACCAGCTCGTGGTCGTTGCGGCCCTTGAGCACCACGCAATTGAGTTTGGTGCGCCGGAAGCCGGCCTGGCGTGCCGCGTCGATGCCGGCGATCACCTGGTGGAGGTCGCCGGTACGGGTGAGCTGCTTGAAGCGCTCGGCGTCGAGGCTGTCGAGGCTGATGTTCAGGCGGGTGACGCCAGCGTCGAACAGCGGCTGGGCCAGGCGCCCGAGCTGTGAGCCGTTGCTGGTCATGCACAGTTCGCGCAGGCCGGGCAGGGCGGCAATGCGCCCGCACAGGTCGACGATGCCCTGGCGTACCAACGGCTCGCCACCGGTCAGGCGGATCTTGCGGGTGCCGAGGGCGACGAAGCGCTCGGCGACCTGGAACAGTTCTTCCAGGCTGAGGATCTGCTGGCGCGGCAGGAATTGCATGTCTTCGGCCATGCAGTAGACGCAACGGAAGTCGCAGCGGTCTGTGACCGACATCCGCAGGTAGTCGATTTTCCGGTTGAAGCCGTCGATCAGGGCCCGGCTGTTCTGTTCCACGTTGGCGCTCGAAAGGAAATGGGGGCTACAGGATCCAAGCTATAGCCTGTGGCCAGCCCCGTCAAATCGCTTTCCCTGACTGCTTGATCAATGCCCTCTATCACGGCTGCAGGCCAAGCGCGGCAAGGGTTGAGGGGCATGATCGAGAGCGCTTATCGTGCCGTAAGGTATTTCGATTGGACGGCTCTGGGGCGGGCTCCATAGGCTGGAAAAAACACCGGGCAGATCGATTCGGTGAACATTTCCATGCCGCGTGAGGATTTGACCGCATGAGCCAGGACCAACACATCAGGGACTACAAGGGCCCTGCCGCCGGCTGGGGCGCGCTGAAGAGCGTGACCAAGAGCTGGCTGGGTAGCGACAACGCCTTCAAGAACCTGCGGGCCATGCTCAAGACCAACCAGAACGGTGGCTTCGACTGCCCGGGCTGTGCCTGGGGCGAGTCGCCGGAAGGCGACATGGTCAAGTTTTGCGAGAACGGCGCCAAGGCAGTGAACTGGGAAGCTACCGGCCGCTCGGTGGACCCGGCGTTCTTCGCCCGGTACAGCGTCAGCGCGTTGCTCGAGCAGACCGACTACTGGCTCGAGTATCAAGGCCGCCTGACCCACCCGATGCGCTACGACGCGGCCACCGACCACTATGTCGAAACCAGCTGGCAAGAAGCCTTCGAGCTGATCGCCCGGCATCTGCACGCGCTCGACTCGGCCGACCAGGCCGAGTTCTATACCTCGGGCCGGGCCAGCAACGAGGCAGCGTTCCTCTACCAGCTGTTCGTCCGTGCCTACGGCACCAACAACTTCCCTGACTGCTCGAACATGTGCCACGAAGCCAGCGGCACCGGCATGTCGGAAACCCTCGGGGTGGGCAAGGGCACCGTGGTGTTCCACGACCTGGAGCTGGCCGACGCGATCTTCGTCATCGGCCAGAACCCCGGCACCAACCACCCGCGCATGCTCGAACCGCTGCGCGAGGCGGTCAAGCGCGGCGCCCAGGTGGTGTGTTTCAACCCGCTCAAGGAGCGTGGCCTGGAGCGCTTCCAGCACCCACAGCACCCGTTCGAGATGCTCAGCAACGGCTCCGAGCCGACCACCAGTGCCTACTTCCGCCCGGCCCTGGGCGGCGACATGGCGGCCATGCGCGGTATCGCCAAGTTCCTCTTGCAGTGGGAGCGTGAGGCCCAGGCCAACGGCGAGCCGGCGGTGTTCGACCATGCCTTCATCGCCGCACACACCAGTGGCCTGGACGACTACCTGGCGGCGGTGGATGCCACCTCGTGGGAGCACATCGTCACGCAGTCGGGCCTGACCCTGGCCGAGATCGAGCTGGCTGCGCGCATGTACCGAAAGGCCGAGCGCGTGATCATGTGCTGGGCCATGGGCGTCACCCAGCATCGCCATTCAGTGCCGACCGTGCAGGAAATCGTCAACCTGCAGCTGCTGCGCGGCAACGTCGGCAAACCCGGTGCCGGCCTGTCGCCGGTGCGTGGCCACAGCAACGTGCAGGGCGACCGCACCATGGGCATCGACGAGAAGCCCAAGGCGGCGCTGCTCGATGCCATTGAAAAACGCTTCAAGTTCCGTGTGCCGCGTGCCCACGGGCATAACGCAGTGCTGGCGATCAAGGCCATGGAAGAGGGGCTGGCCAAGGTGTTCATCGCCTTGGGCGGCAACTTTGCCCAAGCTACGCCGGATACCCCGCGTACCCACGCGGCGCTGCGCAACTGCGCGCTGACGGTGCAGATCTCCACCAAGCTCAACCGTTCGCACCTGGTCACCGGGCGCGATGCGCTGATTTTGCCCTGCCTGGGCCGTACCGAGATCGACATGCAAGCCCAGGGGCCGCAAGGCGTGACCGTGGAGGACACCTTCAGCATGGTGCATCTTTCCAATGGCCAGCTGCGCCCGCGCTCGCCGCACATGCGTTCGGAGCCGTGGATCATCGCCGGCATGGCCAAGGCCACCTTGGGCAACCAGCCGATCGACTGGGAGTACGCGGTTGCCGACTACAGCCGCATTCGCAGCATGATCGCCGACGTTATCCCAGGCTTCGCCAACTTCAATGAGCGCTTGCAGCACCCGGGCGGTTTCCACCTGGGCAACCATGCGGCTGATCGCAACTTCCGCACGGCCACCGGCAAGGCACGCTTCATGCCTCATGCGCTACCGGCCGAGCTGGTCAACGCCAAGGTGCTGGCGCGCGGCGACAAGCCGGACCTGATCCTGCAGACCCTGCGTTCGCACGACCAGTACAACACCACGCTGTACGGCCTGGATGACCGTTATCGCGGGGTATTCGGCCTGCGTGAAGTGGTGTTCGTCAGCGAGGCGGACATCTGCCGCCTGGGCTTCGAGCCGGGCGAGCAGGTGGACCTGGTGTCGTTGTGGGAGGATGGCGTCGAGCGGCGGGTGTCGGGCTTCCGTCTTGTGCCCTACGACATTCCGGATGGGCAGGCGGCGGCGTATTACCCCGAGACCAACCCGCTGGTGCCGCTGGAGAGTTATGGCGAGGGGACTTACACGCCGACGTCCAAGTTTGTCGCGATCAAGCTGGAGAAGGCCAAGGCCGGGAACCGGATCGAGGCGGTGCTCACCGCTGATTGAGTGGATTTTGCCGGGGCCGCGTTACGGCCCCCGGCTACCGATGCACCGGATAGGCCGTGGTGTACTTCATCTGCTCCATGGCAAAACTGGAGGTGATGTTCGACAGCCCATCGGTACTGGTTATCAGCTTCTTGTAGAAGCGGTCGTACGCTGCGATGTCGCCCACCACCACCCGCAGCATGTAGTCCCAATCGCCTGACATGCGGTAGAACTCCATCACCTCTTCGAACCCCTTCACCGTCGCCGCGAACTGCTCCAGCCAGGCGCTGTCGTGGCGCTGGGTCTTGAGCTGGACGAACACGGTCAGCCCCAGCCCCAGGCGTTCGGGGTCGAGCAGGGCGACACGGCCGAGGATGTAACCGTCTTCCTCCAGCCGTTTGACCCGCTTCCAGCATGGCGTGGTCGACAGGTTGACCGCTTCGGCCAGGTCCTTGAGCGAGATCGAGGCGTCCCGCTGCAGCAGGGTGAGGATGTGTTGGTCGAAACTGTCCATGGCAGGGCAAAACCATCGAGAAAAATTTTCCCCAGATTACCCCAGGCCTAGGAAAATTTCCTGCATCGGCCTGGCATTGCCGCCGCGCCAGGTTGTTGCCATAGTTGCAGGCTTGAATCCTGCCAATGGGCCCGACCATGTCCGACAAGCCGCGTAATTTCGCCACCCGTACCATCCACGCCGGCGAGCAATCCAGCGTTGCCGATAACGCCATCTTCCCGCCCATCTATACCGCCAGCTCCTATATCAAGCGCAGCCTCGACGATAACCCCGAGTACGCCTACAGCCGTGTCGGCAACCCGACCCGGCATGCCTATGAAAGCTGTGTAGCCGCGCTGGAGGAGGGCGTCGGTGCGGTGGCCTGTGCCTCGGGTGTGAACGCCACCGCCACGGTGCTGGAGCTGCTGCCCAAGGACGCCCACGTGGTGGTGATGAATGGCGTTTATGGCGGCACCTTCCGCATCCTTGAAGATTACCGCGGGCGCACTTCGGGCCTGACCACCACCTATGTCGACCTCAATGACGTCGAGGCGGTGGCGGCCGCGATCAAGCCCGAGACCCAGCTGATCTGGATCGAATCGCCCACCAACCCGCTGCTGCACCTGGTGGACATCAAGGCGGTGTGCGACCTGGCCCGTGCCCGCGGCATCCTCACCTGCATCGACAACACCTTCTGTTCGCCGTGGAACCAGCGCCCGATCACCCTCGGTGTGGACCTGGTGATGCACTCGGCGAGCAAGTACATCGGCGGCCATTCCGATCTCACCGGTGGCGTGGTAGTCGCAGCCAATGACGAGCTGCTGGCGCGGCTGCGCAAGATCAGCATGGCGGTCGGGGCGATCCAGGGGCCGTTCGACTGCTACCTGGCCCTGCGCGGGCTGAAGACCCTCGATGTGCGCATGGAGCGCCAGTGCGCCAACGCGCTGCAGGTGGCGCGCTTCCTCGAAGGCCACCCGCAGATCGAGCAGGTGTTCTACCCAGGGCTGGAAAGCCACCCGCAGCATGCGCTGTGCCAGCGGCAGATGCGCAGTGGCGGGGCGGTGGTGGCGATGAAGGTCAAAGGCGGTGACCGGGCGGCGCTCAACCGGCTGGTCGAGGCCCTGCAGATCTTTGTGCTGGCCGACTCGCTGGGCGGGGTGGAGAGCATGATCAACCACTCCTGGAGCATGTCGCACAACTCGTTGAGCCCGGCGCAGAAGGGCGAGATGGGCATCAGCGAGAACCTGCTGCGGTTGTCGGTGGGGATCGAGGATTACCGCGACCTGATCGAAGACCTCGATGGCGCGTTGAAGGCTTCGGCTGCCGTGTAAGGGCTGCTGGCGCTATCGCGAGCTGCGCTCGCTCCTACGGGGCATGTGTAATCCTGTAGGAGCGAGCGCAGCTCGCGATGAGGCCAGTGAATTCAATAAAGGGTTGTCAGGACTTCGGCGGATGAATGATCCGTTCGATCTTGTCCTTGAGCAGCAGCCTTTCCTTGCGCAGGCGGTTGACCGCCTCGTCGTTGGTGCCGTTGGCCTCGGCGGCCAGCACCTCCTTGTCCTTGGTGTTGTATTCCTTGTGCAGCTTGTGAAGGTTCTGGTCCTTGTCTATGAGCGCCTGGAATGCGTCAGCGGTAACGTGCAGGTCAGCGAGCAGATCATGCGGAACTGGCATTTCTTCACCTCTGTCAGGGTTGTCGGTAAGGTCCTGACCTTTGAGGATAGCCGCCTTTGCGCAGGTGGGGGACTGGGGTAGGCTGTCGCATCCTTCCCCGTGCCTGGAACCTGCGCCATGCCTCATCTGAACCTGGAATACAGCGACAACCTGCGCGAGCTCAATGTTGATGTGCTGCTGTTGCGCCTGAACCACGCCCTGGTCGGCAGCGGCCAGTTTGCCGACGAGGCCGACATCAAGAGCCGGGCCCAGGCCTTCAGCCAGTACCGGGTCGGCATCGCGCCGGGTGAGCGGGCCTTCGCCCATGTGCGCCTGGCCATCCTCAGCGGGCGTTCGCCCGAGGTGAAGCAGCAACTGTCTAACGGCTTGCTCGAGGTATTGCGCGAAGCCATCCCGGCCAAGGTCGGTGTGGATATCCAGCTGTGCGTCGAAGTGCTCGATATCGACCGGGAACCCTACGCCAAGGCGCGTCTGCCCGGCTGAACGGATGCTGAATGAAGTTAATTTAATGTAAAAAAATGCATCGGCTTACGAATTTGTTACCGTCTTTTTCACGAAAAATTGATGGTGCGCTTTCTAGAGTTCGCCCGACTTCCCCACAGTGCCATCCGGCCTGGGGGTGATAATTACTCTTGATTGCGAATGCCGATGCTCAACTTCAAATCCCTGCGGACTGAATGGGTCACGCTGTTGGCCAGCGTTTACCTGCTGGTCGGTCTCAACATGTTCCTTTGGGGGCACCTGCAAGAGGTGGTGCCGGCCGGGATGTCGGGGCTTTGGCTGAGCCTGGCGTTCGCCGTGCTGATGTTGTTCGCGTTCAACCTGGTGTTGACGCTGTTCGCCTTCCGTTATGTATTGAAGCCGTTATTGATCGTGTTGTTCGTGAGTGGTGCGAGCGCCGCTTACTTCATGAACCAATACGGCGTGCTTATTGACGCTGGCATGTTCCGCAACATGGCCGAGACCAATGTTTCGGAAGTGCGCGATCTGATGTCGTTGAAGTTCGCGGCCTATATTCTGCTGCTCGGCGTATTGCCGTCGGTAGTGCTGTGGAAAGCGCAGATCGCCTACCGCCCGTGGCACCGCGAATTGCTCGGCAAGCTGGTGGTCAGCGGCGCCTGCGTGGTGGCTTTGGGCTCGGTGGCGCTGGTCAATTATCAAGGGCTGTCGTCGCTGTTTCGCAACCATCACGAACTGCGCCTGATGCTAACTCCGAGCAATGTCGTTGGCGCGACCATCGGTTATGTCAACGAGCGCGTGGGTACGGCAGCGCGCCCGTTCCAGAGCTATGGCGAAGATGCCAAGCGCGATGTGGCCTGGCAGAAGCACGAGCGCAAATCGCTGACCGTGCTGGTAGTGGGTGAAAGTGCCCGTGCCGATCACTTTGGCGTGCTCGGCTATCCGCGCGATACCACCCCGAACCTGGCCAAGGAACAGGGCCTGCTGAGTTTCTCCGATGTGCATTCCTGCGGTACTGAAACCGCCGTCTCTGTGCCGTGCATGTTCTCCGGCATGAAACGCAAGGATTACGACGCCCGCGTGGCGAAGAACCGTGAAGGGCTGCTGGACATCCTCCAGCGTGCCGGCCTGGCCGTGCAGTGGCGCGACAACCAGTCGGGCTGCAAGGGCACCTGCGACCGCGTGCAGTTCATCGATGTCAGCAACCTCAAGGACCCGCAGCTGTGCGCTGGCGGTGAGTGCCATGACGAAATCCTCCTGCAAGGCCTGGGCGAGCTGATCGACAACCTCGACAAGGACACCGTGCTGGTGCTGCACCAGATGGGCAGCCACGGCCCCGAGTATTTCAAGCGCTACCCCAAAGACGGCGAGCGTTTCACCCCGGTGTGCCAGAGCAACGCGCTGAACCAGTGCAGCGAGCAGGAAATCATCAACGGCTACGACAACACCCTGGCCTACACTGACAAGGTGTTGTCCTCGCTGATCGATACCCTGCGCAGCAAGCAGGACAAGGTCGATACGGCGATGATCTACCTGTCCGACCATGGCGAGTCGCTGGGCGAGTACAACCTGTTCCTGCACGGCACCCCGTATGCCATTGCCCCGGAACAACAGAAGCATGTGCCACTGCTGACCTGGTTCTCCGACAGCTACAAGGAGGACTTCGGCATCGACACCGACTGCATGGCCAAGCTCAGCGATGCGCCGCTGTCGCAGGACAACCTGTTCCACTCGATGCTGGGCCTGCTGCAGGTGCACACCGAGGTCTACCAGCAGTCGCTGGACATGTTTGCCAGCTGCCGGCCGTGGTTGGCCGCCCAGCGTTGAGGCCGTTCATCTAATCCAGGGATGGCGCAGGTTTCACCAGCAGGGCCCGCGCCGTATATACTGCGCGCCAATGTTTGTGGGAGAGCCTTGTGGCCATCGAAATACACTGGATCCGTGACGACCAGACCCTGGCCGAACACTGCCGCAAGTGGCGCGAACTGCCCTTCGTGGCGCTCGACACCGAGTTCATGCGGGTCGACACCTTCTACCCGAAAGCCGGCCTGGTCCAGGTTGGCGACGGGCAGCGGGCTTTCCTCATCGACCCGCTGCTGATCGGCGACTGGCAGCCGCTGGGCGAACTGCTCGACGACAGCAACGTGGTCAAGGTGCTGCACGCCTGCAGCGAAGACCTCGAAGTGCTGCTGCGCCTGACCGGCAAGCTGCCGCAACCGTTGTTCGACACCCAGCTGGCAGCCGGTTACCTGAACCTGGGCTTCTCCATGGGCTATTCGCGCCTGGTGCAGGAAGTGCTGGGCATCGAGCTGCCCAAGGGCGAAACCCGCTCTGACTGGCTGCAGCGCCCGCTGTCGGAAACCCAGGTCAGCTACGCCGCCGAAGATGCCGTGCACCTGGCCGAACTGTTCGCCGCCCTGCAGCCACGCCTGTCCGGCGACAAGTACGCCTGGGTGCTGGACGACGGCGCCGAACTGGTGGCCGCGCTGCGCCGTGAAGTCGAACCCGAGACCTTGTACCGCGACGTCAAGCTCGCCTGGAAGCTGGGCCGCCAGCAACTGGCGGTGCTGCGCGAACTGTGCGCCTGGCGCGAGCGTGAAGCGCGCAGCCGTGATGTGCCGCGCAACCGCATCCTCAAGGAACACTCGCTGTGGCCCATGGCCAAGAGCCAGCCGGACAACCTGTCGGCCCTGGCCAAGATTGACGAAATGCACCCGCGCACCATCCGCCAGGACGGCGCCCTCCTGCTCGAGCTGATCAAGCGCGCCGGCAACCTGCCGCCCGAGCAATGGCCACAGCCGCTGCCTGAGCCGCTGCCGATCGAAGCCGCCGGTATCCTCAAGCGCCTGCGTGCCATCGGCCAGGCCGAAGGCGAGCGCCTGGGGATCGCCCCGGAGCTGATGCTGCGCAAGAAAGCCCTGGAAGCCCTGCTCAAGAGCGGCTACCCGAACGGCCCTTATCAACTGCCCGATTCGCTGCGCGGCTGGCGCCGTGAGCGGATGGGCCAGGCCCTGCTGGACGACCTGGCAGGTGCCGGAGACAAGCAATGAAACGTATCTGTTCGATCTACAAGAGCCCACGCAAGAACGAAATGTACCTCTACGTGCTCAAGGCCGAAGGCCTGGAGCGCGTGCCTGAGGCGCTGTTGCCCTTCTTTGGCAAGCCTGTGCACGCCTTCGACCTGGTGTTGACGCCGGAGCGCCAGCTGGCCCGCGAGGACATCGCCAAGGTGCTGGAAAACCTCGAGACCCAGGGTTATCACCTGCAGATGCCACCGGCCGAGGACGAGTACATCGAGCACTTGCCCGAAGAGCTGCTGCGCCGTAACGACCCGGTCTGATCATGCGGGTACTGATTGCTGAGCATGATCATGCTCGATATGCCGAACTGTTGCGCGAAGCTATGCCGCAGCTGCAAGTCCTGACCAGCGACGATTCCGCCGAACTGGCCCGCCAGGCACCGCAGTGCCCGGTCTGGCTGGGCCAGCCGGATCTGCTGGCGAGCCTGCTGCGCCAGGGCCACAAACCGCAGTGGATGCAGTCCACCTGGGCCGGCATCACGCCATTGCTGGCCGAAGGGCTGCCGCGAGACTACCGCCTGACCCGCGCCGTAGGCATCTTCGGCCAGGTGATGGCCGAGTACATGCTGACCTACATGCTCGGCCATGAGCGCGAAGTGTTGTCGCGCCTGGTCAGCCAGGTCGAGCGACGTTGGGATGACCGCCCGGGGCGCACCCTGGAAGGGCGCAAGGTGCTGATCGTCGGTACCGGCGATATCGGCCAGCGGGTGGCCGAGTTCCTCGCGCCGTTTGGCGTGAGCCTTTACGGCATTGCCAGCAGCGCCCGCGAGCAGGCGCCGTTTGTCGAAGTGGCGGCGCTGGCGGATTTGCCGCGCCTGGTCGGGCAAGTGGATTACGTGCTCAACCTGCTGCCGGACACGCCGGCAACCCATGACCTGTATGACGCGGCGCTGTTCCAGTGCTTCCAGCCCACGGCGCTGTTCATCAACGCTGGGCGTGGCGCGGCGGTGGTCGATGCTGACCTGGTCGAGGCGCTGAAGCAGGGGCATCTGGCCGGGGCGGTGATCGACGTGTGCCGGCAGGAGCCGCTGCCGCAACGGCATCCGTTCTGGACTGCCTGGGGCTTGTTGCTGACCGGACACAGCTCGGCGCCCACCTCGCCGGCGGCAATGGTGCGGTTGTTTGCCGGGAATGTGCGGGCGTATGCAGAGGGGCAGGGGTTGCGTGGCGAAGTCGATTTCGCCCGGGGTTACTGATCTCTAATCGCCTGTGCTGGCCGCGAGAGGCCAGCACAGGCAACACACGCCTTACAGGCTGAAATCACCCTCAGCCGCCAGCTCGCTCAACGGCCGACGCGGGCTCGGCACTTCACGCGCCTGCAGCGCTTCGTCCAGGCTGGCCTTGTCGCCCAGCTTGCCGATCGCCACCATGGCATGCAGCTCATAACCTTGCGGAATCTTCAGCTCCTGGCGCGCCAGTGCCTGGTCGAACCCGGCCATGCCGTGGGTGTGCCAGCCGCTGATGCTGGCCTGCAGCGCCAGGTGGCCCCAAGCGGAACCGGTGTCGAAGGTGTGCCACAGCGCCGGCTTTTCTTCCGTGGCGCCAGGCGCCGCAAACGTGGTCTTGGAAATGATCAGCACCAGCGCCGATGCCTGCTGCGCCCAGCTGCGGTTGAACGGCACCAGCAAGCTCAGGTAACGCTCCCAGCTCGGCGTGTCGCGGCGTGCATACAGGAAGCGCCAAGGCTGCGAGTTATAGGCCGACGGCGCCCAGCGTGCCGCTTCGAGGAAGCTCAGCAGGGTCTCTTCGCTGATCGGTTCGGCGGTGAAGGCGCGCGGTGACCAGCGGTTGATGAACTGCTCGTTGATGGCGTAATCGGCAATGCGGGGGGTGGCGCTCATGGCGGCTCCTGCAAGTGGATGGCAAAGCACGCACGCTACTGCGTCCGCCTGGCACTGACAAGCGGTCTGGCGTTGCCGAAGGCCAGGCTCTAGACTGGCGCCGCCGCGCGCCGCGGCCTGAACAAGACTGCAGGAAACCCGTGTGATGATCGCTGACAGCGCGCCGTTCTGGCGGCACAAGACCCTCGAACAACTCAGCCCGCAAGAGTGGGAGTCGCTGTGTGACGGCTGCGGCCTGTGCTGCCTGCAAAAGCTCGAGGATGAAGACGACAATAGCGTCTATTACACGCGCATCGCCTGCAAACTGCTCGATCGCGACACCTGCCAGTGCAGCGACTACCCCAATCGCTTTGCCCATGTGCCCGATTGCATCCAGCTCACCCCGGGCAAGGCCGACCAGTTCAAATGGCTGCCGAGCACCTGTGGTTACCGCCTGGTCAGCGAGGGCAAGGACCTGCCCGACTGGCACCACCTGGTGTGCGGTGACCGTAAGCAGGTGCATGAACAGCGCATCTCGCAATCGGGGCGTATGCTCAGTGAACATGATGTAGACGAAGACGACTGGGAAGACCACCTGATTTTCCGCGCCAGTTGAACGGCGCACCCCGTCGCCTCTGAGGAACAAGGAGTTTCGCCATGCGTTGCCAGTTGTTGTTGCTCCTCGGGCTTGTGGCCTGTTCGCCGGCCTGGGCAAAAAAAGTCGACCTCGATTACCAGGTGCGCCTGTTGCCTGCCAATGGCCAGGCCGAAGTGCGCCTGACCCTGGCCGAAGGCAGTGCCGTGCGCAGCCTGGATTTTGACCTGGGCAAGGCCGGTGCCTACAGCGGTTTCCAGGCCGATGGCCAGTGGCAACAGCAGGGCGAGCGCGGTGTATGGCACCCGGCGAGTGGCAAGACCAGCCTCAGCTACCGGGTGAAACTGGACCAGAAGCTGCGCAGCGGCGCCTACTCTTCACGCATCACCCCGCATTGGGCGCTGTTCCTCGGCGATCAGCTGGTGCCGTCTGCACGCCTCGACCAGCAGGACGGTACCGAGTTGGTGGCACGCCTGACGGTCGACTTGCCTGAAGGCTGGAAAAGCATCGAAACGTCCTGGCCACGCATCGGCAAGGACAAGTTCCGTATCGACAACGTGTCCCGCCTGTTCGACCGCCCGACCGGCTGGATGCTCGCGGGCGACCTTGGCAGCCGTCGCGCCCGCCTCGGCGACACCGACGTTACCGTGGCCGCGCCAGTAGGGCAGGGCATGCGGCGGATGGACAACCTGACCCTGCTGACCTTCGTCTGGCCGCAATTGCAGGCGGTATTCCCGCGCAACCCGGCCAAGCTGCTGCTGGTTGGCGCCCGTGATGGCATGTGGCGCGGGGCGACGGCGGCGCAAGGCTCGATCTACCTGCACAGCAGCCGGCCAATGGTCAGCGAGAATGGCAGCAGCCCGCTGCTGCGTGAACTGGTGCAGCTGTTTGCGCAGATTCGTGTGCGCGACAATAGCGACTGGCTGGCCCAAGGCCTGACCGACTACTACGCCACCGAACTGTTGCGCCGTGCTGGTGGCATCAGCGACGACCGTTACGAGGTATGGCAGGCACGCTTGCAGAAGCAGGGTGCCCAGGTCAGCCAGCTGCGCGCCGAGCACGCCAGCCCGGCGCAGGTGGCACGTGGGGTGCTGCTGTTGCAGGCGCTGGACAAGGAAATCCGCATCCATACCCAGGCCAAGCGCTCGCTGGATGACGTGACCCGGGCGCTGATGCGTCTGCCCAGCGTGAGCACCGAGGAGTTCGTGCAGATCAGCGAGAATGTCCTGGGGCGTCGGTCCGACGTGCTGCAGAGCAAGGCCTTGCGCTAGCCTGCACCGGCAACACGAGACTCAACTGCCAGGCAACGGATCCTTGCCGGTCACTGTCACCCCGTCAGTTGCTGCCGCGGCACTGGCCCTGAGCGCCTGCAGCTCTGCTGCACTGCGCTCGATATCCGAACGCAGGCGGTGATACTCCTGGCGATGCCGCTGCCACCAGGCCTTGGTCGAGCAATGGCCGCTGACTCCGCGGGCTACCGCCAGGCCGCCCGCCACCATCTGCAGCAGCCCGATCAGGCCCCCATGGCGCATGCCCTTGGTGAACATCAATGCGCCGCCAGCCAGCGAGCCGGCGCGTTCCAGGCCCTGGACGTTGTGCTCCCGTGGAGCCCGGGTGGAATGAATATCGAGCATGGCAAACCCTCCGTGTGAAGTGTTAACAGCTGACCAGCAGCCATGAACGACCGTTCACTTGGTTTGCCCGGCCGGCTCGCGCAGGCGTTTCACGGGCGGTTGGCTATTTGAACTTGGGCCCGGAACGGGTATTCAGCCCTTTGGCCATGCGGTCATACAGCACTACATTCACCGTCGCTGCCAGGTTCATGCAGCCTTCGGTAGGAATGTAGATGGTCTCCTCGCACCACCCCCGCACGTCCTCGCTCAACGAGCCATCTTCAGGCCCGAAGATATAGATCGCCCGGTCCGGGTGGGTGTATTCAGGCAGCGGCCGTGCGCCGTCCACCAGTTCCACTGCCACTGGCGTGCAGCCCAGGGGAATGATGCGTTGCAGGTCGTCGATTCCGATCAGCGGAATGTCGTAGTGCACCCGCTTGGTATCGGTGACGAAGTCGCGCGCGCGTTCATAGCGCTTGCCGGTGTAGAACACCGAGTTGACGCCGTAGCAACCCGCTGCGCGCATCACCGAACCGACGTTCTCCGCAGACTTGGGGTTGAACAGGCCGATGCAGCTGTACCGTTTGTTTGCCACGTGCCGGGGCCCTTCGCGAAAAAAAGAGCGCGATTATACGGGCTTGCCGGCCGCAGCGGGGGTTGCAGTGACGGTCAGTCTTTCTTGAGCATGCCCGCCAGCCCGGCGAACGGGTTGTGGGTGGCCTTGGCGATGCTTGGGGTGCTGGTCGAGCCTTCGCTGAAGTACTGCTGGTCGGTGTAGCGCGAGTGCTCGTTGTCGTGGCAGTACAGGCACAGCAGCTCCCAGTTGGAGCCGTCCTGCGGGTTGTTGTCGTGGTTGTGGTCACGGTGGTGCACGGTCAGCTCGCTCAGGCGCTTGCCGGCGAATTCGCGGGCGCAGCGGCCGCACACGTGCGGGTACATTTTCAGGGCCTTGTCGCGGTAGCCCATCTCCTTGTCGCGCTTGGCGTCGGCGAGGATGCGATCGAGGCGGGCGGTGGCGGCGGAGGTGGAAGCCGAACTCATGGTGTTTCCTTTGTTCTGATCAGGCAGATGACGGTTATGCCATTGAGTCTAGCGCGCTTGCAGGGCAGGCGGACAGGCGAAAACTCGAATATCGGCGTAGCCTGTAGAGAGGTTCCCGACAGGAGGTTGCTGATGTTCCATGCGATCCTCGCCGCGCTGCTCATCGCCGCCATGCCCCTGGCCGAAGCGGCAGGCACGCCACCCCGGCTGAATACCCCGGTACCCGGTGCGCCGGGCACGCCGACGCCCACACCTTACCCGCAGATCACCCCGAGCACGCCGCCCAAGGCCTACGACAGCACGCCGGGGGCACCGCTGCTGCCGCCGATGCCGGTGCCAGGGCCGCCGAAAGATCAGGATTTGCCTGGCCTGCATCAGGAGCCGACGAAACCGCCTGCGCAGGATGATTGACTGAAAGGGGTGCAGCGCGCCCCGTCATTCTCAAGCAATACCCAACTCGCCAAACACGAACGCGTATTCCAGCGCCACATCGCGCAACCCCTGGTACCGCCCGCTCATCCCGCCATGCCCGGCCCCCATCTCGGTCTTGAGCAGCAGCAGGTTGTCGTCGGTCTTGCGCGTGCGCAGGCGCGCCACCCACTTGGCCGCCTCCCAGTACTGCACGCGGCTGTCGTTGTAGCCGGCCACCACCAGCATGGCCGGGTAGGCCTGGGCGCTGACATTCTCATAGGGCGCATAGGCCTTGATGCGCGCGTACACCTCGGGCTCCTCGGGGTTGCCCCATTCGTCGTACTCGGTGACGGTCAACGGCAGCTCGGGGTCGAGCATGGTATTGAGCACGTCGACGAACGGTACTTCGGCGATGGCGCAGCGGAACAGCTCCGGGCGCAGGTTGAGCACTGCGCCCATCAGCAGGCCGCCGGCACTGCCGCCGCTGATGGCCAGGCGCTCTGGGGCGGTCACACCCTCGGCGATCAGGTGTTCGGCACAGGCGATGAAGTCGCTGAAGGTGTTGTGCTTGTGTTCCTGCTTGCCGGCGCGGTACCAGGCTTCACCCAGCTCACCGCCGCCGCGCACGTGAGCGATGGCGAAGGCCACGCCGCGTTGCAGCAGGCTCAGGCGGGCGTGGGAGAACCACGGGTCGAGGCTCTCGCCGTAGGCACCATAGCCATACAGGTAAAGGGGCACGGTCTTGCCCAGGTCTTCGCGGCGGCGCACCAGGCTGATCGGTACCTGAGTGCCGTCCGGCGCGGTGGCCCACAGGCGCTGGCTGACGTAGTCGTCGGCGTCGAACTGGCCGAGTACCGGGGTCTGCTTGAGGACTTCCTGGGCACCCGTGGCCAGCTCCAGCTGGCGCACCTGGGCCGGCCGGTTGAGCGCTTCATAACGCAGGCGCACGCGGCGGCTGGCGAACTCCAGGCTGTCCTGCACGTACAGGCTGTAGGCCGCATCGGGCAATTCGACCCGGTAGGGGGCCAGCCCCTGCGGGCGCACTTCGATGACCGGCAGGCCGCCTTCACGCAGGCTCAGGGTCAGCGCGTCGGCATTCAGGCTCAGGCCTTCGAGCATGATGTCGTCGCGGTGCGCCACCAGTACCTGCCATTGGTCGCGGCTGGGTACCGCAGTGGCTGGCGCGTGGTAGAGGGCGAAGTTGATACCGTCCTGATTGGTGCGGATAAACCAGCGCCACTGGCCGTCGAGCTGGCCGTGGTCTGGGAAGTACTCATGGCCTTCGACCCGTGGCGCCAGGCAGGTAAATGCCGCCTGTGGCGTTTCGGCGTCGAGCACCCAGGCCTCGCTGGTGGTCTTGCTGTTGAGCAGCAGCACCAGTTGGCGCTCGGAGCTGGTGCGGTAGCAGTGCAGGAAGAAGCGCCCGTCGGGCTCATCGAACACCGTGCTCGCGTCGGCCTCGCCGAGGGTGTGGCGGCGCAGGCGCCAGGGGCGGTGGGTGTCGTCCAGCTCGGCGAAGAACAGCGTCTGGCTGTCGTTGGCCCAGGTCATGCTGCCGTCACAGTCGTCGAAGGGCAGGGTGGTCAGGTTGCCGCTGGTCAGGTCCTTGACGTAGAGGGTGTAGATTTCGTCGCCGCTGGTGTCGAGGCTGTAGGCCAGCAGGCGGTGGTCGGGGCTGACACTGAATGCGCCCAGCGACAGGAAGCCGCCATTGGCCAGGGCGTTGGGGTCGAGCAGCAGTTGTTCCTGGCCTTCATCGACCGTGTTGGAATCGTCCGCCGGGCGTGGGCAGCGGTAGTGGCGCGGGTATTCGTCGCCTGCGGTGGTGCGGGTGTAGTAGAGGTATGGGCCCCAGGGCGAGGGCAGCGACAGGTCGGTTTCGAGGATGCGGCCCTTGATCTCCTCGAACAACTGCTCGCGCAGCGGTGCCTGGTCGGCCAGGCAGGCCTCCTGATAGGCGTTTTCCGCCTGCAGGTAATCGAGCACTTCCTGGGTGTCGCGCTGTTGCAGCCAGGCGTAGGGATCAGTGGCCTGGTCCTGGCGGGCAATGGGGGGCTGAGGCTTGCTTGGCATCGGGGATCTCTTGACCGGGACAGGGAGACGCTGTCTGCGCCCTGAAAAGTGTTTATCATAGGCATCTCTTTGCCTGGCTTGCACGAACACCATGATCGAGAACGACTACACCTTCGCCTGGGGCCTCTACGCTGTTGCCGCCCTGGGTTGCCTGCTGGTGGGCTTCAAACTCACCGGCTGGATGTGGCGCTGGCTGCGTGAACCGCTGCGGGTGATCCTGGCGGTGCTGCTGCTGACCCCGACCATCGTCGATCCGGTCAAGGACAGCTTTGCCCCGGCGATCGCCATCACCGCCCTGGACCTTGCGTTCAAGGTCGGCAACAACGCCTGGCGGGCGATTTCCGATTTCGCCATGTACGGCATGATCGCCTTCGCCTTGTACATCGTCTTTGTGCTGATCCGCTGGCCGCTGGAAAAGCGCGCCCGTGAGAGCCGTGCGCAGGCCGAAGCCGCCGCCCAGCGTCGCGCAGCCGAGGACAACGCAGTCATGGCGGCTGCGCCCATGGCCGCCGAGCGCAATGATCGCTACCGCAATGACCCGCCACCGGCTGCACCGAGCGGTGGCCGCGGTCGGGTCGAGCCACGCCTGTAAGCGGAGACACCATCATGTGCGAATTGCTGGGCATGAGTGCCAACGTCCCCACCGACATCGTCTTCAGCTTCACCGGCCTGATGCAGCGCGGCGGGCGTACCGGCCCGCACCGCGATGGCTGGGGCATCGGCTTTTACGAAGGGCGCGGCCTGCGCCTGTTCCAGGACCCGGCCGCGAGCAGTGAGTCGGAAGTCGCCAACCTGGTGCAGCGCTACCCGATCAAGAGTGAAGTGGTGATCGGCCATATCCGCCAGGCCAACGTCGGGCGGGTGTGCCTGTCCAACACCCACCCGTTCGTCCGCGAAATGTGGGGCCGCAACTGGTGCTTTGCGCACAACGGCCAGCTCGGTGAGTTCAAGGGCGAAGCGACCTTCTATCGGCCGGTGGGCGATACCGACAGCGAGGCGGCCTTCTGCGACCTGCTCAACCGCATTCGTGCGGCGTTCCCCGAGCCGGTCGAGGTGGAACAGCTGCTGCCCGTGCTGGTCGAAGCCTGTGCCGAGTATCGCGGCAAGGGCGTGTTCAACTGCCTGCTCAGCGACGGCGACTGGTTGTTCTGCTTCTGCTCGACCAAGCTGGTACACATTACCCGGCGTGCGCCGTTTGGTGCGGCACGCTTGAAGGATGTCGACCTGATCGTCGATTTTCACACCGAAACCACGCCCAACGACGTGGTCACGGTCATCGCCACCGAGGCCTTGACCGAGAACGAGACCTGGCGGCGCTACGAGCCCGGCCAATGGGGCCTGTGGCGGCACGGCGAGTGCGTTTCGCAAGGCCAGAGCTAAGGACGCGGCATGTTCAGAAGTTACCTGCGGTTGCTGCTGTTCACCTTCGGCCTGCTGGCCGGTATCCAGGTGCCCGGGCTGGTCAAGGACTACAGCCAGCGGGCTGAGGCGCACCTGTTCGAATCGCGTCAGGCGCTGGATGGCTTCAAGCAGACCGCCGAGCGCTTCTTCAACGGTGACCTGCAGGCGCTGATACGGCATTACCGGACCAGCGACGACCCGGTGTTCCTCAGTGATGCCAACAGTATCGAAAGCCTGCTGATTCGCAATCAGTTGCTGGAAGACGAATGGCAGGCGCTGCAAGGGTCGTGGCTGAGCCGCACCTGGCATGTGCTGGTGCAACCGGACCCGCAGCTGCGCGAAGAGACGCTCAAGGGCTACAGCTATCAGATTCTGCTGGTGCCCGAGGCGATCGGCTGGGGCGTCGGGGCCGGGTTTGTGCTGGCCTTCGTGGTCGAGAGCCTGTTGCTGGGGATTGGCTGGGTGATCCTTGGCGGGCGGCGTGGGGCGGTGAAAGAGAGCTGGCGCTGATTTTTCAGACCAGCACAATCCGCTGCCCACCCACATCACGCGCATAGCGCTCCAGCACCTGCCGGCACACGCCGACCACCTCATCGACCAATGCCACCCCGGTCTGCCAGGCCACCACCAGCTCAAGGCTCGGCGGTGGCTGCAAACCCTGCAGCAGCACCAGCTCACCCCGGCTCAATTCGGCATCCACCAACGCCGGTGGCAAGGCGCCAATCCCGAAACCATCACGCAGCAACCGGGTAATCGCTGCCACCGAGTTCACGCAGTTCAACCGCGGCGCTTCGGCCCCGGCACTTTGCAGCAGGCTGAGCACCTCCTGGTGCGGCCGTGAGTTTTTGGAAAAGGTCACTATCCGCTCGCGGCCCAGTTCGGCCAGCGAGGCGAAGTCGCGCTGGTACACGGAGCCGGCCGCTACCACCCAACCCATCGGGTAGCGCGCCAGGTCCTGGCTGCGGATCGATGGCTCGCGCAGCAGGTCGGTTTGCAGGATTACGTCGAGAAAACCCTTCTGCAGCTGCTCACGCAGGTTCAGCGCGGTGTCGGCGACCAGTTCGATCTCCACCTGCGGGTAGCGCTCGGTCAACTCCGCCACCAGCGCGCTCATCCAGGTGTGGATCACCGTGTCCATCACCCCGATGCGAATGCGCCCGACCTTGGCCCGGTCGCTGTCCAGCGACTGCTTCATGGCCTTGGCCGTGTCGAGCATACGCTCGGCGTACTCCAGCACCTTGCTGCCTTCCGGCGTCAGGCTGACGCCGCGGGAGTCACGCAGCAGCAGTTTCACCCCAAGGTCGGCCTCCAGCGCGGCGATGCGGCTGGACACCGAGGCCTGGGTGGTGAACAGCTTCTCGGCGGTAAGGCGGAAGCTCTTGAGTCGGGCGACCCAGACGAAGGTTTCGAGGAAGCGAAGGTTCATGATCAGTTTTTCTTGTTCCAGACCGGCGGTTTTTCTCGTTGGACTCAGGCAGCACGGCCTCTGAACATGACGCCCAGGCCGCGACGCTCGACGTCGCCCATAAAACAATACCAACAAGCCGAGGCAAGCATGAACCCAAGCGGCGTGCAGCAGCAGGTGCAATCCCCTCCTTCGACCGGGCCGTTCGCCTGGTACCGCGACATCGACCAACAGCAACGGCGCACCTTCTGGAGCTGCAAGATCGGCTATGGCCTGGACGGCATGGACACGCAGATGCTCAGCTTCGTCATCCCGACACTGATCATGCTGTGGGGCATCAGCACTGCAGAAGCCGGGCTGATCCACACCAGCACGCTGATCGCCTCGGCCATCGGTGGCTGGATCGCCGGCATCCTCTCCGACCGCATCGGCCGCGTGCGCACCCTGCAGCTGACGGTGTTGTGGTTCGCCTTCTTCACCTTCCTCTGCGGTTTTGCCCAAAGCTACGAGCAGCTGCTGATCGCGCGCACCTTGATGGGCTTCGGTTTCGGCGGCGAGTGGACTGCCGGCGCTGTGCTGATCGGCGAGGTAATCCGGGCTCAGGACCGCGGCAAGGCGGTGGGTATGGTGCAGTCGGGCTGGGCCATTGGCTGGGGGCTGACGGCGATCCTGTATGCGCTGCTGTTCTCCTGGCTGCCAGCGGAGCAGGCCTGGCGTGCGTTGTTCCTGCTGGGGCTGGTGCCGGCGATCTTCGTGATCTTCGTCCGCCGCCTGGTCAAGGACCCGGAGGTATATCGCCAGGCCAAGGCCGGGGAAAGCGCCGAAGCGCCGTCGCACTTCTACGAGATCTTCGCCCCCGGCATGCTCTGGACCACCGTGCGCGCCTCGTTGCTGACCACCGGTGCGCTGGGTGGCTACTACGCCATCACCTCGTGGTTGCCGACCTTCCTCAAGAACGAACGTGGCCTTAGCGTGCTGGGCACCGGCGGCTACCTGGCGATGGTGATCGTCGGTTCCTATATCGGTTATGTAGTCAGCGCATACCTGTCCGACCTGCTGGGGCGCAAGAAGAACTTCATCCTGTTCGCCGTGGGCTCGTTCATCATCGTGCTGCTGTACACGCAAATGCCTGTGAGCGATGGCGTGATGCTGTGGCTCGGTTTCCCGCTGGGCTTCTTCGCCTCGGGCATCTTCAGCGGCATGGGCGCGTTCCTGACCGAACTGTTCCCGACCCGGGTACGTGGCTCGGGGCAGGGCTTCTGCTACAACATCGGCAAGGTCATCGCCGCGCTGTTCCCGCTGCTGATCGGCCTGCTCGGCGAGAAGATCCCCCTGGGCCTGGGCATCGGCGTGTTCTCTGCAGTGTCCTATGGCGTGGTGATCGTGGCGGCGCTGAGCTTGCCGGAAACACGCGGCAAACAACTTCAGGCGCGTTAAGGTAGGCCTATGAACATCGACACGGGAGCACGTCAGGTGAAACCCCTGCTACTCAATTGCGACATGGGCGAGAGTTACGGCAGCTGGCGCATGGGCCTGGATGCCGAAGTGATGCCCTACATCGACTGCGCCAACATCGCCTGCGGCTACCACGCCGGCGACCCGAGCATCATGCGCCGCACCGTGGCCATGGCGCTGGAACACGGCGTGACCATCGGCGCACACCCGGCCTACCCGGACCTGGTCGGCTTCGGCCGCCGCTCCATGGCCTGCAGCCCGGAAGAAATCCGCGACCTCTTGCATTACCAGATCGGTGCCCTGGACGGCATTTGCAAAGTGCTCGGCGGCCGCGTTGCCTATGTGAAGCCCCACGGCGCGCTGTACAACGACATGATGGCCGACCCGCACACGCTGCGCACCGTGCTGGAAGCCGTGGCGGCCTATGACAGCGGCCTGCCGCTGATGCTCATGGCCACTGCCGATAACCGTGCGGCCCAGGCCCTGGGCGATGAAGTCGGCGTGCCGCTGTGGTTCGAAGCCTTCGCCGACCGCGCCTACACCGCCAGCGGCCACCTGGTGTCGCGGCGCCTGCCGGGCGCGGTGCACCATGAGCCGGCCCTGGTGGTCGAGCAGGCCTTGCGCCTGGCCCGCGGCGAAACTCTGGTGGCGGCTGACGGCAGCGCGCTGCAGTTGGTGGCCAGCACCCTCTGCGTGCATGGCGACAACGACAGTTCGGTGGCGGCCGTGCGGCAGATCCGCCAGGCCCTTGATGCGCTGGAGGCGCAATGAAGCTGCGTATCGAAGTGGCGGCCATCGACAGCCTGATGGTGCGCCTGTTCGACCGTATCGACGAAGCCAACATGCCGTGGATGCTCGCCGCCAGCCAGCGCCTGAACGTGGCGTTCGGCAAGCACCTGGTGGATCTGGTGCCGTCCTACACCACGTTGATGGTGCAGTTTGATCTGCCACCGGGGGAGGCGCGGGCGCTGATCACCCAGGCGCTGTTCGGCTTGCAACCGGACACCGGCAGTGGTGGCCGGCGCCATGAAATCCCAGTGTGGTACCACGCCAGCGTCGGCCCTGAACTGCCCGTGCTGGCCGCGCGCAGCGGGCTGAGCGAAGCCGAAGTGATCCGCCTGCACAGCGAACGCGAGTACCCGGTATTCGCCCTTGGCTTCGCGCCCGGCTTCGGTTTCATGGGGCTGGTCGACGAACGCCTGGCCAGCCCGCGCCTGAGCACCCCGCGCAAGCGCGTGGCAGCAGGCAGCGTGGGTATTGCCGAACGCCAGACTGCGGCATACCCCGCCGTGTCGCCGGGTGGCTGGAACCTGATCGGGCGCACGCCGGTGCGCCTGTTCGACCGCGAACGCCAGGGCTACAGCCTGCTGCAGCCGGGCGACCGGGTGCGCTTCGTGGCGGTATCGCGTGACCAGTTCCTGGCCCTGGGCGGCGATGTGGAGGCACAAGGATGAAGCAGTTGCAGATCGAGGCCAGTACCGCCCTGTGCCAGTTGCAGGACGCCGGGCGCTTTGGCGTGCGTCACCTGGGCGTTACCCAGGGCGGGGCGCTGGATTGGGTGGCGATGCACTGGGCCAACTGGTTGCTGGGTAACGCGCTGGGGGCGCCGGTGGTCGAGGTGGCGCTGGGTGGTTTTGCGCTGGTGGCCGAGCAGGATTGCGTGCTGGCGCTGGCCGGGGCCGACCTGGATGCA
This sequence comes from Pseudomonas sp. MN1F, assembly GCF_009391885.1. Lineage (GTDB taxonomy): Bacteria > Pseudomonadota > Gammaproteobacteria > Pseudomonadales > Pseudomonadaceae > Aquipseudomonas. The sequence continues at coordinate 69,324 of NZ_VZII01000003.1, read as the reverse complement.
CGGGTGGATGATCAGCCACTGCTGCCATGGCGCAGCTTCGTCCTGGGCAAAGGGCAGCGCTTGACCCTGAAGCAGCCGAAGCAAGGCGTGCGGGCGTATCTGGCGGCGCCGGGCGGGTTTCTCGGTGAGGAGGTGCTGGGCAGTTGTGCAACGGTCGTGCGCGAGGCGCTGGGTGGTATCGATGGGCGAGGATCAGCACTGGGGAAAGGGCAGATGCTCACTTTTGCCGGTGATTCGCCGGCCTTGCGCGAAGTGCCCACGGCCCTGTGTCCGCGTCATGTGGCAAAGCCCGTGCTCGACCTGGTGATGGGCGCGCAAATCGGTGACTTCAGCGGGACCAGCCTGTTTGAAGCGTTCAACCGTGACTGGACGCTGGACACCCGCGCCGACCGCATGGGTATTCGCTTGTTGGGCCCAGAGCTGGCCTACCAAGGGGCACCGATGATTTCCGAAGGGATTGCGCTGGGGGCCGTGCAGGTGCCACCGGACGGGCAACCGATCGTGTTGCTCAATGACCGGCAGACCATTGGTGGCTATCCGCGGTTGGGGGCGTTGACGCCGTTGGCGTTGGCGCAGCTGGCGCAATGCATGCCGGGGGCGGCTGTGCGGTTCAGGGCGGTGGTGCAGGACGAGGCCTGGCGGGAGCAGCAGGCTTATGGGCGGCGTTGGCGTTGAGATTCTGGGGCCGTAGAGCGGCCCCAGGGCTTTAGCTATTTGGACAGGTAACGCATCCCGTCTTCCAACCCCTGCAGGGTCAGCGGATACATCTTGTCCTCGATCAAATCCCGCACCAGGTGCGTCGAAGCGGTGTAGTCCCAGGCCTGCTTGGGATACGGGTTGATCCAGATGATCTTCCTGAATTTCTCCATGAAGCGCTGCATCCACACGTACCCGGCCTCTTCGTTCCAGTGCTCGACGCTACCACCCGGCTGGGTGATCTCGTACGGTGCCATGGCCGCATCGCCGACGAACACCACCTTGTAGTCGTCGCCGTACTTGTGCAGCAGGTCGAAGGTGGAGTAGCGCTCCGAGGTGCGGCGCAGGTTGTTCTTCCACACCGACTCGTACACGAAGTTGTGGAAGTAGTAGTACTCCAGGTGCTTGAACTCGGTCTTGCAGGCCGAGAACAGCTCTTCGCAGACCTTGACGTGGGCGTCCATCGAGCCGCCGATGTCGAACAGCAACAGCAGCTTCACCGTGTTGCGCCGTTCCGGGCGCATCTGGATGTTCAGCAGCCCGGCGTCACGCGCGGTGTGGTCGATGGTGCCGTCGATATCGAGCTCTTCGGCGGCGCCTTCGCGGGCGAACTTGCGCAGGCGACGCAGGGCCAGCTTGATGTTACGCGTGCCCAGTTCGACCTGGTCGTCGAGGTTCTTGTACTCGCGCTGGTCCCAGACCTTGACGGCCTTGCCCTGACGCTTGCCGGCCTCGCCGACGCGGATGCCTTCGGGGTTGAAGCCGCCCGAGCCGAACGGGCTGGTGCCACCGGTGCCGATCCACTTGTTGCCACCGGCGTGGCGTTCCTTCTGCTCTTCGAGGCGCTTCTTGAACTCCTCGATGAGCTTGTCCAGGCCACCCAGCGACTGGATCTGCGCACGTTCCTCGTCGGTCAGCGAGCGTTCGAATTCCTTGCGCAGCCATTCATCGGGGATCAGTGCCTCGATGTGCCGGTCGAGGTTTTCCAGGCCCTTGAAGTAGGCGGCGAACGCGCGGTCGAACTTGTCGAAGTGGCGCTCGTCCTTCACCAGGATGGCGCGGGCGAGGTAGTAGAAGGCGTCCATGTCGGCAAACACCACGCCTTTTTGCAGGGCGTGGTGCAGGTCGAGCAGTTCGCGCACCGAAACCGGCACCTTGGCCGCGCGCATTTCATTGAACAGGTTGAGCAGCATGGCCCGGCTCCTGTCAGCGGTTGCCGCGCCGGCTCATGAAGGCCAGGCGCTCCAGCAGTTGCACGTCCTGCTCGTTCTTCACCAGGGCGCCCGCCAGCGGCGGGATGGCTTTGGTCGGGTCGCGTTCGCGCAGCACGGCTTCGCCGATGTTGTCGGCCATCAGCAGCTTGAGCCAGTCGACCAGCTCGGAGGTGGATGGTTTTTTCTTCAGGCCCGGTACCTTGCGCACATCGAAGAACACGTCGAGTGCCTCGCTGACCAGCGACTGGCTGATGTTCGGGTAGTGCACGTCGACGATCTGCTGCAGGGTGCCGCGGTCAGGGAAGGCGATGTAATGGAAGAAGCAGCGGCGCAGGAAGGCGTCGGGCAGCTCCTTTTCGTTGTTGGAGGTGATGATGATGATCGGGCGCTGCTTGGCCTTGATGGTCTCGTCGATTTCGTAGACGTAGAACTCCATCTTGTCGAGTTCCTGCAGCAGGTCGTTGGGGAACTCGATGTCGGCCTTGTCGATCTCGTCGATCAGCAGGATCACCCGCTCGTCGGCCTCGAAGGCCTCCCACAGCTTGCCTTTCTTCAGGTAGTTGCGCACGTCGTGGACTTTGTCCACGCCCAGCTGCGAGTCGCGCAGGCGGCTGACTGCGTCGTATTCGTAGAGGCCCTGGTGGGCCTTGGTGGTGGACTTGATGTGCCAGGTGATCAGGCGTGCGCCGAACGAGGCCGCGAGCTGCTCGGCGAGCATGGTCTTGCCGGTGCCGGGCTCGCCCTTGACCAGCAGCGGGCGTTCGAGGGTGATGGCCGCGTTGACCGCCAGTTTCAGGTCGTCTGTGGCAACGTAGTCGCGGGTGCCTTCGAACTTCATGGGTCTGTCCTCTGCAGGGTGCCTATAGTTTGCCAACGACTATAACGCGGGCCCAGGCAGCTGGAAACGCAGACCGGGTATTCAGTCCCTGAATGGCCCGTCACAAAAATTCAGTCAGTCTTGGGTGGGGGCTGCTCGTAGCGTGCATTGAACGCCTGGATGAAACCGTTGCGCAGGATCTGCAAAAACGCCTCCAAGGCACTGATGTCCTGCTTGTGCACGCTGCCATTGAGCTCGACGCGGGTGGCGAACTGGTTTTTCGGCTGGTTCTTCAGCACCGTCTCGCTGGCCCCCACCAGCGCCTCCCAGACCGAGCGGAAGATGTTCTTGTTCTTGTTCTCCACGTCCTGCTGCCAGTCGAACACATCGACATCGCGCAATAACGGCTTGATGTAACCGTGCAGCCGGCCGTCTTCGGCCTGGGCTTCGATCACCAGGTCGCCGTGCCCGGCTTTGAAATCGAACTTGCCGTAGGCGCTGGAGAAGTCGTTGAGCTTGCGCAGCTCGATGCCGGTCGCACGCAGGCGGAATTCGAAGTCGTCAAAATCGCTGAACGGGTCGAAGGTGGCGCGGCTTTCGACCTTGGCATCGCCCAGCAGCAGAGCGCTGGCGTCGAAGCTGGCATCGCGCCGGCCTTTTTCGTCGCGCACGTTGGTCAGGTTGCGGATGTTGGCCTCAAGTTGCGTGGCCTTGAGGTCGACCGCTGGCTTGGAGGTGAAGTTGCGAAAGGTCAGCGTGCCATTTTCGATCTGCACTTCATTGAGGGTGATCGGCAGCAGTTTTTCCAGCTGCTGGCGCCAGTCGGTCCCCCGGCCAGTCTGCGAAGCTTGCTTGCTGCCGCCGTCGACGAAGTTGAACTCGGGGCGCTTGAAGGTCACCTTGGCCACCACGGCCTTGTCGTAGATCAGCGAGTGCCAGCTCACCGACAGGTCGATCAGCGGCGCATCCAGCAACGGCACCGGTACCTTGCCAGTGACCTTGACGATCTTCAGGCCGTTGATCTGGTAGGCGCCGCGCCACCAGGCCAGGTCGACGTCGGTCACCTGGCCGCGGTACTCGCCCATGTGGGCCAGCTTGTCGTTCAGGTAATCGCGCACCAGGTAGGGCAGGGCCAGCTGCAAGGCCACCAGCACCACGATCAGGCTGCCCAGGCCAATCATCGGCCAGCGATAGCGAGCTTTCATTGTAGGGCTCTCCGCAGCGGGTTGCACGGTTGACCGCAGGCAGCGCCTGGGAGTTCGAACAGGCTTTACTGGCCATCGGGGCGGGCTTACCCTTTAAGTCTTTCCATGCTGTTTCTCATGTTCAAGGACCCTGCCATGAGCCGTATCTTTGCAGACAACGCCCACTCCATTGGCAATACGCCGCTGGTGCAGATCAACCGCATCGCCCCGCGTGGGGTGACCATCCTGGCCAAGATCGAAGGGCGCAACCCAGGCTACTCGGTCAAGTGCCGGATCGGCGCGAACATGGTCTGGGACGCCGAGAGCAGCGGCAAACTCAAACCGGGCATGACCATCGTCGAGCCGACATCGGGCAACACCGGTATCGGCCTGGCGTTCGTCGCCGCCGCCCGTGGCTACAAGCTGATCCTGACCATGCCGGCCTCGATGAGCCTGGAGCGCCGCAAGGTGCTCAAGGCGCTGGGTGCAGAGCTGGTGCTGACCGAGCCGGCCAAGGGCATGAAGGGCGCCATCGAGAAGGCCAACGAAATCGTCGCCTCCGACCCTGCCCAGTACTTCCTGCCGGGCCAGTTCGACAACCCGGCCAACCCGGCCATCCATGAAAAGACCACTGGGCCGGAAATCTGGAACGACACCGACGGCGCGGTCGACGTGCTGGTTGCAGGTGTTGGCACCGGCGGCACCATTACCGGCGTGTCGCGCTACATCAAGCACACCCAGGGCAAGTCGATCCTCTCGGTGGCGGTAGAGCCGGTGGCTTCGCCGTTGATCAGCCAGACTCTGGCCGGTGAAGAGCTCAAGCCCAGCCCGCACAAGATCCAGGGCATCGGCGCCGGTTTCGTGCCCAAGAACCTCGACCTGTCGATCGTCGACCAGGTCGAGACCGTGACCGACGAAGAGTCCAAGGCCATGGCCATCCGCCTGATGCAGGAAGAAGGCATCCTTTGCGGTATTTCCTGTGGCGCGGCGATGGCTGCCGCGGTGCGCCTTGCCGAGAAGCCGGAAATGCAGGGTAAGACCATCGTCGTAATTCTGCCCGACTCGGGCGAGCGCTACCTGTCCAGCATGCTGTTCAGCGACCTGTTCAGCGAGCAGGAAAACCAGCAGTAATCAGCCTTGCCGCTGATCCGGCGCAACATTCGGCGGCGTGGTTTATTGCAAAATCTTCATGAGTGAGATCCCGCCCTGGTTGTTTTTACCGGGGCGGGATGGGTTTATGATGGCCGGATGATTTTTCTGGGAGCAGGCAGCGCTGGCCTGCTTCCACTCCAAGGAGTGTTGCATGACCTTTTCCTTCCTCGCCAAGGCAGGTGTGCTGCTGGTGTTCTTCGGCAGCGTGCTGTATGTGCACCTGCGCGGCAAGGCGCGCCTGCCGGTACTGCGCCAGTTCGTCAACCATTCGGCGCTGTTTGCACCTTATAACAGCCTGATGTACCTGTTCTCCGGCGTGCCGTCCAAGCCTTACCTGGACCGCCAGCGCTTTCCCGAGCTGGACGTGCTCAAGGACAACTGGCAGGTGATCCGCGAGGAGGCCATGCGCCTGTTCGACGAGGGTTACATCCGTGCCGCCGAAAAGGACAACGATGCCGGCTTCGGTTCGTTCTTCAAGAAAGGCTGGAAGCGCTTCTACCTGAAGTGGTACGACAAGCCGCTGCCGTCTGCCGAAGCCCTGTGCCCGAAAACCGTCGAGCTGGTCAGCAGTATTCCCAACGTGAAAGGGGCGATGTTCGCCCTGCTGCCCGGTGGCAGCCACCTGAACCCGCACCGCGACCCGTTTGCCGGCTCCCTGCGCTACCACCTGGGCCTGTCGACTCCCAACTCCGACGCCTGCCGCATCTACGTCGATGGTGAGGAATATGCCTGGCGTGACGGCGAGGACGTGATGTTCGATGAGACTTACGTGCACTGGGTCAAGAACGAAACCGACGTGACTCGGGTGATCCTGTTCTGCGATATCGAACGTCCGCTGAGCAGCCCGCTGATGACCCGCATCAACCGCAAGGTCAGTGCCTTCCTCGGCCGCGCCACCGCGCCGCAGAATACCGATGACGAGCGGGTAGGCGGGATCAACCAGGCGTATGCCTGGAGCAAGCGCTTCAGCAACAAGATCAGCACCCGCGTCAAGCAGTTCAAGCGCGCCAACCCCAAGGCCTACCGCATCCTGCGGCCGGTGCTGGCAGTGGTGGTGGCGTACTTCCTGTACCGCTGGCTCTTCTGATAGCAGGGCCGGCCCTTTCGCGGGCAAGCCCGCTCCTATAGGGATATGCGATTCCTGTAGGAGCGGGCTTGTCCCGCGAAGGGGCCCGGTCAGGCTTGCTCATCCTCTGATTCACCGCTATATTCCGAACACTTCTCTTCCCTGAAGACCCGATCATGCCAGCCATCCCTTCCACCACTCGCTTTGCCAGCGCGCCAGTCGCGGGCATGGTCGTGCGTGGCAGCCAGCAGCCGGTCATGATCAGTCACTACCCACCACCACCTGTCAGTGGCGTCGTAGGCGGCGTAGCTCCGCCTCCTTGCGTGGTCGTACTGGGCTGATCGGCTTCTGGCCGCATCCCTTCGCACTCGCAACCTACTGAACACGGTCGGCACCTTCCCTCGCTGAAGTTCACGCCCGCCGTCTGGCTTATTTGCCTTATATCAGGTGGCAATACATGTCTGTCTTCAACAAAGCATCCGTGGCCTCGGCGGCCACCACCAGCCTGTTCGTCCTGCTCTGGAGCAGTGGCGCGATCGTTTCCAAACTCGGCCTGGCCCATGCCAGCCCCTTTGCCTTCCTGCTGCTGCGCTCGGCGCTGGCGCTCACCGGCCTGCTGCTGATTGGCCCGTTGCTCGGCCTGCGCTGGCCGCGTACACGGGGGGCGATCCTGCGTGCCCTCGGCACCGGCTGCGTGCTGCTTGGCGCCTATCAGATCTTCTACCTGTTGGCGCTCAACACCCATGTCACCCCCGGCGTGATGGCCACGGTGATGGGCGTGCAACCGATCCTCACCGTGGTGCTGATGGAGCGCCAGCGCTCCTGGAGCCGCCTGTTCGGCCTGGGCCTTGGGCTTGGCGGGCTGGTGATGGTGGTCTATCAGGGCATCAACCTCGGCGGGGTGTCGCTGCTCGGCATGCTGTTCGCCCTGCTGGCGCTGGCCAGCATGACCTTCGGCTCGATCCTGCAGAAGCGCATCACCGACAACCCGATGGGCACGCTGCCGTTGCAATACATCGCCGGCTTCGCCCTGTGCGCGGTGTTCGCCCCGCTGCAACCGCTGCAGGTGGAATGGACCGGCGGATTTGTCGGTGCGCTGCTGTGGATGGGGCTGGTGGTGTCGCTGCTGGCGACCCTGCTGCTGTACCGGCTGATCGCCAAGGGTAACCTGGTCAACGTCACCAGCCTGTTCTACCTGGTGCCGGCCGTGACCGCGGTGATGGACTTCATGATCTTCGGCAACCGCCTGGCACCGTTGAGCCTGCTGGGCATGGGGCTGATCGTGGTCGGCCTTCTGTTCGTGTTCCGCAAGCCGGCGGCGCGGCTGGCCGAGGCGTAAGGCCTAGCGCAACTCTTCGGGGATGGCGTGGCGCAACACGCCTTCCTCGAAGTCCAGGGTGCCGGCCTCGCGCTGGGTCAGCAGGTAGTAGAGCAGGGTGTCGGCCGATTGCCTTGCCGGCACTTCGACGGCCAGCATCCTGACCGCCTTTTCCACCTCGCAGGTGCAGCCGAACTCGGCCAGGGCCGCGTGCACCTGCTCCAGGGTTTCTGGTGGTTTGACGACGACCCGGAACACCGACGCCCCGGCGCTCTGCTGCAGGGCGTCGAACCAGGCCTGGTCGCCCTCGTGGCGAAGGCTGATGATGTCGCCGGGGGCGATGCCGTAGACGTGGAAGGGGATGCTGTCGACCCGATAGCCACCCGCGACCGCCTGTGTCCACAAGCCTTCCACCGAGGCTGGCGGGTAGCCGCTCGCGTCCTGCTCCAGGCGGAACAGCACCTTCTTGAATGTGTCACTCATGGTCCGCACCGCCTCACGTGCGCGCCGGGCGCAGCACCAGCCACAGCGCCAGGGCAATCAGCACACCGCCATACAGATGGGCCATCGACAAGGGTTCGTCGAGCAGCCATGCCCCCCACAATACACCGAACACCGGGATCAGGAAGGTCACGGTGCTGGCCTTGACCGGGCCGATCTCGGCCAGCAGGCGGAAGTACAGGATGTAGGCGAAGGCGGTGCACAGCAGGCCCAGGCCCAGCAGCGACAGCCACACCTGCCAGCCGCCCCAGCTTGCCGGTGGCTGGATCAGGGCGCTCCAGGCGAACAGCGGGCTCAGCAGCAAGGTGGCGCCAAGCATGCTGCCCAGGGCCGACAGGCGGCTGTCCAGGCCGCTGATCCAGCGCCGTGCGAGAAAGCCGGCAAAGCCGTAGCAGGTGGTGGCCGCCAGGCAGGCCAGGGCACCTTGCACCAAGGCCATGTCCAGGGCTACCGGGCCGGCGCCGCTGAGGATGCCGACACCGAGCAGGCCCAGGAAAATGCCGCCAAGCTTGGGCAGCGTCATGGCCTCGCGGAAGAACAGCGCGCCGATCAATACGCCCATCAGCGGGGTGGTGGCGTTGAAAATGGCCGAATAGCCAGCGGGCAGCACTTGCGCAGCTACAGAGTAGAAGGTGGCCGGGATACCCGAGTTGATCATGCCCAGCACCAGGCAGGCACCGAGTTTGCCGTCGAAGTTCCAGCGCACCCGGGTGGCGGCGAGGATGGCGATCAGGCCCAGGCAGGCGATGGCGACACGGAAGAATGCGGTGGGGAGGGTGCCCAACTCCGGCGCGATGATGCGCATGAACAGGAAACTCGCCCCCCAGACAGCGGCAAGGGTCAGCAGGCGGGCTAGGGCGATGGGGCTCACAACGGTCTCCGGGTACAGGGCAGGGCGCGAGTGTACGTGACTCGCTTGGGCGATTCTTGTGCTTTCTTGCGGTGTATACCTGTACCGGCCTCTTCGCCGGCGCGCCGGCGAAGAGGCCGGTACAGGCTAAGCTCTTTATCTCATCAAGCCCGAGGACCCTCGCATGCCCCAGCCCTGGCCCGCAGCCGACATTGCCCGGACAATCCTCGACGGTTTCGACAGCTACCGCGAACATTTCCAGCAGATCACCCTGGGCGCCCGCGAGCGCTTCGAGCAGGCGCGCTGGCAGGACATCCAGCGTGCCTCGGCTGCGCGCATCAACCTCTATGAAGAGAAAGTCGCCGAGGTCAACGGCTGGCTGCGCCAGGCCTTCCCGGAGCCGGTGTTGCTGGATGTGGAACAGTGGCCGCTGGTGAAAAACGCCTACATCCGCCTGATCGACCCGCGCCTGGACGACGAGCTGGCGGAGACCTGGTACAACTCGCTGTTCTGCAGCCTGTTCAGCCACGACCAGATCAGCGACGGCTGCATGTTCATCCACACCACCCGGCCATCGATCCGCGCCCATGAGCGCGCGGCGCAGACCCGCACCTATACGCTCGCGGCCGGCCTGAAGAGCCTGCTGCGGGCGATCTTCGCCGATTACCCGTTCGACGCCCCCTATGGCGACCTGGAAGGCGACCTCGCCCGCCTCGAGGAGCAATTGCGTGAATGCCTGCCGGACTGGGTGTGCAAGGACCCGGCCCTCGCCGTGGAGCTGTTCGTGCCGGTGCTGTACCGCAACAAGGGCGCCTACCTGGTCGGCCGCCTGTACAACAGCGACGAGCAGTGGCCGTTGGTGATCGCGTTGCTGCACCGTGAAGGCCATGGCATCGAGGCCGATGCGTTGATCACCGACGAGGCCGAGGTGTCGATCATCTTCTCGTTCACCCGTTCGTACTTCATGGCCGATGTGCCGGTACCGGCGGAGTTCGTCAATTTCCTCAAGCGCATCCTGCCGGGCAAGCACATTGCCGAGCTGTACACCTCGATCGGTTTCTACAAACAGGGCAAGTCGGAGTTCTACCGAGCCTTGATCAACCACCTGGCCAGCAGCGACGACCGCTTCGTCATGGCGCCGGGGGTGCGCGGCATGGTCATGAGCGTGTTCACCCTGCCGGGCTTCAATACCGTGTTCAAGATCATCAAGGACCGCTTCTCGCCGTCCAAGACCGTGGACCGCGCCACGGTGATCGACAAATACCGGCTGGTGAAGAGTGTCGACCGGGTGGGGCGCATGGCCGATACCCAGGAGTTCGCCGATTTCCGCTTCCCGCTTGGCAAGTTCGAGCCTGAATGCCTGGCCGAGCTATTGGAGGTCGCCCCCTCGACCGTGGCGCTTGAAGGCGACACGGTGCTGGTGCGCCACTGCTGGACCGAGCGGCGCATGACCCCGCTCAACCTGTACCTGGAGCACGCCAGCGAAGGGCAGGTGCTCGAAGCGCTGGAGGACTACGGGCTGGCCATCAAGCAACTGGCGGCGGCAAACATCTTCCCGGGGGACATGCTGCTGAAGAATTTTGGCGTTACCCGGCATGGGCGGGTGGTGTTCTACGACTATGACGAGATCAGCTTCCTGACCGAGGTGAACTTCAGGCACATCCCGCCACCGCGCTACCCGGAGGATGAGATGTCCGGTGAGCCGTGGTATTCGATCGGGCCGCACGATGTGTTCCCCGAGGAGTTCCCGCCGTTCCTGTTTGCCGATATCGGCCAGCGCCGACTGTTCAGCCGGTTGCACGGGGAGTTGTATGACGCGGATTACTGGAAGGGGCTGCAGGCGGCGATTCGCGAAGGCAAGGTGATCGACGTGTTTCCGTATCGGCGCAAGGCTCGGTGATTGTGGTTCGTCAGGCCCGGGCCTTCAGGCACTTCAGCTCACTGAAGTCGGTGCGCACCTTGGCCAGCCGCTCTTGCAGGTATTGGCGTTGCACCGGCGTACTGAGGTGCACCAGGTCGACCAACAGGCTGCGCGCCTGCTGCTCGGTATTCTGGTAGGCCGCACGGTACTCCGGCGTCCACAGGCTCTCTTTGCGTTGCAGCAAGGTCGCCAGGCGCGGTTCGAAGCTGGCGTCGTTGCGCTGGGCCATGGCCAACATCAACTGTTGCTGCCAGTGCTGACGGTTGGCGATCCACTGGCGGTTCTGGTCACCCAGCGCCTGCGACCAGGCCTGCACACGTTGGCGCTGGGCCGCATTGAGTTCGCCGAACCAGTTGCTCAGGCGCTTTTCCATTCGCTCGGTACGCCGGGCGACTTGCTTGGCCATGGGGGTGTCGACATATTCCCTTTGCCGCTGGTTGATATCGTCGCGGAAGGCATCGCGCATTTCCGCCACTTGCGCATCGCTCATGCCGCGTAGCAATTCGGTGGCCGAAGGGGTGATCTCTTCGGCCACCCGGCCAATCGCCTGACGTGCTTCGACCGTGCGTTGCTGCAGCGCCTGGTCGGTCACCTGATCCTCGGCGACCATGTCGCGCACGCGGTCGAGCCAGTCGAGGTAGCCGGGCAACTGGGTCTGGCAGTGCCAAGCCAGGTGCTCCTTGAGCCGTTCGTCAAGCAACGCCTTCTGTTCACGGTTCATCGCCAGGTAGTCGCCCAGCGACCAGGGCACCAGGCGGTCGAGGTTGCGATAGGCCAGGTCGATGCGGCTGCAGGCCGCCAGTGTCACGGTGCAGGCGATGGCGATGAGCAGGGCTTTGGACAGGCGTACCGGCATGTTCAGGACCTGGTTGTGGCGGACATTCAATAGACGTAGCGCGAGCCGGCGCGGTTCCGCCGCATCAGCGATCGGGCAGCGCAGTGGCTTCAGGTGTAGAATAGCCGCCTTGTCTTGAGGAACATCGGAAATGGCTCTACTTGGGCGTTACAACAGTTTGCAAATCGTGAAACACGTGGAATTCGGCCTGTACCTGGATGGCGGCTCCGACGGTGAGATCCTGCTGCCAGGGCGTTACATCCCGAAGAACGCCGAAACCGAGGTCGACGACTGGCTGAACGTATTCCTCTACCTGGATAGCGATGACAAGCTCATTGCCACCACGGAGAAACCCAAGGTGCAGGTGGGCGAGTTCGCCAGCCTCAAGGTCAAGGACATCAACGGTGCCGGTATCTTCCTGGACTGGGGGCTGCCCAAGGACTTGCTGATGCCGTATTCCGAAGAAGCCCGGCAGCTGAAAATCGGCGATTACTGCGTGGTGCATGTCTACCTCGACAAACGCACCCGCCGCATCACCGCCACTTCACGCCTGGACCGCTACCTGGACGTTACCCCGGCTCAATACCAGGTTGGCCAGCCGGTCGAACTGCTGGTGGCCGGCGAAACGCCGATGGGCTTCAAGGCGATCATCAACAACCGCCACTGGGGCTTGATCCACAAGAACGAGGTGTTCAAGTTCCTGCGTTCGGGCATGCACGTGGATGGCTTCATCAAGGAAGTGCGCCATGACGGCAAGATCGCCTTGAGCCTGCAGCCGGTGGGCCAGGCGCTGGGCGACGACCTGCAAGAGCGCATCATGGCACGCCTGGAGGCCGAAGGCGGGGTGCTGGCGGTGAGCGACAAGAGCGCCCCGGAAGTGATCAGCCAGATGTTCAACGTCAGCAAGGGCAACTTCAAGAAGGCCATTGGCGGGTTGTTCAAGCAGGGCCGCATCGTCATCCATGACGATCGCATCGTAAAAGCCTGATCAGGCCTGCACGAAGGTCCGGAAGTCCAGCTGCTCGCCACCCGGGCGGGTGTCGCGCAGCAGCGAGTCACGGTCGGCGCTCAGGGCCAGGCTGATGGTCGAGCGGCGCTTGCCGGGGTTGCGCACTTCCATCTGTTCCTGGTGAGCACGGAGGAAGTTGACCGGCACCTTCAGGTGCTGCAGCTCGTCGCTTTCCGGGGTGTGCAGCAGCAGGTTGACCCAGTCGGGCTGGCCCTTGCGCAGCAGTGCCACCGGCACTTCGAACCACCACAGGTTGCGCTTGCGGTCGAGGATGGCGAACAGGGTGTTGGCGCTGGTCAGCACCGGGTTGGCCAGGGCCTGGTTGCGGCGGGCGATGGCGGTGGGTTTGTCGAGTTTCATGCAGGTTCCTGCGGGTTGACGCTTGATTAGGGCTGCATTGTGAGGGGTGGCACCGGGCCTAGCAAGGTTTCAGGGCCTCTTCGCCGGTTTACCCGCGAAGAGGCCAGTAGCCTTAACGACTGATCGGCAGGCTCAACTCGGAAGTGGCCCCGTCCGCAGTGGTCACCGTCGCAGTAAAGCTCTTGAACTCACCGATGTGCTCCAACACCTGGGCAAACCGCGCCTGCCCCTGGCCATCACTGTTCACCAGCACATCCCCCAGGTATTGCTCTGCCTCGGTCCCACCCGCCTGGGCATTGCCAAACACCTCGATGCGCAACAGGCTCGACGCCGGCCCCTGCACCTCGCCACGTAGCACATTGCCGTCCAGCGCGATCAGCTGTGGCGGCTGCTGGTTGTGGTTAGGCAGCGGCTGGCACGGCTTGGGCTCGCCCTTGGCATCGCAGATGATCGCCTGGTCCTTCTTCGGCAAATCCGCGCCGACTCCGCGCGAACCTACGTACAGCGCATGGGCCTGGGCCGGCACGCCAAAGACGATGGCGCCGGTACGCTGGTTCGGCACGCATGAGCCGCCGGCTTCACAGCGGCGGATGTCCTGGCTGTTGCCCCAGATGCGGTTGCCGCTCAGGCGCGTGGTGGTGACGTCCGGCTCGGGGCGCAGGGCCACGCCGATGCGGTTGCCGTGGATCAGGTTGCCGTCGAGGATGTTGCCTTCGCCGGTAACACTCACGCCGATCGAGTTGCCGCTGAAGGTGTTGGCGCCGAGGTAGTTGCGCTTGCCCCAGTTGATCTGCAGGCCGTCGGAGTAGTTTTCGAAGCGGTTGCGCACCACGCTGTTGTCGTTGCCCAGCAGGATCTCGATGCCCTGGGACGGTTCGGGGTTGGCCGGGGTGGAGCGGAACAGGTTGTCGGCCACCAGGTTGAAGGCCGCGCCACGGGTCAGTTCCAGGCCATCGCCATTGTCGATCAGCTGGTTACGCAGCACCTTGTTGTTGACCGTGGTGGTGGCGGTCGGGTTGCCAGCACCGTCGTCGCCCGTGAGCATGATGCCAGCGCCGCCTTTGTTGGCGACGATGCGGTTGTCTTCGATGACGTTGCCGCTGGCGCGGTTGACCAGGATACCGATGCAGAAGTTGCGCACCTCCAGGCCGCTCACGTGCACGCCTTGGGTGTCACGCAGCACCAGCCCCGGGTGGGTGGTGGTGCGCACGTTGGTGCCGAACTGGCCGGGCAGGGCGCCGGGGCAGGTGCGCACGCCCTGATCCTTGATATAGCCCGAGCCATCGATGGCGATGTACTGCCCGTCACGGGCCCAGGGCAGACCGGTGATCTGCACCGGGCCCTTGATTTCCGGCAGCGCGCGGGTCGGGCGGATCACATAGGGCGGCTTGCCTACAGCAGCGATCTCGATGCGGTAGTGGCCGGGGTTCTGGTTGCTGGTTTCGATGGCCCAGCGCAGGGTGCCGGGTTGGCCATCGTCGGCATAACGCTCGACTTTCAGGGTCTCGCTGGCCGGTGCGGCGGCCAAGGCAGGCAAGGGCAGCAGCGGCAGCAAGGCCGCAAACAGGGGCATCAGACGCATGGGGCAAATATCCGGAAACTGTTGTTTTTATACGCAGGTTGGCAGCGATTCTAGGGCAGCCTTCGGACCTTGAGCAGTGCGGTGGCCCTATTCGGTGCGGTATTCGCCCGCAGATTCGCCGCTTGGCTTGAGCGGAGCAAATTGTTTGAAACTCTTGGAGAAGGGGTCCGGTCCACCGAGTGTCGACACGGTCCACGTGTCTCCATTTGCAGGAGATTTGCCATGAGCGGCACCAAAGACAAAGCGAAAGGCCTGGCCAACGAAGCAGTCGGTAACGTCAAGCAGAGCGTCGGCAAGGTGACCGGCAACGACAAGCTGCGGGCCGAGGGCAAGGCTCAGGAAGTGAAAGGCGAGGCGCAGCAGATCAAGGGCGATGTGAAGGATGCGGTGAAAAAGCCTTGAGGTGAGATGACCTGTTTCTGCCTCGGTGAGAGGCAGAAACAGGTGTAGGCATTTTCTTCTGGCATGGCTGGGAGCAGTACATCACCGGCGTGGTCTATTAGACTTACCCGTTGTACTCAAGAATCAAGCGGCGAAAGGAGACGCTATGATTTTCCCCGACCTGCGCGGCCTGCCCCTGCACCGCGTGCTGGTACGTACCGTCAAGGAATTCCTCGATGACGAGATGTCCACCTATGCGTCTGCGCTGGCTTACCAGATGCTGTTTTCGCTGTTCCCGTTCCTGCTGTTCCTGATTGCCCTGATCGGCTTTTTGCACCTGCCGGACTTCTTTTCCTGGTTGCGCCTGCAATCGGAACTGGTGTTGCCACCCCAGGCGCTGGAGCAGGTGAACCCGGTCATCGACCAGTTGCAGCAGTCCAAGGGCGGGCTGTTGTCGGTGGGTATCGTCATCGCGCTGTGGACTGCCTCGGCTGGCGTGCGGCTGATGATGAGCGCCATGAATGCCGCCTATGACGTGCCCGAGGGCCGCCCGGTGTGGAAGCGCATTCCACTGTCGATCATCTACACCGTCGGTATCGCCGGCATGCTGCTGGCAGCGGCTGCGCTGATGGTGCTGGGGCCGCAGGTGATGGAGTGGATCGCCGCGCAAGTCGGCCTGCAGGAAGTGATCGTCACCGTCTGGACCGTGCTGCGCTGGCCCGCCATCATCATCCTGATGATGGTCGCGGTGGCATTGATCTATTACGTGATGCCGGACGTGAAGCAGAAGTTTCGCTTCATCACCCCCGGTTCGGTGCTGGCGGTAGTAGTATGGATCATCGCCTCCCTGGGCTTTGCCTACTACGTCAAGACCTTTGCCGACTACAACGCCATGTATGGCAGCATCGGTGCGATCATCGTGCTGTTGCTGTATTTCTATATCTCTGCCGCCGTGCTGTTGCTGGGGGCTGAAATGAACGCGGTGATCGAGCACATGTCGAGCGAGGGCAAGAACCCGGGCGAGAAGGAATTCGAGGGCAGCAAACCCCAGGAAACCATCACCGTGCTCGGCCATGAACACCCGGTCGAGCCACAACCGACCGAGCCGAATCCGCGATGATCCGTGACATTCTCAAGATGGGCGACGAGCGCTTGCTGCGCATCGCCCCACCGGTGCCTGAGCATCTGATCGGCAGCCGCGAACTGCAGCAGTTGATCGACGACATGTTCGAAACCATGCACCACGTCGGTGGCGTGGGCCTGGCGGCGCCGCAGATCGGCATCGACCTGCAGCTGGTGATCTTCGGTTTCGAGCGCAGTGAGCGTTATCCGGATGCCGAGCCGGTGCCGCAGACCATCCTGCTCAACCCGCTGATCACTCCGCTGACCACCGAGATCGAGGACGGCTGGGAGGGCTGCCTGTCGGTGCCCGGCCTGCGTGGGGTGGTGCCGCGCTTCAAGCACATCAGCTATGAAGGCATCGACCCGCAGGGCAATCCGATCAACCGCTTTGCCGATGGCTTTCATGCGCGGGTGGTGCAGCACGAGTGCGACCACTTGATCGGCCGGCTCTACCCATCGCGCATCCAGGACTTTGCCCGGTTTGGCTACACCGATGTGCTGTTCCCGGGGCTGGATGATCGCGACGACTGACCCCGCACCATGGCCAGCAGGTTTTTGCTGCGCTGGTAGCGTTGCAGGCGCGAGGCCAGGGCTTCGGGCAATTGTGCCGTGATGCTGAAGCCAAGGCGCTGGTAGTAGGCCGTGAGGTCGGGATCGCAGAACAACCAGGTCGGGCCGCTGTGCCCGGCCAGGGCCGCCTCGATCAGCTGCGCCGCTACACCACGCTTGCGCTGCTGCGGGGCGACGAACAGGCCGGTGAGCCAGTGGCCGTCGGCGACGGCGCTGAGGCAAAGGCCGGCAACGATCCCGTCGCTGCGCGCCACCCACGATTCACCATCATTGGCTGGGCGCATGCGCGACCCCTGTTGCTTGTAGAAGTGTGCGAGCAATCGACGCTCGGGGCCATTGAGCAGGGCGCAGTGCAGGGCAGTCATGGGGATACCTGGAACGATTGGCTCTGGCCCGGTGATTTCAGGGCATCGAGCTGTTGCGCTTTGTCGCAGATTGTTGCAAATCCTGCAAGGGTGAATGTCCGACTTCAGGGTTCAACTATTGCCGGTCAGGAGTAGAATTTTACCTATTCCCACTGGCAGTAGACGAAGCGGCATCGGTACTTCGTGTCATCTTCGCAGTTGATGACAACTTCTCCGCGCCATTGATGGCATCAGAAGTCACTCGATCAGCTGGATTGCTTTAAAGGCCAAACCCCATGAAACCATTACTGATTCTTGCACTGGTCGGTATGTCCTCGTTCGCCCTCGCCGATGAGGCCAAGCCGGTCTCCAGCGAGCCTGTGGCCCAGCAGTACGACTATTCCATGAACCTCGACATCAAACGGGTGATCAACCTGTCGACCATCCCCAATGTCTGTGAAGTGGTGCCTGCGACCATGACCTATGAAGACCATCAAGGCCAGGTGCATACCATTCAGTACCGGGCGATGGGCGAAGGTTGCCAGCAAGGCTGATGCACCACGGCCCTGTCGCCGCTCAGTGGGTGACAGGGCCATTGGCAATTTACCAAACCTGCCCAAGGCGATTAGGATCGGTGCCTCACGTACCGATAAGGATGATCGCCATGTTCGACCTCGCCGCCCTGCGCGAAGCCGCCGATTTCGTTCACCAGCACGTTCCGCCGACGCCACAGCGCGTGTGGCCGCTGCTGGCCGAGCGGGTCGGCTGCAAGCTGTGGGTCAAGCACGAAAACCACGCCCCCACGGGTGCCTTCAAGGTACGTGGCGGGTTGGTCTATGTGCGTTCGCTGCTGGCCGCCGGCAAGCCCCCGCGGGGCCTGGTCACCGCCACCCGTGGCAACCACGGCCAGAGCATGGCGCTGGCCGCGAGCCAGGCCGGTGTGCCGCTGGTGATCGTAGTGCCCGAGGGCAACTCGAAAGAGAAGAACGCGGCCATGCGTGCACTGGGCGCCGAGCTGGTGGAGCACGGTGTCGACTTCGACGTGGCCCGCGAAGAGGCAGCCCGCCTGGCGCACGAGCTGGGCTATGACATGGTGCCGTCGTTCCACCCAGAGCTGGTGCGCGGGGTGGCCACCTATGCCCTGGAGCTGTTCGAGGCGGTAAGCGAGCTGGATTGCGTGTACGTGCCGATCGGCATGGGCTCGGGTATCTGCGGGCTGATCCAGGCGCGCAACCTGCTGGGGCTGAAGACCGAGATCGTCGGTGTGGTGTCCAGTGCGGCCGATGCCTATGCGCAGAGTTTCGAACAGGGCCGCATCGTCACCACGGCCACTGCCGACACCTTTGCCGATGGCATGGCCTGCCGGGTACCGCACCCGGATGCCTTCGCCTTCGTTCGTGAGCATGCCGCGCGCATCGTGCGGGTCACCGACAGCGAAGTGGCAGCGGCCATGCGCATCTATCACGAAACCACCCATAACACTGCCGAAGGCGCCGGTGCTGCAGCGCTGGCCGCGTTGCTGCAGGAGCGCGAGCGCCAGGCCGGCAAGCGCGTGGCAGTGGTGCTGAGCGGGGCCAATGTGGATCGCGAGCGTTATGCGCAGGTGCTGGCGGGCACTGAAAAATCCTGAATGAGTATCGGGGAAAAAGTGCTATCTTAATTTGATAGCATTTTCCGATGAACACTCGATACCGCAAAATCTACGACGCTCTCTTCAGGACGCCCACCACGGCCTCTTTGGCGTTTTCCGAGGTCGAAGCCCTGGTGCTTCACCTTGGCGGGCAAGTACTGGAGCGGCAAGGCTCCAGGGTCAAGCTGGTGCTTGGCGGCCAGACTTGGAGGTGTCATCGCCCCCATCCTGGCAAGGAAGCCAAACGGTATCAGATTGAAGAAGCCCGCGAATTCTTGCTGCGGGCAGGAGTCAGCCTATGAGTTGCATGCGTTACAAGGGCTACGCGGCCCGTATCGAATACGATGAGCGTGACGACATTTTTGTTGGCCGTGTGCTGGGCATGCGCGACATCATCAGTTTTCACGCAAGCTCGGTGCCTGAGCTTCATGAAGCTTTCAGGGATGCGCTGGAGGACTATCTGGCCGATTGCGCGGAGCAAGGCATTACCCCGGAAAAACCTGCTTCAGGCAAGGTCATGCTGCGCATCCGTCCAGAGGTGCATGCGGCAGCCAGCGTTGCCGCCCGCGCTGCCGGTAAAAGTCTTAACCAGTGGGCGGATGAGGTGTTCGAGCAAGCAGCGCTGGCCTGATCGATTACCCTTCCATCCCATAACCACTCGTGGCAGGCTCTAGCGCGCCTGATTGCCCCGACTACGAGTGTTCAATGCCTTTTTCCAACGGTTTTCTTCTCAGCCTGTCCCTGTGCCTCGACATCGGGGTGGCCAACATCGCCATGATCACACTGGCCATGCAGCGTGGCTTCCTCCAGGGTTTCTGGCTCGGCCTGGGGACCTGCGTAGGCGACCTGGTCTACGCCATCGCGGCGCTCGCCGGCATGACCGTGTTGCTGCAGTTCGAAGGTGTGCGCTGGGCCCTGTGGCTTGGCGGTTCAGCGTTGCTGGTGTGGTTCGCGATCAAGATGCTGCTGGCCGCCTGGAGGGGCGGGCATATGGAAGCCAGTGCGGAGGTGGTGGTGGAGTCGGGCTGGCGCGAGTTTCTGCGGGGCATCTTCCTGGCCATGTCGTCGCCCAGCGCCATCCTCTGGTTCGCTGCGGTCGGTGGCGTACTGATAGCTCGCTCCGGTGGTGGCAGCGCGCTGGATGCCGGGCTGTTCCTGGGCGGTTTCTTCGCCGCCGGGCTGGTCTGGTGCATGAGCTTGTGCGGCATCGCCAGCCAAGGCGGGCGCTTGCTGGGGGACCGCCTGCTGACTTGGTCATACCTGCTGTCAGCGGCGATATTCTGCTATTTCGCGGTGTACGTGATCATTTCGGGCTACCGTGAATTCATTCTCGCCAGCCCACCGCTCACCTGAGGCAAAGTCATGACCCTGCAACCCATTTCCCCAGCGCGTTACGAAGACGGCCGTAAGCTCAACCTGGCCGGTTTCGCCGAACGTTTCAGCATGGGCGACCTGAGCGGGTTGCCCTTGCTCTGGCAACGCTTCGCGCCGCACCTTGGGCATGTGCCCGGGCAGCGCGATCATGACAGTTATGGGGTCTGCTATAACCCCGACGCGCAGGGCGGCTTCGACTATCTGGCGGCTGTGGCAGTCAACGCGGGCCAACCCCTGCCTGACGGGTTCAGTACCATGGCGCTGGCCCCGCAGCATTATGCAGTGTTCGAGCACCATGGCAGCTTGCAGCGCCTGAAGGCGACTTTCGATGGCATTTTCCAGTGGTTGCCGCAGTCGGGTGAAGAGCAGGCCGATGCGCCCCTGTTCGAGCGCTACCCGGCCGGGTTCGATCCTGCCGACGACCATGCGGTCATGGAAATCTGGATTCCCCTGCTGCGCAAATAATTCCGGCAGGTTGTCGATCTTGGCGACTACCGTTCGACCAAAAGCTGAAGATACAAGACAACCTTGTATTGAAATGCTTACGAACGATCGGAGGAACACCCGATGAACACGGCAGCCGAAAACGAAATCCGTCAGCTT
This sequence comes from Pseudomonas sp. MN1F, assembly GCF_009391885.1. Classification (GTDB taxonomy): domain Bacteria; phylum Pseudomonadota; class Gammaproteobacteria; order Pseudomonadales; family Pseudomonadaceae; genus Aquipseudomonas. Next base: position 48,795 of record NZ_VZII01000003.1, on the reverse strand, counting down.
GTCGAACGCTGGATGCAGGCCGTGCGTGACCGTGATATCCCCGCTATCACCGCGCCCTACGCCGACGACATCGTCGCCTTCGACGCCATCCAGTCACTGCAGTTCAAGGGCAAGGCCGCCTACCAGGCGCATTGGGAAATGTGCATGAACCTGTGTACCGGGCCCATGGTTTTCGAACTCGCCCAACTGACCGTGCACGCCGAAGGCGACCTGGCCCTTGCCCATTGGCTCAACCGCTGCGGGCCGGGGGATGATGAGAGCCAGTGCGGCTTCATGCGCGCCACTGTCGGCTATCGCAAGGTCGGTGGCCAGTGGCAGGTGATCCACGAACACTGGTCGGCACCCTTCGACATGCAAACCCAGAAAGCACTGTTCGATCTCAAGCCTTGATCGGCTATCGCCAAATGCACGTTGCCAACGCCTGGAGACGACCATGAAATACCTGTGCCTGGTCTATTGTGACGAAGGGCTGCTGCACAGCCTGCCCGACAGCCCGGAAGACGCCGAGTGCATGGCTTACGCCGAATCGCTGCAGAGCGCCGGGCGCATCATCGCGGCCGAGGCGCTGAAAACCGTGCAGACCGCCACCACCGTGCGCATGCGCGGCGGGCGAATGAGTATCACCGATGGCCCGTTCGCCGAAACCAAAGAGCAGCTCGCCGGCTTTTACCTGGTCGATGCCCGTGACCTCAACGAGGCACTGAACATTGCCAAGGGCATTCCGGCGGCGCGAGTCGGCAGCGTGGAAGTGCGGCCGGTGCGCGATCTGCAACCCTGACTGCAACGGAGAACAACAAGAATGACCCTTGTCCAACCCGCGCCCGCGCAGCACGAACTGTCCATCAGCCGCTTGATCGACGCCCCGCCTGCCAAGGTGTTCCGAGCCTGGACCGAGCCTGAATGGCTGATGCAGTGGTGGAGGCCCCACGGCATGACCACCCCGGAATGCGAAATGCAACTGTGGGTCGGCGGCCTTTTCCGTACCCTCATGCGTGCCCCGGATGGCTCCGAGTACCCGACCCAGGGCGTGTTCCTGGAAATTGCCGCCCCGCGCCGGTTGGTGTTCACCGATGCCTTCGGGCCGGGTTGGGTGCCGTCGGACAAGGCTTTCATGACTGCAGTGATCAGTTTTGACGAAGAAAACGGCAAGACCCGCTACACCGCCCGTGCCTGGCACTGGAATGCCGCCGACAGCCGCGCCCATGAAGAAATGGGTTTCCATCAGGGCTGGGGAGAGAGCCTGGACCGCCTGGTGGAGGTGGTGACCCAGCGGATGCCTGACTGATGACGGAGCTGGCGCAGGTCCGTGCCGAAGTCGAAGCCGTGTACCGGCGGGATTCGCGGCGCATCCTGGCGACGCTGATCCGCCTGCTGGGGGATTTCGACCTGGCAGAGGAGGCCCTGCACGATGCCTTCTTCATTGCCGTCGAGCGCTGGCAGCGGGATGGCATCCCCGACAATCCGCGCGCCTGGCTGGTTTCGACCGGGCGTTTCAAGGCCATTGACGCAGTGCGCCGGCGTGCCCGCTTTGACCGCTCCCAGGCCGACCTGATCATGCTGATCGAAGGCCAGGGGCAGGACCCCAGTGAAGAGGAACTGTTGGCCGATGACCGTCTGCGCCTGATTTTCACCTGTTGCCACCCGGCCTTGGCGGCCGATGCCCAGGTGCCGCTGACCCTGCGTGAAGTCTGCGACCTGACTACCGAGCAGATCGCCCGGGCTTTCCTGCAAAGCCCTGCGACCATTGCCCAGCGCATCGTCCGCGCCAAGGCCAAGATTCGCGATGCCGGTATTCCTTATCAGGTCCCGGAGCTGCATGAGCTGCCCGAGCGCCTGGAGAGTGTGCTGCGGGTGATCTACCTGGTGTTCAACGAAGGCTATTCGGCGTCCTCTGGCGAGGCCTTGCTGCAGCAGGAACTGAGTGACGAAGCGATCCGCCTCGGGCGCCTGCTGGTTCAGCTGCTGCCGGACGCCGAAGCGGTAGGTTTGCTGGCACTGATGCTGCTGCAGGCATCGCGGCAGCGCGCACGCACTGATGCCGAGGGCAACCTGGTGCTGCTTGAGCAGCAGGACCGCAGCCTGTGGGACCGCGAGCAGATCGCCGAAGGCTGCGAGCTGGTGCGCCTGGCCTTGGCCAGCCGGGCCTTTGGTGCCTACACCGTGCAGGCGGCGATCGCGGCGGTGCATGCCGAGGCAGGGACAGCTGAAGAGACCGACTGGGCGGAAATTGTCGGGCTATACGATGTGCTGCAACGGCACTGGCCGTCAGCCGTGGTGGCGCTCAACCGGGCGGTGGCGCTGGCCAAGCGCGATGGACCGCAGGCGGGGCTGGACGCGGTGGAGGCGATTCTGGCGGCGGGGGAACTCAGGGAGTATCACCTGGCTCATGCGGCGCGGGCGCAGATGCATCAGCAGTTGGGGAATGCCGATGAGGCGCGGATGGCTTGGCAACAGGCCCTGGAGTTGACCCGGCAGGAGCCGGAGCGGCGGCATATCGAGCGGCGCTTGCGCGAACTGATGTAGAGGCTTTACCGGGCTATTCGCGGGTGAACCCGCGAATAATCCAGCACCGATATCAGCTGGCGACGAAGTTTGGCGGCGATACCAGCTCGACGGTCTGCTGCTTGCGCGGCGCGAGGATCTCGGCCACGCCCTCGACTACCAGCTCATCGTTCTGGTTGTAGACGTTGGTGGCGATACGCACCTTGAACTTCGGCAGTTTCTCGAGGATTTCCAGGCGCACGGTCAGGGTGTCGCCGATCTTCACCGGCTTCTGGAAGCTCATCTGCTGGCCCAGGTAGATGGTGCCAGGGCCAGGCAGGGTGCAGGCCACTGCGGCGCTGATCAGGGCGCCGCTGAACATGCCGTGGGCGATGCGCTCGCGGAACATGCTCTTGGCGGCGAATTCGGCATCCAGGTGCACCGGGTTGTGGTCACCGGACATCGCGGCGAACAGCTGGATGTCACGTTCTTCTACAGACTTTTCATAACTGGCTTTCTGGCCGACTTCCAAAGCTTCGTAAGGCGTGTTGGTGACCTGGGTCATTAGCGTTTCCTTGATGGGCGGACGAGGCCGATATCATTCACTGCGGGCAGGGCGGCCTAGGGCCAGCGCTTGCTCAAGCCAGGCGAGGATATCAGCGGTGACCTCGTCGCGATTGAGTTCGTTGAGTACTTCGTGGCGTGCCTCAGGATAGACGCGCAGCTGTACATGTCGATTGCCGGTCGCGCGCAGGGCGTCGGCCAGATGGGTGAGACGCTTGCCGGCACTCACCGGATCACATTCCCCGCCAATCACCAGCAGGGGCAGGTTCGGGTCGATCTGCGCGAGGTTGTGCGCCTGGCTGATCTGCGCCAGCCCCTGCAGCAGATCGAGCCACAGCTGGTTGCTGCAGCGAAAGCCGCACAGTGGATCGTTGACATACTTGTCCACTTCCGCCGGGTCACGGCTGAGCCAGTCGAACGCCGTGCGGGTGGGCTTGAAGGCGTTGTTGAACGAACCGAACGACAGCCATTCTATCACCGCGCTCTTGCCCAGTGGCCCCTGGCGCCAGGCCTCCAGGCGTGCAATCAGGCGCGCCGCCCGGTACAGCGCAGCGGGCTGGAAGTTTGAACCGCTGAGGATCGCCCCTTGCAGACTGGCGCTGTGGTGCATGAGGTAGGCCTGGGCAATGTAGCTGCCCATGCTGTGGCCGAACAGGAACAACGGTGTGCAAGGGAACTGCTGGCCGATGTGCTGGGCCAGCTGGCCAAGGTCGTTGACCACGGCATTCCAGCCATGTTGCCGGGCGAACAGGCCGAGGCTGCCCTGCTCGGCGGTGCGCCCATGGCCGCGCAGGTCCGGTGCCAGCAGGGCGTAGCCGGCATCGCTGAGGGCCTGGCCCAGGCGCTGGTAGCGCCCGGCATGCTCGGCCATGCCATGCGCCAGCAGCACCACGGCCTTGACCGGTGTGGCCGGCAGCCATTGGTGCACGTACAGCCTGCAATGCTCGCTGGCAGATAGCCAGAAGGCGTCATGGGGCATGGCGAATCCTTTGCGCGAAGGTTACCTGCACAGTGTATGCATAACCGGTCCGATTGCAGGAAGGGCACAAATAAGATTCACAATGTTAATGGCGGCACTTGGCGTATATGCCACCTCCGGCTTACCTGCTAACGTCGGTTCAACGCCTTTTTGCCATCTGGCAAACAGGGCAAGGAATCCGTGCGAGCTCAGGCAGAGGAACAATAATAAATGCAAGCCGACTTCTGGAATGACAAACGCCCCGAGGGCGTGCCTTCCACCATCGACATCCACGCATACAGCTCGGTCGTCGAGGTGTTCGAACGCTCCTGCAAGCGCTTTGCCGAGCGCCCGGCGTTCAGCAACCTCGGCGTGACCCTGAGCTACGCCGAGCTTGAGCGCCATTCGGCAGCCTTCGCTGCCTGGCTGCAGCAGCACACCGACCTCAAACCTGGTGACCGCATCGCGGTGCAGATGCCCAACGTCCTGCAATACCCCATTGCCGTGTTCGGCGCCCTGCGCGCCGGGCTGATCGTGGTCAACACCAACCCGCTGTACACCGAGCGCGAAATGCGTCACCAGTTCAAGGATGCCGGCGCCCGCGCCCTGGTGTACCTGAACATGTTCGGCAAGCGCGTGCAGGAGGTGCTGCCCGATACCGGCATCGAGTACCTGATCGAAGCGAAGATGGGCGACCTGCTGCCAGCGGCCAAGGGCTGGCTGGTCAATACCGTGGTCGACAAGGTCAAGAAGATGGTCCCGGCCTATCATCTGCCCCAGGCCATCCCGTTCAAGCAGGTATTGCGCCAAGGCCGCAGCCTGACCCACAAGCCGGTGCCGCTCTCGCTCGATGACATCGCCGTGCTGCAGTACACCGGCGGCACCACGGGCCTGGCCAAGGGGGCCATGCTCACCCACGGCAACCTGGTGGCCAACATGCTGCAGGTGCTGGCCTGCTTCTCCCAGCACGGTCCGGACGGGCAGCGGCTGATCAAGGAAGGCCAGGAGGTGATGATTGCACCGCTGCCGCTGTACCACATCTATGCCTTCACCGCGAACTGCATGTGCATGATGGTCACCGGCAACCATAACGTGCTGATCACCAACCCGCGTGATATCCCCGGCTTCATCAAGGAGTTGGGCAAGTGGCGTTTTTCGGCGCTGTTGGGGTTGAACACCCTGTTCGTCGCGCTGATGGACCACCCGGGCTTCCGTCAGCTGGACTTTTCAGCGCTGAAAGTCACCAACTCCGGTGGCACTGCGCTGGTCAAGGCCACTGCCGAGCGCTGGGAGCAACTCACCGGTTGCCGCATCGTCGAGGGCTACGGCCTGACCGAAACCTCGCCGGTGGCCAGTACCAACCCCTACGGCCAGCTGGCGCGGCTGGGCACGGTGGGTATTCCGGTGGCCGGCACGGCGTTCAAGGTCATCGATGATGATGGCAACGAACAGCCACTGGGTGAGCGCGGCGAGTTATGCATCAAGGGCCCGCAAGTGATGAAGGGTTACTGGCAGCAACCGGAGGCCACGGCGCAGGCACTGGATGCCGAGGGCTGGTTCAAGACCGGCGATATCGCGGTGATCGACCCGGACGGCTTCACCCGCATCGTCGACCGCAAGAAGGACATGATCATCGTCTCCGGGTTCAATGTGTACCCCAACGAGATCGAGGATGTGGTGATGGGCCATCCGCAGGTGGCCAACTGCGCGGCCATCGGCGTGCCGGACGAGCGTTCGGGCGAGGCGGTAAAGCTGTTTGTGGTGGCGCGTGAGGGTGGGCTGAGCATCGATGACCTCAAGGCCTACTGCAAGGCCAACTTCACCGGCTACAAGGTGCCCAAGCACATCGTGGTGCGCGAGTCGCTGCCCATGACACCGGTGGGCAAGATTTTGCGCAGGGAGTTGCGCGACATCGCTTGAAGCAGCTTCAAGCATGAAGCTACAAGCGGCAAGTCAGAGCATCGGGCGCGCTCTAGCTTGTCGCTTGAAGCTTGAAACTCGTAGCTTTAAGTTAATTACTCTAAAAATGACTTATATTGTTCATTGAGTCATTTTTGTGACTGAGAGGCCGATCTTGGCCTCTAGGCGACCCCAAACAAAGCTGTTACTCTCGGCGCGCTTTCAGATGATTCGGTTTGCAACGAACCGCCATCTCATATCAATAATAAACGCATCGACGCGTGAATCGAACTTCGCTGTTGCTGAAGGAGTGGGCTTCCATGATCGAAAATTTTTGGAAGGATAAATACCCAGCCGGGATTACGGCGGAAATCAATCCTGACGAATTCCCCAATATCCAGGCGGTACTCAAGCAATCCTGCCAACGCTTTGCCAATAAACCGGCCTTTAGCAACCTGGGCAAGACCATCACCTACGGCGAGCTCTATGCGCTGTCAGGCGCTTTCGCGGCCTGGCTGCAGCAGCACACCGACCTCAAGCCAGGTGACCGCATTGCCGTCCAGCTGCCCAATGTCCTGCAATACCCGGTAGCGGTATTTGGTGCCATGCGCGCCGGCCTGATCGTGGTCAACACCAACCCACTGTATACCGTGCGGGAGATGGAGCACCAGTTCAACGACTCCGGTGCCAAGGCTTTGGTGTGCCTGGCCAACATGGCGCACCTGGCCGAGAAGGTGGTGCCCAAGACCCAGGTCAAGCACGTCATCGTCACCGAAGTGGCCGACCTGCTGCCACCGCTCAAGCGCCTGCTGATCAACAGCGTGATCAAGTACGTGAAGAAGATGGTGCCGGCCTACAACCTGCCGCGCGCCGTGCGCTTCAACGATACCCTGGCGCTTGGCAAGGGCCAGCCGGTCACTGAAGCCAACCCGCAAGCCAACGACGTGGCCGTGCTGCAGTACACCGGTGGTACCACCGGCGTGGCCAAGGGCGCGATGCTGACCCACCGCAACCTGGTGGCCAACATGCTGCAGTGCAGGGCGCTGATGGGCTCCAACCTGAAGGAAGGCTGCGAGATCCTCATCACCCCGCTGCCGCTGTACCACATCTATGCCTTTACCTTCCATTGCATGGCGATGATGCTGATCGGCAACCACAACGTGCTGATCAGCAACCCGCGCGACCTGCCGGCCATGGTCAAGGAACTGGGCAAGTGGAAGTTCAGCGGTTTCGTCGGCCTCAACACGCTGTTCGTTGCCCTGTGCAACAACGAGGCATTCCGCGCCCTGGACTTCTCGGCGCTGAAAATCACCCTGTCCGGGGGCATGGCCCTGCAGCTGAGCGTGGCCGAGCGCTGGAAGAGCGTCACCGGCTGCGCCATCTGCGAAGGTTACGGCATGACCGAAACCAGCCCGGTGGCGGCGGTGAACCCAGCCGAGGCCAACCAGGTGGGCACCATTGGCATCCCGGTGCCATCGACCCTGTGCAAGGTCATCGACGACGCCGGCAACGAGCTGGCGCTGGGCGAAACCGGCGAGCTGTGCGTCAAGGGCCCGCAGGTCATGAAGGGCTACTGGCAGCGTGAAGACGCCACCACCGAGATCCTCGACAGCGACGGCTGGCTGAAGACCGGCGACATCGCGCTGATCCAGCCAGATGGCTACATGCGCATCGTCGACCGCAAGAAAGACATGATCCTGGTCTCGGGCTTCAACGTGTACCCCAACGAGCTGGAAGACGTGCTCGCTGGCTTGCCGGGCGTGCTGCAGTGCGCAGCCATCGGTGTGCCGGACGAGAAGTCGGGTGAAGTGATCAAGGTGTTCATCGTGGTCAAGCCGGGCATGACCGTGACCAAGGAGCAGGTGATGGAGCACATGCGTGCCAACGTCACCGGCTACAAGGTGCCGCGTTACATCGAGTTCCGCGATGCGCTGCCGACCACCAACGTCGGCAAGATCCTGCGTCGTGAGCTGCGCGATGAAGAGCTGAAGAAGCAGGGGCTGAAGAAGATCGCCTGATCCATCTCATTGGCCCCTTCGCGAACTTGTCCCGCGAAGGGGCCATTGCCGTCAGCGCAGTTTTTCCAGCATCTGGTAGTACCACATCCCCGCCGCCAGCAGCGGATTGCCCAACAAGTCCCCCATCGGCACCCGCACGTGCTTGCACTGCGCGAAGGTGTCGAACTTCTCCAGCGTGCCGGTCAGTGCCTCGGCCATGATCTCACCCATGATGTGGCTGGTGGCGATGCCGTGCCCGGAATAGCCCTGGCAGTACCACACGTTGTCCGACAGCTTGCCCAGTTGCGGGATGCGGTTGACCACGATGCCCATCGCGCAGCTCCACTGGAACTCGATCGGCACGCCCTTGAGCGCCGGGAAGGTGCGCTCGATGCACGGGCGCAGCTCGCCTTCGATATCACGCGAATCCTTGCCCGAGTAGTTGGCACCGCCGCCGAACAGCAGGCGCTTGTCGGCCGTCAGGCGGTAGTAGTCGAGCACGAAGCGGCAGTCGTACACCGCCAGGTCCTGCGGGTTGATCTGCTCTGCCAGTTCGCCCAGCGGGGCGGTGGTGACGATGCCGCCCATGGCCGGGAAGATCTTGCCCTTGAGCTGGCGCTTTTCCAGCTTGTGGTAGACGTCACCGGCGAGCATCACCTGGCGCGCTTCGACCCGCCCGTGGGCGGTGACGACCGCCGGGCGTGGGCCATGGACGATGTCCAGCACTTCGGAATTCTCGAAAATCAGCGCGCCCAGGCTGTGGGCGGCGCGGGCTTCGCCCAGGCACAGGTTGAGCGGGTGCAGGTGCAGGTTGCGCAGGTTCTTCAGCGCGCCCAGGTACAACGGGCTCTGCAGGTGCCCGGCAACGCCGTTGCGGTCAAGCAGTTGCACCTGGTCGCCCATGCCGCGGCGTTCAGCCTCTGCCTGGAAGCTGCGCAGCTCCTCCAGGTGTGAAGGTTTCATCGCCGCATGCAGATGGCCGCGCTTGAGGTCGCAGTCGATGCCGTAGCGCTCGACCCGCTGCTCGATGACCTGGTGCCCACGCCAGCGCAGGTGCCAGATGAAATCATCGACCTCGGCGCCCAGGTGCTTGCGCATCTGCGTACGCATGGCCTCGTCACCCGACAGGCTACCGGTGACCTGGCCGCCGTTGCGCCCGCTGGCACCCCAGCCAATCCGGTTGGTCTCGACGATAGCCACCTTCAGGCCGCGCTCGGCCAGTTCCACCGCGGTGGCCACGCCAGTGAAACCTCCGCCGATGATCGCCACGTCGACCTGCACCGTGCCCTTGAGTTGCGGGTACTCGGTGTGGTCGTTCAGCGAGGCGCTGTAATAGGACGGCGCACGCTGGGCCGGGCCGTTGTTCAATGCTGCGTTCATGGGTGTTCCTTGTGCTGAATAGGGTAAGGCTCAGGCCTGGTGCAGGTACCAGCGCCAGTCCTGTTCGCTGACTTCGGCCATGAACTGGCGGTACTCGGCGCGCTTGACCTTCAGGTAGACGCCGAGAAACGCCTCGCCGAGCGCTTCCCGTGCCCAGTGCGAGCGCTCCAGCGCATCGAGGGCGGTCAGCCAGTCGGTGGGCAGGTGCTCGGTGGCCTGGGCATAGCCGTTGCCTTCGACCGGCGCACCTGGGTCCAGCTGCTCGCGGATGCCGCGATGGCTGGCGGCCAGAATGGCGGCGGCAGCCAGGTACGGGTTGGCATCGGCGCCACAGATGCGGTGCTCGACGTGTCGGCTGTTGGCCGGGCCGCCAGGTACGCGCAGGCTGACGGTGCGGTTATCGACACCCCAGGTCGGCGCCAGCGGGGCATAGCTGTTGGCCTGGAAGCGGCGGAACGAGTTGGCGTTGGGGCAGAACAGCAGCAGCGAGTCACGCAAGTGGCGGAGCATGCCGGCCACTGCCTGGCGCAGCAGCGGGGTACCGGCCTTGTCTTCGCTGGCGAACAGGTTGTTGCCGGCGCTGTCGGCCAGGCTCAGGTGCATGTGCATGCCGGTGCCGGCCAGTTGCGCGAAGGGCTTGGCCATGAAGCAGGCCTGCATGCCATGGGCATGGGCCACGCCTTTGACCAGGCGTTTGTAGCGCACCGCCTGGTCCATCGCCTCCAGCGCATCGCCATGCTCCAGGGTGATTTCTACCTGACCCGGGGCATACTCCGAGATCGCCGTGCGCGCCGGGATGCCCTGGGCTTTGCAGGCGGCATACAGGTCGGCGAGGAAGGGCTCGATCTGTTCCAGTTCACGCAGGCCGTAAACCTGGGTAGTGCGTGGCCGGCCACCGTCGTTGTCCAGTGCCGGTTGCGGGCGGCCCTGGGCATCGCGCTGCTGGTCGAGCAGGTAGAACTCCAGCTCGCAGGCCATTACCGGGTGGTAACCGTCAGCCTTGAGCGCTTCGATGGTGCGCAGCAGTACGTGGCGCGGGTCGGCGACACTGGCAGGCAGGCCTTCGCTCGGGTGCATGCTGACCTGCACGGCGGCAGTTGGCACACGGCGCCAGGGCAGGCGCACCAGGCTGCCTTCCAGCGGGTAGGCGCGGCAGTCGATGTCGCCGACATCCCAGACCAGGCCGGAGTTTTCCACGTCGTCGCCATTGAGGGTCAGGCCGAGGATGGTGCTGGGCAGCGGGCGGCCGCTCTGGTACACCGCCAGCAGTTCCTCACGGTGCAGCAGCTTGCCGCGTGGCACACCGTTGGCGTCGAGGATGAACAGTTCGAACAGTTCGATATCAGGGTTTTCGGCCAGGAAACGGCTGGCGTGCTCTACAGGTGCAAAGTGCATGATCGATTCGCTCACAGGCGCACGGGACCGGCGCGCAGGCGCGGTCCACTTGAGTCAAACGGCCGGGCTGCGGCCGAGTTGGGTCACAAGGGCGTGAGCGAGAAATCTGGTGGGCGTGCGTGGCGGCAGTGCCACAGGGCCCAGAAGGCGAGAATGATGTGGACCAGCGGATTTTCACCGGCGCGGGACCGGGCCTTCGCGAGCGAAGGGCGGGGCGACGGTGGGGCGATGGTCTGGACGGGAGTCATGCCTTTGATACTCACATGCGGCGTAAGGTTGATTAAAGCAGTGAATGGCAACCTTCACATCGCTCCTGGCTAAACATTCGTCCAGCCAGCAGAGAGCCGGCAAATCTGCGACAATCGCGCATCCTTCGAATGCCGATCATGAAAAAGCAGGCCCACCTGCATCACTAAAAAGCCCCATGACTGACCAAGCCATCGACAAACTGCTGCAAAACCTCGACCACGCCATGATCGCCGAGCGCCACCGCCTGCGCCGGCAGCTGCATGAACTGCGCAAGCGCCCCGACGAGGCCAAGCTGGCGCAGTGGGTGGAAAAGGTCCAGGCATCCTGCGCCCAGGTCACCGCACGTCAGAACAGCGTGCCGCAGATCCGCTACGATGACAGCCTGCCGATTGCCGCCAAGCGTGACGAGATCAAGAAAGCCCTGGCTGAAAACCAGGTGCTGGTGATCGCCGGCGAAACCGGTTCGGGCAAGACGACCCAGTTGCCGAAGATTTGCCTGGAACTGGGCCGTGGCAGCCATGGCCTGATCGCCCATACCCAGCCGCGGCGCATTGCTGCGCGCAGTGTTGCCGCACGGGTTGCCGAAGAGCTCGGCACGCCATTGGGTGGGCTGGTCGGCTACCAGGTGCGATTCGAAGACCAGAGCGATGCCAACACCCTGGTCAAGCTGATGACCGACGGCATCCTCCTGGCCGAAACCCAGCACGACCGTTTTCTCGAACGCTACGACACGATCATCGTCGACGAAGCCCACGAGCGCAGCCTGAACATCGACTTCCTGCTCGGCTACCTGAAAACCCTGCTGCACCGCCGCCCGGACCTGAAGCTGATCATCACCTCGGCGACCATCGACCTGGAGCGCTTTTCCAAGCACTTCGACAACGCGCCGATCATCGAGGTGTCCGGGCGTACCTTCCCGGTTGAAACCTGGTATCGCCCGCTGACCAGCGAACAGGACGAGGAGGGCAACCAGGTCGAGGACGACCTGACCGTCGACCAGGCGATCCTCGCCACCCTCGACGAGATCGCCCAGCACGAGCGCAGCGTGGGCAAAGGCCCCGGTGATGTGCTGGTGTTCCTCCCGGGCGAGCGGGAAATCCGCGATGCCGCAGAGATTCTGCGCAAGGCGCAACTGCGCCACACCGAGATCCTGCCGCTGTATGCGCGCCTGTCGCCGGCCGAGCAGCAGCGCATTTTCCAGTCACACACCGGGCGCCGCGTGGTGCTCGCCACCAACGTCGCAGAAACCTCGCTGACTGTGCCCGGCATCCGTTACGTGATCGACACCGGCACCGCGCGCATCAGCCGTTACAGCTACCGCGCCAAGGTCCAGCGCCTGCCGATCGAGGCCGTGTCCCAGGCCAGTGCCAACCAGCGCAAGGGCCGTTGCGGCCGGGTCGAGCCGGGCATCTGCATTCGGCTGTACAGCGAAGAAGACTTCAACGGCCGACCGGCCTTCACCGACCCCGAGATCCTGCGCACCAACCTGGCGGCGGTGATCCTGCAGATGCTGCACCTGCGCCTGGGCGCGATCGATGCCTTCCCGTTCATCGAGCCGCCAGATGGCAAGGCTATCAGTGACGGCTTCAACCTGTTGCAGGAGCTGTCGGCGGTCAACCGCGAGAACCAGCTGACGCCGATCGGCCGCCAACTGGCGCGCCTGCCGATCGACCCGCGGCTGGGCCGTATGCTGCTCGAAGGTGCGCGCCAGGGCAGCCTGCAGGAAGTGCTGATCGTCACCAGTGCACTGTCGGTGCAAGACCCACGCGAGCGCCCACCGGAGCGCCAGCAGGCCGCCGACCAGGCCCATGCGCAGTGGAAGGACGCCGATACCGATTTCGCTGCGCTGGTCAATTTGTGGCGGGGCTTCGAAGAGCAGCGCCAGGCGCTCACGGCCAGCCCGCTGCGCAACTGGTGCCGCAAGAATTTCCTGAACTATCTTCGCCTGCGCGAGTGGCGCGATGCCCATCGCCAGTTGTCGCTGATCTGCCGCGAATTGCAACTGACGGTCAACAAAGAGCCGTCCGACTATCAGAAGGTGCACAAGGCAATCCTCAGCGGCCTGCTCAGCCAGATCGGCCACAAGACCGAAGAGGGCGATTACCAGGGAGCCCGCCAGCGGCGCTTCTGGGTGCATCCGTCTTCCGGCATCGGCCGCAAGCGCCCGCAGTGGGTGATGGCCGCCGAACTGGTAGAAACCACCAAGCTGTATGCGCGCATGGTCGCCAGGATCGAGCCTGACTGGATCGAGCCGCTGGCCACCCACCTGATCAAGAAGAACCACTTCGAGCCGCACTGGGAGAAAAAGCGCGGGCAAGTGGTGGCCTATGAGCAGATCACCCTGTATGGCCTGATCCTGGTCGGTCGCCGCCCGGTGCACTTTGGCCCGATCGACCCGGTCACCTCGCGTGAACTGTTCATTCGCGAGGGCCTGGTTGGCGGTGAAATCCAGTCGAAGGCCAAATGCCTGGCCGCGAACAAGCGCCTGCTCGAACAGCTCGACGAGCTGGAGGCCAAGGCCCGTCGGCGCGACATTCTCGCCGATGAAGAAACCCTCTACGCCTTCTACGAAGCACGCTTGCCAGCGGAGATTCATCAGACCGCGACCTTCGATGCCTGGTACCGCATGACCAGCCAGAAGGACCCGAACCTGCTGATCATGCGCGAAGAAGACGTGTTGGCCCGCGAGGCCAGCGAAGTCACTGCCGCGCAGTACCCTGACAGCATGCAGGTGGGCGAGCTGCGCCTGCCGCTGACCTATCACTTCGAGCCGGGCCACCCGCGTGACGGCGTGACCGTGCGGGTGCCGGCGCCGTTGCTGCCGAGCCTGCCAGGCGAGCGCCTGGAGTGGCTGGTGCCGGGCCTGCTGGAAGCCAAGTGCGTGGCGCTGGTGCGCAACCTGCCCAAGGCCCTGCGCAAGAACTTCGTGCCGGTGCCGGACTTCGTCAAGGCCTCGCTGGCGCGCATGACCTTCGGCCAGGGCGCGTTGCCCCAGGCACTGGGCCAGGAGTTGCTGCGCATGACCGGCGCGCGGGTTTCCGATGAGGCCTGGGCCGAGTCGGTCAACCTGGTCGAAGGCCACCTGCGCATGAACATCGAAGTGGTCGATGGCCAGGGCAAGTTCCTCGGCGAAGGCCGTGACCTGGCCGAGCTGACCGCCCGCTTTGCCGCCGCCAGCCAGGCAGCGTTGGCCGTGCCGCGTTCCGAGAAGAGCGAGCAGCCGGTGCAGGCCAAGGCCTTCAGCGAGGTCAAGCAGACCGCCCAGCAGAGCATCGCCGGCCTGTCGATGACCGTGTACCCGGCGCTGGTGGAAGAGAACGGCACCGTGCGCGAAGGCCGCTTCTCGACCCAGGCCGAAGCCGAGTTCCAGCACCGTCGCGCCTTGCAGCGCCTGTTGCTGCAGCAATTGGCCGAGCCTGCCAAATTCTTGCGCGGCAAGCTGCCGGGGTTGACCCAGCTGGGCCTGCTGTACCGCGAGCTGGGCCGTGTCGAAGCGTTGGTCGAGGACATTCTGCTGGCGAGTCTGGACAGCTGCATCCTCGACGGTGAGGCCACTTTGCCGCGGGACGGTGCAGCCCTGGCCGGGCTGGCCGAGCGCAAGCGTGGCAGCTGGGCCGAATATGCCGAACGCCTGGCCCGCCAGACGCTGGAAGTGCTCACGCTGTGGCACGGCTTGCAGAAGCGCTTCAAGGGCAAGATCGACCTGAGTCAGGCGGTGGCGCTGAACGACATCAAGCAACAGCTGGCCAACCTGGTCTATCCGGGCTTCGTGCGCGAGACCCCGGCAGTGTGGTTCAAGGAGTTGCCGCGCTACCTCAAGGCGGTGGAGCTGCGCCTGGAGAAGCTGGGGTCCCAGGTGCAGAAGGACCGGGTGTGGAGCGGCGAGCTGGGCAACCTGTGGGCGCAATACAAGGCACGGGCCGACAAGCATGCCCAGGAAGGCAAGCGCGATGAGCAACTGACCTTGTACCGCTGGTTGCTGGAGGAGTATCGGGTGTCGCTGTTTGCCCAGCAGTTGGGCACCAAGGTGCCGATTTCCGACAAGAGATTGAGCAAGCAGTGGAGCCAGGTGGAAGGCTAACTTCCTTGATTTGTGGCACACTTCAGGGAATTTGAGGGCCGCTTTGCGGCCCATCGCGGATGAATCCGCTCCTGCGCCATTCTGCAGGAGCGGATTCATCCGCGATCGAGGGCGCAACCCTCGCCGTAAAACTGGTACTAAAGTGCCATTATTCTGTCATATTCCCGGCCAGCGCCCCGTGGCGATGGCCTTTGAGCAGAGGATCAATCGTGCATAACGTCGTGATCAGCGGCACCGGCCTGTATACCCCGGCCCAGAGCATTTCCAACGAAGAACTGGTGGCCTCCTTCAACGCCTGGTCGCAACAGTACAACCAGGACAACGCTGCCGCCATCGAGCGTGGCGAAATCGAAGCAGCCCCTGTGTCCGACGCTGCCTTCATCGAAAAGGCCTCGGGTATCAAGAGCCGGTTCGTCATGGACAAGGCCGGTATCCTTGACCCGCAGCGCATGAAGCCGCGCCTGCCGGAGCGTTCCAATGACGAGCAGTCGATCCTCTGCGAAATGGGCGTGGCCGCTGCACGCCAGGCACTGGAACGCGCCGGTCGTACTCCGGCGGATGTAGACGGGGTGATCGTCGCCTGCTCCAACCTGCAGCGCCCTTACCCGGCCATCGCCATCGAAGTGCAACAGGCACTGGGCATCGACGGCTTCGCCTTCGACATGAACGTGGCCTGCTCGTCGGCCACCTTCGGTATCCAGACCGCTGCCAACAGCGTGCAACTGGGCCAGGCCCGCGCACTGCTGGTGGTCAGCCCGGAAATCTGCACGGGGCACCTGAACTTCCGCGACCGCGACAGCCACTTCATCTTTGGTGACGCCGCCACGGCGGTGCTGGTCGAGCGTGCCGACAAAGCCACGTCGGCGCACCAGTTCGACATCGTGGGCACCAAGCTGCAGACCGCGTTCTCCAATAACATCCGCAACAACTTCGGCTTCCTCAACCGTGCGGCGGAAGAGGGTATCGGCGCGCCAGACAAACTGTTCGTGCAAGAAGGGCGCAAGGTGTTCCGCGAAGTGTGCCCGATGGTCGCCGAACTGATCGGCAAGCACCTGGGCGAAAACAACCTGCAGCCGTCCGACGTCAAGCGCTTCTGGCTGCACCAGGCCAACCTGAGCATGAACCACCTGATCGTCAAGAAGCTGATGGGGCGTGAGGTGAGCGAGGAAGAGGCACCGGTGATTCTCGACCGATATGCCAACACCAGTTCGGCGGGCTCGGTGATTGCCTTCCACCTGTACCAGGATGACCTGGCCGAAGGGTCGCTGGGTGTCTTGAGCTCGTTTGGTGCGGGATACTCGATTGGTAGTGTGATTCTGCGTAAACGCTGATTCTCGTAATAACTGTACCGGCCCTATCGCCTGCTTGTCGGCGATAGGGCCGGAGGCATTTCTGGCAGGCAGAAAAAAGGCGGGAAACGCCGGATGGGGTCGGCATTTCCCGCCTCAGAGTGAAGCAGACGAGCTTGCAGCTTAGAACTTGGCTTCCAGGTCCACCTGCAGGGTATCTACGCTGGCATTGCTGTCAGGCAGGTTGGAGTAGTCGGTCTTGGCCATCATGTAGGCCGCGCCGACGCCGAAGTTCTTGTCGATTTCATAACCGACCTTGAATTTATGACCGCGCGAACCGGTGAAACCGTTGCCGAAGTCAGAGTCGGTGAACAGGCTGACTACACCGTTACGCTGTACGTCGCGGTAGTTGTAGTCCAGGCTCCAGGCGCCGATCTTGGACTTCAGGCCTGCCAGCCAGGCGGTGTCCTTGCCATCGGTGCTTTCGGTGTTCTTCACGTACTGGCCGTAAGTCGACAGCGGGATGGCGAAACCGGTGAAATCGAGCTGGCCGAAACCTTCCACGAGCTGGAACTCGTTGGTGGTGTTGCCCAGCGAAGCCAGGACAGCCGAGGACTTGTCGTTGTCGTAGCCATAGATACTGGCACCGACGGTGACCTTGACGGTGTCAGCCGCGTTGAACTTGGTACCCAGCTGGGCAGCGTACAGCTGTGCGTCGTGCTTGTACTGCACGCCATCGCCGTCGACGTTGTCCTTCAGGTTGTAGTGGCCGATGCTGCCGAACACTTCGGCCGGGCCGGCGTTGGTCTTGTAGGTGAGCGCCACGCCTTCCGGGTTGATGTCGCTGTCCCAGATGATGTCGCCCATGCTCACCCATGGCTGCATCATCTTGCCGCCGATCAGGTGCAGGTTAGGCACGGCAGTCGGGTGCCAGTCGAGGTAGGCCAGGTCGACCCACAGCTGCTTCTTGTCGAAGTAGTTGTCCAGGCTCTGGTTGGTCGAGCGGGCATCGGAGCTGCTGCCGGTGGCCACGCGCACGCCAGCGTCGACCTGTGGGTTGATCTCGCTGTAGAAGCCGACGCGGGCACGGACGCGTTCGCGGTCCTGGTTGCCGCTGCGGGCGATCGGGTTGTCGACGTTGACGTCTTCGTAACGCAGGCGGACATCACCCTTGATCTGGGTCTTGGCGGCCCATGCCACTTTTTGTTCGAAAGAGCTCATACGTTCGGACTGAGCTTTCTGGTCGGCCTTTTCCTTGGTTTCTTTTGCCAGTTCGCCTTGCAGTTCGGTGTACTGCGCCTGGTTGATCGAGCCATTGGCGCGGAGCATTTCGAGCAGCTTGGCGTCGACGGCCGCACTGGCCGGAGTACTCAGAGCCAGCATCATGCCGGTGAGGCTCACTCCGGTAAGTGTAGAAACAAGACGCATAAGGTTCTCCCTACTTGAAAAATTTGGGGAGGCTCAGCGCCCACCCCCATGTTGGCATGTCTTCGGAAAGGGCCTGACTAGACAGGTTCTAGGGTTCCGGAAAACAGGCGCAAGTATTGCGGGGGGCAATGACAGATTAATGTCTGATTAGTGGCACTGCTGTTAAGTAATTGAGAATGAACGGCGAAACGGGCCGATCCTCATTTGAGCGACAGGCCTCTGTTGGCTGATACTGATGGCCTTGCATAGCGAGTCGAAAACGTGACCAGTCTCTACAGCCTTGCCCATCTGCGTGACCTGCCAGCGGCGACCTGGGATGCCCTGGTCCCCCCTGGCCAACCGTTCCTGCGCCATGCCTTTCTCAGTGCCATGGAAGACAGCGGCAGTGTTGCCCGCAACACTGGGTGGGCAGCCGAACACCTGGTGCTGGAGCGTGACGGGCAGGTGCGTGCGCTGCTGCCGGCGTATCGCAAATGGCATTCGTATGGCGAGTACGTGTTCGATCACGGTTGGGCCGATGCCTGCGAGCGTGCCGGCATCGCCTACTACCCCAAATTGCTCGGTGCCGTGCCGTTCAGCCCGGTCAGCGGGCCGCGCCTGCTGGCGGCCGACCCTGCCGATGGCCTGCTGATGCTGCAGGCGTTGCCCGAGTACCTGGGTAAAGGTGGCTTGTCCGGGGCGCACATCAATTTCACCGACCCGCAGCTGGATGCGCAGATGGCCGGCCTGCCGGGCTGGATGGAGCGCCTGGGCTGCCAGTTCCACTGGCGCAACCACGGTTATCGCGACTTCCAGGACTTTCTCGACAGCCTCAGCTCACGCAAGCGCAAGCAGATGCGCAAGGAGCGTGAGCAGGTGGCGGGGCAGGGCATCGATTTCCGCTGGTATCGCGGCGACCAGCTGGACGAGGCGCAGTGGGATTTTGTGTTCCTTTGCTATGCCAATACCTATGCGGTGCGCAGGCGTTCACCTTATCTGACACGGGAGTTCTTCAGCCTGCTGGCCGAGCGCATGCCCGAGGCGGTGCGGGTGGTGATGGCGCGCCAGGGCGGGCGTGATGTGGCCATGGCCTTGAGCCTGATTGGGGGCGACAGCCTGTTTGGCCGTTACTGGGGCTGCCTGGATGAGTTCGACCGGCTGCATTTCGAGACCTGCTTCTACCAGGGCATGGACTTTGCGATTGCCGAAGGGCTGCAGCGTTTCGACGCCGGGGCGCAGGGTGAGCACAAGCTGATTCGCGGCTTCGAGCCGGTGCTGACGCGGTCGTGGCATTACCTGCTGCATCCGGGGTTGCGGCGGGCGGTGGAGGATTTTCTGCAGCAGGAGCGGGAAGGGGTGCGGGGGTATGCCGAGGAGGCCAGGGGGATGCTGCCTTACCGCAAGGATTGAGATGTCTGACCCTATCGCCGGCAAGCTGGCGATAGGGCCGGAACAGGGCTCAGTCGACCCCGACAAAGCCCCCGGTCTGGTGATGCCACAAGCGGGCATACAGCCCCCGCTGTTCCAGCAGCTCACTGTGGCTGCCACTCTCGACGATCCGCCCTTTGTCCAGCACCACCAGGCGGTCCATGCGGGCGATGGTGGACAGCCGGTGGGCAATGGCGATCACCGTCTTGCCTTGCATCAGCGTCTCCAGGCTTTCCTGGATTGCCGCTTCAACTTCCGAGTCCAGCGCCGACGTCGCTTCGTCCATGATCAGGATCGGCGCATTCTTCAGCAGCACCCGGGCAATCGCGATGCGCTGGCGCTGGCCGCCTGACAGTTTCACGCCACGTTCGCCAACATGGGCATCGAAGCCGGTGCGGCCCTGGGCATCCGACAACTGCGGAATGAACTCGTCGGCCCGCGCCCGGCGCACGGCTTCGTGCAGCGCCGCTTCACTGGCGCCGGGGCGGCCATACAGCAGGTTGTCGCGGATCGAACGGTGCAGCAGCGAGGTGTCCTGGGTGATCATGCCGATCTGTGCACGCAGGCTGGCCTGGCTGACCTCGGCGATGTCCTGGCCGTCGATCAGGATGCGCCCGCCCTGCACGTCGTACAGGCGCAGCAGCAGGTTGACCAGGGTTGACTTGCCGGCGCCGGACGGGCCGATCAGGCCGATCTTCTCGCCCGGGCGGATGTCCAGGTTGAGCCCTTCGATCACGTTGGCGGCCTTGCCATAGTGGAAGTCCACATCAATGAAGCGTACCGCCCCGCGGCTGACCTTGAGTGGCGGCGCCTGGGGCTTGTCGGTGACGGTGACCGGCTGGGCGATGGTCTGCAGGCCGTCCTGGACCATGCCGATGTTTTCGAAGATGCCGTTGACCACCCACATGATCCAGCCCGACATGTTGACGATGCGGATCACCAGGCCGGTAGCCAGGGCGATGGCACCGACGGTGATCAGCGACTGGCTCCACAGCCACAGCGCCAAGCCGGTGGTAGCGACGACCAGCAGGCCATTCAGGGTGGTGATGACCACGTCCATGCTGGTGACCACGCGGGAGGCCAGCTGGGTTTTCTCGGTCTGTTCGCGGATCGCTTCGCGGGCGTACTGCTGTTCGTAGTCGGTGTGGGCGAACAGCTTGAGGGTGGCGATGTTGGTGTAGCCATCGACGATCCGCCCCATCAGCTTGGAGCGGGCATCGGAGGAAATCACCGAACGTTCCTTCACCCGTGGCACGAAGTAGTACAGCGCGGCGATGTAGCCGACGATCCACACCAGCAGTGGCAGCATCAGGCGCCAGTCGGCCTCGGCGAACAGCACCAGCGAGGTGATGGCGTAGATCAGCACGTGCCACAGCGCATCCACTGCCTGCACGGCGGAGTCGCGCAGCGAGTTGCCGGTCTGCATGATGCGTTGGGCGATGCGCCCGGCGAAGTCGCTCTGGAAGAAATTCAGGCTCTGCTTGAGCACATAGGTGTGGTTCTGCCAGCGGATCAGGCTGGTCATGCCGGGGTTGATGGTCTGGTGCACCAACAGGTCGTGCAGGCCGAAGAATACCGGCCGCAGCAGCAGGATCACCACCAGCATCCAGATCAGTTCGCCGCTGTGCTCGCTGAAGAAGTTGGCGTTGGGCGTGCCCTGGGCCAGGTCGATGATGCGGCTCAGGTAGCTGAACATCGCCACCTCGATCAGCGAGGCGAACAGGCCCACCACCAGCAGGGCGAGAAAGCTCGGCCACACCTGGCGCAGGTAGTACAGATAAAACGGCCAGACCTGGCCGGGCGGCGACTCGCTGGGCGCGTCGCGGAAGATGTCGATCAGTTGCTCGAAACGGCGGTACAGCATGGGTGACAAGACTCCTGTGCTACCCGACCCCGGAAGGTTTCACGTCCCTGTGAAACCTGTGGTCAGTCGATGCGTTTGGCGGACTTGATGAACACCGGGTCGGTCGGCACGTCGCGCATGCCTTTCTTCACGGTCGTTGGCGAGTTGACGATCTGGTCGACCACCTCCATGCCCTTGGTCACTTTGCCGAACACGGCGTAACCGGCGTCGCGCCCCGGGTTGAGGAAGTCGTTGTCGGCCACGTTGATGAAGAACTGGCTGGTGGCCGAGTTCGGGTTGGACGTGCGCGCCATGGCCAGGGTGCCGCGGGTGTTCTGCAGGCCGTTGCTGGCCTCGTTCTTGATCGGGTCCTTGGTGTCTTTCTGCACCATCTGCTCAGTAAAACCGCCGCCCTGGACCATGAAACCCGGGATCACGCGGTGGAAGATGGTGTTGTTGTAGAAGCCGCTGTCAACGTACGCCAGGAAGTTCTTGGTACTGACCGGCGCCTTCTCGGCGTTGAGCTCGATTTCGACCTGGCCGAAGCTGGTGTCCAGCAGTACGTGCGGGGTCTTGTCGGAAGCCATGACGCTGGTGGCGAAGGCGACCGAGCAGGCGGTGAGCAGGAGTTTTTTCAGCATGGGCTCAATGATCCTTGAGAGGTGGAAGCGGCTGCGAGGAACTGCAACAGGGTCTGGTTGAAGACCTCGGGTTGATCGAGGGGGGTAGCGTGCCGGGAATCGTCGATGACTACCAGCCTGGCGTGGGGCATCAGGGCGACGTAGCGCTCCTTCAGGTGTATCGGGGTGTAATCGTGGTCGGCGGCAATCACCAGCGTCGGACAGTCGATCTGCCCGATGCGTTCCTGCACGCCCCAGTCGACGATGGCGTCGAAGCTCTTGAGGTAGGCGCGCTTGTCGTTGCGTGCCCAGCGTTCGGCCATCTTCTTGCGTAGGTCGGCTTGCCCGGGCTTGGGGAACAGCCTGGCGGCCAGGCCCTGGCCGACCGTCTCGACGCTGAGGATGCGCGCCAGGCCCCAGCGCTTGAGCCACCATAGCCAGTCGCTGCGGGTGCGGCGCTTGACCTCCGGGGCGCTATTGACGATGCACAGGCTGCGCAGCCAGTGCGGGTGGTCCACGGCGAACTGGAAACCGACCATGCCACCCATGGACAGGCCGACAAAGTGCACCGGGCCGGTCTGCAGGTGTTCGAGCAGGGCCAGCAGGTCTTCGCTGAAGGTGGCGATGTGGTAACCGTCGCGGGGCTTGTCGGAGCGGCCGTGGCCGCGGATGTCCATGAGGATCACCCGGTAGTGGCGGCTCAGCTCGGGAATCTGCAGCTCCCAGTCCTGGCTGCTGGAGCCCAGGCCGTGCAGCAGCACCAAGGGTTCGCCCTGGCCGTATTCCTGATAATGCAGCGAGCATCCTTCATGTTCGAAATAGGCCATGGGCGCGGTCCTCTCAGGCTTGTGGGGGGGCTGCGAAGGGCACGTCCAGTGGCGCGGTGTCGAAATTGCGCAGCAGGTCGATGAGAATCTGCGTAGCCGGGCCCAGGGTCTTCTCTTTGCTCGAATAAAGGTAGAACAGTGGGTGGCGGCTGCCACCCTGATCGAGCGGCAACGGCTTGAGCACGCCGTCGAGCAGCTCACGCTCGATCATGTGCCGCGGCAACCAGGCAAAGCCCAGGCCGCTGCCGACGAAGGTGGCGGCGGTGCCCAGGCTGCCGACCGTCCAGCGCTGCTCGGCGCCAAGCCAGCCGACATCGCGTGGCTGGGCGCGGCCGGAGTCGCGGATCACCACCTGCAGCTGGCTTTCCAGGTCCTGGAAGGTGATCTCACGGCCCAGGCGGTGCAGGCTGTGCTCGGGGTGGGCGACGGCAACGAACTCCACCGAGCTCAATTCGGTGCCCAGGTAGCCGCCGATGCTGTAGCTGCTGATGGCGAGGTCGGCGATGCCTTCGTGCATCACCTCCTCGACGCCGGACAGCACTTCCTCACGCAGGCGCACCCGGCAACCACGGCTCTGCGGCATGAATGCAGCCAGGGCACGCACCAGGCGGGCGCTGGGGTAGGCGGCATCGACCACCAGGCGCACCTCGGCCTCCCAGCCTTGCTCCATGTGGTGCGCCAGGTCTTCCAGCTGGCTGGCCTGCTTGACCAGGTGCCGCGAACGGCGCAGCAGCACACTGCCGGCCTCGGTCAGCACGGCCTTGCGGCCATCGATGCGCAGCAGCGGCACCCCCAGTTGCTCCTGCATGCGTGCCACGGTGTAGCTGACCGACGATTGCGAGCGGTGCAGAGCTTCGGCGGCCTGGGCAAATCCGCCATGGTCGACCACTGCCTGCAAGGTCCGCCACTGATCCAGGGTCACGCGCGGCGCTTTCATGTTTGGCTCCTGTTGTCCTAAGCTGCGCTCTTTCAAGGAGAGCGCCCCATGAAGAAATGTTGTGCGGCAATTTTGATGTGCCTGCCCCTTGGGGCCATGGCTTACCCCATCGACGTGGAGAAGGACCTGACCGGGGTCAAGCTGGACTACACCACCTACGACACGGCCTACGATATCGGCTCCATTACCCTGAACAACTATGGGCAAGTGCCGGCGGCCTGCAAGGTGACATTCCGCAACGGGCCCGAGGCGCCGCGAGTGCGCCGGGTCAACGTGCCGGCCGGTAAAAGCGTCGATGTGACGGCGAATTTCAATCGGCAGATCATCAAGCTGCGTATCGCGCTGGACTGCAAAGCGCAATAAAACTGATTAATCGATAGATTGAACCCACTTTTTACGCTTTTTTATCGATAGGTCAAGCCTTAATCTCACCTCCATCGAATCGCAACCCTTTTTGCCGATGGAGGCACCCCATGTCCCGCGTACTGATCATCGAAAGCAGCGCCCGCCAGCAGGATTCCGTTTCCCGTCAACTGACTCGCGACTTCATCCAGCAGTGGCAAGCGGCGCACCCGGCCGACGTGATCACGGTACGTGACCTGGCGGTGAACCCGGTGCCGCACCTGGATGCCAACCTGCTGGGCGGCTGGATGAAGCCTGAAGAACAGCGCAGCGCCGCCGAACTGGAGGCCCTGGCCCGTTCCAACGAGCTGACCGATGAAGTGCTGGCAGCCGACGTGCTGGTGATGGCCGCACCGATGTACAACTTCACCATCCCCAGCACCCTCAAGGCCTGGCTGGACCACGTACTGCGTGCCGGCATCACCTTCAAATACACCCCGACCGGCCCGCAAGGCCTGCTCACCGGCAAGCGCGCCATTGTCCTGACTGCCCGTGGCGGCATCCATGCCGGTGCCACCAGCGACCACCAGGAACCGTACCTGCGCCAGGTGATGGCCTTCATCGGTATTCACGATGTCGACTTCATCCATGCCGAAGGCCTGAACATGAGTGGCGAGTTCCACGAAAAGGGCCTGAACCAGGCCAAGGCCAAGCTGGCTGCGGTGGCCTGAGGTTCAACGAATTCCCATCCCTGACACCTGTTTTTGCTCCTTTGGGTGTAGCTGCCCGGCCTGATGGCCGGGCTTTTTTATTTCGGCCCCACATTCCTCATGGTTGAACTGATTCGGCGCAACCCGCTAAGGTCGCGCCCTTGATCCACGAGAGGCAACCATGGGCTACCTGATAATCGTCGCGCTGATCCAGGCGTTTTCCTTCAGCCTGATCGGCGAGTACCTGGCCGGGCACGTCGACAGCTACTTCGCCGTGCTCGCCCGCGTGGTGCTGGCGGGCCTGGTATTCCTGCCGCTGACCCGCTGGCGCCAGGTCGAGCCGCGCTTCCTGCGCTCGATGCTGCTGATCGGCGCGCTGCAATACGGCATCACCTACGTTTGCCTGTACCTGAGCTTCCGTGTGCTGACCGTGCCCGAGGTACTGCTGTTCACCATTCTCACGCCGTTGCACGTGACCTTGATCGAAGACGCCCTGAACCGGCGCTTCAACCCCTGGGCGCTGCTCGCTGCCCTGGTGGCGGTAGCGGGGGCCGGGGTGATCCGCTTCGACAGCATCAGCGGCGACTTCTTCATCGGCTTCCTGCTGCTGCAACTGGCCAACTTCACCTACGCCGCCGGCCAGGTGCTGTACCGCCATCTGGTTGCCCGCCACCCCAGCGACCTGCCGCATTACAAGCGCTTCGGCTACTTCTACCTGGGCGCACTGATTGTGGTGCTGCCGGCCTTCCTGCTGTTCGGCAATGCCCAGCACCTGCCGACCACCCAGGTGCAATGGCTGGTGCTGCTGTTCCTCGGCCTGTGCCCGACGGCGCTGGGCTTGTACTGGTGGAACAAGGGCGCGTGCCTAGTCTCTGGCGCTACGCTGGCGGTAATGAACAACCTGCATGTACCGGTCGGGTTACTGCTCAATTTGCTCATCTGGAACCAGCACGAGCCATTGGGCAGGCTGCTCATCGGCGGGGCGGTGATCCTGGCGTCGGTGTGGATGAGCCGCCTGGGTAACCTGACGTTATCAAGCAAGGCATGGCGCAGCTAGCTAAGACGCGTTCGCTAATGAACCCAAACCTGGCCGGCGCCTACCCGATAATCATGAAAATAAAATCGGGAGACCGGCGTGAAGCTAGAAACGCGAAGTATCGAATTCGTCCCACACGCTGAGCGTTATGGCACGCCTAAACGATTGTTCACCATCTGGTTCAGCTCCAACTTCCAGATAACCGCACTGATGGTCGGCACCCTGGGCGTTGCATCGGGGCTGAGTTTTGCCTGGACCTTGCTGGGCCTGTTGGTCGGTAACCTGATCGGCACCGTGTTCATGGCCGCGCACTCTGCCCAGGGGCCGCACCTGGGCGTGCCACAGATGATCCAGAGCCGCGCCCAGTTCGGTGTCCATGGCGCGGCGCTGCCGTTGCTGGTGATGGTCACGGCCGCTGTACTGTTCCTTGCCGCCAGCGGCGTGCTGATGCGTAACGCCGTGCAGGCGCTGGTGCCCATGAGCGACGACCAGGCCATCGTGGTGGTCGGCGTGCTGACCTTCATCATCGGTTTTGTCGGTTACGAACTGATCCACCGCCTGGGGGCGTGGATGAGCCTGCTGTCCACGCTGGTGTTTGCCGGCGCCCTGGTGCTGATCCTGCTGCACCCTGGCGACATGGCAGGCACGACGGCAGTGACGACGGGCTTTTCGTTCACCGCCTTCAACCTGATCGTGGCCCAGGCCGCCTCCTGGACGTTGGGCTATGGCCCCTATGTGGCGGATTATTCGCGCTATCTGCCGGCCAACGTCAACCCGCGCGCCACGTTCTGGGCCACCTATTGCGGTTGTGCGCTGGGCTCCTTCGCCATGATGGCGTTGGGCGCGCTGGTGGCCGTGGCGCTACCCTCGGCACTGGGGCATGACCCTGCGACGGCGATTGCCGGGTTGTTTGGCCCGTGGGCGCCGTTGGCACTGGCCGTGATTGCGCTGGGGGTGATCCAGTACAACGTCCTGTGCCTGTACAGCGCCTACATGTCGTCGGTCACGATCTTCGGTGCTTTCAAGACCATCAGGCGCGTGACCGCGACTGCCAAGGCGCTGGTGATGGCGGGCCTTACCGCTGCGGCAACGCTGATTGCCATCGCTACCCAATACAATTTCGATACGTTCTTTGCTGACATCCTGATCGGCCAGTTGTACCTGTTGATCCCTTGGAGCGCGATCAACCTGGTGGATTACTACTGGGTGTGCCGGGGCCAGTATGACGTGGGGGCGCTGTACGACGCCAAGGGCCCTTACGGCTGCTTCAATCGTCGAAGCCTGGCGGTGTATGCGGTGTCGATCATCGGTACCATCCCGTTCATGAAGCTGTCGTTCTACACGGGCTTCGTGGCCGAGTGGCTGGGGGCGGATATCAGTTGGGCGATGGGCTTGATCCTGGCCGGCGCGCTGTATTGCATGGTCAACGCCCGTGAAAGCAAACCGCTTTTGGCAAACTAGGCATTTGACTCGGCCTTGAGAGAGAAGGGGCTGCAACGCAGCCCCGGCAAACTCAAACTTCCACTTGCAGAGACAGACTTCGAAGAGCAGGGCGTACCGTAGCGCAGCTGTTCGCATGGCTTGGAAACGTTACATGCTGTTACGCCTAACAGCTAAAAAAATCAGATTTTGCCCCTTTCTTGTAGGGCATTTCCCAAAGATACTGCGGCCCATTGTGCAGTTTCGGGTTGGCCACTAGTCTCGGCCGGTCGTTGTCATTCAACGACCGGCTTTGACAGGCCGACTCAAATTGCAATCCATAGCTTTGCCTTCAATGGTGGCTGTGCGTGGGGCGCCTTCGGGTGCGCCGGGTTTCTCAATTTGACCGGTCTGTCAACCCGTGCACAGCTGCCACCCTTTGTTTGACAGCAAATGGCGGTAGTCCCCAACCACAAATTGAGGGTTACACCATGCTGAAGGTAGTCCCCGATCCACCCTACAATCTCCACGCCCTGGAAGACACGCTGCTGATGGCAGCGGACTACGCGTTATGCGCAGAGGCCGTCGCCCAGCAAGCCGTATTGATGCAGCCGAAATCCCCCGTCTCGGTGTTGATGATGACGTCGATGCACGAACTGGAAACCCTTCGCAGATTGCTCGAATCTGCGCTGGCTCAAGTCCAAAAGCCAGCGGACCCACAGACATTGCATTAAGCCGCATCATGATTTGCCTGAGGCTGCCCTTGTGTGAGCCCGGCTTGCCGGCAATCGGGGCATCCCAGGCATCTACAAATTCAGGGAGATGAATTAATGGCCACTGAAGAAACGAAATTCACTGTCGGCAAAACCACCTTCTACCAAGGTGAAAACCAGACTCATCCACTATTTCGTATCGAACCTGGCATTCCTTGCCAAAGCGCCCGCGAACAAGCCTCAGAACTGATGGGCTATGCCCGGGACCTGTCCATCGACGGCCTGATGGAAGATAAACCCCAGCTACTTTGGGCCTCGCACTACCTTTGCGCCATGGCCAAGGCTCTGCTCGATGATGCCGAACTGGGCATGATGAAAACCTCTGAAAACCGTAGTCCCGCCGTTCCACTCTGAGCGGCTTTGTGAAGGGGCTGCAACGCAGCCCCGGCAATCTCAGACTTCGTGCATTTCTTCAAGGCGGCGCGGCATCGGCTCGGGTGCCGCGCGCCCCGCCAGCCCCACGCGCATGTCATTGCCACTCGGCTGCTGGTACAGGCTCAAGCCGAATTCCGGCAACACCGCCAGCAGGTAATCGAAGATATCCCCCTGGATCCGCTCGTAATCGGCCCACACCGTGGTGGTGGTAAAGCAGTAGATCTCCAGCGGCACGCCTTCGGCGGTGGTCTGCATCTGCCGGACCATGCAGGTCATGTTCGGGTGCACGTTGGGGTGGTTCTTCAGGTAGGCGAGGGCAAACGCGCGGAAGGTGCCGATATTGGTCAGCTTGCGGCGGTTGGCCGAAAGCTCTGGCACTGGCCCCAGCGCCTCGTTCCAGCGCTGCAGCTCCTGGCGCTTGCCGGCCAGGTAGTCGCCCAGCAGGCTCACCTGGCTCAGGCGCTGTTCCTCATCTGGAGTTAGAAAGCGCACGCCTGCGGCATCGATGAACAGGCTGCGCTTGATGCGCCGGCCACCGGACTGCTGCATGCCGCGGTAGTTGCGGAACGACTCGCTCATCAGGCGCCAGGTCGGGATCGAAACGATGGTTTTATCGAAGTTCTGTACTTTCACGGTGTGCAGGGTGATATCGACCACATCACCATCGGCACCCACCTGCGGCATTTCGATCCAGTCGCCCACGTGGAGCATGTCGTTGCTGGTCAGCTGCACACTGGCGACGAACGACAGCAGGGTGTCCTTGTACACCAACAGCAGCACCGCCGACATCGCACCCAGGCCCGACAGCAGCAACAGTGGCGAGCGGTCGATCAAGGTGGCGACGATGACGATCGAGGCGAAGATCCACAGCATCATCTTGGCCAGTTGCACGTAGCCCTTGATCGAGCGGGTGCGGGCATGTTCGGTGCGGGCGTAGATGTCCAGCAGGGCATCGAGCAGGCACGACAGGGCCATGGTCATGAACAGCAGGGTGAAGGCCAGGGCGAGGTTGCCGAGGAAGTGCTGGGCGGTGTCGGACAGCTCCGGCACCAGCTTCAGGCCGAACTGGATCACCAGCGACGGGATGGTCTGGGCCAGGCGATGGAGGACTTTGTTGTGGCGCAGGTCGTCCAGCCACTTCAGCGCCGACTGCCGCGCCAGCAGGCGGGCGCTGTGCAGCACCAGGAAGCGCGCCAGGCGCCCGAGCACCAGTGAAATCAGCAGCAGCACGGCCAGGCCGATCGCGGCATGCAAGAGTGGATGTTGGTCGAGGGTGCCCCACAGGTCGAGGCTGTCACGCCAGATGCGTTGGATGTCCATAAGCTTGTAACCGGTCTTTTACAGCGAAACGAAGCGCCATTAGAGCGCGGAAGCCGACGAAGTTGCCAAAAGAAATTCGGCTAAGGCGGCAGAAAACGTTACCCTATGCAACTGAATTTCCCGCACTTGCCTGAGGTTACCTCCGTGTTCTCCCAATTCGCCCTGCATGAACGCCTGCTTAAAGCCGTGGCCGAGCTTAAATTTGTCGAGCCAACCCCGGTGCAGGCCGCGGCCATCCCCCTGGCCCTGCAAGGGCGCGACCTGCGTGTGACCGCGCAGACCGGCAGCGGCAAGACCGCGGCGTTCGTCCTGCCGCTGCTCAACCGCCTGGTCGACCTGAAAGGCGGGCGTGTCGAAATCCGCTCGCTGATCCTGCTGCCGACCCGCGAGCTGGCCCAGCAGACCCTCAAGCAAGTGCAGCTGTTCTCGCAGTTCACCTACATCAAGGCCGGCCTGGTCACCGGCGGTGAAGACTTCAAGGAGCAGGCCGCCATGCTGCGCAAGGTGCCGGACGTGCTGATCGGCACCCCAGGCCGCCTGCTCGAACAGCTCAACGCCGGCAACCTCGACCTGTCCCACGTGCAGGTGCTGATCCTCGACGAAGCCGACCGCATGCTCGACATGGGCTTCGCCGAAGACATGGAGCGCCTGTGCAAGGAGTGCGAGAACCGCGAGCAGACCCTGCTGTTCTCCGCCACCACCGGTGGTGCGGCCCTGCGCGACATCATCGGCAAGGTCCTGAAAGACCCTGAGCACCTGATGCTCAACAGCGTCTCGCAGCTGGCCGAAGGCACCCGCCAGCAGGTCATCACCGCTGACCACGACCAGCACAAAGAGCAGATCGTGCAGTGGCTGCTGGCCAACGAGACCTTCGACAAGGCGATCATCTTCACCAACACCCGCGCCCTGGCCGACCGCATCTACGGTCACCTGGTGGCCAAGGACGTGAAGGCCTTCGTGCTGCACGGCGAGAAAGACCAGAAGGACCGCAAGCTGGCCATCGAGCGCTTCAAGCAGGGCAGCTCCAAGGTGCTGGTGGCCACCGACGTGGCGGCCCGCGGCCTGGACATCGACGGCCTGGACCTGGTGATCAACTTCGACATGCCACGCAGCGGTGACGAGTACGTGCACCGTGTGGGCCGTACCGGCCGTGCTGGTGGCGAAGGCCTGGCGATTTCGCTGATCACCCACAATGACTGGAACCTGATGTCCAGCATCGAGCGCTACCTCAAGCAGCAGTTCGAGCGCCGGGTGATCAAGGAAGTCAAAGGCACCTACAGCGGGCCGAAGAAGGTCAAGGCTTCGGGCAAGGCGGTGGGTGCCAAGAAGAAGAAGGGCGACAAGAAGACTGGCGAGAAGAAGGCCGCCGCCAAGCGCAAGCCGACCGCCAAGCCACGGCCGAATGCGCCACTGGCCAGCGCCGATGGCCTGGCCCCGCTGAAGAAGCGCAAGCCGGCGGCTGAGTAAGTCTGGTCAAGGGCCTAGCGCCGGCTTGCCGGCGCTAGGCCCATCAGCCTTCATGGCTCACTCAGCTTTTTTCTCAGCTTCCTTCAGTTCCTTGATCCTTTTGTCGATCAGCTGACACTTGTCGGGCAAGTCCTTGCTCGCCGTCCCCAGCTCCATTCCCTGGAGCTCAGCATTGATCTCCTTGGCCTTCTGCGGGTTTTGTTCAGTCAGTTGACTGACCAGCCCGGCCAGCTCTTCACGTTTCTGAGTCGCCTCTTCCGGCGTGCAGGCCCAGGCGGGCAGGGCGCAGCACAGGGTTGTGACACAGGCAATGCGCAGCAGCGATTTCATCCGTTTTACCTCCTGCGGTGATGATGTCTGGTGGAGGTCTGTTTGCAACGATTGGTTCAGCGTCGACGACTTTCGGCCAGCGCCCCATGATTCACACGCCGCCCGCTCAGGCGAAGCCGCATGTCCGATTCAGTCACAAGCTGTAGTCCTTTTCCTAAACCCTCCATTGGCTATTGAAGGGCTTGCGGTTGGCCCCTAGTCTTGCCTCCGATCAGGAGGTATCGTATGTACAACTGTAAATACGGAGCGTCCCATGTTTTTTGAATGGGACGATGCGAAGAACGAGATCAACATCCGCAAGCACGGCATCGATTTCTGCGATGTTCCGGATATGTTCAACCACCCGATGCTGATTCGTCGGGATGATTGTCCGGACCACGATGAGGAACGCTGGGTCAGCCTGGGCTGGCTGAAATGCTTGATAGGTGTGGTCGTGTACACAGAAAGGCAGGGTGACGTCATTCGCATCATCTCTGCGCGAAAAGCCACCAGATGGGAGGCCAAACATTATGACCAAAGCATCGAAAACTGATTGGAGCCGCCTGGCTCAACAGGGCGACAAGGATATCGATACCTCTGATATCCCCGAGCTTGGAGAAGACTTCTTCCGCGAGGCCGAACTGCGAGTTCCAGCCAAGCAGACGGTTACCATACGCCTGGACTCTGATGTTCTTGCCTGGTTCAAGGAGCAGGGGGCTGGATATCAGACCCGGATAAACCACCTGCTGCGTCAGTACATGCAAGCACAACTACGCCAGCGCTGATAGGTTTCGCAGCGCTTACATCCGAGCCTTTTCGGAAACCTTGTCCATGAGCGGCGTCAGACAGGGGAGTGATTGAGCTTTTGTTGGAGTATCAATGGGCCACATGCGGTTTGGCAGTCATTTCGATACCCAGCGCCTTCATCACGACCAAAAAGGATTTCAGAGTCGGCTTGCCATGCTCGCTGAAGGAGCGATAAAGCTGCTCACGAGAAAGCCCGGTCTCTTTTGCCAGCTCACTCTTTTGGAACACTCCCGCCTGCCAACCGGTCCCAACCTGTGTACCCCCTTTGTCCACAGCAGGAGACCCTCTCCATGAGCAGCACCTACGACTGGGACCTGATCGAGCGTTTGCTGCACGAGGTGCAGAACGGCGCCGGTCACAGCTTCACGCCACGCCCCTATGCCGAGCAGCACGCTGCCGCGCTGGCTGCCAAGGGCCAGCCGGTGGGTGACCTGGACCACCTGAAAACCCGTGCCTGCGAGTACGAAAAGCTGCTGTTCGAGCGCGGTTTCATCGAAAGCCGTGAGCAAGAAGACGGCGGCAATGGCGAAAACTTCGTGCTCACCGAGCGTGGTTCGCGGTTGCTCAGCCTGATCGACAGCAGCATCCCCGGCTTCGAGCACCCGCGCCAGGTGCTCGATGAGCAGGAAGACGGGCTGGATGAAACCACCTTCGAGCAGGTGTCGGCCAAGGCCCAGATCGCTTGAGGTCGTTTTGAGGCTGGCACGGGCGGGCCAGGAAACCCGATAATCGGTATTCCTTGATTACTGCCGAGACCTTGCCGATGCCCTCGACCACCGAAAAGGCCCGCCCATGAGCGCGGCCCGCAAGAATCCTGACGCCTTTGCCTTCCAGGTGATGTTGGGGTTGTGCCTGATCTGGGGCTGCCAGCAGGTGCTGATCAAGACGGCGGCGGTGGATATTGCACCGGTGATGCAGGCCGCCCTGCGCAATTGCATCGCCGCTGTGCTGGTGGGGTTGATGATCTGCTGGCGCGGCGGCTGGGAACAGGTGGGCAGTACCTGGCGGGCAGGGCTCGTGGCCGGTGGATTGTTCGGGCTGGAGTTCCTGTTCATCGCCGAAGGCCTGAAGCTGACTTCCGCAGCGCACATGTCGGTGTTCCTCTATACCGCGCCCGTGTTTACGGCGCTGGGCCTGCACTTCATGTTGCCCAGCGAGCGGCTGCGGTTGTTGCAGTGGCTGGGCATTCTGCTGGCCTTCGGCGGAATTGCAGTGGCCTTTGCTGGCGGCCTGTCGTTCGCCGAAATGGATGGGCGGATGCTGCTGGGCGACGCCTTTGGCGTGCTCGCCGGGCTGGCCTGGGGCGCGACCACGGTGGTGGTACGTGTCTCGCGCCTTTCGGAGGCGCCCGCCACCTTGACCTTGTTCTACCAGTTGGCGGTGGGCTTTGCCGGCTTGCTGCTGATCGCCCTGGTCAGTGGGCAGGTCGGTGAAGTGACATTGACGCCGCTGGCGGTGGGCAGTGTGCTGTTCCAGGGGATCGTGGTGTCGTTTGTCAGCTACCTGACCTGGTTCTGGTTGTTGCGCAAGTACCTGGCCTCCAACCTGGCGGTGTTTTCGTTCATCACGCCGTTGTTTGGCGTGACCTTTGGCGTGGTCCTGTTGGGCGAGCCGTTGAGTGCGAACTTCGTATTGGGGGCGTTGATGGTGCTGCTGGGGGTAATCCTGGTGAGTGCCGAGCCTTGGGTGAAACAGCAACTGCGCAAGTTTGTGGGTTAAGCGGCGCTCTGCGGCGCAGCCTGGCAACCCTGCAGGCTGCGTCCCCGGCTCAGCACCAGCACGCCCGCCACCCCCAGGCCCACTGCAGCCAGCACCAGCGCCGGCTGCAAACTCCCGCTGTAGTGGTTGCTCAGCGCCGCCAGCAATGGCCCGCTCAACTGCCCCAGGGCAAAGCACGCGGTCAGCAGCCCGGCGTTGCGCTGCGTGGCATGCGGCGCCAGTTCCCGCGAGCGCTGCATTACCAGCTGCATGCACGCCAGGAAGGGCCCGCCGCACAGCACCACGCCCAGGGCCAGGCCAACGCCACCGCCCATCAGGCAGGCCAGCACCCCTAACCCTTGCAACCACAGGGTGACCGTCAGCCAGGCCGATGTATGGCCTGCCCGGCGCAGGCTTACCAGTACCACACCCAGCGCTGCCGCCAGGCCGAATGCAGGCCAGAACAGGTCGGCCATCCAGTTGCCGCGAAACTGCTGGTTGGCCATTTGCGACAGGAAGGTAGCCGGCAGGATGTAGCCCACACCGTACAGGGCATAGACCAGGCCCAGGCGACCGATGCCGACGCTGCGGCTCGGGCCCTGCTGCGTGGCGGCGGGCACCCTTGCAGGTTGCAGGGCGCGAGGCAGCCAAGGGCGCACGGCCAGCAGCATGACCAGCGCTGCAACGGCATAGACCAACCAGAGTGCCGCCGAGCCAAGCCCCAGCAGGTGCGCAGCCAACGCCAGCAAACCCGTCAGCGCAATACCCAGCCCAGGCCCGGCGAACACCAGCGCCCCCAGGCGCTGGCGATTGTGGGCATTGGCGACTTGCTGGCTGAGGCTGGTGATCATCACCAGCACCCAGGCACTGGCCACGCCAGTCCCGAAGCGCAGCAGCAGGTGGCTCCAGAAGCCGTGCGCAGCCCAGGAGGCCAGGGTCAGCAGCACGCACAGCCACAGGCCGCCGTGCAGGCGCAGTTTCACCTGGTTAGGCCGACGGGCGTACATGGCGTCCACGGCGCCGAGAAAGTAACCCAGGTAGTTGGCTGCCGCCACCAGCCCGGCGGCGGTCAGGTCGAACTGGCCTTCGGCGATCAGTTGCGGCAGTTGCGGGGTGAGGGCGAAGCGGCCAATGCCCATGGCCATCATCAGGGCCACGGCGCTGGCCAGCAGTTGTACGAGCGGCGACATGAGGACTCTCCTGCGCGAATCAATGCGATGGATGGCAGGTTAGGGCGCTTTTACTTTCAATAAAATTGAATAATGATGATCAAGTTGTTCTGTTTTGGAGAATGTCATGGAGTTCAGCCAACTGCGCATCTTCCAGGCCGTGGCCGAGGAAGGTTCGGTAACCCGCGCCGCCGAGCGCCTGCACCGGGTGCCGTCGAACCTGTCGACGCGCCTGCGCCAGCTCGAAGAGCAATTGGGGGTGGAGCTGTTCCTGCGTGAACGCCAGCGCCTGCAGCTGTCGCCCGCCGGCAAGGTGCTGCTGGATTACGCCAACCGCCTGGCGGCGCTGCGTGATGAAGCCGTTGCGGCAGTGCAAGGCGGCCAGCCGGCCGGCGAGTTCGTGCTGGGCACCATGTACAGCACTGCCGCCATCCACTTGCCGGCGCTGTTGGCGCGCTACCACCAGCAATACCCGGCGGTGAACCTGCAGGTACAGGCCGCTCCAAGCGGCGACCTGCTTGAAGGCCTGCTCAGCCATCGTCTGGATGCGGCACTGGTGGACGGCCCGCCAAGCCTGGCCGGGCTGGATGGTGTGCCGCTGTGCGATGAAGTGCTGGTACTGATTACCAGCCCGGAACACCCGCGGGTGCGCAGTGCCAAGGACGTGGCGGGCAAGGCAGTGTTCACTTTCCGCCAGGGCTGTTCCTACCGGATGCGGCTGGAGGCCTGGTATGCCCATGACCACACGCCGATGGGCCGGGTGATGGAAATCGAGTCGTACCAGAGCATGCTGGCCTGTGTGATCGCTGGGGCGGGGGTGGCCTTGATGGCGCAATCGATGCTCGACAGCCTGCCCGGGCGTGATCGGGTTCGCGCCCATCGGCTGCAGTCGCCATTCGATCACGCGCAAACCTGGTTGATGTGGCGCCAGGGCATGTGCGGGGCGAATTTGCAGGCCTGGATCGACCTGCAACAAAGCGAAACGATTAACCAGTCGTCGGAATGCGCCGTTTCCGCTTGATCCGCGTCAAACTAGCCCATATCTGTAGGAACAAGAGCATGCGTAGTACAGGACATCGGACTATGATCTGTATGAAACATCGCAGGATTGAATTGCCGTGAGGCTGACCCGTCAAGGGGGCATTATGAAAAACCAAATGTTCAACTGGCTCCACGACCTGGCCGTCGCTTTGGGGCTGATTCCACCACCCTTGCAGCCGGTGCCGATCCCGACTGATGAAGAGCAGCGCAAGCGCCAGCCGCGTCGTCGCTGAAATGCAAAAGGCCGCAGCATCTGTCAGATGCTGCGGCCTCTTTGTTTCTGCGGTTTCGCCCTGATCAGGCCAGCTTCACTTCACCCACCGGCTTGCGCGACAGCACGCTCACCAGCACGAAGCTCACCAGGCCAACCGCCAGGCTGTAGTAGATCGGCGTGTTGGCATCCAGCCCGTCCTTGAACATGAAGAACAGTGCAGTGGCAAAGCCCAGCGACATGCTGGCGATGGCGCCTGCGGTGGTTGCACGCTTCCAGAAGATCGCACCGATCAGCGGGATCAGCATGCCGCCGACCAGCAGGTTGTAAGCCAGGGTCAGGGCGCTGATCACATCGTTCACCGCCATGGCGATGCCCAGCACCACCAGGCCGGTGATCAGGGTGAACAGGCGGCTGACGCCCAGGCTCGACTGCTTGCCGCCACGCAGCTTGGGCAGCAGGTCTTCGGTCAGGGTGGTCGAGGCTGCCAGCAGGCCGGCACTGGCAGTCGACATCATGGCCGCCAGGGCTGCCGCCATCAGCAGGCCACGAATGCCTTCGGGCAGCTGGCCTTTGATCATCTCGGCAAAGGCATTGTTCGGGTTGGCCAGGTCCGGCATCAGCACATGGGCGGACATGCCGATCAGGGCGCACGCCAGGCCGTACAGCACGCAGTACACGCCTGCGGTGGTGCCGGCGCGCTGGCAGACCTTCTCGTCACGGGCAGTGAATACCCGCTGCCAGATGTCCTGGCCGATCAGGATGCCGAAGAAGTAGATCAGGAAGTAGGTGATGATGGTGTCCCAGCCGATGGTGGTCCAGCTGAAGCTGGCCGCCGGCAACTTGGCCACCAGGGTATCCCAGCCACCGGCCTTGTACAGGCAGATGGGCAGCAGGATGAACATCAGGCCAACGGTCTTGATCACGAACTGGACGATGTCGGTGAGGGTCAGCGACCACATGCCACCAATGGTCGAGTAGATCACCACCACACCGCCGCCGAGCAGCAGCGACGCCCAGAAGGGCAGGTCGAGCAGCACTTGCAGCACGGTTGCCATGGCCAGGGTCGAGGTGACGCCGATCATCAGCGCATAGGCCAGCATGATCGCCGCGCTGGCTTGGCGGGCCATGGGGTTGTAGCGGCGCTCCAGCACCTGGGTGACGGTGAAGATCTTCAGGCGCAGCAGCGGTTTGGCGAGGAACAGGTTGAGGGCGATGATGCCCAGGCCCAGGGCCGCACACAGCCAGAAGCCGGAAATGCCATGTACATAACCCAGGCGCACGGTACCGACGGTGGAGGCGCCGCCGAGCACGGTGGTGGCCATGGTGCCCATGTACAGGGTCGGGCCGAGGTTGCGCCCGGCCACGAGGTAGTCTTCGTGGGTTTTTGCGCGCCGCATGCCATACCAGCCCAGCCCGAGCATGCCGGCGGTATAGATCATTACAACAATGATGTCCAAGGCCATTGGGGGTCTCCCGATTATCTTTATTATGGCGAGATCGACCGCGCAGGCGTGTTCACGGCGCCCGGCGGTCTTGTCTTGTGTTGGCGGGCCTCTATGGCCCTCCCTCATGGCTCCTGCCGGGGTACAGCGGTGTCAGCGACGCACGACGCCTGGCAGCACGCAGAGCATCTCGAACAGCAGGTTGGCGCCAAGCAGCGAGGTGTTGCCGGTGGTGTCGTAAGGCGGGGAGACTTCGACCAGGTCACAGCCGATCAGGTCCAGGCCGTGGCAGCCGCGAATGATCTCCATCGCCTGGATGGTGGTCAAGCCGCCGATTTCCGGGGTGCCGGTGCCTGGGGCCCAGGCCGGGTCGATGCCGTCGATGTCGAACGACAGGTACACCGGGCCACCGCCGACTTTTTCGCGCACTTCGGCCATCAGTGGTTCCAGCGACTTGTGCCAGCATTCTTCGGCCTGCACCACGCGAAAGCCCTGGCGGCGGCTCCAGTTGAAGTCGTCGGCGGTGTAGCCCTGGGCGCGCAGGCCGATCTGCACCACGCGGTCGCAATCGAGCAGGCCTTCTTCCACGGCGCGGCGGAAGGTGGTGCCGTGGGCGATCTTCTCGCCGAACATGTGGTCGTTGACGTCGGCGTGGGCGTCGATGTGCACCAGGCCGATCTTGCCGTGCTTCTTGTGCAGGGCGCGCAGGATCGGCAGGGTGATGGTGTGGTCGCCCCCCAGGGTCATCGGGATGACGTTGTGCTCGACGATCTCGTCGTAGGCTTCTTCGATGATGCGCACGGCGTCGAGCAGGTTGAAAGTGTTGATGGCCACGTCACCGATGTCGGCCACCGACAGCGAGTCGAACGGCGCGGCACCGGTGGCCATGTTGTACGGGCGGATCATCACCGATTCGGCGCGGATCTGCCGCGGGCCGAAACGGGTGCCGGAACGCAGCGAGGTACCGATGTCCAGCGGCACGCCGATGAACGCGGCGTCAAGGCCTTGGGCGCTTTGCAGGTGGGGGAGACGGAGCATGGTGGCGATGCCGCCGAAACGCGGCATTTCGTTGCCGCCCAGTGGTTGGTGGAGAACTTTGTCCACGGTGGGCCTCATCAGTCGGTCGATTGTTTTGTTTGTTCGAACCTGGGCCGCCGCATGCCGTTCAGGTTTGGATATGCCGGCGGGCAGGGCCATTTCGGCCAAGTCTGCGCAAGGTAGTGCGTGGGAAGAATCGCTACCGGCAAATACTTACTTCAGGAATTTCTGAACTAACGCGCGCAGGAGCGGTTAGACTGCGCGCAAATACCCCTGCGGAACCGTTGCACCATGGCCTCGACCTTGCCCGACCTGAAACTGCTGCGCATCTTCGTCAGCGTGGTGCGCCACCAGGGGTTCGCCAATGCCCAGCGCGAGCTCAACCTGTCGACCTCGGCCATCAGTACCTACATGAGCCAGCTCGAAGGCGCCTTGGGTATCGTGTTGTGCCACCGTGGCCGTGGCGGCTTCAGCCTGACCAGCAAGGGCGAGCTGTTCCATCAGGAGACGCTGCGCCTGCTGGCCGAGCTGGACGGTTTCGAACAGTACGCCGCAGCGCTCAAGGGCGAGCTGCGCGGCACCCTCAACCTGGGGGTGATCGACTCCACCGTAGGCGATCAGGCGCTGCCCTTGGCCGAGGCCATCGGGGCCTACAGCCAGGAACACCCGGCGGTGCACCTGCACCTGTCGGTGTCCAGCCCCTACGAGCTGCAGCTTGGGGTGCAGGACAACCGTCTGGACCTGGCCATTGGTGCGTTTTCCTCGCGCATGAGTGGCTTGCTTTATCTGCCGCTTTACCGCGAACAGCATTGGCTTTATTGCAGCAGCCGCCACTCGCTGTTCGCCGAGCGGCGCATCCCCGAGCAGGTGGTGACCCAGCAACGCATGGTGGGGCGTGGCTACTGGAGCCAGGCCGAACTGGCCAGGCACGGCTTCAAGCACAGTGCGGCGACGGTGGAAAGCATGGAGGCGCAACTGATCCTGATTCTCTCGGGCGCCTACATTGGCTACCTGCCCGAGCACTACGCCCAGGCATGGGTCGACAAGGGCGACCTCAGAGTGCTATCGCCGGCCACTTTCGGGTATCAGGCGCCATTCTCGCTGATCGTGCGCAGGGGGCGTAGTCGTGAGCCGCTGATTCAAACATTCCGGGATCTGCTCAAGAGCCAATTGAATGTCGGTTGAAGGGTGAGATTTCGTAGGACAATCCGACTGAATGTCCTAAATAATATTTCAAATTAGCCGCTAACCTCCCCACGCTCTGCTAGATATTTAGTTGCGCTGCCCCCTCATATCCCTCTTCGAAGGACCGTTCAAGATGCGCATGAACTTGCCCGTCACTGAGCACGAAAGAACTTTTACCCGCGAGCAGCGCCTGATCTCCACCACGGACCTCGATAGTCGCATCACCTACTGCAACGACGCTTTTGTCGCGATCAGCGGTTTTACCTACGACGAACTGGTCGGCCAGACGCACAACCTGGTGCGTCACCCAGACATGCCCCCCGCCGTATTCGGCCATATGTGGGAGACCATCAAGCAAGGCAAACCCTGGATGGGAGTGGTCAAGAACCGCGCCAAGAACGGCGATCACTATTGGGTCAGCGCCTATGTCACGGCGATCTACGAGAACGGCCGCATCAGTGGCTACGAGTCGGTGCGCTCGGTACCGACCCGCGAGCAGATCCGCCGTGCCGAAGCCCTGTACGCACGGCTGCGCGCAGGCAAGTCGCCGACGCCCTGGGCTGCCCGGTTCGGGCGCGGCCTGGCCGGCGGCGGGCCATTGATCGGCGCTGGCCTGCTGTCGGCGGCCGGCTACCTCTGGCTGCCACCTTATCTGGCGCTGGGTGTGCTGATGACCAGCTTGCTGGTGGCCTGGTACCTGATCGAACGTCAGCAAGACCAACCGATCCGTCGCACGCTTGCTGAACACCCGAAGGCGTTCACCAGCCCCCTGGTGGCCCTGACCTACAGTGATAACCCTGGCCTGATGGGCCAGCTCGACCTCGCCATCATCAGTGAAGAAGCGCGCTTGCAAACCGCGCTTACCCGCCTGGTGGATGCCGGCGTTGGAGTAAAGTCTCGCGCCGCGCAATCGGCCGACCTGTCCGATGCCCAGGCGCAGATGCTCGACCGCCAGCGCAGCGAGACCGACCAGTCGGCCACGGCCATCGCGCAGATGGCCGCGACCATCCAGGAGGTCACCCACAACGTGCAAAGCACGGCTCATGCCGCAGGTGACGCCGACCAACTGGCCCAGCGCGGCAGCGAGCTTGCGCAGCAGAGCCTGAAGGCCATGGGCAGCATGAACGAGGCGGTCAGCGACATCGGCCAGGCGGTCAATGCCCTGGCCGAGCAGACCCAGTCGATCGGCAGTGTGGTCGACGTGATCACCTCGATTGCCGAGCAGACCAACCTGCTGGCGCTCAACGCCGCGATCGAAGCGGCACGCGCCGGCGAGCAGGGCAGGGGCTTTGCCGTGGTCGCCGACGAGGTACGTTCGCTGGCTCAGCGCACACGTTCCTCCACCGACGAGATCCATCAGATCATCGCCTCGCTGCGTGCCGGCGCCGAACGGGCGGTGAGCACCGCCAGCCGCGGCGAGCAGATCTCGCGGGACAGCGTGCAGAGTGTCGAGGCCGTGCAGACGGCGCTGGCCGGGATTGCCCAGGCGGTCACCCGCATTACCGGCATGAGCCAGCAGATGGCCACGGCGTCGGAGCAGCAGAGCCATGTGGCCGAGGACATCAACCAGCAGATCGTGCGCATTGCCCAGCTGTGCGACCAGTCGGCGGGGCAGGCCAAGCAAGGGGCCGAGATCAGTCAGGACCTGGAGCGCATGGCCGAGTACCTGCATAGCCTGGCCGAGCGGTTCAACCGCTGAGGCCCTTGGGCCCGCAAAGCGGGCCCAAATGTCCAGCCTGTGGCAAAATCCCTCCGCCAACGGAGAACCCCATGCCCAGACCCCGCTGCGAACGCTGCCAGCGCCCGCTCGACCATTGCCTCTGCCCGCTGATCCCCAGCCTCGACAGCCGCACCCGTGTGGTGCTGCTGCAGCACCCCAGTGAAACCGCCCACGCCCTGAATACCGCCCGCCTGGCCGCCCTGGGCCTGGTGAATGCCGAACTGCGGGTCGGGGAGGTGTTCGCTGACCTTGCCGAACTGTTGGCGACCCCCGGCTACCGGCCTGTGCTGCTGTTCCCGGGTGAGCAGGCGCAAGCGCTGACAGCCTACGGCGAAACGGACGACGGGCCATTGATGCTGATCGTCCCCGACGGCACCTGGCGCAAGGCACGCAAGTTGCTGTACATGAATCCGCTGCTCGACGCGCTGCCACGGGTGACCTTGGCCGAAGTGGCGCCATCTCGCTACCGCCTGCGCAAGGCGCCGGAGCCGGGGGCGGTGTCGACCATTGAGGCGGTGGTGCAGGCGTTGAATGAGTTGGAGTCGCCAGTGAATTTCGATGACCTGTTACGGCCCTTCGAAGCACTGATCGAAGGGCAGATCAAGGCGATGGGGGCTGATGTGTTCGAGCGCAATCATGGGAGCCTGTGAAATCCCCCGACATGCACCTGGCAACCCAAACGCAATCCAAACCAATCACCTTTCCCGCAGCGCCTCAGTTCGCGCCTTGAGCACTGGTTTGAGCAGATAATCCAGCACGCTCTTCTGCCCGGTGATGATGTCTACCGTGGCTACCATCCCAGGGATGATCAGCAACGGCTTGTTGTCCCCACCGAGGTGGTTCTTCTCGGTTCTCACCTGGATCAGATAGAACGCATTGCCCTTGTCATCGGTGACGGTGTCGGCGCTGATCAGCTCCAGCTTGGCCTTGAGCCCGCCGTAGATGGTGTAGTCATAGGCACTGAACTTGACCATCGCCGGTTGCCCCGGGTGTAGGAAGGCTACGTCCTGCGGGCGCACCTTGGCCTCGATCAACAGGTTGTCCTCGATTGGCACGATTTCCACCAGGTCACTGCCCGGCTGCACAACGCCACCGATGGTGTTGACCTTCAGCAGCTTGACGATGCCGCGCACTGGCGACACCACGGTAGTGCGGTTGACCCGGTCGTCGATGGCGATGCTGGTGGCGGTGATCTTGGAGAGCTCGGTGCGCTTGTCGTTCAGCTCCTTGGCAGCGTCCGAGCGGAAACTGGCGTCAGACTCCTCGATCTTGCTCTTGATCTCGGCGATCGCCGCTTCGGCGCGGGGAATCGCCAGGCTGGTGGCATTGAGCTGGCCGCGGGCCTCCACGGTGCGTTGCTTGAGGCGCAGGATCTCTACCGGGGAGATGGCACCTTTACTCACCAGCGGCGCCGACATGTCCGTCTCCTGCTGCAGCAGTGCCACGGCCGAACGGTACTGATCGACTTTGGAACGGAACTCGGCCAGCTCCTGGTTCTTCTGCCGCAGCTGTTCGTTGAGGGTCTGCTTTTCGCTGGCCAGGCGCCGTTGGCGCGAGCTGTACAGGGCGATCTCGTCTTCGGCGACCTGGGGCGCCTTGGCGCGTACTTCGTCCGAGAGCACGAACGGGCGGCCTTCGGCTTCTGCCGAGAGGCGTTCGACCTGGGCGGTCAGGGCATAACGGTCAGCCTCGCTTTCGCCTTTGTTGGACTTGAACCGGGTGTCGTCCAGGCGCAGCAACGTGGCGCCTTTCTCGACCATCTGCCCTTCGCGCACGAAGATCTCGGTGACGATCCCGCCTTCGAGGTTCTGCACCACCTGCACCTTGCTCGACGGGATCGCCTTGCCTTCGCCGACCGTCACTTCGTCGAGCACCGCCAGGCTGGCCCAGACCAGGGCCACCAGCAGCAGTGCCGCAGCCAGCCACACGGTCAGGCGCGACAGGCGTGGCGAATCCTGCAAGGTAGCGCCGGCCAGTTCCGGCATGTAGTCACGTTCGGCCCGTTTGTCGGTGCCATGGCTGCTGCGTACGCTTTGCATGAGAGGCATAGGGAGCTCCTACAGGGCCGAGCCGATACGGCCCTTGCGCAAGGCGTCGACCACCGCATCCTTCGGCCCGTCGGCGACGATCTTGCCGTTGTCCAGCACCACCAGGCGGTCCACCAGGCTGAGCATCGAGGTGCGGTGGGTGACCAGCAGCACAGTCTTGCCCGGCACCCAGGCCAGCAGGCGCTGGCGCAGTTGTTCTTCGCTGCTGTTGTCCATGTGGCTGGTCGGTTCGTCGAGGATCAGGATCGGTGGTTCCAGCAGTAGCGCGCGAGCCAGCAGTACAGCCTGGCGCTGGCCGCCGGAGAGCAGTTG
Source organism: Pseudomonas sp. MN1F (assembly GCF_009391885.1). Classification (GTDB taxonomy): domain Bacteria; phylum Pseudomonadota; class Gammaproteobacteria; order Pseudomonadales; family Pseudomonadaceae; genus Aquipseudomonas. The sequence goes on along the minus strand of NZ_VZII01000003.1, from coordinate 5,015 downwards.
GCCGCGCTCGCCCACCGGGCGGTCGAAACCGTTGGGGTGTTGCCGGGCCAGTTCGCTGACGCCGGTCAGTTCGGCCACTTCGAGCATGCGTGCATCGCTGATGTGGCGCGCGCCGAGGGTCAGGTTGTCGCGCAGGCTGCCGGCCAGCAGCGGCAGGTCGTGGGCCACGTAGCCGATCTGGCTGCGCAGGTCGGCGATGTCCAGCTGGCGCAGGTCGAGGTTGTCCAGCAGCACCTGGCCTTCGTCGGGGTGATGGAAGCCCATCAGCAGGCGCCCGAGGGTGCTTTTGCCCGAGCCGCTGCGGCCGATGATGCCGATGCGCTCGCCGGGGGTGATGGCCAGGTTCACATCGTGCAATGCCGGGCTGACTTGCCCCGGGTAACGGAACGTGATGTGGCTCAGCGCCAGGCCACCTTTGAGCGTGGTGTGCTCAAGGGCCTGCTGGTCGAGTTGACGTTCCTGGGGCAGGGCCATCAGTGCATCGGTACTGCGCATGGTCAGCTGCGCCTGTTGGTAGCGGGTGATCAGCCCGGCGATCTGGCCGAGCGGGGCAAGCACCCGGCTGCCGAGCATGTAGCTGGCGACCAGGGCACCGACGCTGAGGTTGCCGGCGATGATGCTGTACACCCCGGCGACGATGGTGGCCATGCCGCAGAACTGCTGGATGAACAGCGTGCCGTTGCTGGCCAGTGACGCCAGGTTGCGGGCGTGGGCGTCGAGGCGGGCGATGGCGGCGTTGGTGTGCTCCCACTGGTACTGGCGTTCGCTTTCGGCGCCGCAGGCCTTGAGGGTTTCCAGGCCGCCCAGGGTTTCGATCAGCAGGGCCTGACGCATGGCGCCGAGGCTCAGGCTTTTCTGCACGGTGTCGCGCAGACGGGCCTGGATGATCAGGGCAAAGCCCACCGCCAGCGGGAAGGCAATCAGCGGAATCAGTACCAGCCAGCCACCGAGCAGGCCGATTACCAGCAGCATCAGGGCCACGAAGGGCAGGTCGATGATGCTGGTCAGGGTGACGGCGGTGAGAAATTCGCGCAGGCCCTGGAAGTCATGGATGCTCTGGGCGAAACCACCGATGGTGGCGGGCTTGGCCTTCATGGCCATGCCGGTGATGCGCTCGAACAGGGTGGCGGAGAGGATCAGGTCGGTCTTCTTGCCGGCCTGGTCCAGCAAGTGGGCGCGGACCATGCGCAGCACCAGCTCGAAAGCGGTGCCCAGGAACAGGCCGGCGACCAGCACCCACAAGGTCGACAGTGCCTGGTTGGGCACCACGCGGTCGTAGGTCTGCATGACGAACAGCGGCACCATCAGGCCGAGCAGGTTGATCAGCAGGCTGGCCAGCAGGGCATCGCCATACAACCAGCGGGAATGGCGCAGGGTGTCGCGGAACCAGGAGTTGACCCGCGGCAGCAGCGGTGAACGCACGTCTTCGAGGGTATGCCGGGGGCGGGCGAACAGGGCTTGGCCACTGTAGGCCTGTTGCAGCGCTTCACGCTCGACCCATTGCTCGCCGCCTTCAGCTTCGCAGGGCAGGATCAGCGCACGGCCGTCATCGCCCCAGCGTTGCAACACCGCGCTGCGGCCATTGTCGAGCAACAGCAGCACGGGCAGGTTGAGCGCCGAAATGTCATCCAGCGCCCGTGCCAGCACCCGTGCTTGCAGGCCGGCACGCGCTGCAGCCCGCGGCAGCAAGGCCATGCCCAGGCGTTGCTGGGCCAATGGCAGGCCGCTGCACAGGCTGGCGCGGCTGGCCGGGCGGCCGTGCAGCCGGCACAGGATCAGCAGGCCATCAAGCAGTGGGTCATCGACATCCGGGCGCGGTTGCGCACTTTGCATACTGGTCACGATGGCCTACTCCCGCCAGGGTGGATGGGTTGCTGTGCAGGCGATCCGTGCCAGTGCGTGCGACGCTCAGCGCATCTCGGGCAATCTGGCTTCGGTCCGGACCTCGTTGTTGGCGATAGCCTCTGGTGGGAGTGAAATGCGTTGCTTGCTCAGCAGTTCCCCCATGGTCGCCAGCACCCGGTACATCGAAAACTCTTCGGTGTAACGCACTTCGGTGTAGCGACGGTTGGCGTTGTACAGCTCGTTTTCGCTGTCGAGCACGTCGAGCAGGGTGCGCTGGCCCAGGCCGAACTGATCCTGATAGGCGGCGCGCACACGCTGGGTGGTCTCGGCGTATTCACGTGCGGTCGGGGTTTGCTTGCGGGCGTTGTTCATGGCGTTCCAGGACAGGCTGAGGTTTTCGGTCAGCTCGCGCAGTGCATTGTTGCGGATGTCCAGGGCCTGGTTGATCTTGTGCGCGTCGGATTGCAGCCGGGCTTTGTCGCTGCCGCCACGGAACAGGTTGTAACTGAGCTCGACGCCCGCCTGCCAGTCATTGTTGGCATGGCCCTGCTCGCCGCCGATGTTGTTGTTGGCGCCGGTGGCCAGCACCGCGTCCAGGCGTGGGTAGAACGGCGACTTGGCCACTTCGTACTGCTGTTCGGCGGCATTGACGTCGGCCTGGGCCGACTTGAGGTACGGGTTGTTCTGGCGCATGCCTTCGCGTGCCTGGTCGAGCGTGGCGGGTATTTCCACCTTGATCGACCGTGGGCCTTCCAGTTCGTCTGGCACGCGGCCGACCACGCTGTAGAAGTTGGCTTCGGCATCGGCGAGGTCGACTTCGGCGGTGTCCAGATTGTTTTCTGCCAGGGCGCGACGGGCGCGGGACTGGTCGAGGTCGGCAGTGCTGCCTACGCCGCGCTCGCTGCGCAGGCCGATCTGGTCGTTGACGCGCAAGTGTGCCTGCAGGTTGTTCTTGGCCAGGTCTACCAACTCTCGACGCTTGAGTACCTCCAGATACACCTCGACGGTACGCAAGGCCACGTCCTGGGCAACGGCCTGGGTGTAGTAGGCCCGAGAAGTCGCAACTGCCTCGGTGCGGCCCACTTCGTTGGCGGTGTTGAAACCGTCGAAGATCATCTGCCGCAGGCGCAGTTCCGACTGTGTGTAGTTCAGGGTTTCCTTGTTGTGGTTGGTCGTGCCGTTCGGGTTGAGACTGCGGGTGTTGAGGTTGTCAGAGCGCTGGCGGCCATAACCTGCCACCAGATCCACGGTCGGGTAGTAGCCGCCACGGGCGAATTTGACATCCTCATCGGCCGAAAGCTTGCTGTTGCGGTTCGAGCTGATCTGCGGGTGGTAATCCACGGCACTCTGGATGGCTTCGTTGAGGGACATTGCTTCGACGTTCGTGCATGCCATGGCCACCAGCATTGCGCTGGCGAGGGGGGTTAGAACGCGCATGGGCTACTTCTCCCTGGTCACAAAAAAATCCTGCTTTTCGCCAATAAAATGACGATTTTTATAGTTCAAACCGTTTCATGTTTGTAACAACAGAGCTAAGAACATTTAACGCGCGAGCTAAGAAGATTTTTTCATAACACCTATGCGAAAAAAAACTTATGCGGTCTATGCAAAGCAAGACATTGTTTCATTCAAGTGAATTCGCGAACCGTTGCAAGGCGCGACGTACAAGCACTTCAGCAAGTTCCAGGTTTTTTACAGCTAAGGACGCGGAACGGATAGGTGAAAGCAGTATTGGCGACAAAAAATTGGCAGCTTTTGATGGCCAATTTACATTATTACTATCGCCAAAGTAGTGCCTGAGAGAACGATTCTCGCCGTTGAGATTTTTCGGACTCCATGCCCACACCTGCCTGCGCAATGTCATTGGCTGATGTAGCCGATCAGTAAGGGGAGGTGTTCGCTCATGGCTAAGTTAGTCGGTGTGGTCAGCAAGGTAATTGGCCAGGTATTCGCAGTCGCCAGCGATGGTAGTCGGCGCCCTCTGATCGAAGGCGATCGCCTGTTCGCTGGCGAGCAACTGGAAACGGGTGCTGCAGGGGCTGTGGCGGTACGCCTGCAGAACGGTGCCGAGTTGACCCTGGGCCGTGACAGCAGCCTGGAGATGACGCCGGACCTGCTCGCCAACCGGGCCCCCCATGCGCCGGGCCACGACGTAGCGCCGAGCGACGCGCAATTGAGTGATGTGGAGCGTATCCAGCAGGCGATTGCCGCGGGCGACGACCCGACCCAGAGCGCTGAGGCGACCGCCGCCGGGTCAGGCAGCCCGAGCGCATCCGGGGCACTGGGAGGTGGCCACAGTTTCGTCATGCTCGATGAAGTCGGCGCCCGTGTCGATCCCGTGGTGGGCTTCCCGACGGCAGGCTTCAATGGCTTTCCCGAACTTGCCAACCGCGAAGTGGGCGGCCTTGACCCCAGCAATGGCAGTTCGCTCAACGGTCGGCCTGTCGGTGGTGACGGCGGCACGGTACCTACAGAACCGTCCATCCCGACGGTAGACGAAAATCATCCAGTCACGTTGCTGGGCCTGGATATCGCCCCGGGTGAACTGAACCTGAACGAGGCGAATCTGCCACTGGGGTCTGCCAGTGATGCGGCGGCGCTGACCCGGCAGGGCAGCTTTACCGTGGTGGCTCAGGATGGCGTGTTCAACCTTAGTGTTGGTGGCATCAACGTGGTGACGGGCGGTGTGGTGACCGGCGTTGGCCAGTCGATCACCACCGGGCTGGGCAATATCCTGACGATTACCGGCTACAACCCGAGCACGGGCGAGGTGAGTTACACCTACACGCTCACGGCATCCGGGCAACATATCGAGAACGATGGGGCCAAGTCGCTGACCGAGCACCTGCCGGTCCTGGTCAGTGACAGTAACGGTGATGTCGCCCAGGGCTTGCTGGATGTGATCATCCATGATGATGCGCCGCAGGCGTTCGATGATGACAACGTGGTCAAGGCGACCGAGCAACAAGTCGAGCTGACCGGGAATGTGCTGACCAACGATATCCAGGGCGCTGACCGCGTGGCAGGCGGCCCGGTAATCGCCGGTACCTATACCGGCACCTACGGCACACTGGTTCTCGCCGCGGACGGTTCCTACACCTACACGCTCAACCCCAACGCCCCGGACTTCAAGAACCTGGGCGGTGGCGGCAATGGTGTGGAGAACTTCA
>NZ_VZII01000031.1 GCF_009391885.1 Pseudomonas sp. MN1F | reverse complement strand
GTGGCGCCGGCCTGGATGTGTACGAGAAGGAGCCGCTGAGCGAGTCGCCACTGTTCCAGCTGCCCAATGCGCTGACCTTGCCGCACATCGGTTCGGCGACTGCCGAAACCCGTGAGGCCATGGCCAACCGGGCGATGGACAACCTGCGTGCGGCGCTGCTCGGCGAGCGGCCGCGCGATCTGGTGAATCCGCAAGTGTGGAAGGGCTGCTGAACCGCACTATTCGTGGCGCAGGCCTGGAAGTGCATGAGAAGGAGCCGCTGAGTTGACCGGCGGCGCCTTCATCAGCACATATCCTGTGTTGCCCACTCTGTGAATCTCGTAAAGCGCTCGCTCGACCACAGGGATCGGGCTGAGGTCCAGTACTTGTCGACGGCTCATCGGCGCAGATCCGCCCAGTGCCGGTCCGACATTGGCAACGCCGGCAAAGGTCAACATCTCGGGCAGCACCATCACGTAACCATTGACACCCTGTACATGGGTCAGCACCGGTAGCGTCCGGAACAAGCCTTGTGCACTTGGCAACCAGCGTTGGCTGATCCATTGCCCGTCCAGGTAGTAGCGGTCCAATGAGCCCAGCTCGCTCCTTGAAAACAGATCCTGAGCAATCGAATGAGCCAGGGCCTGGTTCAATTCCTTCTGCATCGACTGCACCCGCCCGTACGCGAACGCGATCGACAGCATGAACAAACTGGGGATCAGCAAAATTGCTATCTGGATGCGCGGCAATCGCATCAATGCGCGTTGCACCAGTAACAGCACCATCACGCAAGCGACCCCGAACCCCATCAACGTCCGGGCAGCGTGATCATAATCGGCAAATAGAAGCATGACGCCTGTGATCGAAACATAGATCACAGGTACCGGCAACAAGAGAGCCACCGTCAACCCCAACTGCTCCCATCGTGAACACGGCCGCCGCCAAAGGCATGCCAACTCTGTCACGAGGGCAACGCCTGCCAATACCAGCAAAGCTTCCATGAACAAGGTTGTCTGGGGCGTGGCCAGCAGACGTAGGTCAGCGCAAACATCTGACAAACGTCCTCTGATCAGCTCCGGCCAGTGCCCATCGAAAGTAAGCAAGCTACCTCGCGGCACCGTGATCATCCTTGAGCAGGCCACGTAATAGAGCAAGCAACCCGCCATCAGCTGTGTCAGTCGCTGCGCTGCCTGACGCCTGATGCAACTGAACGACGCCCCATCCATTACTTGACGCATGATGTCCAGGCAGCACAAGCCAATGAACACATTGACGGCGACCTGATAGAAAGCCACCGCCGTGGCCACCAGCAGGCATCCCAGAAACCAGGACTTCATGGCTTCGGTAGTTACCGTGATGGCCAGGATACTCGCCATCAGCGCCAGCGCCATGGCGGCGCCGTCAAACTGATAGGACAGGTTCTGCAGGAAAAAAGGCTGGTACCACAAGGGCAGTAACACCAGTACGTGGGCAACAGACGGTGTCGAGTACCAATGCCGACCAAGCCGGGCGAGCGAGTAGGCAACGATTGGCAGTGCGAGTAGCAATGGCAGCGGATCGATGTTTGGCGCACCATTGGCAAACCCCAGAAAGGCCAACAGGGCAGCGGTCAATGGTCGTCCTTGGCTGGTCCAGTCATTTTCAGCAAGAACGGTGCGCCAGTAATCGTCCAGATACAAGTGATCGGCCATGAGCAGCGGCACGATATGAAACGCCAACGCCAGCGAGATGATCAGCCATACCTGGTTGAATGCAAGAGATTGGCTTCCTGCCTGTGTAGATGACATGGGCTGATCCCAAATGAACTGCGCTCGACAATTCTGAATCGGGATACTCGGACACACACCTGTCATTTCTACCAGTTGTCAAACGTGCATTCAGCGTGTGGCCTCGATCACAACCGAAGGTCTGACCCTGACTTTACGAAAGACCAGCACATTGCCCGCCATCACCGCCACCAGCCCCAATAGCGCCGGTGTCGTCCACTGATAGCCCTCGGCAAATGCCGATACGTTCAGCGCCACCAGCGGGAACAGCACGGTGCAGTAGGCCGCCCGCTCCGGCCCCATGCGCCCGACCAGGGTCAGGTAGGCGGTGAAGCCGATCACCGAGCCGGGGATGACCAGATACAGCAGCGAACCGATGTAGCGGGTGTTCCATTCCATGGCGAAAGGGATGCCGCTGACGAGGCAATACACCGCCAGCATTGCCGCGCCATAGAGCATGCCCCAGGCATTGGTGGTCATGGGCTTGAGCCCGGCCTTCTGCTGCATGCTGGAAAGCATGTTGCCAGCCGAGAAACACAGCGTGCCAAGCAGTGCCAGGCCAAGACCGTAGAGGGTTTCACGGCTGGCCGCGTGGTGCGACAGCTCGGGCCAGAACAGCAGGCCCAGGCCGAGCAAGCCAAGCGCACCGCCCGCGAGGACATTGCTGGCGATCTTCTGGCCAAAGAAGATCCGGGCATTGAGGGCATTCCACAAGGTGGCGGTGGAGAACACCACGGCGATCAGGCCGCTGGCGACCCATTGGCTGGCGGTGAGGAAGCACATGAAGTTGACACAGAACAGGCACAAGCCCTGCGCCAGGCAGATCAGGTGGCCACGCCGGTTCATCGACTGCAAGCGGCGGCTGAGCAGAAGAATGGCGAACAGGATCAGGCCGGCCAGGGCGAAGCGGTAGACGATCGACACCGGGATGGCGACTACGCCCAGTTGCAGTTTCAAGGCAATCCAGGTGGTGCCCCAGATCAGGACGGTGAGCAGGTACAGGGACAGGTTCATGGCGGCGGTTCCTTGGGCCTTTCAGATTCAACGCCATCAGTGTTCTCCCTGCCCACCGCCATGCGCTTGCACAAACTTGCGCTTTTCGCTCACAGGTGGCTGTCAGCGACAGATTGGCGCAGTAGGATGAGCCCAGAGGAACCGCCCATGACCCCGCTCACCCAGCTGCAAGTGTTCAACGCCATGCACGCCTCGCCCAACGCCCGGCTGGAGCTGAGCGCGCACTTGGGCGACGGGCTGGCGGCAGCGTTGTGGAGCAACCGCGACGACGCGCGCGACTACCAGGCACCGAGCCATCACACGCTGTCGTGCTACATCGCCGACGGCACCGGCACCTTTCGCCGCCAGCGCCCGGCCGACAAGGGCGCGCCAAACAAGCTGTGCATCATGCCGGCGGGGCAAGAGTCGAACTGGGTGGTGAACGGTGCGATTCGCCTGGCCCATTTGTACATCAGCGAAGCGCAGTTCGCCCTGGGCTGTGTGCGCCTGCTCGACCGTGAGCCACGTGAACTGCAGCTGCAGGAAGCGACCTTCCTCGATGACCCGCAGCAAGCCGTGCGTTTTCGCCAGTTGATCACCCTGGACTGGGATGAGCCCGCCGAACGGTTGCTGGCCAGCAGCCTGGCCCACGAGATCGTCGACCATGCCGTGCTCAGCCAGGTTGGCCTGCGCCAGGGGTTGCGCCTGAAAGGCGGGTTGGCGCCGAGCCTGCGCCGGCAACTGGTGGAGTACATCGAGGCGCACCTCGACCAGCCGATTACCCTGGGTGAACTGGCACTGCGCTGCAACCTGTCCGAGTATCACTTTGCGCGGATGTTCCGCACCAGTTTCGGCTTGCCGCCGCATCAGTACCTGCTGGCGCGACGGTTGCACCGGGCCTGCCAGTTGTTGCGCCTGGGTGAGGTGCCGTTGGGCCAGGTGGCACTGCTGTGCGGGTTTGCCAGTGCCAGCCATTTCAGCAATCGCTTTCGCCAGGCGTTCGGTGCAACCCCTGGCGAGTATCGTATGGCCATTCGCGGCTAAAGCCGCTCCCGCAGGTCAGAACTCGAAGGTGCTGGACAGGCTCACCTGCCGCGCATCGCCAATGGCGACGAAATACTGGTTCACCGCCGAGCTGTAGTAGACCTTGTCGAACAGGTTCTTCATGTTCAGTTGCAGCCGCACATTGTGCTCGTCAAGCTTGGTCTCGTAGCTGGCGAACGCGTCAGCCACGGTGTAGCTCGGCAGGTCGAAGGTATTGGTCGAGTTCCCTGGCCGCTCGCCCACATAACGCGCCCCGGCCCCCACACGCAGGCGATCGCCGCCAAACAGGCTGCCGAAGTCATACACCGCCGACAGCGAACCGCTATGCCGGGCCACGTTCTGCAGGCGGTTGCCCTCAAGGTCGGGGTCCTTGGTCACCTTGGCATCGGTATAGGCGTAACTGCCGATCAGGCTCCAGCGCTCGCTGAGCTGCCCGGTCAAGTCAAGTTCCACGCCGCGTGAGCTGACTTCCCCGGCGCTGCTGTAGACCGTCTCGCCGGTGCCACTGTCGAAGTTGGAAACCAGCACGTTGCGCTTGGTGATATCGAACAGCGCCAGGGTCCCGGTGAGGCTGCCCGGCATGTCCAGCTTGGCGCCCAGCTCCCAGGACTTGCCCTCCTCCGGCGCCACCGACGAATCCAGCACCACGCCACCGGTCAGCGGGGCGATGCTGGAGTTGGGCTTGAATGACTCGCTGTAGCTGCCATACAACGACAGCTGCTCATCGACCTTGTAGACGATGCCCGCGTGCGGCACCCAGGCTTGGCCGTTGCTGTCGGTATTGGCCTTGAACGGGCGGCCACGGCCGGCGTACTGGTCGTACTGCTGGTAACGCGCCCCTGCCACCAGAATCCAGTGCTCGTCCAGGTGCAGTGCGTCCTGCACGAACAAGGCGTCGGTGCGCAGCTTGTCGGTCTGGTCGCTGTCGCTTGCACGCACCGTGGTGCCCTCCACTTCCTGGCCGTAGACCGGGTTTACGTAGCTGAAGGTAGATCGAGCGGTCTGACGGATCAGGTCGCCACGAAAGATCTTGCGGTCTTCGTGGTCGATGCCAAACAGCAGGTCATTCTGCATGCCGGCCAGTTCGACATTGCCATTGAGGCTGAGGGTGACGAACTGGTCGCGGCTCATGGCGTTGTGGGTGCCGTCGATGCTGCGCGTCAGCGTGCCCTTGGCCTCGTTCACAGCGGTAACGCGAACCTGGCTGGCATCGTAGGTCTCGCGGTTGAAGCTGTAGCCCAAGTGCAGTTTCCAGTCGTCGGCCAGTTGGTGGTCGACCTCCAGGCGGTACAGGTCGGAGCGCCCCTCCATGTCGTTGAACGGTTCGTCCAGGCGGCGGGTAGCCGGAATGTCCAGCGGGTGGCCGTTGCTGCCGAATGCCGTACCGCGGTCGAACGGGTAGAGGAATTCACGGTGCTCGTAGGCCAGCACCACCTGAGTGTCGTCGCCGAGCCAGGCCAGCGACGGTGCTACCAACGACTCGCGGTGCACGCCGAAGTTGCGCCAGTAGTCCTCATCCTCGTGATCGACGATCAGGCGGTAGGCGAAGTTGCTGTCGCCCAGCGCGCCGGTGCTGTCGAAACCACCGCCGCTGCCGTTCTTGCCGCTGCCGTAGGTGGAACCGCGTACCGTCAGGGCGTTGTACTGCTGCAGTTGCGGGCGCTTGCTGACCACGTTGATCACCCCGCCCGGGTCCTGGATGCCATACAGCAGCGAGGCCGGGCCCTTGAGCACTTCGACCCGCTCGGTGCTGGCACTGAGGTTGCGGCCCTGCACCAGCGGCATGCCGTCACGCATGATCGAGCCATCGCGGTTGTCACCGAAGCCGCGCTTCATCACCGTGTCGGAGGTGCCACCGAAGTTGTTGCCTTGGGTGATGCCGCTGACGTTGGCCAGGGCGTCGTCGAGGTTGCGTGGGGCCTGGTCGCGGATGACCTGGGCCGGCACAACGTTGATCGCTTGGGGGATGTCCTGGGACGGGCCCTGGCCGCGCATGATCGAGGCACTGGCGGGCGGCTGATAACTGTAACTGTCCATCTGCGAGGTCACGGTGGTGGCCTGCAGGTTGAGGGCGCCGGAGGTATCCACAGGTTCGAGCGTCAGGGTGCGTGCGTCGAGGCGGCGCCAGGTCAGGCCGCTGTTGCCCAGCAACTGTTGCAGGGCCTCTTCGGCGCTGAACGCGCCGTTGACGGCCGGGGCCTGCACGCCGGGCAATTCGAGGGTGTAGACCACACTCTGGCCAGTGGCACGGCTGAAAGCGTTGAGGGCTTGGGCCAGCGGCTGGCTGGCCATGGCGAAGCTGTGCAGCTGGCGTTGCTCGGCGGCCATGAGGCCAGGGGCAGCGGTGATGGCCGAGCATGCAGAAAGGCCGAGCCAGAGGGGAACGCAACGCGGGGTGAACTTCATGGACGCTGACCTGTGAGAGGGCTATTACTGCGAATGAATCGCACTTCCACTCATTACACGGATGCCAACTCCAGTTACCTCACCCACTTGTGAAGTTTTTTTGTCAGCGGATAACGGTCAGCCGCCCCAACAAGGTTTGCCGCGAGAAACCCAGCACCTTGCCCAGCGAGTCCAGTGCCGCCAGAGGCTCATCCACCGGGAAGCTGCCGCTGACCTTGCGCTGCGCCAACTCGCCGTCGAGCAACACGATGCGGCCGGGGTAGTAGCGGCCCAGGTCTGCCACCACCTGCGCCAGCGGCACCTGGTAGTAGTTCAGCCAGCCTTGGCGCCAGGCCAGGCGGCTGTCGCTGTCCACGCTCGCCAATTCGCCTGCATGCCCGTCGGCAAAGGCCAGTTGCTGGTTGGCCGTCAGTACCTGACCGGCCTGCCCAGCCGCCGGGATAACTGCCACACGCCCGCTACGCACGATGACCTGCGCACCCTGCCCCTGGTCACGCACTTCGAACTGCGTCCCCAGCACCCTTACCTCGCCGCCAGCGGCCTCTACCACGAATGGCTGACCGGTGTGGGTAACCTGGAAGAACGCTGCGCCATGCAACAGGCGCACGCGGCGTTCACCCTGCTGGAAGTCGACGGCGATGGCGCTGCCCGCATCCAGGGTCACCTGCGACTGGTCCGCCAGGGTCACCTGGCGAATCGCATCACTGCTGCTGAAATCGGCCTGCAGGTTCAGCAACCAGTCACTCGGCCGCCAGCCACCCGCCATAGTCACAGCCAGCACCAGGCACGCCGCAGCCAACGCCATACCGGCGCGCCGCCAATGGCCTTTGCCAGGCGGCTTGGCCATGGCCCGCAAGTAGTGTTGCAGGTCTGCGTGTTGTTCCTCGGCCAGACGCGCTGCCGGTGCTTCGCTGAGCTGCCACAGCAACTGGGCCTCGGTATAGGCTTCGCGATGCTTCGGGTCCTCCAGCAACCAGCGTTTGAACGCTGCGCTGTGCGAAGCCGCTGGCTGTTGGTTGATCCGCATCAGCCACTGCAAGGCCGCCGCGGACTGCGCAGCGGTGATCGGGTCTGGATGGCTCATCGGCGGGCGCTCCCAGGCCTGCGAGTGAAGGTCGCGGGCTCGGCAACACTCGCCTTGCACGCTTCGAGGGCGCGCATCATATGCTTCTCCACGCTGCTCTGGGAAAGCTGCATGGCGTTGGCGATTTCACCGTACTTGCAGCCGTGGACGCGGTTGAGCAAAAAGATCTGCCGGGTGCGCTCAGGCAGCGCTCGCAGGGCGGCTTCCACACGCTGCAGGTCATGATCGACCTCGACGGCCTGCTCCGGCGCCTGGGCCTGGCCCGCTTCACCCAGCGGTAGCAAGGCTTCAGCGACGCGTTCTCGGCTGCCCTCACTGCGCAGGTGATCGATGGCCAGGTTACCGGCACAGCGCAACAGGTAAGTGTCGAGCGCCTCGACCTTGACCTCGGGGCGGCGCCAGAAGCGCAGGAACAGCTCCTGGACCAGGTCGGACGCGGTGGCACGGCAGCCGACCCGGCGGCTGACCAGCGCCTCCATGCGCGCACGCTGGGCCTGGAACACCTCGACGAAACGCGCGCGGGTGCTTTCGCTGTCGGTTTCGCTCATGGCATCACCCGGCAAACACGGCCAACAGTGGGCCCAGCACCAGGCTGACAGCAGCCAGGCCCAGCAGCACACGTGGCAAATAGGGCAAGCCGAACACCCAAAGAGTGACGCCGGCCATCAACAGCGCGAACCACTCCACCAGACCATGAGCCCAACCACGCCATTGAACGCAGAGGACCAGCGACAGCATCAGCAGCAGCCAGCCGCCAACGCGCAATGCACGCAACTGACCGTGGCCAGGCTTGCGCTTGAGCAGCTCGCTGAAGTGCTTTTCCATCGCCAGGCACAGCGCGGCGAAACCGGCGAAACCGATCAGGGCAATGCTCAGCATCGCTGCACCTCGACCCTTTCGGGCGAAACCTTGGCCGCCTTCGGCGCACATTTTGCGACGGGCTTCGGTGGGCGCAGCATCTTGCTCGCAACCCAGGCCAGGAACAGCCCACACGCCAGGGCGGCAAGGTCGAACCCGGCCATGGCCCAGTCGCCAGCTGGCACAGAGACGTTCAAGCCTTGACCGGTGCTCAGGGCGTTGAGCAAGGGCAACAGGGCGAAAGCCAGTGCGCCCAGTGCCAGTTGCTCGGCCCAGGCCTTGCGCCCCGGGCGCAGCACGGCATGCAGCAGCGACGCCAGCCAGACCAGGAAGAACGTGTTCACCTCCCAGTCGGCCCGTCCTTGCAGTGCCACCGGCAGCAACCGGTTGGACCAGAAGAAGCCGGCCACGGCCAGGACCAGGCCGCTCATGCTGGCGATGTTGAGCACTTCGACCAGGCGCAGTTCGCCCGGCAGGCGTTCACTCTTGGCATGCTTGAGCTGGCGCTTGCCCAGCCACATCACCAGGCCGGTGCCGATCACCGCCGTGCCGGCGAGCCCGAAGGCGAAGTACAACCAGCGCAGCCAGGGCCCGGCGTAATTGCCCATGTGCAGGCCCGCGAAACTGAAAGAGGTCAACATCGTGGCGCTTTCCGGTGCGCCCTGTTGCAGCAGTTCGCCGGTGGCACCATCGAAGGTCCAGCTGGCACTGCGCTTATAGGGGACGTTGTCCGCCGACGACTGGGTAAAGGTAACCCGTGCGTTGCGATCACCCGCGTTCTGTACCTGGATGAAGCCCATGCGCGCCCCCGGCACTTGCGCCTGGACCTTGGCATAGAGGTTCGCCAGCGGCACCAATGGCGTGGCGACATTGGCCACCTTCGGCGCCTCGTCGCGGCCGAACAGGTCATTGAAATAACCGCTGGTATTGCCATAGCTGGCCATGATGCTGGCCGGCATGACCATGTACATGAACAGCACCAGGCTGCTGTAGCTGATCATCAGGTGGAACGGCAGCACCAGCACGCCGATGGCGTTGTGGCCATCCAGCCACGAGCGCTGGCCCTTGCCAGGGCGGAAAGTGAAGAACTCCTTGAAGAGCTTCTTGTGGGTGATGATCCCGGTGACCAGCCCCAGCAGCATGATGAAGGCGCACAGTGTCGACAGCCAGCGGCCCCACGGATACGGCATCTGCAGTTCGAAATGGAAGCGGTAGAAGAACTCGCCGCCACGGCTGTCACGCGCCGCGACCGGCTGCCCGTTCTGTGCGTCCAGAGCCTTCCTGACAAAGCCCCGGCGCCCGCCCTCGGGGTCACGCCAGCCCACGCTCAAGGCGGCGTCGCGCTCGCTCGGCAGGCGGATCATCCAGCTGCCCGAGTGCGCGGCGTTGCTCTCCAGATAGCGCTGGGCCAGGCCCAGGCTGGCGACCGGGTCGAGCGCATGGCGGCGCACTTCCGGCTGCGCCCAGTGGCTGACCTCCTGCTTGAAATACGACAAGGTGCCAGTGAGAAAGATGGCGAACAGCAGCCAGCCGAAGATCAGGCCGGTCCAGGTGTGCAGCCAGGCCATGGCCTGGCGGAAGCCTTCCTTCATGGGTTTTTCATCCAGTAGGCGAACCCACCGAGCAGCCCCAGCACCAGGCTCGGCAGTAGCACGCCAAGCCAGGCACGCAAGGCGCTGCGGCAGGCGAAGCACCAGATGAAGGCCAGCAGGTAGAACACGAACGAGAGCATCAGGCCGGTCAGCGTGGCGTCGACCTGGGGCAATGGCAGCAGCAGGGCCAGGCAGACACTGATCGACGACGCCAGCAGATAGCCGCCCAGCACCGCCGCCAGGCTGCGTGAAACCACGGCCAGGCGATAGCTGAGAGGGGGTCCGGCGGCGGAGCGTTTCATGGCGAGGGTCCGGGGAGTGGGGATGCAATAGTAATGAGTTTAATTCTCATAAGCAAAATCTCTATGGGGGCTGTCGGGTGTTCGCCGACAGGCGCTGCAAGGGTCGCGGCGAACCCCTCTACTGAATTTGCAACAACAAATTTATTTTCAAAAAGGGGTTGTATTCGTCTCGCCGTTGCCTGACCTTAGAGTCAAGAGGCGCAGAAATACCAAGGCCCTCAATGGCCTAGGCACGCCTCCATGCGAGCAAGCTGAATAAGGATTGGAATCATGCAAATCCAGGTCAACAGCAGCAACCATATCGAAGGCAACATCCGTCTCAACGAGTGGGTCCGCAGTACGCTGGAAGCCACCCTCGAACGCTATGACGACGACCTCACCCGCATCGAGGTGCATCTGCGCGACGAGAACGGCGCCAAGCCCGGCCTACATGACAAACGCTGCCAGTTGGAGGCTCGCCCGAAAGGCCATCAGCCGATTTCCGTGACCCATACCGCCACCTCACTGGACCTGGCGGTCGACGGTGCCGCCAGCAAGCTGAACAATGCGCTGGAACACTTCTACGGCAAGCTGCGCAGCAAGCGCGGTGCACTGGAACTGAGTGACCCCGAGGCCTGACCATCTGCAAGAACCAACAACGCCCGGCCTGTGCCGGGCGTTTTCGTTTGCAGCGATCAATGGGCGTGAACCAACCTGCGGGTTTTCCGGTCAATTTCTGCAGTCATTCATTGCAGACCCCGACCATGAACAACCCATTCGAACAGATCAGCGCCGCCTTCGCCCCGGAATACCGGGTCAACCTGAGTATCGAACGGCTGGACGGCAGCATCATGCTGACCCTTTCCGACGACGCCGGCGTGGTCGCCAAGCGCCTGATCAGCCAGGCCCAGCGCAACGACCCGGTGCGCCTGCAACGGGTCATCGACAGCATCCGCCTGGGCCTTGCGATCGAACTGGGGCAGAACCCGTTGCAGGTCCTCGCCGCGCTGACCCGTGGCAGCCACCACGAGCCTTGTCACCTGACGGCCGTCGGCCTGGCCAACTGAGGGCTACTTGCCCTCCTCCACCTCATTGCCGCTGGCGTCCAGCACCTTGGTCGAGGGGTAGCGGTACGAGGCGTAGCGCACCACCAGGATCGAGAACGCCAGCAGCAAGATGCCCCCGCACACGTACAGCAGCCCTTCGTCCGGCGCCTTGTGGTGCGACACATCGCCGATCAGCAGGCGCGTCAGCGCGGTGATCGCCACATACAGCAGGAAGCGGATCGGCATGTGGTTGGTCTTGAAGTAGATACCGACCATCGCCCCGAGCTCCAGGTAGATGAACAGCAGCAGGATGTC
The DNA here is from genome assembly GCF_009391885.1 of Pseudomonas sp. MN1F. Taxonomy (GTDB): domain Bacteria; phylum Pseudomonadota; class Gammaproteobacteria; order Pseudomonadales; family Pseudomonadaceae; genus Aquipseudomonas. Next base: position 75,158 of record NZ_VZII01000031.1, on the reverse strand, counting down.
ATCGACGCTGACCCCACCCTTGCCGAGCATGTCCAGGAAGGTCACAACCGCCGCGTAGGCGGTAATCGCGCCAATGCCGAACAGCGCCAGGTAGTGGAACGCTTCCACACACAGGTTGCCCAGCGCGTCGGCCGAGCCGTGCAGGCCCTTGCGCAGTTTTTCAGCCCATTTGATATCCACGATGTGCGATTCCCCGATACGACATGAAGGATGATGCGTCACGCCTGTGACGCTTGTGCCATGCAGTTAAAGGGCCAGGCCCCTGCCTTGGAAGGCGACCGATTGCCGCAAGGCACGGGCGGCGTGCGAATTCAGCACAGCTACAATTTCTGGTTGCGAAATGACTGCCTTGCCATTACTGTATATCGATACAGTATCAGGTAATGGCATTCTGCCCGACTGCCTGGATAGCAACTGAACCGCAAAGCAGCAGGCGCACGAAAGCGCCCCCTGCTACCACTGACCGAGAGGCCTCGTATGGCTGTTGAGATTCTTTACCGCAGCACGCGCGATTTGGAGACCACGTTCTTGGACCGCAAACTCGCAGACGCCCATGACCAGATGCTGGAACTGGCCGAGGTGCTTACTCAGGTTCTGGTGAAACATGTACCTGGGCTGGATGAAAACATTGCCGAAGAGGCAAGCATCTTCATGGCCAAGAACCGAGCGGTGTTTGCTGCGGCGTTCAAGAGCAATGCGGCGGCGTTGGCTGACCTGGATACAGCGGAAAAAGGGGGCGAGTAAGCCCCCCTCGAAAGCGTTGCAACCGTGCGATTCGAGGCGAGGGGCTAGACACCGGCCACCTTCGCTCGGCTCACGGCACGTATGCCCGCAGCAAACCTTGATCCGCTCACGTCTTTTCATGCCCCTTCCTTACCCTTGGGCCGGGATCAACTCCTGCAAAAGCACCACCTTCCTCTGCAGTTGCTCGATCTGTGCCTGCTCTGCGCGCAGCGCCGAGCGCAGCTCGCGGTTCTCTGCCTCCCAGATCTGCGCCCAACGCGCGTTCTTCTGGCAGGCAAGCCCCATCTTCCACAGTTCGTGCAGCCTCAAACTCTGATACAGCAGCACCAGCAGAATGATGCCCATCACCACAACTGCACCTGTCGCAATCACTTCCCACATACCCATTTCCTTTTCCTTGAGTGAGCCGATGTGCCCTGAAGACGAGGAGAATATATGTAGAGTTTGAAGACAGATCTAGAATGTAGACTTATACAGGTAAACTACTCATGCACGTTGGGAGGCTTCAAGGAAGCGGTTTTCGGGTAGGGCATCCGGAGCAAAAGTAGCTTTTTGACATCACCACCAAAGGGAGCCGTCCAAGCAGCAAAGGCATGTGATGGGCCAATGCACCGGGCGCGACCCAAAAACACGTAAGGTCAAGATCATGACAAGACCATACGATAGACGTGACCTTAAACTTTACACATAATCACGCTTTCGATATGCCGCCCGGCATGCTTTCTCAGGAGAGGCCATGAAACGCAAGCAAACCGTCGAGCAGGTACGCTGGGACCTGGCACTGCGCTACAAGCTGATCGAGACCGTCGCCTGGTGGGAAGGCCGCCTGACCACCGGCCATCTGATGCAGAGTTTCGGCATCAGCCGGCAGCAGGCATCCAAGGACATCAATACCTACATCACCGAGCATGCGCCGAAGAATCTGGCGTATGACAAACAGCTCAAGGGTTATGTACCCAGCAAGCAGTTCAAGCCCAAGTTCATCGAGGACAGCGCAAGCGCTTACTTGCACCTGCTGTATCAGAACGGTGAACGCGCCCCGCACATTGACGGCCTGGCACTGGCCTATGCCCACACCAAGGTGCTGGAGGTGCCGGACCGGCCCATTCGGCCGGAGGTTCTGCGCCCCCTGCTCAAGGCCTGCCGTGAAGGCCTGCGCCTGGAAACCGAGTACGTGTCACTCAACACGCCAAATGTCGAGGTGCGCCTCATCGCGCCGCACACGTTGGTCTACACCGGCATGCGCTGGCATGTGCGGGCGTACTGTGAAAAGAACGGCCAATATCGCGACTTCGTACTCAGCCGTTTGCGCGGGCAGCCGGACCTGCTGGATGAGTCACCCAACACCCGGGCACAGGACGAAGACTGGAATGCCGAGATTCCGGTGATCTTCGAGCCCGATGGGCGTTTGAGCGAGGCGCAGAAGGCGATCATCGAAGCCGACTTCGGCATGATTGAAGGGCAGCTGGTCGTGCCTAGCCGCAGGGCTCTGGTGAAGTATGTGCTGCAGCGTTATCAGATCGACCCACGCAATGTGGCGACCAGCCCTGAAGCGCAACAGATCGTGGTCGCCAACCTCAAGGACCTGAGGCCATGGCTGATGCATGATTGAGGCACCCTGCAGCCGGGCCCTCAACCGTACAGCAAGCGCTCGGCCAGCATCTGCGCCACCCTGGCCGGCGAGCGCTTTTCCGCCTGGGCATGGCCGAACACCTCGGTCAGCCGCGTCGGTATCCGCGCCAGGTGCGCGGTGATGGTGCCCAGGTCACCTCCGCGATGCTTCAGCGCCACGTAGATCAGGCCGCCGGCATTGATCACATAGTCGGGGGCATACAAGATGCCGCGCGCCTCCAACTGATCAGCCACCTGCAAGGTGGTCAGCTGATTGTTTGCCGCCCCCGCCACCGCCGCACAACGCAGTTGCATCACCGTCTGGCCATTGAGCACCGGCCCAACGCCACAGGGCGCGAAAATATCGCAGGGGGTGCTGATCAGGGCGTCATTGGTTACCGGATGAGCATTGAACTGCTCCACCGCCAGGCGCACCCGGCCAGGGTCCAGGTCGCTGACCAGCAACTCCGCGCCCGCCGCATGCAGCTGCTCGGCCAGTGCATAACCAACATTCCCAAGCCCCTGCACGGCCACGCGCAGGCCTTCGAGGTTGCTGCTGCCCAGGCGTGCCTGAGAGGTGGCACGGATGCCAGCGAACACGCCCATGGCGGCATGCGGTGACGGGTCGCCGGAAGCCGTGGTACTGGTGACATGCGGTGTGCTCTGGGCGATGCAGTCCATGTCCAGGGTCGAAGTACCGCTGTCCACGGCAATGATGAATCGCCCCTGCAGGGTATCGATGAAACGGCCGAACGCCTCGAACAGTGCCGCGCGGTTTTCCACATGCGGGTTGCGCATGATCACCGCCTTGCCGCCACCCAACGGCAAGCCCGCCAGTGCGGCCTTGTAGCTCATGCCCTGGGCCAGGCGAATGGCGTCGGTCATGGCGCTCTCGTCATCGGCATAGGGTAGGTAGCGGCAACCACCCACCGCCGGGCCCAATTTCTCGCTGTGAATCGCCACGACGGCCTTGAGGCCAGTGGGCGGGTCAATGAACAGGTGCAGCGACTGGGTACGGGTGCTTTGCATCAGCGCGAACATCGACGGGCTCCCCAACGAGGTGCTCCTACCAGTATAGGCACGCGCCAGATGCCGACACTGCGGGCGGACCACTGGACGAATCCACGCCCCGCAGCTAATACTCAAGCGTGTGTGGAGAACCCCATGAAGCCACGTCAAGCCTGCCTGGCCTGCCTGGAGCGCGAGCCGGTCGCCCTGCTGGAAGCTGCGTTGTGGATCGCCGTCGAGCATGATCGAAAGGTCGAGCCTGCGGCCAGCCTTGCCACACTGCAAAACCTGCAAGGGCAGATCAGTGCCTGCCTGCCCATGCTGCCGTTGTCCGAACTGGCCCAGCCGCTGCTGCGCCAGCTCAATGCACTGGGTTTTCAGCAGGACGAATACCACCCCCTGCGCCCGCAAGCAGCGTTGCTGGACAAGGTACTGCAACGCCGACGCGGCCAGCCCCTGGCCCTGGCCATCCTTACCCTGGAACTGGCCCGGCGCCTGTCGATACCACTGGAAGGCGTGGCGTTCCCTGGGCACTTCCTGTTGCGCGTGCCCGGTGCCGATCACCTGCTCGACCCTTGCGGGGGCCGCCGCCTGTACCCCAATGATTGCCGCGAGTTGCTGGCGCGCCAGTTCGGCCCGCATGTGCCGCTGACGGCCGAACACCTGCGCAGCGCCAGCGCCACGCAGATGCTGCAGCGCCTGTCGCGCAACCTGCGCCAGTTGCATATCAGCAACGACAATCACCTGGCCGCGCTGATCGACGCCGAACGGGTCATGCAACTGGGCCCGGCCCAGGTCAGTGACTACATGACCCGCGCAACGCTGTATCAACACCTGGACTGCCCCCAGGCCGAACGTTTCGACCTGGAGCATGCCTTGCTGCTGACCGACGATCCGGTCCAGCGCCTGAAGCTCTCCGAACGTATCGGCAAACTACCGACGGTGAACCGTTCGCTTCACTGAGCCGGCGTGTCCACCTGACAGGACGGATGCGCCTTGGCGAACGCCGGATGCCCCTTGGCCAGTGCCGCGACCCGGGCGATGCGTGGATAGCGGCTGAGGTCGATATTGAAGCGCTCGGCCGCGTACAACTGCGGAATCAGGTACACATCCGCCAGCCCCGGCTCATCACCAAAGCAATAACCATGATCGCCAATCAACTGCTCCACGGCGCCCAGCCCCTGGCCTATCCAGTGTGCAATCCACTGATTGACCTGTGCCTCGTCATGGCCCAGCTGGCGCAGTTGGTTGAGCACACTCACGTTGTGCAATGGATGCACATCGCAGCCGATGATCGCCGCCACACCACGCACCTTGGCACGTATTGCAGCGCCAGCCGGCAGCAACGCCGGCTGTGGATAAACCTCTTCCAGGTACTCGATGATCGCAGGCGACTGCACCAGCAGTTCACCGTCGTCGGTGCGCAAGGCCGGCACCCGGCCTTGCGGGTTCACCGCGACGTAAGCATCACCGCGCTGGTCGCCCTTGAGCAGGTTGACCGGCAGGGCCTGGTACGCCAGGCCCTTCAACGCCAGGGCAATGCGCACCCGGTAGGAAGAGGTGGAACGGTAATAGGTATACAGCTCCATGGCCTGCTCCCTCAGTTGGCCGCGATGACCTTGCCGCGGCATTCGCCGAAGCCGATGCTGGCCACGCCATCACGCTTGCAGCGGGCACGCAGGATGATTTCGTCACCGTCTTCGAGGAACTTGCGGATTTCACCACTGGCCAGCTCCACCGGCTGTTTGCCGCCCACGGTGGTCTCCAGCAGGCTGCCGTACGAATCAGGAGAGGCACCCGACAGCGTGCCGGAACCGAACAGGTCGCCAGGCTGCAGCTGGCAGCCGTTGACACTGTGATGGGCGATCAGCTGGGCCACGGTCCAGTACATGTTCAAGGTGTTGCTCAAGGCCAGGCGCTGAGCCGGCATACCCTGCTCGCGCATGCGCTCGGTGAGCAGCAGCACTTCCAGTTCGATATCGAAGGCGCCATTGGCCTGGTCACGCTGATCGAGCAAGTAAGGCAGCGGCTGCGGGTCGCCTTCCGGACGGGCCGGCTGAGCACAGCGGAAGGGCTCCAGGGCCTCGGCGGTGACTACCCACGGCGAAATCGTGGTGATGAAACTCTTCGACAGGAACGGGCCCAGTGGCTGGTATTCCCAGGCCTGGATATCCCGCGCCGACCAGTCGTTGAGCAGGCACAGGCCGGCAAGGTGCTGATCAGCTTCGGCGATAGGAATGGCCTGGCCCATGTCGTTGCCCTGGCCGATCCAGATGCCCAGCTCCAGTTCGTAGTCCAGCCGCGCGCAGGGGCCGAAGCTCGGCTCGGTGTGGCCGGCCGGCAGAGTCTGGCCTTTCGGGCGCCGGACCTCGGTACCCGATGGGCGCAAGGTCGAAGCGCGGCCATGGTAGCCGATCGGTACGTACTTGTAGTTGGGCAGCAGCGGGTTGTCGGGGCGGAACAGCTTGCCAACGTTGGTGGCGTGCTGGATACCGACGTAGAAGTCGGTGTAGTCGCCGACCTTGGCCGGCAGGTGCAGCTGGCACTCACTGGCCGGATACAGCGCAGCCTTGAGCGCTGCCTGATGTTCGCTGTGTTCGCCCAGCAGCACCAGCAGACGCTCACGCAGCGCCACCCGGGCATCCCGCCCCAGCGCGAAGAACGCGTTCAGCGCACCGCCGCGGGTGGCTTGCACTGCTGCTTTGGCCTGGCCATCGAACAGGCACGCAGCCAACGCGGCTTCCAGGTCAAGGATGGCATCGCCGATAGCGACGCCACAGCGCAGCGCTTCACCTGGGCGACTGAAGATGCCCAGCGGCAGGTTCTGCAGCGGGAAGTCGCTGTGCCCGTTGGCGTGCTCGACCCAGCTACGGGCAATGGCGGTCTGGTTCATGGGTTATCTCCGGTTCGGGTTGAAGGTGCTCGGCAAGGTGGCCCAGCAACTATCGTAGTCGGCCTGCAACTGCGGGCTGTCGAGTGCCTGCAGGCTCGGGCGCAGCACCTGGCTGGTCTCGAACATGAAAGCCATGGTGTTGTCGATCTTGTGCGGTGCCAGCTCGGCGGCGATGGCCTTTTCGCAGGTTTCGGCATCCGGCCCGTGGGCGCTCATCACCCCATGCAGCGAGGCACCGCCCGGCAGGAAACCTTCGGCCTTGGCGTCGTAGGCACCGTTGATCAGGCCCATGAATTCGTTCATCAGGTTGCGGTGGAACCACGGTGGACGGAAGGTGTTCTCGGCCACCATCCAGCGCGGCGGGAAAATCACGAAATCCATGTTGGCCATGCCGTGCACACTGGTCGGGGAAGTCAGCACGGTGAAGATCGACGGGTCCGGATGATCGAAGCTGACCGTGCCGAGGGTGTTGAAACGGCGCAGGTCATACTTGTAGGGCACGTTGCTGCCATGCCAGGCGACCACGTCCAGCGGCGAGTGCTGCAGCTGACAGGCCCAATGCTCACCCAGGAACTTCTGCACCAGCTGCACCGGGCCATCACCTTCTTCGTAGTGCGCCACCGGGGTGAGGAAATCACGCGGGTTGGCCAAGCCATTGCTGCCGATCGGCCCCAGGTCAGGCAGGCGCAGCGGCGCGCCGTGGTTTTCGGCAATGTAGCCGCGGGCCTGGCCATCGGGCAATTCGACACGGAACTTCATGCCCCGCGGAATCACGGCGATTTCCTGAGGCTCGACATCCATCACGCCCAGTTCGGTGGCGATGCGCAGGCGGCCCTGTTCCGGCACCAGCAGCAGTTCGCCGTCGGCGTTGAAGAACACCCGCTGCATGGAGCGGTTGGCGCGGTAGATGTAGATGCTGACCCCAGCCGGCTTTTCGGCGGCCGAGTTGGCCACCATTGGCAGCCAGCCTTCGATGAAATCGGTTGGCTCGCTGGGGATGGGCTGCGGGTTCCAGCGCAGGCGGTTGGGCGTGACCGCGCCCAGCGGGCCGCCCAATGGCTGGCGCTGCAGGCGCTCGAAGCGCGGGTGCAAGGCCGAGGGGCGGATGCGGTACAGCCAGGTACGGCGCAGTTCACTGCGGGCCATGGTGAACGCAGTGCCCGACAGCAGCTCGGCATACAAGCCGTAGGGAGCCTTCTGTGGCGAGTTTTGCCCGACCGGCAGGGCGCCAGGCAGGGCTTCGCTGGCGAATTCGTTGCCGAAACCGCTCAGGTACTGAAGATCGGGGGACGTGTCGCGGTTCATCGAAGCCTCCGGATTTTGTTTTTATCGTAATCTGATTACGAATAACGTAATTTGCTCCCCGCCAGGCGTCAAGCTATAAAGGCGCGACGCGAAAAATCCGGAAGCTTCCTACCCATGGCCAAAGCCAGCTCCCCCGCCGACAACGGCAAGCAGAAAGTCCGCTCGGCGGAAGTCGGCACCGACATCCTCAAGGCCCTCGCCGAACTGTCCCCGTCCACCTCGCTGTCGCGCCTGGCCGAGCATGTGCAGATGCCGGCAAGCAAGGTGCACCGCTACCTGCAGGCGCTGATCGCCAGTGGTTTTGCCGAGCAGGATGCCGCCACCAACCACTATGGCCTGGGGCGTGAGGCGTTGCGCGTGGGGCTGGCGGCACTGGGCAGCATCGATGTGCTGAAAGTGGCGGCGCTGCCGCTGTCGCAACTGCGCGATGAGCTGAACGAGAGTTGCTTCATCGCGGTATGGGGCAACCAGGGCGCTACGGTGGTGAGCATCGAGCCCGCCGTGCGTGCGGTCACGGTGGTGACCCAGATAGGCTCGGTGCTGCCCCTGCTCAGTTCCTCCACCGGCCTGGTGTTTGCCGCCCATCTGCCCGAGCGGGAGACCGTGGAGTTGCGTGACCGCGAACTGGCAGTGCTGCAGCAAAGCGCCAGCGATTACCAAGGCTTGCTGGCAGAGATCCGCGAACGGGGCTTGCACCACGTGCACGGCCTGTTGATGCCAGGTGTGGATGCGTTGTCTGCGCCGGTGTTCAACGCCATGGGGCAGATCGCGGCGGTGATGACGGTAGTCGGCCCGACCTCGATCTTCCATGCCGATGAACACGGCCCGGCAGCACAGCGCCTGCTGGCGGCAGCGCGGGACACCAGTTGGCGCATGGGCTACTCGCCAGCGGCCTGAAACACCCGCCCGGCACTGTTGCCCGAAACGTAAAGGTGAATGTCACAAGCCGCTATTTTTCCCACAGGATCAAGCGCTTATTCTTACCTCACTGGCCGGCATGAAGGGCTCTCCCCCCGCCTTTCAGGCCCGCGAGGTTCACCGACGTTGATTTTGAAGCTCCTTGATCTAACGTCTCGATTGGCCGCTGCGTTTGCAGCGGCCTTTTTTATGGGCGTGTGCATGGCTTGATAGGTGTAGCGCCTGTGAGATAGCGGGTTCAGGACCAAGCAACTTTCTGCGGCAGGTAGCTCAGCAACTGTTCGCGAAAGGCCAGGTAATGGCGCAGCACCTGCGCTGGCGCTTCGGTGTGCGGGTAATGGCCGATCCCTTGCAGTTGCACGATATCGGGGTTAGGCACCAGCTGCCGATAGCGCTCGACCATATCCGCGCCGGACAACGGGTCGGCGATGCCGTTTATGAACCGCAGCGGTACACCCTCGCGCTGCAATGCCCCGACCCAGCGCTCGCGATGCTGCCTGCGCTCAGGCTGGTAGCCCACCAGCTTGTGGAGGATGCGCGTGCCGTTGTTGGCGGCAATCAGGCTCCAGCAATCGTCCAGCGCGCTTTCACTGGGGTGGGTGCACGGGCCGTAGATCTGGGTCACGTTGCGCACCAGGTCGTCGCGCCCGAACGAACGCCCCACCAGCCAGCCCAGGCGGCTGAGCAGCAGCTTCTGGACCCGTGGTATCTGACAGCTTTCCGGGAACAGCCCACTGTTGAGGAACACGCAGCTGGCGATGTCGGCGCGCTGTTCGTGGTGGCGCGACAGCAGTTCCTGAGCCACGCTGCCACCGTAGTCGTGCGCCAGCAGGTGCATCGGCTGGTCAATGTCCAGATGCGTCAGCAGAGCCTGCTGCAGGTCCGCTTGCTCCATCAGGCTGTAGTAGTGGTTGAGTGGCTTGGCGGAATCGCCAAAGCCGAGCATGTCGCAGGCAATCACCCGGAAGCGCTGGCTCAGCGGAGCCCACAGGTAATGCCAATCCCAGCTCGCGGTGGGAAATCCATGCAACAGAAGCAGGGGCTCTCCTTGCCCTGCGGTCCAGTAGCGGATGCTCTGGCCCCGGAATGAAAAACTTTGTCCCCGGGTACGCCAGACGCGCAATGGAATCTCGGCCATAGGCATCAGAGTTGTCCCGGTGGAGTGGTGGTGTCGGAATAGGGCAAGGCTGCGGTCATTGCATGTCACCTCGGCACTTTCATGTGCTCTCTATGTCGAGGTTGAGTGTAATCAGCAGCCCAGCAGATGAAACTTGCGTTACCAGCCAGCTTGATGACCGAGCGGGTCAGTGGCACGAACGGTCACAGCAGGATCACCAGCAGCGGTGCGGCGAACAGGTTGAGCAGCCCGGTGAGGACCATGACCAGGCCGGCCACCGAACCCTCTTCACGGCCCACTTCCTGAGCCCGACTGACCCCGGCACCATGCGCGCCCACACCGAACAGTGCACCCCGCGCCAGCGGTGTACGCAGCGGCAACCAGCGCAGCAGCACGCCGCCGAACATCGCACCGAGCACCCCGGTGAACATCACGAATACCGCTGTCAGCTCTGGCACGCCGCCCAGGTCATGGGCCAGCGGCATGGCAAAAGGCGTGGTGATCGAACGCGGCACCAGCGACAGGCTGATCGCATCATCCAGTGCCAACAGGTGCGCCAGGCTCCACGAACTGGCGATCGACGCCGCGCTGCCCGCCACCATGCCCACCAGCAGCGCCGGCCAATGCCGCGCCAGCATCGCTCGCTGTTGCCAGATCGGCACGGCAAAGGCGACGGTCACCGGGCCCAGCACACTCATCAGCCAATGGGTGTTGCGCGAATATTCGGCGTAGGCCGTGTGCAGCGGCACGGCCACCGCCAACAGCAAGGCCGGGACCAGGATCAGTGGCGACATCAGGTAGCGCCCGGTGCGCCGATAGAGCCAGCGGCTGGCCAGGTAGGCCACCAAGGTCAGTGCCAGCCAGAACAGCGGCATGGGTTCAAGGCTCATGGCGCAGCCTCCAGCGGCAGACCAGTTCCACGGTCACGGCAGTCACCACCATGACCATCAGGGTACTCACAGCGATGACCAGCAGGATGCGCCAACCTTCGCTGCGCACCAGGCTGCCGTAATCGAGCAGGCTCATCAGGGCCGGGATGAAGAACAGCAGCATTTCCGCCATCAGCCAGCCAGCCCCCAGTTGCAAGGTGGCCGGCTTGAGCACGCCGCAGGCGAACAGCAGCAACAGCAGGCCCAGGCCCATCACCCCGCCAGGGATCGGCCAACCCAGCCAGGCGGCCAGTTGGCCACCGAACAGGAACAAGGCCAGCAGGACCGCCAGCTCGGCGAGCAGGCGCAGGGGCTTTTTCAATAATGCGGGTTTCATGGGCAGCGGTTCCTCGACAGGCCCTCATTTTAAGATTTGGCTGCCTAGGCCAAAAGCGAATTGTTAGACTTGCAGCCATTCCACAATGGAATCACGAGCATGGAATTCAAACAGCTGCGCAGTTTCATCGAAGTGGTCCATCGCGGCGGCTTTACCCAAGCCGCCCAGACCTTGCATATCAGCCAGTCCGCCGTGAGCAAGCAGGTCGCCCAGCTGGAGCAAGATGTGGGCCAGCCGCTGCTTGAGCGCCAGGCCTCGCAGCTGCATCTGACGGCCGCCGGGCGCATCGTGCTGGAGCGCGGCGAAGCGCTGCTGCGCCAGCGTCAGGAGCTGCTCAGTGAGCTGGACGATCTCAGCCAGATGGCGCGCGGCGAGTTGCGCCTGGGCTTGCCGATGCTGGGCAGCGATACCTTGTTCGCCGGGTTGTTCGCCGAATACCGCAGGCGCCATCCGAACATCGCCATTCAGTTGCTTGAAGGCGGCAGCCTTAGCATCGAACAGGCGGTGAGGAATGGCGAACTGGAGCTGGGCGGCAGCCTCACCCCGAGCGACCCGGCGTTCGAGTACCAGCCGTTTTGCAATGAACCATTGGATGCCCTGTTACCAACCGGGCATGCGCTGGCCGGGCTGGACCAGGTGAGCCTGAAGCAGTTGGCGGATACACCCTTCCTGCTCTACCAGCGCAGCTTCGTGCTCAACGATCGCTTGCTCAAGGCTTGCCAGCAGCAAGGCTTCACCCCGAAGGAAGGTGGCCGCAGCGGCCAGGCGGACTTCCTGGTGGCGCTGGTCGCGGCGGGCCAGGGCGTGGTGCTGCTGCCCCGTGTGGTAGCAAAAGCGCTGGAGCGCCCCGGGGTGGTGCGCTTGCCGCTGAGGGCGCCGACAGATCTGCGCTGGGATATCGCTTTCATCTGGCGGCGTGGAGCCTACCTGTCGCGCGCGGCACAGGCCTGGCTCGCATTGCTGCGGGAGCAAGCATGAGCCGGCCAGCGCAGGCTGACGAAATACCTCAGGCTTTCAGTGCTTGAGCAAGCGCTGCCAGCCATGGCTCGGCATCAGCTTCTGGAGTCACGGTCTCGCTGGCATCGAGCTTGAGCATCGGCAGCACTTCCCGTACCCCCAGCTCGGCAAACAGTTCGCGCAGCTGCTCGCCACCGCCGCAGTAGGTATCGCCATAGCTCGAATCACCCAGGGCAATCACCGCGCCCGGCAGCCCCCGCCAGGCCGCGGGCAGGGTGTCGCGAATGCTGCTGAACAGCGGCATCAGGTTATCCGGCAATTCACCCATGCCAGTGGTCGAAGTCACCGCGAGCAACGCTTCAGGGGCAAAACCCTCGAGATCCTGCTGGGTAGCACGGGCAGCATGCCAGGCTTCAAAGCCTGCAGCCTTGAGCAACGACTCGGCGTGGCGGGCAACTTCTTCGGCGGTGCCGTACACCGAGCCGGAAATAATGGCGACTTTCATCAGGAAGAGGATTCCGAAACTGAGTGAAAACGTAGGATACTAGCATTCGGCGCTGGCAAAAGGCCGGCTCTACCAAAGTCCCCTTCATTGCCCCATGGTCCGGACATGATCAACGCGCAGCTGCTGCAATCGATGGTCGACGCATCCAACGACGGGATCGTGGTCGCCGAACAGGAAGGCGACGACACCATCCTGATCTACGTGAATGCGGCCTTCGAACGCCTGACCGGCTATAGCCGTGACGAAATCCTCTACCAGGATTGCCGCTTCCTGCAGGCCGATGATCGCGATCAACTGGGCCGGGCACGCATTCGCAAGGCCTTGGCCGAAGGCCGTCCCTGCCGTGAAATACTGCGCAACTACCGCAAGGATGGCAGCGCGTTCTGGAACGAGCTGTCGATCACCCCGGTGAGGCACGATGCCGATCAGCGCACCTACTTCATCGGTATCCAGAAAGACGTCAGCCGCCAGGTAGAACTTGAGCGCGAACTGGCCGAAATGCACGCTCGTCGGAATTCCGACGAACGCGGCTGAACCAAGCGCTTTGAGCACGGTCAATTCCCGTTGAAGAAATCGTCATCACCGAGTTCGATCATGCAAGCAGAAACGCTCCTGACTCAGGACGAACTGGATTTCATCCAGGACATGCAGCATTCCCCGCAATTGAACCTGGCCGACCCGGTGTCGAGCCTGCTGGTCAATGGCGACCGCCATATCCAGTCCCTGCTCGCCCGCCTGGTGGCCAACGAGCAGGTGACCCTGCAGGCGCAATTCAACAACCAGCAGATCAGCTTCCCGCTGCAGCTGGTGGAAGACGAGTTCCATGCCGTTCACCTGCAGATCGGCTCACCGGAAATCTACGAAGACGACGGCCCGATGCTGCGCCCCTGGCGCCTGTCGATGGAGCAGCCCAGCGCACTGCTGGATGCCAAGGGCAAGGCCAGTGGCCTGCTGGTCCGGGATATTTCATTCAAGGGTGCGTTGCTCGAGGTGCGTGGCCTGGCCAAAGCCCCATCACGTTTCGACCTGCATTTTGCCCCGCATGGCATCAGCCCGATCGGCCTGCATGGCAGGCTGCGCCGGCGTATCGGCCCGGACCTGGCCGCCTACGACCTCAGCCGCAGCCCCGCCGAAGAAATCGACCGGCTGCGTGAGTACATCCTGCAGGCCCATCGCCAGGCCCATCCAGAACTGCACGATCAGGTATCGAGCTGACCGGCCAGATACTGCCGCAAGCGGCGCCGCATCAACTCGCTTTGCGCACCCAGGCACGCAACCGGGCTGCCGGCGAGACTGTCCTGGGCGTTTTCTGCCGCCTCGCCAGCTAACAGCAATGGGCATTCCAGGCCTGCTGCCAGGCGCCTCAGGCGCTTGTTCAATTCGACTGTGGGCGAATGGTTGGCAAACAGCACCAGGGCATCCGGCCGCAGGCGCTCACACACCAGCGGCAATTCTTCCAGCGACTGGCCGGGCATGAGCAGACTCACGCCGATGTCCTCACTGCCCAGAAGCAAGCCGGTCACCAGCAGTTCCAGTTCATGGCACAGCCCGGGAAGCGGGGCCAGCAGCACATGGCGGACGCGCGGCTGACGAGAAAGCTGCAAACGGGAGAACACCCGGCCACGCAGGAACTGGTCGAGGAACAGCCACTCGCTGGCCTGGCCGAATGCCCCCTGCCCCGCCGCCAGATCATGCCAGACGGGCAAGAACACTTCGCTGAACACCTGGTCCAGGGCGATTGTCGCGAACACCTGGTCGAACAGCAGGTCCAGGCTCGACGCGTCGAAGCGATTCACAGCCTTGCGCACCTGAGCCTGCCACTGTGCCCTGCTGTCAGGCGAAATCACGCCCTGGGCGACGGCCTGGCCGCGGGCCAGAATGCCGCCAACCTTGCTGACTGCAACGCCACGTTCGAGCCAACCCAGGATGCTCCGGACCTGTTCGATATCCGCCTGGGAATACAACCGGTGACCACTTTCGGTGCGTGTCGGCTGGATCAGCCCGTAGCGGCGCTCCCATGCACGCAGGGTCACGGCGTTGACGCCGGTCAGGCGGGAAACCTCACGAATGGGGAACAGGTCCTGGTGGTGCAGGCCTGCCTCGATTTCCGAGCTACGTCCCTGTCTGTTCATCTGCACTGAGTAACCTGTGTGCGGAAGTTGAACGGGCATTCTACTACGACATCATGCAGTGCGAGCCAGCAACCGTTTGCGAACAATTGTTAAGGCCGTATTGTCACCAGCAGGATGCTTCGCGCCCGATTCTTGCATGCAGGCTGACGTTGCCCACCACCCCGGGCCACGCAGCCAAGGGGCCGGCTACCCGCCAGCCCCGTCGCCAGGAGATACACGATGTCTACCCCACCCGTCACCCTGATGGTGTCGCGCCGCGCCGCCCATGGCCGCTACCAGGACCTGCTGGCCTGGCTGCACGAAGGCGAGCAGCTGGCCACCGACTTCCCCGGTTACCTCGGCTCGGGCATCCTCGCCCCACCCCGCGACAACGACGAATTCCAGATCATTTTCCGCTTTAGCGACGAGCCTACCCTGCACGCCTGGGAGCACTCCGCATCGCGCCGGGCCTGGCTGGCTCGCGGTAACGGCCTGTTCGAACGCCCCAAAGAGAGGCGCGTCAGCGGCATTGACGACTGGTTCGGCACTAATACGGTGCAAAAACCACCGCGCTGGAAGCAGGCCGTGGCCATCTGGCTGGCCTTCTTCCCGGTCTCGCTGCTGTTCAACGTCCTGTTCGGCCATTGGCTCGCAACGTTCGAGCTGCTACCCCGGGTCATGCTCAGCACGCTGGCCCTGACGCCGGTCATGGTCTACTTCTTCATCCCCTTGTCTACCCGCCTGCTGGCCAACTGGCTGCACGCCACGCCAACCGCCAGCCCGGCGCTGCGCAGCCGCTGAGGCGAGGTCATACAAGCGCGAACAGTTCGGGTATGCTGGGCGGCAACGACAGGACAGACAAGTTGACCGCCCGCACATGAACAGCCCTATTCTCGTTACCGGCGCCAGCCAGCGCGTCGGGCTGGCCCTGGCCCTCGAGCTGGCTCAGGCCGGCCATACGGTGGTCAGTGCCAGCCGCAGCCTCCAGCCGCAGTCCGCGCACCCGAACATCGTGCAGTTCCAGGCCGACCTCTGCGTCAGGGCCGACCGTGAAGCGTTGATCGACCACCTGCAGCGCAACTACGACGGCCTGCGTGCAATCATCCACAACGCCTCGCTGTGGCTCGACGACGGCCTCGACAACCTCGACACCATGTTCCGCCTGCACGTCGAAGCGCCGTACCACCTGAACCTGGCGCTCGGCGAGCTGCTGAACAAGGTCGACAAGGCCGATATCATCCACATCTGCGACGAAACCTCCTCACGCGGCAGCAAAGGCCACATCGGCTACGCCGCGACCAAGGCTGCACTGCAGAACATGGTGCTGTCGTTCGCCGAAAAATACGCGCCCAAGGTGCACGTCAACGGTATCCTCCCCGGCCTGCTGATCCTCAAGGAAGGCGGTGACGAGGCCTACCGCCAGCAGACCCTGAAAAAGGCCCTGCTGGAATTCGAACCCGGCGCCGGGCCACTGATCGAGACGGTGAAATACCTGCTCGCCAGCCAGTACAGTACCGGTAGCCAGGTGGTCATCAACGGTGGCCGCCACCTGAAGAACCGCATGATCTGAGAGACTGCCATGACTGAGCAACAACAGCTCGAACTCGAAGCCGCCGCGTTCCGGCGCCTGGTCGAACACCTGCAGAAACGCACCGACGTGCAGAACATCGACCTGATGAACCTTTCCGGTTTCTGCCGCAACTGCCTGTCCAAGTGGTACAAGGCCGCCGCTGACGAGCGCCAGGTCGACATCAGCCTGGATGACGCCCGCGAAGCGGTATACGGCATGCCCTACGCCGAGTGGAAAGCCCAATACCAGGAAGAAGCCAGCGCCGAGCAGCAAGCGGCGTTTGAACAAGGAAAACCTCGTGACTGATCTGAACACCCTGCGCAGCAGCCTGGCCAGCGGCCAACACGTCTTCGCCGATACCTTGGCGTTCATCGCCGGCAACTACAGCTACCAGCCCCAGGCCTTCAACAACGGTGGCGTGGAGAATGCTGCCGGGCAGAACGAAGGTTCGTGCAAGACCCTGGGCCTGGCCCTGCTGGAAGGCCTGAGCGACCAGGAAGCGCTGCTGGCCTTCGGCGAGCACTACCGCGACGTGCTGGCCACCCCTGAGGGCAGTGACCATGGCAACATCCGTGCGCTGATCAAGCACGGGCTGGCCGGTGTGAAGTTCGCCGAGCTGCCGCTTTCGCGCAAAGCTTGAGATGGCGAGGGCCGCTTTGCGGCCCAGCATTTCAACTGATATTCGTCCCCGGCACGCCATCTGCCAGCCCGCCCTGCTGCAACCACTGCAACGCAATCGGCCACAGGTTTTCGCGAAACCGGTCATGGAAGAACGCGAAATGGCCAATCTCATCGACCGAGATATCCACAGGCGCAATCCGCAAATGCAGCCGCTGCGCCGCTGGCAGGTACGCCAATAACCGCTCGGTCGCCGCTACCGTGCCAAACGGATCGTCCGTCAGGCTGATGGCCAGCGTTGCGGCCTGCACTTGGGCGAAAGGCAGCATGGCCAGGCCGCGCCCGCTCGGGCGCTGCTCATAACGCGGTGTGCGCGTGGCCCAGTCATGCACGACACCCGCCGGGGTGTCCTCCAGCCACCCCAGGCGCTTGCCGGGAAAGTAACCGAACGCACGGGTCAGCAACGGCATCACCACATGCCATTTGCCAAACAGCCGCCAGCGCTGGTCGGCGGCATAGTCGCGCCAGTAGGCGAATTGCGCGCCGACCATCACCACCCGCCGCACCTGCCCGGCCGACGGCGCCAGGCCCACGGCGCAGCCACCGAAACTGTGGCCCACCACATCCACCGGCTGGCCGGGAAAATGCTCGGCGGCGTGCGCCAGCATAGCTTCGAAATCCAGCCGGCCCCAATCGCTCCACGACGCCTGGAAGCCGCGCAGCGAGTCCGGGCGTGATTCACCGATACCGCGATAGTCGTAGGTCAGCACATCGCAGCCTTGGGCGAACAGGTAGTCGGCAAAGCGCGAATAATAGCGGCAGCGCACCGAGGTGGCCGCGTTGATGATCACCAGCGGGCGCTGGGCATCTGCCTGGGCGTGGCGCCAGCAAAAGCCGCCGAGGCTGTAGCCGTCAGCCGTGGCCTGGCGAAAGGCAGTGGCGGGTTGGGTGAGGCTGCTCATGGCGCACTTCCTGTTGTTGTGCGCCAAAACTAGCAAAAAAAATGGGGGCCTGTATCGGCCCCCATCTTTTACATCGACTTACAGCTCGATGCAGTCGAACTTCACATCGGTGGCCACGTCTTCGTCGTAGTTGACGTCAGCGCGCTCGAAGCCGAACAGGTTGAGGAACTGCTTCTTGTAACCGGCGTAGTCGGTCAGCTCGAACAGGTTCTCGGTGGTCACTTGTGGCCACATGGCCTTGCACGCGTCCTGCACGTCGTCGCGCAGTTCCCAGTCGTCCAGGCGCAGGCGGGCTTTTTCGTCCACTTCGGCCGGGGCGCCATCGGCGCGGTACAGGCGATCGCGGAACATGCGATCCAGCTGGTCCTGGGTGCCTTCGTGCACACCCTTTTCCTGCATGATCTTGAACACCATAGACAGGTACAGCGGCATCACCGGGATGGCCGAGCTGGCCTGGGTGACCACCGACTTGAGCACCGCCACGTTGGCGCCGCCCTTGACTTCAGCGGCCAGCTTCTTGTCCAGGCGCAGTGCGGTTTCGTCCAGGTCCTGCTTGGCCTGGCCCAGGGCGCCGTGCCAGTAGATCGGCCAGGTGATTTCGGTGCCGATGTAGCTGAAGGCTACGGTGCGCGCGCCTTCGGCCAGCACCTCAGCGCCCGCCAGGGCGTCGATCCACAGCTGCCAGTCCTGGCCGCCCATGACGGTAACGGTGTCGGCGATTTCCTGCTCGGAGGCCGGCTCGATGCTGGCCTCGATGATGGCGTCCTTGTTGGTGTCGATGGCGGTCGACTTGTACGGCTGGCCGATCGGCTTCAGCGCGGAACGGATCACTTCACCGGTTTGCGGCAGCTTGCGCACGGGCGAAGCCAGCGAGTAGATGACCAGGTCGACCTTGCCACCCATTTCGTTCTTGATCAGCTCGATGACCTTGGCACGGGCTTCATCGGAGAAGGCGTCACCATTGATCGACTTGCTGTACAGGCCCTCGGCCTTGGCGAACTTGTCGAAGGCAGCGGCGTTGTACCAGCCAGCGGTACCGGCCTTGGTCTCGGTACCTGGCTTTTCGAAGAACACGCCCAGGGTGTCGGCCTTGAAGCCGAAGGCCGCAGTGATGCGGGCAGCCAGGCCGTAGCCGCTGGAGGCACCGATGACCAGGACCTTCTTCGGGCCATCCTCGCGCACGCCCAGCTTGCGGGTGGCTTCGATCTGGTCACGGACGTTGAGCTCGCAGCCCTTCGGGTGAGTCGTGGTGCAGATGAAACCGCGAACCTTAGGATGAATGATGGCCAATGTCTGTACCTCGTCAGGTTTATGCCGGGGAAAGCGCCACAAGGGCGATTCCGATTGATCAGAGGGTGAGACTACCCCCGCAGGTTATCCGACACATATTACGGGGTGTTTGAGGGGATTCAAACGCCGGTCATGCCTGCAACTCAGCGCGTAGCCAACCCAGAAACTGCCGGGCCAGCGGATCGTCCTGGCTGTCCCGGTGCACCAGGCAGGCCCAGGTCGGCCCGCGCACCCGCTGCGCAGACAGCGCCTGCAGGCGCCCCTCGCCCACCGCCCGCTGCGCCAGCAACTGGCTGACCAGGGCAACACCCAGCCCTTCGCTCGCAGCATCCAGCAGCAATCCAGGGTCGGAAAAATTCAACCCCTTGCCCTGCTGCCCAACCTCCTCGCCGCCTTCCAGCTGCCAATGGCTCCAGTCCATTTCGCGCTCGCCATGCAGGGTGGTGCGCTGCTGCGCAGGGGTTTGCAGCAACCCAGGGTGGCAGGCGGGATACAGCTGGTCGTGATGCAGCACGGTAAAGCTGCACTCGGCCTGGGCACTAAGGTCGTCGCGAATGGCCAGGTCGATGGTTTCGCTGGCCATGTCCGGCACCTCGAAGCTGGTAAACAGCCACAGATCGACCTGCGGGCAACGCTGATGGAAATCGGCCAGGCGCGGCAACAGCCAGTGCCGGGCGAAGGCCGGGCTGGTGTTGACCACCAGTTGATTGGGCTTGCGGTACTGCTCCAGGCGGCGAATGCCCACGGCCAGGTGCTGCAACATGGACTGGGTGGTGCTGAGCAGGTCATGCCCGGCATCGGTCAGGCTGACGCTGCGGCCACTGCGGTAGAACAGTGGCTGTTCCAGGTAGGTTTCCAGGCTGCGGATCTGCTGGCTGATCGCCGACTGGGTGAGGTTCAGGGCTTCGGCAGCCTTGTGGAAACTACCAAGCCGTGCGGCCGCTTCAAAGCCCCTGAGTGCATTGAGCGGTGGCCAGTGTTTGAGCATGATCGATAAGCCCTGCTAATCAGATATCGGCTAAATCTATCGTTTGTCGCCGTGTCTTCATAGCCATAGCATGGACACCAACACCCGCGACGGCGGGCTTCGTTGATAAAAATCCTTAATAGATCGGAGTTCACTATGCATCTGTCCCTCGACAGCGGCTGGCGCATGCCTGCCGAATGGGCCCGCCACGCGGCGACCTGGATGGTCTGGCCACACAACCAGGCGCTATGGGAAAGCGGCTGGCGCGTCAGTCTGGCCGACGTACAGCGCGACTACGCCCGTGTAGCGGCAGCCATTGCCCGCTTCGAGCCGGTGAAGATGGTCGTCGACCCTTCTGCCCTGCAAAGTGCCCGCACCCTGTGCGGTGCCAACATCGAACTGATCGAACTGGCGGTGGACGACAGTTGGTGCCGTGACAGCGGCCCGAGTTTCGTCTGCCACCCACAGCACGGCCTGGCCGGGCTGAGCTGGCGCTTCAATGCCTGGGGCGGCAAGTCCCGGCACGAACAGGACCGCAGCCTCGGCCGCCGCATCCTCGATCAGCTGGGCCTGGACGGTTTCAGCACCTTCCTGTGCAACGAAGGCGGCGCGATTCATGTCGACGGTGAAGGCACGCTGATCACCACCGAATCGGTGCTGCTCAACCGCAACCGCAACCCCGGTATCGACAAGGCCGAATTCGAGGCCTGTTTCGCCCGTTACCTGGGCATCCGCAAGACCATCTGGCTGCCCGGCGACCCGCAGTACGTCACCGGCGACATGACCGACGGCCATGTCGATGGCGTGTGTGCCTTCGCCCGCCCAGGTGTGCTGCTGGTCGATGCCACCCACGATCACGGCTCGGTCTATGCCGACGTGGTCCGCGAAAACCGCCGCGCCCTGGAACTCGCTACCGATGCACAGGGCCGCCATTTCGAACTGCTCGACCTCTATGAAGCCAGCGCCGCAGTCGACCAGGACGCCGAAGTGTTCTGCGCGTCCTACACCAACTTCTACATCGCCAACGGCGCGATCATCATGCCGGCCTACGGCATCGCCGCCGACCAGGACGCCGCCGAGCAACTCGCACACGCCTTCCCGGGCCGTGAAATCGTGCCGGTGCGCATCGATGCCATCGCCCACGGCGGCGGCGGTATCCACTGCATCACCCAACAGCAGCCAGAGGTGCAGCCATGAGCCTTCTGCGTATCGCCACCACCCAGATGCCCTGCAGTTGGAACCTGCCCGACAACCTCGACCGCGCCGAGCAACTGGTACGCCAGGCTGCCGCCGAGGGCGCTCAGGTGATCCTGCTGCAAGAGCTGTTCGCCACGACCTACTTCTGCATCGAGCAGGACCACAAGCACCAGGCACTGGCCGAGCCCTACCCGAGCAGCCCGATCCTTCAGCGTTTCGCCGCCCTGGCCGGCGAGCTGGGTGTGGTGCTGCCGCTGAGCTGGTATGAACGGGCCGGCAATGCCTTCTTCAACTCGCTGACCGTGGCCGATACCGACGGCCAACTGCTGGGTGTGTACCGCAAGACCCATATCCCCAACGCCATCGGCTACCAGGAGAAGGAGTACTTCAGCCCCGGCGACACCGGTTTCAAGATTTGGGACACCGCCTTCGGCCGCCTGGGCATCGGTATCTGCTGGGACCAGTGGTTCCCCGAAACGGCCCGCTGCCTGGCACTGATGGGCGCCGAAGTGCTGCTGTTCCCCACTGCCATCGGCTCCGAGCCCGGCTGCGCCGAGCTGGACTCACGCGACCACTGGCAGGTCGCCATGCGCGGCCATGCCGCCGCCAATCTGTTGCCCGTGGTGGCCGCCAACCGCGTCGGTGTGGAAGTGGCCGATAGCGATGAATCACTGCGCATGCGTTTCTACGGCTCGTCGTTCATCTGTGACCACAAAGGCGCCATGCTCGCCGAAGCCGACCGCGACAGCAGCGGCATCTGGCTGCACGACCTGGACCTGGCACGCATGCGCGAAGACCGATTGAGCTGGGGCATCTACCGCGACCGTCGCCCGGACATGTACGCGCCGCTGCTGACCCTGGACGGCAAGCACCCACACAGCCTGAGGCCCTGAGCATGAAACGCCACGTTTTCGCAGCACTGGCCCTGGCGATCTGCGCCAGCCAGGCCCAGGCCGACCAGCCCACCCTGCGCCTGTACAACTGGGCCGATTACTTCGCCGGGGACACCCTCAAGCAATTCACCGCCGAAACCGGCATCCAGGTGATCTACGACGTGATGGACGGCAGCGAGGTACTCGAAGCCAAACTGATGTCCGGGCGCAGTGGCTACGACCTGGTATTCCCCGGCGATACCGTGGCTGAGCGCCTGATGCGTGCCGGCAGCCTGCAGCCACTCGACCACAGCCGCCTGGAAGCCCTGGACGATATCGAGCCCGGCCTGCGCAAGCTGCATGCCCAGTACCCGAAAGCCAGCCAGGCGACGGTGCCCTACACCTGGGGCACCATCGGCCTGACCGCGAATGCCGAGAAAGTCCGCCAGCGCATGCCCGATGCGCCGCTGGACAACCTCGACCTGCTGTTCAAACCAGAGCTGGCCGCCAAGTTCGCCGATTGCGGCATCTCGATCATCGACTCGCCCGATGAAGTGCTGGCCGTGGTGCTCAATTACCTGGGCCGCGAACCGCGCAGCGCCAAGCGTGAAGACCTGGCCGCCGCCAGCGAACTGCTCAAGGCGGTGCGCCCGTACATACGCAAGTTCCAGTCGCAACCGGTGACCGAACTGGTCAACGAGAACCTGTGCCTGTCGCTGGGTTACAGCGGCGACGTGATCCAGGCCCAGCGCGCCGCCGACTCTGCCGGCAAGCACCTCGACTTCCAGTACCGCGTACCGCGCCAGGGCACCACGGTGTGGATGGACACCATGGCCATTCCGGCGGATGCCCAGCACCCGGGATACGCCTATCGTTTCATCAACTTCGTCATGCGCCCGGCGAACATGGCCGCCATCAGCAACTTCACCGGCTACCCCACGGCCAGCGCCAAGGCACGCCAGGCGGTGGACCCGCGCATGCGCGACAACCCCGACATCTACCTCGACGAAGCCACCTACGCCCGGCTGATTCCGGGCCGGGATATTCCACAGGCCGACATGCGTGCACGCATGCGTGTGTGGACCCGCTTCAAGACTGCACAGGACTGACCCATGCCCAGCCGTAGAACCTTCCTGCAACTGTCGCTGGCCGCAGGCCTGGGAGCCGGCCTCGGCCTGCCGCTGGGCCTGGCCCGCGCCGAGCAACCCGGGCGCTGGTTCATGCCCGACGAGGGCGAGCCGCAGCAGCGTGCATTCATCGCCTTTGGTGCCCAGGAGGCCATCTGGGAAGACTTCACCGCCGACGTGCAAGCCGCCCTGGGCCGCATCGCCCAGGCCATCGCCCGCTACCAGCCAGTGACCGTGTTCTGCCGCCCCAGCGAACGCGGACTGGCCGAGCGGCACTGCGCCAGCCACAACACACGCTTTGTCGAATGCAGTCTGGACGACATCTGGATGCGCGACATCGGCGCCAACTTCGTCGTCGACGATGACGGCGCCGTCGCCGCGGTGGATTTCAACTTCAACGGCTGGGGCAACAAGCAGCGCCACCAGAACGACGCGCAGCTGGCCAGGCGCGTGGCCACCCTGGCCGACGCCCGCTACCAGCGCAGCGAGCTGGTGGGCGAAGGCGGCGCCATCGAGGTGGACGGCCACGGCACCGGCATCATGACCGAGAGCAGCTGGATCAACGCCAACCGCAACCCGGGCTGGAGCAAGGCCGACGTCGAGGCCGAGCTCAAGGCGCGCCTGGGGTTGAGCAAGGTCATCTGGCTGCCGGGTATCGCCGGCGAAGACATCACCGACGGGCATGTGGACTTCTATGCCCGCTTTGTGCGCCCGGGGGTGGTGATCGCCAACCTGGACAACGACCCGGCCTCCTATGACCACGCGGTGACCCGCAAGCATCTTGAGATCCTCAAGAGAGCCACCGATGCCGAAGGCAGGCGCTTGCAGGTGCATGTGGTATCGCCGCCCATGCGCGGGCGGCGCAACAGGTTCAGCCAGGGCAACAATGATTTTGCGGCGGGGTATATCAACTACTTCGTGATCAACGGCGCGATCATCGCTCCGCAGTTCGGCGATGTGCAGGCCGATGAGAAAGCCCGGGCGTTACTCGCCGTACTGTATCCAGGGCGGGATATCGTGCAGCTGGATATCGACGCGATTGCGGCGGGTGGCGGGGGGATTCATTGTGTGACACATCAGTGTCCGGCTGCCTGATCTTCGCTGGCTGCGGGGGGCCTGAATGTCCCGCGACGAGCCCAGCCCTCATTGATTGGCTTTTCACATCAATCACAAAGAAAATCAAACTTAACAAATCAACCAAACCCGCCGATGCTGGCAGCACTACGCCCATTGCCCGGAGAACAACAACATGAACGACGTGGTCATCGTCGCCGCAACCCGTACCGCCATCGGCAGCTTCCAGGGTGCCCTGGCCAATGTGCCGGCCGTCGACCTCGGTGCAGCAGTGATCAAGCAGCTGCTGGAGCAGACCCGGCTGGACCCGGCCCAGGTCGATGAAGTGATCCTCGGTCAGGTGCTCACCGCCGGTGCCGGGCAAAACCCGGCGCGCCAGGCCGCGATCAAGGCCGGCCTGCCCTACAGCGTGCCAGCACTGACGCTGAACAAGGTCTGCGGCTCGGGCCTGAAGGCCCTGCACCTGGCGGCGCAGGCGATCCGTTGTGGTGACGCCGAGGTGGTGATTGCCGGTGGCCAGGAGAACATGAGCCTGGCGCCGTATGTGATGCCATCGGCACGGACCGGCCAGCGCATGGGCCATGGCCAGCTGATCGACAGCATGATCAGCGACGGCCTGTGGGATGCCTTCAACGACTACCACATGGGCATCACCGCCGAGAACCTGGTGGAAAAATACGGCCTCAGCCGTGAGCAGCAGGACGCCTTCGCCGCCGAGTCGCAGCGCAAGGCCGTGGCGGCGATCGAAGCGGGCCGCTTCAAGGACGAGATCACGCCGATCGTGATGCCGCAGAAAAAAGGCGAGCCGAAAGTCTTCGACCGTGACGAACAACCGCGTCCAGACACCACCGCCGAATCGCTGGCCAAGCTGCGCCCGGCCTTCAAGAAGGACGGCAGCGTCACCGCCGGCAATGCCTCCAGCCTCAACGACGGCGCCGCTGCGGTGCTGCTGATGAGCGCCAGCAAGGCCCAGGCCCTGGGGCTGCCGGTGCTGGCGAAGATTGCCAGTTATGCCAGCGCGGGCGTGGACCCGGCGATCATGGGCATCGGCCCGGTGTCGGCGACCCAGCGCTGCCTGGACAAGGCTGGCTGGCAGCTGGCCGACCTTGACCTGATCGAAGCCAACGAGGCCTTTGCCGCACAGGCACTGGCGGTGGGCAAGGCGCTGGAATGGGAGGCGAGCAAGGTCAACGTCAATGGCGGGGCGATTGCCCTGGGGCATCCGATTGGTGCTTCCGGGTGCCGGGTGCTGGTGACCTTGCTGCATGAAATGATCAAGCGTGATGCCAGGAAAGGGCTGGCCACCCTGTGCATTGGTGGTGGCCAGGGTGTCGCCCTGGCGATCGAGCGATGATCAGGCAGTAGCGCGCAACTCGCGGGCAGCCGCTTCATTGACGGCCCTGGCCAGCAGCGCGACTTCCTGGCACGTGTGCACGGCCTGCTCCACCGGGCTGTGCAGCAATGGGCAGGCTGTGGCCACCCACAGCCGCTCACCCAGGCGGTCGTGGGCATCGCGCAGCAGATGCAGGGTATTTTCCAGGTCGCATGGCGAGGCGTTGCAGCCGTCGACCAGGCCGAGCGACAGCACCTTGTAGGCCGGCAGCCGGTCGAGGAGAGTCTGGTACTGGTCGGGGGCCTGCACCAAGTCGACGTGCAGGCCATCGACCGGCAGGTTGACGGCCAGGCCGAGGTTGCCTTCCAGGCCACCGAAGTAGGTGGCGATCAGCTTCTTCAGCGGAGCACGCTGTAGGATGTTGTAGACACGTTCGAAAGCGTTTTTCCATTCCTGCGGCAGTTCCTGGGCCAGGATCGGCTCATCGATCTGCACCCATTCGGCCCCCAGGGCAGCCAGGCGGTTCAGGCCCAGGTCATACAGCGGCAGCAGGTGTTCCAGCGCGTCGAGGTCGGCGTTGTCTTTGCTGGCCTGCCACAGGTAGGTCAAAGGGCCGATCACCACCGGTTTGACTGCATGGCCCAAAGCCTTGGCTTCGGTCACTTCGTCGAACAGCTGCTCCCAGCGTTGGGCAAACGGCTGATCGCACCAGGCGAAATCGCCAACTGGCAGCAGTTCGATGCCGGCGTCCTTCTGCACTTGCCAGTGGCGGGCACGCAGCTCGCGGTCACTGCCAAAGCGTGGAAAGCCCAGGTTATGCGCCAGTGCCATGTCTTGTCCCTCAGAGATCCGAAAAAAAGTACCGAAATGAATGAGGGCATTTTCCGACCCGCGAGCGGCTGAGACAAACTCATTAAATTTGAGATGAACTCAAGAATTGCTCATGATGCCGACGAACCTGAATGTCTTGTTCAGAGCAGCACCCTACGTATTCAGACATGAGCCCGACCGACAACCTGCCGCACAATGCCAACCTGAATACTCCAGGTGCCCTCGAGCCATGAGCCTGCTGAAAGCCGCGCTGCGCGATAACCACTTCGTCTGCGTCATGGAATTCGTCCCCAAGCCCTCGGCGGAACGCTTCGCCGCGATGGAAGCGATCATGGCCCGCGGGCAGTTGTGCGGCTGGCCGATGACCGTCGCCATCGGCGACCGCGTGGGCAGCCCGCTGGACATGTCGCCACTGGATGCCCTCGCCTCGTTCAACACCCCGCTCCCCGCCTTGCCGCACTTCTCTGGCAAAGACCGCGAACGCCATCATCTTTTGGCTCAGCTGCAGCGCATGGACGCCGCCGGCCTCGATCAGTTGTTGCTGCTGACCGGCGACCGCCTGCCCGGCCACCAGCCTGGTGAACGCCCGGTACGCTACCTGGAGTCGGTCGCGGCCTTGCTGATTGCGCGCCAGGCCTGCCCGCACTGGTTGCTCGGCGCGGCACTGAACCCGTTCAAGTACCACGAGGAAGAAGGTGGTGCACAGTACTTCAAGGCCGAGAAGAAGCTCGCCGCCGGCGCCGACTTCCTCACCCTGCAACTGGGCTTCGACGCCAGCAAGCACCAGGAAGCCATCCACTGGATGCAACGCCAGGCCGCGCCCAAACCGATGCTGGCCTGCCTGATGAGCCTGACCCACGGCCGCGCCGCCATGCTCGAGCATGTGGCGGGCGTGACCGTCACCCCTTCGATGAACGACCTGCTCGAAGCCGAAAGCCAGGTGTCCAAGGCCTTTGCCCAGGCGCGCAGCGTCGATCGCCTGGCCTTGCAGATCATCGGCGTGAAGCTGATGGGCTATGCCGGCGTGCACCTGTCGGGGATTCACGAGCTCAAGCAACTGCGGGCACTGGAGGAGCGCCTGGAACACTGGCAGGCGCAGATCCACTCCCTGGAACACTGGGCGCCGGCCTGGGCCGACAGTTGGCAGATGCCCGGCCTGCCCATCGTCACCTTCCACCCGCCACAGGGCAACTGGCGCCGGGGCGAATCGACCGTCACTGCCTCAAGTAAAGAGAAAGCCCGTTATCACGTGTTGCACGCCGCCCATTCGCTGCTGTTCAGCCGCGCCAACTGGCTCAGCAAAGCGTTCGGTTGGGCCGTGCGCCAGCCACTCTGGGCAACCAGACGTGGGGCCCGGGTGCTGCACGGGCTGGAACGGGCGGTCAAACGCCCGCTGACCGGCTGCGATACCTGCGGCCGCTGCCGCCTGGAGGACACCCTCTATACGTGCCCGGAAACCTGCCCCAAAGGCCTGGCCAACGGCCCTTGCGGTGGTACGGCGCTGAACCGCTGCGAGTTTGGCGACCGCGAGTGCATCCACAGCGTCAAGTACCGCACCGCCAAGGCCGTGCGGCAAACCGCCGTGCTCACCGAGCGGCTGATCCCGTGCATCGAGGTCCAGACACGCCACCGCAGCTCGTGGCCGCAGTGGTTCGAGGCTCAGCCGCCGCGCCCGCTCAGCCCGCAGCCAGCGCCTCGAACCCAGCCCGAATCTTAGCTTCGGGCAGTTCATCGGCGATGAACACCATCACGCTCTCGCGGTTCTCGTCGGCTGCCCATTCGGCATCCCAGTCGAAGCCGTAGAGCTTGAGCACCCCCTGGAACACCAGGCGACGGTCCTCGCCGGCAATGTTCAGCACGCCCTTGTAGCGCAGCAACTGCTTGCCGTGCTCCTCCAGCAGTTCGTTCATGAAATCGCTGAGGCGGTCGATGTCCAGGGCGGTCTCGGTGCGCAGCACCAAGGTGGAAATCCGGTCCGGCGTGGCCGGCTTGAGCAGCGGGCGCAGGCTCGGCTTGAGGTTGGCGCCCAGGTCCGGATTCAGGTTGAAGCCGCGCACATCGAGCAGCTCGGCCAGGTCGATGCGGCCATGTTCAACCACGCGGATCGCCGCCCGGCCATTGATCCGTGCCAGGCGCTCACGCAGGGCCTCCAGTGCAGCCGGTTCGACCAGGTCGGTCTTGCTCAGCAGCAGGCGATCGGCAAAACCGACCTGGGCCTGGGCGATGGTCTGGGTCAGGTGCACCTCGGCGTGGGCAGCATCGACCAAGGTGATGATGCCGTCGAGGATGTAGCGATCGCGCAGTTCTTCTTCGATGAAGAAGGTCTGCGCCACCGGTGCCGGGTCGGCCAGGCCGGTGCATTCGATCACCAGGCGGTCGAAGGCTATCTCGCCGGCATCCAGGCGTTCGAGCAGCAGGTACAGGGCACGGGTCAGGTCGCCGTGGATGCTGCAGCACACACAGCCGTTGGCCAGGGTCATGACCTGTACCGGCTCGTCGCCCAGCAACTGGCTGTCGATACCGGCCTCGCTGAACTCATTCTCGATCACGGCGATCTTCAGGCCGTGTTCGGCCTTGAGCATGTGCTTGAGCAGCGTGGTCTTGCCAGCACCGAGAAAGCCGGTGAGAACAGTAACGGGAATGGGCGTCTGCACGCAGAAATCTCCTGAAGCAGAAAATGATTGTGGGAGGCCGGTTGCCCGGCCTCCCACAGGTTCACGCAAGTTGCAGGTTCAACAGCACTTGGGCCCGGACTTGCCACCGTATCGTGCTTCCTGGCGTTCGCGGAAGAACGCCTCGTACGTCATCACCGGTTTGTCCGGGTGCTTGTTGCGCATGTGCTCGACGTAGTTGTCGTAGTCGGGCATGCCGACCATCAGGCGGGCTGCCTGCCCCAGGTACTTACCCAGTCGACCCAGGTCGTTGAACATCACTGCAGTCCTCTCAAGCGTCAGGCAGGGCCTGGAACGGGGTTTCCTTGTCGGTGCGCTCTTTGCGGCCGAGGGCGGCGTAGCCGACCTTGAGCGCGAAGAACAGCACACTGAACACCACCAGCAGGAACAGAATGGTCAGGCCGGCGTTGGTGTAGGCGTTGAAGATCACGTGCTGCATCTGATCGATGTTCTTGGCCGGGGCCAGTACCTGGCCTGCGTCCAGCGCAGTGCTGTACTTCTTGGCCAGGGCCAGGAAGCCGACAGCCGGGTTCGGGTCGAACAGCTTGATCAGGCCTGCGGCGGTGGTGCAGATCAGCAGCCAGGCAGCCGGCAGCAGGGTGACCCAG
The DNA here is from genome assembly GCF_009391885.1 of Pseudomonas sp. MN1F. Classification (GTDB taxonomy): domain Bacteria; phylum Pseudomonadota; class Gammaproteobacteria; order Pseudomonadales; family Pseudomonadaceae; genus Aquipseudomonas. The sequence goes on along the minus strand of NZ_VZII01000031.1, from coordinate 45,602 downwards.
ATATAGCGCTCGCGCTTCATCTTGATCAGCACCACGGTGCCGAGCATCAGGGCGATACCGGCCAGCATCTGGTTGGAGATACCGAACAGCGGCCACAGGGTGTTGATGCCGCCCAGCGGGTCGATCACGCCCTGGTACAGCAGGTAGCCCCACAGCGCCACGCAACCGGCGGTGCCGATCAGGTTGGCAGTCCACGACTCGGTACGCTTGAGGGCCGGCACGAAGCTGCCCAGCAGGTCTTGCAGCATGAAGCGACCGGCACGGGTACCGGCATCCACTGCGGTGAGGATGAACAGCGCCTCGAACAGGATCGCGAAGTGGTACCAGAAGGCCATGGTGTTTTCACCCGGCAGCACCTGGTGCAGGATCTGCGCGATACCCACCGCCAGGGTCGGTGCGCCACCGGCACGGGCGAGAACCGTGTGCTCGCCGATGTCTCGGGCCACCGCTTCGAGCTGCTCAGGGGTAATCATGAAGCCCCAGCTGCTGACCGTTTGCGCCACCGAAGCCACGTCGGCGCCAACCACCGCGGCCGGGCTGTTCATGGCGAAGTACACGCCCGGCTCGATCACCGAGGCGGCAACCATGGCCATGATGGCGACGAACGATTCCATCAGCATGCCGCCGTAGCCGATGTAACGGGCGTTGGCTTCGTTGTCCAGCAGCTTCGGCGTGGTCCCCGAGGAGATCAGCGCATGGAAGCCAGACACCGCGCCGCAGGCGATGGTGATGAACAGGAACGGGAACAGAGTGCCCTTCCACACCGGGCCGGTGCCGTCGGTGAACTGGGTCAGCGCCGGCATTTTCAGCTCGGGCATGGTCACCAGGATGCCGATGGCCAGGGCGATGATGGTACCGATCTTGAGGAAGGTCGACAGGTAGTCACGCGGTGCCAGTACCAGCCATACCGGCAACACAGCGGCAACGAAGCCGTAGCCGACCAGCATCCAGGTGATCTGCACGCCCGTGAAGGTGAACGCCGGGCCCCAGACCGGATCGGCTGCAATCTGGCCACCCAGCCAGATCGACGCCAGCAGCAGTACCACACCGACCACCGAGATCTCGCCGATGCGGCCCGGGCGGATGTAACGCATGTAGACGCCCATGAACATCGCGATCGGGATGGTCGCCATCACCGTGAACATGCCCCATGGGCTCTCGGCCAGGGCCTTGACCACGATCAGCGCCAGCACCGCGAGGATGATGATCATGATCAGGAAGCAGCCGAACAGGGCGATGGTCCCCGGGATGCGGCCCATCTCCTCACGCACCATGTCGCCCAGCGAGCGGCCGTTGCGGCGGGTGGAGAGGAACAGGACCATGAAGTCCTGCACCGCACCGGCCAGCACCACGCCGGCGATCAGCCACAGCGTGCCGGGCAGGTAGCCCATCTGCGCGGCGAGCACCGGGCCGACCAGGGGGCCGGCGCCAGCGATGGCGGCGAAGTGGTGACCGAAAAGAATGTGCTTGTTGGTCGGAACGTAGTCCAGACCGTCGTTGTTGAGCACCGCCGGGGTGGCTCGGCGAGGGTCGAGTTGCATCACCTTGGTGGCGATGAACAGGCTGTAGTAACGGTAGGCGACCAGGTAGATGGCCACCGCGGCGACCACGATCCACAAGGCATTGATCGCCTCGCCGCGACGCAGGGCAACCACACCCAGCGCGCAGGCTCCTATGACTGCCAGCGCCAGCCACGGAATGTGGCGTAGCAGGCTATTATTGTTGTTCATGGTTTGCTTCCAGCTGGTGGATTGGAAAAGACCGCCCATCGAGTCTAGGGCGTGTCATCGCGCATTGCCACACTTGCTTTGGTCTAGAGCCTCTGCGGCCAGATTGCGGTACCTGATGCACATATCCAACTAACTATAGTCAGGATGTCACCCGAGGACCTGCCCATGAGCGATCACGACGAACGCCGCCGCTTCCAGCGCATCGATTTCGATGCCCCCACCGAACTGCGCCAGGGCGACCGCCGCTGGCCGGTAAAACTGTTGGATGTGTCGCTCAAGGGCATGCTGGTCAAATGCCCCGAACCCTGGGACGCCGACCTGACCCAGGACTTCGATGCGGTCATCCACCTGAACCCCGAGGTGCGGGTACAAATGCAGGTGGAACTGCGCCATGAGGAGCCCACCCGCCTGGGCTTCATCTGCCTGTACATCGACGTCGACTCAATGTCCCATTTGCACCGTCTTGTGGAATTGAACCTGGCCGATGGCACCGAAATGATGCGCGAGCTGCGCGAACTCATCGAAGAATAGAATCTGTTAGCTGGCTAACAGCCTTCCCACCTTCTGTTTCTTGTCTACCCAGACAGCTTTCTGCCTGGGTAGCAGTGCTTTGTACACACCCCTCTAGCACCGCATTGAATAACTTGGTACGCCTTCTGCATTGAGGTTCTGCACACATTGCAAGGCCAGCTGTTCGCGCTCCAATCAAAATATTGTATACAATTTATGTAGCAATGATTTGTAGGAAGTGTCTACAGTAGCGCCACAACAATAAACAGAGAGCCTGCTCCATGACTACGTCCCCTAGCACGTCTCCCGCCCAGCGCCCCGAGGACGAAAACCTCGGGTTGGGTGCCAACCTGGCCTATGGTCTGCAGCATGTGCTGACCATGTATGGCGGGATCGTCGCGGTACCCCTGATCCTGGGTCAGGCAGCCGGCCTCAACGGTGCCGAGATCGGCATGTTGATCGCCGCTTCGCTGTTTGCCGGGGGCCTGGCGACCTTGCTGCAAACGCTGGGCATCCCATTCTTCGGTTGCCAGTTGCCGCTGGTGCAGGGCGTGTCGTTCGCTGGCGTGGCGACCATGGGCGCCATCCTCAGCAGCGAGGGCGGTGGTGGCCTGCCGGGCGTGCTCGGCGCGGTCATGGCAGCTTCGGTGATCGGTTTCCTGATCACCCCGGTGTTCTCGCGCATTACCAAGTTCTTCCCGCCGCTGGTGACCGGTATCGTCATCACCACCATCGGCCTGACCCTGATGCCGGTTGCCGCGCGCTGGGTGATGGGCGGCAATAGCGCCTCACCGGAGTTCGGCAGCGTGGCCAACATCGGCCTGGCCGGCCTGACCTTCGCTATCGTGCTGGTGCTGAGCAAGCTGGGCAGCGCAACCATCTCGCGGCTGTCGATCCTGATGGCCATGGTGGTCGGCACGCTGATCGCCTGGGCGCTGGGCATGACCGATTTCAGCAAGGTCAGCCAGGGCCCGATGTTCGCCTTCCCCACCCCGTTCCATTTCGGCATGCCGGAATTCCACATCGCCGCGATCCTGTCGATGTGCATCGTGATCATGGTGACCTTGGTGGAAACCTCGGCCGACATCCTCGCCGTGGGCGAAATCATCGACACCAAGGTCGACTCCAAGCGCCTGGGCAACGGCCTGCGTGCCGACATGGCATCGAGCATCCTGGCGCCGATCTTCGGTTCATTCACCCAGAGCGCCTTTGCCCAGAACGTCGGCCTGGTGGCCGTGACCGGGGTCAAGAGCCGCTACGTGGTGGCCACCGGTGGCGTGATCCTGGTGGTGCTTGGCCTGCTGCCGGTGATGGGCCGGGTGATTGCCGCCGTACCGACTCCGGTACTGGGTGGCGCGGGCATCGTGCTGTTCGGCACCGTGGCCGCCAGCGGCATCCGCACCCTGTCGAAGGTCAACTACAAGAACAACGTCAACTTGATCATCGTCGCTGCCTCGCTGGGCTTCGGCATGATCCCGATCGCCGCGCCGACCTTCTACCACAACTTCCCGAACTGGTTCGAGACCATCTTCCACTCGGGTATCAGCTCGGCGGCAATCATGGCCATCCTGCTGAACCTGCTGTTCAACCACTTCAAGACGGGCAACTCGGAGAACCAGTCGGTATTCGCTGCGGCCTACGAGCGCACCATCCAGTACTCGGACATCTCGTGCCTGCGTGATGGCGACTACTTCAAGGATGGCAAGCTGTTTGATGCCGATGGCAACGAAGTGCCAGTGATGGAGCTTGACGAGCACGGCAACCAGGCGCCCAGGCGCAGTGCGGTTGCCGAACATTGATCGCTGACTGAGCGGTGAGGTAGGGGGAGCCGATGCGCATCATCGGCTCCCCCTTTTTCATTTATTCGAACAACGCATCCAGCGCCTGCTCCAGGCGGGTCACGGCAATCACCTGCAACCCCGCCGGCGGCTCCTTCGGCGCATTGCCCTTGGGCACGATGGCACGCTTGAAGCCATGCTTGGCCGCTTCTTTCAGGCGCTCCTGGCCACTGGGCACAGGCCGCACCTCGCCAGACAAGCCGATCTCGCCAAACACCAGCAGCCCATGGGCCAACGGCCGGTTGCGCAGGCTGGACATCACCGCTGCCAGCAACGCCAGGTCCGAGGCCGTTTCCAGCACCTTCACCCCACCGACCACGTTGAGGAACACGTCCTGGTCGTGGGTGGGAATGCCACCATGCCGGTGCAATACCGCCAGCAGCATGGCCAGGCGGTTCTGGTCCAGGCCCAAGGTGACCCGCCGCGGGTTGGCCAGGTGGCTGTCATCGACCAGCGCCTGCACCTCGACCAGCATCGGCCGGGTACCTTCCCAGGTGGCCATGACCACGCTACCGGGCACTTCTTCCTGGGTACGGTTGAGGAAGATTGCCGACGGGTTGGACACCTCTTTCAAGCCACGGTCGGTCATGCCGAACACACCCAGTTCGTTGACCGCGCCAAAGCGGTTCTTCACAGCCCGCAACAGGCGCAGGCGGCCGTCGGACTCGCCCTCGAAATACAGCACGGTATCGACCATGTGTTCCAGCACGCGCGGCCCGGCCAGCGAGCCTTCCTTGGTGACGTGGCCGACCAGGAAGATTGCCGTGCCGCTCTGCTTGGCATAACGCACCAGCAACGCCGTGCTCTCGCGGACCTGGGCCACGCCGCCGGGGGCGGACTGCAACTGCTCGGTAAAGATGGTCTGGATCGAGTCGATCACCATGACCCGGGGCTTTTCCACCCGCGCGGTGGCGATGATGGTTTCGATGCAGGTCTCGGTCATCACCTTGAGCTGCTCCTGAGGCAGGCCCAGGCGCCGCGAGCGCATGGCCACCTGTTGCTGCGACTCTTCACCGGTGACGTACAACGCGGGCATTGCTGTGGCGATGTTGCACAGGGTTTGCAGCAGGATGGTCGACTTGCCGATCCCCGGGTCACCGCCGATCAGCACCACCGAACCATCGACCAGGCCACCGCCGAGCACGCGGTCGAGTTCGGTGCTGCTGGTGGTGAAGCGCGGGATCTCTTCGACGCTGACTTCGGCCAGGGTCTTGATCTGCGCCTGCTGCCCGGTCCAGCCGGCGCGTCCGCTGGGGGCCGCCGCACCGCCGCTCTCGATCATGGTTTCGACCAGGGTGTTCCAGGCCCCGCAGTCGGCACACTGGCCGGCCCATTTGGGGAAGGTCGCGCCGCACTCGGTGCAGCCATACAAGCGCTTGGCCTTGGCCATGGGCAGGGTCTCCTGGAAAAAACCGCCATGATAGCCGAGGCCGACGTGTCTCGAACCGGTCGAGATGCGACAAAACTATTCGTTCTAACCGCAGTCAGTACCCCTGATGCCAACGCATGAAGCGTTCAAGTGGCTTACACTGCGTTAACCTCACCATTTGTTACAAGGAATCAAACATGGGCATGCTCAGTGAGTTCAAGGCCTTCGCGGTCAAAGGTAATGTCGTCGACATGGCGGTCGGTATCATCATCGGCGCGGCCTTTGGCAAGATCGTCTCCTCGTTCGTCGGAGACGTGGTGATGCCACCACTGGGGCTGCTGATCGGCGGCGTCGACTTCAGCGACCTGGCAATCACCCTGAAGGCTGCCGAAGGTGATGTACCGGCCGTGGTCCTGGCCTATGGCAAGTTCATCCAGACCGTGATCGACTTCATCATCGTTGCCTTCGCCATCTTCATGGGCGTGAAAGCGATCAACCAGCTCAAGCGTGAAGAAGCCGCAGCGCCGTCCGCACCGCCGGTACCGACGCCGCAGGAAACCTTGCTGACCGAGATTCGCGACCTGCTCAAGGCGCAGAATCAGAATCGCTTGCCTTGAAATAGCGGGGGCCGCATGGCGGCCCCTTTGCATCACCAGTAGTTTTCCACCGCCACCTGCCCCGGCCGCTTGCTCAGGCTCAGTTGCAGGTCACGCGCCTTGAGCACCTTGCGCGTCTCGTCGATCATCTCAGGGTTGCCACACAGCATGATCCGCGAATGCTCGGGCGACAGCGCCAGGCCCGCTGCCTTTTCCAGCTCGCCATTCTCGATCAGCGTGGTGATACGCGCATTCAATGCCCCTGGGTGCTGCTCACGGGTCACCACTGGAATGAACTGCAGCTTGCCAGCGAATTCGGCCAGGTAATCACGCTGCTCCAACCCGGCGATGTCGTCTACATACGCCAGCTCTTTCGCCTCGCGCACCGAATACACCAGCTTGATGGCGTCGAAACGCTCCCAGGCTTCAAAGTCCTGCAGGATCGACATGAAGGGCGCGATGCCGGTGCCGGTCGCCAGCAGCCACAGGTCTCGGCCACCGACAAAGCGATCAAGGGTCAGGTAGCCGAACGCCTGACGGTCGATCAACAAGGTATCGCCCTCGCCCAGGCGGCTCAGCTCGCTGGTGAATTCGCCACCCGGCACCACGATTGAAAAGAAATCGAGGTATTCATCATGGGGGGCACTGACCATCGAATAGGCACGCCAGACCACGCTGCCATCGGCCTTGGTCACGCCCAGCCGAGCGAACTGGCCGGCCCGGAAGCGAAACCCTGGATCGCGCGTAACCCGCAGGCTGAACAGGTTCGGCGTCAGCGGCTGGACGTCGAGCAGGGTCTGGCGGGTAAATTTGTCGGCACTGGCGGTCATGTCGGGCTCCGTGTAAGGCGTGCGCCCAGTGTCGCGCAAAGCGGCCCGGATAAAAACCGCTGGAATGTAGGGCCACAACACGGTGATCGCGTCAGGTTTAATGAAAGATGCGGCTTCTATAACAAAAAATCCCAACACAACGCTCGGACTTTTCCTACAATCCTCCCGGTATGCAAACGGATTGGAACAGTAACCGTCGAGGGAGTGAGACAGATGCTTCAATGGAATCACGAGCATCTCCATCAGCTGATCAGCGAAAGCACACCGCAAAAGGTTTTTGACCTCGCTGTGCACCTGGCGCAAGACCTGGACATGATGTTTCTGGGGCTGAAAGTCCGCATTCAACTGGCAGCGCAATCGCCACGGCTGTACCTCTACAGCAACTATCCAGTCGCATGGATCGAGCGCTACCAGCGTGACGACTTCTACAAACGGGACGCAGCGGCGGCCCGAAGCCACTCCTCGACCATGCCGGTAGTATGGACCGACGACCTGTACCGCGAAGTACCCGACTTCCGCGAGCAAGCTTGCGCACACGGGCTGCGCCATGGCTGGACGCAGTCCTTGCATGACCTTCAGCATAATGAGAGCCAGGTCAGCATTTGCCGGCCAAGCAACGCAGTGAACATCGCCGAGCTGTACGACAAAGCCGGCAAGGTGCAGTGGCTGTGCCACACCCTGCACGCGATCATCAGCGAATATCACCTGTCCAAGCTCAGCGCGCCGCTGAAAATGAGCGAGCGCGAAATCGAAGTGCTCAAGTGGTCGGCCGCCGGCAAGACCGCCGCCGACGTCACCTGCATCCTGTCACTGTCGCAAAGCACGGTGAACTTCCATATCCGCAGCGTCATCACCAAGACCAACGCCGCCAACAAGGCCGGCGCCATCGCCATCGCCATGATGCGCGGCCTGATCGAACAGTAGCCAGGCCTGCGGCCTCGGGCAAAGCCCTGTAGAATCGCGCAGCAAAGCTCGTGGCGAACCGCCATGGGCAGATCCGTACCCGAGCCAGACGCCATGCCCCTGTTGACCACCTCCTACGCCGAACTCGACCTGATCCGCCAGCCGGACCAGGCCAACGACCCGCTGCAGGCCTTCGATGCCGCCGATGAATACCTGCTCGAGCAGTTGCATGCCCAGGGCCTGGGCACTGCCAGCCGGGTACTGGTGCTCAACGACAGCTTCGGCGCCTTGGCCGCCAGCCTGGTCGATCATCTGCAGGTAGTCAGCAGCGGCGACTCGCACCTGGCGCACATGGCGCTGGAGAAAAACCTGGCGCGCAATGGCAAGGCGTTCGACAGCGTACCCTTCGTGCCGGCCAGCGAGCACTGGCAAGGACCGTTTGACCGTGTGCTGGTGCGCGTGCCGAAGACCCTGGCCCTGCTCGAAGAACAACTGATCCGCCTGCAAGGCCACCTGGCACCCGGCGCCCAGGTGATTGCCGGAGCCATGATCAAGCACCTGCCGCGTGCGGCCGGCGACCTGATGGAAAAGTACATCGGCCCGGTGCAGGCTTCGCTGGCGCAGAAAAAGGCCCGCCTGCTGACCGCCACGGTTGCCGAACGCCCCGCTGCAAAGTCGCCCTACCCCACTTGCTACCGGCTCGACACGCCGGCACTGGAACTGCTCAACCATGCCAACGTGTTCTGCCGCGAAGGCCTGGATATCGGCACCCGTGCCTTTCTGCCCCACCTGCCGCGCGACCTGGGCAACGCCCGCGTAGCCGACCTGGGCTGCGGCAACGGCGTGCTGGCCATTGCCAGCGCGCTGGCCAACCCGGATGCGCAGTTCACCCTGGTCGATGAATCGTACATGGCGGTGCAGTCGGCGCTGGAGAACTGGCAAGCTGCCTTGGGTGAGCGGCCAGTCACGGTCATGCCGGGGGATGGCCTGGCCGGGGTGGAAAAACAGTCGCTGGACGTGGTGCTGTGCAACCCACCTTTCCATCAACAGCAGGTGGTGGGTGACTTCCTCGCCTGGCGCATGTTCCAGCAGGCACGCGAGGCGCTGGTGGTGGGCGGCGCGCTGTATATCGTCGGCAACCGCCACCTGGGCTATCACAGCAAGCTGGCGCGGCTGTTCCGTGGCGTGGAGCAAGTCGCTGCGACGCCGAAGTTCGTGATCCTCAAGGCCCGCAAATAAGGCAGGGGGCGCCAGGCGCCCCCCTTTCACTCAATGGGTGGTGAGGCCTGCTGCCCCCATGAACAGCCGCATCACCCAGGCGGCCACGCCCAGGGCCGCCACGCTCATCGCCCAGATCAGCACCAGCCAACCCAGCCGCTGCCACAGCGGTTTCTTGTCTTCCAGGCCATGTTTACCGGTCATCCTGTGGCCCTCCTAGTGATAGCCATCTTCATGGGTCACCTTGCCACGGAACACGTAGTAGCTCCAGAAGGTGTACATGAGGATGAACGGCAGGATGAACAGCGTGCCCACCAGCATGAAGCCCTGGCTCTGCGGCGGCGCGGCGGCATCCCAGATCGAGATCGACGGCGGGATGATGTTCGGCCACAGGCTGATGCCCAGCCCGCTGTAACCCAGGAAGATCAGCACCAGGGTCAGCAGGAACGGCGTGTAGTGCGCATTGCGCGCCACCGCCTTGAGCAAGCCGTAGAAGGTCACCAGCACCAGCAGCGGCACCGGCATGAACCAGAACAGGTTGGGCATGCTGAACCAGCGGTCGGCAATCTGTGGATACGCGATCGGGGTCCACAGGCTGACGATGCCGATCACCGCCAGCAGCACCAGCGCCAGCGGCCGGGCGAGGTCATGCATCTTCAGTTGCAGATCGCCCTCGGTCTTCATGATCAGCCAGGTACAGCCCAGCAAGGTGTAGGCGACGATCAGGCCAAGGCCGCAGAACAGGCTGAACGGTGTCAGCCAGTCGAGGGTGCCACCGGCGAAGTGCCGGTCGACCACCTTGAAGCCTTCGAGGAAGGCGCCCAGCGCCACGCCCTGGAAGAAGGTGGCGACCAGCGAGCCGCCGATGAACGCCTTGTCCCATACATGACGCTTGTCGGCCTTGGCCTTGAAGCGGAACTCGAAGGCCACGCCACGGAAGATCAGGCCGATCAGCATCAGGATCAGCGGCAGGTACAGCGCTTCGAGTACCACGGCATAGGCCATCGGGAACGCCCCGAACAGCCCGGCGCCGCCCAGCACCAACCAGGTTTCGTTGCCGTCCCAGACGGGGGCGACGGTATTCATCATCACATCGCGGTCACGCTCGCCTTTGACAAAAGGGAAGAGCATGCCGATCCCCAGGTCGAAACCATCCATCACCACGTACATCATGACGCCGAAGATGATGATCACGGCCCAGATCAGCGGAAGGTCGATACCCATGGCTCAGTTCCCCTTGCTCAGGCTGGCGGACTCGGCCTCATGGCCCTCATCGGCGGCGGACAGCGGCCGCGCCGGCGTACGTTGGGTGCCAGGCCCCCCGGGGTTGTGTTCATCACCCTCGCCGGTCTGCGGACCTTTGCGCACCAGGCGCATCATGTAGCCCAGGCCAGTGCCGAACAGGGCGAAGTACACCACCACGAACGCCACCAGGGTGAAGCCGAGCTGTGCATAACTGTGGTTGGACACACCGTCGGCGGTGCGCATCAGGCCATACACCACCCACGGCTGGCGGCCGATTTCGGTGGTGAACCAGCCGGCGAGCAGCGCGATCAGCCCGGACGGGCCCATCCACAGGGCCAGGTACAGGAACGGCCGCGAGGTATAGAGGGTGCCGCGTTTGCGCAGCCAGAGGCTCCACAGCCCGACGAAGATCATCAGGAAGCCGAGCCCGACCATGACCCGGAACGACCAGAACACAATGGTCGAGTTGGGCCGGTCCTCAGGCGGGAACTCCTTCATCGCCGGCACCTGCTTGTCCAGGCTGTGGGTCAGGATCAGGCTGCCGAGCGCCGGGATCTCGACTTTGAAGCGGGTGGTTTCGGCCTTCATGTCGGGGATGCCGAACAGGATCAGCGGGGTCGGCTCACCGGGCACGTTCTCCCAGTGGCCCTCGATCGCGGCGATCTTCACCGGCTGGTGCTTGAGGGTGTTGAGCCCATGGAAGTCACCGATCACCGCCTGGATGGGGGCCACGATCAGGGCCATCCACATGGCCATCGACAGCATCTTGCGCACGGCCGGGTTGTCACGCCCGCGCAGCAGGTGCCAGGCCGCCGAAGCACCGACGAAGAACGCCGTGGAAACGAACGCGGCGGTGGCCATGTGCATCAGCCGATAGGGGAACGACGGGTTGAACACTACCGCTAGCCAGTCCACCGGCACCACCCGGCCATCAATGATCTCGTGGCCCTGCGGGGTCTGCATCCAGCTGTTGGAGGCGAGAATCCAGAAGGTCGAGACCAGGGTGCCGAGCGCGACCATCACCGTGGAAAAGAAGTGCAGGCCACGGCCAACACGGTTCCAGCCGAACAGCATGACGCCAAGGAAACCTGCCTCCAGGAAGAAGGCGGTGAGCACTTCATAGGTGAGCAACGGGCCGGTAATGGCGCCTGCGAAGTCGGAGAAACGGCTCCAGTTGGTGCCGAACTGGTAGGCCATGACCAGGCCGGAGACCACGCCCATGCCGAAGTTGACGGCGAAGATCTTCGACCAGAAGTGGTAGAGGTCACGGTAGACCTGGTTGTGGGTCCGCAGCCATAGGCCTTCGAGGACTGCCAGGTAGCTCGCCAGGCCGATGGTGATGGCCGGGAACAGGATGTGGAACGACACGGTAAAGGCAAACTGCATTCGGGCGAGCTCTAAGGCCTCTATTCCGAACATGGTGCTTCCTCTTCAGATAATCCGGCGTCCGGGCCTGTGGCCCCGTCGCCCACTGCCCCCACGGTAGTCGAGTGCGGCACGTTGGAATTGTTCTGTTCGATCGCAGGGATTCCGGCCCAAAGGCCAATTCGTTGTCCGTTTGTTGCCCGTTTGTTGCCCGTTTGTTGCAAGAGCAACGATTGATCCAGATCAACGACTGCTAGGAAGCATAGTCCCGAATGGCCCGCAGGGCCGTGTGGTGGTTTGCCGCGTGACCGGTTGCCCCACCCCCTTTCGCGCGACTTGAAAAAGTGCCGATCACGGTAAACAGTAACCGCTTGTTACAAACAGATGATACGCTGCGGGCCCCTCTACTGCGCCGAGGCCAACAGGTTTCCGATGTCCGATTCCGCACCGCAGTTGTTGCGTCATCACCGCCCTTTCATCGCCTTCTGGCTGGCCCGGGTGTTCACCGCCAGCGGCTTCCAGATGCTGACAGTGGCCATTGGCTGGCACCTCTACCAGCTGACCGGCAATGTGCTCGACCTGGGCTTGGTCGGCCTGGTCGAATTCGCCCCGCGGGTGCTGTTCATGCTGCACACCGGGCACGTCGCCGACCGCTATGACCGGCGCAAGGTCGCGGCGCTGTGCCAGACCTTGCAAGGGCTGATTGCACTGGCACTGGCGGTGGGCAGCGCCACCGACAACGTCAGCCGTGAGCTGATCTTCGTTCTGGCCTTCCTGCTCGGTGCCACCCGCTCGTTCGAGATGCCGGCGACCCAGGCGCTGCTGCCCAACGTGGTGCCGCCGGGGCTGTTTCCGCGGGCGGTGGCGGCCTCGGCCTCGGCGACCCAGGCGGCCACCATCGTCGCCCCGGCCGTGGGTGGCTTGCTGTACGCCTTCGGCAGCATCTGGGTGTACGGCCCGACTGTCGCCCTGTACGCCATCGCCTGCCTGCTGATGCTCAGCCTCGACTCACGCCAGCAGGTGCCGCAGCGTGGCCGCGCCAGTATCGAATCACTGATGGCCGGAATCCGCTTCATCCGCAGCCGGCCCGACATCCTCGGGGCCATCTCGCTGGACCTGTTCGCGGTGCTGCTCGGTGGCGCCACCGCCCTGCTGCCGGTGTTTGCCAAGGACATCCTGCTTACCGGCCCGTGGGGCCTGGGCCTGCTGCGCTCGGCGCCAGCGGTGGGGGCACTGCTGATGTCGCTGTGGCTGGCGCGGTTCCCGGTCGAACGCAAGGTCGGCCGCACCATGTTCACTGCGGTCGGGCTGTTCGGCGTGGCAACCATCGCCTTTGGCCTGTCGACCTCGTTCTGGTTCTCGCTGGCGGTGCTGGTGGTGCTGGGCGCGGCGGACATGATCAGCATGGTGATCCGCGGCGCCTTCGTGCAGCTGGAGACACCTGACGAGATGCGTGGGCGGGTGAGCGCGGTGAACGGGTTGTTCATCGGCGCTTCGAACCAGCTGGGTGAGTTCGAATCCGGGGTGACGGCGCACTGGTTCGGCACGGTGCCGGCGGTGGTGCTGGGCGGGGTCGGCACCCTGGTGGTGACCGGGGTGTGGATAAAACTGTTCCCCTCGCTGGCCAAGCGCGATCGCTTGCACAACGGCTGATCGCTTGCCTGCTCCCAACGGCGATAGGCCCCCGCCGAGCATGCTGGTATGATGCGCGGCTTTTTTCCGCCCCACACAAAACCACGGCATCGGCTACGGTCTGTGCTTTGCTGATGGGGTCGATACATTCACGGCGCGAGGGCGCCCTGGGGAGCGGGCATGCTGGAAAGGCTGTTTCAACTAAAAGCACACAACACCAATGTGCGCACCGAGATTCTTGCGGGCGTCACCACCTTCCTGGCCATGGCCTACATCCTGTTCGTCAACCCGAGTATCCTCGGCGAGACCGGCATGGACAAAGGCGCGATCTTCGTCGCCACCTGCCTGGCTGCCGCCATCGGCTCGACCACCATGGGCCTGATCGCCAACTACCCGATCGCCCTGGCGCCGGGCATGGGCCTGAACGCATTCTTCACCTACACGGTGGTCCTGCACATGGGCCACACCTGGCAGGTGGCACTGGGCGCGGTGTTCCTCTCGGCGGTGATGTTCTTCCTGCTGTCGATCTTCCGTATCCGCGAGTGGATCGTGAACAGCATCCCGCTGCCGCTGCGTTCGGCGATTGCTGCAGGTATCGGCCTGTTCCTGGCGTTCATCGCCCTGCATAACGCCGGCATCGTCGTCGATAACCCGGCGACCCTGGTGGGCCTGGGCGACCTCAAGCAACCGGCGCCAATCCTCGCCACGCTGGGCTTCTTCCTGATCGTCGGCCTCGAGTCGCTGAAGGTCCGTGGCGCCGTGCTGATCGGCATTCTGGCCGTGACCATCGCCTCGATCCTGATGGGCGTGACGCCGTTCGGTGGCGTGGTCTCGATGCCGCCATCGCTGGCACCGACCTTCCTCCAGCTGGACATCAAGGGCGCCCTCGACGTGGGCCTGGTCAGCGTGATCTTCGCCTTCCTGTTCGTCGACCTGTTCGACAACTCCGGCACCCTGATCGGTGTGGCCAAGCGCGCCGGCCTGATGGGCAAGGACGGCCACATGCCGAAGATGGGCCGTGCCCTGATCGCCGACAGCACCGCCGCCATGGCAGGTTCGCTGCTGGGCACCTCGACCACCACCAGCTATATCGAATCCGCAGCTGGCGTAAGCGCCGGGGGCCGCACCGGCCTGACCGCCATCGTGGTCGCCATCCTGTTCCTGCTGGCGCTGTTCTTCGCCCCGCTGGCCGGTAGCGTGCCGGCCTTTGCCACGGCCCCGGCGCTGCTGTTCGTCGCCGTGCTGATGGCTTCGGGCCTGGCGGAAATCAACTGGGACGACGTCACCGAGGCCGCGCCGGTGGTGGTGACCGCCTTGGCCATGCCGCTGACTTACTCGATCGCCAACGGCATCGCCTTCGGTTTCATTTCCTGGACCGCCGTCAAGCTGATCTCTGGCCGTCACCGCGACCTGAACCCGGCCCTGGTGATCCTTTCCATTCTGTTCGTCATCAAGCTGGGCTGGTTCAACGCATGAGTGCTGTCTTCGATCCCACCGCCTACGACACCCAGCTGGAAGGCAAAGTCGCCCGCCTGCGCGAGCTGCTGGCGCCCTTCGGCGCGCCGGAACCGGCCGTTTTCGACTCACCGCGCGAGCATTACCGCCTGCGCGCCGAGTTCCGCCTGTGGCGCGAGGATGGCCAGCGCCACTACGCGATGTTCGCCCCGGGCGACAAGCACAAGGCGATCCTGATCGACGACTTCCCCATCGCCAGCCAACGCATCAATGAGCTGATGCCGCGCCTGAAAGCCGCTTGGCAGGCCAGCGAGGAACTGGGCAATCGCCTGTTCCAGGTGGAGTTCCTCACCACCCTGGCCGGCGACGCCATGGTCACGATGTGCTACCACCGCCCGCTGGACGAAGCTTGGGAAGTGGCTGCCCGTCAGCTGGCCGAAGACCTCGGCGTGAGCGTGATCGGCCGTTCGAAGGGCAAGCGCCTGGTGATCGGCCGCGACTATGCTGTGGAAAAGCTCGATGTCGCCGGTCGCGTATTCAGCTACCGCCAGCCAGAAGGCGCGTTCACCCAGCCCAACGGCGCGGTGAACCAGAAGATGCTGAGCTGGGCGTTCGAGGCTATCGGCGAGCGTGAGGACGACTTGCTGGAGCTGTATTGCGGCAACGGCAACTTCACCCTGCCGCTGGCCACCCGCGTGCGCCAGGTGCTGGCCACCGAGATCAGCAAGACCTCGGTCAATGCCGCGCTGAGCAACCTTGACGAGAACGCTGTGGATAACGTGCGGCTGGTGCGCCTGTCGGCGGAAGAGCTGACCCAGGCGCTGAACGAGGTGCGGCCGTTCCGCCGGCTGGAAGGGATCGACCTGAAAAGCTACGAGTTCGGCACCGTGTTCGTCGACCCGCCGCGGGCAGGGATGGACCCGGACACCTGCGAACTGACCCGGCGTTTTGAAAGGATTCTGTACATCTCGTGCAATCCGGAGACGCTGGCGGCGAACATTGCCCAGTTGCAGGACACGCACCGCATTGAGCGTTGTGCGTTGTTTGACCAGTTCCCCTACACCCACCATATGGAAAGTGGCGTCCTGCTGGTTCGGCGCTGACTTTCAGATCGCCGGGGCTGCCTTGCAGCCCATCGCCGGCAAGCGCGGCTCCCACCTTGATCGGCGTACACCGGCCAATGTGGGAGCCGCGCTTGCCGGCGATGGGCCGCAAAGCGGCCCCAAAAATCTTGAATCAGAAGTCGAAGAAGACCGTCTCCCCTTCCCCCTGAATACGGATATCGAAGCGATACGCCGTCTTCCCATCTACCTCGCAACGCTTGGCAATCAAGGTCTCGCGGCGCTGCGGCTGCTCGATCAGGTTGAGCACCGGGCACTTGGCATTGGCCTGGGCCTCATCATCGAAATACAGGCGCGTGTGCAGATGGATGTTGATCCCCCGGGCAAACAGGCTGATGTTGATGTGCGGCGCCATTGGCACGCCCGCAGCATTGTTCACCACACCTGGCTTGACCGTGTGCACAGTCCACTCACCGGCATCGAAGGTGGTGGCGGTGCGGCCAAAGCTGTTGAAGGCGTTTTCCAGGTTGTAGGCATCCTGGTACTGGCCATTGGCGTCGGCCTGCCACAGTTCCAGGAACGAATCACGCACCAGGTGGCCATTGCCGTCATACACCTGGCCGATCAACAGGATGTGCTCACCCGGGGCGTCTGGTTTGGCCAGGCGGTTCCAGATTTCCTGATCACGGGTCGGGTTACCGGCCGCTTCCAGGGCCAGGCCGATGTGCACGTAGGGGCCGGCGGTCTGCGAGGGGGTTTCCGGCAGCAGTTCGATTGGCATGGCGGGGTCCTCAGCAGTTTTCGAAGTGGGTCTTGCGCTGGCCGCGCAGCACGATGTCGAAGCGGTACGCCAGGCAGTCCATCGGGTTGGCGTTGCTCATGTCGAGCTTGGCGATCAACTGCTGGACGGCTTCAGGGTTGGCGATCGACTTGACGATCGGGCACATCGGGATCAGCGGGTCACCTTCGAAATACAACTGGGTGATCAGCTTGGTGGCGATCGACGGGCCGCTGATGGCGAAGTGGATGTGCGCCGGGCGCCAGTCGTTCGGGCCGTTGCGCCATGGGTACGGGCCCGGCTTGATGGTGCGGAAGCTGTAGTAGCCGTCGCGGTCGGTCAGGCAACGTCCGACGCCACCGAAGTTCGGGTCCAGCGGCGCCAGGTAGCGGTCGTTCTTGTGGCGATAGCGGCCACCGGCGTTGGCTTGCCACATCTCCACCAGGGTATTCGGCACAGGCTTGCCGTACTGGTCGACGACGCGGCCGGCAACGATGATGCGCTCGCCGATCGGCAGGCCACCGTTATTGAAGTTCAGCAGCAGGTCATGGTCATGGGCACCGAAGCCCAGGTGGGAAAAGTCCGGGCCGGTGGTTTCGCTGATCGACTGCGGGATGCTGACCAGTGCCTGGCGCGGCGAGCGGGCAATGGAAGTCTTGTAGTCGGGCGTCAGGGCCTTGGGGTGCCAGTTGCGATCACGGATCACAAAGCGGCTGTTGTCCTGGGCGGGCATGCCGGATTCCTCTCTTGGAATTATGAAAACGCCTGTACACGGCAGGCGGACTTGCAGTTTCAGATAGGTCGCGCGGGATGAATATTGAAATCAGCCGCCAATTACATAACCGAATGGTTATGTATTAGTGGCTTTGCCTGGGGTGATCTAATCTTTATCCCCATGTTTCACGCTCTGGAGAGCACCTCATGGAATGGCGAAAAGGCCGGCGCAGCGACAACGTGGTCGATGCTCGCGGCGAAGGTGGCGGTGGCGGTGGCATGCGCTTTGGCGGCGGCAAGGGGTTGGGGCTCGGCGCAGTGCTGCTGATCGTCGGCATCGGCTGGCTGACCGGCCAGGACCCCTTGCAGATCCTTGGCCAGCTCGCCGGGCAGATGGATCAACAGCAACAGCAAGCAGCGCCGAGCGGTGCTGGCGGCAAGGCACCGCCGGCCAACGACGAACAAGCGCAGTTCGTCGCCTCGATCCTCGGCGACACGGAAGACACCTGGAAGGCCCTGTTTGCCCAGGCCGGCAAGCAGTACCGCGACCCCAAGCTGGTGCTGTTCAGCGGCCAGGTGAATTCGGCCTGCGGCTTTGCTTCCGCAGCAGTCGGGCCGTTCTATTGCCCGGCCGATCAGCGGGTCTACCTGGACATGTCGTTCTTCCGCGAAATGGAAACCCGCTTCGCTGCGGCCGGCGACTTCGCCCAGGCCTACGTGATCGCCCACGAGATCGGCCACCACGTGCAGACCTTGCTGGGTTTATCGGCCAAGGTCGATGCCGCACGGCGCAACGGCCAGCGCATGGAAGGCGACAATGGCCTGCTGGTGCGCCAGGAACTGCAGGCTGACTGCCTGGCCGGCGTGTGGGCGTATCAGGCGCAGAAGCGGCTGAACTGGCTGGAGCCGGGTGATGTTGAAGAGGCGCTGAATGCGGCCAATGCCATTGGTGATGACCGCCTGCAGCAGCAGGGTCAAGGGCGCGTGGTGCCCGATTCGTTCACCCATGGCACCTCGGCGCAGCGGGTGCGCTGGTTCAAGGCCGGGTTTGCCCAAGGGAATGTGAACAGCTGCGATACCTTCGGCGCGCGTAGCCTTTGAAATCCTGGGGTCCGCTTTGCGGCCCTCAGCGATCTCCAAAACGCAAACGTTTTCACAACATTGCAAATCAGCTGAAAAAGCGATTCAGCTTTCGCTGTGCCGTGCCGATAACACCTGCACGAATCAGCGGGCCCCAGAACAACAACGCCCTGCGATTGATGATCAAGTGAGCGAATGAATTTTCTGGAGAGCGTGCATGAACTGCTGGTTTGCCAACATCAGCGTCAACCTCAAACTTGGCCTGGGCTTCGGCCTGGTGCTGTTTCTAACCGGCCTGCTGGCCCTGACTGGCTGGACCAGCCTGGGCAGCCTGATTGACCGCAGCAACTGGATGGGCGACATCGGCCAGCTCAACAAGGACCTGACCGACCTGCGCATTGCGCGCCTGCAATACATGATCGCCAATGGGGATGACGCCGCCGCTGCCAACACCCAGGCCAAGCTCGACGCCTTCAGCAAGCAGCAGCAATACCTGGTCACCACTTTCACCAGCCCGGCCAACGTCGCGCTGCTCAAGGATCTGGGGCAAACCATCAGCGAGTACAAGGTGTCGCTGAACAAGATGCGCGCCGGCTACAAGAGCTCGCTGGCTGCCCGGGATGCGATGAACGTGTCGGCCGCCAAGGCCGATGACGCCATGGAATCGCTCAGCCAGGACGTCATGTCCCGCCCCGAGGCTGACAGCGTGCGCCTGGCCCAGTACCAGCTGATCAGCAAGGCACGCCAGCAATTGCTGCAAGTGCGCGTCGACGTGCGCGGCTACATCGCCGACAACACCACCGCCAACGAGCAGGCCGCCCTGCGCCAGCTGGAAGGTGCGCTGGCCGATATCGACAACCTCAAGCGCCAGCTGCCAGCTGAAGCCACCCGCGTGCAGCAGTTCGAGCAATCGGTGCAGGCCTACCGCGATGCCGTGCGCCAGTTCCGCGATGCGGTCGCCGAAATCACCGTCGCCCGCGCAGAAATGACCGTGCAGGGTGCCGATATCGTCAAGCGCAGCGACGCGCTGTACAGCATCCAGCTGGAACGCCGCGATGCCGAGAGCGCCCAGGCCCGCAGCCTGCAGGCCATTGCCACGCTGCTGGCCCTGCTGGCTGGTGTCATCGCCGCCGTGGTCATCACCCGCCAGATCACCCGCCCGCTGCGCGATACCCTGCAAGCGGTGGAACGCATCGCCGGTGGCGACCTGACCCACGACCTGCGCGTCACCCGCCGCGACGAAATCGGCGTGCTGCAACAAGGCATCGCACGCATGGGCACGACCCTGCGCGAGCTGATCAGCGGCATCCGTGACGGCGTCACCCAGATCGCCAGCGCCGCCGAAGAGCTGTCGGCGGTGACCGAACAGACCAGCGCCGGTGCCAACAGCCAGAAGGTCGAAACCGACCAGGTGGCCACCGCCATGCATGAAATGGCCGCTACCGTTCAGGAAGTGGCGCGCAACGCCGAGCAGGCTTCCCATGCCGCCACCGGTGCCGACGACGAGGCCCGTGCCGGTGACCGCGTGGTTGGCGAGGCAATCAGCCAGATCGAACGCCTGGCCGAGGAAGTGCACCGCTCCACCGAGGCCATGAACCTGCTGCAGCAGGAAAGCCAGAAGATCGGCAGCGTGATGGACGTGATCAAGTCGGTGGCCGAGCAGACCAACCTGCTGGCGCTCAACGCCGCGATCGAAGCGGCCCGTGCCGGTGAAGCCGGCCGTGGTTTTGCCGTGGTCGCCGACGAAGTACGTGGCCTGGCCCAGCGTACGCAGAAGTCCACCGAAGAGATCGAAGAACTGGTGGCCAGCCTGCAGCACGGCACTCTGCAGGTGGCCAATGCCATGCAGGGCAGCCGCACCTTGACCGACAGCAGTGTGGAGCTGGCGCGCAAGGCTGGTGCTTCGCTGGAGAACATCACCAGCACGGTGTCGAGCATCCAGTCGATGAACCAGCAGATCGCGGCAGCGGCCGAGCAGCAGAGTGCGGTGGCTGAAGAAATCAGCCGCAGCATCCTGAATGTACGGGATGTGTCGGAGCAGACCGCGGCGGCCAGTGATGAGACGGCGGCGTCCAGCGTAGAACTGGCGCGCCTGGGTGGTCACTTGCAGATGCTGGTCAGCCAGTTCCGCGTCTGACCTTCAGATCGCATTCGCGGGTAAACCCGCGAATGCGTCAGCACTGCCTATGCAGCGTTACTTGACGATCATCCCCACCCCGCGCCCGCGCGGATCGGACGCAGTCTCAAGCTGTGCCCCGTTCACCCGGATCGCCTGGATATCCCCCATCTCCCAGCCCTGATCCTCCAGTACATAGCCCATCTTCTTCAGCTCATCGGCCACCGGGCCAGTCAACGGCGCATAGCTGTCAAAGTAGATGGTGTCCTTGGGCAGCAACTGGTGGTGCACACGCTGCGCCGCCACGGCCTTCTCCAGCGGCATGCCGTAGTCGTACAGGTTGTTCATCACCTGGAAGATCGAGGTAAAGATCCGCGAACCACCTGGCGTCCCGATCACCAGCTCGACCTTGCCATCGCGAGTCATCAGGCTCGGGCTCATCGACGACAGCATGCGCTTGCCCGGTTCGATGGCGTTGGCGTCACCGCCGACCACGCCAAAGGCATTTGCGGCGCCAGGCTTGGCGCTGAAGTCGTCCATCTCGTCGTTGAGCAGGAAGCCCGCACCCTTGACCACCACGCCGCTGCCATAATCGAGGTTGAGGGTGTAGGTGTTGCTGACCGCGTTGCCCTGCTTGTCGACGATCGAGAAGTGCGTGGTCTGGTGCGGCTCCAGGCCTGGCTTGACCTTGTCGGTTTCGGAGATGGCCTTCGGGTTGACCTGGGCGGCGCGCTTGGCCAGGTAGTCCTTGGCCACCAACTGGTCGACCGGCACCTTGGTGAACGCCGGGTCGCCCAGGTAGTCGGCGCGGTCGGCGAACACGCGTTTCTCGATCTCCGACAGCAGATGGATGTACTGCGCCGAGTTGTGCGCCACCCCCTTGAAGTCCGCCGCCCGGTCTTCCTTGAGGCCCAGCAGCTGGGCCAAGGCGACGCCGCCGGAGCTTGGTGGCGGCGCGGTGTAGACCACATTGCCGCGCCAGCTCAGGGCCATCGGCTCACGCCACACGGCCTTGTAATCCTTCAGGTCTTCCTTGGTGATCAGGCCCTTGTCGGCCTGCATCTGCGCCACCAGCAGGTCGGCGGTCTTGCCCTGGTAGAACTCGCTCACGCCTTTGTCGGCGATGCGTTCAAGGGTCTGGGCCATTTCCGGCTGTTTGAACAGTTCACCGACCTTCATGTTGCCAAAATAGTCGTTGAAGTTGGTCGCGGTCTTGAACATGCCCTGGGCATCGTTACGGTACTGGTACTGTTTTTCGGCGACCTTGAAGCCGTTTTTCGCATAGCCGATGGCCGGGGTCAGCAGCTCGCTCCAGGGCAGCTTGCCGAATTTCTGGTGGGCTTCCCACAGGCCCATCACCGTACCGGGCACGCCTGCGGCGCGTACGCCGACCAAGCTCAGGTTCTCGATCACCTCGCCCTTGTCGTCCAGGTACATGTTGCGCGTGGCGGCCTTGGGCGCCACTTCGCGATAGTCGAGGAAGTACGGCTTGCCGTCGACGAACAGGGTCATGAAGCCACCGCCGCCGATGTTACCCGCCTCGGGGTAGGTCACCGCCAGGGTGAAGGCTGTCGCTACCGCAGCATCCACCGCGTTGCCGCCCTTCTTGAGAATATCGGCGGCTACCTGTGCACCATATTGATCGGGCGCGGCCACCGCGCCGCCGTCCAACGTGGCAGCATAAGTCGAGGAACAGCTCAGGATCGCGGCTGCCAGAGCCAGGTAGTGGAACGGGACAATACGCATGACACTTCCTTGGTGTTGTTTTTGTTGAGCAGTCAGTAAGGCCGAAGCGCTCTGACTGTGCAATCAAACGTAGGAAGTTTCGCCGCCTGGGGACAGAATCTGTCGCGTTCAGGCAACTCAGCAGGCGTACATGGCCAGCTTGCGCTGGATGAAGTCGAGGAAGCACTGAATGCGCAAGGCCAGCTGCGTGTTGCGGTAGTACACCGCGTGAATCGGCTGGCGGTAGCCGTTGCTGGCCTCGCTCAGCAGCACCTTGAGGCGGCCGGCGCGGATGTCTTCGTGGGTCATGAAGTGCGACAGGGCGACGATGCCCTCCCCGGCCAGCGCCAGCTGGCGCAGGGTCTCGCCACTGGACGCGATCAATGCCGGGCGGATGCCCCAGCGGTCGCCCTGGGCGTGGCGCAACGGCCACTGGTTGAGCGACTCCGGTTGGCTGAAGCCGAGCAGGCAGTGATTGTTCAGGTCTTCGACCTTTTCCGGTGTACCGTGCTGTGCCAGGTACTCCGGGCTCGCCAGCACCTGTACCGGGCTGCAGCCGAGGGAGCGGGCATGCAGGCTGGAGTCGGCGAGATCGCCGATGCGGATGGCCACGTCGGTGCTCTGTTCCAGCAGGTCGATGATCAGGTCGTCGGTGTTGAGCTCCAGTTCGATGCCGGGGTACTGGCGGCGGAACTCGCCGATCCACGGCAGGATGGCGTGCAGCATGAACGGCGCCGCGGCGTTGATGCGCAGGCGCCCGGACGGGGTCTGGCGGTTCATCGACAGGCGCTCCTCCATCTCGTCCATCTGCTCCAGCACCCGGCGCGAACGCTCAAGGAAGAAGCGGCCTTCTTCGGTGAGGTCCATGCGCCGGGTGGTGCGGTTGACCAAGGTGGTGCCGAGCTTGGCTTCCAGGCGTGACAGCGTGCGGCTGACAGCGGATGGGGTCTGGCCCATCTGCTCGGCAGCGGCAGAAATCGAGCCGCAGTCGATGACGGCGACAAATACCAGGAGTTCTTCGGATCGGGTTTTCACTTGAGCGCCTGTGCTGGGTCCGTGCAGGGATTAGATAGCCTTGCCGAACACCTTGTCCAGATGAGCTTCATAGGCCGCCAGGGCTGCCGGCACATCCGGGCGTTTCATCACATCCACCGCAAGGAAGGTTGGCAGGCCGGTCATGCCGAGGAACTGGTTGGCCTTGTGGAACGGGAAATACACCGCATCCACACCCTTGCCCTCGAAGAAGTCGCTCGGGTCATCGAACGCTTGCTGTGGCGCGTTCCAGGTCAATGACAGCATGTACTGCTTGCCGTGCACCAGGCCACCGCTGCCGTACTTCTGCGAGTGATCGGAGCGGGTGCGGCCGTCGTTGGCATAGAGGCTGCCGTGGCCGGCGGTGAAGACATCGTCGATGTACTTCTTCACGGTCCACGGCGCGCCCATCCACCAGCCTGGCATCTGGTAGATGATCACATCGGCCCAGAGGAATTTCTCGACCTCGGCCTGGGCGTCGTAGCCACCGTCGATGAAGGTTTGCTGCACATCGAAACCGGCACGGTCCAGATGCGCCAGGGCGGCGTCGTGCAGGGTCTGGTTGAGGCGGCCGTCGGAGTGAGCGAACTGTTTGCCGCCATTGAGCAGAAGGATCTTTTTCATGCTGGGCCTCGCGTCATAAATGGATGACCGGCACAGTAATGGCTCGCGGGCGTGGGATACAGCGGGTACAGGGCAAAATACAATTGACCTGAAGTCACGAATACAGACTTAATTATTGCCGTAAAATCGATTCACCCTTCTTCAGTGAGTACGATCAATGAGCCAGCAGCACGCATTCATCCTCAAGGCCAAGACCCGTCCGGAAATGGCCGAAGCGTTCGAAACCCTGTTCCGCGCCTATGTCGAGCCAAGCCGCCAGGAGCCGGGCTGCATCGAATACCACATGCTGCGCGACCAGCAGGACCCGAGCCTGTTCGTCTTCTATGAGGTGTGGGCAAACAAGGCCGCGCTGGACGAGCACTCGGCACTGCCGCACATGGTCGAGTTCTTCGAAAAGCGCATGGACTACCTGGAGCGCGATTTCGACATCCAGCCGATCGTCATGCCCAGCGCCTCGTCCGCTAACCGTTGATCAGCAGGTGGCCGCCCAGTGCGGCCAGGCCTATGAAGAAGCAGCGCTTGAACAGCGCTGCGCTGATGCGCTGGCGCAGCCACTGCCCCGCGAGCATGCCCAGCAACGCCGGCGCCAGCATCAGCAACGAAGCACCCAGCGCTTGCCCACCCAGGGCATCCTGCCCCGCCAGGCCGAAGGCCAACGCCAGGGTCGAGACCGTGAACGACAGGCCCAGCGCCTGGATCATCTCGTCGCGGCTCAGGCCCAGGCTCTGCAGGTAAGGCACCGCAGGCATTACGAAAACGCCAGTGGCCGCAGTGACCACACCGGTCACCAGCCCACAGACCGGCCCCAGCCAGCCTTCCCGCTTCGGCGCCAGCCGCAACGCCGGGCCTGCCAGCCCGTACAGCGCGTAGATCACCAGCGCCGCCCCCAACGCATGCACCGCCCAGGGCCCGCTGTTGATACCCAGCCAGGCACTGCCCAGCAAGGTACCGACGAAGATCATCGCCAGCATCGGCCCAAGCCTGCGCAGCAGCGCCGGCAGATGCCCTCCGGCTGCGAGTTGCCAAAGGTTGGTCAGCGTCGACGGAACGATCAGAAGCGCCGCAGCCTGCGCCGGTGGCATAGCCAGCCCCAGCAAGCCCATGGCGATGGTCGGCAGGCCGAGGCCGATCACACCTTTGACAGCACCGGCCAGCAGGAAGGTGATGACCACCAGCAGCGTCAGTGCCGGGCCGATGTTCTGGTAGAAAGCGATCAAGGTATCCATGGCCGCCATGATGGCGCGCAGCGGATGGTGTGAAAATCTGCCATATACTCAGCCAGACTCTTGCCAGGACAGAGGCAGATGCATTTCGACCTGATCGACCTTCGGCTTTTCCAGCACACTGCCGAATGCGGCAACATCACCGCTGGCGCCCGCCGCAGCCATCTGTCGCTGCCAGCGGCCAGTGCACGTATCCGCGCGATGGAGGCCTCGCTTGGCACACCTTTGCTCGAGCGCAATCGCCGTGGCGTGCAGCCGACACCCGCCGGGCAGGCGCTGCTGCAGCATGCGCGACTGATCGGCCAGCAAGTCGAGCGTCTGCAGTTCGACCTGGCTCACTATGCCAAGGGCCAGCAAGGGCAGGTGCGGCTGCTGTGCAACACGGCGGCGCTGACCGAATACCTACCGGAACTGCTGGCCAGCTACCTCGCCGACAACCCTGGGATCAGCGTCGAGGTGCAGGAGCTGCCCAGCCTGCGCATCGTGCAGGCGATCACTCAGGGCATGGCGGATCTGGGCATCATTTCCACCGCAGCGCCCAGCACCCATCTGCAGACCTTGCCGTTTCGCGATGATCCGCTGGTGCTGGTGACTCCGCTGGATCATCCCCTCGCCGCAGCGCCCGCCCCGAGCTTCGTCGATTGCCTTGCCCACGGCCATGTCGGGCTGGGGGCGAACAGCGCCCTGGCGCTGTACCTGGAGGAACAGGCCCTGCGCGAAGGCCACCGCATGCAAGTACGGGTGCGGGCCGAAGGGTTTGACGGGGTGATTCGCATGGTCGCCGGTGGTGCCGGTATCGGCGTGGTGCCGCTGGCATCGGTGCAGCGCTGGAAGGGGGTGTTGCCGATGCACTGGGTGGCGCTGCGAGAGGATTGGGCCAACCGACGGTTGCTGTTGTGCGCGCGGGATTTTGCCGGGTTGCCAGGCTATTCGGCGGGGCTGGTTGAACGATTGATCCAGGCCCAAACGTTTATCGAGGCGTCGAACCGCCGCTAAGGCAGGCGAAGTCCTTGCAGTCCACAACAGCCCGAACCCCGCCAACGTAATCGGGATTGGCCATATGAGCTGGTTAGGACTGTGTTGTAGCTCTCAACTGATCGTCTCGTGGGAAAATGGACCTCCTGCCATATACCCCCAGGGGGTATCACTTCAGATAAGACCGCAACAACGCCGCCACCTTGTCCGCCTCTTCCTGCCGTTCCTCGGCGCTCAGCCCTTCCGCCACCAGGTGTTCGCGGATGTGCCCTTCCATGACTTCGGTCATCAGCCCGTTCACCGCGCCGCGCACGGCAGCGATCTGCTGGAGGATCGCCAGGCAGTCCTTGTCCTGCTCCAGTGCGGTCTCCAGGGCAGCGGCCTGGCCTTTGATCTTGCGCACGCGGGTCAGCAGCTGCTTCTTGCTCTTGATCGTATGTGCCATTTCTCACTCACAAGATGATAGGTATACTGGGGTATAGTATATTTCTCGACTTTCCGGGAGCATGATAAACCATGGCGACACAAACCTCAGGCCGCTGGCAGCACAGCCACCAGTTCCACACCAGCAACCTCGGCGCCGAGCGCAAGACACGCCTGGCCGTGTGGCTGACGGCGATCATGATGGTGGCGGAAATCGCCGGGGGCTGGTTCTTCAACTCCATGGCCCTGCTCGCCGACGGCTGGCACATGAGCTCGCACGCCCTGGCCCTGGGGTTGTCGCTGCTGGCCTACGCTGCCGCGCGTCGTTATGCCAAGGACCAACGCTTCGCTTTTGGCACCTGGAAGATCGAGATCCTCGGCGGCTACTCCAGCGCCCTGCTGCTGCTCGGTGTGGCCGGGCTGATGGCCTTCCAGTCGGCCGAGCGCCTGCTGACGCCAGGGCCGATCCACTATGACGAGGCGATCTTCATCGCGGTGATCGGCCTGGCCGTGAACCTGATCTGCGCCTGGCTGCTGCGCGACGACCACGATCATCACCACCATGACCATGGCCATGGCCATGGCCATGGCCATGACCATCACCACCACCACGGCCATCATCACCACGACCTGAACCTGCGCTCGGCCTACCTGCACGTGATCGCCGACGCCGCCACGTCGGTGCTGGCGATCGTCGCCCTGCTGGCCGGCAAGTTCTGGGGCGCCAGCTGGCTCGACCCGGTGATGGGCCTGGTCGGTGCGGTGCTGGTGGCGCTCTGGGCTCGCGGCCTGCTGCGCGATACCGGCCGCGTTTTGCTGGATGCCGAGATGGATGCGCCGGTGGTCGAGGAAATTCGCGAAGTGGTCGCCGAACTGCCGGTGCCCGCCACCATCACCGACCTGCACGTGTGGCGCGTGGGCAAGGACCAGTACGCCTGCATCCTCAGCCTGGCCACCCAGGCCGCACTGAGCGCCGACAGCGTGCGCCAGGCGTTGAGCGTGCACGAGGAGCTGGCCCACATCACCGTCGAGGTCAATGCCCTGGCATAGCGCGGGCAGGCAGCTGGACGTCGAGCCCAGGCAACTGCGGCTCGGCCAATGGCCCTATGGTGACGGGTCATTCAGCCAGTCACCAGGAGTTGTGCCATGTCCGATTTCATCACCGTCCTGCGCGAAACCTGCCCGACGCCGGTCGTGGACGCCACCAAGTGGAAGCGCATCGGCGGCGATCCGCACACCGTCAACCTCAACGCCTACCTGTCGGCCGACGGCAGCAAGATCATGGGCACCTGGATCTGCACCCCGGGCAAGTTCGAGGTCAACTACGAGAAGTGGGAGTTCTGCCACTTCCTCGATGGCTACTGCATCATCACCCCGGAAGGCGAAGAGCCGAAGCACCTGAAAGCGGGTGATGTGTTCGTGATCGAGCCAGGGATGAAAGGCACCTGGGAAGTGGTCGAGACTGTGCGCAAGTACTTCGTCTTCGCCTGATTTTTTTTGCCAACTCGATGTAGGCCCTGTGGAAAGCGCGAAACTTCCTACAGGGCCATCACTCTGTTGAACATCGGGAGCAGAAATAGCAAAACAGCCATAAACCCATTGAACTTCAGCAACATCTTCTGACATTTACCCTCAGCTTGAATCCCCCTGCTTGTAGTCCTTTTCTGAATTGCGCCACACCGCCCCATAGCGTATTGCCCTCGCTCTCTCCCAGACCTAGCCTGCACAGGTCGCCCGAATCGCCGGGCAGCATTGCCCATCCAAAACAATGTCAAGGAGAGTAATCATGGCCTTCGACGCCTACATTCAGATCGACAGTATTCCAGGCGAAGCACTGGACGAAAAATACAGCAAATGGATTGAAGTGCTGGGCTACGACTTTGGCGTCAGCCAAAGTACCTCTGCCACTGCCAGTTCTGCAGGTGGCGCAACATCGGGCAGGACTTCCGTTACCAACTTCACTTTCACCAAATACCTCGACAGTGCCAGTTGCAAACTGATGGAAGCCAGTTGCACGGGCCAGCATCTGAAAGAGGTGAAGCTTGCCCTCTGCCGTGCTGGTGGTGACAAGCTCAGGTACTTCGAAATCATCCTCGAAGAAGTGATCATCGCCGAGTATTCGCAGGCCGTGGACACTGGAGTGCCATTGGAAGTGGTGCAGATCAATTACGGGCGTATCAAGACCACTTACACCCAGCAACGCCGCCACGATGGCAGTGGCGGCGGCAATATCGCCGGGGGCTGGGACCGAATCGGCAACAGAAAATACGCGTGAGGGTGCTGCCATGTCTGAAGCTCGCGCGTACCTCAACCTCAAGCTGCAAAACTATCACAGGCTGAAATCCGACCTGGCGCTGACCGGTCATTCCCTGGAAAAGTTTGATGTCCTGAATTCACACATTGCCAATACGGTGGTCCGTAGCGGTGAACTTATCATCATCGGCGACCCTACCACGGCCTCCTGCACCAGTCAGGAAGCCTGGATGATGAGGCAGGCGACAATTGCGCACCTGGGGTTGATGCGCAACGGCCAGGGTGTGGATAACTTTTTCCTGGACAATTTCGAGACATTGAAGAGCCTCATTGCGCATGCTTCTGTGGGCGCCGGAGTAGTCAGTGAAGGGTGGAGCAAGCACCTGAAAGCTATCGAAGCCACCTTGATGGAAATCGAGAAGTTGCATCAACGGCATCTCGGGTCAGGAACGATGGCGGCTCGCGATCAGTTCTATGCAAAGCGTTCGGCCTTGTTCATGAAGTTGGATCAGCAGTTGAATAAGCTGGCTGCTTACGGTTCCGGCCTAAGGAACAAAAGCTCGATCAAAAGGACGCTAGGGATATCCACAAAGAGTTATTTACATACAGGCGAGATTGCAGGATATGCCAACAAAGTATCAGGCGTGGCGACAGCTGCTAACTTGATAAAGAAAGGAACGTATGTCGGGATTGCGTTAGATGTCGCTGCTACCGGACTGGAGATACATAAAGCCTGTACGCTCGGACGCGAGGAGGAATGCAAAAAGGCGCATTATGTCGAGATTAGCTCTTTAACCGTGGGCTTGTTGGGTACTACTGCTGGGGCAGCCAGTGGCAAGCTTCTTCTTGGTGCTGCTTGCAGCGTGGTGTTTGGCGTAGCGACAGGTGGAACCGGAGCACTCGCTTGTGGGATATTCGGCGGTACAGTGGGGGGAATGGCAGGCGGAAAATTTGGGAATGAAGCAGGCGCCTGGGCTGGAGAACTTCTATACGAGGCAGTAGCAAAATGACGATCATGCACTGGATTTTTTTAGTCTACAGCATGACAGTCACAACTTTACTTTTCTTGAACCTAGCATTAACAATATATATCGCCCATCGCAAAATTGATTACATTGAAGGATTTTTATTAAATTGCAACGCAATAACCGGCGAAAAAAAACTCTGGCTACATGCTGGCTTGATGGGAAGATTCTTTCGACTAACGAATATATCATTCATCCTGCTCATTCCTAAATTCTATGCACGAAAAAACCTCATTGACGTCAAGGAAATAAATAATCTCCCTTCAAAAATCAAGACCCTTCTAATCTTCTTGGGCTCCTCGCTTTTGATATTGACTATCGCATTTTTTGGTTTGGGAGTTTTCATGCATTACTTACCCCCCTTACCTAAATAATACTCAAAAAACATCGCGGGGCGGGTGCCCTTCCCTCTGGTGCGCAGTTACAGAGGGAAGGCCGCCCGGCCCGCGATGAAGCCTCGCTCGTCAATCCTTCTTGCGGTAGCCCTCGACGATCGCCGAGAAGTCCTTGCCGCCTTCACCGCGCAGGCTCATGGCCTGATACAACTGCTGGGCCACGGCGCCCAAAATCACCGGCTGGTGCGCCTGGCGCGCTGCCTCGGTGGCCAGCCCCAGGTCCTTGAGCATCAGCTCGGCGCCAAACCCACCGGTATACCCCCGCGATGCGGGCGCAGTCTCGATGATGCCCGGCCACGGGTTGTAGGTATCGGAACTCCAGCAACGCCCGGTCGAGCTGTTGATGATCCCCGCCAGCACCTTGGTGTCGATGCCCAGCGCATTGCCCAGGGCCATGGCCTCGGACACGCCAATCATCGAGATGCCCAGCAGCAGGTTGTTGCAGATCTTGGCGATCTGCCCGGTACCCACTTCACCGCAGTGCACGATGTTGCGGCCCATCTGCTCCAGCACCGGCTTGAAGGTGGCGAACAGCTCATTGCTGGCGCCGACCATGAAGGTCAGTGTGCCCGCCGCGGCGCCGCCGGTACCTCCGGACACCGGCGCATCGCCCATGTCCACACCTTTGGCGGCGGCCGCCTTGGACACCTCACGCGCGGTCTGTGGGTCGATGGTGCTGCAATCCAGGGTCGGCGTGCCTGGGCGAATACCGGCCAGCACACCGTCGTCTTCGTTGAGGTACACAGCGCGCACATGGGCCGCCGCCGGCAGCATGGTGATCACCAGCTCGCTGCTGGCCGCCGCGTCCTTCGGCGAGGCGCTGACCTGGCCGCCGAGTTCGGCGAGCTCGGCCAGCACGGTCTTGTTCAGGTCAAACAGGTTCAGCTGGTGCCCGGCCTTGATCAGGTTGCGGGCCATGGGCGCGCCCATGTTGCCCAGGCCGATGAATGCGATACGCATGGCGTGCTCCTTAGCGCAGGCTGATGGTGGTGTTCACACCGTCATTGACGCTGTCGTCATCGAACCAGCGGGCGGTGACGGTCTTGGTCTGAGTGTAGAACTGCACCACTTGCTTGCCGTATGGGCCCAGGTCGCCGAGCTTGGAGCCGCGCGAGCCGGTGAAGCTGAAGTACGGTACCGGTACCGGAATCGGGATGTTGATACCGACCTGGCCGATGTCGATCTCGCTCTGGAACTTGCGCGCCGCCGCGCCGCTCTGGGTGAACAGGCCAGTGCCGTTGCCGAACGGGTTGGCGTTGACCAGGGCGATGGCTTCGTCGAGGGTGTCGACTTCCAGGGTCACCAGCACCGGGCCGAAGATTTCCTGGGTGTACACCTGCATGTCGGTCTTCACCCCGGAGAACAGGGTCGGGCCGACGAAGTTGCCTTGCTCGTAGCCTGGCACCGTCACGCCACGGCCATCGAGTTCAAGCTTGGCGCCTTCCTTGATACCGCTTTCGATCAGGCCCAGCACACGCTCCTTGGCGCGCTTGGAAACCACCGGGCCGACATCGGTGCCCGGCTCGCAACCGGCGTTGACCTTGAGTTTGCTGGCCGCGTCCTTGATGTCCGGCAGCCACTCACGCGCCTTGCCTACCAGCACCGCCACCGAGGTGGCCATGCAGCGCTGGCCTGCCGCGCCGAAGGCAGCACCGACCAAGGCATTGACGGTTTGCGTGCGGTTGGCGTCTGGCAGCACCACGGCGTGGTTCTTCGCGCCCATCATCGACTGCACACGCTTGCCGTGCTGGCTGGCCAGGTTGTACACATGGGTACCGACTTCGGTCGAGCCGACGAAGGAAATCGCCTTGATGTCCTGGTGGGTGCAGATCGCATCCACCACTTGCTTGCCGCCGTGCACCACGTTGAGCACGCCCGCCGGTACACCAGCTTCCAGCGCCAGCTCGACCAGCAGCATGGTCGACAGCGGGTCCTGCTCGGAAGGCTTGAGGACGAAGGTGTTGCCGCAGACGATGGCCATCGGGAACATCCACAGCGGGATCATCCCCGGGAAGTTGAACGGAGTGATGCCGGCGCAGACGCCGATCGGCTGGCGCAGGGTGTAGGTGTCCACGCCACTGGCGACGTTCTCGGCGAACTCGCCCATCTGCAGGGTGCCGATGGAGGCCGCGTGCTCGACCACTTCCAGGCCGCGGAAAATGTCGCCTTCGGCGTCGGCGAGGGTCTTGCCCTGTTCGGCACTGAGCACCTGGGCGATGCGCTTGGTGTGTTCGCGGATCAGCGCCTGCAGCTTGAGCATGATGCGCATGCGTGCGCCGATCGGGGTGTCACGCCAGGTCTTGAAGGCGCGCTGGCCCGCAGCCACGGCGGCATCCACTTCTTCGACAGTGGCGAACGGTACCCGCGCCAGCACCTCTTGGGTGGCCGGGTTGACGATATCGCGCCATTCGCTGGTTTTCGACTCGACCCACTGGCCGTCGATCAGCAGCTTGACCTGCTCGACCTTGGTCTTGTCAGGGGATTGTGGTGCGTTCATCTGCGTTCTCCTTGGAATTATTGTCAGGACGAGATCGCCAGCGCCGGGCAAACGCGAGGTGGCGCCTTGGGGCTTTTTTCGAGTATAGATGTGCAAACATCCAACAAGAACGCACAAAAAAACCGGATCAACATGCAAAAAGATCTGACCTCCCTCAGTTCGCTGAACTGGGACGACCTGAAGTTCTTCCTTGAAGTCGCGCGCACGCGCAAAGCCAGCAGCGCGGCCAAACGCCTGGCCGTCGACTACACCACGGTGTCGCGGCGCATCAGCTCGCTGGAGGGGGCGTTGGGTACGCTGCTGTTCGAGAAGTCACGCACCAACGGCTTCGTCCTGACCGCCGAGGGGCAACGCCTGCTGGGCTACGCGGAGTCGATCGAGAGCACCTTGCACATGGCCTGCGAGCAGGTTTCCGGCTCGGGCGTGGCGCTGTCGGGGCATGTGCGCATGGGGTGCACCGAGGGCTTCGGTAGCTTTTTCATCACCCCGCAGCTGAGCCATTTCGTCGATGCCTACCCGGCGATCTCGGTGGATATCCTGCCGCTGCCGCACTTCATCAGCCTGTCCAAGCGCGAAGCGGACATCGTCATCGCGCTGGAGCGACCGGAGCATGGGCCTTATGTGTGCTGCAAGCTGTGCGACTACCGGCTACGGCTGTATGCGACCCAGGACTACCTCGACAGCCATGCGCCGATCCGCCAGGTCAGCGACCTGGTTAGCCACCCGTTCATCAGCTATGTGGACGACCTGGCGTTCAGTTCGGAGTTGCTGTACCTGGCCAACCTGATTCCCAATGCCAATGCACATTTGCGCAGTACCAGTGTGATTGCCCAGTACACGGCGGCGTTGCAGGGACGTGGGTTGGCGATATTGCCGTGCTTCCTGGCGGCGCAGGATGCGCGGCTGGTGACGGTGTTGCCGGAGGAGATCGAGGTGACGCGGCAGTTCTGGATGTATTGCCGGGAGGATTTGAGGAAGTTGAAGCGGATTACCTTGTTGTGGGACTACATTCGCGGGGTGACCGAGGCGAATGCGCCGTTGTTGATGGGTGAGACCCGAGAAATGCGCTTCGCTCAGGATTGATGGGGGCCTCTGGGGGTTCGCCAGAGCATTTCAGCGCCTATGAGACCGAGCGCCGCGCGGGCGGCGCTCGGTCTCATAGGCGCCGAAAGCCTCAAGGCAGGCACCTGTCAGCTACA
The DNA here is from genome assembly GCF_009391885.1 of Pseudomonas sp. MN1F. Lineage (GTDB taxonomy): Bacteria > Pseudomonadota > Gammaproteobacteria > Pseudomonadales > Pseudomonadaceae > Aquipseudomonas. The sequence continues at coordinate 11,791 of NZ_VZII01000031.1, read as the reverse complement.
CCGCGCTGCATTCTTTGCAGCTATGTCAATAAGACGCCACCACAATCGACACCCGTCGGTTCTCGGTCCGCCCGGCACTGGTGCGGTTGTCCGCCACCGGCTGCGTGCTACCCAGCCCGCGGGTATGAATGTTCTGCGCCAGCATGCCAACGTCAATCAACGCCTTGGCCACACTCTGCGCACGCCGCTCGGACAGCTGCTGGTTGTACGCCGCCTTGCCCGAGGCATCGGCATGGCCATCGACCCGCACACGCTCAATGCCCACGCCCAGCAAGGCCTTGCCGATCCGCTCGACGATCGCCTGGCTCGCGCCGTTGAGGCTGTCCAGGTCGCTACCGAACAGCACCTTGCCCGACAGGTCGAACGCCCAGCCCTCGTCGGTGGGGGCAAAACCTTCACGCTTGAGCACGGCAATCTGCTCGGCGGTCAGCCCTTTGGGGGGCGTGCTCTGGCACCCTGCCAATACCAGCAAGGCCAGCAACATCACGGCGAAAGAAAAACGCAAACGCTGTATCACGGTTCAACTCCTGTTCCGGAAATCGGCGGCGGACCGTTCCGTCTGCGCCGCTTGCCACTGGCCACGGCGCTTGCGCTTGGCCTGGTACATCGCCGCATCTGCGGCATTGAGGAGGCTGGCAGGGTCACTGCCATCATCCGGGTAATACGCGATGCCGACACTGAGCGACGTGGTGAGGCTTTCGCCGCCATCGAGCAGCATCGGCAGTTGCATGCTGGCGATGATCTTCTCGGCGATGCGTTCGGCGTCTTCGCGCGAATGAAGTGGGGTCAGCAGCACGGCGAACTCGTCACCGCCCAGGCGGGCCACCAGGTCGTGCTCGCGCAGTTGCGCACGCACGCGGTCGGCGACGTTGATCAGCACTTCGTCGCCCACGGCATGGCCGCGGCTGTCGTTGATCTGCTTGAAGTGGTCACTGTCGAGGAACAGCAACGCCAGGTGGTCTTGCTGCCGTGCGGCGTTGCGCAGGCTGCGGCTGAGGCGGCCCTCGAAGAACGCGCGGTTGGGCAGGCCGGTCAGGCTGTCGTGGCTGGCCTGGTGGGCCAGGGTGGCGTTCTCGTTCTGCAGGTGGCTGTGCCAGACCTCCAGTTCATCAAGCAAGGCATTGAAGTCGTTGCCCAGCTCGTTGAGCTCGGCAATGGGCGCTTCTGGCACACGGCGGTCGAAGCTGCGCTCGCGACGGGCAGCGTGGGCGACGCTGGCCAGGGCGCGCAGGGGGCGGACGATGTCGCCGAGCAGGCGCCGCGACAGGTACAAGGCAACGAAGGCACTGAGGATCGTACAAAACAGGATGCCGCCCAGGCCGCTGAGCAGGAACAGCAGCAGGCTGCGACCCTGGCCGACCAGTTCGATATGCCCGACTTTCTGTTGCTGGTGCAGGATCGGCAGGTTGATCGGCTCATCCAGCAAGGCCGTCGCCACTTGCGCCTCAAGGTGCCCGAGCACGCCTTCTTCGCGGCGCTGCCAGTGCGCCAGCTGCTCCCCATCGTTGTTGAATACCTTGGCGTCCGCCACTTCTTCGGTTTTGGCAATCAGTTCCAGCGCCTCGTTAGCCGCTGCGCTGTCGTCGAACACCACGGCGGCTTCGACGGTGTAGTTGATCGAGCGGGCAATCAGGTGCAGGTTGTGGTTGGCGTAGGCTCGCAGGGCCAGCACGCCGAGCAGGGTCAGCGAGATACCAGCAAGGCCCACCGCCATGAGGGCCACGCTGAGGTGGCCACGGCCGAGTACCGAGCGCAAGGTTGGACGCACGCCAGCCTTCCTGGCCGAGCGCTTCATGGCACAGCTCCGCGACGCCGTGACAGCTGCAACACGCTGGGATGGATGCGCACACCGGAACGTGCCACGGAGTCGAGGTTGACCTCGAAAGCGACCTGCTGATCGCCGACGCGCAGGCAGAACAGGCTACCCACCGTGCACGGGTCGTCGGCTTCGCTGATGCTCAGTACCGGGTGGCCACTGACGGCCTGGAACAGGCGGTCGCGCTGGGCATCGTCAAGCTTGCCGATGTACACGGCGTCACAGGCCTGGGCGACCTGCCGGTCGTCGGCCAGCAGGCGGCGTACCTGCAAGGGTTGGCCAGAATTCTGCACGTTGCCTTTGATCAGGTCGTCGGCATATTCGGTGGGGCCGACCAGGCACAGGCGCAGGGGCACTGGCTCGGTCGGCCAGCGCGCATAGCTGAGGATACCCAGGACCACCTGGGTTACCGCCCTGGCACGTTGCTGGGCCTGAGCGGAGGTGGCCGAACCGTCCGCCTGGACGGGACCGGCCGAAAGCGACAGGGCAACTAGCAGCAGCGAAAGCGCACAGCCTGTCAACCACTCCCTGGCGCCTGTCATGTGAGAATTCTCTCAAAAATCCTGTCTGAAGTCGGCGCAACGATAGCACAACGCTAGCTATCCGTAGGAGCGTCAGACCTGTTCGAGCATGAGGCCGGAAATACGCCGTACCTTGCGCAGCACCGCTTCCTCGAAAATGCCCTGGCGCGGTTCGATCAAACTGAAGCAATGCTTGGCCCGGGTGATACCGGTATACACCAGCTCCTTGGTCAGCACCGGGTTGAGCGCATCCGGCAGTACCAGCGCGGTGTGGCTGAACTCCGAGCCCTGGGACTTGTGCACGGTCATGGCGTAAACGGTTTCCACCTCGTTGAGACGGCTGGGCAGGACGAAGCGCACCCCACCACTGCCGTCGTTGCGCGGGAAAGCCACTCGCAGCAGCGCTTCACCGTGCTCATCCGGCAGGCGCAGGGCGATGCCGATGTCACCGTTCATCAAGCCCAAGCCATAGTCGTTGCGCGTCACCAGCACCGGGCGGCCTTCATACCAGGGCTGCTGGCTGTCGATCAGCCCGGCGTTGTGCAGCACCCGCGCCACCCGCTCGTTGAGGCCTTCGACACCCCAGGCGCCCTTGCGCACGGCGCACAGCAGCTGGAAGTCTTCGAAACTGTGCAGCACCTTGGCGGCCCACTGCTCCCAGCGCGGATCATCGAATGCGCTGCCCGGTGCCGGGCGATAGCGGCCAATGGCGCGCAGGTAGCTGCGATAGCCCTGAGGCCCTTCGATACCGCGGTTGAGGCCGTCGAGAATCAGGCGGTCGAAGGCCCGATCCTGCTCGCCGCGCAGCGCCAGGCCGAACACGTCTGCTGGCGGCATGCTCAGCAGGTCGCGTGCCGCCAGGGCCTCCTGGCGGTTGACCAGGCGCGCCAGCTGGCCGATACCACTGCCTTCACCAAAACGTCGCGAGAAGCGCAGCATCACCACCTGCTGGGCTAAAGGATTGCGTTGCGCATCGCCGGCTTTCAGGCCACTGGCGGCCAGCGATTGACCACCAATCTGCTCCAGCCAGGCCTGGGTCGCGGGCGAATAACAGCCCTCTTCGGCATCCCGGCACAGGTCGCCGAGCACGGCGCCCGCCTCGACCGAGGCCAGCTGGTCCTTGTCCCCCAGCAGAATCAACCGTGCTTTGGGCGGCAATGCCTCCAGCAGGTTGGCCATCATCTCCAGGTCGATCATCGACGCTTCGTCGACCACCAGCACATCCAGCGGCAGCGGGTTGCCGGCATGGTGACGGAAGTGCCGCGAGCCTGGGCGGCTGCCGAGCAGGCGGTGCACGGTGCTGACGTCGGTGGGGATCTGCCCGCGCACCTCGGCGCTGACCTGCAACCTTTCAACCTGCTGGCCGATGGACTCGGTCAAGCGTGCGGCGGCCTTGCCGGTCGGCGCGGCAAGGCGAATGCGCAACGGCCTGCCCTGCTCCACCGCAGGCGCCTGCAGCAGTGCCAGCAAGCGCACCACCGTGGTGGTCTTGCCGGTGCCGGGGCCGCCGGTGATGATGCTGAAGCCTGCACGGGTAGCCAGCGCGCAGGCGAGCTTCTGCCAGTCCACCTGGCCAGCCAGGGCGCCTTCGTCGAACAACTGCGCCAGGCGCGCAGGCAGGTCGGCCGGGGCCGCTTCGTCCTGGCTCAGGCGTTGGCGCAGGGTCTGGTCGATCTGCCGCTCATAGCTCCAGTAGCGGCGCAGGTACAGGCGTTGACCGCTGAGCACCAGCGGGCGCGCATGCTGGCCCGGCGTATCGCCAGCCGCCACCAGCTGGCTGGCGGCAATGCGTTGCAGCCAGGTGGGCAGGCCGAGGTTGGCCAGCAGTTGCGAGGGCAACAGCAACGGGCCGGTCAGGGCATCGCCTTCCGGCGGTAGCGACAGGGCGAAATCCGGCTCGGCGAGGGTCTGTTGCAGGTCGAGGCAGACATGCCCGTGGCCTAGTTGGTGGCTGGCCAGTGCTGCCGCCAGCAAGAGCAACGGGTCGCTGCCCGGGGCACGCTCTTCAAGAAAGCTGACGAACGCCCGGTCGAGCGCACGCAGCCAGCCCCGCTCTACCCAGCGATCGAGCAACTGCAACAGGTCCGCACTGTTGTGCTGGGGGGCCAGGGCCAGCAGGTGCTCAGCGTGCAGTGGCGTAGGCAAGAGATCGTCGAGGGTTCGGCTCATGGCGCGGCTCCGGCAAACAGGTCCTGTTGTTCGGGCGCGTGCACGCCACGGAACAGCGCGTCGAGGGCCTCGATCAGCTCGCGTGGCGGTTTGGCGAAATATACACCGTGGCCACTGCTGCTGGCGCCGCGCAGGAAGATGAACAGGGCACCGCCGACATGGCGGTCGTAATCGTAATCAGGTAGCCGTGCCCGCAGCTGGCGATGCAGGGCCAGCAGGTAAAGCACGTACTGCAGGTCATAGCGATGTTCGAGGATGGCTTTTTCCATCGCCTGGGTGTCGTAGGCCTGGATGTCCGGGCCGAGCCAGTTGGACTTGTAGTCCGCCACGTAGTAGCGCCCGTCGAGCTCGTAGGCCAGGTCGATGAAGCCTTTGAACATGCCGTTGAGCACCGTCGGCTGCGCAGCCGGGCGAGCTGCGCCGGGGTGGGTATGCCGGGCTACCAGGCGGTCGAGCTGCTCGGCGTCGACGTTGTGGCTGGCGAACCAGAACTCCATCTCGATCTGGTAATGCTGCAATTGCGCCAGCTTCAGCTGCGAAGGGCCGGCCGGCATGGGCTCGTTGAGCAGGCGCTGCAGCCATTGGCTGAGTGTCGGGATCCAGCCGGCCCAGTCGCGGCGGTTGCAACGCTGGCCAACCGTACGCTCGATGAGCTTGGGGTTACCGGCGACTTCAGCAAAGCCTTCACGGCCGGCCCACTCCAGCAGCCCATGGAGGAAGGTGCCCGGGTTGGGGCCGCGAGGGAAGCGATGGATGTCGCCACCCTCGGCAGGCACTTCGCGAATCAGCTGGGTATCGGCAACTTCGTCATCGAGCAGTTGCTGGGCCTGCGAGCTGTCGGCGCCGAGGGTCTGTTCGCCAACGCGCAAGGCACTGTAGGACGCGATCCACCAATGCTCGGCGGCAGCCCGCCGTGGCTTGCGCGCGGGTAACAGCTCGTGCTCGGCCTGGGACCCACGGTAGCGCTCATCGCCAGCCTCCGGCAGTGCCGGGCAGGCAATAGTCTCGCAGCCTGCCAGCAAGTGCTGCAGCCACGTCTTGAGTTGCTCCGAGCCAGGCAGTGCCTGGCCGCCACCGAGCAGGTAACCGAGCGCCGAGCGGTGCAGCTGCGAGCTCTTCTGGTTACCGCGTTTGAGGTCGGCGACCCCCAGCCAGCAGGCGTGCTGGGCACGTGTCAGGGCTACATAGAGCAGGCGCAGGTCTTCGGCCAGGCGTTCTTCGTCGGCCAGGGCGATCTGCGCTGCATCGGGCGTCAGCGTCAACTGTGCATTACCCAGGCTGTCGTGCCAGGACAGCGGCAGGCGGCTGCCGTCCACCGGCTTGCTGGTACAGATGAACGGCAGGTAGACCAGCGGGTATTCCAGGCCCTTGGACTTGTGGATGGTCACCACCTTGACCAATTGCTCGTCGCTCTCCAGGCGCAGGATCTGTTCTTCGCCAGCTTGGCCGGAGTTGGCCAGGTGCTCGGCCAGGTGACGGATCAGCGCCTGTTCACCGTCGAGCTCGCCGGCCGCCTGCTGCAGCAATTCGGCCAGGTGCAGCAGGTTGGTCAGCACCCGTTCGCCATCCGTGCGGCCGATCAGCATGCGCGGCAGTTCGAAGTCGTGCAGCAGGTGCCGCAGCATGGGCAGCACTCCCTGGCGCTGCCAGATCTCACGGTAGCGACGGAAACGCATGACCCAGCCTTCCCATACCCGCTCGTCCTGGTTCAGCTGATCAAGTTCAGCCAGCGACAGCTCCAGGGTCAGGCTGGCCAGTGCGGCCTTGAGCAGGCGTTCGGAGTCCGGCTCGGCACAGGCCTTGAGCCAGGCCAGCAAGTCATGGGCCTCCTGGGCGGCGAATACCGAATCCTTGTCGGAAAGGTACACGCTGCGCACATCGCGGGCGGCAAGTTCGCTGCGCACCAGTTGCGCTTCATGGCCATCACGCACCAGGATGGCGATGTCCGAAGGCTGGCACGGGCGCAGCCCGCCCTGGTCATCGCTGAAGCCGGTTACCCCGCGCTGGCCGCCATTCAATACGCTAACGATATGGCTCGCGCAGCTGGCGGCGAGCTGCTGACGGTAGAGCGTGCTGGAAACCGGCTCTTCGCTCTCCAGCTGCCAGCATTGCAGTGCCGCACACGCCTCGCCGTCGATCAGCAGGCGTTCGCTGCGGCCCTTGGCGCGAACCTCGACGAACGGCAACGGGTTGTCGTCGGCTTCGCGGAACAGGAAGGCGCCCTTGCCCAACTCGCGGGCTTCGGCCTGCAGGAACACCTGGTTGACCGCCGCGACCATCGCCTGGCTGGAACGGTAGTTGGTATCCAGGCTATGCAGCCGGCCGGCGGTGGCGCGCCGGGCCGACAGATAGGTGTAGATATCGGCGCCACGGAAGGCGTAGATCGCCTGCTTGGGGTCGCCGATCATGAACAGGCCAGTTTCCGGGTTGTTCTCGCTGATGCGATAGATGCTTTCGAAGATGCCGTACTGGACCGGGTCGGTGTCCTGGAACTCGTCGATCAACGCCACCGGGAACTGCTCGCGGATCAGCGCCGCCAGGCGTTCGCCCGACTCCGTGCCCAACGCCTGCTGCAGGCGTAGCAGCATATCGTCAAAGCCCATTTCGGCACGGCGGCGTTTTTCCACTTCGAAGCGCGCCGCAACCCAGGCCGCTGCGTGTTCGAGCAAACGCGCTTCCGGGCTGACCAGGGCTTGCAGCTGTTGCGGCAGGTTCTGCATGGCCTGCAGCCCCGGATGGTCGGGCGGATCACCGGCTTTCCAGGCTTCGGCCATCCCGGCCGGGGTCAGGCGGGTAAAGCCGGTACCCAGGTCGAGCTCCACCTCTTGTTCATCACCGGCCCAGGTGCGCAGTTTCTCGAACCAGGGCTCGAAGAAGCGCGCCTGCAGTTTGCGGCCATCGGCCTGTTTCGCGGCCACGGCGTCGCGGCAGATCTGCTGCAGCTCATGCGCCCATTGCGCCCAAGGCGCCTTGAGTTGGCGCAACTGCTCGACCCGCTGTTGCAGCGCGCCATCGATCAGCGCTTGCGGTTCGGCTTCGTCCTGCTGTGCACGCACACGGCCGAACAGCGGGCGGATGCGCGGCAGCAGGGCATCGGGGCTGACCCAATGGCTGCGCACCCAGTTCAGCGCTTCGCCGTGCATGCCATAGCAAAAGCGCCGCCAGTAATCGCGCATGACCTGGCCGAGCAAGTCGCTGTGGTCGGTTTCCAGGCTCTGGGTAAACAGGCTGCCGCTGTCGAAGGCATGCTCGCGGAGCATGCGCTGGCACCAGCCATGGATGGTCGATACCGCTGCTTCATCCATCCACTGCACAGCGACTTCCAGGCGATTGGCGCAGCGTGGCCAGTATTCTTCGGCATAGTCGTCGCGCAGCTGGTGCAACAGCGGGTCGCCACCTTCCAGCTCGCCGCGGAAGAAGCGCGCAGCCTCGGCCAGGCGGGCGCGGATACGCTCGCGCAGCTCCTTGGTGGCGGCGTCGGTGAAGGTCACCACGAGAATCTGCGGCGGCAGCAGTTCGCGGCCAAAGCCTTGCTCACCGCCGTGGCCAAGGATCAGGCGCAGGTACAGCGCAGAAATGGTGAACGTCTTGCCCGTGCCGGCACTGGCTTCGATCAGCTGGCTGCCATGCAGGGGAAAACTCAATGCCAGGGGACGGGCCTGGGTCATGCTTCACTCTCCGGATTGCCCTGGGCTTGCCAGGCGGCGCTGAACAGGGGGCGGTACAAGGCTTCACACCAGCCTTCGAAGGTTTCGTCGGCGCTGAGCGCGGCGAAATCGCGGAACTGCCGGGCCAGCGCAACGCTTTCGCTACGCTCGCCGAAACTGGTGCGCCCGTCCCCCTCATAGGCACGGGCAGCGGCGGCCTGGGCCTTGTCCGGATCGTCCTGAGCCAGCCAGGCAAAGGCGGTCTTGGCAGCAACAGGCAGCGGTGCATTCATCGCCGCCTGGCGCGCTACCAGCAGGTGCCCCAGTTGTTCGGCAGCCTGAGCCTGCGGCAAGGGGGCGAGCAGCAGTGTGATGTCACTGGCCAGCAGTGCGCTGTGCAGCGGATAACCCGCGGCGCAGGCGGCAAGGTGCATCACCCAGCTGGCAATCAGGCGGTGCCACTTGAGGTTGTTGCGCCCGGCGCTGATGGTGTTGGGCACCGTGGTGATGCTCAACAGGCTTTGATCGTCGGCCTGATAGACCCGGCCCAGCCAGCCCTCAAGACGATGGTTTGCATGTTTGAAATGGATCGGCAGCGCGCCGTCGACCACCGTTGGCCAACGCTGCAACAGTTGGCGATGACGTTGCAGCAGATCGGGCAAAGGCTGGATCAGTTCGGCCTGCAGCAGTTCACCAAACCCCGCCAGGGGCAGCATGCCGCAGGCTTGCAGGCGGCGGGCCTGGGCCTGCAGTGCGCGTTCGGCGTTGTCCGGGTCGCTCAGGGCGGCGCCCAGCAGGCTTTCGCTGGCGCTGTAGCGTTGCAATGCGTCGAGGACGAATGGCTCTTCGTCTGGCGTGGGCGCTTCCAGAGCTTCGAAGAACACTTTCAGGCGCTGGCTGAAGAAATGCCGTACTGGGTGACGCAAGAAGTCCTGCAACTGGTTCAGCGTCAGCGCTTCATCGCTGACGTAAGGTGGCAGGCCAAGGTCTGGCTGCTCGTCGTCAGTGGTCTGCTGGTGCAGCAATTGCCACTCGTGGGCATAGCTGAACAGCGCACTGCCCTTCTGGAAATAGCGCGCACTGAAAGGCTGCAGCGGGTGCTCCTGGGTCAATGCCTGGAGCAGTTGCTCGCCGTCAGCATCGCCCTTGAGGCGCCAACCGGCAGCCAGGTGATCGCGCAGCTGGCCGATCAGCACCGAGGCCGGTCGCTCACTGTTATCACGAATGCTACGACCCACCCAGCTGATATAGAGCTGGTCACGTGCCGACAGCAGCGCTTCGAGCAGCAGGTAACGGTCGTCCTCGCGACGTGAACGATCACCGGGACGGTAGTCGCTGGCCATCAGGTCGAAGTCCAGCGGCGGCTGGGCACGCGGGTAGTCGCCATCGTTCATGCCCAGCAGGCAGACGACGCGGAAAGGAATTGCCCGCATTGGCATCAAGGTGCAGAAGTTCACCGAGCCGGCGAGAAAACGCTGGGACAGCTTGCCCTCATCGAGGCCCGACAGCCAGGCCTCGCGGATCACCGTGAGGGGCAGTTGGTCCTGCAGGCCTACGGTTTCGCAGACTTCCAGCCAGCGATCGCGCAATTCTTGCAGTTGCATCAAGAGATATTCGTCGTGCTCCTCCTCGGCGAGGAAGAACACTTGCAGCAAAGCGTTGAGGCGTTCGCCCCACTCGCTGGCAGTGGCGGGCTGGGACAAGGCCTGGTTGGCTACCTCCAGGGCATCGAGCAGCGCTACCAAGGGCCCAATCAAGGCGGCATCCAGGCCGCCGATTTCATCGTAGGGCTCGATGCCGTCGCATCCCTCACCCACGCCCACTGCGTACCCCAGCAGCATGCGCCGCAGGCCAAAGCGCCAACTGTTCTGCTCCAGGCCCTGGGGCAACCCGAGGGTGGCACGCTGGTCGGCATTCAAACCCCAGCGAATACCCGCGCCTTCGATCCAGCGGTGCAGGGTGGGCAAGTCGCTTTCGCGGATGCCGAAACGCGCACGGACCGCCGGGACGTCGAGCAAGTCGAGCACTTCGCTGACGGCGAAGCGGCTGTCCGGGAGCTTGAGCAGGTGTTCCAGGGCAATCAGCAGAGGATCGCGGCCCCGCTGGCCTTGGTCGGTCAGGGTGAACGGGATGTAGCGCGGGTCGCTGCGCTGCAATTGCCCAAACACCGCACGGATATGCGGCGCGTAAGTGTCGATTGCCGGGAGCATGACGATGACGTCACGTGGCCGTAGCGTAGGGTCGGCACTGAAGCGGGCCAGTAACTGATCGTGGAGGATTTCCACCTCGCGCTGCGGGCTGTGCGCCACGTGGAAACGCACCGAGCGGTCCTTGGCCAGGTCGACCTCGGGCCACAACTCACGGGTTTCAGCGAGCGGGCGCAATTCTAGAATATCGTCCTGCAACTGGTTCAGCAGCGTGGTGGGCTGGCCTTCGCTGAACAGGTCGATACGGCCGTCGCTGAATACGCCCTGGTAGCTGCCAGGGTCGTCATAGCTGTCCAGCAGGTTGATGTAATCGCGGCCTTGCTTGCCCCAGGCAGCCAGCAGCGGGTGGGCATGCTGATGCAGCGATTCGTCATCCAACTGCATGGGCATGCCTTGCTTGCGCTGCTGGCGCTTGTACTGGTGACGCAGCAGGTCCTTGTCGGCAACGATGTCCGCCCAATGGTGGCGGCAGGGGTTGTGAACGCAGAGCAATACCTGGCTGAACCGGGACAAACCGGCAAGTGCCTCTAATGCTTGGGCAGGCAAAGAAGAAATGCCGAACACGATGACCCGCGAAGGGAGCCCGTGAGGTGCGGTGTCCAGGCTGTTGATGCGTTCGATGAAGCGCTGATGCACCCCTGCCCGGCTTTGCGCCATGCCCTGTTCACCGACATCCTCGAGCAATGCTCGCCACAGCTCGGCCTGCCAGCGGTTGCCTGGGGCGAGGGGCTTGCGCTCACCACGGGCGGTATTGAGGATGTGCTCGCCGGCTGCCCAGTCCTTGAGCCAGTCGGCGCGGTAGACCTGGTATTGGTCGAACAGGTCGGCCAGGCGCTCGGCCAGCTGATAGCGCTTGCGCAGGTCATTATCATCAGTGAGGAAGCGGCGCAGCGGTTCGAAATGTGGGCGCTCGATCAGTGCTGGCAGCAGGCGCATCAGGCGCCAGGTCAGCGGTGCCTTGTCGAGCAACGACACTTCAGGGATCTCGTCGCGCCCGAGCACCTTGCGGTACAGCTGCCACATGAAACTACCGGGCAGTTGCACTTCGAGGGCAGCAGCAATACCGCAACCACCCATGTCATCGTCCTGTGGGTCCTCGGCAAGGGCCAGCTTGAGCCATTGGGCAATGCCGTTGCTCTGTACCAGGGCGATTTCGTTTTCCAGCGGTGCCAGCGGATAGCGGCGCATCCAACTCACCACCAGACTGCGCAGGTCGTCCAGGCGGTTGCCGTGGACGATCATGAAACCAGGCTGGAGTGAGGTGGTGTTGGGCATGGGAAAGTCCCTGGGAGAAGAATGGGGAACGATATCACGGCTGGCTGCCGATACTGGCCCCAGTAAAAGCCAGAAAAGACAAAACCCCTACCTGCATGCGCAGATAGGGGTTTTGCGAAATGAATCTTGACGATGACCTACTCTCACATGGGGAAA
>NZ_VZII01000030.1 GCF_009391885.1 Pseudomonas sp. MN1F | reverse complement strand
TCCTGGGCCGCAGCGCTTGACGGGCATCCATGCCCGTCACCTCCCTCCGCAAGACCTCCGCTCGGCCTCCTGAAGTCGCATTTGGCGTTTGCTGAACTACCGCGCGCTTAGAAGCAAAAGCAAAGCAAAAGCAAAGCAAAAGCAGAGCAAAAGCAGAGTACTTACTGGTGGAATCAGTCGCCGCTGACGAGCTGGTAGGCCAACTGGTTGTGGCGTTCCAGCACGCGGGGCAGGTCGATGGTGGTGAGGCGGCCATCCTGCACCACCACGCGGCCATTGATCACGCTGGTATCCACGTGGGTCGGAGTGCAGAACACCAGGGCCGCCAATGGGTCGTGCAGGGCGCCGGCATAGGCCACATGGCCCAGGTCGAAGGCGACGAAGTCGGCGATCATGCCCGGCGCCAGGGCACCGATGTCGTTGCGGTTGAGCACCTTGGCGCCGCCCAGCGTGGCGATTTCCAGGGCTTCGCGGGCGGTCATCGCGTCAGGGCCAAAGCCCACGCGCTGCAGCAGCAGTGCCTGGCGCACTTCGCCGATCATGCTGGCACCGTCGTTGGAGGCCGAGCCATCGACGCCCAGGCCCACCGGTACGCCGTGGTCACGCATCTTGCGGATCGGCGCGATGCCCGAGGCCAGGCGCATGTTCGAGCACGGGCAGTGGGCGACGCCGGTGCCGGTGCGGGCGAACAGCTCGATGCCGTGCTGGTCAAGCTGCACGCAGTGAGCGTGCCACACGTCGTGGCCAACCCAGCCGAGGTCCTCGGCATATTCGGCCGGGGTCATGCCGAACTTCTCGCGGCTGTAGGCGATGTCGTTGACGTTCTCGGCCAGGTGAGTGTGCAGCGATACGCCGTAGTTGCGCGCTAGCACCGCAGCTTCGCGCATCAGGTCACGGCTGACCGAAAACGGCGAGCAGGGCGCCACTACCACACGCAGCATCGAGCCATGGCTGGCATCGTGGTAGTCCTCGATCAGGCGCTGCGACTCCTTGAGGATGTCGCTTTCCTTCTCCACCACCGAATCAGGCGGCAGGCCACCCTGGCTGCGGCCCACGCTCATGCTGCCGCGGGCAGCGTGGAAGCGCATGCCGATTTCGCCAGCAGCATGGATGCTGTCGTCGAGCTTGCAGCCGTTGGGGTAGATGTACAGGTGGTCACTGGAGGTGGTGCAGCCAGAGAGGATCAACTCGGCCATGGCCGTCTGGGTCGAAACCGAGATCATTTCAGGGGTCAGCCGCGCCCAGATCGGGTACAGGTTGGTCAGCCAGTTGAACAGCTCACCGTCCTGAGCCGCCGGCACCACGCGGGTGAGGCTCTGGTACATGTGGTGGTGAGTGTTGACCAGGCCCGGGATGACCACCTTGCCGGCCATGTCGAGGATCACGTCGGCGTGCTGCGGCAGCGTGTCGCTGGGGCCGACCTGCTTGATCACATTGTCTTCGATGTACAGGCCGCCGCCTTTGATCTCGCGGCGTTCGCCGTCCATGGTGACCAACAGTGCGGCGTTCTTGACCAGGAGGGTCTTGGGGGTGTGTTGCTTAGAAGCTTGCATGGCATGTGCCTGGCGCAATACGCAGCGACGATTGCCGATGTCGTAGGCGCACAGACATGCATGTAAGCAAAGTTTGAAATTTTTGTATACAAGAAAATGCCGGGGCCCGCAGGCCCCGGTCTCTTTCAACCCGCTTGCACAGGCGCCTTGCTGGCGCCTTTGCGCAGGCCCGTGACGCCCCAGGCCAGGCCCAGCACGGCAGCGATCACCGAGCCCGACAGCACGCCGAGCTTGGCCGCGCCCAGCGAGGCCGGGTCGCTGTAGGCCAGGTTGGCAATGAAGATCGACATGGTGAAGCCGATGCCGGCCAGCAGGCCAATCAGGGTGATGCCGCGCCAGTTGACCTGGGCTGGCAGGCTGCACCAGCCCAGGCGCACCATCAGCCAGCTGACGCCGATGATCCCCAGCGGCTTGCCAGCCACCAGCGCCACGGCCACCGCCATCATCACCCAGTGCGGCGCCTCGGCGGACAGGTCGATGCCCGACAGGCCCACACCGGCGTTGGCCAGGGCGAACAGCGGCATGATTGCGTACGCCACCCAGGGGTGCAGGGCGCCGCCCACACGGGTCACCGGTGGTACCAGCTCACGCTGGGCCAGACGCAGGCGCTTGAGCGGGGCGCTCAGGTCGCCGGTGTCCTGCTCCGGGGCCTTGGCGCGGCCGAGCAGGTCGTTGGTGAAGCGCGAGATCGCATCCAGCGGGCGCTCGCCCAACGGCATGGCGGCAACTGGGGTCATCAGGCCGAGGATCACACCGGCCAGGGTCGGGTGGGCACCGGTCATCAGCATGCCAACCCAGGTGATGGTACCGGGGATGATATAGGCCCAGGCCGAGCCGACGCCGATCTTCTGCAGTCCGACCACCAGCAGAAGGCCGATGGCAGCCACGCCGAAGCCGCTGTAGTCGAGGCCACCGGAGTAGAAGATGGCGATGATCAGCACGGCAATGATGTCATCGATGATCGCCAGCGCCAGCAGGAATACCCGGATGTTGGACGGGATCGACTTGCCCAACAGGGCCAGCACGCCGACTGCGAAGGCGATGTCAGTGGCCGTCGGCACCGCCCAGCCTTGCTGCTCGGCCGGCGCATGGCCGAAGGCCAGGTAGATCAGTGCGGGGACGGCGACGCCACCGACTGCAGCGGCCATGGGCAGTGTGGCCTGGCGCAGGCTGGACAGGGCACCTTCGTGGATTTCGCGGCGGATCTCCATGCCCACCACAAGGAAGAAGATGGTCATCAGGCCATCGTTGATCCAGAAGTGCAGCGATTGCGAGAAGCTCAGCGAACCGATGCCGAAGCTGATCGGCGTGTGCCAGAGGGCGTCATAGCTGGCGGCGGCTGGGGAGTTGGCCCAGATCAGCGCAGCGACGGCGGTGATCAGCAGGACGATGCCGCTGACCGCTTCGATGTGCAGGAAACGCTCGAAATTGGCGAAGGCGCGTTGGGCCAGGCGCTGGGCGCGGGAAAGATGTGTTTTTTGCATAGGCGCAAGAACTCCCGCAGGCGGCCCGACCGGCGTTGTTCTATTAACCTGCTTCACTGCACCTTGCAGCTAGCACCCGGGGGGGATTTTAGCGGGTAGGGGCGGGGAGGCCAAGGATTTCCGCCATTGTGGCCTCCGACGCGTGGGTGGGAGGTCAGGGTTGCTCTGCTTGAGCAGGGGCAGTGCGGGATTCCAGGTCCATTTCGGCGGGCCATTGGACTTTGGGGGCACGCTGATCAAAAAGGTTGGAATGAGTGCCCTCATTCCACTCCCAAGGCGGATTGACGAACTCAGGCAGCGCGTCGGGCCCTTGCTGCATGAACAATCTTGCTATATTCCAATACTGTTTCCCTTTTTCTATGTCTGCAGTGAAGAAAAAGCGGTCAATTATCTCGTCGGTTCCAGGCTTGCAGACAGATATCCGGACTTCCTCCTTTAAGCCGCCGTACCCCATAGGTGCATAAAAGCGATAAACTTCGGCAGTGAGATTCTCCCAGTCGTAGGCGACCGGTTTAACTCCCCAGTTCTTGCGGCCGAATGGGTGAAGGCGATCCATTCGGTACTGGTAGAAGTAGACTTTTCGGCGGTGCCGGTTGAAGCGGATAGGTTCGTCGCGTGGCAGCTCCAACTCGAAACGAAGGTAGGGCGTAACTATAAAAAATGACCCAGTGAATGTGGCTAGCGCTACACTCGCAAGAGCCAAGTCGATTTTAGGGAATGAGCTGAAGTAATTAAATATTGCAAAAGTTGTTTCTAATGTGACCAGTAGAAGCACAATTGGCCCAATAACGATCCAGTACCCCCTGAATTTCAGTATGGATCTTGGGATTTCCAGATGGTTTTGGCTGATTTGATTTGGTGGTGGGTCTAGCTGGTCGGAAATTGATTGCAGAAGAGCAGGCTCATTTGGAGCGGGTAGGTCATATTTCCAGCCAAATCCACGATGAGGAAGGGTCATTGTTTTTCCGCCTGTATTTTTACTTCTGCGACAGCGTCCGGAATGTTTCGATCTGGCCAGTAGGCTGATACAAGGGTGGCGGATAAAATGTTGTGTCTTCCAATGTCAGGAGTGAGCTCTACGGTTCCAGTGATGACTTTCAGGTTGTAATTATTTTGGGGCTGCGGAAGCTTCTGGTTGGTGTTTGTTATTTTAATGGTGTCTCTGTAGTCCGGGGCTCTAGGGCGTTTCGAGGCTGCTAGGGAAGTGTGGTTGGCGGTTCTTGTGGTCAGGGATGGAACAAAATATTGTTCACTTGCAATAACTTCACCTCCAGTATGATCGGGTGGGTTGCCGTCTCCTGAGCGATGAATTATTAAGGCCCAGTGGTAGCCGGAAGTGCCTTCTGTGAATTGAGGTAGCATGATTCTGAATTTTAGTGTTGTATTGGTTTCTACGTTGGCAAGGCCACCTATTTTCGGACTCGTTGCATGCTCTGCTTTGACGGTTACGAATGTCAGTCCATTTGTCAGGCCCAGTGTGCATGCATTCAATTCGGAGATTGCAATGTCCGCATAATTTGGCGAGTCCCAGTGGATTCGTGGGGATTCGTTGGCGTTGCCGAAATAACAGCGCCTAGCCCACCGCTCTAGAGGTGTTGATTCGCTCTCAGTGGCTGTTTTCATCAGGGTATAAGTGACAAAGCCAAGTACTACAGCGATTCCTAAAGGCCCAAACATGATCGGATAGAATACAGCAGCAGTTGAGAATACGGTGCTGAGTATTCCGGCGATGAAAGTGTACCTGTACCATTCGTATGAGGTTTCGTCGCCAGAGGTACTGCTTCGCCTCATTGCGAGCAATGCCTGAATTGTATCAAAGAGTCCGGTGATGGCGCTGATGGCTGCTCCGGTACTCGCAACTGTACGACCAATGGAGAACCTGTTTTCTATTTTCGCTCTGTGCGGCATCAATAAGCCCAAAAGCTCTATTTCTCCACCAAGAAGACCTAGGCTCGATCCGTATAGGGCCATCATGGCCTCATTGGACTTCGGACCGATTTCTTCCTCCACTATTTTGAGGTTCTTTTCAAGGCTATCGCTCATCAAGAAGAGCCCGCCCAGCGAAAGCAGCAACTCCCAGCCTTTTCCCGTCCCTCGTAGCCCGCTGAAGCTGTCGCGGACCAATTGTGATGCTTGGCCCGCGCTGATCTTCATGCCATTCAGCGTCTTCCGCGCATCCAGCTCTAGGGTGCCCGCCGCAACTGTGATGTTCACCAGCGCCATCTTCGCAGCATTGTTCAACTGGTTGACGTTGAGCTTCACTTCTCTGGCCAACCGCTCATGCAGTTCATGCGCCGTGCCTTCAACCCAGACGCTGACCGGGATAATTTGATGTGCGACTTTCGGGTCCAGCACGGCAAGGCTCAGCAAACCGGTCTGAATGATGGGTTTAACGTTGCCTGCTTGCCTGAAAATACCGGCCTTCACATCTTCAAGGTCCGGCATCATCTGCGCCCGCGCCTCGGCCAGTTTCTGGCTGGCGCTGTTCTGCAGTTCACGCAGGTGCGCGCTTTGCAAGGCGTAGTACTCACCCAGCTTCATCTGCACCTGCAATTCGATCAGATGCACACCGTTGTAAATCCGCTGGCTGGCACTGTTCAGGTGCCGCACAGCCTGCTGGACACCAGGGTCGAGCCGCACTTGCAGACGCAGACTGGCGGCATTGACCGCGCTCTGCAGTTCGGTGATGGCCTGCTTGAGCGAATCTCGCATCTTCAGGCCGGCGTCTTCACTGGTGATGAATTTGCTCAAGGCGCTGTAGAGCTTTTCGCTGTCGTTCCAGTTGGTCGGCTCGGTTGGCGAGAAGCTTGGCAACAGTGCCGCCATCAGCGGCCCGTCGCGAAGAAGGAGCGCCCGGTAGGGTGGGCTGTTCGGATCTTGCAGCCACTTCAACCACAGCGCTTCGCTGCTGCCTTGGGCTGGCTCAGGGTTGGTGGACGGCGCCTCGGTGATGCCGCCGGCCAGGCACGCAGCGATGGTCTTGCTGTAGGCGATGCC
>NZ_VZII01000029.1 GCF_009391885.1 Pseudomonas sp. MN1F | reverse complement strand
CCAGGAGAAGACTCGAACTTCCACGACCTTGCGGTCACTGATACCTGAAACCAGCGCGTCTACCAATTCCGCCACCTGGGCACACATTCGAGATAAAAGATGCTTTACAGCGCCGTTCATCTCTACTACAACTTCGGGCTTGTCCGTCGTTGTGGTGCGCACTATACGGACGGTCCGGGGGGCTGTAAACCCCCCAGGCAAAAAAAATTTCAAAAAATTCAACTTGTTGATTCCGAAGGCCTATTGCCCCTCTCTATACACAGCAGCGGGGGCTGTCCAAGGCTGACATTTCCGGTTTCAATACACACATGCCAGAATTCATATCTATATACCCCAAGGTGAACCCCTTCTGATGGCCGATTGGCAATCCCTCGATCCCGAGGCCGCTCGCGAAGCGGAAAAATACGACAACCCCATTCCCAGCCGTGAGCTGATCCTGCAGCGCCTCGCCGACCGTGGCGAACCGGCCGCGCGCGAGGAGCTGGCGGCAGAGTTCGGTCTCCATGAAGAAGACCAGATCGAAGCCCTGCGCCGCCGCCTGCGTGCCATGGAGCGTGACGGCCAGCTTATCTATACCCGGCGCGGCACTTATGCCCCGGTGGACAAGCTCGACCTGATCTGCGGCCGTGTCTCTGGCCACCGCGATGGTTTCGGCTTCCTGATCCCCGATGACGGCAGCGACGACCTGTTCCTCAGCCCGTCGCAGATGCGCCTGGCATTCGACGGTGACCGTGGCCTGGCCCGTGTTTCCGGCGTTGACCGCCGTGGCCGCCGTGAGGGCGTGCTGGTCGAAATCATTTCCCGCGCCCATGAGAGCGTGGTCGGCCGCTACTTCGAAGAAGGCGGCATCGGCTACGTGACCCCGGACAACCCGAAGATCCAGCAGGAAGTGCTGGTGACCGCCGGGCGTAACGGTGGCGCCAAGATCGGCCAGTTCGTCGAGATCAAGATCACCCACTGGCCGACCCCGCGCTTCCAGCCGCAGGGTGATGTGGTCGAGGTGATCGGCAACTACATGGCCCCGGGCATGGAAATCGACGTTGCCCTGCGCAGCTACGACATTCCGCATGTCTGGCCCAACGATGTGGTCAAGGAAGCGCGCAAGTTCCGCTCCGAAGTCGAAGAGAAGGACAAAGAGAAGCGCATCGACCTGCGTCACCTGCCGTTCGTCACTATCGACGGCGAGGATGCCCGCGACTTCGATGACGCCGTCTACTGCGAACCGCTGGGCAAGCTGCGCATGTTCTCTGGCGGCTGGCGCCTGTATGTGGCAATTGCTGACGTATCCAGCTACGTACGCCTGGGCTCGGCCCTGGACAACGAAGCCCAGCAACGCGGCAACTCGGTGTACTTCCCCGAGCGCGTGGTGCCGATGCTCCCCGAGGAGCTGTCCAACGGCCTGTGCTCGCTGAACCCGCACGTCGACCGCCTGGCCATGGTCTGTGAAATGACCATCAACAAAGCCGGCCAGATGGTCGACTACCAGTTCTACGAAGGCGTTATCCACTCCCACGCCCGCCTGACCTACAACAAGGTCAGCAGCATGCTCGAGCATGCCCGTACCCGTGAGGGCAAGGCGCTGCGCGAGGAGTACAAGGAGGTCGTGCCGGACCTCAAGAACCTGTACAACCTGTACAAGGTGCTGCTGGATGCCCGTCACGCCCGGGGTGCCATCGATTTCGAGACCCAGGAAACCCGCATCATCTTTGGTGACGAGCGCAAGATCGCGGAAATCCGCCCGACCGTGCGCAACGATGCCCACAAGCTGATCGAAGAATGCATGCTGGCGGCCAACGTCGCCACCGCCGCGTTCCTGCAGAAGCACGAAGTACCTGCCCTTTACCGCGTGCACGACGGCCCGCCGCCGGAGCGCCTGGAAAAACTGCGCGCCTTCCTTGGCGAGCTGGGCCTGACCCTGCACAAGGGCAAGGACCCGTCGCCGAAGGACTACCAGGCCCTGCTGGCGAGCATCGCCGGGCGCCCGGACTTCCACCTGATCCAGACCGTGATGCTGCGCTCGCTGAGCCAGGCGGTGTACAGCACCGACAACAACGGCCACTTCGGCTTGAATTACGAGGCGTACACCCACTTCACCTCGCCGATCCGCCGTTACCCGGACCTGCTGGTGCACCGCGCCATCCGCAGCGTCATCCGTTCCAAGGTCGATACCCCGCACGTCAAGCGTGCCGGCGCCATGAGCATCCCCAAGGCGCGTATCTACCCGTACGACGTGAATGCCCTCGACCAACTCGGCGAGCAGTGCTCGATGACCGAACGCCGCGCCGACGAAGCCACCCGTGACGTGGTCAACTGGCTCAAGTGCGAGTTCATGAAGGACCGCGTGGGCGAGACCTTCCCGGGTGTGATCACCGCGGTCACCGGTTTCGGCCTGTTCGTCGAGCTGACCGACATCTATGTGGAAGGCCTGGTGCACGTCAGTGCGCTGCCGGGCGACTACTACCACTTCGACCCGGTGCATCACCGCCTGTCGGGTGAGCGTACCGGGCGCAGCTTCCGCCTCGGCGACACCATCGAGGTCAAGGTCATGCGCGTCGACCTCGACGAGCGCAAGATCGACTTCGAAGTCTCCGAGCAGCAGCTCAGTGCGCCGATCGGGCGCAAGGGGCGTGGTGCAGCTGCGCCCGTCGCCGAGAAGTCCGAGCCAGTGGTCGAAGCCAAGGCCACGCCAAAACCGCGCAGCCGCAAGAGCGAAGCCGCCGAGGCGTACTTCCCGAAAGACGCCGTGCAGCGCAACGCCGAAGTGCGCAAGAGCCGTGAAATGAAAAAGGCACTGATGAGCGACGCGCGCACCAGTGGCCATGCCAGCAGCAAGTCGGACAAGGGCGGCAAGCCGTCCGGCAAGCCGACCAAGCACCGTAAAGGCCCGCCGAAGTCCGGTGCGCCACGCAAGAGCAAGAGCAAGCCATGAGTCAGCTGGAAAAGATCTACGGCGTGCACGCCGTGCAGGCATTGCTGCAGCACCATCCGAAGCGGGTCAAGCAGATCTGGCTGTCGGAAGGGCGCAGCGAGCCACGCATCCAGGCGCTGCTGGAGCTGGCCGCGGAAAACCGCGTGCCGGTCGGCCAGGCCGAGCGCCGTGAGCTGGATGCCTGGGTCGAAGGCGTGCACCAGGGCGTGGTTGCCGAGGTCAGCCCGAGCCAGGTGTGGGGCGAGTTGATGCTCGAGGAGTTGCTCGAGCGCAGCGAAACGCCGCCACTGATCCTGGTGCTGGACGGCGTGACCGACCCGCACAACCTTGGCGCTTGCCTGCGCACCGCCGATGCGGCCGGTGCCACGGCGGTGATCGTGCCCAAGGACAAGTCGGCAACCCTCACGCCGGTAGTGCGCAAGGTGGCCTGCGGCGCGGCGGAGGTGATTCCGCTGGTGGCCGTGACCAACCTGGCGCGCACCCTG
This sequence comes from Pseudomonas sp. MN1F, assembly GCF_009391885.1. GTDB lineage: Bacteria > Pseudomonadota > Gammaproteobacteria > Pseudomonadales > Pseudomonadaceae > Aquipseudomonas. The sequence goes on along the minus strand of NZ_VZII01000029.1, from coordinate 85,336 downwards.
GAAAAACTGCAGCAGCGTGGCCTGTGGGTGGTGGGCACAGCTGGCGAGGCTGAGCAGGAGATCTACCAGCAGGACCTGACCGGCCCGCTGGTGATGATCATGGGCGCGGAAGGCAAGGGCATGCGCCGGCTGACCCGTGAGCATTGCGATTTTCTGGTGAAGTTGCCGATGAGCGGCAGCGTCAGCAGCCTGAACGTGTCGGTGGCCACGGGCGTCTGCCTGTTCGAGGCCGTGCGCCAGCGTCAGGCCAAGCGCTGATCTTCAGCCTGTGCTGGCCCTTTCGCGGGTTATCGTGGCGTCGAGCCACCGCGAAAGGGCCGGCAGCTGGTGAATATGTATCAGGCTGTTCAAATAATCACCAATCACCTTGCTTGTACGCCCCGCCTTCTCTACAATTGCGCCCCTTGCCGAGCTGGCAGGCGCCCATGTGCCTCCCCTCCGTGCAAGACATACAGTGTCATTCACTCCTTGTCTGACCAGATTCGCTGGCAGACTACTAACCCGTAAGGAGCATTCATGCGTCATTACGAAATCATCTTCCTGGTTCACCCGGACCAGAGCGAGCAAGTCGGCGGCATGGTTGAGCGTTACACCAAGCTGATCGAAGAAGATGGCGGCAAGATTCACCGCCTGGAAGACTGGGGCCGTCGTCAACTGGCCTACGCAATCAACAATGTTCACAAGGCTCACTACGTGATGCTGAACGTTGAGTGCACCGGCAAGGCCCTGGCCGAGCTGGAAGACAACTTCCGCTACAACGATGCCGTTATCCGTAACCTCGTCATCCGTCGCGACGAAGCCGTAACCGGCCAGTCCGAGATGCTGAAGGCTGAAGAAAACCGCAGCGAGCGCCGTGAGCGTCGTGAGCGTCCTGAGCATGCTGAATCCGCCGACGGCGACGACAGCAATGACAGCGACTCCAGCGATAACGCTGACGAGTAATCCACGGACCTTTAGAGGAGCCTATTAAATGGCACGTTTCTTCCGTCGTCGTAAATTCTGCCGCTTCACTGCTGAAGACGTGAAAGAGATCGACTTCAAAGATCTCAACACCCTGAAAGCTTACGTATCCGAAACCGGCAAGATCGTTCCAAGCCGTATCACCGGTACCAAAGCTCGTTATCAGCGTCAGCTGGCTACCGCTATCAAGCGCGCCCGCTTCCTGGCCCTGCTGCCCTACACCGACAGCCACGGCCGCTGAGACCGGGTCGTCGACAAGCAGTAAGGGATTAGCATGCGAGCGTTAGCAAGTTTCATCATGCGCGGTCGTGTGCAGGCCACCCTGGTGGTGGTCATCAGCGCGGTACTGCCGCTGCTGTTCTGGTTGAGTGCCGCTGCCGGCAGCCTTGTGCTGCTGCGGCGTGGGTTCAAGGATGCTTCAACGGTCATCGCCGGCGGCCTGCTGGCCGGGCTGGCCGTGTGGTTCATGGGCGATCCGATCACCTTCCTGGTGATTGCCGGTGCCCTGAGCCTGGCCGCGCTGTTGCGCGCCGAGCATCCCTGGAGCCGTGTGCTGGTCGCCAGTGCCGTGTTTGCCGTGGTTTTCAGCCTCGTGCTCGACATGGCATTGGCGCAGACCTTCGATGTGCTGGCCAAGGCGTTTGCCGAAGCCATGCCGAAAATCGAAGGGGAGCCGGTGCTTTCCGGTGAGCTGATCCGCCCTGTGCTGGTCGCTTCCACAGCAGTGACGGTGCAATTGTTCAGCGTGTTGGCCCTGGTGCTGGCGCGTTATTGGCAGGCAGCGTTGTACAACCCTGGAGGCTTCGGTCGCGAGTTTCGCGAACTGAAGTTGCCGAAACAGACCATGGCGGTCTTGGTGGCAGTGATGGTGGTGGCTCCGTTTATCGGGTCGCAGTTCATCATCCTGGCATCGGCGTCGAGCCTGGTTCTGGTGCTGGCCGGCATCGCCTTGATGCACGGGCTGGTGGCACAGGGGCGACTGGCCGGTTTCTGGCTGGTGGGCATGTACGTGACGTTGCCGCTGATCATGCAGCTGATCTACCCGTTGCTGATGGTCCTGGCCATTGTCGACAGCCTGATTGATTTTCGCGGTCGCAAGTCCCCTCCGGGGAAAGACTCCGCGAACGGTGAAGGTTAAAAGTTAAGAGGTTTTACCAAATGGAACTGATCCTGCTGGAAAAAGTCGCTAACCTGGGCAACCTGGGCGACAAAGTTAAAGTTAAGGCTGGTTACGGCCGTAACTTCCTGCTGCCATTCGGCAAGGCCACCGTTGCCAACGCCGCCAACCTGGCTGCGTTCGAAGAGCGTCGCGCCGAGCTGGAAAAAGCAGCAGCTGACCGTAAATCGTCGGCTGAAAGCCGCGCTGCCCAACTGGCCGAGCTGGAAGTGACCATCACTGCCACCGCTGGCGACGAAGGCAAGCTGTTCGGTTCGATCGGCACCCACGACATCGCTGACGCCCTGACCGCCTCCGGCGTTGAAGTGGCCAAAGCTGAAGTGCGTCTGCCGAACGGCACCATCCGCCAGGTTGGCGAATACGACGTAGCCGTGCACCTGCACAGCGACGTTGAAGCCACTGTACGTGTGGTCGTCGTAGCTGCCTAAGCTGCGCTGACTGGTGGTCCCTTTCGGGATAGCCGGTTAACATCGGGCACGGTCCTGTTCATTCAGGCCGTGCCCTTTGTCTTTTTCATCCTCCAGAATTCTTTCGTGGCCATGAACGAGATCATCAACTCCGAACAGCTCGACCTGCAAACCGCTGCCCTGAAGGTGCCGCCGCATTCCATCGAGGCCGAACAGGCCGTGCTCGGTGGCCTGATGCTGGACAACAATGCCTGGGAGCGGGTGCTGGACCAGGTGTCGGATGGCGATTTCTACCGGCATGACCACCGCCTGATCTTCCGTGCCGTGCAAAAGTTGGCCGACGCCAACCAGCCATTCGACGTGGTGACTCTGCACGAGCAGCTGGACAAGGAAGGCCTGTCGTCACAAATCGGCGGCCTGGCGTACCTGGCCGAGCTGGCCAAGAACACCCCGTCGGTGGCCAACATCAAGGCCTACGCCGCGATCATTCGCGAGCGGGCGACCCTGCGCCAACTGATCAGCATCAGTACCGACATCGCCGATAACGCCTTCAACCCGCAAGGGCGCAACGCCGCAGAAATCCTCGACGATGCCGAGCGGCAGATCTTCCAGATCGCCGAGGCACGGCCGAAAACCGGCGGCCCGGTGGGCGTCAACGAACTGTTGACGATGGCCATCGACCGTATCGACACGCTGTTCAACTCCGACAGTGACATCACCGGTATCTCCACCGGTTACACCGACCTGGACGAGAAGACCAGCGGCCTGCAGGCGGCGGACCTGATCATCGTCGCCGGTCGACCGTCGATGGGTAAGACCACTTTCGCCATGAACCTGGTGGAAAACGCCGTGCTGCGCAGCGAGAAGGCAGTGTTGGTGTTCTCCCTCGAGATGCCAGGCGAATCGCTGATCATGCGTATGCTTTCTTCGCTGGGCCGCATCGACCAGACCAAGGTGCGTTCCGGCCAGCTCGATGACGACGACTGGCCGCGCCTGACCTCGGCGGTGAACCTGCTCAACGACCGCAAGCTGTTCATCGACGATACGGCAGGCATCAGCCCGTCGGAAATGCGTGCGCGTACCCGTCGCCTGGCCCGTGAGCACGGTGAGATCGGCATGATCATGGTCGACTACCTGCAGCTGATGCAGATCCCGGGTTCGTCCGGTGACAACCGGACCAACGAGATTTCCGAGATCTCCCGTTCCCTCAAGGCCCTGGCCAAGGAATTCAACTGCCCGGTCATCGCCCTGTCGCAGCTGAACCGCTCTCTGGAACAGCGACCGAACAAACGCCCGGTGAACTCCGACTTGCGTGAATCCGGTGCAATCGAGCAGGACGCCGACGTCATCATGTTCGTCTACCGCGACGAGGTGTATCACCCCGAGACCGAGCACAAGGGCGTGGCGGAAATCATCATCGGCAAGCAGCGTAACGGCCCCATCGGCTTCGTGCGCCTGGCGTTCATCGGCAAATACACCCGCTTCGAGAACCTGGCGCCGGGGATGTACAACTTCGACGACGACGAGTAAGGGCTCCCAAAGGGTTCCCTATGCCTCCCATGAATCCGACAACCACCGTCGGATTTGGTCAAAATTTGTGCTATATTCCGCGCCCGCGATTTCCCTGCACACCAGAACCGGTCACTGACATGCAAGCAGCCAAACCACTCTACGACTATCCCAAGTACTGGGCCGAATGCTTCGGGCCAGCACCTTTCCTGCCGATGAGCAGGGAGGAGATGGATCTGCTCGGCTGGGATTCCTGCGACATCATCATCGTGACCGGTGATGCTTACGTCGACCACCCGTCGTTCGGCATGGCCATCATCGGCCGCCTGCTGGAGGCCCAGGGCTTCCGCGTGGGCATCATCGCCCAGCCGAACTGGCAGTCGAAAGACGACTTCATGAAACTCGGCGAGCCGAACCTGTTCTTCGGCGTGGCCGCCGGCAACATGGACTCGATGATCAACCGCTACACAGCGGACAAGAAGATCCGTTCCGACGACGCCTACACCCCAGGTGGCCTGGCCGGCAGCCGTCCGGACCGCGCCAGCCTGGTGTACAGCCAGCGCTGCAAGGAAGCCTATAAGCATGTGCCGATCGTGCTCGGCGGCATCGAGGCTTCGCTGCGCCGCATCGCCCACTACGACTACTGGCAGGACAAGGTCCGCCATTCGATCCTGATCGACGCCAGTGCCGACATCCTGCTGTTCGGCAACGCCGAACGCGCGGTGGTCGAAGTGGCCCAGCGCCTGTCCAACGGCGAGACCATCGAAACCATCACCGACGTGCGCGGTACCGCGTTCGTGCGCCGTGACACGCCGCAAGGCTGGTACGAGATCGACTCTACCCGTATCGACCGCCCAGGCCGCGTCGACAAGATCATCAACCCGTACGTGAACACCCAGGACACCCAGGCCTGTGCCATCGAGCAGGCCAAGGGCGACCAGGAAGACCCGAACGAAGCCAAGGTGGTGCAGATTCTCGACAGCCCGAGCGTGACCCGGGAAAAGTCAGTGATCCGCCTGCCGTCCTTCGAGAAGGTGCGTAACGACCCGGTGCTCTATGCCCACGCCAACCGTGTGCTGCACCTGGAAACCAACCCGGGCAACGCCCGCGCCCTGGTGCAGAAGCATGGCGAAGTGGATGTGTGGTTCAACCCGCCACCCATTCCGATGAGCACCGAGGAAATGGACTACGTGTTCGGCATGCCTTACGCCCGTGTGCCGCACCCGGCCTACGGCAAGGAGCGCATCCCGGCCTACGAGATGATCCGTTTCTCGGTGAACATCATGCGTGGCTGCTTCGGTGGCTGCACCTTCTGCTCGATCACCGAACACGAAGGCCGCATCATCCAGAACCGCTCCCACGAGTCGATCCTGCACGAGATCGAGGAGATGCGTGACAAGGTGCCGGGCTTCACCGGCGTGGTCTCCGACCTGGGTGGCCCAACCGCCAACATGTACCGCATCGCCTGCAAGAGCCACGAAATCGAGAAGCACTGCCGCAAGCCGTCGTGCGTGTTCCCGGGCATCTGCGAAAACCTCAACACCGACCACAGCTCGCTGATCGAGCTATACCGCAAGGCCCGTGCCCTGCCGGGTGTGAAGAAGATCCTGATTGCCTCGGGCCTGCGCTACGACCTAGCGGTAGAATCGCCGGAGTACGTCAAGGAACTGGTCACCCACCACGTGGGCGGCTACCTGAAGATTGCCCCGGAGCACACCGAGCGTGGCCCGCTGGACAAGATGATGAAGCCGGGCATCGGCACCTACGACCGCTTCAAGCGCATGTTCGAGAAGTTCTCGAAAGAGGCGGGCAAGGAGCAGTACCTGATCCCGTACTTCATCGCAGCGCACCCAGGCACCACCGACGAAGACATGATGAACCTGGCCCTGTGGCTCAAGGGTAACGGCTTCCGCGCCGACCAGGTGCAGGCGTTCTACCCGTCGCCGATGGCTTCGGCCACGGCCATGTACCACTCGGGCAAGAACCCGCTGCGCAAGGTCACGTACAAGAGCGAAGGGGTGGAGATCGTCAAGAGCGACGAGCAGCGCCGCCTGCACAAGGCGTTCCTGCGTTATCACGATCCGAAGGGCTGGCCGATGCTGCGTGAAGCGCTGCAGCGCATGGGCCGCGCCGACCTGATCGGGCCGGGCAAGCACCAGCTGATCCCGCTGCACCAGCCGCAGACCGACACGTACCAGAGTGCGCGCCGCAAGAACTCGACCCCGGCCGGCAGCCACAAGGTGGGCAAGGATCAGAAGATCCTCACCCAGCACACTGGCCTGCCACCGCGTGGCAGCGATGGCAGCAAGCCGTGGGACAAGCGCGAGAAGGCCAAGGCCGAGGCGTTTGCCCGCAACCAGCAGGCGGCCAAGGAGCGCAAGGAAGCGGCCAAGGGTGGTGGCGGCAAGGGCAAGAAGCCGCGTCAGCCAGTCATTCCTCGTTAACTGATCCAGTTTGGGACCGTTTTGCGGTCCCAGGATGTCAGCCTTCAGTCAGGCTTCTTGTCGACCCACTTCGGCAGCACCGGCGATTCGAACCGCTCCATCCCGTCCAGCAGTTCATCCGCCTGCTGCGCCAGCAGCAACATGGCCCGATGTTGCGGGCGCACGAAGCCTTCTTCGACAATATGGTCGAGGAACCCGCCAAGCTTTTCATAGAAGCCGTTCACATCGAGCAGCCCCAGCGGCTTGGCGTGATAGCCCAATTGCCCCCAGGTCCACACCTCGAACAGCTCCTCCAGCGTACCCAGCCCACCCGGCAGGGCGATGAAGGCGTCGCTCAGTTCGGCCATGCGCGCCTTGCGCGCGTGCATGCCGTCGACCACTTCCAGGCGACTCAGGCCCTTGTGGCCGATCTCGGCGTTCATCAGGCTTTCCGGGATGATCCCGATTACCTCACCGCCGGCCGCCATGGCCGCGTCGGCGACGGTGCCCATCAGGCCGACCGCGCCGCCGCCGTAGACCAGCGTCAGGCCGCGGCGGGCAATGGCCTGGCCAAGCGCGACAGCCGCTTCACGGTACGCAGGGTTGGCGCCGATGCTGGCGCCGCAGAAGACACAAACGGAACGTACAGGCATTGCTCATCTCCAGTCACTCAAGGCGACAGGGTACGGCGCATGCCCGCCGGTTCCAAGGCCGGTTTCACTCCGGTCGGGAGAATTCGCAACTGGCACCCGTGGCCCCGTGGGCGTAGGCGGCGAGCAGGCTGTTCATGAAACTTGCGAGGGACATTGCGATTGCTCCTGAATGAGAGGTTGTCCCATCGTCTATTAAAAGGGCATGATGTGCCCTTAGATTGGTTGTATACAATCAATTGAACAATTCAACTGGCTGGCCACTTGACACCCCCTTGACCCATATCAGCAGGGGGCTGAACGGTTTCAGGCAGTCTCGCAATTGATAAAACCCTGCCAAGGAGATTCATGATGTTTGCGAAAGCTGTAGCGGTATCCCTGCTGACCCTCGCCAGCGCTTCTGTCTTCGCAGCCGAATGTTCGGTAACTGTCGACTCGACCGACCAGATGTCCTTCAACACCAAGGAGATCGTCGTCGACAAGAGCTGCAAGGAATTCACCGTCAACCTGACCCACTCCGGCAGCCTGCCGAAGAACGTCATGGGCCACAACGTGGTCATCAGCAAGGAAGCTGACATGCAGCCGATCGCTACCGACGGCCTGGCCGCCGGGATCGAGAAGAACTACCTGAAGGCCGGTGATGAGCGCGTCATCGCCCACACCAAGATCATTGGCGCTGGCGAGACAGACAAGCTGACGTTCGATGTATCCAAGCTGGCCGCTGATCAGAAGTACGGCTTCTTCTGCTCGTTCCCGGGCCACATCTCGATGATGAAAGGCACTGTCACGCTCAAGTAAGCATGCAGTGATAAGCGGGGCCGCATGGCGGCCCCGTTCGTTTTCACGGGGCGAACGGCAGTTCGCGCTTGTGCTGGGTCTTGCGGTAGGTAGCGACGATGATGTCGAACGCCTCCTGATCCACCGGCTGCCCATGCAGGAAGGCATCGATCTGCTGGTAGGTCACGCCATGGGAAGCCTCGTCCGGCTTGCCCGGCTCCAGGTCTTCCAGGTCCGCAGTCGGCACCTTTTCCACCAATGACTCCGGCGCACCAAAGCTGCGCGCAATCGCCCGCACCTGGTTTTTCACCAGCCCGCTCAGCGGCGCCAGGTCGCAAGCACCGTCCCCGAACTTGGTAAAGAAGCCCATCACCGCCTCGGCAGCGTGGTCGGTGCCAATCACCAGGCCCGCGCGGGCGCCGGCGATGGTGTACTGGGCAACCATGCGCGTGCGCGCCTTGACATTGCCGACCACGAAGTCCACCAGGGTCGGCGAGCCGTTCTTCAATTCCACCACTTCCGCCGCCAGCGCGCGCACGGCCGGGGCGATGTCGACGGTGTGCACTTCATCGGCCTTGATCACCTCCAGGCAGGCCTGGGCGTCGTGCTCGTCATGCTGCACCTGGTACGGCAGGCGCACGGCGATGAAGGTGTAGGCCTTGTCGCCGGTTTCGGCGCGCAGCTCGTTGACGGCGCGCTGGGCGAGCAGGGCAGCTGTCAGCGAATCGACGCCGCCACTGATGCCTAGCACCAGGGTCTTGAGCCGGGCGTTGGCCAGGCAGTCCTTGATGAACGCCACGCGCCGGGCGACTTCGGCCTCGAGCGCAGCGGCGTCGGCGAACGGCGGCTGAACCTTCAGCGCCTGGGCAATCTCTTGCTGAACCGCTTGCATGGGTTACTCCTTGCTGGGGACTTTGAATACGTGACGCATGTAGGCGACGAAGTTCTCGTCGCGGCATTGGGTCTTGGCGGCTTCGTCCGAGATTTTCGCCACCGGCGAGCCGTTGCAGTCGGTCATTTTAAGCACGATGTTCATCGGCGCCACACCGGGGATGTCGCAGGTGAGGTTGGTGCCGATGCCGAAACTGACGTTGATGCGACCACGCAGGGCACGGAAGATTTCCAGCGAGCGGGTCAGGTTGAGGCCATCGGAAAACACCAGGGTCTTGGTCATCGGGTCGATACCCAGCATCTGGTAGTGGGCGATGGCTTTTTCCGCCCAGGCCACCGGCTCGCCCGAGTCATGGCGCAGGCCGTCGAACAGCTTGGCGAAGTACAAGTCGAAATCGTTGAGGAAGGCATCCATGGTGATGCAGTCGGTCAGGGCGATGCCGAGCAGGCCGCGGTATTCGCGAACCCAGCAGTCCAGCGCGGCGATCTGACTGTCGATCAGGCGCGGGCCGAGCTGCTGATGGGCCATGATCCACTCGTGGGCCATGGTGCCCAGTGGCTTGATATCCAGTTTCCATGCCAGGTCGACGTTGCTGGTACCGACGAAGCGACCTGGGAAGTCATCGCGCAGTACGCGCACCACGTCTTCCTGCACGCGGCTGGAAAAGCGCCGGCGGGTGCCGAAATCGGCCACCTGCAGCTCGGCCAGTTCGTCGTCGCTGGCGTGGGCGCGCAGCCAGTCGAACTTGCGATACAGCTGATCTCGGGCATCGGCCAGGCGCATGCGGGGGTGCAGGTGGCGGTTGCGCACTTCGCTGATGATCGCCAGCAGCGGCACTTCGAACAGGATCACGTGCAGCCAGGGGCCTTTCAGGCGCAAGAACAGTTGGTCGTTGTCGATGCCGATGCGCACATAGCGCAGGTTGAAGCGGAACAGGCGCAGAAAGCGCAGGAAGTCGGGCTTGAGGAAGCTGATGCGTTCGAGGAAGGCCGGCTGGCCATCATCGAGGGTGAGGTCGCTGAGCAGTTCCAGCTGGTGGCGAATCTCGCCAAGGTAGGGGCGCAGGTCCTCGCCGTTGCGGCAGCGGAATTCCCATTCGACGTCGGCGTCTGGGTAGTTGTGTAGCACGCCCTGCATCATGGTGAGCTTGTAGAAGTCGGTGTCGAGCAGGTTGTGCACGATGCGCTCGGCGAATGCGCTCTCGCTCATCAAAGGGGGCTCCGGAAACGGCGAATGGCGGACATTGTGCCAGTCTTTTCAGTCGTGTTGTGTCTGGGCCGGCCTCTTCGCGGGCAAGCCCGCCCCCATGGAGGCCGCGTAATGGCCAAATCAGGTGATTTTTCCGTGCACCAGCTAGCCTTGAAACAGTGCTGCCTGTAGCAGTCGCGCACCAGCGGTGTGCACTTCGGTGACGTCCACTGTTACAGGGCGGTTGCACGTAAACACTTGCCAGGGTTGCAATGATGGCACTCGACGGTTGCTCCTTGTCTGTACGTGTGGTGGCGCCTGCCGCGTGGCAGACGGTTGCACGCTCAATAAAGAAAAGGCCGTCGGTCGCTTGGGGGCGACCTTTGCAGTGTGTTTTCCCGGAACACAAAACCGATGGCACGGCCCTTGCTCTGAGCACAGGGCTGAGAAGTTGTAGTGCCAACCAAAAAAAAACTCTAGGAGCACCACCTCATGTCGCAGACGTTTTACAAGAAAGGTTTCCTGGCTCTGGCCGTAGCTACGGCACTGGGTGTTTCTTCGTATGTTCAGGCCGACGTCAAGATCGGCGTCGCGGGCCCCATGACCGGAGCCAACGCAGCGTTTGGCGAGCAGTACATGAAAGGTGCGCAGGCAGCGGCCGACAAGATCAACGCCGCAGGCGGCGTGAATGGCGAGAAGATCGTCCTGGTGAAAGGCGATGACGCCTGCGAGCCGAAGCAGGCCGTGGCCGTGGCCAACCGCCTGGTTGACCAGGACAAGGTGATCGGCGTGGTCGGGCACTTCTGCTCCTCCAACACCATCCCGGCCTCCGAGGTGTATGACGAAGCCGGTGTGATCGCCATCACCCCCGGCTCCACCAACCCGCAAGTTACCGAGCGTGGCCTTTCTGCCATGTTCCGTATGTGCGGCCGTGACGACCAGCAGGGTATCGTCGCCGGCGATTACATCGTCGACGTGCTCAAGGGCAAGAAGGTTGCGGTGCTGCACGACAAGGACACCTACGGCCAGGGCCTGGCCGATGCGACCAAGGCTCAGCTGGAGAAGCGTGGCGTCAAGCCGGTGCTGTATGAAGGCCTGACCCGCGGCGAGAAAGACTTCAGCGCCGTGGTCACCAAGATCCGTGCCGCCGGTGCCGACGTGGTCTACTTCGGTGGCCTGCACCCGGAAGCCGGGCCGCTGGTACGCCAGTTGCGCGAGCAGGGCCTGAAGGACGTCAAGTTCATGTCCGATGACGGCATCGTCACTGACGAACTGGTGTCCACCGCCGGCGGCGCCCAGTACGTCGATGGCGTGTACATGACCTTCGGCGCCGACCCGCGCCTGCTGCCGGACAGCAAGGCGGTGGTCGAAGAGTTCCGCAAGAACGGTACCGAGCCTGAAGGCTACACCCTGTACGCCTACGCCTCGCTGCAGGCGCTGGCCGCCGCGTTCAACGGCGCCAAGACGAACAAGGGCGAAGACGCTGCCAAGTGGCTCAAGGCCAACCCGGTCAAGACCGTCATGGGCGAGAAGAAGTGGGACAGCAAGGGCGACCTGACCGTCTCCGACTACGTGGTCTACCAGTGGGACAAGGACGGCAAGTACCACCAGCTGGAAAAACAAAAATAATAACGGCAGCTGGCCCGGACACCGGTCCGGGCCATTGCCCCCGCGGTACCTGTCCTTATTTGGAGACCTGCACGGTTCTGCGCTGCCAGTCCCGTTTCATCCGTGGCTTGTGGTCGTCAGCACTGGTGCAGTCTCGCTCAGGTGAGATTGCGTTATGGATGGTATTTTCCTGCAGCAACTGGTCAACGGCCTGACCCTCGGGTCGGTCTATGGCCTGATCGCCATCGGCTACACAATGGTCTATGGCATCATCGGCATGATCAACTTCGCGCACGGCGAGGTGTACATGATCTCCGCGTACCTCGCGGCGATCAGCCTGGCATTGCTGGCCTATTTCGGTGTCGAGTCGTTCCCCCTGCTGATGCTGGGCACGCTGTTGTTCACCATCGTCGTCACGGGCGTGTATGGCTTCACCATCGAGCGCATCGCCTACAAACCCCTGCGCAACTCCACCCGCCTGGCACCGCTGATCAGTGCCATCGGCATCTCGCTGATCCTGCAGAACTACGCACAGATCAGCCAGGGCGCCCGCCAGCAAGGCGTGCCGACCCTGCTCGAAGGCGCCATGCGCATCGAAGTCGGCACTGGCTTCGTGCAACTGACCTACACCAAGATCTTCATCCTGGTGGCGGCGTTCGTCGGCATGGGCCTGCTCACTTACGTGATCAAGTACACCAAGCTCGGCCGCATGTGCCGCGCCACCCAGCAAGACCGCAAGATGGCCTCGATCCTCGGCATCAACACCGACCGGGTGATTTCCTACGTGTTCGTCATCGGTGCGGTGATGGCCGCGCTGGCCGGCGTGCTGATTACCCTCAACTACGGCACCTTCGACTTCTACGCCGGCTTCATCATCGGTATCAAGGCGTTCACTGCCGCGGTACTGGGCGGCATCGGATCGCTGCCTGGCGCCATGCTCGGCGGGATCATCCTGGGCATTTCCGAGTCGCTGTTCTCTGGCCTGATCAACTCCGACTACAAGGACGTGTTCAGCTTCTCGCTGCTGGTGATGATCCTTATCTTCCGCCCACAAGGCCTGCTGGGTCGCCCGCTCGTGGCTAAGGTGTGAACATGTCGATTGCCAAGATTGCTTCTGCCTCTGAAACCAAAGGTTTCGACATCAAGCGCAGCCTGCTGGAGACCATCGTCGCCGGCCTGCTGGCGCTCATCGTGTTCGGCCCGATCGTCGGCGTGGTGCTCGACGGCTACACCTTCAACGCCGAACCACGCCGGGTGGCGTGGCTGGTCGGCGGGGTGATGCTCGGGCGCTTCCTGCTCAGCCTCTACGTGCAGACCGCTGCCGGGCGGCGCATGCTCGAAGGCTTCGACAGCGGCGGGTCGGGCGTGCACGTCAACGCGCCGGACTACAAGTCGCGGTTGCGCTACATCATCCCGGCGCTGGTGGTGATCGCCATCATCTTCCCGGTATTCGCCAACAAGTACCTGCTGACCGTGGTCATCCTCGGCCTCATCTACGTGCTGCTGGGCCTGGGCTTGAACATCGTGGTCGGCCTCGCCGGCTTGCTCGACCTGGGCTATGTGGCGTTCTACGCCATTGGTGCCTATGGCCTGGCGCTGGGTTACCAGTACCTCGGCCTGGGCTTCTGGAGCGTGCTGCCGCTGGCGGCCATCGCGGCGGCGTTGGCGGGTTGTATCCTCGGCTTCCCGGTGTTGCGAATGCACGGTGACTACCTGGCGATCGTGACCCTGGGCTTTGGCGAGATCATTCGCCTGGTGCTGAACAACTGGCTGTCGTTCACCGGCGGCCCGAACGGCATGCCGGCGCCGTCGCCGACCTTCTTCGGCCTGGAATTCGGCCGCAGGGCCAAGGACGGCGGGGTGCCGATCCACGAGTTCCTCGGCATCGACTACAACGCCAACCTCAAGTTCGTGTTCATCTACGCCGTGCTGTTCATCGTCGTGCTGGCGGTGCTGTACATCAAGCACCGGCTGACCCGCATGCCCGTCGGCCGCGCCTGGGAAGCGCTGCGCGAAGACGAGATCGCCTGCCGCTCGATGGGCCTGAACCACGTGCTGGTCAAGCTCTCGGCCTTCACCCTCGGTGCTTCCACCGCGGGCCTTGCCGGGGTGTTCTTCGCCACCTACCAGGGCTTCGTCAACCCGTCGTCGTTTACCTTCTTCGAGTCGGCGCTGATCCTCGCCATCGTCGTCCTCGGCGGCATGGGCTCGACCGTTGGCGTGGTGATCGCGGCGTTCGTGCTGACCGTGGCGCCGGAGCTGCTGCGCAGCTTCTCGGAGTACCGCGTGCTGCTGTTCGGTGTGCTGATGGTGCTGATGATGATCTGGCGACCGCGTGGGCTGATCCGCATCAGCCGTACCGGTGTGACCCCGCGTAAAGGAGTGGCGCCATGAGCGACGAAATCATTCTCTCGGTCGACAACCTGATGATGCAGTTCGGCGGCATCAAGGCGCTCAGCGACGTCAGCCTGAAGGTCAAACGCAACCAGATCTTTGCCCTGATCGGCCCCAACGGTGCCGGCAAGACCACTGTGTTCAACTGCCTGACCGGCTTCTACAAGGCCAGTGGCGGGCGCATCGAGCTGAACGTGCGTGGCAGCCACACCAACGTCATCCAGCTGCTTGGCGAGCGCTTCCAGGCGGCCGACTTCGTGTCGCCTGCGCGCTTTGCCAACCGCCTGTACTACAAGATGTTCGGCGGTACCCACCTGGTCAACCGTGCCGGCCTGGCGCGGACCTTCCAGAACATTCGCCTGTTCAAGGAAATGTCGGTGGTGGAAAACCTGCTGGTGGCCCAGCACATGTGGGTCAACCGCAACCTGCTGGCCGGGGTGCTCAACACCAAGGCCTACCGCAAGGCCGAGAGCGACGCCCTGGACCACGCGTTCTACTGGCTGGAAGTGGTCGACCTGGTCGATTGCGCCAACCGCCTGGCCGGCGAGCTGTCGTATGGCCAGCAGCGCCGCCTGGAAATCGCCCGGGCCATGTGCACACGGCCGAAGATCATCTGCCTGGACGAGCCGGCTGCCGGCCTCAACCCGCAGGAGACCGAAGCCCTGAGCCGCATGATCCGTGTGCTGCGTGACGAGCACGACATCACCGTGGTGCTGATCGAACACGACATGGGCATGGTCATGAGCATTTCCGACCACATTGTCGTGCTCGACCACGGCAACGTGATCGCCGAAGGCGCGCCGCAGGAAATCCGCCACAACCCGACGGTGATCGCCGCCTACCTGGGTGCCGACGAAGAGGAACTGGTATGAGTGCACCCATTCTCGAACTGAAGGAACTGGACGTCTTCTACGGGCCGATCCAGGCGCTGAAAAAGGTCTCGATGCACATCAACGAAGGCGAGACGGTGAGCCTGATCGGTGCCAACGGCGCCGGCAAGTCGACCCTGCTGATGTCGATCTTCGGCCAGCCGCGCGCGGCGGCGGGGCATATCGTCTACCGGGGCACCGACATCACCCGCAAGTCGTCGCACTACATCGCCTCCAACGGCATTGCCCAGTCGCCGGAAGGTCGCCGGGTGTTCCCCGACATGACTGTCGAGGAGAACCTGATGATGGGCACCATCCCCATCGGCGACAAATATGCCGCTGAAGACATGCAGCGCATGTTCGAGCTGTTCCCGCGCCTGAAGGAGCGGCGCAATCAGCGGGCCATGACCATGTCCGGTGGCGAGCAGCAGATGCTGGCCATTGCCCGGGCGCTGATGAGCCGGCCGAAGCTGTTGCTGCTGGACGAGCCATCGCTGGGGCTGGCGCCGATCGTGGTCAAGCAGATCTTCGCCACCCTGCGTGAACTGGCCAAGAGCGGGATGACCATCTTCCTGGTGGAGCAGAACGCCAACCACGCCTTGAAGCTGTCGGACCGGGCCTATGTGATGGTCAACGGGCAGATCCGCATGAGCGGGACGGGGCAGGAGTTGCTAGTCAACGAAGAAGTACGCAACGCGTATCTGGGCGGGCATTGATAGTTACAGCTGAAGTTCACGCCTCAATTTTATGAATTGGGGCGTTCCCAAACCCAAGTGAAAAATCTATCCCCGAAGTAAATGATAAGGTAGAGAAAAATGAAGCTAATTGCGCTAAAGAATATATGCTTGATTTGACTGGCAAATGTTATAGATTCGATAAGGGTAGTGACGCATTCATTTTTAATTGTTAATACGATGGATGAGTCATTTGATGCGGACGACTCTATAATACATTCCGTTTGAGGGTATGGCATCGTAAAGGCAGTGACGATGACTGCAATAAGAAGTAGTCCCATGAAGAAGGCTATAGACTTCTTTTCTTTAACAGTAAGCTTTCTGTATATATAGAAATTCATTGATTCACTCTAAAAAAGAATTCCAGTGTAATGGAAGCTTGTAATTTATTGGGTCTGGTTTTTTTTTGTAAAGCTGTTTTATTCTGGCGCCTGCTTTATCAAATGTTGGCCTTGCAACGCGCAGGTATTTATCGATTTCGCAAAAAAGGTTCTGACAGTCAATAAGTTGGAGGTGTCGATTTCTTAAGTGATTGAATGTAATTCCGAGTCGAGCGAATTCATGAGTCTGATTGTCTGTCATGTACTCTATTATGTATCTAAAGTCTTCTGGCTTGGCATTTGGGAAGCATTTTTTTATTCCTCTGGCGGCGCCAGGGCCTGCTACTACGAACTGATTTTCAATTGTGTTGCTAAATCTGCTGTATCCTATGTCAATGGCATACTGATAGGCTAGAAATTTTCCTATGGAAGGAATGCTCAATAGAAGTTCATAGTTCTCTTCTAGGCTGTTTGTGTCCCAGACCTTGTGTTGAAACTTTTGTTTCAACATGAACGAAATCATTCGGAGATTGTTTTCGTGTTTTTTTGATGAGCCAAACTCCCTCTTGCCAGAAGGCATTATGTATGCGGCGGAGTAGATTTTTTTGTCTTCTGCGCAGATACTTTCTAACGCTTTGGCATATAGCTCTTCGTTGAAAGTTGAGAGATCAATGGAGCCAACTTTATCTTCAAGAGCTTGCCAGGTTTCTATCTTGTTGAAGACTTTAAATATCATGATGCGAAGAAAAGTATCTTTCTCGTCATATTCGCCACGCTCCAGAATGTTTTTTATTAAGTACTGGGAGGTCCTGTCAAGTGCGCGATAGCAGTTGGTGAACTTGTATCGATCAATAATGTCGTCCGCTGGTGGTTCGAAGTGGAAGACTGTAGATCGCAAGCGCTCTTGTCGGTTATGGGCAAATTGCCAGTAATTATCGTAACATACTGATTTTTCGAGGATTTTATTAGCAATAATCAGGGTCATAGCTAGTGCCTACGACTTAAATGAATTGTACATTGCCTGAATTATTGGCATAAATTTGTCTTTCAAGGCATAGCCAACCAGTGCGATAAATACCGTAAAGATCACAGTGGAATATCGGGTTATAATTTTACTCTCGAGTGTTAGTAGCTCTTTTTTGAGTTCGTCAATTTCCTTTTTCAACTTGAAGGGAGAGAAGACTTCTCCAGTCATATCTGAAACTTTATCAGAGTCGAGATGAATGACTTCTTTCGCATTATGAGGTTTTGTATAGGGCTCGGTCGATTTTCGATCCAAGTCTGCATACCAAATTAGTGCAAAAGGTCGCCCTTTCTCCATAACAATATCAGTAGGTCCGGCATTGTATACAGAAAATGTTAGCCTGCCTTTCCATCCAGGATCCACATGGAAACCCGAGACATTAATTAAGCCTTTGAACTTATATTTTGCTTTAAATGAAATAAATGCTAGCGCGTCATCTGGGACTTTAACTATCTCGGACGTTAGCAGAAGTGCGAACTGTCCCTTAGGTATGACGAACTGAGGCTTTTTGTCGTCTAAAATCTGCTTTACATTAGGGTCTTTTTCACCATTAGGAGTGACGTAGATTTCGCTTCCTACAGTAAGAGATATTGCCGCGCAGTCAACTTTTATGTCGTCGATTATGCCGCTTGAGTTCTTGATGAGTTTTGGCAGGTTTTCCTTGAGCTTATCGCCACTCCAAAACATTATTTGTATCCTGTTTTATAGTTGCCCATTCTTTTGAAGAATGACTTTCTTTTTTCAACGTTATAGAGTCTTTCGCAAATTTGCTCAGGTATGTCGTTAATTTCGAGAGCGTGGCATAAGCCAAACAAATTCTTAAGTAGCTGAACTAGGCAAGTGACCAAGTTCTCCCGGAATGACAAATTTTCCAAGTGGTCCAATGACTCAACAACTTTACACATTCTGCCTGTATTATCTAGGATGTTAAGTGCGAGCGATATAATAGGGCTGTCTTCACTCAGGGATAATGACTCATACGCCTTTTTAGATATGGTTTTTAAGTCATGCTCGTAGTCATTAATGTCAGGGAATGCTATATCCCCGAGTAAGACATCAAATATATTCGCCGACGAGAATGTGATGATGAATGAGTCTATGATCGCTTTATGCATCACTACATTATTTTTTTCAAAAGCAGCACGAGTTAGCTTTGAGCTGTATTTTGATAAGTGGAGAGCCATATGTGTGATGCGCTGCTGAACAGTCAGTATCCAAATATCTTTGTGATACATCTCGTCGTGCTGCAGCTGTTTCCACTGTAGTTCTTCGAGTTGACTGAGAAGTGACATAATATTACCTGTCCTACGAAGATTAGATACTTAGTCTAGTATAGGTTAAAAGCAAGGGTTACTTTGGAGGCAAATTATACACATTTTGAGGGAGAGGAAAATGGTGCCTAGGCCTGCTAGGCGTAGCATTTTGTATCCTTCGAAGAGGTTGGGAGCAAAGGGTTCAGAGCGGATCACGCTGCTAAGCTTTAGTGACTGGGCGGCCACAGTGCTGCGTCGTTGATTACAATTTGTTGGCTGAAGGGCTTTCCGCTGGGCGGACATCCCTACCTGGAGGCTGACGTATCTCATGGGGTGTGCATGTGGCGCCTGTTCGGATTGCTTGCGTTCAGCGTTTCCAACTGAATGCATGCCTGAGGGGCATTTCTCTTGTATGTAGTCCTGCCGCGATTCCAACCCAATGCACCGTTGGTTGGACGTAAACCTCATGCTGACTCAGGCCGGATTAAGACATTGGCTGGGATGCAAAATTTTTGGTGAGTAGTGCCGTCCAGAGCACGTCATCCCAGAGCGTGGCCTTGAGATCAGGGGAATTCGTTCACTTCTCCCATTCGGGGTATTTACTAGGCGCACGAGTACTCTGCTCGGGTGACTATTGGGGTGTTGCAGCGCAAGACCTAACCCGCTGCCTGCGTCGAGGGAGCGGCTTGGTGGAGGTGCAGGGCTTCCATATTGCACATCTACCTATGTGGACAACTTGTCGCATATCTTTCTCGACGTACTCGACAACCCTCTCGCAAGCCCTTGTTTCCACAGGTTGAATCTTTTCCACGATAAATGTGGAACCGCCTGTGGAAAACATGGTGGCACCTCGCTCCATCCCTTTAGTTTCGTGGCCTGCAAGGATCTGCTCATAATTTGGTCAGTGGCCCTTTGAGAATGATTTCACAGCCGTTTTCTGCACATACCTGGCCCTGCCAAGGGCGCTTCATTTCCTGTGGATAAGTCTGTGGGAAAGCCTTGGACAGACCGCTGCAGGCGGCATGCTTGAAAGCGTTGCGCCATCACCGAAAAGATACTCACTGACCACGACATGCTGAAAGGGTTCCGCGCAGTGGACAAGTTGCCCCCAATCCGTGGGGAAAGCCTTGTGGATAACATGCGCATAGCTGGCGCCGAGCCTTCTGCCACGCGGCTTTGCCATACATGAACAAAAAATGACCAGCTAGGTGTGCGGCTTGCTGCCAACGCCCGTCGCGGGCATGCTGCAAAGCTGTCGAGGACAACCTACCGTGAGGAACAGAGCATGACGTCCACCGTATTCATCACTGGCGCCACTTCCGGCTTCGGCGAGGCCACCGCCCGCCGCTTCGCCGAGGCCGGCTGGAAACTGGTGCTCACAGGCCGTCGCAAGGAACGCCTGGATGCCCTGTGCGCCGAGCTGTCGGCCAAGACCGAAGTGCACGGCCTGGCCGTCGACGTGCGTGATCGCAAGGCCATGGAGCAGGCCATCGCCAGCCTGCCGGCCGGTTTCGACAAACTGCGCGGCCTGGTCAACAATGCCGGCCTGGCGCTGGGTGTGGACGCTGCGCAGAACTGCAGCCTGGACGACTGGGAAACCATGGTCGACACCAACATCAAGGGCCTGATGTACACCACCCACATGCTGTTGCCACGCCTGATCGCCCATGGTCGCGGCGCGTCGATCCTCAACGTCGGTTCCGTGGCGGGCAACTACCCATACCCGGGCAGTAACGTGTATGGCGGCACCAAAGCCTTCGTCGGCCAGTTCTCGCTGAGCCTGCGCTGCGACCTGCGCGGCACGGGCGTGCGGGTGAGCAACATCGAGCCGGGCCTGTGCGAGAGCGAGTTTTCGCTGGTGCGCAACAGCGGTGACCAAGCCAAGTACGACGCCACCTACGCGGGCGCCGAGCCGATCCAGCCGCAGGACATTGCCGAGACCATCTTCTGGATTCTCAATCAGCCGGCGCACATCAACATCAACAGCCTCGAACTGATGCCGGTGCGCCAGGACTTCGCGGGGCTGTCGATCGACCGCTCCACCAGGGACTGATCCGAGGGCCCTGTCACCGACCTGTGGGAGCGGCCTTGCGTCGCGAAAGGGCTGCGCAGCAGCCCCTCGGTTTCAGCGCAAATGCATAAATTGCTGGGGCTGCTTTGCAGCCCTTTCGCGACGCAAGGCCGCTCCCACAGGGGAGGTGTCAGCTCAGGCGCTGCAAACCTTCCAGGCAGGTAGCAAGGTGATAAGGCGTAGTCGACGGCATGTCATGCCGGCTCACCGCCCCTTCACCATCCCGGCATTCATACCAGCCACCGGTATGTAGAAACTGTTGTTCCATCGCCTTCAACTGGACCAGCAGCTTCGCCTCATTCCCCGGACGCAAAACCAGCGCCCGCAGGTATTCCGCCTGCGCCCAGATCCGCTGGGTGGCATCGAGTACGCTGCCTTCTACGTCGAGCATGGCCAGCACTGCCGCATTATTGACCCCGCACAGCTCGGCATAGCCGAAGGCCCGCTCGATGGAGGCATGCAGTGCGGTCCCGCGCAGCAGCGGTGAGGTTTCCAGCAGGTAGAACCATTCGAACTGATGCCCCGGCTCGAACCAGTTATCCACAGCGCCGAGGGGCTTTTCCAGCATCAGCCCGTGTTGCGGCTCGATGAAATGTTCCTGCAGGGCTGTGCACAGTTGCAGCAGCGACTGCTGCACGTGCTCGTCCTCGCGTACCGCCAGCACTTGCAGGAAGGCCTCGGCCAGGTGCATCTGCGGGTTCTGCAGCGGGCCGCTGCCGAGGTCGGCCCAGTCTTCGCCAAGGCTGGCTTCATACAGGCCATCATCCCGGGCGAACTGCTCGTCGACCACTTCCAGGGCGGCATTGAGGGTGGCTTCCACCAGGCCTTCGCCAACCTTGCCCCAGTAGTGCGCGCACGCGAACACGATGAAGGCGTGGGTGTACAGGTCCTTGCGCCGGTCCAGCGGCTTGCCCTCGGCGTCGATGCTGTAGAACCAGCCGCCGTGCTCGGCATCGTGGAAGTGCTTCTGCAATGAACGGAACAGCGCCGCCGCCCGCTCGGCCGCCCCCGGTTGCCCGATACGGCTGCTGAACAGGTACAGCTGGCGAGCACAGGCCATGGCCCGGTAGCGCTGCACCGGCAACGGACGGTGCTGGGCGTCCAGGGCCTCGTAGGGCAGGGCCATTTCAGCGTTCCAGCCCGGGCCTTGCCACAGCGGCACGATGCGCTCGGCGAAGTGCTGGTTGAAGCGGGCCAGTTCGGGCAGGGTGGGGCGGGGGTTGGGCATGTGGGCGCTCGTCGCTTTCGGGCAGGGCGCCATGGTAGCAGAACTAGGGTTGTGGGTTGCCCAGCCCTTGCCAGTGGCGCGCACCGACGAAGATGAAGCGCAGTTGCTGGGTGATCTTTTCCTGGGCGCTCAGCACCTGTGGATAACCCGGCTCCGGGCTGTCGATCAGTTCCGGCAGGGTGGCGAACACGGTCTTCACCACCAGGTCGGCCATCACCGCCAGCGCGGCGTTGTCCAGATGCTGCCAGCGCTTCATCCGCGCAAGGTCCGTGGCCAGGTCGTCGCTGATGTCCTGGCGCAGGCGGGCGATGGCCTGGCGCACGGCTTGCGAGCCGCCGTACTGCTCGCGGGCCAGGAACAGGAACTGGGCGCGGTGGGCGGCGACCACGTCGAGGAAGATGCGCACGGACGCATCGGTGATACCGCCGAGCTCGAATTCGTTATGCCGCACCAGGCGGATGGTCTGGCGGAACGTGGCATCGACTTCGGCTACCAGTGCCAGGCCCAGGGCGTCCATGTCGGAAAAGTGCCGATAGAAGCCGGTAGGCACGATGCCTGCCGCCTTGGCCACTTCGCGCAGGCTCACACTGCCAAAGCCACGGCCGCTCTCCATGAGCTGGCAGGCGGCGTCCAGCAAGGCCTGGCGGGTCTGTAGCTTCTGTTCGGCGCGCGGCAGCATGGGGCGGGCTTCTGTGACGGTGAGGCTGGGCACTCTAGATAAAAAAACGAAGCCCGGTCAATGGACCGGGCTGGGAGGGGAGCAAGCGGTGTGACAGAGATTGTTCTTTTCGGCCATGGCGATCAGCTCACATGACTGATTTCAACCAGACGATCCGAACCACCTTCGGCAACACGGCCAGAGCGTTCGATCAGGCGGTCCGAGCCACCTTCGGCAACACGGCCAGAGCGTTCGATCAGGCGGTCCGAGCCACCTTCGGCAACACGACCGGAGCGTTCGATCAGGCGATCCGAACCACCTTCGGCAACGGTTTTGAGCGGTTGGGCGATTTCAGCAGCGCTGGAGCGTGATTCGGCGGTCAGGTGCTGGTCGGCAGCTGGCAGGGCGAAGGCGTTGGCCGCAAGGATCGACAGGGTCAGGGTCAGCAGGGTGCGTTTCATGGTTCGGTGCTCCTCTCGGGGGCTGGAAAGTGGGTACGAAGCCAATGTTACGCCCGGTGTCGCCAGAGAGAAGTTCATACGGGTAATGGTAACAATCGACGGTATTGATAGCGTCAGCCGAAGGCTCTATTCCAGCTATTTCAGGGTGATTTGCGGCTATTTGCCAGTAACGATTCGAGGGGCTGGGCAACCCTGCCCAAGCGCAAAAGCTGCGCAAGAAACCCGAAAAAAACTCGCTATCATGGCGGCCTCCGATAAAACCCTGCGGGTTTTCATCAGTCCGAGATCTTGAGTGCCATCGTTACGCCTGCTTTGTGCCAAGCCGTCAGGAGAATCACGCAATGACGCGTCCCGCCAGAATCCTCGTCTGGACCTTAACCACCCTGTTGACCCTGCTGGCGATCCTGGTAGTGATCATCGCCACCTTCGACTGGAACCGCGTCAAGCCGCTGCTCAACGAGAAGGTTGCCGAGGCCTTGCACCGGCCGTTCGCAATCAATGGCAACCTCGCCGTGCACTGGCGCACCGAGCCGGAAGAAGGCGGCTGGCGCGCCTGGGTGCCGTGGCCGCACTTCATTGCTGAAGACCTGGTCCTGGGCAACCCTGAATGGCTCAAGGAGCCGCAGATGGTCGGCCTGGAGCGTGTGGAGTTCCGCCTGGCGCCGCTGCCACTGCTGTTCCAGCAGATCAGCATCCCGCGCATCGACCTGACCAAGCCCACCGCCAACCTCACGCGCCTGGCCGATGGCCGCGCCAACTGGACCTTCGACTTCGGGCCCAAGGACGAGAACGAGGAGCCGTCCAAGTGGCAGCTGGACATCGGTGCCATCGGCTTTGACCAAGGCAATGTCAGCTTCGATGACCAGACCTTGAAAACCAGCATGAAGGTGCAGATCGATCCGCTCGGCAAACCGATCCCCTTCAGTGAAATCGTCGGCAAGGCCAGCGCCGAAAAGGCCGGCGGCGCCCAGGATTATGCGTTCGGGCTCAAGGCTCAAGGCCGCTACAAAGGCCAGCCGGTATCCGGCACCGGCAAGATTGGTGGCCTGCTGGCGCTGCAAGACGCCAGCCAGCCGTTCCCGCTGCAGGCCGACGTGCGTATTGCCGATACCCATGTGGTGCTCGCCGGTACCCTGACCGACCCGCGCAACCTCGGCGCACTGGACCTGCGCCTGCGCCTGTCCGGTGCCAGCCTGGGCAACCTCTACCCGTTGACCGGCGTGACGTTGCCCGACACCCCGGCCTATTCCACCGATGGCCGGCTCAGCGCCAACTTGCATGCCGCCGAAGGCGCGACCTTCAATTACCAGGGCTTCAACGGCAAGATCGGCGACAGTGACATTCATGGCGACCTGGCCTTCGTCGCCAGCCAGCCACGCCCCAAGCTCTCCGGCAACCTGGTGTCCAACCAGCTGCTGTTCAAGGACCTGGCCCCGTTGATTGGTGCCGACTCCAATGCCGAGCAGAAAGCCCGCGGTGGTGCCAGCAAGCAACCGGCCGACAAGGTGCTGCCGGTGGAGGAGTTCCGCACCGAACGCTGGCGGGCCATGGACGCCGACGTCACCTTTGCCGGCAAGCGCATCGTGCACAGCGAAAAGCTGCCATTCAATGACCTGTCCGCCCACGTGATCCTCGACGACGGCCTGTTGCGCCTGGAGCCGCTGCGCTTTGGCGTGGCCGGTGGCAGCCTGGGCTCCAACATCCGCCTGGACGGCCGCAACGTGCCTTTGCAGGGGCGCGCCCAACTGACAGCGCGAGGCTTCAAGCTCAAGCAGCTGTTCCCCAGCTTTGCGCCGATGCAGACCAGCTTCGGCGAGCTGAACGGCGACGCCGACATCAGCGGCCATGGCAATTCGGTGGCGGCGTTGTTGGGCACGGCCAATGGCAACCTGCGCCTGCTGATCAACGATGGTGCCATCAGCCGCAGCCTGATGGAGATTGCCGGGCTCAATGTCGGCAACTACGTGGTGGGCAAGCTGTTCGGTGACGAGGACGTGAAGATCAACTGTGCGGCGGCGGATGTCGGCATCAAGGACGGGCTGGCGACTACGCGGTTGTTCATCTTCGATACCGAGAACGCGATCATCTACATCAACGGTACGGCCAACTTTGCCAGTGAGCAGCTGGACTTGAAGGTCACCCCGGAATCCAAGGGGCTGCGGTTGTTCTCGCTGCGTTCGCCGCTGTATGTGCGCGGGCCGTTTGCCAAGCCGAGTGCCGGGGTGCAAGCGGTGCCGCTGGCGTTGCGCGGGGCGGGGATGCTGGCGTTGGGGGTGGTTGCCGGTCCGGCTGCCGGGTTGCTGGCGCTGGTGGCGCCCAGCAGCGGCGATGAGCCCAACCAGTGCACGCCGTTGCTGCAGCAGATGAAAGCCGGCAAGGCGCCGGCTGCGGTGAAAAAGCAGAAATAGCAGGGGGGGCGCAAAGCGCCCCCAGCAATTACAGCCCCTGAAGCAAGTCGGACATATCGTCCGCGTGCTCTTCTTCCTGGGCCAGGATGTCTTCGAAGATACGGCGCGTAGTCGGGTCTTTATCGCCAATGTACTGAATGATCTCGCGATAGCTGTCGATCGCAATCCGCTCCGCTACCAGGTCCTCCAGCACCATCTCCTTCAGCGAGCTGCCCGCCACATACTGCGCATGGGAATTCCTGGTCAGGTTGTCGGGGTTGAAGTCCGGCTCGCCGCCCAACTGCACGATGCGCTCGGCCAGCTTGTCGGCATGCTCGGCTTCCTGATTCGCGTGTTCGAGAAATTCGCTGGCCGCCACGCTGGCCTTGATCCCGCTGGCCATGAAGTAATGGCGCTTGTAGCGCAGCACGCAAACCAGTTCGGTGGCCAGCGACTCATTGAGCAGGCGCAGGATTTCCTTGCGATCGGCGTGGTAACCCTCGGTCACCGCGCCTTGCTCGACGTGCTGGCGGGCACGCTCGCGCAGGGTTTGCACATCGGTCAGTTCAACGTTGCTCATGATTGTCTCCAAACAGATCAGGACGGGTGGTCAAGGTGAACAGGAGGCTCAAGCGCCATGGGCGGCTTTGCTGTCTTCTTCTCGTTGCTTGCAGGTCTTGAAGCCCTTGGCATCGACATGGCCGGTGGCGTCGAAGCGCACGTAGTACGGCTGCTGGTGGCCGTCGCGGTTGAGGATGTAGTCGTTGCAGGTACCCCCGTGCGGCAGGTCGATCACGTTCGATGGGCTGCCGCCGATGGCGATGACCTTCTGCATGGTCATGCCGTTTTCCACCTGTTTGACCAGCGGTTCGTCGCGGTAGGTGACATGGTCCACCGGGTTTTCCGGGTGGCTGCTGCAGGCGGCCAGGGCGGCGCTTGCCAGAAGGATTGCCAGGGTCTGCTTGTACATGGTCCCGCTCCTTGCAAAGGGTCTGTTTGAGTTGGAACCGCGAGAAGCGTCGGGAGTTCGATTGCGGTGGTCATCGAAGCAGCGCTAGTGTTGGCCGATCGTCCACGCAAAGGGGCTCAAGCCATGCAGCAGGAGTTGGCCACGCGATACCCGTTGGTGCTGGTGCCAGGCATGCTCGGTTTTGTCCGGGTGCTGCTTTATCCATACTGGTTCGGCATCGTGCCGGCATTGCGCAAGGGCGGTGCGCAGGTGTTTCCGGTGCAGGTCTCGCCGCTGCATTCCAACGAGGTGCGCGGTGAGCAGTTGCTGGCGATCATCGAAGACATCTGCCAGCGCACCGGCGCGGCAAAGGTCAACCTCATCGGCCACAGTCAGGGGGCATTGAACGCGCGTTATGCGGCGGCCAAACGGCCGGATCGGGTGGCCTCGGTCACGTCGGTGGCGGGGCCCAATCATGGTTCGGAGCTGGCCGATCACCTTGAGCGCAGGGCGCCAGGTCACTCACCCCAGGGGCGCCTGCTCAAAGCCATCCTGCATGGCCTGGCAGTATTGCTGGTATGGCTGGAAACCGGCTGGCGGCGCGACCCGCTGCCGGTCGACCTGCATGCTTCACACCAGGCCCTGACCAGCGCCGGCGTGGCCCTGTTCAACCAGGCTTATCCACAGGGGCTGCCAGAAACCTGGGGCGGGGAAGGGGCATACGAGGTGGGCGGCGTGCGCTACTACTCCTGGTCCGGCACCTTGCAGCCCGGGCTGACCGACCAGGGGCGTAACCGCTTCGATGGCAGCAACCGCTTCTGCCGGTTGTTCGCGCGCAGTTTCGTCAGGGAAAAGGGCCATTGCGACGGCATGGTCGGGCGTTTCAGCTCGCACCTGGGGCAGGTGATCGGTGATGACTTCCCGCTCGATCACCTGGACATCGTCAACCAGTCGCTAGGCGCCGTGGGCAAGGGTGCCGAGCCGCTGCGGCTGTTCACCGAACATGCGGCGCGGCTCAAGGCAGCAGGGCTCTAGCGGCGCACCGGGGTGGTCCAGCGCTCGGCCAGAATGACCCCGACCAAGGTCAGCAAACCACCGATCAGGTGATAGCTGGCCAGTCGTTCGTCCAGGACCACCGCGGCGATCAGTGCGGTCACCACCGGCAACAGGTTGAAAAACAACGTGGTACGGCTGGGCCCCAGGCGATGCACGGCCTGCATCCACACCAGCGGCGCGATCATCGAGGCGAGCACGCAGGCGTACAGCACCAGGCCGATGTTGTGGCCGTTCAGGCCAGTCTTGGCCGAGAGCAGGAACAGCGGCAGCAACACCAGGATGGCCACCAGCACTTGCAGGTACAGCAGCTGCAACGGCGGCAGGCGCAGCTGCCATTTCTTCAACAGGAAGCTGTACAGCGCGTAGGCCAGGGTCGCCACCAGCATCAGCAGGTCGCCGCCGTTCAAGCCTTGTTCCAGCAGGATGCCCGGCTGGCCGGCGGAAACCACTTCGAGCACGCCGACGAACGACACCACGGCGCCTGCCAGGGCGCCGTAGCTCAGGCGCTGCCCCAGCCAGGCGATGGACAGGGCCAGCGACATCAACGGCATCAGCGAGAGGATGATGCCCATGTTGGTGGCGCTGGTAATGCCGGCGGCGAAGTACGCCAGGCTCTGATACACGGCCATGCCCAGCACGCCGAGGATGGCCACCTTGCCCAGGTGCGGGCGGATGGCCGCACGGTTGCGCCACACGGCGGGCAGCAGGAACGGGGTGAACAGTGCGCCGGCCAGCAGCCAGCGGTAGAAGCCGATTTCGGCAGGGTAGATGGCGCCGGCCGACATCTTGGTGACCACGGTATTGCCGGCCCAGATGAGAATGGCGAAAAGGGGAAACGCGTAATTCATGCAGCAACAGACTCTTTCGTTTTGGCAGTGACGCCTGGCTGACCATTATGAAGGCCCATGCCCGGGCAAAATGTAAAAAATCTTGTCTACACTCAGGCGCATGTCCGTGCATCGGGCGCGGAGTCAAGGAGACCACTCCATGAAAATGCTGCACATGCCCCTGCTGGTGTTGGCCGTGTTGTTCAGTGCGCAAGGATTTGCCGCCAACACGGCGCAACAGGAAAAGATGAAAACCTGCAACGCCGACGCCACCACCAAGGCGCTCAAGGGTGACGAACGCAAGGCGTTCATGAGCACTTGCCTGAAGAAGGACGTGCCCCAGTCGCAGCAGGACAAGATGAAGACCTGCAACGCCGACGCCACCACCAAGGCGCTCAAGGGTGACGAACGCAAGGCGTTCATGAGCGACTGCCTGAAGAAGAAGTGACCTGCGCCTATGCCTGTGCCCTGAAGGCTGGCAGACTGCGGGCATTCCTGCCGTCTGCCGTCGAGGCTGTATGACTTTCACCCCCCGCCAGATCACCCTGGCCAGCCTGATCATCGTCATGGCCGGGCTGCTGCTGGCTTTGCCCCTGAAGTTGCTGCCCAGCCTGCTGGCCGGGCTGTTGGTGTTCGAACTGGTGAACATGCTCACCCCGCGCCTGCAACCGCTGATCGCCGGGCAGCGTGCGCGCTGGCTGGCGGTGGCGCTGCTGGGTGTGCTGGTGGTCAGTGTGCTGACCCTGCTTATTGCCGGTGCCTTCAGCTTCCTGCTGCACGAAGCCGAAAACCCCGGCGCCTCGCTGGACAAGTTCATGACCTTGGTCGAACGTGCCCGCAGCCAGCTGCCGCCGTTCATCGAAGCCTACCTGCCGGCCAGTGCGGCGGAGTTCAAGGTGGCCATCGGTGACTGGATCAAGAGCCACCTCAGCGACCTGCAGCTGGTGGGCAAGGGCATGGCGCACATGTTCGTGACGCTGCTGATCGGCATGATCCTTGGGGCCATCATCGCCCTGCAGCGCATTCCCGACATTTCCCGGCGCAAGCCCTTGGCTGCGGCCCTGTTCGAGCGGCTGAACCTGCTGGTGCAGGCGTTTCGCAACATCGTCTTCGCGCAGATCAAGATCTCGATGCTCAACACCGCGTTCACCGGCATTTTCCTCGCCGTGGTGTTGCCGTCGTTCGGCGTGCACCTGCCGCTGACCAAGACGCTGATCGTGCTGACCTTCCTGCTTGGGCTGCTGCCGGTGATCGGCAACCTGATGTCCAACACCCTGATCACCATCGTCGGCATGTCGTTGTCGATCTGGGTGGCGGCGGCGGCGCTGGGCTATTTGATCGTGATCCACAAGGTCGAGTATTTCCTCAACGCGAAGATCGTCGGTGGGCAGATCAGTGCCAAGGCCTGGGAGCTGCTGCTGGCGATGTTGGTGTTCGAGGCGGCGTTCGGCTTGCCGGGGGTGGTGGCGGGGCCGGTCTATTACGCCTACCTGAAGAGTGAGCTGAAGCGGGCCGAGCTGGTCTGAAAGATTGCTGGGGCTGCAAAGCAGCCCCAGGATGGCTCAGGCAGCGCCGTAGCGCTTGCGGGCCTCGATAGCCAAACCGCTACCGATGCTGCCGAAGATGTTGCCTTCTACATGCCGCGCATTCGGCAGCATCGCCGCCACGCTGTTGCGCAGTGCCGGGATCCCGCTCGAACCCCCGGTGAAGAACACCGTATCGACCTGGCCCGCGCTCACGCCAGCCTTGGCCAGCAACTCGCTCACACTGCCGCGCACCCGCTCCAGCAGCCCTTCGATGGCCTCCTCGAACAGCACCCGGGTCAGGTCGACACTCAGTTCGCGCTCGACACGGCTGAGGTCCACGCGGCGGCTGGCCTGGTCGGTCAGCTCGATCTTGCTGGCCTCCACTTCCATCGCCAGCCAGTGCCCGGCGCGCTCTTCGATCAGCTTGAACAGGCGATCGATGCCCAAGGTATCCTCGATGTCGTAGCGCATGCTGCCCAAGGCCAGCTGCGATTTCTGCGAGTACAGGGCGTTGATGGTGTGCCAGGTCGCCAGGTTCAGGTGGTAGCTGGTGGGCATCAGCGCGCCACTCTTCATCCGGCTGCCATAGCCGAACAGCGGCATCACGCCCTGCAGGCTCAGTTGCTTGTCGAAGTCGGTACCGCCGATGTGCACGCCGCCGGTGGCGAGGATGTCGCTCTGGCGCTCGGCCACCAGGTGGCGCTCGGGCGACAGGCGGATCAAGGTAAAGTCCGAAGTACCACCGCCGATATCGACGATGAGCACCAGTTCTTCACGGCTGATGCCCGACTCGTAGTCGAACGCTGCGGCAATCGGCTCATACTGGAACGACACGTCCTTGAAGCCGATCTTGCGCGCTACCTCGGCCAGGGTGTCCTCGGCCTCCTGGTCGGCGGCCGGGTCTTCATCGACGAAGAATACCGGGCGGCCCAGCACCACCTGCTCGAATTCACGACCGGCGGCAGCCTCGGCGCGCTTTTTCAGCTCGCCGATGAACATGCCCAGCAGGTCCTTGAACGGCAGGGCGCTGCCCAGCACGCTGGTGTCGTGCTTGATCAGCTTGGAACCCAACAGGCTCTTGAGCGAGCGCATCAGGCGGCCTTCGTAGCCTTCCAGGTACTCGTGCAGCGCCAGGCGACCATACGCCGGGCGACGCTCCTCGATGTTGAAGAACACCACCGACGGCAGGGTGATCTTGCCGTCTTCCAGGGCGATCAGCGACGAGGCGCCCTCGCGGTGCCAGCCGACCGTGGAGTTGGAGGTGCCGAAGTCGATGCCCAGGGCGCGGGCCGGCGATACGTCAGACATGGGAAAAGGCTTCCGGAGGCAAAACGGCCGCGCAGTGTATGCGAGTTGGCTACAGAATCAAGACCGATCGTCTGCCTTGAGGCAACCCCAAGCGCACCTTGAAAGGCTATGCTTGAACCCTATCTTCAGCTGCAACACGAAAATTCACACTGGTGATCCATAGATGGACTTCAAAGACTACTACAAGATACTCGGCGTAGAGCCCACGGCGGACGAGAAGGCGATCAAGGCCGCGTACCGCAAGCTGGCGCGCAAGTATCACCCTGACGTCAGCAAGGAACGTGACGCCGAGGACAAGTTCAAGGAGGCCAACGAGGCCTACGAGGTGCTGGGTGATGCGCAAAAGCGCGCCGAGTTCGACGAAATCCGCAAGTACGGCGGCCAGCATGGCCGGCCGTTCCAGGCGCCACCGGGCTGGCAGAGCCGTGGCGGCGCGGGGGGCGCTGGCGGTGGCTTCGAGGGCGGCGACTTCTCCGACTTCTTCAGCTCGATCTTCGGAGCCCGCGGCGGTAACCCGTTCGGTGGTGGCGGCCGGCAACAACAACGCAGTGCCGGTAGGCGAGGGCAGGATGTGGAACTGGAACTGGCGATCTTCCTGGAAGAAACCCTCAGCAAGGAATCCAAGCAGATCAGCTTCCAGGTGCCGCAGACCAACGCGGCCGGCCAGCGCACCGGGTTCACCACCAAGACCCTGAACGTGAAGATCCCCGCCGGGGTCACCGACGGCGAACGCATCCGCCTCAAGGGCCAGGGTGCTCCGGGTGTCGGCGGCGGTGCCAATGGCGACCTGTTCCTGACCGTGCGCATGGCACCGCACCCGCTGTTCGATGTCGAAGGTCATGACCTGATCATCACCGTGCCGCTGGCGCCGTGGGAGGCTGCCCTGGGTACCAAGGTGGCGGTGCCGACCCTCACCGGCAAGATCAACCTGACCATCCGCCCCGACAGCCAGAGCGGCCAGCGCCTGCGGGTGCCAGGCATGGGCCTGGCGAACAAGAACGGCGAGCGTGGCAACCTTTATGCGCAGCTGAAAGTGGTGATGCCGCCGGCTTCCGACGCTGCTACCCGTGAACTGTGGACCCAGCTTTCCGAGAAAGCGGCGTTCGACCCGAGGACACAATGGAGTAAGTGATCATGAGCAGCACCCTGATCGTTCAACTGGATATGCGAACCCTGTGTCAGGAAGCCGATATCACGGCTGACTGCGTGATCGAAATCGTCGAGCACGGCATTGTCGAACCTTCCGGGCGAACGCCGGAGGACTGGTTGTTCGACGATCAGGCGCCGTTGCTGGCCAAGCGCGCGGCGAAGCTGCATCAAGAGCTGGAACTGGAATGGGAAGGGGTGGCGCTGGCGCTGGAACTGTTGCAGGAACTGCAGCAGTTGCGCAGCGAGAACAGCATGCTGAAGCAGCGGTTGGGCAGGTTTATCCAGATGTGATATTGGCTGTGCTGGCCTCTTCGCGGGTTTATACGCGAAGAGGCCAGCACAGCCCACATCCATCTCAGCTGGGTTCAGCCCCCGGATGCAGCACCAGCTGCATGAAGGTCAAATCCAGCCAGCAGCCGAACTTCACCCCCACCTGCGGCATCTGCCCGGTCACCACGAAGCCCAGTCGCTCATGCAGGCGTACCGAGGCGGCATTGCCACTTTCGATGGCCGCGACCATCACATGCTTGCCACACTCACGCGCCCGCTCGATCAGCGCCACCATCAACACAGGCCCCAGGCCCTTGCCACGCTGGTCGCCGCGCACATACACCGAGTGTTCCACGGTCAGGCGAAAACCCTCGAACGGCCGCCAGTCACCGAACGACGCATACCCCAGCACGCCGCTGTCATCCACGGCCACCAGGATCGGGTAACCCTGCTGCGCCCGTGCTTCGAACCAGGCCTGGCGGTTGGCGAGGTCCACCGGTGTTTCGTTCCAGATCGCCGTGGTGTTGCGCACGGCGTCGTTGTAGATGTCGAGGATGCCCGGTATGTCGGTGGCCAGGGCATCGCGGATTACGTAACTCATGACAGCGTCTCGCAGGATCGTTGACTGCAGATTAAATGGTTACCAGCCCGCGCACACCTTCGGCCTGCATGTTTTCACCCCGGCCGCGCTGGATGATTTCGCCACGGGCCATGACCAGGTACTGGTCGGCCAGTTCTTCGGCGAAGTCGTAGAACTGCTCCACCAACAGGATCGCCATGTCGCCCCGCTCGGCCAGGCGGCGGATCACCGCACCGATTTCCTTGATCACCGAGGGCTGGATACCTTCGGTCGGTTCGTCGAGGATCAGCAACCGTGGGCGGCGGGCCAGGGCCCGGCCGATGGCCAGCTGTTGCTGTTGGCCACCGGACAGGTCGCCGCCACGGCGTTGCTTCATCTGCTCCAGCACCGGGAACAGTTCATAGATGAACGCGGGTACTTCACGTGCCTCGCGGGCCGGGAAGCGCGACAGGCCCATCAGCAGGTTCTCCTCGACAGTTAAGCGCGGGAAGATTTCCCGGCCCTGGGGCACGTAGGCGATCCCGGCGTGCACCCGCTGCTGGGGCTTGAGCGTGGTGATCGGCTTGCCTTCCCACTCGATATTGCCTTCGCGGGCCGGCACCAGGCCCATCAGGCAGCGCAGCAAGGTGGTCTTGCCCACACCATTGCGGCCCAACAGGCAGGTGACTTCGCCGACCTTGGCTTCGAAGGACAGGCCGCGCAGGATGTGGCTGCCGCCGTAGTACTGGTGCAGGGTGTCGATTTTCAGCATGTCTTGTCCTTGGTATTGATCAGCGACCCAGGTAAACCTCGACCACCCGCTCATCCGCCTGCACCTGTTCCAGCGACCCTTGCGCCAGCACGCTGCCCTGGTGCAGCACGGTCACATGGTCGGCGATGCTGCCGACAAAGCCCATGTCATGCTCCACCACCATCAGCGAGTGCTTGCCGGCCAGGCCCTTGAACAGCTCGGCCGTGAACTCGGTCTCGGCATCGGTCATGCCCGCCACCGGCTCGTCGAGCAGCAGCAGTTGCGGCTCCTGCACCAGCAACATGCCGATCTCCAGGAACTGCTTCTGCCCGTGCGACAGCAGGCCGGCCTGGCGCTGGGCCAAGGGCAGCAGGCGCAGGGTGGTCAGCACCTCCTCGATGCGTTGCTGCTGTTCACCGCTCAAGCGGGCCGCAAGGCTGGCCCACACCGACTTGTCGGTCTTCAACGCCAGCTCCAGGTTCTCGAACACGGTCAGTGCCTCGAACACCGTGGGCTTCTGGAACTTGCGGCCGATACCGGCCTGGGCGATCTGGTATTCGCTCATGCGGGTCAGGTCGAGGGTGTCGCCGAAGAAAGCGCTGCCGCTGTCGGGGCGGGTCTTGCCGGTGATCACATCCATCATCGTGGTCTTGCCGGCGCCGTTGGGGCCGATGATGCAGCGCAGTTCGCCGACGCCGATGTACAGGTTCAGGGCATTGAGGGCCTTGAAACCGTCGAAGCTGACGCTGATGTCTTCAAGGCTCAGCACCGTGCCGTGGCGGGTATCGAGACCGGCCTTGCGGCTTTGGCCCAGGCCAATGGCGTCGCGGCCGGCGCCGAGGTTGTCGAACACAGGTTCCAGCATGAATTCCGGGTGGACCGGGGGCACGCCTCTCATGGCTGGCTCCTTTTCTTCAACAGGCCGACCACGCCCTTGGGCAGGTACAGGGTGACGAGGATGAACAGCGCACCGAGGAAGAACAGCCAGAACTCCGGGAACGCCACGGTGAACCAGCTCTTCATGCCATTGACCAGGCCAGCGCCGAGCAGCGGGCCGATCAGCGTGCCACGCCCGCCCAGGGCCACCCACACGGCGGCTTCGATGGAGTTGGTCGGTGACATTTCGCTGGGGTTGATGATGCCCACCTGCGGTACGTACAGCGCACCGGCCAGGCCACACAGTACGGCGCTGAGCACCCACACCAGCAATTTGAAACCACGCGGGTCGTAGCCGCAGAACATCAGGCGGTTCTCGGCGTCGCGCACGGCGGTGAGCAGGCGGCCGAACTTGCTTTGGGTCAGGCGCCAGCACAGGTACAGGCTGGCCAGAAGCAGGCCGACGGTGAGCAGGAACAGCATCGCGCGAGTGCCCTGCGCGGCGATGTCGAAACCGAGGATGGTACGGAAGCTGGTGAAGCCGTTGTTGCCGCCGAAGCCGGTTTCGTTACGGAAGAACAGCAGCATGCCGGCGAAAGTCAGGGCCTGGGTCATGATCGAGAAGTACACGCCCTTGATCCGCGAGCGGAAGGCGAACCAGCCGAACACCAGCGCCAGCAACCCTGGCGCCAGCACCACCAGGCACAGGGCCCAGGCGAAGTGCTGGGTGCCGGCCCAGTACCACGGCAGTTCGCTCCACGACAGGAAGGTCATGAACCCAGGCAGGCCGTCGCCGGCCGCCTGGCGCATCAGGTACATGCCCATGGCGTAGCCGCCGAGGGCGAAGAACAGGCCGTGGCCCAGCGACAGCAGCCCGGCATAGCCCCAGACCAGGTCCAGGGCCAGGGCGACGATGGCGTAGCAGAGGATCTTGCCGACCAGGGTCAGGGTGTAGGCCGAAACTTGCAGCGAGTGATCAGCCGGCAGCAGCGACAGCAGCGGCAGGGCCAGCAGCAGCGTGACGACGACCGCGCCGATGGCCAGCGACAGCCGCGGCCCGGCCTTTTGCGAAGCGGTGACAAGCAGTGGCTGGTTCATCAGTCGATTACCCGTCCCTTGAGGGCGAACAGGCCTTGCGGGCGCTTCTGGATGAACAGAATGATCAACGCAAGGATGAGGATCTTGCCGAGCACCGCACCAATCTGCGGCTCAAGCAGCTTGTTGGCGATACCGAGGCCGAACGCTGCCCAGAGGCTGCCGGCCAATTGGCCGACACCGCCGAGCACCACCACCAGGAACGAGTCGATGATGTAGCTCTGGCCCAGGTCCGGGCCGACGTTGCCGACCTGGCTCAAGGCCACGCCGCCCAAGCCGGCGATGCCCGAGCCGAGGCCGAAGGCAAGCATGTCGACGCGCCCGGTGGAGACGCCGCAGCAGGCCGCCATGTTGCGGTTCTGGGTGACGGCGCGCACGTTCAGGCCCAGGCGTGTGCGGTTGAGCAGCAGCCAGGTGAGCAGGACCACGGCGAGGGCGAAGCCGATGATCACCAGGCGGTTGTACGGCAGCACCAGGTTGGGCAGCAGCTGAATGCCGCCGGACAGCCAGGCCGGGTTGCTCACTTCGACGTTCTGCGCACCGAACAGCAGGCGGATGGCCTGGATCAGGATCAGGCTGATGCCCCAGGTCGCCAGCAGGGTTTCCAGCGGTCGGCCGTAGAGATGGCGAATCACCGTGCGCTCCAGGGCCATGCCGACCCCGGCGCTGACGGCGAAGGCCACCGGCAGGGCGATCAGCGGGTAGAACTCGATGGCGCCGGGCGCGTAGCGTTGCAGCAGCACCTGGACCATGTAGGTGCTGTAGGCACCGAGCATGAGCATCTCGCCGTGGGCCATGTTGATCACCCCGAGCAGGCCGAAGGTGATCGCCAGGCCGAGTGCGGCCAGCAGCAGGATCGAGCCCAGCGACAGGCCGCTGAAGGCCTGGCCGAGCAGTTCGCCGACCAGCAGTTTGCGCTTGACCTGGGCCAGGCTGGTTTCGGCGGCGGTGCGCACGGCCGCGTCGCTTTCGGCGTCCGGTTGCAACAGCGCTTCGAGGCGGGTGCGGGCCAGCGGGTCGCCGGTGTCGCCGAGCAGGCGCACCGCAGCCAGGCGCACGGCCGGTTCGCTGGCGCCCAGTTGCAGGTTGGCCAGGGCCAGGCCGAGGGCAGCGTGCACGGCGGGGTCCACTTCGAGGGCGAAGCGCCGGTCGAGGAAGGCCATCTGCGCCGGTTGTGCGCTCTTTTGCAGTTGTTGGGCGGCAGCCAGTCGCGTGGCGGTGTTGTCGCTGAGCAGCTGGTGGCTGGCCAGGGCGTTGTCGATCAGGCCGCGCAGGCGGTTGTTCAGGCGCACCTTGCGGGTGTCATCGGCGGCGATGCGGCCTTGGCGCAGGTTGTCCAGCAGCGGCAGGCGCGCGGCATCGGGTTGTGCCGCCCAGCCTTCGAGCAGTTGAGCCTGCTCGGCGGGCTTGGCGGTGAGGAAGAATTCGCCCTCGCTGGCCTGGGTGGCCAGGGGGATCAGCAGGAGCAGGGTGAGCAGCAGTCTGAGCATGCGGGTAATCCTGAAAATCGGCGGTGGATTCTTCGCGGGTGAACCCGCTCCCACAGGGACCGCGCCGGTTTCAGACCTTGCACCGTACCTGTGGGAGCGGGTTTACCCGCGAATGGGCCGCATAGCGGCCCCATGCACTCAGTTACCTTTCACCGCGTAATCAGGCCGTTTGTCATTGCCCGGGATGAACGGGCTCCAAGGCTGTGCCCGCAGCGGCTGCTCGGTCTCCCAGACCACGCTGAACTGCCCGTCACCCTGGATCTCGCCGATCATCACCGGCTTGTGCAGGTGGTGGTTGGTCTTGTCCATGGTCAGGGTAAAGCCCGACGGTGCCTTGAAGGTCTGCCCGGCCAAGGCTTCGCGGACCTTGTCGACATCGGTGGACTTGGCCTTCTCGGCCGCCTGGGCCCACATGTGGATGCCCACGTAGGTGGCTTCCATCGGGTCGTTGGTCACGGCCTTGTCGGCCCCCGGCAGGCCCTTGGCCTTGGCGTAGGCTTTCCAGTCGGCGACGAACTTCTGGTTGACCGGGTTATCCACCGACTCGAAGTAGTTCCAGGCCGCCAGGTGGCCCACCAGCGGCTTGGTGTCGATGCCGCGCAGCTCTTCTTCGCCCACCGAGAACGCCACCACCGGCACGTCGGTGGCCTTCAGGCCCTGGTTGGCCAGTTCCTTGTAGAACGGCACGTTGGAGTCGCCATTGACGGTGGAGATGACCGCGGTCTTGCCGCCGGCGGAGAACTTCTTGATGTTGGCGACGATGGTCTGGTAATCGGCATGGCCGAACGGGGTATAGACCTCTTCGATGTCCTTGTCGGCCACGCCCTTGCTGTGCAGGAAGGCGCGCAGGATCTTGTTGGTGGTGCGCGGGTAGACGTAGTCGGTGCCCAGCAGGAAGAAGCGCTTGGCGCTGCCGCCATCCTCGCTCATCAGGTACTCGACGGCCGGGATGGCCTGCTGGTTGGGCGCGGCGCCGGTGTAGAACACGTTGGGCGACATCTCTTCACCCTCGTACTGCACCGGGTAGAACAGCAGGCCGTTGAGCTCCTCGAACACCGGCAGCACCGACTTGCGCGAAACCGAGGTCCAGCAGCCGAACACCACTGCGACCTTGTCCTGGGTCAGCAGCTGGCGGCTCTTTTCAGCGAACAGTGGCCAGTTGGAGGCTGGGTCGACCACCACCGGTTCGAGCAGCTTGCCATTCACACCGCCCTTGGCGTTGATCTCGTCGATGGTCATCAGCGCCATGTCCTTGAGCGAGGTCTCGGAAATCGCCATGGTCCCGGACAGCGAATGCAGGATGCCGACCTTGATGGTCTCGGCGGCCTGGATGCTCCAGCTCAGGCCCATGGCGGCAATGGATGCGCTGAGGGTAAAGGCCTTGATCAGACTGCGACGCTTCATGTGCTCTCTCTCCGCTGAGTTTTTTTATGGTGTTGGCCAAGCGGGGAGGGGCGTTGCAAGGGGTGTGCCTAGTGGCGGAAGGTGCGTGATAGAGGGGTTGTGCGAGGTGTTGGGGCGTTTAGCCGATCCAGGTTGGTGCCTTGGAGATTTGTGTGCACAGGATTGGGGCCGCTGTGCGGCCCATCGCCGGCAAGCGCGGCTCCCACAGGAAATTGCGTTCCCAGGTGGGAGCCGCGCTTGCCGGCGATGGGCTGCAAAGCAGCCCCCTTGGCCATCAGCCGTTACGCACCGCCGAGCGCGGATGACGGCGGCTACGCACGAACTGGTAGGTCACCGCCAGCAGCAGGAACCAGATCGGCGTCACCACCAGCGCCGAGCGGGTGTCTGCTTCCAGGCTCAGCAACACCAGGATAAAGGCGAAGAACGCCAGGCACACGTAGCACATGAAGCGCCCGCCCGGCATCTTGTACTTCGACGCCTGGTGCAGCGCATCGCGGTGCGTGCGGTACTTCAGGTACGACAGCAGGATCAGCGTCCAGACGAACATGAACAGCACCGCCGAGACGGTGGTGACCAGGGTGAACGCTTCGATCACGTTTGGCACCAGGTAGATCAGCACCGCGCCCAGCAGCAGGCAGGTGCAGGAGAAGTACAGGCCGTTGGCCGGCACCGAGCGGCTCGACAGTTTCTCGAACGCCTTGGGCGCATCGCCTTCCTGGGACAGGCCATAGAGCATGCGGCTGGTGGAGAACACGCCGCTGTTGGCCGACGAAGCGGCCGAGGTCAGCACCACGAAGTTGATGATGCTCGCCGCTGCCGGCAGACCGGCCAGCACGAACAGTTCCACGAACGGGCTTTTGCCCGGTACCACGTCGCGCCATGGGGTTACCGCCATGATCGCAATCAGCGCCAGCACGTAGAACACGATGATGCGGATCGGGATCGAGTTGATCGCCCGTGGCAAGGTGCGCTCGGGGTTCTTCGCTTCAGCTGCGGTGGTGCCCACCAGCTCGATGCCGACGAAGGCGAACACGGCGATCTGGAAGCCGGCGAAGAAGCCCATCAGGCCATTGGGGAACATGCCGCCATCGTTCCACAGGTTGGCCAGTTGTGCAGTGCGCCCGCTCGGCGAGGTGAAGCCGGTGATGACCATGTACAGGCCGGTAACCACCAGGCCGAGGATGGCGACGATCTTGACCAGGGCGAACCAGAACTCCAGCTCGCCGAACATTTTCACTGTCACCAGGTTCAGCGACAGCAGCAGGCCGACACAGGTCAGCGCCGGTATCCACTGCGGCAGGTCGGGGAACCAGAATTGCGTGTAGGCGGCGATCGCGACCACGTCGGCGATGCCGGTGACCACCCAGCAGAACCAGTAGGTCCAGCCAGTGAAATAGCCAGCCCAGGGGCCGAGCAGGTCGGCGGAGAAGTCGATGAACGACTTGTAGTTGAGGTTCGACAGCAGCAGTTCGCCCATGGCGCGCATGACGAAGAACAGCATGAAGCCAATGATCATGTAGACGAAGATGATCGACGGCCCGGCCAGGCTGATGGTCTTGCCCGAGCCCATGAACAGCCCGGTGCCGATGGCGCCGCCAATGGCGATCAGCTGGATATGGCGGTTGGTCAGGTTGCGCTGCAGATGCTGGTCACCTGGCGCAGTCGGAGAAGTTTGCGTCATAAAGCTGCAATCCCTTGAAAGGTCAGTCTGCTTGTCAGAGGTAGCCGGGTAGGCTAACACGCTCGTGCCAGATAGACGCGCGACAGATCGACTCGACTATTGCGGTGCAGCATTTCTCCTGTGCCGGCCTCTTCGCGGCTTTACCCGCGAAGAGGCCGGTGCAGGTCAACACTCAGGCATTGGCCAGCACCCGGCGGCGCTTCACCAGCAGGCTATCCACCACCCACATCACCACCATCGACACCCCCACCAGCGGGAACATCACGCCCAGCACCAGCATCACCCCCACTGCCGCCTTCCAGCGCGGCAGGTCATGGCGCAGCGGCGGTACGCCCAGGCCACCCTCCGGCCGGCGTTTCCACCACATCACCAGGCCGCTCACCGAACCCAGCAGGATCATCAGGCACACCAGCAGGATGATGATCTGGTTCAGCGCCCCGAACATCTTGCCCTCGTGCAGCATCACGCCCAGCTCGGTAGCGCGGGCCACCGGGCTGTAGTCCTGCCAGCGCACATCGGCCAGCACCTTGCCGGTGTACTGGTCGACATGCAGGGTGGCATCGTTGCGCGGGTCGTCGGCGAACACGGCGATGGTGTACACGCCTTCGGCAGTGGTCGGCGTGGTGATGCTGTAGCCCGGCGCGACCTGGCGCGCCGTGGCGATGTCTTCCACCTGCTGCAGGCTGACCTGTGGCGCGGCCGGTGCACTGTCCATCCTGTGGTGCCCGGCATGCTCGGCATGGGCGCCGGATTGCGGCATCGGCGTGTTCTCCATCGCCCATGGCACGGTCTGGCGATGCGCGCTGTTCAGTTCGCGCGCCTCCTGGTCCGACTTGGGCACGTCATTCCACATTGCAGCCGGAAAGCGGTTCCACAGATCGGCGTACTGCTTGCCCCACAGGCCGGTCCAGGTCATGCCGCTGACCAGCATCAGCAACAGCAGGGCAGAACCCCAGAACCCGGTCACGGC
Source organism: Pseudomonas sp. MN1F (assembly GCF_009391885.1). Taxonomy (GTDB): domain Bacteria; phylum Pseudomonadota; class Gammaproteobacteria; order Pseudomonadales; family Pseudomonadaceae; genus Aquipseudomonas. Next base: position 44,435 of record NZ_VZII01000029.1, on the reverse strand, counting down.
ATGCAGGTCGCGCCAGAACAACCGGCCTTTCGCCGCGAAGCGTGGCCACAGCACGCCGGCACCGTTGCGCCCGCGTGGCCACCACAGGTACAGGCCAGACACCACCAGCACGATGCCCCAGCCGGCAGCCAGTTCCACCAGGCGGTCACCGACCGTGCCGACCATCAGTTCGCCGTGCAGGGCGCGGGCGATGGCCTGCAGGTTCTGCTTGCCGTCCTGCTCGCCAAGGATCTTGCCGCTGTACGGGTCAACGAACACGTTCAGCTCGCGGCCAGCGTCATGCACCACGAACTGCGCGCTGCGCTCGGCATTGATCGGCGGCAGGTACTGGCCGACATGGCCTTTCGGGTAGGCCTGGCGCACTTCAGCCAGCAGCGTGTCGGCGCCCTGTCGGTGGTGGCCGGCTTCGACCACCATCAAGTCACGGTACAGCAGCGGGTCGAGCTGCGGCTTGAACAGGTAGATGATCCCGGTGAGTGCCAGCAGGATCATGAAAGGGGCGACGAACAGCCCGGCATAGAAGTGCCAGCGCCAGGCCAGGTTGTAGAAGGAAACGCGTGTTCCGCTCATGGGAACCTCCTGTTTGACCAGCTGATGGGCGCGCCCGAAGCCGCGCCCGTTGTTGTTGTCAGAAGCTGAAATCGACCTTGGTCCAGAAGGTCCTGCCTGGCTCGTTCACCGGCTGTGGATCATTGGCCGGGTAGCCGAACCCGGCATTCCCGGCCAGGTTCAGGTGCTCGGCGTAGGCCTTGTCGAACAGGTTGTCGACCCCCGCGCTGAGCTTGAGGTTGTGGTTCACCTTGTAGGCGCCGTTGAGCGAGAACACGCCGAAGCCGGCGCTCTTGTCGAAGTCCTTGCCGACCACGTTGCCCTGGTTTTCGGCGATGCGGTTCTGCTCAGCCACCAGGCGCCACAGCGCTCCGGCGCTCCAGCTGTCGCGGCTGTAGGTCAGGCCCAGGCGGCTTTCCAGCGGCGGCATCTGCGGCAGTGCCTTGCCGTCGCTGCTGTTCTTGCCCCAGGCGTAGGCCAGGGTGGCATCGGCCTTCCAGCGCTCGGTCAGCTTGTAGGCCGCGCCCAGTTCGCCGCCCATGATGCGGGCGTCGATGTTCTGTGCCTGGGAGCTGCTCATGCCCATCATCCCGGTGCGGTAGTCGAACAGGATGTAGTCGCGAATCTGCCCGACATAGCCCGAGGCCCAGGCGTCCAGGCGCTCGTCGCGGTACTGGATGCCAAAGTCGAGCTGGGTGGTCTTCTCGGGCTTGATGCTGTCGAAGGCATTCACCGAGCCGGCAGGGCCCTGGTCCGGGGAGAACAGTTCCCAGTAGTCCGGGAAGCGCTGGGCGTGGCCGAGGCCGATGTAGGTGGTGGCCGGCAGCGCTGCCAGGTCGTGCTCGTAGCGGATGAAACCGCTGGGTAGCGTGTCGGCGCGGGTGTCGCCGTTGGTGGTGCTGTCATCGCGGAAGTCCCGGGCCGAGGCGCGGTCCAGGCGGGCGCCGGTGATCAGGCGATCTTCAGCGGTGGCGTACCAGGTCAGTTCGCCGAATGCGCCGTAGTTGTGGAAGTCGGCGTCCTTCTCCCAGGGCTTGTCCTTGTAGGTGTCGATGCCCATGGCGCTGCGTGCGCGGTGCTCGTTGGTCTGCGCATCGATGCCGCTGACCAGTTGCACGTCGGCCCAGCGCCAGGTGGCCTTGATCCGTGCACCCAAGGTGCGGCGGTCGACGGCGGCGGCCATGGGGCCGGCCATCATGCCGGTGCCCGAGGGGGTACGCAGGCTGTAGTTGTCCATCACGTGGTCGGCGTAGTTGTAGTAGACCTGCGCCTCGACCTTGTCGAGCACCTCGCCGAGGTTGGACTTTTCAAAACGCAGGCCCAGGCTTTCGCGCTTGAATTGCGCGCCATCCATGCCACGGCCGGCATAGCGTGCCTCGCCGTCACCCTTGCCGGCGGTGAGTTCGAGCAGCGTGTCCTGGTCGGGCGTCCAGCCCAGGGCCACGTCGCCGTTCCATTTCTCCCAGCGCGAAGGCACGGTGTCGCCGTTGCCATCGTGGTAATCGTCCGAGTGCGACTGGTTGCCGACGAAGCGCGCATAGCCCTGGCTGTTGCCGGCCGCCGCATCGAGCACCTTGTCGAAGCGGCCGTTGGAGCCGGCCAGCAGGCTGGCGTTGACCCGGCTGCCGAGGGTGCCGAACTTCTCCGGCTCACGCTCGAAGAGGATGGTGCCCGCCGAGCCGCCTGGCCCCCAGATCACGCTTTGCGGGCCTTTGATCACGGTCAGGCGGTCGTAGGTTTCCGGGGCGATGTAGGAGGTCGGGGCGTCCATGCGGTTGGGGCAGGCGCCGAGCATCACGCCGCCGTTGGTGAGGATGTTCAGGCGCGAGCCGAACATGCCGCGCAGCACCGGGTCGCCATTGGTGCCACCGGCGCGGATGGCCGAGAAGCCGGGGATGGTCTTCAGGTAGTCGGCCCCGTCGCTGGCCGGCACGGGTTGGCGCGGGTCCTTGGGGTTGGTGACCACAGTCAGCGGCGAGCTCGGCGCAAGCGCGGTGATCACCGTCGGGCTCAGCTCGGCCTCAGGGCCTTCATGGCCAGGTTCGGCAGCCAGGGCCATGGGCGCGAGCAGCGAGCCGCACAGCGCAGCGAATGTCCCTCGCAGGGATGGGAATAAAACAGGGGTGCAGCCGGACATAATGATTCCAGTCGATCAGTCATGAGTGTGCGCGAAGCCTCCTGGCTCCGGGCGATAACGGGGGTGTCAGACGCTGATCGAAAGGGGCGGCGCGCGGCTGCGCGCACCGGGGAACACAGCCTGCCGGGCATGGCCCTGGCGCGTGGGGGCCGGGAGGAGGGTGGGGGGAACTGCGCTGGCGACGCTGAGCGGGCTGAGGGTTTGCGGCAAGGCCGGGCAGTTGAACAGCAGGCTGCAGTAGCCACACTTTTCCCACATCACATGCAACTGGCCATCGTTGCCGTGGCCGTGATGGGTATCGCTGCCATTGCCGTGGGCCGCAGGCATGGACATCGACATGTCCATCGGCATGCTCATGCCGGCGTGGTGGTCCATCGGCATCGACTGGGAAATCAGCGGGCCGATGAAGATCATCCACATGGCGAACAGGCTCAGCCAGCCGCCACCGACGCGCCTGCGTTCAGGGCGGGTGGTACGGCTGAAACTGTTGCGCGGCAGGCTCATGTTGGCGAGCGCCTGTCAGCGGGCGTCAGTGCGCGTGTTCGTGGCCCTGGGGCTGGTCCGCTGGCGCCTGCTTCTGAACGGCCACGTCGACGGTGATGTCGCCAGCCTTCTCGAAGTGCAGGGTCAGCGGGAAGCGCTTGCCGTCGGTAAGCAGGCTGCGGTCCTTGGGCTGCATCAGCATCACGTGGTAAGCGCTGGGGGCGAACACCAGGTCTTTGCCGGCGGGCACTGCCACGCTTTGTACCTGCTGCATCTTCATCGCGCCGCTGGCGCTCATGGCGTGCTCATGCAGCTGTGCGTCATCGCTGATCGGGCTGTCGACACCCAGCAGACGGTCATCGGCCTTGCCGTTGTTGTGCACGACGAAATAGGCGGCAACGTTAGGAGCGTTGGGCGGCAATTGCAGTGACCACGGGTGGGCGATGTGCAGGTCGCCCACGGTGTATTCATGGGCGTTGGCGTAGGCGCCGGGCAGCAACAGGGCAGCCAGGACAAGGGCTTGCTTGAGCATGGTGAGTCTCCGATCGGTTCAGGTTCAGGCAGACAGCGTGATGAACTCAGACCAGCGGAGAGGCACGGGGATTGAGCGCGGGCCATAGCTGGCGCGGCGTGGGTTGGTAACTGGCAGGTGGCGGCTCGCGCCCGGCCAACAGCGTCGGCGGGTTGTGCAGTTGCGGCGGATAACCCGGCAGGGCCAGCAGCGGTGCAGCGCCCGAACAGCACCAGCAGTGCTGCATGTTGGCGTGCTGGTCGCTTTGCGTGCCGAGGTCGATCTTGGCCAGGGCCTGGACATCGGCCTTGGCCTTGCCGGCCAGGCTGGAACAGAAAGCCCCCCACAGCAGCTGCTCGGCCGGGCTTTTGGGCGCGGCAGAAGACAGCGGCATGGCCAGCAGGTTGAACAGCACTGCTAGGCAGGCTATCCAGGCAATGTGCCGACGTGGGGGCATGGAGAGATCCGGTCAGGAATCGTGGGCGGTATTGTAAGGCGGAGTATAGGTAAAAATGCTGGGGTGCGGTGAAGTGACGCAGGCGGGGTGGTTTGGGGCCGCGAAGCAGCCCCGGAATGCTCAAGCCTTGTTGCGGCCCATCAGCCCGCGCACGGTCTCCTGCAGGTCCGCTGGCAGCACCACGACTTTGGCATTGCTGCTGCTGGCCAGGTTCTCCATGGCTCCCACATAACGCTCGCCCAGCAGGTACATGGCCGGTACGGTCTCGTTGCCCACCGCTTCCTTGACCAGCGAAATGGCCCGCGCCGAGGCCTCGGCCAGGTTGATTTGCGCTTCGGCATCCAGCTTGGCCGACTGCAGGCGCGCCTCGGCTTCGAGGATCGCCGCCTGCTTGGCCCCCTCGGCACGGGTCACGTCGGCTTTACGCTCACGCTCGGCGGCCGCCTGGCGTTCCATGGCCAGCTGCATGTTCTCTGACGGCTTGATGTCCTGGATCTCCACCGAGCGCACGGTCACGCCCCAGTCTTCGGTCTGCTCGGACATCGCTTCACGCAAGCGCGCCTTGATCTGTTCGCGGCTCGACAGCGCTTCGTCCAGGTCCATGGCGCCGACGATGGCGCGCAGCGAGGTCATGGTCAGGCTGGTGACGGCGAACGAGAAGTTCTGCACGCCGTAAGAGGCCTTCTGCGGGTCGACCACCTTGGCGAAGCACAGGGCGTTGGCGACGATCACCGCGTTGTCACGGGTGATGATCTCCTGCTCCTGCACGTCGAGGATGATGTCCTTGGTCGGCAGGCGGTAGGCAACCACATCCATGTACGGGATGACGATGTTCAGGCCGGGTTTGAGGGTGCTGTGGTAGCGGCCCAGGCGCTCGACGATCCACTCCTCGCCCTGGGGCACGATACGCACCCCCTTGAACACGGTGATCAGGACAAACAGGGCGATGGCGCCGACGACGATGAGACTGGTCATGATGCAAACTTCCTTTTAAATGCCGATTCAGGCCCGGACTACCCGGGCGGTATTGCCTTCGATGGTGACGAGCCGCACACGCTCGCCTGCCGGGATGTCGCTGTCGGCGACGCAGGTCCATTCCTCGTTGCCGAGCAGTGGCTTCTGGAAACGCACGCGGCCTTTCTGGAATGGCGAGACACTGCTGGTCAGCAGCCCGACTTCACCGATCACGCTGTCGGCAGTCCAGCGCACGTCCGGTTGCTTGCGTTTGAACAGCTTGAACCAGAGGAACGTGGTTACCGAGGAGAACAGCACCCACAGCAGCACCTGCATATCCAGTTGCAGGGTGGGGGCGGCCAGGGCGATGAGCGAGACCAGCACGGCACCAATGCCGAACCAGATGATGAAGAACGTGGGCAGGACCAGTTCGAGCAGGATCAGGCCGATACCGAAGACCAGCCAGATCCACCATTGCATTTCCATATGAATCACGCCTTCCAAGGGGAGGCGCAAAGTCTACGGGGCTCAGTGGGCGAATGGCCACTTGGAAATTTCTGAGTGTTTCGTTGCCGATGAGGAGGTGATGGGGAGGAAATTTCCGCGTTAGGCCCGGACGGCAGGATTGGCCAGCCAGTCTTCAACTCTCAAACCTGGGACTCGTTGGAATTCACGCAGGTTGTTGGTTACGAGCACCAGCCCCCGAGCCCGGGCATGGCCAGCTATCAGCTGGTCGAATGGACCGATCGGTGTTCCAGCCAGTGCCAATTCTGCACGTAGTTGCCCACTGTGTTCGGCTGCCTGATTATCGTAATCGAGTACTTCCAGGCGGGCAGCGAAGCCTTCCACTACCGAAAGATTGCGCTCGGGGTGTGCTGATTTCTCTGCGCCAGACACCAGCTCCATTAACGTAACGGTACTGATGGCCATCTGACCGTGGTGGCGGTTGAACGCTTCACGAACCAATTGTGGTTTGTTCTTGATAGTGAAGATGCAGATGTTCGTGTCGAGCATGTACCTGAGCATTAAAACCCTTCGCGTTCCTGGTCGGCAGGTTGATCACGGCTGGCCATGAAGTCCGTACTTGCGTCGTTGCCATCAAACCAGCTGTCCCATGACTCACCTGCTGGGCTGATGATGCGGGTTCGCCCCACGGCAACGATGTCTACGCGGGTCACTTCATCGGGAAGGGCAACGGATTTCGGCAAACGGATGGCCTGGCTGCGGTTACTTTTGAAGACTGCACCTTGCTCCATGATGGGCCTCCTTGGAAGCAGCAAACTGTGACCGGGTTTAAGTGAGAGGGCGTATATGTCAATGGGATATACGCTCTGGCGTCATTTCAAACAGTCCTTGATCTTGGTCAGCAATAGGCCTGTCTGGGTGAATTCCTGATCCACCACAGGTAATGCAGGGCGTTTCAGTATCAGCACCGGCACGCCGCGTTCCCGCGCTACATCGAGCTTAGGCTCGGTCGCTACGCTGCCACTGTTCTTGCTGACCAGTACATCGATGCGGCGGCGTTCGAACAGCGCCCGCTCGTCCTCGATCTGAAACGGCCCACGTGCGCCGATTACCTCACAGCGCTCATTGCCCGCGCAGGCTTCCAGCGCGCGCAAGGTCCAGAACTGCTCCGGCGGAATCTCCGCAAGATGTTGCAGCGGCTCGCGCCCGAGCGTGAACAGTGGTCGCTTGAACGGCTTGAGCGCCTCGATCAGCCCTGCCCAGTCTTCCACGTCGCGCCAGTCGTCCCCCGGTTGCGCCTGCCAGGCCGGGCGGCGCAAGGCCCAGCAGGGGATGCCGGCGGTCTGCGCGGCGCTGGCCGCGTTGCGGCTGATCTGCGCGGCATACGGGTGGGTGGCATCTATCAGCAGAGTAATGCCAGCTTCACGCAGGTAAGCGGCGAGGCCCTCAGCGCCCCCATAGCCACCGACCCTTACCTGGCACGCCAGGTCCTGCGGCACGCGGCCGATGCCGGCCAGGCTGTAGACGTGTTCGGGGCCGAGCTGGCGGGCGATGGCCAAGGCTTCGGTGACGCCGCCGAGCAGCAGGATACGGTGGTTCATTGCACACCTGCCTTGCCGACGATGCCGCCCTGGCGGTCAATGGCAAACACTTCGACCTGCACCTGGGCTGGCACCACGCTGCGGGCGAAGGCCAGGGCATGGGCGCACACCGCGTCGCCCAGGGCGATACTGGCGGCATGTGCCAGGGCCAGTGCTTGCTGGCTGGTGTTGGCGGCAATGATGGCCGCTTGCAGCTCGGCGTCGGCGCCGATGTCCGCGGCCCAGCCAGCCAGTTGCGGCAGGTCGATGCTGGAGTGGCGGCTGTGCAGGTCCATGTGGCCGGCAGCCAGCTTGCTGATCTTGCCGAAACCACCGCACAAGGTCAGGCGTGGCACCGGTACCTTGCGTACGTGCTTGAGCACTGCGCCGACGAAGTCGCCCATCTCGATCAGGGCGATCTCGGGCAGGTTGTAGACCCGGCGCATGGTGTCTTCGCTGGCGTTGCCGGTGCAGGCGGCGATGTGGGTGTAGCCGTTGGTGTGGGCGACGTCGATACCCTGGTGGATCGAGGCGATATACGCCGCGCAGGAGAAAGGCCGGACGATACCACTGGTGCCGAGAATCGACAGCCCGCCGAGGATGCCCAGGCGCGGGTTCATGGTCTTCAGCGCCAGCTGTTCGCCGCCCTGCACATTGACCGTGACCTCGAAGCCGCCCGGATAGCCGCAGTCGTCAGCCAACTGCTGCAGGTGCTCGCTGATCATCCGCCGTGGCACCGGGTTGATCGCCGGCTCACCCACCGCCAGCACCAGGCCGGGGCGGGTGACGGTACCGACGCCCTGGCCTGCGACGAAGCGTATGCCGGGTTGCGCCTGCAGGCGGATCTGGCTGTAGAGCAGGGCGCCGTGGGTGACGTCCGGGTCGTCGCCGGCATCCTTGAGCGTGCCGGCTTCAGCGCGTTCGTCTACCAGGCGGCAGAACTCCAGGCGCATCTGCACCACCTTGCCCTTGGGCAGGGTGATGCTCACCGCGTCATCGCACTGGCCAGTCAGCAGCAACTTGGCCGCGGCCAGGCTGGTGGCGGTGGCGCAGCTGCCGGTGGTCAGGCCGCTGCGCAGGGGCGCGGGTTGCTCGCGGGTTTCTTCACGCATCGAGGGGTTTCACCACGTCGAGCAAGGTGATCGGCAGTGCCTGGCGCCAGGTGTCGAAGGCGCCCAGTGGCTGGGCCTGGGCGACATGGATACGGGTCAGCTCGCCGCCGTGCTGTTCACGGAAATGCGCCAAGGCCAGTTCGCTTTGCAGGGTCACCGCATTGGCCACCAGCCGCCCACCGGGACGCAAGCGTTCCCAGCACAGTGGCAACACACCCTCGCGGGTAACACCGCCGCCAATGAAGATTGCATCCGGGCGTTCCAGTTCGCCCAGGGCGTCGGGTGCCTTGCCGCGAACCAGCTGCAGGCCAGGCACGCCGAGGGCATCACGGTTGTATTCGATGAAGCCCTGGCGACCTTCGTCGGCTTCGATGGCCAGGGTGCGGCAGGCCGGGTGGGCGCGCATCCATTCGATGCCGATCGAGCCGCAACCGGCGCCGACATCCCATAGCAATTCGCCGGGCTGCGGCGCCAGGCGCGCCAGGGTGATGGCGCGCACATCGCGCTTGGTCAGCTGGCCGTCGTGGCGGAAGGCGCTATCCGGCAGCCCGGGCACAGGCGACAGACGCATGGCGTCCGGGCTGGCCAGGCACTCGATGGCGACCAGGTTGAGGGCGGCGATTTCGCTGTGGGGCCAGTCATCGGCGGTGCCGCAGAGATGACGCTCGGCCGTACCACCGAGGTGCTCCAGCACGTGCAGGCGGCTGGGCCCGAAACCGCGTTCACGCAACAGTGCAGCGATCGCCGCAGGGCTATCGCCGTCGTTGCTCAGCACCAGCAGGCGCTGGCCGCTGTACAGGTTGGCATTGAGCGCCGCCAACGGGCGTGCGACCACCGACACCACCTGCACCTCCTGCAGCGGCCAGCCCAGGCGGGCGGCGGCCAGGGCACAGGAAGAGGGCATCGACAGCACCTGCATTTCTGCAGCCGGCACCTGCCGCGCCAGGCTGGCGCCGACGCCAAAGAACATCGGGTCGCCGCTGGCCAGCACGCACACCGGCTCACCGCGCAGGGCCAACACCGGTGCGAGGGAAAACGGGGTCGGCCAGTCTTGCCGCTCGGCGCCGATGCAGCGCGGCAGCAGGGCCAGCTGGCGCGGGCTGCCGATGATCCGCGAGGCACCCAGCAGGGCGCGCCGGGCCTGTTTGCCCAGGCCGCTGAAGCCGTCTTCGCCGATGCCTACTACTGTCAGCCAGGGGGTCATGTGTTTCGTTCCGCCATTTTTGCGGCCGCTTCGCCCCCATCGCGGGTTTACCCGCGAAAAGGGCGACGCGGTCCTGAATTTCTGCTCAATTGCTGTGGATGCTCGACCACCGGTTTTTCATGCCGCCGGACAAAGCAGGCATAATACCGCGCCTTCTACACTCAAGCGCATTTTCAGCGATTGCCGGACGCCCCTTTGACCCCAGCCAACACGCCCGTAGCATCACCCCGTCCCTCGGCCTGCCCGGGGTTGTGGCGCATCGTCAGCGCCCGTGACGGTGGCATCTGCCGCATCAAGCTGCCCGGTGGCCTGCTGCTGGCCGACCAGGCAGACGCGGTGGCAGCGGCAGCCGAGCGTTTCGCCGGTGGGGTGATCGAGGCCACCAACCGCGGCAACCTGCAGATCCGCGGCATTGGCAGCGATCATGCCGGGCTGGTCGAATGCCTGCTGGCCGCCGGCCTTGGTCCGCGTGACGCCGCCAGCGATGACGTGCGCAACCTGATGCTCAGCCCCCTGGCTGGGCATGATCCGTCGATGCTGCTGGATGTACGCCCCTTGGCCGGGCAGATCCTCGACTTGCTGCAAGGCACGCCGCGCTTCCATGAGCTGTCGGCCAAGTTCGCTGTGCAACTGGACGGTGGTGAGGGCGTGGCGATGCTCGATCACCCCCACGACTTGTGGCTCTCGGCACTGCGCCTGGAACAGCGCGACTGGCTGGCATTCGGCCTGGCCAGCTGCCCGGCCGATGGCCAGGTGCTGGGTGCGGTGCCGCTGGAGCAGGGCCTGGCGTTGGTGCGTGCGGTGCTCGATCGCTTCCTCGACCTGGCCAGCCCGGAGCAGTCGCGCATGCGCCAACTGCTGCAAGGCTGCCCGGCCGAGGTCTTCATCAACAGCCTCGGTGTGCAAATCCGCCGTGACACGGCGGTACTTGAATGGCATCGCCAAGCGGCCGAACACCCATGGCTGGGGGCTGTGACCCAGCGCGATGGCATGGCGTTGGGCGTAGCGCCACCGTTGGGCCGCCTGTCGCCCGCCATGTTGCGGGGGGCTGCCCGGGTAGCCCGCCAATGGGGTGATGGCAGCCTGCGCCTGAGCCCGTGGCAAAGCCTGATGCTGACCAATATCACTGCAGCCGGCCTGGAACAGGCCCGTGCCGCGCTATCGGCGCTGGGCCTGCTCTGCCAGGCCGATGAGCCTTTGGCGCGCATGGTCGCCTGCACCGGCAGCAGTGGCTGCGCCAAGGGCCTGGCCGAGACCAAGGCCGATGCCGTCGAGCTGGCGGCGCTGCTGGGCAGTGGCGCGCCCGGCAGCGTGCACCTGTCCGGTTGCCCCCGTTCCTGTGCCGTGGCCCATGTTGCCCCGGCTACCTTGCTGGCCCGTGCACCTGGCCGCTATGACCTGTATCTGCGTGACGCGCACTTGCCGGGCCTGGGTGCCCTGCGCGGCACCGACCTTACCTTGAATGAAGCAGGCGCCATGCTCGCCCTGCCGACGGAGCACCTTGATGATTGACTACATCCGCGATGGTCAGGAGATCTATCGCAATTCCTTCCGGATCATCCGCGAGGAAGCCCGCCTCGAACGGATTCCCGCAGACCTGGAAAAACTCGCCGTGCGCGTGATCCATGCCTGCGGCATGGTCGAGGCCATCGATGGCTTGCAGTTCTCCGAAGGTGCCGGCCGCGCCGGTCGTGAGGCCCTGGCCAATGGCGCGCCGATCCTCTGCGACGCGCACATGGTTGCCGAAGGCATCACCCGCGCACGCTTGCCCGCCAACAACCCGGTGATCTGCACCTTGCGTGACCCGAGCGTGCCAGGCCTGGCCAAGGATGCCGGCAACACCCGCTCCGCCGTTGCCCTGGAGCTGTGGCGCCCGCACCTGGAAGGCAGCGTGGTGGTGATCGGCAATGCCCCGACCGCGCTGTTCTACCTGCTGGAGATGATCGATGCCGGCGCGCCCAAGCCCGCTCTGATCCTCGGCTTCCCGGTCGGCTTCGTCGGTGCCGCCGAGTCCAAGGCGATGCTCGCTGCCGACAGCCGCGGCGTGCCGTTCGTGATCATGCAAGGCCGCCTGGGCGGCAGTGCGATGGCCGCTGCCGCGGTCAACGCCCTGGCCACGGAGGTGGAATGATGGCGCCGCGCGGACGACTGCTGGGCCTGGGCGTAGGCCCCGGCGACCCTGAACTGATCACCGTCAAGGCACTGCGCCTGCTGCGCGAGGCACCCGTGGTGGCCTACTTCGTGGCCAAGGGCAAGCGCGGCAACGCCTTCGGCATCATCGAGGCGCACCTGCAAGCCGAGCAGACCCTGCTGCCGCTGGTGTACCCGGTGACTACCGAGGCACTGCCTGCGCCGCTGTCCTACGAGCAGGTGATCAGCGATTTCTACGATGAAGCGGCCGTACAGGTAGCCGAGCACCTGGATGCCGGCCGCGATGTGGCGGTGATCTGCGAAGGTGACCCGTTCTTCTACGGTTCCTACATGTACCTGCATGACCGCCTGGCCCAGCAGCATGAGGCCGAAGTGGTCCCGGGCGTCTGTTCGATGCTCGGTGGCGCCTCGGTACTGGGCGCGCCGCTGGTGTATCGCAACCAGAGCCTGTCGGTACTGTCGGGCGTGTTGCCGGCCGAAGAGCTCAAGCGCCGGCTGGCAGACGCCGATGCGGCGGTGATCATGAAGCTGGGCCGCAACTTCCCCAAGGTGCGCCAGGTGCTCGCCGAACTGGGCCTGGACGGGCGCGCGCTGTATGTCGAGCGGGCGACCATGGCCAACCAGAAGATCGTGCCGCTGGACGCGGTGGACCCGCAGTCCTCGCCGTACTTCTCGCTGATCATCGTGCCGGGGGAAAAATGGCAGGGCTGAACAGGCAACAGGCGCCGGCCATCGTCATCCTCGGTGGCGGCAGCCTCGCTACGGCGCAGCGTATCCAGCAGTGTTATCCACAGGCGACCATCCACGGCCTGCGTGGCCGGGTCGAGGGCGCCGATCAGTATTACGACGGCTTTGGCGACACCTTGCGCGTGCTGTACCAGCAGGCCACCCCGATTATCGCGCTGTGTGCAGCCGGCATCGTCATCCGCAGCCTGGCCAGCCTGCTCGATGAAAAAGGTGCAGAGCCGCCGGTACTGGCCGTGGCCGAGGACGGCAGCGCGGTGGTGCCGCTGCTGGGCGGCCTGAGCGGGGTCAACGTCATGGCGCGCGAACTCGGCGAAGCGCTGGGTGTGGCGGCGGCGATCACCACCAGTGGTGAACTGCGCTTCGGCACCTGCCTGCTCAACCCACCCGAAGGCTATGCCCTGGCGGACCTCGAGCAGGGCAAGCGCTTTGTCTCCGACCTGCTGGCCGGCGAAAGCGTGCGTGTCGAGGGCGATGCACCGTGGCTTGCGCAGGCACACCTGCCGGCCAGTGACACGGCCCGGCGCACCATCCATGTCGGCTGTGACGCGCGCGTGGCCAGCCGTGACGAGCTGCTGATCCACCCGCGCAGTGTGGTGGTGGCGCTTGCTGCAGGCGGGCCCGGTCTGGCCGAGCAGGTGCGTGGCGCCTTGCGTGAGGCCGGCATTGCCGAGCCCTCGCTGGCTTGCCTGCTGGTCGCCGAGCAGGCGATGGCCGAGCCATCGTTGCACGAGGCCGCCGCCGAACTGGGTGTCGTGCTGCGTTTCGCGGCAATGAACGGCACCTTGGCCAACATGGCAGCCGAGGCGTTGCCCGAGGCTCGCCTGATCGAACAGTCGGGCCTGGTCATCGCAGCGGCCCCGCGGCCGGTCGACACGGCAAGCCTGGGCCGCAAGCGTGGCCGATTGGCGGTGATCGGCCTGGGCCCTGGCGCTGCCGAGCTGATGGTGCCTGCCGTAAAGGCCGAGCTGGCGCGTGCCGAAGATATCCTCGGCTACGAGACCTACGTGCGCATGGCCGGGCCGTTCCGTGACGATCAGGTGCAGCACTGCACCGACAACCGTGAAGAGATGCAGCGTGCGCGGCATGCCTTCGAGCTGGCGGCCCTGGGCCGCTCGGTGGTGGTGGTGTCTTCGGGCGACCCGGGTGTATTCGCCATGGCGGCGGCGGTGCTCGAAGCCCTGCATGAGTCCAGCGACCCTGCCTGGCACCGTGTCGACCTCGAGATCCTGCCAGGGGTATCGGCTTCGCTGGCAACCGCCGCGCAAGCGGGTGCGCCGCTGGGGCATGACTTCTGCGTGATGTCGCTGTCGGACAACCTCAAGCCTTGGTCGATCATCGAAAAGCGCCTGGACCTGGCGGCCCAGGCCGACCTGGTACTGGCCTTCTACAACCCGATTTCCAAATCCAGGCCGCACCAGCTTGGCACGGCACTGGAGGTCGTGCGCCGGCACCGTGATGGGCAGACGCCGGTGGTGCTGGGGCGCGATATCGGCCGGCCGGGGCAGACGCTGAGGGTGGTGACCTTGGCCGAGCTGACGCCGGAGATGGTCGACATGCGCACCATGGTACTGGTCGGTTCGTCCACTACCTGCACCTTCGACCGCGCCAATGGCGGGCAGTGGGTGTACACCCCACGCTGGTACCCGGTCGCGCCCTGAGCACGAGGGCTATCCGACCAGGTAGCCCTTGATGCCGGTGAAGATGATTTGCGCCGCCAGGGCGCAGACGAACAGCCCCATCAAGCGGCTGACGATCTGCAGGCCCTGGTCACCGAGCAGTTTTTCGATGCCGTGCGAGAGGTACAGCACCAGGCCGACGGTGAAGCTGGCCAGGGCGATGCTGATGATGGCCAGCAGCTTGTCGTCCCAGTGGGGTTGGCCAACGCCCATCACCAGCAGTGCACCGATGGTGCCGGGGCCGACGGTGAGTGGAATGGTCAGCGGCACGATGGTCACGTCCTGCTGCACGTTGTCGGCCTGCACGGCCGGCTTGCCTTGGGCCATGCCCAATGCCGAAATGAACAGCACGCTACCGGCACCGATGCGGAAGGCGTCGGCGGTGATGCCGAAGATGCCGAAGATCACCCGCCCGAACAGATAGAGCAGCACGCTGGCCACCAGCGCGGCGAAGGCCACCTTCCAGGCCAGCTGCTTGCGCTCCTTGCTGGAATGACCACGGGTCAGGCTGATAAAGCACGACAGCACGAAGAACGGGCTATAGAGCACCAGCATTTTCAGGTAGACACTGAACAACTCGTGGAGCATTGGGTAGCCCTTGGCAGGGAAGGTGAGGAGAAGTGTATCAGCCGCATAGCGGTTGTTCGCACTGGCAATCAGGAAGTATGCGCAGGGTCAGCCTTGGCTTCGCGCTGATTGGCCCAGTACTGGATCAGCTCGCGCAACTGCGACAGCTCCACCGGCTTGGCCATGTGCCCGTCCATGCCGGCCAGCCGTGCGCGCTCCTTGTGCTCTGCCAGTATATGCGCGGTGAGCGCCACCACTGGAGTCCGCTGGCGCTGGTTGGTGGTTTCCCAGGCACGCAGCTGCTGGGTTGCGGAGAAACCGTCCAGCACCGGCATTTCGCAGTCCATCAGTACCAGGTCGTAACGCTGTGCCTTCATCGCCTGCAAGGCCTCCTCGCCGTTGCTGGCGGTATCGGGCTCCAGGTTGAGCTTGCCGAGCATGCCGCGGATGACCTTGGTCGAGATGCTGTTGTCTTCGGCCACCAGCACCCGGAAGTCGTTCGGTAGCTCAAGTGTGCCCTGCGCGCCGGGCAACGGAGCCGGCACGGTTTGCTCGCGGCCGCGTTGCGCCAGTTCTTCGGCCAGGGTGGTCTTGAGCGTATAGCCGGCAACCGGCTTGGCGAGAATGCGCTTGACCCCGGCATTGCGCGCGATGACCTTGCTGGGCGCGTTGCTGATGCCGGTGAGCATCACCACCAGGATGTCGTGGTTCAGGCTCGGGTCTTCCTTGATCTTGGCCGCCAGCTGCATGCCGGTCATGCCCGGCATGTTCTGGTCCAGCAACACCGCGTCGAAGTAGTCGCGCAGGTGCGCCTTGGTTCGCAGCAGGGCCAGCGCCTCCTTGCCGGACGGCACCGCGCTGACATTCATGCCCCAGGCGCTGCACTGCTGCACCAGCACTTTGCGGCAGGTGTCGTTGTCGTCCACTACCAGCACGCGGGCGTCGCGCAGTGGGCCGTCCAGGTCTGCCGGTGGCTGCTCCAGGCGTGATGGGTCGAGCGGCAAGGTCAGCCACAGTGTGTTGCCCATGCTGGTGCTGCTCTTGATGCCGAACTCGCCTTGCATCAGGCCGATCAGCTGCTTGGCGATGACCAGCCCGAGGTGGCCGCCGAGCTTGTTGCTGGAGAGGAAGTGGTGGCTGTGCAGTTCGGCCTGCAGCAAGGCTTCGCGCTCGGCAGCAGGCAGCGGATCCCCACTGTCCTGCACGGCAATGCGCAGGCGCGGGGTTTCTCCGCGCTGGTCCAGTGCCACCACCAGCAGGATCTCGCCCTGGGAGGTGTTCTTCAGGGCATTTTCCAGCAGGCTCGACAGCGCCTGGCGCAGGCGTGTCGGGTCACCACTGATGACCTGCGGCACCTGCGGCTGGGTGAAGCTGATCAGCTCGATGTTCTGCTGCTCGGCCTTGGCGCGGAAAATGTTCAGGCAGTCTTCGATCAGGGCGTTGAGGTCGAACTGCACGTCATCGAGTTCGATCTGCCGCGATTCGAGCTTGGAAATGTCGAGAATCTCGTTGATCAGCGTCAGCAGCTCGTTGCCGGCGCTGTGGATGGTCTGTACATAGTCGCGCTGCTTGACCGACAGCGGCGTGCCGAGCAGCAGTTCGGTCATGCCCAGGACACCGTTCATGGGGGTGCGGATTTCGTGGCTGATCTTGGCCAGGAATTCCGCCTTGGCGTTGATCTCGGCATCGCTGGCGGCCAGTGCGCGGCTGGCGCTGAAGCGTTCTTCGCTGATGCGCCGCAAGCGCTCACTGACGGCCAGGTTGAGCAGCAGGCCGCTGACCACGGTCATGCCCAGCAGGATGCACAGTAGCCAGGGCGTGGAGGTGCGGGTCAGGCCAAGCAGGGCGGGCAGGAGCACCAGGCCGCCAAGGTTGAACACCAGCATGGCGATACTGAACAGCCGTGCTGGCGCATAGCCCTTGTACCAGTGGTAGCTGCTGGCCAGCAGCATGGTCACGCTACCGATGGCCAGCAGGGCATAGGTCATCAGGTTGAGTGGCAAGGTGTCGACGAACAGCAGAATCAGGCCGCTGACAGCAGCGACCAGCATTTCGCCCTGCAGCAGGCGGTTGAGCCGCGGTGAGTTGCAGGGGGCGAAGAAATGTTGGGTGAAATACAGCCCCGACAGGCCGGCCAGCACCAGGGTCAGGTAGGCGGCCGGGGTTTGCGCACTGTGCCACAGATGCCACCACGGGCCGCTGAGGTTGAGCAGGATCAGGCCGCTGAGCAGCATCAGGCCGTGGTACAGGGCGAGGTACAGGGTGGTGCTGGAGCGGGTATAGATGAAGCGGATGAGGTTATGCAGGATGAGCATCACCAGGCCGCCGAACAGCATGCCGAACAGCAAGGGTTGGCTATGGTCGGAAGCCGCTACCGCTGCAGGCTCCAGGCTGATCGCCGGGCGCAGTTGGTGCTCCGAGACCAGGCGCAGGTAGATGTCCAGCGCGTGCTGGCTGTTGGGCAAGGGCAATACATGGTCGCTGCCGCGCAGGGTCGGGCTGCCAGTGCCGCTGCCGGCCTGGCGGCCATGGTGCAGCTGGCGCAGCAGCCTGTCGCCATCGAGGGCGTACAGATCGAGGCGGGACAGGTCGGGGGCGAAGATGCGCAGCAGCTGCTCCTGATCACCCGGTTCCAGGCGATAGTGCAACCACAGGGCCTGTTCGGCCGGTGCGGCATCGAGTTCACCAAGGGTGATCGGGCTGAACTGGCTGCGATAGCGATCGGAGCGCACGTCGCTCAATTGCAGGTTGGCCTGTTCATCGAGCAGAACGGACCAGCCTCCGCCCTGTTCGGCCGAAACCGGCAACAGGCAGAACAGGGTCAGCAAGCTGACGATCAGAGCTGTGGCAATCCGAAGCCGACGCACTACGAGATCCCTTCCTAGCCGATGTGCCAGATGCTAACTATGCGCGGCGCGCCAAGTCGAAGGCAAGGCCCGCATGGGGCCCTGTCGACGAGCCGGATGCCGCATGCACAAGGTGCTGCGGCAATCCGGTACAACTTACTGCTGGTGCTCACCGCGCTCGCGGGCGATGGCCCGGTAGCCGATGTCGGTGCGGTAGAAGCTGCCGTTCCAGCTCACTTCCTTGGCCAGGCGGTAGGCCTGTTGCTGGGCATCGGCAACGCTGGCACCCATGGCGGTGGCGCAGAGCACGCGGCCGCCGTTGGTGACGACCTGGCCGTCCTTCAGCGAAGTACCGGCATGGAATACCTTGCCTTCGATCTTGGCCGCAGCCTCCAGGCCGTTGATCACGTCGCCCTTGGCGTAGTCGCCCGGGTAACCGCCGGCAGCCAGCACCACGCCCAGGCTTGGACGCGGATCCCACTGTGCTTCGACCTTGTCCAGCGCCTTGGCGAAGGCGGCTTCGATCAGCAGCACCAGGCTCGACTCCAGGCGCAGCATGACCGGCTGGGTCTCAGGGTCGCCGAAGCGGCAGTTGAACTCGATGACCTTGGGGTTGCCCGCCTTGTCGATCATCAGGCCGGCATACAGGAAGCCGGTGTAGACGTTGCCTTCTTCGGCCATGCCACGCACGGTCGGCCAGATCACCTGGTCCATCACGCGCTGGTGCACGTCCGGGGTAACTACCGGGGCAGGCGAGTAGGCGCCCATGCCGCCAGTGTTCGGGCCGGTGTCCTGGTCGCCGACGCGCTTGTGGTCCTGGCTGGTGGCCATTGGCAGCACGTTGTGGCCGTCGACCATGACGATGAAGCTGGCTTCTTCGCCGTCGAGGAACTCTTCGATGACTACCCGCGAACCCGCCTCGCCGAAGGCGTTGCCGGCCAGCATGTCACGCACGGCGGCTTCGGCTTCTTCCAGGGTCATGGCGACGATCACGCCCTTGCCTGCAGCCAGGCCGTCAGCCTTGATCACGATCGGTGCGCCTTTTTCCTGCAGGTAGGCCAGGGCCGGCTCGATCTCGGTGAAGTTCTGGTAGTCGGCGGTCGGGATCTTGTGGCGCGCCAGGAAGTCCTTGGTGAAGGCCTTGGAGCCTTCCAGCTGGGCCGCGCCCTTGGTCGGGCCAAAGCAGTCCAGGCCACGGCTGCGGAACAGGTCGACCACGCCGATCACCAGCGGCGCTTCCGGGCCGACGATGGTCAGGTCGACGTTCTTCTCGGCGAAGTCGGCCAGTTGCTCCAGGGCGCAGACGTCGATGGCGACGTTCTCGCACTTGGGCTCGATGGCGGTGCCGGCGTTGCCTGGGGCAACGAAGACTTTCTCGACGCGTGGGTCCTGGGCGACTTTCCAGGCCAGGGCGTGCTCACGGCCGCCGCTGCCGATGATCAAAACTTTCATGTCAAAACCTCGAAATCTGTCGAACGAGAGACCGTGCCTCTCGCTGTACGAGGTCGCAATGAAGCAGGTAGATGCAAGGCGGGGCCGGTTCCGATGAGCGCAGTTGCCTTCTGGCAATGAGCATCAGCGGAAACGGCCCCAACGCAGCAGATGCCTGCTTCAGTGCGGCCGATTGCCGTAAATCAGTGGCGGAAGTGGCGCATGCCGGTGAACACCATGGCGATGCCGGCTTCGTCGGCAGCAGCGATGACTTCAGCATCACGCATCGAGCCACCTGGCTGGATCACGGCGCTGATACCCACTTTAGCCGCATTGTCGATGCCGTCGCGGAACGGGAAGAACGCATCCGACGCCATCACTGCACCCTGCACCTGCAGGCCAGCATGCTCGGCCTTGATGGCGGCGATGCGGGCGGAGTTGACGCGGCTCATCTGGCCGGCGCCGACACCGATGGTCTGGCGCTGCTTGGCGTAGACGATGGCGTTGGACTTGACGAACTTGGCCACTTTCCAGGCAAACACCAGGTCGTGGATTTCTTGTTCGGTCGGGGCACGCTTGGTGACGATCTTCAGGTCATCGGCGGTGATCATGCCGATATCGCGGCTCTGCACCAGCAGGCCACCGTTGACACGCTTGAAGTCCCAACCGGCAGTACGCTCGGCTGGCCACTCGCCGCACTCCAGCAGGCGCACGTTCTGCTTGGCCGCCACCACGTCGCGGGCAGCCTGGGAGATCTTCGGCGCGATGATCACTTCGACGAACTGGCGGTCGACGATGGCCTGGGCGGTTTCGCCGTCCAGCTCGCGGTTGAAGGCGATGATGCCGCCGAATGCCGACTCGGTGTCGGTGGCGTAGGCCAGGTCGTAGGCCTTGCGGATACCGCCTTCGTCTTCAGGCACCACCGCCACGCCGCACGGGTTGGCGTGCTTGACGATGACGCAGGCTGGCTTGACGAAGCTCTTCACGCACTCCAGCGCGGCGTCGGTGTCGGCCACGTTGTTGAACGACAGTTCCTTGCCCTGCAGCTGCACGGCGGTGGAAATGCTCGCTTCGCCTTTTTTTGCTTCAACGTAGAACGCCGCGCTCTGGTGCGGGTTCTCGCCGTAGCGCATTTCCTGGGCTTTGACGAACTGGCTGTTGAAGGTGCGTGGGAACTCGCTGCGCTCGGCGGTCGACAGGGTTTCCTTGGCCTGGTCGATGGTGCCCATGTAGTTGGCGATCATGCCGTCGTAGGCGGCGGTGTGCTCGAACGCCTTGAGCATCAGGTCGAAGCGCTGGGCGTAGGTCAGGCCACCGGCCTTCAGGCCTTCCAGCACGCCGGCGTAGTCGCTGGCGTTGACCACGATGGCGACATCCTTGTGGTTCTTGGCTGCCGAACGGACCATGGTCGGGCCGCCGATGTCGATGTTCTCGATGGCGGTCGGCAGGTCACAGCCTGGCTTGGAAATGGTGGCTTCGAACGGGTACAGGTTGACTGCAACCAGGTCGATCGGCTTGATGCCGTGCTCGTTCATGATGGCGTCGTCGGTGCCGCGACGGCCGAGGATGCCACCGTGGATTTTCGGGTGCAGGGTCTTCACCCGGCCATCCATCATTTCGGCGAAGCCAGTGTAGTCGGCCACTTCCACCGCGTTCACACCGTTGTCCTTGAGCAGCTTGTAGGTGCCGCCGGTGGACAGGATCTCGACACCGAGCTGTTGCAGCTCACGGGCGAATTCGAGGATACCGGTCTTGTCGGAGACGCTGATCAGGGCGCGGCGGACTGGCAGGCGGGTAGTCTGGTCGGTCATTTCGGGTTCCAATAACGCGGTGGAGTCAGCAAAAAAGGCGTCTCTTCGCAGAGGCCGCCTTTTCTGATTGGGATTCTGGCTTACAACAAGTCGTACTGCTTGAGCTTCTTGCGCAGGGTGCCACGGTTGAGCCCGAGCATCTCACTGGCCTTGGTCTGGTTGCCCTTCACGTAGTTCATCACGCTTTCGAGCAGGGGCGCCTCGACTTCGGAGAGCACCAGGTTGTACACGTCGGTGACGGTCGCGCCTTCCAGGTGTGCGAAGTAGTTGTGCAGCGCCTTCTCGACGCTGTCGCGAAGGGTCTGGCCCTCTTCGCTCGGCGTGTTCAGGTGCTGTTTGAGGTTGGCGTTGTCGCTCACGGGCGTTGTTCCACTCACTAATGTCTCAGTCATCATCGTCATGCGGCCACCCCTTGTCCGTCCTCTGTCTCAAGGCTCTGTCGACGCTCGCTGAAATACGCGCGAACGTTGGCGCACTGCGCTTGTGTGTCTTCCAAAGCGTTGAACCGGGAGCGAAACTCCTTGCCGCCGGGTCGTGTTGCCAGGTACCAGCCCACGTGCTTGCGGGCGATACGTACGCCCATCACGTCGCCATAGAAGGCATGCAGCGCGGCCAGGTGCTCCAGCAGGATGCGTTCCACTTCGTCCAACTGCGGGGCCGGCAAATGCTGGCCAGTCCCCAAAAAATGTTCGATCTCGCGAAAGATCCACGGCCGCCCCTGGGCCGCCCGGCCAATCAGCAAGCCGTCGACCCCGGTGGCATCCAGCACCGCCCGGGCCTTTTCTGGCGAAGTGATATCGCCATTGGCGAAAACCGGGATCGACACCGCCTGCTTGATGGCAGCGATGGTGTCGTATTCGGCCTCGCCGGTGTACAGGTCGGCGCGTGTGCGGCCATGCACCGCCAGCGCCTGGATGCCGGCCTGTTCAGCGATCTTCGCCACGTTCAGGCCGTTCTTGTTCGCCCGGTCCCATCCGGTGCGGATTTTCAGGGTCACCGGTACGTCCACCGCGCCGACCACGGCGTGGAGGATTTCGGCGACCAACGCTTCATCTCTCAATAAAGCAGAGCCTGCAGCTTTGTTGCAGACTTTTTTTGCCGGGCAGCCCATGTTGATATCGATGATCTGGGCGCCTGCCTCGACGTTGGCCCGGGCCGCCGCCGCCATCATCTGCGCATCACCCCCGGCGATCTGTACCGAGCGTGGCTCGGGATCACCTTCATGGATGCGGCGCAGGCTGGACTTGCGGCTGTTCCACAGGCTCATGTCGCTGCTGACCATCTCCGACACCACCATGCCAGCGCCCAGGCGCTTGCAAAGTGTACGGAAAGGCTGGTCCGTGACCCCGGCCATGGGCGCGAGGATCAGGTTGTTGCGTAGTGTGTATGGGCCGATGCGTACCGCCGACATAGGTGTTCCCTGTTGTGGGGCCGAATCATTGGAGTCGAAAAAGGGTTGGCATAATACCCGCTCTCGGTGACCGGATAAAGAAGGATTTGGATAAAATCTGAACAGTTGCGAGCTGTAGCGCTGAGCTTCAAGCGGCAAGCTTCAAGCGGCAAGAGGCGAGAGACCGGCTATCGGCTCGCTTGGCTTGCAGCTTGCAGCTTGTCGCTTATTCCGGCGAGCGGAAGCTGAGGCTGTAGTTCACGGCCTTGGGGCCTGGGTCGAGAATATCGAGGGCGATGTGGATTGGTGTCTGGCTGGGCATTTCGCCGCGCCCGGCCAGTTCACCCGACAGGTATTCGCTGGGCTTGAACCGACGGCTGGCGATCAGCTGGCCGTTGAGGTCGGCGAAGCGCAGCTCCAGCAGCGGGAACGGCTGGGCGAACGGTGCGCGGTTGTAGATGATCGCATCGACGATCAGCGCGCCCTTGAAGTCCGGGTGGCTGCGCACCACCAGGTTGCTGCTCTTGATCCGGCCAATATCGACGCGGGTCGGCACTTGGCAGCCGAGCATCGGGCACACTTGCTGGAAGATTGGCCGGTACTGGTCCTGGCGGGCCAATTCGTCGAAGTGGAACCATACGTACTGGAATGCCAGCAGGCCTGCGGCCAGCAAGGTCAGGAAGCTCCACAGCAGGCGCTTGCCCCAGTTGGGCCGGGGTTTTTCCCAACCCAGCTGCAGCGGGTCGTCGACCACCTCGACCAACGGCTCCTTGCGTGACGGGCGCTCCGGCTTGGCGGCAAAACCGGGCTCCAGGCGTTCGCCGGGCAGCGGCTCGAGCGGGTCGTCGTCGCGGGCCGAGAAATGGAGGTCGGTGTCGTCGTCATCACGGGCGCTCAGGCCCTTTTCGTGAATGACGTCGTCATCGTGTTCGTCGAACCGTTGCATGGGCTCTGGCTCGGCAGCGCGCTGTGCAGGCGGTTCATCGTCGAGGTCGAGGTCCAGGTTGCCACCGAGGGTTGGCTCGGTGCGATCCCCTGGCTCTGGCGCCAGGGGCTGTTCATCCAGCAGCACCGGGGTCGACGCGTGGGCCTCATGTGGCTCATGCGGCTCATGCGGCTCGTCGGTCGCGGTACCGAACAGTTCATCAGCATGCTCATCGGCCGCCGGCTCGTCGCGACGGGCCTGCAGAGCGGCGCCCTGGGTGTCCGGGCGCGCCTCGGAAGGCTCGCCACGTCGTTCGAGGCGGGCAAGTTCCTGGTCCAGATCGAGCTCATCCAGGGCCTGGGCGGTGACGGCCCAGTCCTCTCTCTCGACCGGTAGCGGCTCGCTGGCAAGCGGTTCCGGCGCCACGACCGGTTCGACCACCGCTGGCGGTGGCGTTACGGGCGCGACACTGGCCGCGGCACGGTTCTGCTCCAGCAGCTGCTTGGCCGCGTTGAACACCTGCAGGCAGTGACCGCAGCGCACGACGCCGCGAGCCACGCTCAACTGGTGATGGGTGACGCGAAAGCTGGTCTGGCAATGCGGGCACTGGGTGACGAAACTGTCGGTCATGCGGCGATCCGGGAGCTGTGCAGAGAACTATTCTAGGCCCGCTTAGCGGCGCCGACCACTGATGCGCACCCAGCCGTCGCGTACGACGATCGGGTCCAGATCGAAATCGGCAGCGTAGGCGGCAGCCACTTCCTCGCCCTGTTCGGCGAGGATGCCCGACAGGGCCAGCAGGCCACCTGGGCGGACCAGGCCGGACAGCTGCGGCGCCAGCGACACCAAGGGGCCGGCGAGAATGTTGGCGACCAGCACATCGGCCTGGATGGCCGGCATGTGCTCGGGCAGGTACAGCGCGAACTTGTCGTCGGCGATGCCGTTGCGCTGGGCGTTGTCACGCGAGGCTTCGATGGCCTGCACGTCGATGTCGGTACCAACGGCCTCGCGCGCGCCCAGCAGCAGGGCAGCGATGGCGAGGATGCCCGAGCCGCAGCCGAAGTCCAGCACCTGGGTGCCTTGCAGCTGCTGGCCGTCGAGCCATTCCAGGCACAGTGCGGTGGTCGGGTGGGTGCCGGTGCCAAAGGCCAGGCCCGGGTCGAGCAGCAGGTTGACCGCGTCCTGTTCCGGGGCCTCGTGCCAGCTCGGCACGATCCACAGGCGCTGGCCGAAGCGCATTGGCTGGAAACCGTCCATCCAGCTGCGTTCCCAGTCCTGGTCCTCGATCACCTCGGCCTGATGCTCGGGCAACTCGGCGCCGGTCAGCAATTGCAGGTGGGCGAATACCGCTTCAGGCTCGGCGTCGGCTTCGAACAGTGCCAGCAAGTGAGTGTGCGACCACAGCGGGGTGGTGTTGAGGTCGGGTTCGAAGATCGGCTGGTCTTCGGCGTCCATGAACGTGACCGATACGGCGCCGACTTCGAGCAGGGCGTCTTCGTAGGTTTCGGCTTGTTCCGGGCTGATGGCCAGGCGTACTTGCAGCCAAGGCATGGCGGGCACCTTTGGTAAATCTGACAGGGGCAGCCCTAGGCTGCGCGAAGCCTGGCAGTTTACGCGAGTGCGGGGGGTTTGTAGAGCAGAGCCGGCAGACCGCGTCGCCTACTTCGCGGGCACGCCCGGTCCCACAGGTATTCCACAGTGCGTGAGGCCTGTGCAGTACCTGTGGGAGCTGGCTTGCCTGCGATGGGCCGCAGAGCGGCCCCGGCGATCTCAATGCCTGGCGAGGAATTCGGCCATCTTTTGATTCACCTGCTCCGCCGCCTCCATCTGCACCATGTGCCCGACCCCAGGCAGCACAAGCACCTCGGCCTCGACCCCGTCGGCATGCGCCGCTGGAATGATTGCATCCTCGGCCCCCCAGATCACCAGTGCCGGGTGCTGCCCGAGCACCCCACGCAGGTCATGCCGCTGGCGGTCACCGTCGGCCAGCGCCGCCGCCAGTTGCCGTAATGCGTCGTCCACGCCTTCCAGCCGCTTGAACTTGAGCATGTCCTCGAGCATCTGCCGGGTCACCAGCCCCGGGTCGGCGAACAGCTGCACCATCTGCGGCTTCAGCGCATTGCGGTTGGCAGCGGCGACGAAGCCTTGCAGGTACTGACCATTGATTGTGTCACCCAGGCCGGCACTGGCCACCAGGCTCAAGCTCGCCACCCGCTGCGGTGCCAGGCGCGCCACATTCAGGCTGACCGCGCCGCCCATGGAATGCCCGGCCAGGTGGGCACTGGCGATGTCCAGATGATCGAGCAGGGCCAGCACGGTCTCGCTCAATTCATCCAGGCCACCTTTTGCCAGGGCCTTGGCCGATTCACCATGCCCCGGCAGGTCCAGGGCAATGACCCGACGCTCGGCCGCCAGCGCCGGGTGGTTGAACAGCCAGTTGTTGAGGTCGCCGCCAAAGCCGTGCACCAGCACCAACGGCGTGCCACCTTCACCCAGCTCGAACCAGCGCAGCAGGCGCCCGGCTACCTCGGCCTTCTGCGGTGCCGGCCCCTGGGCCTGGTCGGCGCCGCCTTCGGCGACGAACTCGGCCTGGAAGCGCTGCACCACGGCGTCGATCTCCGACTCCTCGGCTTCACCTTCCACCACCACGGCCAGCAGCGCGCCGACCGGCAGGGTTTCGTCGGGTCGCGCCACCTGGCGGCGCAGAACGCCGCTGAACGGCGCCTCGACGCTGCTGCTGATCTTGTCCGTTTCGACATCCAGCACTTCGTCGCCCTTGCTGATTTCGTCCCCCTCCTGCTTGAGCCAGGCGTCGACCCGGCCTTCGGTCATCGACAGGCCCCACTTGGGCATGGTCAGGGTATGGATCTGGCTCATGCGGCACTCCTTGCAGCTTCGATCACCTTGCGCACCGCCGCTTCGATCTTCGCCGCGTCTGGGATGTACAGGTCTTCCAGGGCATCGGAGAACGGCACAGGGGTGTGCGGCGCGGTGACCATCTCGATCGGGCCCTTGAGCGCGGCGAAGGCCTTTTGTGCGACCAGTGCGCTGATGTCGGTGGCCATCGAGCAGCGCGGGTTGGCTTCGTCGATCACCACCAGGCGGCCGGTCTTTTCCACGCTTTCGAGGATGCTGTCCTCGTCCAGCGGGCTGGTGGTGCGCAGGTCCAGCACTTCGCAGTCGATGCCCTGGCGGGCCAGGTTGTTGGCGGCTTCCATGGCCACGTGGACCATGCGCCCATAGGTCACCAGGGTCACATCGTCGCCGTCGCGCAGGAAGTTGGCCTCGCCGAACGGCACGGTATAGACCTCCTCCGGTACCTCGCCCTGCATGCTGTAGAGCAGCTTGTGCTCGCAGAAGATCACCGGGTCGTTGTCGCGGATCGCCTGGATCAGCAGGCCCTTGGCGTCATACGGCGAGGAAGGGCAGACCACCTTCAGGCCGGGGATGTGGGTCCATAGCGAGGTGAGCATCTGCGAGTGCTGGGCAGCGGCGCGCAGGCCGGCGCCGTACATGGTGCGCATTACCAGCGGGGTGACCGCCTTGCCGCCGAACATGTAGCGAAACTTGGCGGCCTGGTTGAGGATCTGGTCCAGGCAGCAGCCGGCGAAGTCGACGAACATCAGCTCGCACACCGGGCGCAGGCCTTGGGTGGCGGCACCGACGGCGGCACCGACGTAGCCGATTTCCGACAGCGGCGCATCGAGCACGCGCCCCGGGAACTGATGGTACAGGCCTTTGGTGACACCGAGCACGCCACCCCAGGCGTCCTCTTCACCCGGGGCGCCTGCGCCACCGGCAACGTCTTCGCCGATGATGAACACGCTGGTGTCGCGGCGCATTTCCTGGGCCAGGGCTTCGTTGATAGCCTGCTGATAGCTGATTTTTCTAGCCATGGTGGTTCTCCTGTTGTTCTTGTTGTCCGGGCTCAGGGGTAGCTGACGTAGACGTCGGTGAGCAGGTCGGCGGGCTGCGGCTTGGGGTCGGCCTTGGCGCGGCGCACGGCGTCCTCGATCAGGTCGTCGACACGGGCGTCGATGGCGTCCAGTTGCGCTGCCTGCAGCAGGCCGGCACGGGTGGTCTTGTTGCGGAACTGCAGCAGGCAGTCGCGGGACTCGCGCAGGTTCTTCACTTCGTCCGGGGCGCGGTAGGTCTGTGCATCGCCTTCGAAGTGGCCGTAGTAGCGGCTGAGCTTGACCTCGATCAGCGACGGCCCTTGCCCGGCGCGGGCGCGCTCGATGGCGGCGCCGGCAGCCTCGTGCACGGCAAAGAAGTCGAAGCCGTCGATGGTCACCCCTGGCATACCGAAGCCGGCAGCGCGGTCGGCGATGTGGTCGCAGGCCACCGACCAGGTCGAGGCGGTGGCTTCGGCGTAGCCGTTGTTCTCGGCGACGAAGATGCACGGCAGGTTCATGATCGAGGCCAGGTTCATCGCCTCGAACACCGCGCCCTCGTTGGAGGCACCATCGCCGAAGAAGGCCACGGCGACGTTGTCGTTGCCCTTGATCTTGGCCGCCAGGGCGGCACCGGCCACCAGGGGCGCACCGGCGCCGACGATGCCGTTGGCACCGAGCATGCCTTTTTCCAGGTCGGCGATGTGCATCGAACCGCCCTTGCCGCCGCACACGCCGGTCTTCTTGCCGTAGATCTCGGCCATCATGCCGTACACATCGACGCCCTTGGCAATGCAGTGGCCATGGCCGCGGTGGGTCGAGGCGATGCAGTCGCTGTCGCGCAGGTGCGCCATGACCCCGGCGGCCGAGGCTTCTTCGCCGGCATACAGGTGGACGAAGCCGGGTATCTCGCCGGTGGCGAACTCCACGTGCAGGCGTTCTTCGAAGGCGCGGATGGTGCGCATCACTTCATAGGCATGCAGCAATTGCTCTGAACTGAGGTGAGTGGACATCTTGTTGTTCTCCAGGGTTGTCTCAACACGGGGTTGCAGGGTGCAGCCGATGGCCGCGCGGGACGGCCAGCAGGTGATGACGGGCGGCATGTGCCAGCACGGCCTCGACCTCAACGGTCAACGGGCCTTGCAGGTCGAGGGTGATGGTCGGGGTGTCGTGTTCGGCGAACTCGATCTCGCGCTCGCCATCCAGGGCCAGGGTGCCGGCGGTGAGGCTCAGGCGGTGCGCCACCCCCGGGCTGAGCATGCCGCTGGCGGTGATGCCGCAGCCTTGCAGCAGGCCGGGGGCCAGTGGCGCGAGCAAGGCCTGTTCGGCGCCGGGGTTGAGCCGCACCCAGGCGCCGTGAGGTTCATGGCGGGTGACCGGCTGCCACAGCCCGCAGAGCGCAGACAGGCCAATGGCGTGGGGCTCGGCGAAGCAGGCGAAGATTTCGCTGAGGTCTTCGCTGCGGCTCAGCGCGCGGGCGCCGATGAAGCGTTGCGGCGACACTGCGACTTCGACCAGCGCCCACTCGCACAGCTGTTGCTGCGGCACCCTCACCAGCAATCGCTTGTTACGGCGCAGGCCGATGCTGGCCGGTACCCGGCCGCCAGCGAGCAGGCCGCCGGCGAGGCCGGCGCTGGTGGCTTCGCGCAGTTCCGGGAAGGCGTTGTTGGTGCCGGTGGACAGGGTGAGCAGTGGGGTGTCCCCAGCTTCGGCCGCCACGGCCTTGTGCGTGCCGTCGCCACCCAGCACGGCGATCATCGCCACGCCGCGCTCGACCATCTGCCGGGTGGCCAGGCGGGTATCGCTGACGGTTTGAGTCAATGGCAGGTCGAGCAGTGCCAGGCGCGGCCAGTGCTGGGCCTGTGCCACGGGGCCGAGGCTGGCCTTGAGCACGGCGGCGGCGATGCCGGTCATGTCGGTGGGCAGCAGCACCTCGGCCACGCCAGTGGCGCCGAAGGCGGCGAGCAGGCGCTGGATGACCGAGGCCTTGTCGGTGCTGGAGTAGAGCCCGGCGTTGCTGGTCAGGCGACGCAGGTCGCGGCCGGAGGCAGGGTTGGCAATGATCCCGATGGTCGGGGCGGGCTGCGGCATGGCACACCTCATGTTCTTGTTTGCCTAGGCTTGAGCAAGGTGGGTGCCAGCTTTCTTCGCATGCCCTGCAAGGGCCGTTGCAGAGGGGTTCGAGGGCTGTAGGGCCTGGCTGCAGCGGCCCTTGCCTGAGACGCTGCGTACCAGTCTTGCCGGGTGCTTGCCGGGCGGCTGAGACGCTGCGTCTCAAGCCCACCGGTAATCACACAGCGCTTGTCGGAGCATGCCGGCAGGCGCTTAATGGCCGCACAACGACAAGAACAAACAGGAACCGGAGGTCTCATGCTTGCCGCGAACTCCCGAGCCCATGTCGATTGCGTCAGCCGGGTGCTGAAGAACGCCGGCCGCCTGCCCCAGGCGCCGGTGCCGCCGCTGATCCTCGACTCATGGCGCCGTTCCATGGAGCTGTACCGTCTTGACCCCGGGTCTCAGCAGGGGCCGCGCATCCTTTCCCAAAGCCTGCTCAACGAATGCCGCGAGCGCGCCGAACTGTTCCTGCGCATTGCCAGTGATGCCGTGGCACGCCTGCATGCACGGGTGCGTGGCGCCGACTATTGCGTGCTGCTGACCGATGCCTTGGGACGCACCATCGACTACCGGGTCGAATCGGTCATTCGCAACGACTGCCGCAAGGCCGGCCTGTACCTGGGCACCTGCTGGTCGGAGGGCGAGGAGGGCACCTGTGGTGTGGCGGCGGTGCTGACCAGCAAGGCGCCGGTCACGGTGCACAAGCGCGACCACTTTCGCGCCGCCTTCATCGGCCTGACCTGCACGGCGGCGCCGGTGTTCGACCCGCAGGGCGAGTTGCTTGGCGTGGTGGATGTGTCGGCCCTGCAATCCCCGGACGACCGACGCAGCCAGCACCTGATCCTGCAACTGGTGGAACAGACCGCACGGGAAATCGAAAACGCTTTTTTCATGCACAGCGCCCAGGGCCACTGGGTGATGCGCGCCCATGGCACGCCGGGCTACGTGGAGAGCCAGCCCGATTACTTGCTGGCCTGGGATGCCGACGGGCGCCTGCAGGCGATCAACAGCCTGGCCCGCGAGCGCCTGTTGGCGCGTCACGGGCGTTTGCCTGAACACATCGGTGAGCTGTTCGACATCGGCCAGCTGCGCCGCGCCAACGAGGCCTCGGCCCAGCGCCTGCCAGGTTGGGGCGGGTTGTACGGGCGGGTCAGCGCGCCCCAGCGGCGGGGCCGGGCGCAACCCTTGCAGCAAGCACAGGATGCGCGCCTCGAACAGCACCTTCGGTTGGCCACAAGGGTCAAGGATTGCAACCTGGCCGTACTGGTGCAGGGCGAGACCGGTGCCGGCAAGGAAGTCTTCGCGCGCCAGTTGCACCAGCAGAGCCAGCGCCGTGATGGGCCGTTCGTCACGCTGAACTGTGCGGCCATCCCTGAGAGCCTGATCGAGAGCGAGCTGTTCGGCTATGTCGCCGGGGCGTTTACCGGTGCGTCGAGCAAAGGTATGCAGGGGCTGCTGCAGCAGGCCGCTGGCGGCACCTTGTTCCTCGACGAGATTGGCGACATGCCGCTGAGCCTGCAGACCCGCCTGCTGCGGGTGCTGGCAGAAGGCGAAGTGGCGCCGCTAGGCGCTGCGCGGCGGGAGCGGGTGGATATCCAGGTGATCTGTGCAACCCACCGCGACCTGGCGGCGATGGTGAGCGATGGGCGTTTCCGTGAGGACCTGTATTTCCGTCTGGCCAATGCCCGGTTTGAGTTGCCGCCACTAAGGGAGCGGGAGGATCGGTTGGGCTTGATTCATCAGTTGCTGGCGGAGGAGGCCGAGGCTTGCGGGGTTGAGGTGATGCTGGCTGACGATGCGTTGCAGGCGCTGCTGGTGTACCGCTGGCCGGGGAATTTGCGCCAGCTGCGGCAGGTACTGCGTTATGCCTGTGCGGTCAGCGAAGGCGGGCAGGTGTGCCTGGAAAATCTGCCGCAGGAGGTGCGGGGTGATGCCGTGCCTGTGGCTGATGCCGGGGTATCGAGCCCGGCTCGGCAGTTGCTGCTCGATGCCTTGATACGGCATCGCTGGAAACCGGCGGAGGCGGCGCGGGCCTTGGGGATATCGCGGGCGACGTTGTATCGGCGGGTGCATGAGCACCGGATCGAGATGCCGAGGATGAAGGGGTAGGCCCTGACGGGCAATAAAAAACCCCGGCACTGGGCCGGGGTTTAGGTGCATCACGCTAACGCGATCACTCCTGGCTGGCCAGTTTGTGCTCGAGGTAGTGGATGTTCACGCCG
This sequence comes from Pseudomonas sp. MN1F, assembly GCF_009391885.1. GTDB lineage: Bacteria > Pseudomonadota > Gammaproteobacteria > Pseudomonadales > Pseudomonadaceae > Aquipseudomonas. The sequence continues at coordinate 13,209 of NZ_VZII01000029.1, read as the reverse complement.
CCTTTGCAGAAACCTTCATCACGCACCAGGTCGCGGTGCAGCGGGATGTTGGTCTTGATGCCGTCGACGACGATCTCGTCCAGGGCATTGCGCATGCGCGCCATGGCTTCGTCGCGGTCCTTGCCGTAGGTGATCAGCTTGCCGATCAGCGAGTCATAGTTCGGTGGAACCGAATAGCCGCTGTACAGGTGCGAATCGACGCGTACGCCATTGCCGCCCGGAGCGTGGAAGTGCTTGACCTTGCCAGGGCTCGGAATGAACTTCTTCGGGTCTTCGGCGTTGATCCGGCACTCCAGCGAGTGGCCACGGATGACCACGTCTTCCTGGCGGAACGACAGCTTGTTGCCAGCGGCGATGCTCAGCATCTCCTTGACGATGTCGATACCGGTGACCATCTCCGACACCGGGTGCTCAACCTGCACACGGGTGTTCATCTCGATGAAGTAGAAGCGACCGTTCTCGTACAGGAACTCGAAGGTACCGGCACCGCGGTAGCCGATCTCGATGCAGGCGTCGACACAACGCTTGTAGACTTCCTGACGGGCTTTCTCGTCGATGCCCGGGGCCGGGGCTTCTTCCAGCACCTTCTGGTGACGGCGCTGCAGCGAGCAGTCACGGTCGCCGAGGTGGATGGCGTTGCCCTGGCCGTCGGACAGTACCTGAACTTCCACGTGACGTGGGTTGGTCAGGAACTTCTCCAGGTAGACCATCGGGTTGCCGAAGGCAGCACCGGCTTCGGTACGGGTGAGCTTGGCCGAGGAAATCAGGTCCTCTTCCTTGTGCACCACGCGCATGCCGCGACCACCACCGCCACCGGCGGCCTTGATGATCACCGGATAGCCGACGTCACGAGCGATCGCCAGAGCGACCTCTTCGTCTTCTGGCAGCGGGCCATCGGAGCCCGGTACGGTCGGTACGCCCGACTTGATCATCGCGTCCTTGGCCGAAACCTTGTCGCCCATCAGGCGAATGGTGTCGGCTTTCGGGCCGATGAAGGCGAAACCGGACTTTTCCACCTGCTCGGCGAAATCGGCGTTTTCCGCGAGGAAGCCGTAACCCGGGTGGATCGCGGTGGCGCCGGTGACTTCGGCGGCAGCGATGATCGCCGGGATGTGCAGGTAGGAATCCTTGGACGATGCAGGGCCGATGCAGACCGACTCGTCTGCCAGGCCCAGGTGCATCAGTTCACGGTCGGCCGTGGAGTGCACGGCGACGGTCTTGATGCCCAGCTCTTTGCAGGCACGCAGGATCCGCAGGGCAATTTCCCCACGGTTGGCGATCAGGACTTTTTCGAGCTTCCCAGACATCGTTGGCTCTCCGCGATTCAAACGATGGTGAACAGCGGCTGGTCGAACTCAACCGGCTGGCCGTCTTCCACCAGGATGGCGTCGATGACACCGCCAACATCGGCTTCGATGTGGTTCATCATCTTCATGGCTTCGACGATGCACAGGGTGTCGCCTTTCTTCACGCTCTGGCCAACTTCAGCGAAGTTCGGCGAGGTCGGCGAAGGCTTGCGGTAGAAGGTACCGACCATCGGCGAACGGATCACGGTGCCTTTCAGGGCTGGAGCAGCAGCGGCTTCGGCGGCTGGAGCAGCAGCGGCAACCGGAGCAGCGACAGGCGCGGCAGCCATTGGCGCAGGTGCGTAGAACTGCTGGGCAGCCGGGGTCTTGCTGTGGCGGCTGATACGGACCGACTCTTCGCCTTCCTTGATCTCCAGCTCGTCGATGCCAGACTCTTCCAGCAGCTCGATCAGTTTCTTGACTTTACGGATATCCATTAATCATCAACTCCCAAAGGTTCGGTCAGGGGGCGAAATTTAAAAACGTATCTGAACGTTTCTCTGTAACCCCGGCCCACTGAGGCCAGGGTTTTCGTTATCAGGGCTGTGCGTTGGCAGCCAGTTGTTCCAGTGCAGACTCCAGGGCCAGGCGATAACCGCTGGCGCCCAGGCCGCAGATCACTCCTACTGCAACATCGGAAAAGTAGGAGTGGTGACGGAACGGTTCGCGTTTGTGCACGTTGGACAGGTGCACTTCGATGAATGGGATGCTCACCGCGAGCAATGCGTCACGTAATGCGACGCTTGTGTGGGTGAAAGCAGCCGGATTGATCAGGATGAAGTCCACACCCTCGTTGCGTGCGGCATGAATACGCTCGATGAGTTCGTACTCGGCATTGCTCTGCAGGTACTGCAAATGGTGGCCAGCGGCGCGGGCGCGCTGCTCCAGGTCCTGGTTGATCTGGGCCAGGGTCACGGCGCCGTAGTGGCCCGGTTCGCGAGTCCCGAGCAGGTTCAGGTTGGGGCCGTGGAGCACCAGTAGGGTTGCCATCTGCGGTTTCCTTGGATTTGTAGGGCAATTCGACACAGCGCGGCGAGTGTGCCGCAAAGCGACGGCAAGTGTCCAGTTCCCGGCAATAGCCAGCACGTTGCCCGAGGTTCGCGCGAAGTATGTGACCAAATAATTAATTCTGGTCACTCATTGGGAGAAATTTCCCGGCACGCGGGAAGTTATAGACCGAGTTTGCCACGCACGCGCGTCAGAATCTGCGCAAATTCGCCGGCGTTTATCTCGCCAATCACACGATCGGTGGTCATTTCGCTACCGTTCGCCGCAAAGAACAGCAACGCTGGCGGCCCGAACAGCTGATAGCGGTCGAGCAGCGTGCGCTGTTCGGCGCTGCTTTCGGTGATGTCGAAGCGCAGCAGCTTGAAGGCACCCAACGGCCCTTGAACCTGCGGCGCATTGAGCACTTCGTGTTCGATCACCTTGCAGCTGATGCACCAGTCGGCGTACCAGTCCAGCAGCACCGGTTGGCCAGCAGCCTTGGCCTCGGCCAGGGCGGCGTCCAGTGCGGCCGGGGTGGTGACGGTTTGCCAGGCATCGGCCTTGGCCACTGCACCGCTGACGGTGGCCGCAGCGGGGGGCGGCAGTGGGCGCAGCGGGTCACCTTGACCACTCAGCGCGCCGTACCAGCAGGCCAGCGCATACACCAGCAGCGCCAGGCCCAACAGTTGTGCCAGGCGTTGGCGTGGCGCCTTGACCACGAACTCCAGGGCACCGAGGAACAGCGCCACGCCAGCCGCCAGGAACCCGACCAGCAGCAAGGTCGCCGGCCCCGGCAAAATGCGGCTGAGCAGCCCGATGGCCAGGCCCAGCAGCAACACGCCTATGGCATTTTTCACGGTGTTCAGCCAAGGCCCGCTCTTCGGCAGCCAGGCCGCGCCACCGGTGGCAATCAGCAGCAACGGGGCGCCCATGCCCAGGCCCAGGGCGAACAGCTTGAGCGCGCCGCCCACGGCATCGCCGCTGGCGCTGATGTACAGCAAGGCGCCGGCCAGCGGCGCCGACACGCAGGGCGAGACCAGCAGGCTGGAAAGCACGCCGAGCAGTGCCGCACCGAGCAGCGAGCCGCCCCGGGTGTGGTTGGCGATGTTATTCAGGCGGTTGTTCAGGGCCTGCGGCAACTTGAGCTCGAACAGGCCGAACATGGCCAGGGCGAACACCACGAAGAACAGTGCGAAAGGCACCAGCACCCAGGCCGATTGCAGGCGTGCCTGCAGGTTCAGGCCAGCGCCGAACAGGCCCATCAGCGCGCCGAGCACGGCGAAGCTGGCGGCCATCGGCAGCACGTAGGCCAGCGACAGCGCGAGGCCGCGCAGGCCACCGACCTGGCCGCGCAGGACCACGCCAGACAGGATCGGCAGCATCGGCAGCACGCACGGGGTGAAGGTCAGGCCGACCCCGGCGAGGAAGAACAGCAGCAGTGACTTCCAGCTCCAGCCCTGTTGGTTACCTGCAGGCAGGGCGGCGCCAGCAGCGGGAACTTCGCCATCAATGTTCAGGCGCTCGGTTTCCGGCGGGTAGCACAGGCCCTTGTCGGCGCAGCCCTGGTAGCCCACCAGCAGGGTGAAGGCGCGGGCGTCGGTACGTGGGATCTCGATATCGAGCACGCCGTGGTACACCTCGACGTCGCCGAAGAACTCGTCGTGCTTGGCTTCGCCCTTGGGGATGCTTGGCGGGCCGAGGGCGATGTCTGCCGGTTCCGTGCGGAAATGGAAGCGGTGGCGGTACAGGTAGTAACCGTCGGTGGCGACGAAGCGCAGCTTGAGGGTTTGCGCGTCGGCCTGCACCAGGCTGAGCTTGAAGGCTTCGTGCACCGGCAGGAAGTCGGCATTGTTGGACAGCGAAGCGGCGCCGAGGGTGGCGCTGGGGCGGTTGTCGAGCAGGCCCGAGGCGAAAGCAGGGCTGGCCAGCAGCAGGAACAGCAGGAAAAACAGGCGGCGCATGGCGGACTCGCGAGGTGGAACGTGCCCGCATGATAACGGAGTTGGCGCAGGTTGAAAGGGACGGCGACACATGGCGCCAGCTGTGTATTGCCTGTGCCGGCCTCAGACCCTGAACGCCCGCACTGCCTTGCTCAGCTCCCCGCCCAGGCTCAGCAGTTGCTGCCCCTGCTCGCGCCCTTCGCCAATACGCTGCAGGTTGTCTTCGCCCAACTGGTGAATCCGCTCACTGTGATCGCGAATCTCACTCACCGCGCCACTCTGTTGGGCGGTGACATCGGCAATGCGCACCGCCGTATCGGCAATCGTGCGGATCGCGCTGACGATCTCATCCAGCGCGCCATCGGCGGCCTGGGCCTGGTTGGCGGTGGCTTCGGCATGTTCAAGCTGGGTGCGCATCCCGGCCACCGACTCGCGCGCGGCCTGCTGCAGGCGGTCGATCAGGGCCTGGATCTCGCCGGTAGCCCCCGTGGTGCGCTGCGCCAGTGAGCGCACCTCGTCGGCGACCACCGCGAAGCCACGGCCCATCTCACCCGCACGGGCGGCCTCGATGGCGGCATTCAATGCCAGCAGGTTGGTCTGTTCGGCGATGGAGCGAATCACCGTCAGCACCCCACCAATGGTGGCCGATTCCTCGGCCAGCTGTTCGATCATGCGCGCGTTGCCCTGCACTTCTTCGACCAGCGCCCGCAGCCCCGAGAGGCTCTGGCCGATCACCGTCTGGCCCTGTTCCACGGCACGGCCGGCATCGCGGCTGGCATCGGCGGCGGAGCTGGCGTCACCGGCCACTTGCTGAATGGTCGCTTCCAGCTCGCCCAGCGCATTGCGAATCTGCCCGGTGTCGCCGGCCTGGCGCTCGGCGCCGTGGTGCAGGGCGGCGCTCATGCCGGCCAGGGCGTGGCTGCTGCCGGCGACTTGCTCGGCGTTGTGGCGGATGGTGCCGACCAGCTCCACCAGGTACTGGCGCAGGCGGTTGAGCGAGTCCTGGATGTCGTGCAGCTCGCGGTTGGTCTTGCCCAGCGCGATAGGCGCGGCAAAGTCGCCTTCGGCCCAGCGCGACAAGGCCGGGGCCAGGCTGGTCAAAGTGCGGGCCAGGCGCCGCTGCAAGGTGTCGATGAGCAAGGCGATCAGCAGGATCAGGCCGATCATCAGCCCCTGGATGATGCGCACTTCGCCAGCGATCTTTGCGTGCTGGCCGCGCACTTCCGGCTCCAGGCTGGCAATGGCCAGTTGCACGGCTTCGAGCCGCTGGTTGGTGCTGGCGGCCAGGGCGGTGCGGCGCTCGATCTGTTCGCGGGTGCGTTGCAGCTCGGCGGGGTAGCGGGTGAGCAGGCTTTGCAGCTCGCGCTTGAGGCCGACCGCCACGTCTTCCTGCTGCTCGCTGGCCTGGGACTCCAGGCCCATCATGGCGGCGAAGTCGTCGGCGCTGGATGCGGCGGCTCGGGTCACGCCCAGCAGCGGCAGGCCGTCGATGACCTGGGCCTGGGTGCGGATCAGTTGCAGTTCGCGCTCGACTTCGTCGGCCAGCTCGGCGCGGCCGCTGCTGACCAGTTTGTCCCGGGCCAGCGATAGCCGGCCCAGGTGCACGGTGGCGTCGAGCAGTGGCAGCAGATAGCGGTTGGCTTCGCTGCTGCCGCTGTCGCGGGCATAGGCCGTCAGCTGTTCGAAGTTGGCCCCAAGCTCCCGTTCGGCCTGCAGCAGCAGGGCCTGCGGGTCGCCGGCCAGCTTGCCGGCGGCGAGCAGTTCGTTGGCGGTGAAGGCCTGCAGGGTGTCCAGGCTCGGGCGCAGCGTGCTGGCGAGCTCTGCTGGCCAGTCGGTCAGCGAGGCTTCGAGCTGCTGGTTGGCGTCGACGGCAGCGGCGTGGCGCAAGGCATCGCCACTGCCCAGGTAAGCCTGGATGTTGCGCGCAGTCTGGTTCTGGAACTGCTGCGACAGGCCCAGGTAGCGCTCCATCAACTGATAGGGCCGCTCCAGGGCGCGTTGCGACCACCACAAGGTCGCGCCCAGGGCGATACACACGGTCACCAGCAACAGGGTGTTGAAATTGGTCAGCCACTTCAGGCGCATAGCCGCGAACTTCCTGCGGGGGAGTCGAGAGATAGGTGCCTGAATTTATGGCGAATTTGTTACCAGGTGATGACGATGGTGGCGTTGAGCTATTGCGCGCGACGGTTACAGGTCGACCCTGACCACACAGTTACGCCCGGCATGCTTGGCCCGGTACAGCGCCTCGTCCGCCGTGCTGGCCATGCTCAGCGCATCCAGCTCATCAATCAGCTGCACCACCCCGGCACTGAAGGTGCATTGCAGATCTTCCGGCTGCGCCGGGTACAGAATTTCGGCAAAGCGCCGGCGAATCTCGTCCAGCACCTTGTGCGCGGCTTCCAGCGAGGTGTTGGGCATGACGATGGCGAACTCCTCGCCACCATAGCGGCCAATGAAGTCGGTCTTGCGCAGGCGCTGCTTGAGGAACAGCGCCAGGCTCTTGATCACCCGGTCGCCCATGGGGTGGCCGTGGCGGTCGTTGATCTTCTTGAAGTGGTCGATGTCGAGCATGGCGAAGCTCAGCGGTTGTCGCTCGCGGCGGGCGCGGTAGCTGCAGTCTTCGAGCAGTTGCAGGATGTGAGTGTGGTTGTACAGCCCGGTCAGGCTGTCGCGGACCATGCGCGCCTTGAGGTGGCGGGCACGGGCGGCGCGGTTGCGCACGGTGGTGATGAGGTGCCGCGAGCGGAACGGCTTGGTCAGAAAGTCGTCGCCGCCCTCGCTCATGGCGTCGAGCTGCTTGTCCAGGTCGTCCTCGGCGGACAGGTAGATGATCGGCACGCTGACGTAGCGGTCATTGTGACGGATCACCTTGGCCAGCTCCGGGCCGGAGCACGTCGGCATGTACAGGTCGAGGATGATCAGGTCGGGCTGGAAGTCGGCAAGCTCGACCATGGCGCGGATCGGGTCGTTCAGGCTGCGGGTCAGCATGCCGGCGCTGGCCAGTACCCGTTCGGTATGCAGGGCCTGGGCGCGTGAATCGTCGATGATCAGCACGCGCAAGGGGTCTTGCTGTGCGTGGCTGGTCATGGCTTCGAGTTTTTCCAGCAAGCTGGAGGCTTCCAGCGTACCGGTCAGAAACGCCTGGCCGCCAGCGCGCACTGCGGCCAGGCGAGTCGGCGTATCGGCTTCGTGCAGGCTGAAGAACAGCAGCGGTATGGGCTGCGCCTGGCCCCGCTGCGCCAGCGCCGCCAACGGCAGGCCAGCACCGGGGCCGGAAAAGTCGACATCCATGACGATGGCGGCCGGAGGCTGCTCGGCCAGCGAAGCCAGAAACGCACTGGCGCAGGGCTGCGGCTGCGCGCTCAGGCCGAAGAATTCCAGCTGCTGGGCGAGGCGCTCGGCACGTTCATGGTCGTGCAGCAGCAGGTAGACCGGTTTGCGCGCAGGTGGCAGCTCCAGCTGATCGGGCTGGTCGCCATGGCGCAGACGCGTACGCGACAGGCGCTGCAACAGCTGGTCGAGCTCCTGCGAGAGGTGCTCCTGGCTCGGCTCTGCGGCTTGGGTCATGTCCTGGCTACTTATTAGTGGGCTATGCAGGTTCGATGATGGCTCTATGCTAGCACCACTTTTTCCACCCGTACGTGCGCCGCATCAACAAAGGCTCGCGAACGAATATTCAGTTACTGACTCATTGGTCGCTTATGCGTACGGCGGCGTCTGCTTTATAGTGCTGCGACGCGGGCTTGCCGTGGCACCCTGGCGTTGGCCTGTGGTCCAAGCCCTGAACCGTCGTGACTGATTAAGGACAAAGCCATGCTGGACTGGAAAAACCGCGAGGCCAAAGCCGAGCCCCGCGAGCGTGTCGATGGCCGCCGTGCCGCTGCCCGTAGCTATCTGGGCGGGCTCTGGAGCCGTGCCCTGGGGACCCTGATCGGGTTGTACCTGCTGGTGTGCCTGGGCCTTGGCTGGTATTGGAGCGAAGAGCCGGCGCTGTTCCCGGTGCAGCAGAATGCCCAGGCCGCCGCCGAGCGCAACGGCCAGCAGATGGTGGTGGGCTATACCACTATCGAAACCCTCAAGACCGTGGCCGGCACCCTGTTGAACAAGCCGGGTGGCTACATCTCCAACGACCGCTTCCCGCCCGGGCTGTGGCTGGACAACATGCCGAGCTGGGAATACGGCGTGCTGGTGCAGGTGCGCGACCTGTCCCGGGCCCTGCGCAAGGACTTCGCCCGTTCGCAGTCGCAGTCCACCGAAGATGCCGACCTGGCCAAGGCCGAGCCGCGCTTCAACTTTGACAACAAGAGCTGGATCCTGCCGTCGAGCGAGTCGGAGTTCGAAGAGGGCATCAAGTCGCTGAGCCGCTACCAGGCCCGCCTGGCCGCTGGTGACAAGGGCGCCGCCTTCTATACCCGCGCCGACAACCTGAACAACTGGCTGGGTGACGTGGCCACCCGCCTGGGTTCGCTGTCGCAGCGCCTGTCGGCCAGTGTTGGCCGGGTCAAGCTCAACACCACCCTGAAGACCGAGTCGGTAGTCCCCGGCCAGGCGCCGCAGGTGGATGAAGAGCTGGTAGAAACCCCGTGGCTGCAGATCGACAACGTGTTCTACGAAGCCCGTGGCCAGGCCTGGGCGCTGTCGCACCTGCTGCGCGCCATCGAGGTCGACTTCGCCGACGTGCTGGCGAAGAAGAACGCCACCGTCAGCGTGCGCCAGATCATTCGTGAGCTGGAAGCCTCGCAGGAACCGCTGTGGAGCCCGATGGTGCTCAATGGCAGTGGCTTCGGCATGTGGGCCAACCATTCGCTGGTCATGGCCAACTACATCTCCCGGGCCAATGCTGCGGTCATCGACCTGCGTCAGCTGCTGTCGCAGGGTTGAGCATGGCCATCAGCGCCAACGAGGCCGCCCACCGGGCGGCTTCCGACCGTGAACTGGTCGCCTGGGTCGACGCCGCCGACCAGGTGCTCGGCGCGCTGCCCAGGGCCGAGCTGCGTGAGCGCGGGCTGATCGGCCGCTGCACGTTCATCCTGCTGTTCAACAGTGCCGGTGAGCTGTGCGTACACCGGCGGGCTTTGAGCAAGGCGCTGTACCCGGGGTACTGGGACGTGGCGGCCGGAGGCATGGTGACGGCGGGGGAGGCGTATGACGACTCGGCTGCCCGCGAGCTGGCCGAGGAGCTGGGTATCGACGGCGTCGACCTGCGCTTTCATGAGCGCTTCTATTTCGATATGCCGGATAACCACCTGTGGTGTGCGGTGTATTCGGCGGTGTCGGATGCGCCACTGCGGTTGCAGCCGGAGGAAGTGATCGAGGCGAAGTTCATCAGCCTTGAGCAAGCCGAGCAGGAAAGCCTGACCAAGCCGTATTGCCCGGACTCGCTGGCCGCATTGCAGCGCTACAAGGCCAGCCTGAAATGAAGCTGGGGCCGCATCGCTGCCCCAAGGTCGCAAAACATTCGCAAAATGGCGCATTCCAGTACTTAGCAACGGCCTGATTTATCGTTACACTGCGCGCCCTTTTCGGGCTGCCGCAGGATCTTGCGGCAGTAGCGCCGCCCCTGCCAGAGTGGGGCTTCGCGGTCGGGCTCAACCCCTGGGGCCGACCAGTTTTTGTCCTCAGCACAGAGGAACAAAAGTGGCCAAGAAAGCTTCTTCCTTCGCCGCCCTTGGCGGTCTCGTTTACTCCACCGATGCCGGTCGGCACTGCCCCGACTGTGGCCAGCCGGTGGACGCCTGCACCTGCAAGCAGCAAGTCATCCCCGAAGGTGACGGCATCGCCCGTGTGCGTCGTGAAAGCAAAGGCCGTGGCGGCAAGACCGTGACGACCGTCACCGGCGTGCCGCTGCCGCTCGACTCGCTCAAGGAGCTGGCCACCACCCTCAAGCGCCGCTGCGGTACCGGCGGTGCACTCAAGGATGGGGTCATCGAGATCCAGGGCGACCACGTCGAGCTGCTGATCGCCGAGCTGATCAAACAGGGCTTCAAGGCGAAAAAGGCCGGCGGCTGATACGCCCAGGCGATTTTTTGCCCAACGCTTTCTAAACTCGTTCCCGTGACCAGGGTCTACCCCAGGGCACGGACGAATCGTCATTTTTGGCTTTTACACTGCGCCCGCCTCCTCGTGGGGCAGTGTCTTCGACTTATCTATAGGGGACTTGAATGTCCGTACGACGCACACGCAAAGACGATGGTAGCCAATGGACCGTGGCCGACAGCCGCAGTGTTTACGGCATCCGCCATTGGGGCGCTGGTTATTTCGCCATCAATGAAGCCGGGCGCGTCGAAGTGCGCCCTAACGGCCCCAGCAGCGCGCCGATCGACCTGTTCGAACAGGTCGACGAGCTGCGTCAGAGCGGCCTGTCGCTGCCACTGCTGGTGCGCTTCCCCGACATCCTGCAGGACCGTGTGCGCCAGCTGACCGGTGCCTTCGATGCCAACATCGCGCGCCTGGAATACCAGAGCCAGTACACCGCGCTGTACCCGATCAAGGTCAACCAGCAGGAAGCGGTGGTGGAAAACATCATCGCCACGCAGAACGTCTCGATCGGCCTGGAAGCCGGTTCCAAGCCCGAGCTGCTGGCGGTCCTGGCGCTGGCGCCGAAAGGCGGCACCATCGTCTGCAACGGCTACAAGGATCGCGAGTTCATCCGCTTGGCGCTGATGGGCCAGAAGCTCGGCCATAACGTGTTCATCGTCATCGAGAAAGAGTCGGAAGTGGCTCTGGTGATCGACGAGGCCGCCGACCTCAAGGTCAAGCCACAGGTCGGCCTGCGCGTGCGCCTGTCGTCGCTGGCGTCGAGCAAGTGGGCAGACACCGGGGGCGAGAAGTCCAAGTTCGGTTTGTCCGCCGCCCAGCTGATCTCGGTGGTGCAGCGCTTCCGCGATGCCGGCCTGGACCAGGGCATCCGCCTGCTGCACTTCCACATGGGCTCGCAGATTGCCAACCTGGCCGACTACCAGCACGGTTTCAAGGAAGCGATTCGCTACTACGGCGAACTGCGTGCGTTGGGCCTGCCGGTGGACCATATCGACGTCGGCGGTGGCCTGGGCGTGGACTACGACGGGACCCACTCGCGTAACGCCAGCTCGATCAACTACGACATGGATGACTACGCCGGCGTGGTGGTGGGCATGCTCAAGGAGTTCTGCGACGCGCAGGGCCTGCCGCACCCGCACATCTTCTCCGAGAGCGGCCGTTCGCTGACGGCGCACCACGCGATGCTGGTGATCCAGGTGACCGACGTCGAGAAGCACAACGACGACGTGCCAACCATCGAGAACAAGGAAGCCCTGCCGGAAACCGTGCAATGGCTGGTCGATCTGCTGGGCCCGACCGACATCGAGATGGTCACCGAAACCTACTGGCGCGCCACCCACTACATGGGTGACGTGGCGGCGCAGTATGCCGATGGCAAGCTCAGCCTGGCTGAAAAAGCCTTGGCCGAGCAGTGTTACTTCGCCGTGTGCCGCCGCCTGCACAACTCGCTGAAGGCCCGCCAGCGCTCGCACCGCCAGGTGCTGGACGAGCTCAACGACAAGCTGGCCGACAAGTACATCTGCAACTTCTCGGTGTTCCAGAGCCTGCCGGACACCTGGGCCATCGGCCAGGTACTGCCGATCATCCCGCTGCACCGCCTGGACGAAGAGCCGATGCGTCGTGCGGTGCTGCAGGACCTGACCTGCGACTCCGACGGCAAGATCAACCAGTACGTCGACGAGCAGAGCATCGAGACCAGCATGCCGGTGCATGCGGTCAACGAAGGTGAGGACTACCTGCTGGGCGTGTTCCTGGTCGGTGCCTACCAGGAAATCCTCGGCGACATGCACAACCTGTTCGGTGACACCGACTCGGTGAACATCTACCAGAACGCCGATGGCAGCGTGTATCACGCCGGTATCGAGACCCACGACACCATCGAAGACATGCTGCGTTACGTGCACCTGTCACCGGAGGAGTTGATGACTCATTACCGTGACAAGGTGGCCAGCGCCAAGATCAGCGCCCGTGAGCGGACCCAGTTCCTGGATGCGTTGCGTCTGGGGCTGACGCGTTCTTCCTACCTCTCCTCGTGATCGCAGGGTGTCCGCCGGGGCACCTTCAGCGCCTATGAGACCGAGCGCCGCCCGCGCGGCGCTCGATTTACGCGCCCCCGCAAAACCCGAGGCTTGCACCCTCAGCCAACCCACAAACCTCGCTGCTTCAACCGCCAGCCAACCCACCCCAACGTCACCGCCCGCAACGCCATGAACGCAAGAAAGGCCAACCACAACCCATGGTTGCCAACCCCGCTCATGACCACCCCAAAGGGCAGCGCAATCAGCACCGACAGCACCATCGCATTGCGCATCTCCCGCGCCCGCGTTGCGCCGATGAACAGCCCGTCGAGCAAGTAGCTCCACACCGCAATCAACGGCAGCAGCGCCAGATACGGCAGGTACGGATAAGCCGCTGCCCGCACGCTATCGATATCGGTCTGCAAGTCGATGAACAGATGCCCGCCCAGCAGGAACAAACCGGCAAACCCCACACTGGTGATCAGCGACCAACCACAGGCCACCACCAACGACCGGCGCAAGGTATCCCGGTCCCGCGCACCAATGGCATGCCCGCACAGCGCCTCCACGGCATGCGCCAGGCCATCGAGGGCGTAGGCGGTGAGCAGCAGCCCGTTGAGCAGCAGAGCATTGGCCGCCACGGTGGCTTCACCCAGGCGCGCGCCCTGCACGGTGATCAGCAGGAACACCAGCTGCAGCGCCAGGCTGCGCAGGAAAATGTCACGGTTCACCGCCAGCAACGGCCGCCAGGCCTGCCAGCGCTTGAGCGCAGCCCAGGCGATCTGCCCGGGGTAGGCGCGCAGGGCCGGGCGGGTCAAAGCCAGGCCGAGCAATGCGGCGCACCATTCGGCGACCACCGAGGCCCGTGCCGAACCC
>NZ_VZII01000028.1 GCF_009391885.1 Pseudomonas sp. MN1F | reverse complement strand
CAGGCAAAGTCAAACCCATCATCCAGACCGGATTGTTGAGCCTTGCCGTGCTCGACCCGAAAGTGGCACATCAGGTGATCCCCGTCAGCGTCTGGGTCGAGGGTACGGCGTATGAGCTACATGAACGATTGGCCAAGGAGGTGAAACTCAATGTCAATCAGCTAAATGATGCCGCGAAAATGGCGCTGGTGGACATCAACGTCGCGGCAGGAACACTGGAGTTGGATGCACGGAACGCGCTGAATGGCATGAAAATCAGCGCTGGGCAGGCTTCAAAATTGGTACGGGACAGCTTTACGGGACTGCGAGGAACGGGAAAAGGCTGGGAGCTTTTGCTTTCGTTGGGCGGGCTTTTCTTGATGAGCGACAGCCTTGACAAAAATCTCAAATCTGCTGAAAAGTCAATTGGCTACATATCTCACGAGGCACTTATAGCCTTGTACGGGAATGCCATAGGACTTATGGGTGGCGGCATAGAGGCCATTGGGCTTTTCATGCCACACAGAGCGACTACGATTAATAAATTTTCTCTGGGGCGAGCCGTCGCCAGTACTGGAGCAATAATAAGCGCAGCCAGTGGTTTTATCGACGCACTTCAGTCGTTACTTGCAGCCTCACGCACATTCAAAGCAGGTGACGACACCTCAGGTTGGAGTTATCTTACTGCCGCAGTCATAAGCAGCACAGGAAGTTATTTTGCAATTAAAGCGGTAGCCCTTCCTTTTATAATCGGCCCTTTAGGTGTAGCAATTTCGCTTAGCCTCATTGCCTATGCCATAAGTAAAAAATCCACTAACAATGAATCAACCCCACTTGAGCGATGGACAAAAAGATGCCATTTCGGATTTGCCAACGAAACTCCAAAAATCCATTGGGATTCGCCAAATTTTGCAGATATCGCTTTATCAGAACTAAATTCAGCCACACTGGGAATTTCAGGACAGTTGATATTTAAGACACATATGTCAGAGTATGCCGCCAAGTCAAAAATCGGTGGTCTTGTCCGCGTCGAAACAACGCAACACATAAATTTCCATTTACAACTCCCGCATTTCAATGAATCAACATCAAGCTTCCACCTTTTAGTCGCAGTCCATCGCAATGGCGACGGATACGCTCCAAATATAAAAGGTGGGGAATTGATTGTAAATGAATCTTATTTTCCACCAAGCATCACTGCGAGAGCTTCAGCACTCGCATCGTTAAGAACTTCAAACAAGCCCAAGATCCCCGACTATATAAACGAAAATACACGCATTATTAGACATAGGGATAAGACAAACGATACCAAAGAGACCACCTACTTCGTACAATCCATAAGCGGAACCATAGAACTCACTCCTGATATCGGCAAACACAACATATTGACGGCATCATTAAATCTAACGTACTGGCCAGATCGCAATATACCCGACGCCTATGCCGAAATCGCCTTGCAGGAGGAAAATTAATGGAGTTTCTAAAACGCGAGCTTGGCTGGAAATATGACCTCCCCACTCCAAGCTCTCCTTCCGAACTTAGCCCAGAGACGAACCATGTCTATCCTACTCCCAACCACATCTGTGAAGACTACATTGAAATCCCCAGATCGTTTCACAGACTGCGAGGCTATAGCAGCATAGTCGGTGGCTTTCTGCTTCTTGCATTTAGTGCAATGATACTTTGGTTCATTTTTGATACACTCACCCGCCCTTCAAAAGTCAACTTTGAGCTCACAACTACAATTATAGGCTCATACTTACTCTTACTCTTCTCAACGATTCCCTACATCCGCATGGACATCGAGTGCCCGCGCGACGAACCCATACGTTTCAACAGACAGCGTCAAAAAGTCTACTTCTACCAATACAGATTCGACCGCCTTCATCCACTTGGACGAAAGAACTGGGGGGTGAAGCCTGTCGCTTACGACTGGAAGGACCTTACCCTGGAGGTTTATCGTATCTATGCACCCATGGGCTATGGTGGTCTACTGGAAAAAGTCATGATTTCCGTACGCAAGCCCGGCACTGACGAGGTCATTGATCGCATGCACTTTGCCGACAGCCTTTGGAAGGGCGAACAATATTGGGCCATCGTCAGGCGCTTCATGCACGAAGGTCCCGGCGCACTTCCCGATTTTTACTATGCGCCAACTGACTGGCATTGCGACAATCCACACAATCCTTTTGATCGGTTATTACCAAAGGTCAATTGGCCGACGGAAATGGACGTGGAATCCCGGACCGCCCCCGCCTCAGTAACGCAACCATAAAGTTTGTCGTGTTAATCGGCCAATGCCCTATCTGCCCAATCCACGGCAAAAACGCCGTGGAAGCCGGCCCCCCATATGGATAGGGCCGCTATGCGGCCCCTCGCCACGACAACTCAGTTCCCACAGGCTTCTCGCAAGCTTCGGCATCCAAGAAACCCTGAGAAAGCATCCAGGCGGAGGGCTTGCAGCAACCTCAATAGTCACTATCGACACCACCAATTTCTACCCATCGTCATCAACCCATAACCTAGCCCCATCGATTCCCACCGCCCGAATCCTGGAGCTTCCCCCGATGAACACCACGGCCCGCCTGCTGCTCGCTGCCCTCTCCGCCACCGCGATCGCCGTGCTCACCGGTTGCGCCAGCCACCCGGAACTGCGCCCCTACACCGCCGAGGAAACCCGCCAGTTGCAACTCGAATCCATCCAGCGCCAAAGCCTGTCGCTGGATGAATACGAACTGCGCAAGCGCGTCATCGAACGCTCTGCCAGCCCGCAGGTGGTCACCGATGTCGCCGAAGCTCAGCCTGCAATCAAAGGCTGAGTTGAAAGACCGGCTCAGCGCACTATCATGGCCCTGCCCGGACTGATCGCCTTCAGTCCCTGATACCGAGGCTGGCCAATGATCGATCGCCTGGACCATCTGGTCCTCACCACCACCGATGTCGAAGCCTGCACCGATTTCTACACGCGGGTGCTGGGCATGCAGCTGGAAACCTTCGGCAATCACCGCCTGGCGCTGCGCTACGGCAACCAGAAAATCAACATCCATGTACGCGGCCATGAGTTCGAGCCCAAGGCACATCTGCCGGTACCCGGCGCACTGGATCTGTGCTTCATCAGCAAGGTCGGCCTGGAACAGGTGATCGCGCACCTGCAGAAGGCGCAATGGCCAATCATCGAAGGCCCCGTTG
Organism: Pseudomonas sp. MN1F; assembly: GCF_009391885.1. Classification (GTDB taxonomy): domain Bacteria; phylum Pseudomonadota; class Gammaproteobacteria; order Pseudomonadales; family Pseudomonadaceae; genus Aquipseudomonas. The sequence continues at coordinate 34,525 of NZ_VZII01000028.1, read as the reverse complement.
CACGCACTGGCGCAACTGGCCCGATCCGCTCGGTGTACGTACGTGACCCTGACCTGAACCTGATCGAAATTGCCGAACCACTCGGGGCATGAACGGCCCTCGACCAATGGTCGAGTAATGGCCACCGCTGGTAGCCCTCTGCGGGCAACGCAGGTATCCTCAGCCGCTCAAGCGCAAGCCTTCCAGGACGGTGACCATGACCAGGCCCCTTCTGTTGCTGACTGTGGCCCTTCTCTCGAGCCCGGCGCTGCACGCGCAACAGATCCAGCGCCAACTGGGCGTTTTCGACTTCAAGCTCGGCACCACGCCCTCGCGCAGCATGGCCCAGGGCCTGATCTCGCCGAGTGCGGTGGGCGCCTTCCACGGCGGCCTCGACCTCAGCCACCCCAACGGCTGGTACCTCGGCCAGTACGCGCCGAGCATGGGCGTGACGCCGGATTCCACCCTGCGCCTGGACAGCTACACCGGTTACAAGCACCACTTCGACAGCACCCTGGGCTATGAAGTGGGGCTGATCCACTACAGCCAGCCGAACCTCGCCGGCCCCGACAGCTACGCCCTGTACGGCGGCATCTCGGTACTGGGCAGTCGTTTCGGCGGTGCCTGGCGCGACAACCCGGACAACCGCACCGGCACGCTGTTCGCCGACTTCGGCCAGTTGCCGTTGTTCGATGTCGACCTGACCGTCAAGCTCGCCCACCACCGCCTGGGCACGCCCTTCACCATCGGCGACGGCAGCCACATCAGCGGGTTTTCCGACTGGTCGCTGGAGCTGTCGCGGCCATGGCTAGGCATCGACCTGAACCTGATCTACAGTAACTCCGACCTCAGCGGCAGTGGCTGTGACGCCTATGCCGGCATCAACACCTATTGCGAAAGCATGGTCACAATCAAAGCCCAGCGCAGCTTCTTCTAACGTGGCCTTACCATGCTCCCGGACCGCCTGAATGCCGACCTGACCTTGCCCGCCATCATGCACGGTGCCGACCTGCCCTGGCTGGCCAGCCCGCTGCCCGGCGTCGAGCGCCGCCCGCTGTTTCGCATTGGCGGCGAAAAGGCCCGCGCCACCAGCCTGGTGCGCTATGCCCCCGGCAGCCATTTCAATGCCCACCAGCACCCTGGCGGCGAGGAATTTTTGGTGCTGGAAGGTGTGTTCGAAGATGAGCGCGGTCAGTACCCCGCGGGCAGCTATGTGCGCAACCCGCCTGGCAGTGCTCACGCGCCACGGTCTGGCGCGGGCTGCACGATCTTCGTCCGCCTGCAGCAGTTTCATCCTGAAGATGGCCAACAGCTGGTCGCAACGCTATCGACGCCGGGCGATCAACTGCTGTTTTCGAACGACCATGAACAGGTGTTTCTGAAGCACGTGCTACCCGGCGCCCCAGTCTGCCTGGACAACCCACGTGGACTGGAATGCCTGCTTTTGCAAGGCAGCCTGGACGGCGCGGACTTTAGCCTTCAGCCGCTGAGTTGGATGCGCCTGCCGGTAGGTACGCCCTTGCAGGCGCACGCCGGCGTGCAGGGCGCACGCCTGTGGTTCAAAGACGCCGAGCCTACCCTAGGACTGGGATAATAAAGCCGTTCTGACGGCAGTTGCCTTCTGCGCGTGACGATTGAGGGTCTTGCGCCCGGCACCATTTTTAGCTTTGGACTTTCCCGCATACAGCGCATCCCAGCCCTTCATCGCAAGCGCTACCGTTCTTGGCACGGGCTTCTCTCCACTGCGGTAGTAGGCCAGCATTCTTCGACTCAAACCCAGCTCTTGCGCTGCTCGGTCCAGAGTCATCCCATGCTTGGCCATCCAGTTCCAGATCAGCTCGTGCGAGCACTCGCCAGCCTGCTCCACTGCCCGCGCACGGAGGTTGTCGGCAGCCAGTTCCAGATTGTCGTCATTTGCCCAGATGACAGTGTCATTCCACTCGCCTAACGCTGCAGTTGCAAAAACGGCAGGATCGGCAAGCGGTTGCAAAGTCGGGTTCCTGGCGATGATCTCGTCCAGCTTCACCGGAAGCTGTTCACCGTCCGCGAAGGTCAGCAGCAAGGACCCGGGGGCGAGCGCTGCAATGGCTTGCAACTGGAAATGCTTGTTGGTCATTGATTCAACTCCTTCCATTTGGCAAGCAGTTGAGGTCTGTTCTGTGCGGTACATGCAAATCGAACAGTCAGAAAGCCGATGGATCGTAGGCATAGGAAGAGTATAGAGTGCAATGGTTGCACCGAACAGTAGCACCCTTTGTCGCTACGCTCCTCCCGGAAAATGTAAGTACTGCTTTCAGCAGAACCGGCCCAGACAACCTCAAGCTTCCGGCATCAACGTCGCAATCAACGCCCGCACCGTCCCCGGCAACGCCTCCAGCTCACGCACCAGAATGCTCCGTTCACGCACCGCCCACGGTTCATCCAGGCTGATGGTCACCAGCTCCATGGTCTGGCTGTGCCGCAGCGCTGCCGACTCGGGGATGATGCCGATGCCCACCCCCGCCTCCACCAGCCGGCAGATCGCCTCGAAGCTCGACAGCTGGATGCGCAGCGACAGGTTCAACCCCATGCGCTCCACATGGTCACGCAAAAAGCTCAGCAAGGTGCTGCCGTCGTGCAGGCCGATATGCTGGAAGTCCAGAGTCTGCTTCAAGGTCACCGTCTTGCAGCCAGCCAGTTCATGGCCCGCCGGGACAATCAGCACCAGCCGGTCGGTGCTGAAGTGCATCACCTGCAAGCCGCTGGCCTCCACCGGCCCGGCGATGATGCCCATGTCGCTGCTGCCGTCGAGCACACCGCGCACGATGTCCCGCGACAGGCGCTCCTGCAGGTCGACGGTCACCCCGGGGCGCTTGGCCATGAAGCCAGCCAGCACTTCCGGCAGGAATTCGGTGACGGCGGTGGTGTTGGCGAAAATGCGGATATGCCCGGCCAGGTCGGTGCCGAACTGGGTGAACTCGGCTTTCAGGTAATCGACCTGGCGCATGATCAGGCGGGCATGCATCAGCAGCTTGTGCCCCGCAGGGGTCAGTTCCACGCCACGGCTGTCGCGGTACAGCAGGCGCGTGTCGAGCTGGGCTTCCAGCGCCTTGACCCGCGCACTGGCGGCGGCCGGCGAAAGAAACGCCCGGCGTGCGCCCTGGGTCAGGCTCGGCGATTCGCCGATATGGATGAACAGCCGCAAATCTGCCAAGTCGAAATGCATGGGGAGGTCCGGTCGTGGCGATGGCGTTCAGCATACATGAACGCTGCCTTACACAAATGCAAATTCACAGAATGCCAGGCGCCTCGCATGATCGGCCCATAACAACAAATGCAGAGGCCCATGGTTATGACTGCTTCCCACCCGCCCATCGACTACAGCGCCTGGATCGGCCGCACGGAAGAGGCCGTCGATGAGCTCAGCCGCAACCTGATCAAGCGCATCGCCGCCACCTTCGGCGAAACCGCACCCGCCGTCGGCCAACCGCTGCCACCGCTGTGGATGTGGTGCTTCTTCCAGGAGCCAGTGGCCGAAGCGCAATTGGGCGCGGACGGCCACCCGGCGCGCGGCGGCTTCCTGCCTCCGGCCGACAACCGTAACCGCATGTGGGCTGGCGGGCGGGTCGAGTTCATCGCCCCGCTCACGGTCGGCGCCGAAGCCCATCGCCTGTCGACCATCCTGCACATCGAAGAAAAACACGGCCGTACCGGCGCGCTGCTGTTCGTCACCGTGCGCCACGATTACTCGCAACACGGCCAGCTGTGCGTGCGCGAAGAGCAGGACATCGTCTACCGCGAGCCCAACCCACCCAAGCTCGACAGCGCCGCGGCCGACGCACCGGCCGACTGGAGCGAAGCGGTCACGCCGACGCCGACCCTGCTGTTCCGTTACTCCGCCGTAACCTTCAACGGTCACCGCATCCACTACGACTTCCCCTACGTCAGCGAAACCGAAGGCTACGCCGGCCTGGTCGTGCACGGCCCGATGATCGCCACCCTGAACCTGCGTGCCTTCATCCGCGCCAACCCTGGCAAGCGCGTGCGCCATTTCGCCTACCGCGGCGTGCGCCCGCTGACCGTACCCACCCCTTTCGAAGTGGCCGGGCGCATCAGCGCACCTGGCCAGGCCCAGCTGTGGGCCGGCAACGCCGCGGGCGTGGCGCAGAGCGCCGACGTGCTTTTCGACTGATACCAGACAGGGAATCCCCCATGCATACGTACGACAGTGATGACCTCAACGCCATCCGCGAAGGCGTGCGCGCCTTGTGCGCCGAGTTCGACGCCAGCTACTGGCGCAAGATCGATGAAGAAAAGGGCTTCCCGGAGGCCTTCGTCAAGGCCATGACCGACGCCGGCTGGCTGTCGGCGATGATCCCGGAAGCGTACGGCGGCTCGGGCCTGGGCCTGGCCGAGGCCTCGGTGATCCTCGAAGAGGTGAACGCCTGCGGTGGCAACTCCGGCACCGTGCACGGGCAGATGTACAACATGTTCACCCTGCTGCGCCACGGCAGCGAGGAACAGAAGCGCCACTACCTGCCCAAGCTCGCCAGCGGCGAGCTGCGCCTGCAGTCGATGGGCGTGACCGAGCCTACCACCGGCACCGACACCACCAAGATCAAGACCAGCGCCGTGCGCCAGGGCGACAAGTACGTGATCAATGGCCAGAAGGTGTGGATCTCGCGCATCCAGCATTCGGACCTGATGATCCTGCTGGCGCGCACCACGCCCTTGCCGGAGGTGAAGAAAAAGTCCGAGGGCATGTCGATCTTCCTGGTTGACCTGCGTGAAGCCATCGGCAACGGCCTGACCGTGCAGCCCATCGCCAACATGGTCAACCACGAGACCAACGAGCTGTTCTTCGACAACCTCGAACTGCCGGCCAGCAGCCTGATCGGTGACGAAGGCAAAGGCTTCCGCTACATCCTCGACGGCCTCAATGCCGAGCGCACGCTGATCGCCGCCGAGTGCATCGGCGATGGCCGCTGGTTCGTTGAAAAGGCCAGCGCCTACGCCCGTGACCGCGTGGTGTTCGGCCGCCCGATCGGGCAGAACCAGGGCGTGCAGTTCCCCATCGCCGAAGCCCATATCGAGATCGAGGCCGCCGACCTGATGCGCTGGCGCGCCTGCGCCGAGTACGACAGCGGGCAGAACGCCGGGGCCAGCGCCAACATGGCCAAGTACCTGGCGGCCAAGGCCTCGTGGGAGGCGGCCAATGCCTGCCTGCAGACCCACGGCGGCTTCGGCTTTGCCTGCGAATACGACGTCGAGCGCAAGTTCCGCGAAACCCGCCTGTACCAGGTGGCGCCGATCTCCACCAACCTGATCCTGTCCTACGTGGCCGAGCACCTGCTCGAGCTGCCACGCAGCTTCTGAGGGCCCGAGCATGCAGCATACCCAAGCCCTGGCGGGCTTCCTCGCCAACCTGCAATACGCACAGATCCCCGGCCACGTGCTAGACCGCACCGAAGACCTGCTCCTCGACTGGCTCGGCTCGGCCCTGGCCAGCCAGGGCGCGCACCCGATCCCGCTGTTCGAACGTTACGCCGAACGCATGGGCCCCGCCCAAGGCAGCGCCCGCGTGCTGACCAGCGGGCGCAGCTCATCGCCCTACTTCGCCGCGCTGGTCAACGGCGCCGCCTCGCACCTGGTGGAGCAGGACGACCTGCACAACAGCTCGGTGCTGCACCCGGCCACGGTGGTGTTCTCCGCCGTGCTGGCTGCGGCCCAGGACCTCGGCAAGTCCGGCCAGGACCTGCTGCTGGCCAGCGTCGCGGGCTATGAGGCAGGGATTCGCATCGGTGAATTTCTTGGCCGTTCGCACTATCGCATCTTCCACACCACGGCCACCGTCGGCACCCTGGCCGCCGCCGTGGGCGTAGGCAAGCTGCTGGGCTTCGACAAGGAACAGTTCATCAACCTGCTCGGCAGCGCCGGCACCCAGGCCGCCGGGCTCTGGGAATTCCTGCGCGATGCTGCCGACTCCAAACAGTTGCACACCGCCAAGGCCGCCGCCGATGGCCTGCTCGCCGCCTATCTGACCGCCGATGGCCTGAGCGGTGCGCGCAACATCCTCGAAGGTGACCAGGGCCTGGCTGCCGGCATGTCCACCGACGCTGACCCGGCGCGCCTTAGCGACTGCCTGGGCACGCGCTGGGCGCTGGCGGAAACCTCGTTCAAGTTTCACGCCTCGTGCCGCCATACCCACCCCGCCGCCGATGCACTGCTGCAGCTGATGCAACGCCAAGGCCTGACGCATGAGCAGATCGCCAAGGTGGTCACCCGCGTGCACCAGGGCGCCATCGATGTGCTGGGCCGGGTCACCACGCCGGCCACCGTGCACCAGGCCAAGTTTTCCATGGGCACCGTGCTCGGCCTGATCGCCGTGCACGGCAGCGCACAGCTCATCGAATTCCGCGACCTGGCGCTGAGCGACCCACGGGTCGCCAGCTTCCGCGAAAAAGTACAGATGCAGCTGGACCCTGAAGTGGATGCTGCCTACCCGGCCCGCTGGCTCGGCCGGGTCGAGGTCACCTGCACCGATGGCCGCCGCTTCAGCGCCGCCATCGACGAGCCCAAGGGCGACCCCGGCAACACCCTCTCGCGCCCCGAGCTGGAAGCCAAGTTCCAACGCTTGCTGGCCTATTCCGGCGCCCGCAGCCCGGCCCAGGGCCAGGCCCTGATCGAACAGGTCTGGCAGTTGCGCGATACGCGCTCGCTGGCCGCACTGCACTGATGACGAACAGGTGACCCCATGACCCAAACTGCCCCCCGCCCGCTGGACGGCATCACCGTCGTCAGCCTGGAACATGCCATCGCCGCGCCCTTCTGCACCCGCCAGCTGGCTGACCTGGGCGCCCGTGTGATCAAAGTCGAACGGCCCGGCAGCGGTGACTTCGCCCGTGGCTACGACCAGCGCGTCGATGGCCTGGCCTCGCACTTCGTGTGGACCAACCGCTCCAAGGAAAGCCTCACCCTCGACCTCAAGCAGAAGGCCGCCGACAGCATCCTCGAGGCCCTGCTGGCCAAGGCCGACGTGCTCGTGCAAAACCTCGCCCCCGGCGCTGCGGCACGCATGGGCCTGTCGTTCGACGCCTTGCACCAGCGCTTCCCGCGCCTGATCGTCTGCGACATCTCCGGCTACGGCGCAGGCGGCCCATATGAAAAGAAGAAGGCCTACGACCTGCTGATCCAGAGCGAGGGCGGCTTTCTGTCGGTGACTGGCGGCCCCGGCGACGAGGAAATGGCCAAGGCCGGCTGCTCGATCGCCGACATCGCCGCCGGCATGTATGCCTACACCGGTGTGCTGTCAGCGTTGCTGCTGCGCGACAAGACTGGCCTGGGCAGCCGCATCGACGTGTCGATGCTGGAGAGCCTGGTGGAGTGGATGGGCTACCCGATGTACTACGCCTACAACGGCGCACCGCCACCACCGCGCGCGGGTGCCTCGCACTCGACCATCTACCCGTACGGCCCGTTCCCCACCGGCGGTGGCGGCACGATCATGCTCGGCTTGCAGAATGAACGGGAATGGGCGCTGTTCTGCGAAAAGGTGCTGCTCGACCCGGCACTGGCCAGCGATGACCGCTTCAGCGCCAATTACAAGCGCTCGGACAACCGCGAGGTGCTGCGCCAGGTCATCGTCGAGCGCTTTGCCGCCCTGTCGCTGGACGAGGTGGTGGCGCGCCTGGAAGATGCCCAGATCGCCAACGCCCGGGTCAACGACATGCACGGCGTATGGCAGCACCCGCAGCTGCAGGCCCGCGACAGCTGGCGTGAAGTGGACAGCCCGGCCGGCAAGTTGCCGTCGCTGCTGCCACCGGGGCGCAATGCCGCCTTCACCCCACGCATGGATGCCGTGCCGGCGCTGGGGCAGCACACCGCGGGCATCCTTGCGGAGCTCGGCTTGAGCGCAGAACAGCGAGCCAGCCTGGCCGCAGGAGGCGTTGTATGAACGCGGTGCGCTCCGCCTTGTTCGTGCCTGGCAGCCGCCCCGAACGTTTCGCCAAGGCCCTGGCGGCAGGTGCCGATGTGGTGATCGTCGACTTTGAGGATGCCGTGGAGGAGCCGCTGAAACAGCAGGCCCGCGACCACCTGGCGGCCTTTCTGCAGGCCACGCCGCAGGCCTCGGTATGGGTGCGGGTGAATGCGCCGCAGCATCAACAGCACGCTGGCGACCTGGCCTTCTGCGCACAGTATCCGGGGGTCGCCGGGCTGCTGTTGCCCAAGGTGGAGAACGCCGCTCAGGTCGCGTTGGCCTGGCACGGCGGCAAGCCCGTGTGGCCAATCATCGAAAGCGCCAAGGGCCTGTTGGCACTGGCACAGATTGCCGCGGCTGAAGGCGTCGAGCGCTTGTCGTTCGGCAGCCTCGACCTGGCGCTGGACCTGGGGTTGAACACCGAGAGCGAGGCGGCCCGGCAGTTTCTCGACCAGGCGCGCATGGCGGTGCAGTTGCATTCCCGGGGGGCTGGCCTGCTGCCGCCACTGGATGGGGTGTTCCCGGCCATCGCCGATGCCGAGGGGCTGCAACGGGCCATGCGGCATGCCTACGACATGGGCTATGGCGGGGCGTTGTGCATTCATCCGCAGCAGGTGGCGGTGATTCATGCAGCACTGGCGCCGAGTGCCGAGGAGCTGGCATGGGCGCGGCGGGTGCTGGCCGCGAGTGCGGCGGCCAATGGCGCCGGGGCCTTCCAGCTGGACGGGCAGATGGTCGACGCGCCGGTGGTGTTGCGGGCGCAGCGGTTGCTGGCCGGAAATCTCGACTGAACATGCCGCGTTCACCTTAGCCGAACGCCGCCTTACACAAATGCTGATTCTCCACACGCAGCCCGTTGGTCCATCTTTACCCTCAATCCTCCTACAACAATAAATCAGAGGTGACACCGATGTTGAAGCTGACCCAGGCGCTATTCTGCGCCGCCGCAGTGTCCATGGCAGGCCTGGCCCAGGCCGCCGACCCGATCGTCATCAAGTTCGCCCACGTGGTGGCCGACAGCACGCCCAAGGGCCAGGGCGCGCTGATGTTCCAGAAGCTGGTCGCCGCCGACCCGCAGCTCAAGGACAAGGTCAAGGTCGAGGTCTACCCCAACTCTTCGCTGTTCGGCGATGGCAAGGAAATGGAAGCCCTGCTACTCGGCGATGTGCAGATGCTGGCGCCCTCGCTGGCCAAGTTCGAGCACTACAACAAACAGGTGCAGATCTTCGACCTGCCGTTCCTGTTCAACGACTTGGCCGCCGTCGACCGCTTCCAGCAAGGCCCGCAAGGCAAGGCGCTGCTGACCTCGATGGAAGACAAGGGCATCCGTGGCCTGGCCTACTGGCACAACGGCCTCAAGCAACTGTCGGCAAACAAGAAGGTGATCCTGCCCAAGGATGCCCGCGGCCTGAAGTACCGCGTGCAAGCCTCCAGCGTGCTTGAAGAGCAGTTCAAGGCGATCCGCGCCAACCCGCGCAAGATGAGCTTCGCCGAGGTCTACCAGGGCCTGCAGACTGGCACCGTCAACGGCACCGAGAACACCTGGTCGAACTACGAAAGCCAGAAGGTCAACGAGGTGCAGCCGTTCTTCACCGAAACCAACCACGGCCTGATCGACTACATGGTGATCACCAACGCCAAGTTCTGGAACGGCCTGCCCGAGGACGTGCGCGGCGAGCTGCAGAAGATCATGGATGAGGTCACCGTCGAGGTGAACAAGCAGGCTGAAGCCCTCAACCAGACCTCGCGGCAGAAGATCATCGACGCCAAGACCAGCGAGATCGACGCGCTGACCGCCGAACAGCGCGAGCAATGGCGTGAAGCCATGCGCCCGGTGTGGGAGAAATTCTCCGACCAGATCGGCGCTGACCTGATCAAGGCCGCCAACGACGCCAACAAGGCCTCCTGACCCTTCATGCGCCCCACCCCGGCCACCCGCGGTACGGGTGGCCTGCCCTTTCTCTGTCTGGAGATATCCTATGCAATCGCTCAGGCGTGTCTGGGAGCACTTCGAGGAAGGCATGATTGCCTTTCTCCTGGCGGCCATGACCTTGGTGACCTTCCTCTACGTGGCGCTGAACAACCTCTACACGATGTTCTACAGCCTTAGTGATCACTGGGCGTTCGCCAGCGACCTGCTACTCGGTATCGGCGACCACCTGATGGCCTACGCCCAGGACATGACCTGGAGCATCGCCCTGACCAAGGCGCTGTTCGGCTGGCTGATCTTCTTCGGTATCTCCTACGGCGTGCGCACCGCCGGCCACCTCGGCGTCGATGTGCTGGTGCGGCGCACGCCCAAGCCGGTGCAACGGCTGCTGGCGATGGTCGCCTGCGCCTGCTGCCTGGCTTATGCCGGGCTGTTCCTGGTGGCGAGCATCAAGTGGGTAAGCGCGGTGCTGGTGGCCGGCATCGGTGCCGAGGACCTTGACCGCTATGGCATCAAGGTCGGCCATATCGCGCTGATCGTGCCGCTGGGCTTTGCCCTGGTGATCGTCCGTTACCTGGAAATCCTTTACCGCCTGTTTACCCACCGCCAGTACGGCCTGGGCCTGGCCGACGAGGCCGCCGAAGCCAGCAAGCTGGCCCACCCCGGTGAGGAGCACCACTGATGACGGTTATCTGCCTGTTCCTGCTGCTGTTCGTGTTCATGTTCCTCGGCGTGCCGATCGCCATCTCCCTGGGCCTGTCGGGGGCGCTGTCGATCCTGATGTTCAGCCAGGACTCGCTCAGCTCGCTGGCGATCAAGCTGTTCGAGACCTCCGACAGCTACACCTTCCTGGCCATCCCGTTCTTCCTGCTGTCGGGCGCGTTCATGACCACCGGAGGCGTGGCCCAACGCCTGATCGACTTTGCCAACGCCTGCGTCGGGCATATCCGCGGCGGCCTGGCGATTGCCGCCGTGCTGGCGTGCATGCTGTTCGCCGCGCTGTCGGGTTCGTCGCCGGCCACCGTGGCCGCCGTCGGCTCGATTGCCGTGGCTGGCATGGTGCGCTCCGGCTACCCCCGCGAGTTCGGCGCCGGGATCATCTGCAATGCCGGCACCCTGGGCATCCTGATCCCGCCTTCGATCGTCATGGTGGTGTACTCGGCGGCCACCGAGACCTCGGTCGGCAAGCTGTTCATGGCCGGCGTGGTGCCGGGCATCCTGCTCGGTGTTGCCCTGATGGTGGCGATCTACATCGTCGCCCGCATCAAGAAGCTGCCGGCCCAGCCACGGGCCAGCTTCAGCGAATGGCTGCGCACCGCCCGGCGCGCATTCTGGGGCCTGTTGCTGCTGGTGATCATCCTCGGCGGCATCTACAGCGGCATGTTCACCCCCACCGAGGCGGCGGCGGTAGCGGCGGTGTACTCGGCGTTCATCGCGCTGTTCGTGTACAAGGACATGCGCCTGCGTGACTGCCCGAAAGTGCTGCTGGAGTCGGGCCGGCTGACCATCATGCTGCTGTTCATCATCGCCAACGCCATGCTCTTCGCCCACGTGCTGACCACCGAGCAGATCCCCCAGCAGATCACCCAGTGGGTGATGTCCGAGGGGCTGACGCCAATCGGCTTCCTGATCATGGTCAACATCGTGCTGCTGGTGGCCGGCAGCTTCATGGAGCCATCGGCGATCATCCTGATCCTCGCACCAATCTTCTTCCCGATCGCCATGAAGCTGGGCATCGACCCGATTCACCTGGGCATCGTGATGGTGGTGAACATGGAGATCGGCCTGGTGCACCCGCCGGTGGGGCTGAACCTGTTCGTCACCTCGGCAGTGACTGGGCTGACCCTGGGGCAGACGATTCGCGCGGCGCTGCCGTGGCTGTCGATTTTGCTGCTGTTCCTGGTGCTGGTGACTTATGTGCCGTTCATCTCGTTGGCGCTGCCGGAGTGGCTGGGCATGCCATAGCCAGCGATTTGAAATAGTGTGCAAGCGTTGGAAGGTGGGTCAGATCCCACCGCCCTCAAGCAGCTGCGACATCACCCCGGCCAGATCCTTGACCATCACGTCCGCTGTCGGCTTGTGCACGATGACGATCTCGTAGCTGTCCACCTCCGGCAACCCCTGCACCTGCCCCAGCACCCGGTGCTCGCCAGTCGCCGCACGCGGTGGCAACAGGCTGATGCCCATGCCGTCAGCCACCGCCGCCTGGATGCCACTGAGGCTGGAGCTGGTGAAGCTGATGCGCCAGCGCCGGCCCATGCCTTCGATGGCGCTGATCATGTCTTCACGGTACAGCCCCCGTGGCGGGAAGGTCACCAGCGGAATCGGGTCGAGCTCGAACGCCGGCATGCGCGCACTGTCAATCCACTGCAGGCGCTCGGGCCAGCAGGCCACCCCCTCGCGGCTGTTGCGCCGCTGCTTGAGCAGCACCAGGTCGAGTTCGCCGTTGTCGTAGGCCTGGCTGAGGTCACGGCACAGGCCGCTGGTGACCTCCAGCTTGACCTGCGGGTGCAGGCGGCTGAACGCCGACAGCGCGTTGGTGGTGCGCCCGCCGACAAAATCCTCGGGCACGCCCAGGCGCACGGTGACCCCAACCATGGCGCCGGCCAAGGCTTCGAGCATCTGGTCGTTCAGCGCCAGCATGTGCCTGGCATAACCCAGCAGGGTCTGCCCGGCGTCGGTCGGCAACACGTCGCGGTTGCCGCGCACCAGCAAGCGGTGGCCAACCATGTCTTCAAGGCGGCGCACTTTCTGGCTGATGGTCGACTGGGTCGAGTGCAGGCGTGCAGCGGCGGTGGTGAAGCTGCCGCAATCGGCCACCACGACGATGGCGCGCAACAGGTCGAGGTCGAACAGGGCTCTATTCGATTTAACGCTGATGGACATCTTGGTATTCAACGACTGAATGACAAGATTGACTTCTACCACGCCACTCCAGGCCCGGCAACGCGCTAGTCGCCGAGCGCCACACCTTCACGCCGCGGGTCGGCACCACCGGCCCACCCTTCGGGGGTGCGCTGGATGATCTGCATGCCACTGGTCATGGTCATTGGCGTGACGTCATGGCCCCAGGCGCTGAGCTGGCGGACCAATGCAGGACTGACCAGTCCCGCCTCCACTTCAGTGCCGGCATTGCGGCTGCCGAAATTGGGCAGGTTGGCCGCCTGTTGCGGATCGAGATGCCAGTCCAGCAGGCCGATCAGCGCCTTGTTCACGTAGCCGATGATCTGCGAACCGCCAGGGGAGCCAAGGCTTGCCACCAGTTCGCCGGAGGCACGCGAGAACACCAGGGTTGGCGCCATCGCCGACAACGGGCGCTTGCCGGGCTGCACCCGGTTGGCCACCGGCTTGCCATGTTCCGCAGGCAGGAACGAAAAGTCGGTCAGGTGGTTGTTCAGCAGAAAACCGCCGACCATCAGGTGCGAACCGAAGGCGGACTCCACCGACGTGGTCATGGCCAGGGCCTGGCCGCTGTCATCGACAGCAGACAGGTGCGAGGTGGAAATCCGCAGTGGCGAGCGGTCGGGCGCCAGGGCCAGGTCGGCCCCCTGCGGGGTACCCGGGCGCGCGTGCTTCATGCTGTGGTCGCCGACCTGCCTGGCGCGCTCGGCGAGGTAGGCAGGGTCGAGCAACGACTTGACCGGCACCGGCACGTAATCGCTGTCGGCCAGGTACTGGGCACGGTCAGCGTAGGCCAGGCGCTCGGCTTCGGCGATCAGGTGCACGGCCTGCGGCACAGGTTCGAGCCCCGCCACCGAGGGCACCTGGCCCGGCGGCAGGTCGGCCAGGTCGCGTTGCGCCGAGGCGTGCTGCAGGGCGTCGAGCATGCCCAGGGTCTGCAACACCGTCACCCCGCCGGACGACGGCGGCGGCATGCCGCAGATATTCCAGGCCTTGTACGCGCCACAGACCGGTTCGCGCGCCTTGGCCTGGTAACGCTGCAAATCCTCAAGTGACAACTGCCCGGCATTGGCGTGGTGACGCACTTCGGCCACCATGGCTTGGGCAATCTCACCCTTGTAGAAAGCCTCGGCGCCCTGCTCTGCGATGCGTTCGAAGGTCTGCGCGAGTGCAGGGTTACGCAGGATCGTGCCGACCGCCAGCGGCTCGCCCCGGTCATCCAGGAAGTAGCGCGCCATGGCCGGCGAGCGGGCAATGAAGGGGTCGCCGGCGACCAGCGCGTGCAGCCGTTCGGACACTGCGAAACCATTGCGCGCCAGGGCGATGGCCGGTGCGAACAGGTCCTTCCATGGCAGTTTGCCGTGCTGATCATGGGCCAGTTGCAATGCCCGCAGCACGCCCGGAACCCCCACGGAGCGGCCGCCGATCTGCGCTGCACGAAACGCCATGGGCGCCCCGTCCGCTTGCAGGAACAACGTTTCCGTCACCCCTGCCGGTGCCGCTTCGCGGCCGTCGAAGGCCTGCACGCGCTGGCCATCCCAGTACAGGATGAATGCCCCACCACCGATACCGCTGGATTGCGGCTCGACCAAGGTCAGCACCATCTGCATGGCAATCGCCGCATCGATGGCGCTGCCACCGGCACGCAGCATCGCCCGCCCCGCTTCGCTGGCCAACGGGTTGGCAGCCGCCACCATGTGCCGGCTGGCGTGCACCGGCTGGAGGCCACTGCGGTAGCCGGACTGCAGCTCTGGGGGCGTGGGCAGCGGCTGGTCGGCCCAGGTTGCGGCACTGGCGGTGGCCAGGCACAGGGTGGTGATCAGAATCTTGAGGAGTGAGGGGTGGCGGGGCATTGGGTTGCGTCCTTTCGGGTGTTCGCCGAAAGGTATTCGGCGCCTGTTAGATCGAGCGCCGGCCGCGCGGCGCATCGCGAGCTGCGCTCGCTCCTACGATTGTTTCGGGCCAGTTTACCTGCAACAAACGTAGGAGCGAGCGCAGCTCGCGATGCGCCGCGGGGGCGGCGCTCGATTTCACAGGCGACAAACCTCTTTCGCCCTACCCCCAACCCCTAAACCACCTCTTCGTACGGCAACCCCACATAGTTCTCGGCGATGTTCACCAGCCCCGCCGGCGATGTCAGGAAGTACTCGCGGTCGGCCTCCTGCATCTTCTGGTCCCAGGCATCCTTGTGCTCGCCGAAGTCATGCAGCAGCTGGGTCATGAACCAGCTGAAACGCTCGCCCTTCCAGACCCGGCGCAGGGCCAGCGGCGAGTACTGCTGCAGCAGGTCGGTGCGCCCTTCGCGGTACACCTTGACCAGGATCCGGAACAGGTAGTTGACGTCGGAGGCCGCCAGGTTCAGGCCCTTGGCGCCCGTCGGCGGAACGATGTGCGCGGCATCGCCGACCAGGAACAGGTGGCCGTACTGCATCGGCTCGACCACCAGGCTGCGCAGTGGCGCGATGCTCTTTTCCAACGCAGGCCCGGTGACCAGTTGCTGTGCCACGTCTTCGGGCAGGCGCGCCTTGAGTTCGTTCCAGAAACGCTCGTCGGACCAGTCTTCCACCCGCTCTTCCAGCGGCACCTGCAGGTAGTAGCGGCTGCGCGTCTGTGAGCGCTGGCTGCACAGCGAGAAACCCCGTTCGTGGTGGGCGTAGATCAGTTCGTGGTTGACCGGTGGGGTATCGGACAGCATACCCAGCCAGCCGAACGGGTAGACCCGCTCGTACTCCTTGAGTACGCCTTCGGGAATGCTCTTGCGCGAGACGCCGTGGAAGCCATCACAGCCGGCGATGTAGTCGCAGTCCAGGCGGTGGGTCTGGCCGTCCTTTTCAAAGGTCACGTAGGGCCGTTCGCCCTTGAGTTCGTGCGGCTGCACGTTGCTGGCGCAGTAGATGATCGGCGCGCCGCTGGCTTCGCGGGCCTGCATCAGGTCGCGGGTGACTTCGGTCTGGCCGTAGACCATCACCGTCTTGCCGCCGGTCAGGCCCTTCAGGTCCAGGCGCTGGCGCCGGCCAGCGACCAGCAGCTCAACGCCCTCATGGACCAGCCCTTCGCGGTCCATGCGCTCGGCGACGCCGGCTTCGCGCAGCAAGTCGACGGTGCCTTGTTCAAGCACCCCGGCGCGAATGCGGCCGAGTACGTATTCGGGGGTCTGGCGTTCGAGGATGACGGTGTCGATGCCCGCCTTGTGCAGCAACTGACCGAGCAGTAGGCCGGACGGACCGGCGCCAATGATTGCAACCTGAGTGTTCATTGTTTTTATCTCGTCGAGAGGGGGTGCCCTTGCATTTTTACTGGCAATAACCGCCAAATAAGTGTGTTATCCGATGCAAAAAATGCACTTTTAAAAAAAGCGTTCGATTAACGGACAGGCAATCACGACATGAGATCCACCCTCCCCGGCGTTCCGCTGTTCCAGCTATATGGCGAAAACCAGCACTGGCCCGGCACCGACCTGCTGCATTGCGAGTCGATCCCGGCGCGCAGCCGCCTGCATCATTGGGAAATCAAGCCGCACCAGCACGCCGAGCTGTTCCAGTTGTTGTATGTGCAGCGCGGCGAAGCTCAGGTGGAAATCGAGGGCGTGCGCAGCACCATTCTCGAAGCCGCGATACAGGTGGTGCCGCCGCTGACCGTGCATGGTTTTCGCTTCAGCGCCGATATCCAGGGCCATGTGCTGACCTTCGGCACCGCGCTGGTAGCTGACCTGGAACAGCGCCTGGGCGCGCCGCTGGGGGTGCTGGCAAAAGCGGCGTGTTACCCGCTGGGCAAGGACCGCATCCAGCTGCGCGGCCTGATCGAAACGCTGCAGCAGGAATACCAGGGCAACGCCCCTGCACGGGCGGCCATGCTCGACGCGCTGGTGACCGCGCTGATGGTGTGGATCAGCCGCCGCCAGCGACTGGGGCAAGCCCCACGTAACCGCGACGAACGTGACCGGCAGCTGCTCGGGCAATACCTGCGGCTGGTCGAGGCGCATTACCGCGAACACCTGTCGGTGGAGGACTTCGCCGCGCGCCTGAACATCCCCAGCCTGCAGCTCAACCAGCTATGCCGGGCGCTGAGCGGGCAGACCGCATTGCAGGTGATCCACCAGCGCCTGCTGCTGGAGGCGCGGCGCAACCTCATCTATACGCGCATGAGCATCGGCCAGCTGTCAGACAGCCTGGGCTTCAGCGACCCGACCTACTTCACCCGCTTTTTCAAGCGCCTGAGCGGGCAGACGCCCAATGGTTACCGACGTGCGGTGCAGCCCGACTGATCTGCTTGACGTAAACGTCAACCTGCCCTCAGGATACTGGCATACCCCACGCCGAGCCCAAGCATGAGCAGCCAGACCTACAGCATCTCCGACCTCTCCCGCGAACTGGATATCACCACCCGCGCCATCCGCTTCTATGAGGAACAGGGCCTGCTGAGCCCCGAGCGGCGTGGCCTGGAGCGCATCTATTCGGCCCGTGACAAAGTCAGCCTGAAGCTCATCCTGCGTGGCAAGCGCATCGGCTTCTCGCTGGCCGAATGCCGTGAACTGATCGAGTTGTACGACCCCAGCAGCGGCAACCTCAAGCAGCTTCACAGCATGCTGGCGAAGATCGCCGAGCGTCGCGCCCAGCTCGAACAGCAGATGCTCGACATCCACCAGATGCAACTGGAACTGGACACTGCCCAGGAGCGCTGCGAGCAGGCCCTGGCTGCCACCCTGAACAACAACGACAAACGCTGACAGGAACCCCACCATGCCCATGCCCGCAACAGTCCGCCTGGTCGAAGTCGGCCCCCGCGACGGCCTGCAGAACGAAGCCCAGCCCATCAGCGTTGCCGACAAGGTGCGCCTGGTCGACGACCTGACCGACGCCGGGCTGAGCTATATCGAGGTCGGCAGCTTCGTTTCGCCCAAATGGGTGCCGCAGATGGCGGGCTCCGCCGACGTGTTCGCCAGCATCCGCCAGCGCGCCGGTGTTACCTATGCCGCGCTGGCGCCCAACCTGCGCGGTTTCGAGGATGCCCTGGCTGCCGGGGTGAAGGAAGTGGCGGTGTTCGCCGCGGCTTCCGAGGCCTTCTCCCAGCGCAACATCAACTGCTCGATCAGCGAAAGCCTGCAGCGCTTCGAGCCGATCATGGAGGCTGCGCGCAGCCATGGCGTGCGTGTACGCGGTTACGTGTCCTGTGTGCTGGGCTGCCCTTATGAAGGCAAGGTCAGCGCCGAGCAGGTAGCACCGGTGGCCAGGGCCCTGCACGATATGGGCTGCTACGAGGTGTCGCTGGGTGACACCATCGGCACCGGCACGGCCGGAGACACCCGCCGGCTGTTCGAGGTGGTGTCGGCCGCAGTGCCCCGCGCACAACTGGCCGGCCACTTCCACGACACCTATGGCCAGGCCCTGGCCAACGTGTATGCCAGCCTGCTCGAAGGCATCAGCGTGTTCGACAGCTCGGTGGCCGGGCTGGGGGGCTGCCCTTATGCCAAGGGCGCTACCGGCAACATCGCCACCGAGGATGTGCTGTACCTGCTGCAGGGGCTGGGCATCGAGACCGGTATCGACCTCGACCGGCTGATCGCCGCCGGGCAACGCATCAGCACGGTGCTGGGCCGGGCCAACGGTTCGCGGGTGGCACGTGCGCGCAGCGCAGCATGAGTTTCATACAGGTGTCACATGAGTGTGGGTGAGTGTTACCTCCCCCACAGTTTTCAGCAAAAAATCGGGTAACAGGGAAACAAATCGACAGATTCTCAGGGCGCCGGATTTCGTCAAAACCTGTCAAGCCATTGATTTTAAAGACTTTTCAAAAGTTGGCACGGCACCTGCTATATGTTTGGTACAACAACAAGAAAAACGCGATAACCAATAAAAACAACATGTAACGGCTCTGACATAACAAGAACAACACGGCAGAGGCGCAGCAAGCAGATTTTTTTGGAGTCGACAGGCTTTTCAGGGGTTCGCCCCGCGGGCTGACACAGAACAATAAAACTACCTGAAGGTAGCGGCAGTCAGGCTCGGATCCACAGGATGAATGCAGGTCAGCGCTCAAAAAAATACGTTTGCTCTTGACCCCGGATGGGGGTCGCACGCGACATCAAGGCTAGCCTACAAAAACAACAAAAGGCCGGCCTCAATAATAAAAAAAGAGCAGGCAACAACGCTTTGAGGGGAGCTTCGGCTCCCCTCAGTGCTTCCTGCCCTCCTCCTCTTTCTGCTTCTCCTCGTCCTGCCCCTCGACCTTCTCCACCAGCAGCGGCATCGTGCCCAAGACCAACAGCGCCAGCACTGTGCTGATCAGCGCCGTGGCTTCTCGCCCCATGCCTGCAGCGGTACCGATTGCCGCCGTCATCCACAGCCCCGCAGCGGTAGTCAGCCCTTTCACGTGGCTGGTGTCCTGGCCGTTACCTTTGAGAATGGTGCCTGCCCCTAGAAAGCCGATGCCGGCGACGATGCCCTGGATCACCCGGCTCAAGGCCTGTGCATCGGAGCCCGCCATGCTCGGTGCCAGCACGAACAATGCAGCGCCCAGGGATACCAGCATGTGTGTGCGCACCCCAGCGGACTTGCCTTTGTGTTCGCGCTCAAAGCCCAGCACGGCGCCGAGCACGGCCGCCATCAGCAGGCGGACGAGAATCTGGATGACTTCGCGTTCATTGGTGATGTCGGCGAATTCTGCCTGGATGGTTTGCCAGATCTGATCCATTGCATGGGTCCCGAACAGGTTAGCCTTTGAAGGTTGACCCGCACACACACAGCAAAGTGCCCACCCGGCACTCCGATGCAGCAACCTCCCAGCGCCTGTGGTCACAACCTGTAACCGCCCCCGGAGGACCGCACCATGCCCATCGAAGTCGAAGAAAGCACCCAACGCTGCACCCTCATCGGCGACAAGCTGCGCATCGAAGGCAAAGGCCCGGAGATCGAAATCATCACCGACGAACAGCTGCGCATGTCCGTCGCCATCCTCGCCGGCGAGCGCTTCCCGATCACTGAAGCCGAAGCCGACGCGCTGACCGTGGCGGGTGCGGTGGATAGCCGCAGGCACCTGAAGGCCAGCACGCCAGGCTCGGTGATCTGAGGCTCGGGACACAAATTGCGGCAATCTGATATGGTTTTTATCGCCTGACCTGAGCCTGTGCTGAAAACAGTTCGGGGGCCATAGTGCTCGTGCCTGATCGAGGCCGTAAGAGCACCGACGCCATGACCGAACGAATCCATGCCATCCAGATTGCCGCCAATGGCATCCATACCCGCAGTTTCACCGGCCTGTACCGCACGCTGCGTATTGCCTTCGCCGGCGCGCTGTTCGTGCTGTTCTTCGGCACCGCCTGGCTCGACTGGAACGGTCGCCAGGCCGTGCTGTGGGACCTGGCCGACAGCAAGTTCCACATCTTCGGCGCCACCTTCTGGCCACAGGACTTCATCCTGCTCTCGGCGCTGCTGATCATCTGTGCCTTTGGCCTGTTCGCCATCACTGTCTACGCCGGCCGGGTGTGGTGCGGTTACAGTTGCCCACAAAGCACCTGGACCTGGCTGTTCATGTGGTGCGAAAAGGCCACCGAAGGCGACCGCAACCAGCGCATCAAGCTGGCCGCCGCGCCCTGGAGCCTGAACAAGCTGGCCCGGCGCACGCTCAAGCACAGCCTGTGGCTGGCCATCGGCGTGCTCACCGGGCTGACCTTCGTCGGCTACTTCACGCCGATCCGCCCGCTGGCCCATGAACTGTTCACCCTGCAACTGAGCGGCGTGGCGCTGTTCTGGGTACTGTTCTTCACCGCTGCCACCTATATCAATGCTGGCTTGCTGCGCGAGGCGGTGTGCCTGCACATGTGCCCTTATGCGCGCTTCCAGAGCGTGATGTTCGACAAGGACACCCTGGCCGTGGCCTACGACCCGCGCCGTGGCGAATCCCGCGGCCCGCGCAAGAAAGGCAGTGACGCCCGCGCCCAGGGCCTGGGTGATTGCATCGACTGCACCCTGTGCGTGCAGGTCTGCCCCACCGGCATCGATATCCGCGACGGCCTGCAGATGGCCTGCATCGGTTGCGCCGCCTGCATCGACGCCTGCGACAATGTGATGGACAAGATGGGTTACCCCCGCGGCCTGATCGGGTACAAGTCCGAACACAGCCTGCAAGGCGGCGCCACCCATTGGCTGCGCCCGCGCCTGCTGGGCTACGCCGCTGCGCTGGTGCTGATGATCGGCGCGCTGGTGGTGGCCCTGCAGTTGCGCCCGATGGTGTCGCTGGACGTGATCAAGGACCGCGGCCTGTTCCGCGAGAACGCTCAAGGCCAGATCGAGAACATCTACCTGCTCAAGGTCATCAACAAGACCGCGCAGCCCCAGCGTTACCACTTGCGCCTGCTCGATGCCGAAGGCTTCGAACTGCACGGCAGCACCGAGTTCAGCATCCCGGCCGGGGAAATGAGCGAGCTTCCCGTATCGGTGGCGATGCTCACCGAGCGCCCGGCAAGCAGCTCGCAGGAACTGGCCTTCGAGATCCAGGACAGCGACCAGCCCGCAGTACGCAGCGTGGCCCGCAGCCGCTTCGTGGCGCCACTGAACCGCTGATCCCTTACACTGATTATTCACCTTGCCTGCCGAGCCCCCATGAAACGCTACGAACGCTTCGCCGACGACATTGCCGAACTGATCCGCTCCGGGGTGCTCGGCCCAGGCCAGCGCGTGCCTTCGGTACGCTATGCCAGCCAGACCCACGGTGTCAGCCCGTCCACGGTGTTCCAGGCCTACTACCTGCTCGAACGCCGCGGGCTGATCCGCGCACGGCCGCGCTCGGGCTACTTCGTCAACGCCCATGCCCCGCGCCAGTTCAGTGAACCGCAGGCGCTGGAGCCACTGAGCGAATCGACCGAGGTGGACGTCAGCGGCCTGGTGTTTTCCATCCTCGACTCGATCAAGGACCCGAGCACCGTGCCGTTCGGCTCGGCCTTCCCCAGCCCCGAACTGTTCCCCTTGCAACGCCTGTCGCGCTCGCTGGCCAGCGCCAGCCGGGCCATGGACCCGCGCATGGTGGTCACCGACCTGTCGCCGGGCAACCCGCAACTGCGCCGGCAGATCGCCCTGCGCTACATGGTCGGTGGGCTGATGCTGCCGATGGAAGAACTGCTGATCACCAATGGCGCACTGGAAGCCCTGAACCTGTGCCTGCAGGCGGTCACCGAGCCCGGCGACCTGGTGGCCATCGAGGCGCCGGCCTTCTATGCCTGCCTGCAGGTACTGGAGCGGCTCAAGCTCAAGGCCGTGGAGATCCCGGTGCACCCGCGCGAGGGCATGGACCTGGCGGTGCTGGCCCAGACCCTGGACAAGCACCCGGTCAAGGCCGTGTGGTGCATGACCAACTTCCAGAACCCGGTGGGCGCGAGCATGCCCGAGGCGAAGAAGCAGGCGCTGGTCGAACTGCTGCGCCGCCACCAGGTGCCGTTGATCGAGGACGATGTCTACGCCGAGCTGTACTACTCGCAACAAGCCCCCAAACCGGCCAAGGCCTTCGACACCCAAGGCCTGGTGATGCACTGCGGCTCGTTCAGCAAAAGCCTGGCACCGGGGTATCGCATCGGCTGGGTGGCCGCCGGGCGCTTCGCGCAGAAGATCGAGCGGCTGAAACTGATGACCTCGCTGTGCGCCTCGATGCCGGCCCAGGCGGCCATCGCCGACTACCTGCAACACGGCGGCTACGACCGTCACCTGCGCAAGCTGCGCTACGCCCTGGAGGGCCAGCAGGCCAACATGCTGGCGGCCATCGCCCGCCATTTCCCGGCGCAGACCCGCGTCAGCCAGCCTTCCGGCGGCTACTTCCTGTGGCTGGAATTACCTGAGCAGATGGACGCCCTGAAACTGTTCCACATGGCCCTGGCCCAGGGCATCAGCATCGCCCCGGGGCCGATCTTTTCGCCGACCCGGCGCTTTGGCAACTGCATTCGCCTGAACTACGGCACACCGTGGAACGAGGCCGCCGAACAGGCCATGGAAACCCTGGGGCGCATCATCCGCTCGTTCTGAAGGAAGGCCAGCACAAGTGCAGCTATAGTTGTGCGACCCACACGCTGGATCGCCCCATGCAGCCTGACGACTCGCCCCCTTCCACACAACAACTGCAGGAACGCATCGACCAGGCCCAAGCCAACAGCAAGTTGCTGGGCGAGCTGGTCGATCACAGCCAGGCCAACGTCTTCGCGGCCGATCGTAACCTCCGCCTGCTGGCGATCAACCGCACCGCGCAGGAAACCTTCAAGCGCCTGCGCGGCTTCGTGCCGCAGGTGGGCGACTACATTCCCCAGTTCATTGCCAACCAGCCCGACATCGTCAAATGGCTGGAGCCGGTCTGGCCGCGCGTGCTGGCCGGCGAGGCGTTCACCGACACCATCGCCCTCGGCCCGCCCAATGCCCTGCGCCACTACGAAATCAGCTACAACGCCTTGCGCGACGCTCAGCAGCGCATCCAGGGCGGTTACCTGTTCGCCTACGACATCAGCGAACGCGTCGCCGAACAGGAGCGCGTGCGCAAGATCGAAGAGGCCCTGCGCCAATCGCAGAAGATGGAAGCAGTCGGCCAGTTGACTGGCGGTATCGCCCACGACTTCAACAACCTGCTCGGTGGCATTCTCGGCGCCCTGGAAATGGCCGAACAACGCCAGGCCGAGCAACGTTACCAGGACACCAGCCGGCTGCTCGGTGTTGCCCGGCAAAACGCCCAACGTGCCGCCGCACTGGTACAGCGCCTGCTGGCCTTCTCGCGCCAACAGACGCTCATGCCACAGCCGGTGGACGTGCAGCAGCTGGTGGCCGGCATGCACGAGCTGATTGCCAGTTCGCTCGATGCGCGCATCACCTTCATTGACCAGACCCAAGCCGGACAGTGGCTGGTGCAGATCGACCCGCACCAACTGGAAAGCGCACTGCTCAACCTGTGCATCAATGCCCGCGACGCCATGCCGTTGGGCGGCACGCTTGCCATCACCAGTGAAAACACTCAGCTCGATGAGCTGCAGGCACGCGCGCTGGACTTGACCGGCGGCGCCTACCTGCACGTCAGCGTCTGCGACAACGGCGTCGGCATGCCCAGCGAGGTGCTGCAGAGGGCGTTCGAGCCCTTCTATACCACCAAACCACTGGGCCAGGGCTCGGGCCTTGGGCTGTCGATCGTGTATGGGTTCGTGCGCCAGTCCGGCGGGCAGTTGCGCATCGTCAGCGAGCCGGGGCAAGGTACCTGCATCCACCTCTACTTGCCACGGGCTTCCTGTGAAGCCAACGAACCAGCCAGTGTGCCGCCACAGGTGCCAAGCGAGCAGTCCGGCTCAGCGCCGCAGGTGGTGTTGCTGGTGGAAGACCAGGACACCCTGCGGCTGCTGATCAGCGAGGTGCTCGAGGACCAAGGGCACCATGTGCATGCTTTCAGCGACGGCCGCTGTGCGCTGCAAGCTATGCAGAGCGGCTTGCGCCCGGACCTGCTGATCACCGACATCGGCCTGCCGGGCGGCATCGATGGCTACCAGGTCGCGACAGCCTGCCAGAAGTTGTCCGGCACCCTCGCCGTGCTGTACATCACCGGCTATGCCAGCAATCGGGTCGATGCCAGCCCTGGCCAGCACTGCGCCGTACTCTACAAGCCGTTCGATCTGGCGACCCTCAACCGGCAGGTTGCGCAGCTGCTGGAAAATCGCCACTTGTCGCTGTAGCCCGCTATGCGCCCGCGTTGCGTACGGGTAAAGTCTGGCCATTCATTTCTGTCGGACGTCGCCATGCCCCACCGCGACCTGCTCGCCCTGCATCAGGAAATCGAAACCCTGCGCCAACGTAACGCGCACCTGGAGAGCCAGCTGCTGCAACACGCCGATCAGGACCAGAACATCTATCGCTTTCTGTTCGACACCATGGACGAAGGCTTCTGCATCATCGAGTTCTTCGACGGCCCCCATGGCCCGCTCAGCGACTATGTGCACATTCTTGCCAACACCGCCTACGCCAAGCATGCCGGCATCCCTAACGTGGTCGGGCAGAAACTGCGCGAGATGGTGCCCGACGAGGCGGACGACTGGGTCGCCCGCTACGGTGAAGTGCTGCGCACCGGCGAGCCGCTACAGTTCGAGCAGGAGCTGGTCGCCACCGGCCATGTGCTGTCGGTGACCACCTTCCGCGTGGAGCCGGCAGAGCGCCGCCAGGTCGCGGTGCTGTTCAAGGATGTCACCGAGCGGCGCAAGGCCGAGCTGGCCCTGCAGCAGCTCAACGAAGAGCTCGAACAGCGGGTCAGTACGGCCCTGGCCGAGCGCCGCCTGTTTGCCGAGCTGGTCGACCATAGCGTGGTCAACGTGCATGTGGTCGATAGCAACCTGCGCTGGCTGGCAGTCAACCGCCAGGCCAAGCACGATTTTCATGCCTTGTACGGCCATACGCCGGAAGTCGGTGAATACCTGCCGGCGGTGGTGAGCAACCACCAGCTGACAGACGATACGCAGATCATGCCGATGTGGCAGCGGGCGCTGGCAGGCGAACAGTTCACCGAGATCGGCGCGTTCGGGCCACGCCACTATGAACTGCGTTTCAACGCCTTGCGCGACCAGGACGACAACGTGCAAGGCGCCTATCTGTTTGCCTACGACATCAGTGAGCGGGTCGAGGAACAACAGCGCCTGGCCAAGGCCGAGCAGGCGCTGCGCCAGGCGCAGAAGATGGAGGCCGTGGGCCAGCTCAGCGGTGGCATCGCCCACGACTTCAACAACCTGCTGGGCAGCATCATCAATGCTCAGGAGCTGATGCAACAACGCCTGAGCCAGCAGCGTTACGAAGAACTGGAGCCTTTGCTGGCGCTGTCCAGCGGCGCGGCGCAAAGGGCTTCATCGCTGGTGCACCGGCTGTTGGCCTTCTCGCGCCAGCAGACCTTGCAACCATGCTCGACCGAGGTCTCGGCATTGGTCAATGGCATGGAAGAACTGATACGCCGCAGCATCGGCCCTTCGATTACCTTGCGCAGTCGCTTCATGGCCAGGCTGTGGCCGACCTTCATCGACCCGCCGCAACTGGAAAGCGCCCTGCTCAACCTGTGTATCAACGCGCGTGACGCCATGCCGGGCGGCGGCACCATCGATATCCAGGGCGACAACCTCACGCTCGACAGCGAGCAGGCGCGCCCGCTGGAACTGGCCGCCGGGGACTATGTGCGGCTGAGCGTGGCCGACAGCGGTCATGGTATGAGCGCCGCAGTGGCAGCGCGGGCCATCGACCCGTTCTTCTCCACCAAGCCCTTGGGCCAGGGCACCGGCCTGGGGTTATCGATGACCTACGGTTTTGTGCGCCAGTCGGGGGGCCAGCTGCGCTTGCTCTCCACCCCCGGCGCGGGCACAAGGGTCGAGCTGTACCTGCCGCGCCATCACCAACAACCAGGCGTGCCCCCTCAGCCCTTTGCGCGCAAGCCGTTGGCCAGCAGCGCGGGCGGGCAACGCATCATACTGGTGGAGGACCAGGCTGCGCTGCGCCTGGTGGTCGGCGAAGTGCTGGAAGAACTGGGCTATCAGGTCGAGGCCTTCGAGAATGGCTCTGCCGCACTGGCGCATATGCAGCAGTGCGAACAGCCCGACCTGCTGCTGAGCGATATCGGCCTGCCCGACGGCCCCAATGGCCGCCAGGTGGCCGAGCGTTGCCGGCAACGGTTTCCGCAGCTGAAAGTGCTGTTCATCACCGGCTACGACGAGAGCGCGGCGCTCAGCGATGGCCAGCTGCTGCAGGGTACCAGCGTGCTGACCAAGCCCTTCGAGCTCGAAGCGCTGGCCGAGCGGGTCCGTCAGCTGCTGGCGGATGAGCTGCCCTGACAGGCAGCCCTCAGCGCCCGCCGCCCAGGTCGATGAAGCTGCCGGTAGAGTACGAGGCCTTGTCCGACAGCAGCCAGAGGATCGCCTCGGCCACTTCCTCGGCACGGCCGCCGCGGCCCATGGGCAGGCCGGGTTCGAGCTTGGTCACGCGGTCGGGGTCACCGGACAGGGCATGGAAACCGGTGTGGATGTAACCCGGTCGCACGCCATTGACCCGCACGCCCTCGCCTGCCACTTCCTTGGCCAGGCCGATGGTGAAGGTATCCAGCGCGCCTTTGGAGGCGGCGTAGTCGACGTACTCGTTGGGTGAGCCCAGGCGCGCCGCGACCGAAGACACATTGACGATCGCCCCGCCTGCCCCGCCGTGGCGGCGGGCCATGCGCAGCAGCGCGTGCTTGGCGCAGAGCATGGGGCCGACGACGTTGGTCTTCATCACCTTGAGCAGGCGGAACTCGGACATATCCTCGACGCGGCTTTGCTGGCCGATGGTGCCGGCATTGTTGACCAGCGCGGTCACCGGGCCGAGTTCCTGATCGACGCGATGGAACAGCTGGATCACCTCGTCTTCGACGCTGGCGTCGGCACGCACGGTGATGGCTTCGGCACCGAGGGCGCGGACCTGGGCGAGGATGCTTTCAGCGGCCTGGTCGTCGGCGTGGTAGTTGATGCAGATGCGATAGCCCTCGCGGGCGGCCTGCAGGGCGGTGGCGGCACCGATGCCACGGCTGGCACCAGTGATGACGATGACGTTGTGCATGGCGATTGATGGATCGTTGAGGGGCGAAGGCCCGACAATAGGTGAAAAATCCTGACAATGGAATGACCGTCACGTCTTGACAAACTATGGCGCGCCCCGATGCGGCCGACCCTGCTGAAACCTGTGCTACCTTGCGCAGCTTGTTTCGAAAAGGAATAAGACGTCGATGGAATTGACGAACATTTTTGCACCGCAAAACCGCCGTTTGATCAAGCTCACCACCCCCATCCAGGACGACCAGGCGTTGTTGCTGGAACACTTCAGCGGTAATGAAGGGTTGTCCACGCTGTTCAGTTTCCGAGCTGGCGCTGATCAGCCAGGATGCCAGGCTCGAACTCAAATCATTGATGGGCCAGCCCGCCCTTCTGCAGATCGAACTGGCCGACGGCGGCGTGCGCCCTATCCATGGCCACATCACCCGCTTCAACCTGCTGGGCAGCGACGGAGGCCTGGCGCGCTACAGCGCGACACTGAGCCCCTGGCTGTGGATGCTGTCGCGCCGCGTCGACTCGCGGATCTTTCAAGAGCAGACCATCGAAGCGGTCATTCGCACGGTGTTCGAGCATTACGGCGGGTTGCGCCAATTCGAGTTTCGCCTGTACAAGCCACTCAAATCCCACAGCTACATCACCCAGTACCGCGAAACCGACCTGAACTTCGTCTTGCGCTTGCTGGAGCAGGATGGTCTGTTCTTCTACTTCGATCACAGCCACGACGGGCACAGCCTGATCATCACCGATCGATTCCAGGGCCTGGAAGCGCTGCCCGAACAACCGCGAATCCGCTACCACAGCGCCTTCGTCACCGAGACCAGTGATTCGATCACCCAGTGGCGCAGCCACCGGGCCTTGCAACCGGGCAAGATGGCCATCCAGACGTTCGATTACAAGCAGCCCAGAAATCCGTTGTCCGTCGACATGGTCAGCCTCAATGAGCAAGGCGACGCCCCGCCCTACGAGGTCTACGATTTTTTCGGTGCCTACAGCCATGGCCTGCGCGATGAGGGCGAAGCGCTGGTGCGTCGCCACCTGGAGATCATCGAAGCCCAGGCCAAGACCTTCACCGGCAGCAGCAACTGCCGGGCCATGCGGCCGGGCTACAGCTTCGAACTGACCCAGCACTTCGACCATGAACGCGGCCCGGCAGACGCCCGCCAGTTCCTGCTGGTGTCGGTCGCGCATCAGGGGCGCAACAATTACTTCTCCGATGAGCCCGCAGGTTACGACAACCAGTTTGTCTGTATTCGCCAGAGCATCCCTTACCGCCACCCGATCAGCGTGCCGCGCCCCACCATCAACGGGCCGCTCAGTGCGATCGTGGTCGGGCCGGAGGGCGAAGAAGTCTTTACCGATGAGCTGGCGCGTATCCAGGTCAGGTTCCACTGGCAGCGCGGCGACAGCCTGCCGCAGGGCACCACCTGGGTGCGGGTAGCGATGCCCAGCGCCGGCAATGGCTTCGGCCATCAGTTCTTGCCACGTATCGGCCAGGAAGTGCTGGTCACCTTCCTGGCCGGCGATATCGACCGCCCGGTGGCCACCTCGGTGCTGTACAACGCCGACCACACGCCGCCGCGCTTCAGCAAAGCCTCAGGCCTGCCAGGCAACCGCACGCTCTCCGGCATCCAGACCCAGGAGCACAAGGGCCGCGGTTTCAACGAGCTGTTGTTCGACGACACACCAGGCGCCCTGCGTGCCCGCGTCGGTACCACGCACCACGCCACGGCACTCAACCTGGGCAAGCTCACCGAGCCACGCACTGACGGCCAGGCCAAGGCCCGAGGCAACGGTGCCGAACTGCGCACCGATGCCGCGATTGCCCTGCGCGCCGCCCAGGGCCTGTTGCTGACCACCTACGCACGGCAGGACGCCACGGGGGCGCAGCTGGACCGCGAAGAACTGCTCAAGCTGCTGGCCGAGTGTGGCGAACTGTTCAAGAACCTCGGGCAAACGGCCGCCGCACGAGGCGGTGCAGCCATGAACAGCGAGGGTATCGACGCCTTGAGTCAGGCCCTGAACCAGTGGCCTGCGCCCGACAGCGATAGCCCCGGCGAACCCGTCATGGCCGTTGCGGCAGAAGCGGGTATTGCCAGTGCCACACCGCGCTCGCAACTCCACTACGCCGGCGCCAACCACGACACCACCGCCCAGGACCATCTGCAGTTGACCAGCGGCGCCGCCATGCGCCTGCAGGCCGGCAAGGGCATCAGTGCCTTCGCTCAGGATGAAGGCATCAGTGCCATCGCCAACCGCGGCAAAGTGCTGGTCCAGGCTCAGGAAGACGACATCACCGTCAATGCGCAGAAGAACCTGCACCTGTCAGCCGCCGAAGGCGAGGTAGTCGTCACCGCACCCACCATTCGTTTGGTGGCCGACGATGGCAGTTACATCAAGATCGGTGGCGGCGTCGAAATTGGCAGCCAGGGCAAGGTGATCGTCCATGCCAGCGAGCATGACTGGGTCGGCGCTAAAACCGACAGCGCCCAGGTGCCGGCCTTCACCCGCGACCCGGCGGCACAACGCCTGGCCTTCCACTACCCGGGGCATGCCGACGACAGCGTGCGGATGGCCGTAGACCACGCCTACCAGATCAAGCTTGAAGACGGCAGTACCGTGCAAGGCCTGACTGATGCCAGCGGGCTCACCGAACACGTCGAGCGCGAGGCGATGCACCAGGCACAAGTGGCCGCGCTGCGCAGCACCAGCAGCAAAGGAGGCAGCCAATGAGTGGCGATCAAATTACCGTGGCTGAAAGCGTCACTCGGTTGGTGCCCAACTTCAGCACCGAACGCAAAATGGAAGTGCCCGCCGACCTGCCAGGGGTGGTGATTTTCTTGCACGGTGTGAATGACCCGGGGGCTTCCTACGAGTCGGTGGAGACAGGGTTGTGCCAAGGGGTGAACGAGCGTTTGGACCGGCCTGATCTGAAGCCGGGGCGGTACGGGGCTGACTACAGTGCTGCAAGAAAAATCCCGACTGAGGAACTCGGTGAGGATCACAAAGCCACACTCGACGACCCAGACACGTTCCTTTATCAGCGAGATGCGGACGACCCCAAAACCCGCAGCCTGATGATCCCGTTTTACTGGGGCTATCGCGCTGAGCCTGGCGAGATCAAGCGCGATAAGAACGACGACCCGACCAAACTGCGCGGCCAATACCAGGACGTATTCGAAAACCGTCTGGACCGGCATTTCGCCAAAGGCGGCGGGTTCTTCGCCAATGCCACCAACAACCTGCTGGAGATGTACAGCCCAGGCTTTGCCAAGGTTATCCGGCATCTCGCACAACCCATGCTCTCCAACACCCAGTACATGGGTAAAGGGCCACACCGGCGTTACTTTGTGCTCGCAGCAACGCGATTGGCCATGTTGGTCAGTGAGATCCGCCGTGTATCGCCTGATGAAACCATCACCATCATGGGCCACAGTCAAGGCACCTTGATTACCCTGCTTGCGCAAGCCCTGTTGATCGACAAGGGCCAACGCTGTGCCGACACCGTCATCATGGTGGACACGCCTTACAGTGTGCTGCCCAAAACCACCCCCAAAGGCCATGACACGCTCGCCACATTGATCAACATCGCCACCGCAGTCACCCAGGCGCCCCACGCCCAGCCGCCGCTGTCCGCACTCAGGGACAGCAAGACCTACGGCGGTCGCACGGGCCCCAAGTGGTCACCCATACAGGGCTCGCGCAAGGACAAGGTAGGTAACTTCACCGTTTTTCCCGAGCGTGATAATCGCGGCAAGGTTTACCTGTACTTCTGCCCGGATGACACCACGGTCGCCCTGGACGACGTGCATGGCATCGGTACGTATGGGGTACCCAATGCCTTGCCGGACGGCAAACCGGCGATGGCGGCGTTGCAGTCCGTGCGGTTTTACCAGCGCCTGTGGACCAAGCGTCATCGCGACGGTCAGCCGGTCCTGGTCGGCGACGCCATACAACAAACGGTGCTGCGTGCCAAAGGGGAACCCCGCTACCCTGGCGGGTGGTCAGGCGGCGCCATCGCCTCGCAAGCGCCAATAGCAAAAGGTGAAGAAGTGCTGATCAATGCCGAACCTTTGACTCCACCCCATGCTCCTAAGCTGTTTGGCGGCGAGGCAAAGGAGGGCACACCCACACAGGCAGGCATGGACAGCCCCGATGACGTGAGTATCCGCTCCGCGCTGGGCAATCCGAAAGCCCGCTTCAAATGGTTCAAGGTGCGTACCAGCCCTCATCGCGTGAACTCGGATGCAGAACTGGCCCGGTGGAACGCTGGCAAAGAGCCCGGTGACCAAACTTCAGCCATAAGCCAAGCTGCCGTGCATCGAGGCTCAGAGGTGAAGGAGTACGTCATTTACCGTGAAGAAACGCCTAATGAAATTCAGAAGCGGATGCCTGAAGATCCGAAAGAAAGGGAGGCAAACAGCTACCACTCGGCTGTTCTGCGCAGCCCGGAAAACCAGCGCTGGGTAACGGCGATGGATATTGCTATCGGCCAGGCTCACAGCCTTGATGATCCGGATATGCGGGAGCTGTTGGTTGCGATTGCGGATTGGAAGTTGGATAAAGCGACATTTATGGAAATCATTAAATTGCCGGGGTGGGCAAGACTGAGTGGGGAGGCCCAAGCATTAGTGACTGCCAGTTCTCTGTATTATGAAGAAGGCGTATTCCCACCTTCTGGTCTGGTATCGCTTACGCCACCGTCCCTGGTAGTCACAGCATCCGAACAAGGAGTTGGCCGATGAAGGACACTCCGCCCTCCCCTCAGACGCGGCCCAACCTTAAACCTTATCTGTGGATCGCCGGGGTACTCCTTGTGCTCTGGATCAGCTTCATCTGGATTGTCCAACTCAAAGCACAGGAAACTAACATGGTACTTAGGGACATGAAACCCGTCCTAGCCTGGGGCGTTGCTGCGATTGTCGGCCCGCTACTGATGATCTTTGGCACTCACTGGTGGGGCAATGCCCTGGCAAGTGAGAAGGCAGAGTTTGCCAATTATCGAAACCAGATGGAGCTCAGAAACGCTGAACAGCAGGCCACCCAAGTCCGCACCTACGCCTTGGAAATTCGGGGAGTCGGACTTGGCATTTACACAGATGGCCAGTCCAAAATCTGGCAGTTCATAAAAAAGAAGAACGACAATTTCGCATCGATTTACTCGCAGGACGCGAAAGACTACAACCCGTCATTAACCTCCAGGAGAAACTCTGCAGGCATCAAAGTCCGTATCGCATTCAAGAACTCGGCAGGTGAGGCTGTAGCGTACTGGCCAATTCCGGCGTTTGCGCTGGGACCGCCCGCCCCCTACGACAACGCCGACAGTGCAGCAGGCCTGATCAACTCAGGCCGTAACGCCGCGACCTTGGGCGTTACCCAGTTTTTGTGGCAAGACAATGAAAGCACGACGCATGCTCAAGGCATGATCGAGCGACTGTTCACGTTTTTTGACGATAACCCGAAGGTGCCACAAGCCTTGATCGCAAGTGAGGATGGTGACGTGACGCGAAACGGCTATCGCAAACCCGGCACACCGGGATTGCAAAATGGCCACGTGGTTCCGACGATCTACGAAAGCATGACAGGCCTGCTGGTCACACGTTCGGACCGAGTGGACCGCTACATTCGTCCCTTCGTCACTCGTAACGCCGAGGACAATCAGGACAAAAAAACTGACTTTGGCAAGTTGTGGGCGTTTTATTGGGACCGGAGCAAGGCCTTTGGAGATTGGTATGTAGCCGCCGAGCATGCCAAAGGCAATAAAGTACTATTACCACCCGGCACCATGTCCACCGCCTACTGGCAAGCGCAACTACCTAACTTGTGGAAAACCATCGACAACCGCGGCCCAGGCCATTTCGAACCGTCCCCCTGGCTGCCCGTGCGTTGGGCCGAACACCAACTGAAGGAGTTCGACGCAGCGCCAGTGCTGGGTTACCTGCACCGTCCGATCAAGGTCTCGATGCAGGACGAACAGGGCAAGCGCCTCAAACCCGCATTGCAGGCCAAGGCCTTGCAGGCGGGTTGGCTCAAGGCCCTCGATACCCTGCCCGCTGGGCAAAAACCGGTGCGCGTGTTCTACGACACCACTAACAACGCTGAAGCAGAAATCGCCCTGACCAACGCCCTGCACAGCCTCAATACCGACGGCCAAGGCCTGGACGTGGGCAATGTCGACGAAGGCTATGACATAGGTCGGCGCCTGGGCAATACCGGGGTCAGCGGCGCACTGGTGGAAATCAACCTGGCCACCATCGCCAGCTACCTCGATGGCGGTGCCAGTGCTGTGGTGTACGCCGGCAGCGACGGCAGCCTCACCGTGCAGATGATCAGCCCGCCAGATGAGGCACGCAAAGCGAAGAACCAGCAGAACCGTGGCGCTGACCCGTTCAAGTATGGCCTCCCCAGTATCGGACGATCCTAGGCATGAACCCTCCCATCTGTCTGGGCGACCCCACCAGTAGCGGGGGCAGCGTGCTGTCATGCCAGCTGGCCGGCACCCACACCGTCAACGGTAAAACGCCAGCGGTGTTGGGCGACAAGGCCAGTTGCCCGCTTCACCAAGGGGTTTTTGCCTTTATCGAAGGGCATCCAAGCCGACGCCTGAACGGTAAGCCGGTGGTGCTGCAAGGCCATCGGCTGGCATGCGGGTGTCACGGCGTGGCCAGCCATGCGCTGAGTGTGAGCGTCGAGTAGTCACGAGCTTCAGGCCGCCCCGCCTCAAACATCATCAGCTGTCGCCAGAGTGCTCATTGTGCTCTGGCTCAGCTTCATCTGGATTGTCCAAGTCAAAGCACAGGAGACCGGCATGGTACTTCGCGACATGAAACCCGTCATGGCCTGGGGCGTTGCTGCGATTGTCGGCCCGCTACTGATGATCTTTGGCATTCATTGGTGGGGCAATGCCTTGGCAAGTGAGAAGGCAGAGTTTGCGAACTATCGAAATACGACTTCACAAGCCGTGCTGTCGAACACGCGCGCGGCTTTTGGCTTTTAGATCAGGTACGCATTCATTTGCGATGGTGGCGCACAGTCACCTTTCCGCCCTTCCGGCGGGTTACTTTGGTCTTGGCCAAAGTAACCAAAGCCGCCCGCTCCCATCATCCGGCCCCTACGCTACGCTCCGGGGTCCCCTCACTCCGGCCTTGCTCCCGGGAGGACCGCGCTGCAGGCCCCATCCTGGGGCCCAGCGCTTGACGGG
>NZ_VZII01000027.1 GCF_009391885.1 Pseudomonas sp. MN1F | reverse complement strand
TCGCTGCCGAAGCTGTCGCGAAGGCCCAAGCCGAGCGTATCACTGCCGAAGCTGCCACAGTCCGGGCAGCAAATACATATTCTACATCTGGTTCCAGTGCACTAATCAGCTCGGTCGTGCTGACGGCTGCAGGCACTGTGTCAAGTAACATTCCACTGTTCTCACTTCGTACAGTACTAGGAACAGCGATTGGAGCACTTGAAGGTTATGCGATTGCAGTAGGTTCAGGTTTCATCGTCGGTGTTTCGGCTTTGCTCTACTCCCCTCGGCTCGGTAATGGCGAGCTCCCTGATCGCTATAGCCTGCAAACGCCGCTGTCAGATCTGTCTCCCCACGTCAGCACAGCATTGGCAACTAGTGAAGCCATGAGCAGCACAGCTGAAATGCCCTACCGTTTCAGCTCGCGGACTACTGCCGATGGTTCCTCGGAAATTTTCGTAGTCAAAGCAGACGGCGGTCCGGTTCCATTTGAGGTACGTGTACTTACCGCGTCATTCGACGCACAACGCAACATCTATACCGCGACCACTGCGGACTCACCACCGCGGATACTCACCTGGACTCCAATTAGCAAGCCAGAGGACTCTTCTACCAGCCTTCCCTCTGAGCAAACACCTCCGACGACCTTTCCCGGAGCTGAGTTGCTACCGGTTGAAATCAGAATAGACAGCTACCCAGGTATTGCTGACGCCAACCTTGACGACTACATCGTTGTTTTTCCTGCAGACTCTGGGTTGCCGCCAATCTACACAATGTTCAGGGATCGGCGGGAAGATCCTGGTTCGGCAAGTGGGTACGGCCCTCAAGTTGACGAGTCTTGGTCCAAAGGCGCTTCGACAGGTGAAGGAGCCCCCATTCCGATGCAGGTTGCTGACTTGCTGCGAGGGAGAAATTTCCCAAATTGGCGGGCGATGAGGGAAGCGATTTGGAGGGCGATTGGCAATGACGAAATGCTATCAAAACAATTCAGCCGGGCCAACATTTCTAGGATGAGCAAAGGGCTCGCTCCATACGTTCCCAAAAATGCCCGCGTCGGGAAACGTTCTGTGATTGAGCTGCATCATAAAATATTGATCTCACAGGGAGGAGAAGTGTACAACGTAGAGAACATTTTCCTTACGACTCCCAGCCTTCACATTCAAATTCACCAAGGTGACTAAAGATGAATGACTCGATTAGCAATATTAAAGAAAAAGATTTTTTGGACTTTGTAAAAAAGATATACATCGTTGACTACCCTAGCGACGAAGCGCACCGTAGCGCTGTGGAGAAGTTTGAGCAACTGTCAGAGCATCCGGCTGGATCAGATCTTCTATTTTACCCAGAGGAAGGAAAAGATAGCCCTGAGCAAATTGTGGCCGAAGTGAAGGCTTGGCGTGCTGCAAACGGCAAACCAGGGTTTGCACAACCTTAATATGTTCCCCCACCCCGATCAGTTGCAAAGGCGGTCAAAAAATTGATCGGGGTACCCACTCCCTCCTAAACGAACAAGATTAACAAGGGGGCGAGAGTTGGACCTCCATGGCTGACGAGGACCGCTCACACCACCCGGGCCAACCGATCCTCCCGCGGGCACCGCTCGAACCGCCCCCGGTAGCAGCGGGTGAAATACGAAGCCGACTCGAACCCACACGCCACCGCCACCTCCAGCACGCTCATGTCGGTCTGGCGCAACAACTGTCGCGCCTTGTCCAGCCGTAACCGCAAATAGAAGCCACTGGGCGTGTCGTCCAGATGCAAGCGGAACAGGCGCTCCAGCTGCCGCCGTGTCACCTGCACCGCATCGGCCAGCACCTGGGTATTGAGCGGCTGCTCAATATTGCGCTCCATCTCGCCGATCACCTTCACCAGCTTCTTGTTGCTGATGCCGTAACGGCTGGCGATCTGCATGCGCTGGTGGTCCTGGCGCGGGCGGATGCGCCCGAGCACGAACTGCTCGGACACCTGCACCGCCAGCTCGCTGCCATGGGCCTGGCCGATCAGGTCGAGCATCAGGTCGATTGACGCGGTGCCGCCTGCGCAGGTGATGCGACGCCGGTCGATCTCGAACAACTCCTGGGTCACCTGCAAGCGTGGGTAGCGCTCCTTGAACGCATCCAGCGCCTCCCAGTGCAGGGTTGCCCGGTAACCGTCGAGCAAGCCGGCCTCGGCCAACACCACCGGGCCAGTGTCGATACCGCCGAGGATCACCCCTTCATGATCGAGCCGGCGTAGCGCCTGCTGTAGCCGTGGGCCATAACAGGCCAGCGGCTCGAAGCCGGCGACGATCAGCAGCACGCCCCCCGCTTCGCCCTCCCCCAGCGCACCATCGGCATTCACCGACATGCCGTTGCTGGCCTGCACCGCACCGCCATCCAGGCTGAGCACGCGCCAGCGATATGACGGCCCCTTGAAGCGGTTGGCCACGCGCAGTGGTTCCAGTGCGCTGATAAAGCCCATTGCCGAGAACCCCGGCAACAACAGGAAATGAATCAGTTGCGGCATTGCATGCTCCACGCGTGAAGGTGGTCGCCTCCGTGCTGATCTTGGTCGCCAGGGTGCGATTTTCCACCCTGGCAGCAGCGTAGCTTGTTCACACAGCCCAGAGAGGCTGGCCCCCAATAATAATGCCCTGCCGATGGAGAGCCACCATGCATCGCTTGATCCGCCGCAGCCTGTTGTCCCTTGCCCTGAGCAGCATTGTCGCCACCCCGCTTTACGCCGCCGAGCCCGCGGCCTGTCAGAACGTGCGCCTGGGCGTGGTCAACTGGACCGACGTCATCGCCACCAGCGCCATGGCCCAGGTGCTGCTGGATGGCCTGGGTTACCAGACCAAACAGACCAGTGCCTCGCAGCAGATCATTTTCGCCGGTATCCGCGACAAGCGCCTGGACATGTTCCTGGGTTACTGGAACCCGATCATGACCCAGACCATCACCCCGTTCGTCGACGCCAACCAGGTCAAGGTCCTCGACAAGCCCAGCCTGGAAGACGCCCGCGCCACCCTCGCCGTGCCCAAGTACCTGTATGACAAAGGCCTGAAGACTTTCGCCGACATCCACAAGTTCGAGAAGGAACTGGGCGGCAAGATCTACGGCATCGAGCCCGGCTCCGGTGCCAATACCCAGATCAAGGCCATGATCACCAAGAACCAGTTCGGCCTGGGCAAGTTCCAGCTGGTCGAGTCCAGCGAAGCCGGCATGCTCGCCGCCGTTGACCGCGCCGTACGGCGCAAGGAAGCGGTGGTGTTCTTCGGCTGGGCGCCACACCCGATGAACGTGAACATCGACATGGCTTACCTGGGCGACAGCCAGGACGCCCTGGGCCCGGACGAAGGCCGTGCCACGGTGTGGACGGTGACCGCGCCGGACTACGCCGAACGCTGCCCCAACGCCCACCGCCTGCTGGCCAACCTGAAGTTCAGCGCCGAGGACGAGAGCCGCATGATGCAGCCGCTGCTCGACCACAAGGACGCGCTGGAATCGGCCCGCCAGTGGCTCAAGGACCACCCCGAGGACAAGGCCCGCTGGCTTGAGGGTGTGACCACCTTCGATGGCAAGCCTGCGGCGGACAACCTCAAGCTCACCGCCAACTGACAAGGCCTATTCGCGGATAAATCCGCTCCTGCAGGTAACGCGCATGCCAGGGCCATCACGGTCCCCTGTAGGAGCGGGCTTGCCCCCGAAAAGGCCATCACTGACACAACAAGGAACCGCCATGAACCACGACGTCATCATCACCTGCGCCCTCACCGGCGCTGGCGACACGGTCGCCAAGAGCCACCTGGTCCCGGTCACCCCGAAACAGATCGCCGAAGCCGCCGTGGAAGCCGCCAAGGCCGGCGCCACCGTGGTCCACTGCCACGTCCGCGACCCGCAGACCGGCCGTTTCAGCCGCGACGTGGCGCTGTACCGCGAAGTCATGGAGCGCATTCGCGAGGCCGACGTCGACGTCATCGTCAACCTCACCGCCGGCATGGGCGGCGACCTGGAAATCGGCCCAGGCGAATCGCCGATGGAATTCGGCCCCGGCACCGACCTGATCGGCCCGCTGGAGCGCCTGGCCCACGTCGAAGCCCTGCTGCCGGAAATCTGCACGCTCGATTGCGGCACCCTCAATTTCGGCGACGGCAACGCCATTTACGTCTCCACCCCGGCGCAACTGCGCGCAGGGGCCAAGCGCATCACTGAACTGGGCGTGAAAGCCGAGTTGGAAATCTTCGACACCGGCCACCTGTGGTTCGCCAAACAGATGATCAAAGAAGGCCTGCTCGAAGACCCGCTGTTCCAGCTGTGCCTGGGTATCCCGTGGGGCGCGCCAGCCGACACCACCACCATGAAGGCCATGGTCGACAACCTGCCAGCCAACGTCACCTGGGCCGGCTTCGGCATCGGCCGCATGCAGATGCCGATGGCGGCGCAGGCGGTGCTGCTCGGCGGCAACGTGCGGGTCGGCCTGGAAGACAACCTCTACCTGGACCGTGGCGTCCTGGCCAGCAACGGCCAATTGGTGGAACGCGCCGCAGAAATCATCACCCGCATGGGTGGCCGCGTGCTCAGCCCGGCAGAAGGCCGGGAAAAAATGAACCTCAAGCGCCGCTGATCCCCTTTCAGGAGACCGATATGCCCTTCATCACCGAGATCAAGACCTTCGCCGCCCTGGGTAGCGGCGTGATCGGCAGCGGCTGGGTTGCCCGCGCCCTGGCCCATGGCCTGGACGTGGTCGCCTGGGACCCGGCGCCCGGCGCCGAGCAGGCCCTGCGCAAACGCATCGCCAACGCCTGGCCGGCACTGGAGAAACAAGGCCTGGCGCCAGGTGCAGCGCAAGACCGGCTGAAATTCGTGGCCACCATCGAGGAATGCGTGCGCGACGCCGATTTCATCCAGGAAAGCGCACCCGAGCGCCTGGACCTCAAGCTCGACCTGCACGCCAAGATCAGCGCTGCCGCCAAGCCCAATGCAATCATCGGCTCCAGCACCTCGGGCCTGCTGCCCAGCGAGTTCTACGAGTCATCCACTCACCCTGAACGTTGCGTGGTCGGTCACCCGTTCAACCCGGTTTACCTGCTGCCGCTGGTGGAGATCGTCGGCGGCAACCGCACGGCACCCGAAGCTATCGAGGCCGCGAAAACCATCTACACCGCACTCGGCATGCGCCCGCTGCATGTGCGCAAGGAAGTCCCTGGCTTCATCGCCGACCGCTTGCTCGAGGCGCTGTGGCGCGAGGCCCTGCACCTGGTCAACGATGGCGTCGCCAGCACCGGCGAAATTGACGATGCGATCCGCTTCGGCGCCGGCCTGCGCTGGTCGTTCATGGGCACCTTCCTGACCTACACCCTGGCTGGTGGCGACGCCGGCATGCGCCACTTCATGGCCCAGTTCGGCCCGGCGCTGAAGCTGCCCTGGACCTACCTGCCGGCACCGGAGCTGACCGACAAGCTGATTGATGATGTGGTCGAAGGCACGTCGGAACAGTTGGGTGACCGCAGCATTGCGGCGCTTGAGCGCTATCGTGATGACACCCTGCTGGCCGTGCTGGAAGCGGTGAAGACCAGCAAGGCCAACCACGGCATGGCTTTCGGCGACTGAGGAGCAGACGATGCCCGCATTGATCACTTACCGCACCCCAGTCCAGGAGGACTGGGTCGACTACAACGGGCACCTGCGCGATGCCTTTTACCTGCTGATTTTCAGCTACGCCACCGATGCGCTGATGGAGCGCATCGGCCTGGACGCCGACAGCCGCGGGCAGACTGGCAACTCGCTGTTCACCCTGGAGGCGCACATCAACTACCTGCATGAGGTGAAGCTGGGGACCGAGGTGTGGGTGCAGACGCAGATCATCGGCTTCGACCGCAAGCGCCTGCATGTCTACCACAGCCTGCACCGGGCAGGGTTCGACGAGGCGCTGGCTGCGAGTGAGCAGATGCTGCTGCACGTGGACCTGGCGGGGCCGAAGTCAGCACAGTTCAGTGAGCAAAGTGCTGGATTGCTGCAGGGGTTGGTGGATCAGCAACAAGACCTGCTGCCGGCTGAATACCTCGGCCGAGTGATAGCCCTGCCTGCGCCAAACTGAGCAACAATACATTACCTGTGGGAGCGGGCGTGCCCGCGAATGCGATGGTGGATCCACCGCCGCATTCGCGGGCACGCCCGCTCCTACAGGTTATGTATTCAGACAAAAAATAACCCCGGAAAGCCGTGAGCATCCGGGGCCAAGAGCGAGCAATATCCACTGTGCATGAGTGAGGGTGACCAAACCCTCGTGGACCGTGAATGGCTGCAGTCTGCTGGCTTCCCGCCCCCCGTAATTAGCCGGGAACGACCTGTTCTTAGCCAAACCGGCCATTGCGACATTCTGCCCTTGCGGGCCTGTCGCTGCAGACACAGAATCGGTCGTAAATCACAGCAGCACTCTCTTCGCGATAAAAGGGACAACAGCCATGATGCATGCGGATTTGATAGACCAGGACGACCTGGCAGGCCACCTGCGCGCGCGCGGGTTCGACATTCCGGCCGGGGCCAGTGCCGAGCAAGCCTGCGAGGCGGTGGTGCGGGGGCTGACCGAGCCTAATGCGCGGGCGCTGAAGGGGATGGTGGAGCAGATGTATACCGGAAGCGCGACCATTTTACCGGCCGTGCGCCAGGCGATCGACAAGCAACTGTTGCCGGCATTGGCGCAGTTCAACAAGCGCGCCTGACCGAATTTTCCTGCGCCGGCCTCTTCGCGGGTTTACCCGCGAAGAGGCCGGCTCCGTTTCAGAGCCTTACGCTGGCAAAGGTCGACTCGTTGCGCGCCTGGCTCAGGGCCGCCATCGGCCCGCTGTGCGGCGACAGGGTCATGGCCTG
The DNA here is from genome assembly GCF_009391885.1 of Pseudomonas sp. MN1F. Taxonomy (GTDB): domain Bacteria; phylum Pseudomonadota; class Gammaproteobacteria; order Pseudomonadales; family Pseudomonadaceae; genus Aquipseudomonas. The sequence goes on along the minus strand of NZ_VZII01000027.1, from coordinate 124,356 downwards.
CGGGATCGGCATCATCGCCACCTGTTGCGCGGTGTTGGAACCGACGCGCTCGTCACGCGGCGGAATGCCGAAGTACTCGCGGTAGCACTTGGAGAAGTGCGGCGTCGATACGAACCCGCACACCGAGGCCACTTCGATGATCGACATCGGCGTCTGCTTCAGCAGCTGCCGCGCACGGATCAGGCGCAGCTTCAGGTAGTAGCGCGACGGCGAACAATGCAGGTACTTCTGGAACAACCGTTCGAGCTGACGACGCGATACCGACACATACACCGCCAGTTCATCGAGGTCGATCGGCTCTTCGAGGTTGGCCTCCATCAGCGCGACGATCTCCTGCAGCTTCGGCTGGTTGGTGCCGAGCATGTGCTTGAGCGGCACGCGCTGGTGGTCCTGCTCGTTGCGGATACGCTCGTAGACGAACATCTCGGAGATCGCCGCCGACAGCTCACGACCGTGATCGCGGCTGATCAGGTGCAGCATCATGTCCAACGGCGCGGTGCCGCCGGAGCTGGTGAAGCGGTTGCGGTCGAGGGTGAACAGGCGGGTGCTCATGTTGACCCGTGGGAAGGCCTCCTGCATCGCTGCCAGGCACTCCCAATGCACGCTACAGTCGAAGCCATCGAGCAAGCCGGCACAAGCCAGCGCCCAGCTGCCGGTGCACACCGCGCCAAGGCGGCGCGACTGGCGGGCCTGGGCCTGCAGCCAAGTGACGTGCTCACGGGTGACGGTGCGCTGGATACCCACGCCACCGCAGACGATCACGGTGTCGATCGGCGGTGCATTGTGCATGGCCGCGTCCGGGGTGATCTGCAAGCCATCGCTGGCCCACACCTGCCCACCATCGACAGTCAGCGTGTGCCAGCGGTACAACTCGCGGCCGGACAGCTGGTTGGCCATGCGCAGCGGCTCCACGGCCGATGCCAGGGAAATCAGGGTGAAATTGTCCAAAAGGAGAAACCCGATGGACTGGGGTGCTGTGCGGTTCTGGGTTGGGTTCCCGGAGGTGTACGACGTCATCGCGATTTCTCCTCACACAAATGCGGGGGGTGCCTCAGGCGGGCACTGATTTCTTGTTATGGCCCCGGTTTTGTGTGCAGGGGCTTGGTGCCAAACTCAACGCAAAGGCCGTGCCTGAAATTGAACGGCCATCCGAAAAAACCTGAAAACGACGCCTTCATTCGGCAAATCAGGCACTTCGATCAAGTTGGCAAGTCTTCGCAAACCGCCGTGCTAGCGCCTTGCGTATAACGACTGAGCAATTTGGTGACACGCGCAGCGCAGGTTGCCCAGAAACGACACTCTTAAGTGTCACCGACAATGCTCGCGCTGATAGCGACATCCGACGATCGGTGAGCTCAGGCCACGCACTGAAACAGGGCGTGGCGCACCTTAAACATTCAAGGGCCCCATCGCGGATGAATCCGCTCCTACGGGGGCATGCATCCCCTGCAAGAGCGGATTCATCCGCGATAAGGCCCTTGAGGCTGGCTCAAACACTCAGCATTCAATGGCGCTGACCGCCAGGCCGCCGCGCGAGGTCTCTTTATATTTGTCGTGCATGTCGGCACCGGTGTCGCGCATGGTGCGAATCACCTGGTCGAGGGAGATAAAGTGCTCGCCATCACCGCGCAGCGACATCTGCACAGCATTGATCGCCTTCACTGCGGCAATCGCGTTGCGTTCGATGCACGGCACCTGCACCAGGCCGCCGACCGGGTCGCAGGTCAGGCCAAGGTTGTGTTCCAGGGCGATCTCGGCAGCGTTCTCCACCTGCGGCGGAGTCGCCCCCAGCACTTCGGCAAGGCCCGCAGCCGCCATGGCGCAGGCCGAGCCGACCTCACCCTGGCAGCCGACCTCGGCACCGGAAATCGACGCGTTCTTCTTGCACAGGATGCCCACCGCCGCCGCCGCGAGGAAGTAGTCGACCACGCTGGAGTCGGTCACCGCATCGCTGAAGCGCATGTAGTAGTGCAGCACCGCCGGGATGATGCCGGCCGCGCCGTTGGTGGGTGCAGTGACCATGCGCCCGCCGGCCGCGTTCTCTTCGTTGACCGCCAGGGCGAACAGGTTGACCCATTCCATGGCGCTCATGGTCGAGCCGATCACATTGGGCTTGCCGATTTCCTGCAGGCTGCGGTGCAGCTTGGCGGCGCGACGCCGCACATTGAGCCCGCCGGGTAACGTGCCTTCGTATTTCAGGCCGTTGTTGACGCACTCCTGCATGGCTTCCCAGAGCTTGTGCAGGCCGGCGCGGATTTCTTCCTCGCTGCGCCAGACCTTCTCGTTGGCCATCATCAATTGCGACACGCTGAGGTCGTTTTGCTTGCACAGGCGCAGCAGTTCGGCGGCGCTGTTGAAATCGTACGGCAGCACCGTCTGGTCGGCGTCCAGCACGCCGCTCGCAGCCTGGGCAGCGTCGACCACGAAGCCGCCCCCGACCGAGTAGTAGGTGTCGCGGTGCAGCTCGCCCTGGGCGCCTTCGGCGATCAGGGTCATGGCGTTGGGGTGGTACGGCAGGTTCTCGTCCAGCAGCAGCATGTCGCGGGCCCAGACGAATTCGATGGGCAGGCGGTTATCCAGCTTCAGCGTGTTGGTTTCACGCAGGTCGGCGATGCGCGGGACGATCTGGGTCGGGTCGATGGCGTCCGGCCATTCGCCCATCAGGCCCATGATGGTGGCGTTGTCGGTGCCATGGCCGATGCCGGTGGCCGACAGCGAGCCGTACAGCCGCACTTCGATCCTTTGCACCCGTTCCAGCTCGCCGCGCTCACGCAGACCCTGGACGAACAGGGCGCCAGCACGCATGGGGCCGACGGTGTGGGAGCTGGAGGGCCCGACACCGATCTTGAACAGGTCGAACACGCTGATGGCCATTGTCGAATCACCTCTTGCTGGGCTTGTCTCTGCGCGCCATGCGCAGGGCGGGGCAACTGCTAGGCTGAAGCTGCGAGCCGCCACGAATGCACGCATCATCGGGCTTTTGCCTACCCCCTCGCCGTCTGCAACCGACGTACTTTTGTCCAGCAGCGCCGCAGCCTTTTCGGCCAACTGCGCGCCGCTTTCGAGCGGCCTTGTGACGCAAAAATGCGGCGGCAGGGGTGGAAAAACTCATAAACGACATCGCCCGTACTGGATGCGACCCGTTCCGTACTGGTTACGACCCCACCAGTAGGCGATTGCCCGGCGCTGGAGGATTATCGAAAGCGACTCGTAAAGCACGGCCACGCAACCTGCCCTCTGCAGGCCTGGTCGACCGAGCCCTGAGAACGCCCGGCGACCCATGCGAACCCGAAGACAAAATCACAGGAGTCCATCCATGAAAGGTTCACCCTCGCTGTTGCTGGTTGCGATGCTGTCCGCACCTCTGCTGGCCCAGGCCGCCGAGCCCGAACAGTGCCAGACGGTACGCTTCTCCGATGTCGGCTGGACCGACATCACTGTCACCACGGCGACCACCAGCGTTGTGCTCGAAGCACTGGGTTACAAGACCCACACCACCATGATCTCGGTACCGGTGACCTACAAGTCGCTGGCCACCGGCAAGGACCTGGACGTGTTTCTCGGCAACTGGATGCCGACCATGGAGAACGACATCAAGCAGTACCGCGATGCCGGCACTGTCGAGACCGTGCGCGCCAACCTGGAAAACGCCAAGTACACCTTGGCCGTACCCCAGGCGCTGTATGACAAGGGGCTGAAGGATTTCAGCGACATTCCCAAGTTCAAGAAGGAACTGGACGGCAAGATCTACGGCATCGAGCCCGGTAACGACGGCAACCGCACCATCCAGAGCATGATCGACAAGAACGCCTTCGGCCTGAAGGACGCCGGCTTCAAGATCGTGCAGTCGAGCGAGGCCGGCATGCTGTCGCAGGTCGACCGCGCGCAGAAGCGTGGCGAGGCGGTGGTGTTCCTGGGCTGGGAACCGCACCCGATGAACACCCGCTTCAAGATGCAGTACCTGACCGGCGGGGATGAGTACTTCGGCCCCGAGTTCGGCAAGGCCACCGTGCTGACCAACACCCGCAAGGGCTATGTGCAGGAATGCAGCAACGTCGGCCAGCTGCTGAAGAATCTGCAGTTCGAACTCAAGGATGAAAGCACCATGATGGGCTACGTCCTGGACGACAAGATGAAGCCCGAGGCGGCCGCCAAGAAGTGGCTGAAAGACAACCCCGGCAAGCTGGACACCTGGCTGGCGGGTGTCACCACCGTGGACGGCAAACCCGGCCTTGAGGCGGCCAAGGCGAAGCTCGCTCAATAACGCAATACGTCGTAGCGCTACCTCGGGGCGGGACCGTGCCCGCCCCGGACTGATTTCAATCTTCGCAGGTGGAAGCTCGCTATCATGCTTATCGATCAGAAAATACCCTTGGGTCAGTACATCGCGTCGTTCGTCGAATGGCTGACCCAGAATGGCGCGGACTATTTCGACGCCATTGCCCGAGGCCTGGAGTTCATGATCCATGGCGTCACCAGTACCCTTACCTTCTTCAACCCGTTCGTACTCATTGCTCTGTTCGCCGCCCTGGCGCATTTCATCCAGCGCAAGTGGGCGCTTACCGCATTCGTCGCCCTGTCCTTCCTGCTGATCCTCAACCTGGGGTACTGGCAGGAAACCATGGAAACACTGGCCCAGGTGACCTTCGCCACCGTGGTCTGCGTGGCCATCGGCGTGCCGCTGGGCATCGTCGCCGCGCACAAGCCGATGTTCTACACCGCCATGCGCCCGGTGCTCGACCTGATGCAGACCGTGCCAACCTTCGTCTACCTGATCCCGACCCTGACCCTGTTCGGCCTGGGCGTGGTGCCGGGGCTGATCTCGACCGTGGTGTTCGCCATCGCCGCGCCGATCCGCCTGACCTACCTTGGCATCTGCGACGTGCCACAGGAACTGATGGACGCCGGCAAGGCCTTTGGCTGTTCGCGCCGCCAGCTACTTACCCGTATCGAACTGCCGCACGCGATGCCGAGCATCGCCGCCGGCGTCACCCAGTGCATCATGCTGTCGCTGTCGATGGTGGTGATTGCCGCCCTGGTGGGCGCAGATGGCCTGGGCAAACCTGTGGTCAACGCACTGAACACCGCCGATATCTCCCTGGGCTTCGAAGCGGGCCTGGCGATCGTGCTGCTGGCGATCATGCTCGACCGTATCTGCAAGCAACCGGAACTGCCGGTAAGGGGTGAGGCATGAGCATCATTCGATTCGAAGACGTCGACGTCATTTTCTCCAACAAGCCGCGCGAAGCGCTGGCGTTGCTGGACAAGGGCCAGACCCGCGAGCAGATCCTCAAGCAGACTGGCCTGGTGGTCGGTGTGGAAAAGGCCAACCTCGATATCAAGAAAGGCGAGATCTGCGTGCTGATGGGCCTGTCCGGGTCGGGCAAGTCGAGCCTGCTGCGCTGCATCAACGGCCTCAACACCGTCAGCCGCGGCAAGCTGTTCGTCGAGCATGAAGGCAAAAACATCGACATCGCCCATTGCACCCCGGCAGAGCTGAAGATGATGCGCACCAAGCGCATCGCCATGGTGTTCCAGAAGTTCGCCCTGATGCCGTGGCTGACGGTGCGCGAGAACATCAGCTTCGGCCTGGAAATGCAGGGCCGCCCGGAAAAGGAACGGCGCAAGCTGGTCGACGACAAGCTCGAACTGGTCGGCCTGACCCAGTGGCGCAATAAAAAGCCGGACGAACTCTCCGGCGGCATGCAACAGCGTGTGGGCCTGGCCCGGGCGCTGGCGATGGATGCCGACATCCTGCTGATGGACGAACCGTTCTCGGCCCTCGACCCGCTGATCCGCCAGGGCCTGCAAGACGAATTGCTGGGCCTGCAGGCCAAGCTGAGCAAGACCATCGTGTTCGTCAGCCACGACCTCGACGAGGCACTGAAGCTGGGCAGCCGCATCGCCATCATGAAAGACGGGCGGATCATCCAGTACAGCAAGCCGGAAGAAATCGTGCTGAACCCGGCCGACGAGTACGTGCGTACCTTCGTCGCCCACACCAACCCGTTGAACGTCTTGTGCGGCCGCAGCCTGATGCGCAGCCTGGACAACTGCAAGCGGGTCAACGGCTCGGTGTGCCTGGACCCGGGTGGCGATTCGTGGCTGGACCTGGGCGAAGGCAATTCGATCAAGCGTGCACGCCAGGGGCAGAACGGGCTGGACATGCAGAATTGGGCGCCGGGGCAGGCCGTGGAAGGGCTGGGGCGCAAGCCGACCTTGGTGCATGCCGATATCGGGATGCGTGAGGCGCTGCAGATTCGTTATCAGACCGGCAACAAGCTGGTGCTGCAGGAGAATGACAAGGTGGTGGGGATTCTTGGGGATACCGAGCTTTACCACGCCTTGCTTGGCAAGACTCACGGGTGATGCAAATTGGGGCCGCCTTGCGGCCCCAATCACGCTCTCAGCGAACGACGATCCCGCGCGAAGCCATGTAGGCCTTGGCCTCCGGCACGGTGTACTCGCCAAAGTGGAAGATACTGGCCGCCAGCACCGCGCTGGCATGCCCTTCCAGAATCCCGTCGGCCAGGTGTTGCAGGTTACCCACACCACCCGAAGCGATCACCGGAATCCCCAGCGCATCGCTGATGGCACGGGTTACCCCCAGGTCGAAACCATTTTTCATGCCGTCCTGGTCCATGCTGGTCAGCAGGATCTCGCCAGCCCCCAGACCTTCCATCTTCTTCGCCCATTCAACGGCATCCAGCCCGGTCGGCTTGCGCCCGCCGTGGGTGAAGATCTCCCAACGCGGCGCTTCGCCCGGCCCGGACACCTTCTTGGCGTCGATGGCGACGACGATGCACTGCGAACCGAAACGGTCCGCCGCCTCACCGACGAACTCCGGGTTGAACACCGCGGCAGTGTTGATCGAAACCTTGTCGGCACCGGCGTTGAGCAGGTTGCGGATGTCCTGCACGGTACGCACGCCACCGCCCACGGTCAGCGGGATGAACACCTGGCTGGCCATGCGCTCGACGGTATGCAGGGTGGTGTCGCGGCCATCGACGCTGGCAGTGATGTCGAGGAAGGTGATTTCGTCGGCACCCTGCTCGTTGTAGCGACGGGCGATTTCCACCGGGTCGCCGGCATCACGGATGTTCTCGAACTTGACGCCCTTGACCACCCGGCCGTTGTCCACGTCCAGGCAAGGGATGATGCGCTTGGCCAGTGCCATGGTTCAGTCCTCAGCCTTGGTAGTTGTCGCAGAAGGCCTGGGCCTCGGCGACATCGAGGGTGCCTTCGTAGATGGCACGGCCGGTGATGGCGCCGATGATGCCCGGAGCCTTGGCGTCCAGCAGGGCCTTGATGTCACCCAGGTTGTGGATGCCGCCCGAGGCGATCACCGGGATGCGCGTCGCTTCGGCCAGGGCCTTGGTGAACGGCACGTTGCAGCCCTGCATCATGCCGTCCTTGGCGATGTCGGTGTAGACGATCGCCGAGACGCCATCGGCCTCGAAACGCTTGGCCAGGTCGATGACCTGCACCGAGCTCACTTCCGCCCAGCCGTCGGTGGCGACGAAGCCGTCTTTTGCGTCCAGGCCAACGATGACCTTGCCCGGGAAGGCCTTGCACGCTTCGGCCACGAACTCAGGCTGCTTGACCGCCTTGGTGCCGATGATCACGTAGCTGACGCCAGCCTTGACGTAGTGCTCGATGGTTTCCAGCGAGCGGATGCCGCCGCCGATCTGGATCGGCAGGTTCGGGTAGCGCTTGGCGATGGCGGTGACCACTTCACCGTTGACCGGCTGGCCTTCGAAGGCGCCGTTGAGGTCGACCAGGTGCAGGCGGCGGCAGCCACCTTCGACCCACTTGGCAGCCATGCTCACCGGGTCGTCGGAAAATACCGTGGAGTCTTCCATGCGGCCCTGGCGCAGGCGCACGCAGGCACCGTCCTTCAGATCGATAGCGGGGATAATCAGCATCTTGGGAACCTGTCTGTTCTTGGGGGTTCAGGGCTTTTCGAGTGCCCACAGATCGCTTTCGATGCTCTCGAACCGCTCCTTGAGGTGCAGCTGAACATCGGCAATCGCCCTGTTGTAGTAATGGGGTGCAATTTCTTTGCTGAACAGCTCGAGGACCTCGGCCACCTCGAACGACCCGAGCTGCAACTCGAAGCGGTCTTCGAGAAAGCGCTTGAGCGTGTCGAGCGCTTCGCGTTCCTCTTCGGGGGCCAGGGTGATGACCGGGGCCTTGGTCTTCGAACGGCTCATTTACCAGCGCCCGTCCCAGGCGACGAAGTTCTGCAGCAACTGCAGGCCATGGGTATGGCTCTTCTCCGGGTGGAACTGCACGGCAAAGCGCGAGCCATCGGCCAGCGCGGCGGCGAAGTCGACGCCATAGTGGCCACGGCCGACCACCTGGCCCGGCTTGCCGGCATTGATGTAGTAGCTGTGCACGAAGTAGAACCGCGCACGGTCGGAAATGTCGTGCCACAGCGGGTGGTCGATGGTCTGGCTGACTTCGTTCCAGCCCATGTGCGGCACCTTCAGGTGCTCGCCGTCTTCTTTCAGGTCTTTGCCGAAGAAGCGTACCTGGCCAGGGAACAGGCCGATGCAGTCGACACCGTCGTTCTCTTCGCTATGGTCGAGCAGCGCCTGCATGCCGACGCAGATACCGAGGAATGGGCGGTCCTGGCTCACTTCACGCACCAGGCTGTCGAAGCCCAGGCGGCGGATTTCAGCCATGCAGTCACGAATCGCACCCACGCCGGGGAACACCACGCGGTCAGCCTCGCGGATTACCGCGGCGTCGCTGGTGACCAGCACCTTGCCGGCGCCGACGTGCTCAAGCGCCTTGGCCACCGAGTGCAGGTTGCCCATGCCATAGTCGATTACGGCTACCGTCTGCATTTACAGGCACCCTTTGGTGGACGGCATCTGCCCAGCCATGCGCTCGTCGAGGGTAACGGCCATGCGCAGGGCGCGGCCGAATGCCTTGAACACGGTTTCGATCTGGTGGTGGGTGTTGTGGCCACGCAGGTTGTCGATGTGCAGGGTCACCAGGGCGTGGTTGACGAAGCCCTGGAAGAACTCCTGGAACAGGTCGACATCGAAGCCCCCCACAGTGGCGCGGGTGTAGGGCACATGCATCTGCAGGCCTGGGCGGCCAGAGAAGTCGATGACCACGCGCGACAGCGCTTCGTCCAGCGGCACGTAGGCATGGCCGTAGCGGAAGATGCCTTTCTTGTCGCCGATGGCCTGGGCGAATGCCATGCCCAGGGTGATACCGACGTCTTCGACGGTATGGTGATCGTCGATATGCAGGTCACCCTTGCACTCGATATCCAGATCGATCAGCCCATGACGGGCAATCTGGTCCAGCATGTGTTCAAGGAAAGGCACACCGATATCGAATCGGGCCTTGCCACTGCCATCGAGGTTGATCGAGCACTTGACCTGGGTTTCCAGGGTATTGCGCTCGACGGAAGCCTTACGTTCGACCATCACCAGCTCCGCAAAATCATTGGGCGAAAAGGGTTTCATTATAGGCCCAGAACGCGCCCGCTTGAAACGCGGATGACATATGGCAAAGCAAGGAATTGCGGGGCCGGACAGCCCTACAGGTCTATACAACCGCATCATGGGGGCTGCCAGGCAACCCCCAGACGGCTACATCACTGGAACAGGACAGCGGTCTTCTGCAGGGTGATCCACACCCCCCAGGCCAGCGGCACGACCACCACAGCCCAGGCCAGCAGCACCAGCGGCAGGCTGCCCGGCGCGGCGTGCCATTCAAGCGAACGCGCACCGTCAGCGCCTTTGTCGTGGCTCAGCGCACGCTCGGCAGCCAGTTCGGCATCGGTCATGAAGTGCTTGTCGGCCACCGGGCGGATCAGCATGTTGCAGATAAAGCCCAGCACCAGCAGGCCGGCGAGGATGTACAGGGTCATGTCGTAGGCGGCTGCACGCTCTACCCCCGCCGCCAGTTGGTACTCGCGCAGGTAGGTGATCAGCACCGGGCCCAGCACGCCCGCTGCAGCCCAGGCGGTCAGCAGCCGGCCATGAATGGCACCGACCATCTGCGTACCGAACAGGTCGGCCAGGTAGGCCGGCACGGTGGAGAAGCCACCGCCGTACATCGACAGGATGATGCAGAACGCCGCCACGAACAGCGCCACGTTGCCCAGGTGGCCCATGTTCGGCACCAGGCTGTAGAGGCCGACGCCCAGGGCGAAGAAGGCGAAGTAGGTGTTCTTGCGGCCGATGTAGTCGGAGAACGACGCCCAGAAGAAGCGGCCACCGATGTTGAACAGGCTCAGCAGGCCGGTGAAGCCGGCGGCGATGGCGGCAATCTGCGCCAGTTGCGCGGCGTTCAGCTCGCTGAAGCTCAGCTCGTTGCCCAGCAACTTGCCGGCGAACACTTCCTGCAGCAGTGGCGAGGCCATGCCGAGGATGCCGATACCGGCGGAAACGTTCAGGCACAGCACCAGCCACACCAGGGCGAACTGCGGGGTTTTCCAGGCGACGCTGACGTGCACATGGCGGTCGGTGACCATGCCATTGCCGGCTTTTTTCGCCGGTGCGGTCCAGCCTTCAGGCTTCCAGCCGGTCGGCGGCACGCGGTAAGCCAGGGCGCCGGCCGTCATGAACACGAAGTAGATTGCGGCCATGGCGACGAAGCTCTGCCATACGCCCACTTCATGCTCGTTGCCAAAATGGCCCATCAGCGCGGTGGCCAGCGGTGCGCCAACCATCGCGCCACCACCGAAGCCCATGATCGCCATGCCGGTGGCCATGCCGCGTTTGTCCGGGAACCACTTGATCAGCGTCGAGACTGGCGAGATGTAGCCCAGGCCCAGGCCGATACCGCCAATCACTCCGGACCCCAGCCACATCAGCCACAGCTGGTGGGTCTTCACGCCGATCGCCGAGATCAGCATGCCGCCGCACCAGCACAATGCCGATACCAGGCCGGCCTTGCGCGGGCCGGCATGTTCTAGCCAGCCGCCCAGCACCGCTGCCGAGCAGCCGAGGAAGACGAAGAACAGGGTGTAGATCCAGCTCAGCATCGAGATCGGCCAGTCGCATTCGGCGCTGAACATACGGGCGATGAAGCCCATGTCTGCCGAACAGGCAACAGGCGCGGTGATGCCGATGGCTTGCGACAGTGGCAGCCAGAACACCGAAAAGCCGTAGGCCATGCCGATACACAGGTGGATGGCCAGGGCGGCTGGCGGGACCAGCCAGCGGTTGAAGCCCGGGCGGGCGATGATGCGCTCCTTCGACAGGAAGCTCGGCGCGCTGGCCAGCCCCCCTGCCGTGATGGTACTGCTCATGGATTCAATCCTTTTGTAGGTAGACGGTGCTGGCGGATGGCATCCCGGGCTCTTGTTCTCGCACGCAGGGCGAACTGGCCTTTTCCGTAGGTAACGGCCCGCGACAATGGGTCGCGGCCGCTCCGCAAAGCGGCACAAGGGTACCAGTTCGCAGATGACATGAAAGCAATCTGATATCGTTATTTTCTGCGTGGCTGAATCGGTATTTCAAAGAATCCAGCGGCGAAGGAACTGACAAACCCACCGCTGTCGAATCCCGCAAACATCGGAAATACCCTGCATCGCTAGTCGAATACGCAGGGCCCACCCCTGCGGCGCTATACTCAGCCGTTCGGAATTCACACTACGGACTACAAGGACTCGCCCATGAAAGCGTTCGGCAAAATCCTGGGACTGGGGCTTCTCGGGTTGCTGCTGATCATCGTGGCGCTGGGCTTCGCCCTGACCCACCTCTTCGATCCCAACGACTACAAAGACGAGATCCGCCAGTTGGCGCGCGACAAGGCCCATGTCGAGCTGACCCTCAATGGCGACATCGGCTGGAGCCTGTTCCCCTGGCTGGGCCTGGAGTTGCACGAAGCCAGCATCGCCACCCTGACCCAACCCAAGGAACCATTCGCTGACCTGCAGATGCTCGGCCTCTCCGTGCGCGTGCTGCCATTGCTGCGCCGCGAAGTGCAAATGAGCGATGTGCGCGTCGAGGGCCTCAACCTGACCCTGGCGCGTGACGAAAACGGCCACGGCAACTGGGAAGACATCGGCAAGCCGCTGCCGGCGGCAACCGACGGCACTGCCAATGCGCCAGCCCAGCCAGCTGCCGAACAACCCGCGAAACCTGCTGAAAGCAGCAGTGAGCGCGCGGTGAAGCTCGACATCGACAGCCTGACCGTGAACAACGCCCGGGTTTACTACAACGATGCCAAGAGCGGCCAGAGCTACAGCGCCGAAAGCATCCAGCTGAGCACCGGCCCGGTCCACGAGGGCAGCAATATCGCCCTCAAGGCCAGCGCCTTCCTCAGCGCCAGCCAGCCGGCGATCAAGGCCCGCACCGAGCTTGCCGGCGAGCTGCGCTTCGATCGCAAGCTCAAGCGCTACAACTTCGAAGACCTGCGCCTGACCGGCGAAACCTCGGGCGAACCTACCGCTGGCAAGACCGTCACCTTCGGCGCCCAAGGCCAGTTGCTGGTCGACATGGGCGCCAACGTGGCCTCGTGGAGCGGCCTGAAAGTTTCGGCCAACCAGCTGCGCGCCCTCGGTGAGCTGAACCTGCGTGACCTGGACAAGGCACCGCAACTGAGCGGCGGCCTGTCTATTGCCCAGTTCAACCTGCGCACCTTCCTTGACGGCATCGGCCACCCGCTGCCGGCCACCAACGACCCGGCAGCCTTCGGCAAGCTGGAGCTGGTCACGCGCCTGCAAGGCACGCCGACCAGCCTGAGCCTGGCCGACCTGGCCGTGAAGCTGGACGACACCACCTTCACTGGCCGCGTAGCCATCGAGGACTTCGCCAAGCAGGCCCTGCGCCTGCAGCTCAAAGGCGACAAGTTCGACGCCGATCGCTACATGGCGGCCAAAAGCGAAGAGGCCAAGGGTGCCACTGTCGCACGCCAGGCCGAGGTCCAGCAGCAGGAAGCCACTGCGGTGGCCGGTGCCGGCAGCTCACCGCTGCCAAACGCCCCGACCCAGGTGGCCTGGAGCGACGACAAGCTGCTGCCGGTGGACCGCCTGCGCGCACTCGACCTGCAGGCTGACCTGGCCTTTGGCTCGCTGACCCTGGACAAGCTGCCGATCAGCGACGCTCAGCTGCAGGCCACCGGCCAGGGTGGGCTGCTGACCTTGCAGACCCTGCGTGGCGGCCTCTACAACGGCACCTTCGAAGCCAAAGGCAATGTCGACGTGCGCCCGGCCGTGCCACAGCTCGGTATCAACAGCAAAATCAATCGGGTGCCGGTCGAGCACTTCATCAAGGCTGAAGGCAAGGAGCAGACGCCTCCTGTCAAAGGCCTGCTGACCCTGACCAGTGATCTGACCGCCACCGGCAACAGCCAGAAGGCACTGGTCGATACCCTCAATGGCAGCGCAAACTTCACCATCAACGATGGCGTGCTGGTCAACGCCAACCTCGAACAGCAACTCTGCCAGGCCATCGCCACCCTCAACCGCAAGGCACTGAGCGGCGAGCCACGCGGTAAGGACACCCCGTTCGAAGAACTGCGCGGCAGCCTGGTGATTCGTAACGGCGTGGCCAGCAACCCGGACCTCAAGGCACGAATCCCGGGCCTGACCGTCAACGGCCATGGCGACCTCGACCTGCGTGTGCTGGGCATGGACTACAACATCGGCGTGATCGTCGAAGGTGACCAGCGCGCCATGCCCGACCCGGCCTGCCAGGTCAACGAACGCTTCGTGGGCGTTGAAGTGCCGCTGCGCTGCCGTGGCCCGCTGGAGCTCGGTGCCAAGGCCTGCCGCCTGGACCAGGACGGCCTGGGCAAGGTCGCGGCCAAACTGGCTGGCAACCGCCTGCAAGACAAGATCGATGAAAAGCTCGGAGACAAAGTGAACCCAGAACTGAAAGACGCGCTCAAGGGGCTGTTCAAGCGATGACCCCCACGCAGTTCTCCAGCGCCGTGCTGGACTGGTACGACCAGCACGGTCGCCACGACCTGCCCTGGCAACAGGGCATCAACCCATACCGCGTGTGGGTGTCGGAAATCATGCTGCAGCAGACCCAGGTCAGCACCGTGCTCAACTACTTCGACCGCTTCATGCAGGCCCTGCCAACCGTGCAGGCCCTGGCTGCAGCGCCGGAGGACGAAGTGCTGCACCTGTGGACTGGCCTTGGCTACTACACCCGCGCACGCAACCTGCAGAAGGCGGCGAAGATCGTCGTCGAGCAGCATGGTGGCGAATTCCCGCGCAGCGTCGAGCAGCTCACCGAGCTGCCCGGCATCGGCCGCTCCACGGCTGGTGCCATCGCCAGCATCAGCATGGGCATCCGTGCACCGATTCTCGATGGCAACGTCAAGCGCGTGCTGGCCCGCTACACCGCCCAGGCCGGCTACCCCGGCGAGCCGAAGGTGGCCAACCAGCTGTGGGCCACGGCCGAGCGCTTTACTCCGCAGCAGCGCGCCAACCACTACACCCAGGCGATGATGGACATGGGCGCGACGCTGTGTACGCGCAGCAAGCCCAGCTGCCTGATCTGCCCGTTGCAGCGCGGCTGCGAAGCGCACTTGCACGGCGAAGAAACCCGCTACCCCGAGCCCAAGCCACGTAAGGCACTGCCACAACGGCGCACGCTGATGCCGCTGCTGGCCAACCACGAAGGCGCCATCCTGCTTTACCGGCGCCCATCCAGCGGCCTGTGGGGCGGCTTGTGGAGCCTGCCGGAGCTGGACGACATCGCCCAGCTCGACGACCTCGCCTACCAGCATGGCCTGCGCCTGGCCGAAAGCCGCGCACTGGACGGCCTGACCCATACCTTCAGCCACTTCCAGCTGGCGATCGAGCCCTGGCTGGTACGTGTCGACCCGGTCGGCCAGCACGTGGCCGATGCCGACTGGCTCTGGTATAACCTCGCCACCCCGCCGCGCCTGGGCCTCGCCGCCCCGGTCAAGAAGCTGCTCAAACGCGCGGCCGACGAACTGATTGCAGGAGAAGCCCGATGACCCGCACCGTGATGTGCCGCAAGTACAAAGAAGAACTCCCAGGCCTGGCTCGTCCGCCCTACCCTGGCGCCAAGGGCCAGGACATCTTCGACCACATCTCGGAGAAAGCCTGGGAAGACTGGAAAAAACACCAGACCATGCTGATCAACGAAAAGCGCCTGAACATGATGAACGGCGAGGACCGCAAGTTCCTCCAGGGCGAGATGGACAAGTTTTTCGCTGGCGAGGAATACGCCCAGGCGGAAGGCTACGTTCCACCCTCTGAATGACCCCACGAATCGTAAGCGACGGAATTAATTTAAAATTTTTTCAAAAAGTCGTTGACGGGCCGTCAGAAAATCTATTTAATTCACCTCGTCGCCCAGATAGCTCAGTCGGTAGAGCAGAGGATTGAAAATCCTCGTGTCGGCGGTTCGACTCCGTCTCTGGGCACCACCTTCAAGCTTCTGGTGGTTGCAAAGTTACCCGAAGCGACAGCAAGAAACCCGCCTAGTGCGGGTTTTTTGTTGTCTTGGATTTACTGCCCTGCCCCCTCTCTGCCGTTGACCGGTATCAACAAGCCCTCTATCGCCCAGTCTCAAAATTGCAGGTGGACATTCGACCCAACCTCGCAAGGACCTCCATGAGCGAAGAAGCCACCCTCCTGCTCCCCGCCCCCGGCGAATCCTCTTCCCCCGCCCCTGCCGCACCTCGCACGCGCCGCCCTCGCCAACGCAAACCCGAGCCCACCATCACCCAGGTCAGCCAGGCCCCGGCCGCGCTTGAAGTGGCCAGTGCTCCGAAAGGCAGTAATGAAGACAGCACCTCGGCGCGCCTGCCAGCCAGCTACCCGTACCGCACCCGCCTGCGCCGCCAGGATTACGAAAAGGCCAAGCATGCGCTGCAGATCGAGCTGCTGAAGGTACAAAGCTGGGTCAAGGAAACCGGCCAGCGCGTGGTGATCCTGTTCGAGGGGCGTGACGCGGCGGGCAAAGGTGGCACGATCAAGCGCTTCATGGAGCACCTGAACCCACGCGGCGCACGGATCGTCGCGCTGGAGAAGCCTTCCCAGCAGGAGCTGGGGCAGTGGTATTTCCAGCGTTACATCCAGCACCTGCCCACGGCGGGTGAAATGGTCTTCTTCGACCGCTCCTGGTACAACCGCGCCGGGGTCGAGAAGGTGATGGAGTTCTGCTCGCCGCTGCAGTACCTGGAATTCATGCGCCAGGCACCGGACCTGGAGCGGATGCTGTGCAACAGCGGCATCCTGCTGTTCAAGTACTGGTTCTCGGTGAACCGTGAAGAGCAACTGCGCCGCTTCATCTCGCGCCGGGACGACCCGCTCAAGCACTGGAAGCTGTCGCCCATCGACATCAAGTCGCTGGACAAGTGGGAGGACTACACAGCAGCCAAGGAGGCGATGTTCTTCCATACCGATACTGCCGATGCGCCATGGACGGTGATCAAGTCGGATGACAAGAAGCGCGCGCGGATCAACTGCATCCGGCATTTCCTGCATTCGCTGGATTACCCGGGCAAGGACCACCGCGTGGCGCATGCGCCGGATGAACTACTGGTCGGCCGTGCATCGCGCGGGTTCGAGGAGGACGAGCCGACACCGCTCGCCAGTTGAATCGCCCGGGCTGCTGCGCTTCAATACGCGCAATTTCCGAACACCCCAAGGATTCACCCCATGGCCACCCCAACCAAGCAACAGAAACGCGCCAAACGCGCCGCCAGCAAAGCCAAGCAGAACCGCATGGTGCGCAGCGGCCAGGCGGTCAAGGCCAGCGCCGGTGACAGCGCGAGCATCGAGCAGGTGTTCAACAAGGCCATGGAGACCGACAGCTACAAAGAGCTGTTCGACAAGATGAAGGCCGCCCAGGAAACCGGCCTGGTGGCGATGATCTCGGTGTTCCTGGTCGACCCGCTGCTGGCCCTGGTACTCAAGGGCCACAAGGAAGAACACGCCACCGACTACATCGTGCTGGTGTTCAACGCCTACCGTACCTGGCTCGACGGCGCCGATGAAGACACCACCATGGCCTGGCTGGAGAGCGATGAATTCCAGGAAGCCTATATCGCCGCTTCCGAGCTGGTGGCCAAGCAGCAGCAACAGCAGAAGCAGTTTGGCTGACAGGCCCGCACAGGCAACAAAAAAGGCCGCGTCCTGTGCAGGACGCGGCCTTTTCATTTCAAGCAGCGCGGATCAGTTGTCCAGCGCCACCCGCCCGGCAGCTTCACGCTTGCGGTGCACCAGCAAGCCCGCCGCCACCACACCAATGCTCAGCAGCGCAGTCGCGATGATCTCGGCACGGTGATCCTCACGCAGCGCCATCACTGCCAGCACGGCGACGATGAAGGCGATGGTCGCCCAGGTCAGGCCCGGGAACAGCCACATCTTGAAGTCGATTTTCTCGCCACGCGCTTCACGCTGGCTGCGCATGCGCAGCTGCGACACGGCAATCACCAGGTACACCAGCAGCGCGATGGCGCCGGAGCTGGCCAGCAGGAACTCGAACACCTGGGCCGGAGCCACGTAGTTGGCGAACACGCAGAGGAACGCGGCAGCGGTCGACAGCAGCACAGCCACATGCGGGGTAGCCGCCTTGGTGGTGCGCTGGGCGATGGCCGGGGCGTCGCCACGCTTGCTCAGCGAGAACAGCATGCGCGACGAGGTGTACAGCGCCGAGTTCAGGCAGCTGGTCACGGCAACCAGTACCACGATGTCGACGATCAGCTTGGCGTTCGG
Organism: Pseudomonas sp. MN1F; assembly: GCF_009391885.1. Taxonomy (GTDB): domain Bacteria; phylum Pseudomonadota; class Gammaproteobacteria; order Pseudomonadales; family Pseudomonadaceae; genus Aquipseudomonas. The sequence continues at coordinate 106,679 of NZ_VZII01000027.1, read as the reverse complement.
CACGCCGATGCGGCTCAGCACGGTCTGGTAGGAACCGACTTCGGCCAGGGCCGGGTCGTTCCACGGCACCAGGGCCACGACCAGGAAGATCGACACCAGGTAGAACAGGCAGATCCGCCAGATCACCGAGTTGGTAGCACGGCTGATCTGCTTGCCCGGGTCTTTCGATTCGGCAGCCGCAATGGTGACGATTTCGGTACCCATGAACGAGAACATGGTGGTCAGCATGGCCGCCAGCACCGCACCCAAGCCGTTAGGCATGAAGCCCTGGGTATCGAACAGGTGCGCAGCGCCGCTCACCTGGCTGCTAGGCACAAAGCCGAACATGGCGATGCAACCGACAACGATGAAGCCGATGATCGCCAGCACCTTGAGCAGGGCGAACCAGAACTCGAACTCACCGTAGTTCTTGACGCTGCACAGGTTGGTCAGGGTCAGCGCCAGGGTAATAAGGAGGGAGAAGGCCCACAGGTCCACGGACGGGAACCAGGCGTGGAGAATGGCCGCAGCGGCGTTGGCTTCCAGCGGAATCACCAGCACCCAGAACCACCAGTACAACCAGCCAATGGTGAAACCGGCCCAGCGGCCAATGGCGCGGTCGGCATAAGTAGAGAACGAGCCCGTATCCGGCGAGGCGATCGCCATTTCGCCAAGCATGCGCATCACCAGTACGACCAAGGTACCAGCGGCGGCGTAGGCCAGCAGCACGGCCGGGCCGGCAGCTGCGATGGCATGGCCGGAACCCACGAACAGACCGGCGCCGATGACGCCAGCAATGGACAGCATGGTGACATGCCGTTGTTTGAGCCCCTGAGCGAGGTCATTGGAATTGTTACCGCTCATTAAAACTACCTTTGTAAGGAGTGGACCACTCCGACTGCGGGAACAGAGCGCACCTGGGGTTGACCTAGGCGTCGCTGCAATCGGCGGATTCCTACTGGCAATAAGCGCGCCATGTGCCAAGTACATTCGTCAGATGGATAGCCCAACCTTCAAACGGCGCGGGTTGCAGGCCATTCGGCCAACCCTTGACCGAAAGGTCGCCAAATCCCCCTGCCACTTCCGGATTACTGAAATACCCACTTACAAACGCACCAAAGGTGCTCCCCGGTAACACCTTTGCACCAGCGCAAGCCACAAAAGTGCAACCCAAGGGTACAACCCTCCACCCCCGGATCAACAGGCCGAAGTCGCACCCACAGCCGCGGGCCAGACCCGCGAATGGTCTAAAACAGCTTCCCAGTGCCGGCCAAAACTGGCACCATCGCGCCTTTTTTCATCAAGGCTATGGAGCTGGGCGAGACCCTTTGCGGACATCGGCGCGACGTTGCACTGCAACGATGCGACAAACTGCCCCGGCAACGCCTTGAGCCCCCTGCGACCCTGTTGGCCGTCATATTGCCGCTATGCTAGCGTGGCGCTCGCCAGGAAGGCCGCCAACAGCTGGGAACGCACCCGATCACATGAGGACCGCACATGGCCCAGGCCACGCCCGCGCTGGAAATCCGCAATCTGCACAAACGCTACGGCGAGCAGGAAATTCTCAAGGGCATTTCGCTGACCGCGCGCGACGGTGACGTGATCTCCATCCTGGGGTCGTCCGGCTCCGGCAAGTCCACTTTGCTGCGCTGCATCAACCTGCTGGAAAACCCCCACCAGGGCGAAATCCTCGTTGCTGGCGAGAGCCTAAAGCTCAAGGCCGCCAAGAACGGCGACCTGATCGCCGCCGACAACCGCCAGATCAACCGCCTGCGCAGCGAGATCGGCTTCGTCTTCCAGAACTTCAACCTGTGGCCACACATGTCGATCCTCGACAACATCATCGAGGCACCACGCCGCGTGCTCGGCCAGAGCAAGGCCGAGGCCATCGAAGCCGCCGAAGCGCTGCTGAATAAGGTCGGCATCTACGACAAGCGCCACAGCTACCCCGCCCAGCTTTCCGGTGGCCAGCAGCAACGTGCTGCCATCGCCCGCACCCTGGCCATGAAGCCCAAGGTCATCCTGTTCGACGAGCCGACCTCGGCGCTCGATCCGGAAATGGTCCAGGAAGTGCTTAACGTTATCCGCGCACTGGCCGAAGAAGGCCGTACCATGCTGCTGGTGACGCACGAGATGAACTTTGCCCGCCAGGTGTCCAGTGAAGTCGTCTTCCTGCACCAGGGCCTGGTTGAAGAGCAAGGATCGCCGCAGCAGGTCTTCGAGAACCCGACCTCGGCGCGTTGCAAGCAATTCATGTCCAGCCACCGCTAACGGAGCAATACATGCACACTTACAAGAAGTTCCTCCTGGCAGCTGCTGCCACGCTGGTGATGTCGGCAAACGCCATGGCCGCGGAAAAACTGCGCATGGGTATCGAAGCCGCCTACCCACCGTTCAACAACAAGGATGCCAGCGGTAACGTCGTCGGCTTCGACAAGGACATCGGCGACGCCCTGTGCGCCAAGATGAAGGTCGAGTGCTCGGTGGTCACCTCCGACTGGGACGGCATCATACCGGCCCTGAACGCCAAGAAGTTCGACTTCCTGGTGTCGTCGCTGTCGATCACCGACGAGCGCAAGCAGGCCGTCGACTTCACCGACCCGTACTACTCCAACAAGCTGCAGTTCATCGCGCCGAAAAATGTCGACTTCAAGACCGACAAGGCTTCGCTCAAGGGCAAGGTGATCGGCACCCAGCGCGCCACCCTGGCCGGCACCTGGCTGGAAGACAACTACGGCAACGACGTAGAGATCAAACTGTACGACACCCAGGAGAACGCCTACCTGGACCTGGTCTCCGGCCGCATCGACGGCATCCTGGCCGACAAGTACGTGCAGTACGAGTGGCTCAAGAGCAAGGACGGCATGAACTTCGAGTTCAAGGGCGAGCCTGTGGTCGACAGCGACAAGATCGGCATCGCCGTGCGCAAGGGCGACCCGCTGCGCGAAAAGCTGAACGCCGCCCTGGCAGAAATCAAGGCTGACGGTACGTACAAGAAGATCAACGACAAGTACTTCCCATTCAGCATCGAATGATCCGCCCCGACCTGCGCGCCCACGGGGCGCGCAAGTCCCTAAAATGACCTGCCCATGAATATCGACCTGCACGGATTCGGTCCGGCCATGATGGCCGGCACCCTGATGACCGTAAAACTGGCGCTCTGCGCCCTGCTGCTAGGCCTGGTGCTGGGCCTGCTCGGCGCCCTGGCCAAGACTTCTTCGGTCAAGCCACTGCAGTGGCTTGGCGGTTTCTACTCGACCCTGGTACGCGGCGTGCCCGAGCTGCTCTGGGTCCTGCTTATCTACTTCGGCACCGTCGGCCTGATGAGCAGCCTCGGCGAAGCCCTGAACATGCCCGGCCTTGAGCTCAGCGCCTTTGCCGCGGGTGTCATCGCCTTGGGCCTGTGCTTCGGCGCCTACGCCACTGAAGTGTTCCGCGGCGCGATCCTGGCAATCCCCAAGGGCCACCGTGAGGCCGGCCTGGCACTGGGCTTGTCCAAGGGCCGCATCCTGTCGCGGATCATCCTGCCGCAGATGTGGCGCATTGCCCTGCCGGGCCTGGGCAACTTGTTCATGATCCTGATGAAGGACACCGCGCTGGTGTCGGTGATCGGCCTGGAAGAAATCATGCGTCACGCGCAGATCGGCGTGACCGTGACCAAAGAGCCGTTCACCTTCTACATGGTTGCCGCCTGCATCTACCTGAGCCTGACCATCGTCGCCATGACCGGCATGCACTTCATGGAAAAACGCGCCGCTCGCGGCTTTGCGAGGGCTGAATAATGAATTGGGAAGTCATCATCAAGTGGCTGCCGCGCCTGGCCCAGGGCGCGACCCTGACCCTGGAGCTGGTGGCCATCGCCGTGGTTGCCGGGTTGATCCTGGCCATCCCGCTGGGCATCGCCCGCTCCTCGCGCCACTGGTACGTGCGCGCCGTGCCGTTCAGCTACATCTTCTTCTTCCGTGGCACGCCACTGCTGGTGCAGCTGTTCCTGGTCTACTACGGCCTGGCGCAGTTCGACGCAGTGCGTTCCAGCTCGCTGTGGCCGTACCTGCGCGATCCGTTCTGGTGCACGGTGCTGACCATGACCCTGCACACCGCCGCCTACATTGCCGAGATCCTGCGCGGTGCGCTGCAGTCGATCCCCAAGGGTGAGATCGAGGCGGCACGGGCGCTGGGCATGTCGCGGGGCAAGACGCTGTTCTACATCATGCTGCCGCGCGCCTCGCGCATCGGCCTGCCGGCGTACAGCAACGAAGTGATCCTGATGCTCAAGGCCAGCGCCCTGGCCAGTACCGTGACCCTGCTGGAACTGACCGGCATGGCCCGTACCATCATTGCCCGGACCTACCTGCCGGTGGAGATCTTCTTCGCTGCCGGGGTGTTCTACCTGGTAATCTCGTTCGTGCTGGTGCAAGGCTTCAAGCTGCTGGAGCGCTGGTTGCGCGTGGACGCCTGCCAGGGCCGTTAAACCTTCACTGCCGTCTTCGCCGGTAAACCCGCCCCTACAGGATACGTACCCCTGTAGGAGCGGGTTTACCCGCGATAGGGCTTTGAAAAACACCACACATCTCAAACCCTACCCATGTCCACCTACCTCTACAGCCACCACCTGAGCAACCGCTTCCTGGCCCTCGACCAGTTCCTGACCGAGCACCAACCGCTGTGGAAACCCCGCCCCTTCACTGCCCTACACCTGGACTGGGAAGGCAAATACCCCGAACTCGCCGCCCACCTGCGCCAATGCTCACTGGCCGACGCCGACGCCGACATCAACCCGCACGGCCTGCCGGCCCCGTTCCCGCAACTGGCCGCACAAGCCGGGCAACTGTCAGCCCTGGGCGAGCTCCCCGATACCGGCCTGCCCGCCGCTGGCCACCGCCTTGATGTCGCCGTGCCCGGCCGCAAATGGCAGCAGATCGAAGCCTTCAGCCGCCGCCTGGGCTTTCGCGAACACACTCGCCACTGGCTCGACTGGTGCTCCGGCAAAGGCCACCTCGGCCGCCGCCTGCTGCAACCCGGCCAGCAGCTGACCTGCCTGGAGTACAACCCTGAGCTGGTCGCCGCCGGCCAGGCCCTGAGCGATCACCATCACCTGCCCGCGACCCACGTCCAGCAGGACGTGATGGCTGCCGGCAGCACCCAGCACCTGAACCACGAGAAAAGCGTGGTCGCCCTGCATGCCTGCGGCGAACTGCACATGCACCTGCTGCGCCAGGCCAGCCAGCAAGGCTGCCGCCACCTGGCCGTGGCCCCTTGCTGCTACAACCGCATCCCGGGCGAGCACTATCAGCCGTTATCCACAGCCGCGCAGAACTCGCCACTGCAGTTGAGCTTGATCGACCTGGGCTTGCCGCTGAACGAAGCCGTCACCGCCAGCGCCCGTGTGCGCCATCAGCGCGATTGCTCCATGGCCCGCCGCCTGGGCTTCGACCTGCTGCAGCGTGAACAGCGCCAATGCGACGAATACCTGTCCACCCCTTCCCTGCCTGTCGCCTGGCTGGACAAGCCTTTCGAGCAGTACTGCCGTGAGTTGGCCGACCTGCGCCAGGTCGAGCTGAGCGGCAACCCGGACTGGGCTGCGCTGGAGGCCGCCGGCTGGCAGCGCCTGGCCGAGGTACGCAACCTCGAACGCCTGCGCAACCTGTTCCGCCGCCCACTGGAGCTATGGCTGGTGCTCGACCGCGCCCTGTTCCTCGAAGAACAGGGCTACCTCGTTCGCGTGGGCACTTTCTGCGATTACCCGCTCACGCCACGCAACCTGTTGCTGATCGCCGAACGTGACCGTTAGCCGCAGCACAACCTGTGGATAACTCTGTGAACAAGCTTTTGATGAGTGGATGGAGCCAAGCGCTATTTCAAGCGATTGGCTTATTCCAGCATGGGCCTCAAGCCCAGTAAAAACAGGTATTTGCGCAAAGACCGGCGGTATCGAGAAGCGGCATGCCTTTCGCGCAAGGCGGCAATGCCTCTTGTGCATAAACAAATTTTCGATTAGGCAAATGGCCCCCTTTGTGGAGGCGGGCTTGCACGCGAAAGGGCCGCCGAATCAATGCACCTTGTTCTTGGCAATCTCGATATCGTTCATCAGCGCCTTGGCCAGGGCCAGCAGATAGTCGGCAGCGCCCAACAGCTTATGGTCATCTTCCATATCCCCCTCGCGCACAAGGTGCTTGATATAGCCGAGCAACACCGACACATGCTCCTAGGCATGGTCGATCGGGATACCCGGTTGCACGCGTAGCAGGTCCACAGTCGGGTTTCCTGCTTCCAGGAAGGTCTCTACACCTGCCGTGACGATGGTATTAGCGGCATCACTCATGCGCCTGCCCCTCTTCATCGCGCACGCTCGCTACCGCATGCTGGAACAGGGTCAATGCCGAGTCGGCCGCAAAGGGGGTTGGATTAATACATAGGGTGGATCAAGTACGATTTTTTCATGACAGCAGCTCCTTGAATAGAACCACCACATGGACCTTTCTCACGGGTTCAGGTGGCAGTCGTACACGGGGTGAGAAAACCGAGGGAGCTACAAAGCTCGGCCAGACCGAAGTCTGCCCGCGTACGACCGCCATAACTGACTAGCCGAAATAGCTCCTTGTCGGGTTTCTCACACCCGGTCACCAGGAATTGGCAACCCAGGAACGTTATCCCTGGGCCACTTCCCCGCCAACAGAGAAGGGTCGACTAGCCGCGTAGGATAATTCCCAACCCCCCAATCCTGAAGCATTGGATCTCAAGTTCAGAATTCCCTCACAAAATCACCACGGTCCCTGTAGAAACGGGTTCACCCGCGAAGAGGCCCGACGGTGTATCATCCGCCCCCCAAATCATTAAAAAGCAACGTCGCACGCTGCCCGCCAGCCCTGCGACCGTCTGGCGTTGCGCCAGAATCGACAATGGACTAACGGACTAAACCATCGTGACCCAAGCCAAATCCCTTGCCCTGCTGGCTTTCACCCTGACCCTGGGCGCCTGCGCCAACAGCCCTGCCCCACACCCTGCGAGCAACCTGGACTGGAACACCCCCGGCATGCAGCTGGGCGGCGACAACGGCCTCCCCCTGCGCGTCGACAGCCCCTGCCGCAAGCGTGGCTGCGACAACGACAAGCTGTTCTTCAACCCTGGAAAGAACGAGCCGAGCGTCAACACCATCCATCGCGGCTGGTAAGAAAATATCCTTTTGGGCCGGTGACTTAGCCTATTTTCACGCTTTCGCAAGGAAGTGGTTTACAGGCGCCAACCGATCGTTATAATGACGCCCCATTGCCGGTATAGCTCAGATGGTAGAGCAACTGACTTGTAATCAGTAGGTCCCGGGTTCGATTCCTGGTGCCGGCACCATACGCAGTATCAAAAAAGGCTCACCGAAAGGTGGGCCTTTTTTGTTTTCAGCTTGAAACGACTTCCTATCAGGCAGCTTTCTGCTCCAACATCTCCCACCCTAAACAAGCCAGCGCTAACGTACGCGGCACCGCTTCACGTCCACTGCTATAGCGGCTGATGCTGCGAGCACTCACCCCAAGCGCTTCGGCTGCCTGGTCGAGCGTCATCCTGTGTCGTAGACGCCAGCGAATGAAGATTCGGGTGTTCTCATCAGGGGCAGTCTGGGCGAGCGCGTCCAGTAATAGCGTGTCGGCACCAATCTGAATATCCAGCTCCGGCCACTCCACAGACCACCCCCCATCGCCCAACGTGACACCGTCAAACGCTTTACGCTCAACCAGTGGTGCCAATCCCGGATAAGCCCTCAAAGCGTCGCTCATATCCAGGATGAACTGTTGACCATTGGTAAAGGTCAGTTCGAGGCAGGCGCCCGAGCGAGGCTGAACCGCTCGCAAGCGGGGACGTTTCATCGATGCCATTTCATCCACTCCTTCAGAAGATCGGCCTGATTGGCCGCGGCCTCTTGCATCACTTTGGCAGGCGCTCTGCCCTGCGTAACAGTCACAGTTTCCAGACTGATCACCACATCGACCCCACCTCCCGTGAGGTGCACATGAGGGGGCAGATGATCCCTTTCCCTTAGCTCAATACGATACTTTTCGCGAAATCGGTATTTGGTAGACATGGCTCGACCGTATCGCCAATTTGGCGATACATCAAGAAACGGCTAGGTAGCCTTGAATACTCTGTGTCCACCCGGCGGCACACACTTTGATTTGAGCTTGGGGGCCGCTTTGCGACCCATCGCTTTGGTTCGTCGCCACGACCAGCGCGGTTCCCACAAGGGATGCGCAAGCCTTGAGAGCGCAGCGGGCTTGCCGATGATGGACTGCGCCGTGCGACGAGCGGCGAAGATCGATAATCCGCAGGTGGGCATAATGGCATCGCGACCTACCCCCTATCCGCTTATTCAATCCGCCATTGCGAGCGCCTCTGTAATGAATGCCGAAATCCGTTACTCGATCATCCTGGAGCACAACGCTGAAGTGCTGCTTGCCAATGCCTCCATGGCGCAGGTCGAGGCATTCTGGGATGCCAACGACTCCCGTTACTTCGGCTTACGCATGGAAGACCCATGCGGCGCGCATGTGCGAGTAATGGTTACCGATGACATGCCAGATGACGAGGCTGTGCTATAGCCCCCGCTGCTTGTTCATAGCCTGCTGGGTATCCCCTGCCCTGGCAAAAGGGGCCGCTTTGCGGCCCCCATTGATCAGAACGCAGTGCTGACGCTCAGCGACATGTTGCGCGGGTCACCGTAGATCGCCCCGGCATAGAACCCGTACTGGGTGTAGTAGTGCTTGTCGAACAGGTTGTCGACATTGAGGCTCACCGTGGTGTCATCCGTGAGCTGGTACTTGGCCATGGCATTCCAGATCGCATAACCGGACCAGTTCACATCAGTCGCGCCCGCACTCACGCCATTCACCGGCTGCCCAGCCGGGCTGGAAATCGCGCGGATGTTGGTCTGCGCCTTTACTCCCGCACCCAGGGTCAGGCGGTCCAGCGGGCCAGACAGCCGATAGGTGGTCGAGGCCTTGAACAGGTGCGACGGGTCACTGCGCCCGTCGCTGTCGACGCGGCGCAAGTGCAGGTAGGTGTAGCCGGCATAGACGTTCCAGTTCGGCGTCAGCGCACCTGCAATTTCCAGGTCGATACCGTCAGTTTCCTGGCCCGTGCCGGCCTTGTAAGCATCACCACCGGTCGGCGTGGTCAGGCCGTCGTCGAGCACCGCCTTGTTTTGCTGCTTGGTGCGGAAATACGCCGCCGAGGCGTTCAGGCGACCGTCCAGCCATTCGCCCTTGATGCCGGTCTCGTAGCTCTGGCCGCGAATCGGCTCGACCTTGGTACCGCTTTCAGTCTCGGCCGTCTGCGGGTTGAAGATGTCGGTGTAGCTGGCGTACAGCGAGTAGGTGTCGTTAAGGTCGTACACCGCGCCCAGGTACGGGGTGACGATGCCGTTGTTCTGCTGGTTGCTGCGCACGCCGGCGACACTGTTGGTGGTTGCCGAATAATCGGTGGTGCGCACGCCGACGATGACCGACAACGGGTCGGTGATGCTCAGGCGGGTGGCCGCGTACATGCCCTGCAGGCGCGTGGTGGTCTTGGTGTGCAAGCCGGTGCGCGAGGCGATCATGTCGTAGTCGCTGTCCACCCCGTCGTGCCAGTCCGTGACCGGGAAACCGTTGTTGGCGCGGAACTGGCAGCCTGCCGAAGGCGCACTGATGCGGTCATTGCCGACAATGGTGCAGGTGTACTGCGGCGACCAGGCCACGGTGCGGCTGTCGTTGTAGCCGACCATCGCCTGGTGGGTACGGCCGAACAGCTGGAACGGGCCGGACAGGTCGATCTGCGCCGACTGTTGGGTGGTGTCGCTGGAGCTGTGCAGGCCGTTGAGCACGGCGCCGCTGCCATCCTGGTCCCAGTAACCGCCGTAGCTGCCACGGCCAGCCGAGTTGACCTTGGCCAGGCCACGGTGGTTGAGCACTTCGGCAGTGCTCTGGGCGGCCTTCAGGTCCAGGGTCCAGTCGTTGTCGAAGCGGTGCTCCAACGAACCGAAGGCGGTGCGGGTGGTGTACTCGCCAAAGCTCCAGCTCGGCACCACGTTGGTGCTGCGCGGCAGGTCGGTCTTGCTGCCGTCCTTGTACCAGATGGGGATATTGGCGCCCCAGCCGCCGCCAACCACCTTGTTGTATTCGTACTGGTAACCGGCGCCAATCGTGGTGGCATCGTCGATGTCGAACGCGAAGTTGGCCAGGGCCGCACGCGAGCGTTCGGACTGGTTGTCGCGGAACGAGTTGGAATCGCCCTGGGTCATCACCAAGCGCGAACGCAGGCGGCCGTCTTCGGACAGCGGCAGGTTGAGGTCGGCGCCCAGGCGGCGTTTGTCCCAGCTGCCGTAGGTAGCGTAGGCGCTGCCGCCAAAGGTCCGGGTCGGTGCCTTGCGGATCAGGTTGACGGTGGCCGACGGGTCGCCAGTGCCGCCGAGCAGGCCGTTGGCGCCGCGGACGATGTCGATGCGCTCGTACAGGTCCATGTTCAGCGCGTTGCCGCCACCGCTGAAGTCGGAACCGCCCTGAAATTGCAGGCCGTCAACCTTCCAGTTGCTGATCGAGTAGCCACGGGCACGGAAGTCGGTGCGCCCACCCACTTCGGACTTGGTGGCACTCACGCCTGGCGTGGTGTCCAGCGCCTGTTCGATGGAGTGCACATCGCGGTCGTCCATCTGCTGCCGGGTGATGGTGGTGACCGACTGCGGCGTCTGCCGGGGCGTAAGCTTCAGGCCGGTGGAGCTGCGGGTGCTTTCTACCGTGTAGCCGAGCTGGCCGGTGTCATCTGCGGACACCAGCGCACTGTCCTCGATCTGTGTGGCTTCCAGCTCCAGGGGCTGGCTTTCGGCAGCCAAGGCGCTGCCACTGATGGCGACGGCAACGAAGAAGGCAAGCGGGTGCTGGCGGCTACTACCCCGGACAACAGCAGTGAAGTCGTTCATGGCGATCTTGGGATTCATTTGGGAAGTCTTCGTATTTGCAGATGATTTTTTGTTACGATTCTAGGGATCCGCCCTTTGGGCTCCATACCCGGCTTGTACGGGGATGTAATAGAACGTAACGAGCGCTGCCGGCCCTCCCGAACAGGTGTTTTCCCGATGAGCACGACCTTGCTGGTTGTCGACGATGACGACGAGATCCGCGAACTTCTTTGTGATTACCTTACCGATGCCGGCTACACCGTACTGGCGGCAGCAGACGGTGAAGGCATGCGCGAGCAACTGGCTGCGAGCAAGGTCGACCTGGTGGTGCTCGACGTGATGCTGCCTGGCGAGGACGGCTTGAGCCTTTGTCGCCAGTTGCAAGCGACGCCGGGCCTGGCGGTGATCATGCTGTCGGCCAAGGGCAGTACGCTGGACCGCATCATCGGCCTGGAAGTGGGCGCCGACGACTACCTGGCCAAGCCATTCGAACCGCGCGAACTGATCGCCCGCATCAAGGCGGTGCTGCGCCGCCCGCAACGCCTGGATACCCCGGCCGAAGCAGCCGCTGCCCCAGCCGAGCGTTTCGCCGGGTTCAGCCTCGATCACGTCAAGCGCCTGCTGACCCGCCCCGACGGCACAACCCTCACCCTGCCCCGCTCCGATTACCGGGTGCTGCGTGAACTGCTGGAAGCCAACAACCGTGTGGTCTCGCGCGATCAGCTGACACGCAGCGCGTTTGGCCGCGATCACCACCCCGATGACCGCTCGGTGGACATGTGCATCAGCCGCCTGCGCCAGCAACTGCGCCGTGCGCCGGCCAGCGACATCCAGATCCTGACCATCCGCAACGAAGGCTATCTGCTGAGCATCGCCCGTGCCGAGGCAGGCGGCTGAAATGCGTTGGCTCCGCCGCCTGTGGCCGCGCACGCTGTTTGGCCAGCTGCTGCTGATCATGGTCAGCGGCACGCTGGTGATCCAGTTGATGTCGAGCAGCATCTGGTTCGATGTGCGTTTCGCCCAGGTGCTCGAGGCACCGATCCGGCTCATGGCCGCGCGCAGCGCCCCGCTGATTGCGCAGGCCGACTGCCACACGGAACAGTTGCAGGTGCCGGTGCACTATCAGCTGCGCTGCGCCGAAAGCGAACCCACGCAACAGCAGGATCAGCGGCGCGGGCACCGGCGCGTCGAACTGCTGCTGCAGCAGGCGCTCAAGTACGAACTGGGCCATGCCCAGGAGGTGCGCCTGCTGATGGTGCAACTGACCGATGAACAGGGCCAGCCGATCGTCTGGCGCAGCCTGTTCGGCCTGCGCACGGCCCAGGCGCATATCCAGTTCGCCGTACCGTTGCCCGACGGCCATTGGCTGAGCATCGACGGCCAGGAACTGCAAGGCTGGAGCGGCGAGTCGGCGTGGGTGCTGATCAGTGACTACCTGCTGCGGGTCTATGCGCTGCGCATCGTCGCCGTGCTGCTGGTCTGCCTGATCGCGGTGCGCCTGTGCCTGCGCCCGTTGCGGCGCCTGGCCGACGCGGCGCGCGGGCTGGGCAGCAACCTCGAGCAGCCGGCACTGGCCCTGGACGGCCCCGAGGAAGTGCGCCAGGCCGCGCTGGCCTTCAACGCCATGCAACAGCGCCTGATCGCCATGGTCAACGACAAGGCCTACTTCCTGGCTGCCGTGTCCCACGACCTGCGCACCCCGCTGACACGCATGCGCCTGCGCCTGGAGCGGCTGCCAGACGACGAGCAGCGCGAACGCCTGCGGCAGAACATCACCCAGATGGACAACATGATCGGCCAGGTGCTCGACTACCTGCGTGCTGGCGAACAGCAGAACCTCCAGCTGGTCGACCTCGACCGGCTGGTGGCGCGGCTGTGCGTCGACCTTGCCAGCAGTGCCGAGCCCTTGCCTGTGCACGGCAAGGGCGGCAGCCTGCGGGTCGATGCCCTGTTGCTGCAACGCTGCCTGCAGAACCTGGTGGTCAATGCCCTGCGTTATGCCAGGGAGGTTTCGGTGACCCTGGAAACCGCCATCACCGGCGTGTACATCCATATCGACGACCGCGGCCCCGGCATCGCGCCGGGCCTGCTGGCCACCATCAGCGATCCGTTCGTGCGTGGCGAAGGTTCGCGCAACCAGGCGTCCGGGGGCTATGGGCTGGGGCTGAGCATCGCCCAGCGCATCGCCAGCAGCCATGGCGGCGAACTGCTGCTGCGCAATCGTGAAGGCGGCGGTTTGCGCGTCAGTGTACTGCTGCCTCGGTGATCCAGCCCCGCGTTCAGGTAATAGTCTTTTACCAAAACCCCAGGTTTTCCGAACCTGCGGTTTGCCTATCCTAGGCCGCGTCATCCAGCCTGCGATGGACCCATGAAAGACTCGCTCCCCAGCCGTTATGCCTGCCTGGCCCTGTGCCTGCTGTTCACCTTCGCCAGTATCCCGTTCCTTGCCCAGCACAGTTGGCTCTGGCCGCTGACGGTGGTTACCGCCCTGCTCAGCCTGGTCGGCCTCAACGACCTGCGCCAAAGCCACCACGCGGTGCGGCGCAACTACCCGATCCTGGGCAATATCCGCTACCTGATCGAGACCATCCGCCCCGAAATCCGCCAGTACCTGATCGAAGGTGACGACGACAAGCTGCCGTTCTCCCGCTCGCAGCGTTCGCTGGTATATGCCCGGGCCAAGAACGAGAGCGCCGAGAAAGCCTTCGGCACGCTCAACGATGCCTACAAGCCTGGCTTCGAATTCATCAGCCACTCGATGCTGCCGGTCGCCACACCCGACCCGGCATCATTGCGCATTGCCATCGGCGGGCCGCAATGCCGCCAGCCCTACTCCGCGTCGATCTTCAACATCTCGGCCATGAGTTTTGGCGCGCTCAGTGCCAACGCGATTGCCGCACTCAACCAGGGCGCACGCCTTGGCCGCTTTGCCCATGACACCGGCGAGGGCAGCATCAGCCCTTACCACCGCGAGCATGGCGGCGACCTGATCTGGGAAATCGGCAGCGGCTACTTCGGTTGCCGCACCGAAGACGGCGGTTTCGACGCGCAACGCTTCGCCGAGCAGGCACGCAGCCCGCAGGTGAAGATGATCGAAATCAAGCTCAGCCAGGGCGCCAAGCCCGGCCATGGCGGGATTCTGCCGGCACACAAGGTCAGCCCGGAAATCGCTGCCACCCGCGGTGTGCGCGTGGGCGAAGACTGCATCTCGCCGGCCGCGCACAGTGCGTTCCGCACCCCGGTGGAGCTGCTGCACTTCGTCGCCAGCCTGCGCGAGCTGTCGGGCGGCAAGCCGGTGGGCTTCAAGTTCTGCCTGGGCCACCCGTGGGAGTTCATGGGCATCGCCAAGGCCATGCTGGTCACCGGCATCACCCCAGACTTCATCGTCGTCGACGGCAAGGAAGGCGGCACCGGCGCGGCGCCTCGGGAGTTCAGCGACAACATGGGCGTGCCGATGCGCGAAGGCCTGATGTTCGTGCACAACACCCTGGTCGGCCTGAACCTGCGCTCAAGCATCCGCATCGGCGCCGCGGGCAAGATCGTCAGCGCCTTCGATATCGCCAGCGTGCTGGCCATCGGCGCCGACTGGGTCAACTCGGCCCGTGGCTTCATGTTCGCCATCGGCTGCATCCAGTCGCAAAGCTGCCACACCAACAAATGCCCGACCGGCGTCGCCACGCAGGACGCCCTGCGCCAGCGTGCACTGGTCGTACCCGACAAGGCCGAGCGGGTGGCCAGCTTCCATCGCAACACGCTGCATGCCCTGGCCGAAATGCTCGCGGCCGCAGGGCTGGAGCACCCGTCGGAGCTCAAGCCCAAGCACCTGGCGCGGCGTATCAGCACCAGCCAGATCAGCCTGTTTTCCGACCTGCACCAATTCCTCAAGCCTGGCGAATTGCTCAGCGGCTCGATCGAAAGCGAGTTCTATGCGCGGATGTGGCGGATGGCGCGCAGTGACAGCTTTGCGCCGGAGACAGGCGAGGTAGCGGGCGCACCGGTATCGGCCAGGGTGCACCGCAAAGAAGCAGCCCCGGCATAAGCCGGGGCTGTTCGGGACGCTCGGTCAGGATCAGAAGATGCTGATCGGGTACTCGACGAATACGCGGACTTCGTTGCCGTCGTCGTTGTAGCCGTTCTGCTGTACCGCGTTGTTGGTACGCAGCCAGGAACCACGCAGCTTGACCGACAGGTCCTTGGCCGGGCCGTCCTGAACGACGTAGCGCAGCTGGTTGAAGATTTCGCGCTCTTTACCTTCGCCGAAGCCGTGGGTGTTGATGTTGTCACCCGCCACGTAGGCGATCTTGTAGGTCAGGCCCGGCATGCCGAAGGCGCCGAAGTCCAGGCCGTAGGCGAGCTGCCAGGAGCGCTCGTCTTCGGCGTTGAAGTCGGACCAGTAGGAGTTGGCCAGGTAGATGGTCGAACCACCGTCACCCACGCCACCGCGGTCCTGGTACCAGCCGTAGTTGTAGCCGGTGCTGCCGGTGCTGCGCTGGTGCGCCAGGGTCACCGAGTGCGGGCCGAAGGCGTAGGTGGCCGCCAGGCTCCAGATGGTGTTTTCGTCACCGGTCAGTTCGGCTTTCTGGACGTACTTGCTGTTGATGTCCGACTTGTAGCCGTTGAAGTCCAGGGTCAGGGACTGGTCTGCCGCGATCGGGAAGACGTAGTTCATGCCCAGGTAGTGCTTCTTCATCACGTCTTCGATGTTCGACGTGTAGGCGGAAGCGGTGAAGTTGTCGGTGAACTTGTAGCTGCCACCGAATACGTCGATCGACTTCAGGTGGCCGCTGTCACGACCTTCGGCGCTCTTGCGCGCTTGCTCGGTGAAGTGACCGGCGTTCAGCTCCAGGCCTTCGATCTCCTTGGAGGTGATGAAGGTACCGGTGTAGCTCTCGGGCAGCAGGCGGCTGTCGTCGTACTGCAGAACCGGCAGCTCAGGCATCATGTCACCGTACTTGAGCACGGTGTTGGAGACGCGGAACTTGATGGCAGCGCCACCGCGGGCCAGGTTGTGCGGCGAATTGGTCGGCGCGGTGTCGCTTGGCTTGAAGAAGTCGATGCCGGCCCCGCCATTACGGCCTTTGCCACCATCCAGGCGCAGTGCATACAGGCCAAAGGCGTCAACGCCCACACCTACGGTGCCTTGGGTGAAGCCGGAGGAGAATTTGCCGATGAACGCCTGGCCCCATTCGCTCTGATCGTTCTTGCCGTGCTTCTTGTCACGGTTGATGTAGGCATTGCGCAGCAGAACGTTGGCGTGGCTGTCCTCGAGGAAGCCCTTGCTGTCGGCCTGATCGTTGGCCTGTGCCTGGGTCGCGGCGATCATCGCCAGGGCGACCAGGCTGATCCTGGTTTTCAACATGTTGTTTTCCTTATTTCCAAATCAAAAACGCTTTGCACTATTACGCCAGGAACCAACGCCCCTTCGTAGGTTCGACGCTATGCGGATCCGAACTGAAAGGCCCGCCGATCATGGGATGGCGGGCTTTTCGCAGCAGCATGGCCATGGGTGGCCAGCAAGCGTTGGCCGAATCCTATCCGTGTGCGATTACAAATGTCAAAAAGTCGTGAATTGCAGGTTGATATGACCAAATTCGAGGAATGACTTGGTGCATTTCCATGCAGGTTTGCCAATACGAAAGGCAATTTCTCTTTTGTAGGATTGGCCCTCTTGACCTATCAGACAAATCCCGGCGAACCCTTGCAACGGCTTGCCAGGCCACAAACGAAAACGCCACCGCAATAGCGGTGGCGTTTTTTTTGGGGCGGGCTCCTGCCCTGGTCAGTGCCAGACCCCCAGCAGCGCATCCAGCTCAGCGTCGCTGATCAGCCCTTGAGGATAGCGGCCGTCAAGCAGACGTCGTGGGTCGGTCGTCCTGACCCGTTTGCCTCCATGGTGTTTCAACCACTGCGCCACAACCCTGAGCGAGTGGTGATTGACTGCCGATGGGCGCAAAGCCGTCTCACTTGCTGCGTTCATGTCCACACGTACTCCCTGGGCCCGTGAGCGGCTAATTTACGTCTTGATTGTTACAGGACGGTGTGCCCGGCCTGCCTGGGTAACTCCCTGAAAAACAATACAAAACGTATGCCACGCAGCCTTCCGGATATCGTCGGAGCAAAAAAAACCCGTCATCTGACGGGCTTTTTCGTGTGGCAGCTATCAGCGCTTGAACGGTGCCGGCTGCTGCTGGGTCAGGCAATGTATGTTGCCACCGCCAAGCAGCAGCTCACGGCCCGGGATCATCACCACTTCGTGGTCCGGGAAGACCTTGGCAAGAATCGCTCTGGCCTGCGCATCTGCCGGGTCATTGAAGCTCGGTGCAATGATGCCGCCGTTGACGATCAGGAAGTTCACGTACGAACCGGCCAGGCGCACCGACGGGTCGCGCTCCTGGCTGCCGGCCACCTGATCGACACCGGCGCATTCTTCTTCTGTGGCAAACAGCGGACCAGGGATCGGCATCTTGTGCACCACAAACTCGCGGCCTTTGGCATCACGGGTGTTTTTCAGCACCTCGTAGGCGGCGTGGCAACGGGCGTAGTTGGGGTCGTTGGAATCATCCGTCCAGGCCAGTAACACTTCGCCCGGGCTTACGTAACAGCAGAAGTTGTCGACGTGGCCGTCGGTTTCGTCGTTGTACAGGCCATCGGGCAACCAGACGATGGTTTCCACCGCCAAGTGCTCGCGCAGGGTCTCTTCGATCTGCTCGCGGTTCAGGTGTGGGTTGCGGTTGCGGTTGAGCAGGCACTCTTCGGTGGTGATCAGGGTGCCTTCACCATCGACATGGATCGAACCGCCTTCCAGCACGAAGCCTTCGGTGTGGTAGCGCTGGCAGCGCTCCATTTCCAGCACCTTGGCCGCCAGTTCCTCATCGCGGTTCCACGGCGCATACAGGCCACCGTCGAAGCCGCCCCAGGCGTTGAAGCCCCAGTCCACACCGCGCACTTCACCGTGGTCGTTGATCACGAAGGTCGGGCCGGTGTCACGCACCCAGGCGTCATCGTTGCTGATTTCCACCACACGAATGTTCGGCAGGTCGAGCTGACGACGGGCGTTTTCGTACTGACCGGCGGAAACGGCTACCGTTACCGGCTCGAAGCGGGCAATTGCCTTGGCCAGGGTGACATGGGCCGCCTGAGCTGGTTTGCCGCCCAGGCGCCAGTTGTCCGAGCGCTCTGGCCAGACCATCCAGACCTGGCTTTGCGGCGCCCATTCGGCGGGCATGTGGAAACCGTCGGCGCGGGGGGTGGAATTGAGGGTTTTCATGGGTAACCTCTGCAAAGGCACTAGGCCGATGGTCGATGGATAGCAAGTGAATGTGACATTTCCGACGGTGCAGGATGCCGGCGGCATTTGGCTAATTTATAACCGATACATATCGACTTTAGAAGCCTAAAATACGATTAATGATTGATAAATTTCTACTTTTGACCGATATCAATCGACAAGTGGTCAGCCAAGATCAATCGGGTATCGACGTTCGATATAATTGTTTGGCGCAGGCTGCACCAGCATGCCAAAAAGCCTCAAGATGAAACCTGTTTCATCTTTCTGCTTGAAAAGCCGAGCTTGTGGCCGATAACCCGGTGCAAAGATGAAATCGACAGGTGGGCTCGTGCTGGCTCACCGCCAGCCGATCTAGGCTCAGTTTGCCAAGGCGGCGGACTTAGAGCGGACCTTTCAAGGTCGGACCTTCAGCACACTGACCGAAGAATTTCCATGAACATCATAGCGACCGAGATACCCGACGTAGTCATCATCGAACCAAAGGTCTTCGGCGACAGCCGTGGCTTCTTCTTCGAAAGCTTCAATGCCCGCGAATTCAAGAAGCAGACCGGGTTTGACGGCCATTTTGTCCAGGACAACCATTCGCGCTCCCAGCGCGGCGTGCTGCGCGGCCTGCATTACCAGATCGACAACCCTCAGGGCAAACTGGTGCGCGTGGTGCAGGGCGAAGTGCTGGACGTGGCCGTGGACATCCGCCGCAGTTCGCCGTACTTCGGCCGCTGGGTAGCCCGGCGCCTGACCGCCACCGACCACCTGCAGTTCTGGATTCCACCGGGGTTCGCCCATGGCTTCCTGGTGCTGAGCGAAACAGCCGACTTCCTGTACAAGACCACCGATTATTACAACCCTGCCGCCGAGCGCTCGATCCGTTGGGACGACCCTGACCTGGCCATCGACTGGGGGGTGGAGAACCCGACCCTGTCGGCCAAGGACCAGGCGGCCGTGCGGTTGAAAGACGCGGACCTGTTCCCATGAAAATCCTCGTCTGTGGCCACCATGGCCAGGTCGCTCAGGCGCTGCAGGCGCAATTGAACGGGCTTGGCGAAGTGCATCTGCTTGGCCGCGATCAACTGAACATGGCACGGCCCGAGGCGCTGCGCGAACCACTGCGACGCCTTGCCCCGCAGCTGATCATCAACGCCGCCGCCCATACCGCGGTGGACCAGGCCGAAAGCGAAGCCGACCTGGCCTTCGCGATCAATGCAGAAAGCCCACGGGTTCTGGCCGAAGAGGCGGTGCGCCTGGGTGCGCCGCTGATCCACTACTCCACCGACTATGTCTTCGATGGCGAAAAGGCCTTGCCCTACACCGAGCTCGACCACCCCAACCCGCTGGGGGTCTACGGCCGCAGTAAACTGGCCGGGGAGCAAGCCATCACCGCAGTGGATGGTGAACACCTGATTTTGCGCACCAGCTGGGTCTACTCGCTGTACGGGCGCAACTTCCTGCTGACCATGCAACGCCTGCTGCAGGAAAAACCGCAGCTGCGCGTGGTCAGCGACCAGGTCGGCGCCCCCACCTGGGCCACGACCATCGCCGTCGCCACCCGGGAACTGATCGAGCGCTGGCAAGCCGGGCGGCGCGGCGCCTGGGGCACCTATCACCTCACCGCCCAAGGCGAAACTTCCTGGTTCGGCTTCGCCCAGGCCATCGGCGAGCAGCTCAAGGCGCGCGGCCTGCCCTGCGCCGAGCTGCTGCCGATCCCGTCCAGCGAGTACCCGACCCCAGCGCGCCGCCCGGCCAACTCACGCCTGGACTGCTCGCGCCTGGCCCGTGAGTGGGACGTACACCTGCCGCACTGGCACCAGGCACTGATCGACTGCCTCAAGTAGCGCATAATTGCGCCAGACCCTTCTGGCGCATGTACGCGATGATTGCAAAACCCACGCCCCCTCGCCGTCCCCGCTGGCGCAGCCTGGCCCTGCTGGCCCTGTGCCTGGCACCACTGCTGTGGCCACTGCACCATCTGGCCGAGCGCTACTACCAGGACGAACTGGCCTCGCAGAACCGCCAGACCCTCGACCTGTACGTCGCCAACCTGCTCGGCACCCTGCACCGCTATGAAACCCTGCCGCAGATCCTCGGCGACCTGCCGGCACTGCGCGGCGTGCTGGCCGACCCGTTCCGCCTCGAAGCGGTCACCAATGCCAACCGCCTGCTCAAGGACATCGTCCAACAGACCGGCGCCGAGGTGATGTACCTGATGGACGTCAGCGGCAATACCCTGGCCGCCTCCAATTGGGACAAGCAGGACAGCTTCGTCGGCCGTAACTTCTCGTTCCGCCCGTACTTCATCGAAGCCATGGCCGGCCACCTGGGTCGCTTCTTCGGCCAAGGCACCACCTCGGCCAAACGCGGCTACTTCTTCGCTGCCGCCGTGCGCGACCGCGAACGCATCGTCGGTGTGCTGGTGGTCAAGGTCGACCTGGACCACACCGAAACCCTCTGGGGCCGTACCCCCGAGCAATTGCTGCTGACCGACCACAACGGCGTGGTGATCCTCACCTCGCGCCCCGAATGGCGTTTTCGTGCCACCCGTGAACTGACCGACGCCGAGCGCCAGGCGATCATCGCTATCCAGCCCTACCCGACCCAGGCCCCGCAGCCACTGATGCTCAACCAGGACGCCTGGCTCACCCAGACCCGCGACATCAAGGAAACCGGCTGGCAGGTGAGCATCCTTGCCCCACGCTCGCTGGTCGATCGCTCGGTGCAGACCGTAATGGCCATCGGCGCTGGCGCACTGCTGGTGCTGATGCTGTTCGCCGGCCTGGTGATGCAGCGGCGCCGCCACTACATCGACCGCATCGACTTCGAGGCCCGTGGCCGCCAGGAGCTGGAGTCACGCGTGGCCGAGCGTACCGCCGCCCTCGAAGGCCTCAATGCCCGGCTCAAGAGCGCCGTACTGGAGCGCGAGAACGCCCAGCAGGAGCTGGTGCGCGCCCAGGACGAACTGGTCCAGGCCGGCAAGCTGTCGGTGCTAGGCACCATGTCGGCGAGCATCAGCCACGAGCTCAACCAGCCCCTGGCGGCGATCCGCAGCTACGCCGAGAACGCCGAAATCCTGCTCGACCACCAGCGCACCGAGGACGCCCGCGGCAACCTCAAGCTGATTGGCGAACTGACCGGGCGCATGGCTTCGATCATCGCCCACCTGCGCGCCTTTGCCCGTCGCGACCGCCACGCCCCGGAAAGCGTAGCCCTGCAGCCAGCGCTGGATGATGCGCTGGCCCTGTTGGCCAAGCGCCGCCGGGCAATGGCCGTGGAGCTGATCCGCGACCTGCCCGAAGCCACCCTGTGGGTGCAGGCCGGCGAAACCCGCTTGCGCCAGGTGCTTGGCAACCTGCTGGCCAACGCCCTCGACGCCCTGACGGAAAAGGCCAACCCGCGGCGCCTGTGGCTGAGTGCCGAACAGCGCGATGGCTACGTCTACCTGTACATTCGCGACAACGGCCCGGGCTTCAGCCGCCAGGCCCTGGAGCACGCCAAGGAGCCGTTCTTCACCACCAAGACCCGCACCCAGGGCCTGGGCCTGGGCCTGGCCATCTGCGAAAGCCTGATGCGCGCCCTGGGCGGTGAACTGCTGCTGGCCAACCACCCTGAAGGTGGCGCCCTGCTCACCCTGCAACTGCGCGTGGCCGCACCCGGCGCTACTTTGCCCACTTCGGAGGACCCCTCGGCATGACGACCGAGCCTTACATCGACAGCCAGGCCCAGGTGATCCTGGTCGATGACGACCCACACCTGCGCCAGGCCCTGAGCCAGACCCTCGACCTGGCCGGGCTCAAGGTCGCCGCCCTGGCAGATGCCCAAGGCCTGGCCGAGCGCATCGAGCCTGATTGGCCGGGCGTGGTGGTCAGCGATATCCGCATGCCAGGCATCGACGGCCTGCAACTGCTGGAGCAGTTGCACGGCCGCGACAGCGAGCTACCGGTGCTGCTGATCACCGGCCACGGCGATGTGCCACTGGCGGTGCAGGCGATGCGCGCGGGCGCCTACGACTTCCTGGAAAAGCCCTTCGCCAGCGACGCCCTGCTCGACAGCGTGCGCCGCGCCCTGGCCTTGCGCCGCCTGGTGCTGGACAACCGCAGCCTGCGCCTGGCCCTGAGCGACCGTCAGCAACTGGCCACCCGCCTGGTCGGCCACTCACCGTCGATGCATCGCCTGCGTGAACAGATCGGCGCCCTGGCGGGTACCCGCGCCGATGTGCTGATCCTCGGCGAAACCGGCGCCGGCAAAGAGGTGGTCGCCCGCGCCCTGCACGACCTGTCCAGCCGTCGCGCGGGCCCGTTCGTAGCAATCAATGCCGGTGCACTGGCCGAGTCGGTGGTCGAAAGCGAGCTGTTCGGCCACGAGCCGGGCGCCTTCACCGGTGCGCAGAAGCGCCGCATCGGCAAGTTCGAGTTCGCCAATGGCGGCACGCTGTTCCTCGACGAGATCGAGAGCATGAGCCTGGACGTGCAGGTGAAGCTGCTGCGCCTGCTGCAGGAGCGGGTGGTCGAGCGCCTCGGCGGCAACCAGCTCATCCCGCTGGATATCCGCATCATCGCGGCCACCAAGGAAGACCTGCGCACCTCTGCCGACCAGGGGCGCTTTCGCGCCGACCTCTACTACCGCCTGAACGTGGCACCGCTGCGCATCCCCCCTTTGCGCGAACGCGGGGACGACATCCTGGTGTTGTTCCAGCACTTCGCCGATGCCGCCAGCCAGCGCCATGGCCTGCCACCCCACAGCCTGCAACCGGCCCAGCGGGCCATGCTGCTGCGCCATGACTGGCCGGGCAACGTGCGCGAACTGCAGAATGCTGCCGAACGTTTTGCCCTGGGCCTGGAGCTGGCCCTCGATGAGCAGGCACCCGCTGCTGCACCGACTGCGGCGCCAATCCTGCTGGGCAACCTCAGCGAGCAGGTCGAGCGGTTCGAACGCTCGCTGATCGCCGCCGAACTGGCCCAGCCCCACAGTTCCATGCGCAGCCTCGCCGAAGCCCTCGGTATCCCGCGCAAGACCCTGCACGACAAGCTGCGCAAGCACGGCCTGCATTTTGAAGGCGGTGCCAGCGGCAGCGACGACCACGAGGAAAACCGCCCATGAGTTCCGATAGCCAATACCTGCAGTCCGTGCTGCACGGCGACATTCCGCTGACCCGTGAAATGGGCCTGGAAGTCATCGATTGGCAAGCCCAGACCCTGCGCCTGCAACTGCCGCTGGCGGCCAACGTCAACCACAAGAGCACGATGTTCGGCGGCAGCCTGTACTGTGCCGCGGTGCTGGTGGGCTGGGGCTGGCTGCACCTGCGCCTGCGCGATCTGGGCATCGATGACGGGCATATCGTCATCCAGGAAGGCCAGATCAGCTATCCGCTGCCGGTGACCGGCGCGGCGGTGGCGCGTTGCGCAGCACCGGACGAAAAGGCCTGGGAGCGGTTCCTGACGATGTACCAGCGCCGTGGCCGGGCCCGGCTGACGCTGGTCACCACGGTCAGCAACGCTGGCAGTGATGAGCCCGCCGTCACCTTCAGCGGGCAGTATGTGTTACATCGCTGAGGCGAGCTGGATCAGCGCCTGGCGCCAGCTGGCGGCACCGGGCAGGGCCAGGAAGAAGGGATTGAGCAACGACTCACGGGCCGGGTAGCGGAACGGCTGGCCATCCAGACCAATCACCTCGCCCCCGGCACCTTCCAGCACGCCCTGCGCCGCCGCCGTATCCCATTGCGAAGTCGGCGCCAGGCGTGGATAGCAGTCGGCGCTGCCTTCGGCCAGCAGGCAGAATTTCAGCGAGCTGCCGATATTCGCCAACTCCAGCTCACCGACGGCAGCACTCAGATCCGCCAGCAGCGCCTCCTGTTGCGGGCTGGAATGACGACGGCTGGCCACCACGGTGAAATGGCTACCGGCAGGCGGCGCATTGCGGACCTGAATGGGCGAAGCCTCGGCGCCAGCCTCAGCACGCCAGGCACCCAGGCCACGGCCACCGAAATAGCAGCGCCCGTTGGTCGGCATCGACACCACGCCAAACACCACCTCGCCGTTCTCGACCAGCGCGATGTTGACGGTGAATTCCTCACTGCCGGCGATGAACTCCTTGGTGCCGTCGAGCGGGTCAACCAGCCACCAGCGGCTCCAGCCCTGGCGCTCGGCCAGCGGGATATTGCAGTCCTCTTCGGAGAGCACCGGAATCTGCGGCGCCAGCGCCAGCAAGCCATCGGCAATGACCCGATGCGCCGCCAGGTCGGCAGCCGTCACCGGCGAATCGTCGGCCTTGTTGGTCACCGCCACGTCGGCGCGCCAGAACGGCAGGATGGCCTCGCCGGCCTGCTGGGCGAGCTTGACCACTTGGTGCATCAGTTGCAGGTCGTTCATGCGTCGAGCAGCCCCCGCTGGATCAACAGGTCACGAGCCAGGTACAGCGCCGCCAACGCCCGCCCCTCGGTGAACTGCGGGTGCATGGCCAGGGCCGAAAGTTCGCGCAGGTTGACCTTGTCGACCCGCATCGGCTCCGGCTCGTCGCCCTCCAGGCGCTCCTCGTACAGGTCGCTGGCCAGTACCACCTGGATCTTCTGGCTCATGTAGCCCGGTGACAGCGACAGCTCGGTCAGGTGCTCCAGCTGGCGAGCGCCAAAGCCGGCTTCTTCCTTGAGCTCACGGTCGGCGGCGGCCAGCACGTCCTCACCTGGCTCGATCAGGCCCTTGGGCAGCGACAGCTCGTATTCGTCGGTGCCGCCGCAGTATTCCTCCACCAGCACCGCGTGCTCGGCGTCGAGCATGGCCACGATCATCACCGCGCCGTAGCCGTTGCCACGGCCAACCAGGCGCTCATAGGTGCGCTCGTTGCCATTGCTGAAGCGCAGCTGCACGGCCTCGACCCTGAACAGGCGGCTGCTGGCGACGATTTCGCGACTGAGGACGGTGGGTTTCTGGCGCATGGGGCGGCTCCTTGGCGTGAACGGGTTACTATACCGTGGCTTGCCGACTGATCGAGAGTTTCCCATGCCTGTTCTTCCCTGGTCTGCCATCGATACCGTCCTGCTGGACATGGACGGCACCCTGCTCGACCTGCACTACGACAACCGCTTCTGGCTCGACCACCTGCCCCAGCGCTACGCCGAGCTGCATGGAGTCAGCCGGGCCATGGCGGAAATGGAGCTGCAGCCACTGTTCGAGCGCAATGCCGGCACACTCAACTGGTACTGCCTGGACTTCTGGAGCCGCGAGCTGAAACTGCCGATTCGCCAGCTCAAGCGCGAAATCGCCGACCTGATCGCCCTGCGGCCCGATGCCGACACCTTCCTCGCGGCCATCCGCAAGGCCGGCAAGCGCGTGGTGATGATCACCAATGCCCACCGCGATTCACTGTCGCTGAAGCTGGAGCGGGTGGAACTGGCGCCGTATTTCGAACGGCTGATCAGTTCGCACGATTACGGTTTCCCAAAGGAGAACCCGCAGTTCTGGGATGCCTTGAAGGCGGATATCGGCTTTGATCCGCAGCGCAGCCTGTTCATCGATGACACCTTGGCCATCCTGCGCAGTGCGCGGCGGTTTGGCGTGGGGCATCTGTTGGCAATACGCCAGCCGGACAGCAAGGCGCAGCCGCGCGATACCGAGGAGTTCGCGGCGGTCGAGGACTACCGGGATTTGCTGGTAGGCCTGTAAGGGCCTCTTCGCGGGTAAACCCGCGAAAGGGCCGGGACGGCAGATAGAGATCAGTCAGGAATGCGCAGCACCTGCCCCGGATAGATCTTGTCCGGGTGCTTGAGCATCGGCTTGTTGGCCTCGAAGATCTTGTTGTAATCGGCCTTACCATACGCGACCACCGCAATCGCTGACAGCGTGTCGCCTTTTTTCACGGTGACGAACCTGGCCGCCGCCACGACCGGCCCGGTCACGGTGATCTGGTCATCGACGCTGGCCACCCCGGCGATGTTGCCCGCAGCAAGAATGATCTTCTCTTTCTCCTCCTGGCTGGCCACCTCGCCCTTGAGAGTGACCTTGTCACCCTCTACAGTGGCCGAGATATTCGGGTTGCCCAGGCCGACACTTTCCACGTGTTTCTTCAACTGCTCCTCGGCGTTGGCATTGCCGGGAGTCAGCAGGTCGATCAACTTCTCGCCGGCTTCCTTCACGAAACTGAACAGGCTCATGACGCGCTCCTTGTTGACGTAAACCTCGGAGCCAGGAGTCTAGGCCATGATTGCCCCGCCCGCCCCACTGCGACCAATCGACGCGGTCTATCAAGGCATAGACCCTAGCGATTAGACGCGACCGGCCCACAAGCCTAGGCTTGATGCTATCAAACAGCCGCCGGTAGTCAGCCTCCCGATGCAAAGCAAACCTCCGGTCTGCGCGGCCTCCATGCCTCTGGCCCTGCCCGCCGCCAGCAACACCTACGACTACGTCCAGCTCAGCGACGGCCAACGCGCCTGCACGCCGCTGGCCGAAGAAGTCGCCCTGGCCATTGCCTACAACGGCCTGAACCAGGCGGTGATGCTGGTCAGCCCCACCGACCTGGAAGACTTCGCGGTCGGTTTCAGCGTCGGCAGCGGCATTGTCGAAGGCACTGCGGAGATCTATGACCTGAAGCTTTCCGGCAGCGGCTCGGCGATGTATGCCGACCTGGAGATCTCCAGCCGTGCGTTCTGGAACCTGAAGAACCAGCGCCGTCAGTTGGCCGGTACCAGCGGCTGCGGCTTGTGCGGGGTGGAAGCCCTGGAACAGGCGCTACCGGAACTGACTGCTCTGCCGGGCGCTCCGTTGCCGCCGGCGCAATGGCTGGCAGGCCTGCGCGAGCGCATCGATGCGTTCACGCCGCTGGGCCAGCACTGCGGTGCCGTGCACGCGGCGCTGTTCATGAACGCCCAGGGCGAACTGCTGATGGGCCGCGAAGACATCGGCCGGCACAACGCCCTCGACAAGCTGATCGGCGCCCTGCTGCGCCAAGGCATCAGCACCGAAGGCGGCCTGGCGATCGTCACCAGCCGCTGCAGCCTGGAGCTGATCCAGAAAGTGCTGCGCGCCGGCATCCAGACCCTGGTCAGCCTCTCGGCGCCCACCGGCCTGGCCCTGCAATGGGCGCGCAAGCACAACCTCAACCTCATTCATCTGCCCAAACACAGTGCACCGCGGGTCTACAGCCCAGCGGCGGAGTCGTAACAGTCGTGACCTCGTACCAGCAACTCCCGGACAACGCCCCTGCCTCCACCCCTCGCTACCAGCCCTACCACGGCCCCGCCGGTGGTTGGGGCGCGCTGCGCAGCGTGGCCAAGGCCTGGGTCGGCAGCGACAACGCGCTGAAGAACATCCGCGCCCTGCTCAAGACCAACCAGAACGGCGGCTTCGACTGCCCCGGCTGCGCCTGGGGTGACTCGCCCGAGAGCGGCATGGTCAAGTTCTGCGAGAACGGCGCCAAGGCGGTCAACTGGGAAGCCACCAAACGCCGTGTCGATGCGGCGTTCTTCGCTCGCTACAGCGTCAGCGCACTGCTGCAACAGAGTGACTACTGGCTTGAGTACCAGGGCCGCCTGACCGAGCCGATGGTTTACGACCCACAAAGCGACCGCTACCAGCCGATCGCCTGGGATGCCGCCTACGCCCTGATCGCCCGTGAGCTGAACAAGCTGGCCACCCCCGACCAGGCCGAGTTCTACACCTCCGGCCGGGCCAGCAACGAAGCGGCCTACCTGTATCAGCTGTTCGTGCGCGCCTATGGCACCAACAACTTCCCCGACTGCTCGAACATGTGCCACGAAGCCAGCGGTGTGGCCCTGGGCCAGAGCATCGGAGTCGGCAAGGGTACTGTCACCTATGACGACTTCGAGCACGCTGATGCGATCTTCGTCTGGGGTCAGAACCCAGGTACCAACCACCCTCGCATGCTCGATCCACTGCGCGACGCGGTGAAACGCGGCGCCCAGGTGGTTTGCGTCAACCCGCTCAAGGAGCGTGGCCTGGAGCGCTTCCAGCACCCGCAAAACCCGTTGGAAATGTTGACCAACAGCGACCGCCCGACCAACACGGCCTTCTTCCGCCCGGCACTGGGCGGCGACATGGCGTTGCTGCGCGGCATGGCCAAGTTCGTCTTGCAATGGGAGCGCGAAGCCCAGGCCAACGGCGAGCCGGCAGTGTTCGACCACGTGTTCATTGCTGAGCACGGCCACGGCGTGGAGGAATACCTGGCAGCGGTGGACGCCACCTCCTGGGAACACATCCAGGCACAATCCGGCCTGACGCTAGCCGACATCGAGCTGGCTGCCCGCATGTACTGCCGTGGCAAGCGGGTGATCATGTGCTGGGCGATGGGAATCACCCAGCACCGCCATTCGGTGCCAACCATCCAGGAAATCGTCAACCTGCAGATGCTGCGCGGCAACATCGGCGTGCCAGGCGCCGGCCTGTGCCCGGTACGTGGCCACAGCAACGTGCAGGGCGACCGCACCATGGGCATCAACGAGCGCCCGCCAGCGGCGCTGCTCGATGCCATCGAAAAACGTTTCAACTTCCCGGTGCCGCGGCATAACGGCCACAACACCGTGGAGGCGATCCACGCCATGCTCGATGGCCGCTCGAAAGTGTTCATCGGCCTTGGCGGCAACTTCGCCCAGGCCACCCCGGACACCGAACGCACCGCGCAGGCCCTGCGCAACTGCGACCTCACCGTGCACATCAGCACCAAGCTCAACCGCAGCCACCTGATCCACGGCAAGCAAGCGCTGATCCTGCCGTGCCTGGGCCGCACCGATATCGACCTGCAGGCCGACGGGCCCCAGGCCGTCACCGTGGAAGACTCGTTCAGCATGGTCCACGCCTCCAATGGCCAGCTCAAGCCGCTGTCGACCCAGATGCGCTCGGAGCCTGCCGTAGTTGCCGGTATCGCGGCCGCTACCTTGGGTAAACACCCGGTGGACTGGCACTGGCTGGTGGCCGATTACGACCGCATCCGCGACCTGATCGGCGACACCATTGCCGGTTTTACCGACTTCAACCAACGCCTGGCCCTCCCGGGCGGTTTCTACCTGGGCAACAGCGCTGGCAGCCGCCAGTGGAAGACCACCACGGGCCGCGCCAACTTCAAGGCCAACCTGCTGCCCGACACCCTGATCGACGAGCGCGTTCGCGCCAGCGGCCAGTTGCCGGACCTGATCATGCAGTCGATGCGCTCCCACGATCAGTACAACACCACCATCTACGGCCTAGACGACCGCTACCGCGGCGTGCGCGGGCAGCGCGAGGTACTGTTCGCCAACGAGGCCGACATCATCCGCCTGGGCTTCCAGCCTGGGCAGAAGGTCGACATCGTCTCGTTGTGGGGTGACGAGCATGTGCGCCGTGTGCATGGCTTCACATTGCTGGCCTTCGATATCCCTGCGGGGCAAGCGGCGGCGTACTATCCGGAAGTGAACCCGCTGATTCCCCTGGAAAGCATCGGCGACGGCAGCCATACGCCGACCTCCAAGTTCGTTGCCATCAAGCTGGAACGCGCCCGGGACGACGGCCGAATCCTGTAAGCAGAAGTGCCCCGGCAAAAACGAAAAAAGCCCTGAACCGCGAGGTCCAGGGCTTTGTCACAATAAACTCAGACAAGCGAAAATAGACAAAGTTTCATAGCAAATACAGTAAGTTAGAGAATTGTGTACAACTCGTGTTACTCGTCGGATTTTCGTTGCCAGCCGCCCGCCTTAGCCTCAAATTCGCCCTCGTCATCCCTATGAGGCTTTCTCGATGAAGAAGTACTCCTCGATTCTGTTGTTGTCTTTCAGCTTGCTCAGCGGCGTTGCCATGGCAGGCGGCACCACCGAGGCCGGCATTGGCGGCGCATTGGGTGGGGTACTGGGCTCAGTCGTGGGCCAGTCCATCGGCGGTAGCACTGGCGGCACCATCGGTGCTGGCCTGGGCGGCGCTGCCGGTAGTGCCGTAGGTGCCAACAAGCACCAGCGTGGTGAGGCTGCCATCGGTGGCGCATTGGGCGCCGCAGGCGGTAACGCGGTAGGTCGCTCGATGGGCGGCACCACCGGTAGCTACATCGGTGCAGCCGCTGGCGGCGGCGCTGGTGGTGCACTGGGCAACTACATGGGCAAAGAAGCCGATGAAGAAGATCGCCATGACGACCGTCGCTACCGTCGTGACTACGACGACCGTCGCCACTACGACCGTGGCCGCCACTATGGCCACCGCAAGCACCGTCACTGGCGTGACTGATACCTGAGGCTCAGCCCACAGGTAAAAAGAGCCCTGCCCTCACCGGCAGGGCTTTTTCATGCCTGCGGATCGAGTTGCAGGCCGGCCAGGATCACCTGCAGTGCCTCGGGCAGCGGCACCGGCCTGCCACTGGCACGCTCGATGAACACCTGCACCACCGTCCCTGCCGCGCACGCATCGGTTTCCCCTGGGCGGTAGAGTGCCAGGCGGTACTCCACCGTGCTGCCTGCCAGCCGCATCACGCCCAGCCCCACCTCCAGCACATCCGGGAAACCCGGCAAAGCGAAGAAGTCTGCCGCCGAACTCACCACGAAAGCCGCCAGCTCGCCATCGCGCAGATCGACATCCGCCTGTTCGACAAGGAAGGCCTGGATGGCGGTTTCGAAGAAACCATGCACGGTGGCGCCAGCGATGTGGCCGTTGACGTCGTTGTCCTGGGGGCGGGTGAGGATCGGGTGGAAGTGGGAGAAGGCCGTGCGGTTGGGGGATTCGGTCATGAGTTATCCACAATTGGTTACATCAGAGAGAAGCTTCCCACAACAAGTCAGGAAGGCCTATAGTCGCACTC
The DNA here is from genome assembly GCF_009391885.1 of Pseudomonas sp. MN1F. GTDB lineage: Bacteria > Pseudomonadota > Gammaproteobacteria > Pseudomonadales > Pseudomonadaceae > Aquipseudomonas. The sequence goes on along the minus strand of NZ_VZII01000027.1, from coordinate 75,738 downwards.
AACTATAGATTGCATAGCATGGTGTATCCCCCATGAAATCGAGAATCACACCAGTGCCTACTCATCAGCTGGACCATGCACACCTTAGCCGAATGGCAGAATCAGGCCGAATCAATGCAACACATATTGTAGGGCAGCCCGGAGGCTGGGCTGTCCAGGTTGACGTCAACCATCAGGAACATGTGCTCATTGCTCAACGCAGTGGCAATGTCAGGCTGTTCAAGAAATTCGAAACCTTGGTGACCTACCTGCTCGACCTCGGCATTGAGCATTTCCAGGTCGATGCGTCCACCTTCGACCCGGCCCAGCTGAGCACCTACCAACGTCCTGACCGTGCGCTGGCACTCAAACGAGCTCATGAGGCAGCAGCCTATGAAGGGTGGTTTTCCGAACAGGTCGAGGCAAGCCTCAAGGATGTATCCCCTGTGATCGAGGACGATGATGCGGAGCGGCAACTCGCTGTCTTGCGCGCCAACCTCAAAGCCAAGACTCGCTGATGCGACTGGTTTGGCGAGAAATGGCGCTTAAAGACCGTATTCGCATCATGGAGCACATTTCCGAGAACAATCCTGCAGCTGCCGTAGTGTTGGACGAGACGTTCAGAGACAAGGCGAGGCGCGCCACTCTGGCACCCACGCTGTATAAGGCCGGCAGATACCCAGGCACGAGAGAAATTGTCGTAAGGTCGAATTATGTGATGATTTACCGAATCATGGATGACCGCATTGAGATCATACGCATCCTCCATGCACGGCAGCAGTGGCCGTGACCCAGATACAAAAAAGCCGCCCGAATGGGCGGCTTTCTCGTTGCGGCTGGGCTCAGCTTACAGCTGTGGGCCAGCAGCCTTGATGGCGTCGGAAACTTCGAACTTCTTGAAGTTTTCGATGAACAGCTTGGCCAGGCCTTGGGCGGCCTCGTCGTAGGCAGCTTTGTCAGCCCAGTTGGTGCGCGGGTTGAGCAGCTCGGTTTCAACGCCTGGAACAGCCTTCGGCACGTCCAGGTTGATGATGTCCAGGTGCTCGGTTTCGGCACCGACCAGCGCGCCGCTCTGGATCGCAGCGATCACCGCACGGGTGGTCGGGATGCTGAAGCGCTTGCCAACGCCGTAGCCACCGCCGGTCCAGCCGGTGTTGACCAGGTAGACCTTGGAGCCGAAGGCGTTGATACGCTTGATCAGCAGCTCGGCGTACTCGCCAGCCGGGCGCGGGAAGAACGGTGCGCCGAAGCAGGTGGAGAAGGTCGACTTGATGCCGCCGCCCGAACCCATTTCGGTGGAACCGACCAGCGCGGTGTAACCGGACAGGAAGTGGTAGGCCGCCTGCTCGTTGTTCAGGATCGAAACCGGAGGCAGAACACCGGTCAGGTCGCAGGTCAGGAAGATAACGGCATTAGGCTCGCCGCCCAGGTTCGCTTCGGAGCGCTTGGCAACGTGCTCCAGCGGGTAGGCCGCACGGCTGTTCTGGGTCAGGCTGACATCGGTGTAGTCGGCGTGCTTGTTGGCGTCGAGAACAACGTTTTCCAGCACGGCGCCGTGCTTGATGGCTTTCCAGATGACCGGCTCGTTCTTCTCGGACAGGTCGATGCACTTGGCGTAGCAGCCGCCTTCCATGTTGAAGACAACGCCTTCGCCCCAACCGTGCTCGTCGTCACCGATCAGGTAACGGCTTTCGTCGGCCGACAGGGTGGTCTTGCCGGTGCCGGACAGGCCGAAGAACAGGGTGACATCGCCTTCTTCGCCGATGTTGGCAGCGCAGTGCATCGGCAGCACGTCGGCAGCCGGCAGCAGGAAGTTCTGCACCGAGAACATGGCTTTCTTCATTTCGCCGGCGTAGCGCATGCCAGCGATCAGCACTTTCTTCTGGGCGAAGTTGATGATCACGCAGCCGTCGGAGTTGGTGCCGTCACGCTCAGGCTCGCAAACGAAGTTGGCAACGTTGAGGATCTGCCACTGGTCGCGACCGGCCGGGTTGAACTGGCCTGGCTCCGGGTTGATGAACAGGCAACGACCGAACAGGTTCTGCCAGGCAGTCTGGGTAGTCATCTTCACCGGCAGGTAGTGCTCGGCAGCAGCCCCTACGTGAACGTAGGAAACGAAGTGATCCTGGGCGTTGTTGAACGCCTCGACGCGGTCCCACAGGGCATCGAACTTGTCAGCCGGGAACTTGCGGTTGATCGGGCCCCAGGCGATAGCGGCCTGGGTGGAAGGTTCTTCGACGATGAAACGGTCAGCCGGCGAGCGGCCAGTACGGTGGCCAGTTTCGACTACCAGTGCGCCGGTATCGGCCAGCACGCCTTCACCGCGTTGCAGCGCTTCTTCAACCAGCTTATCGACGCTCAGGTCGGTGTACACGGTGTTGTTGGCTTGCGTCATGAGATACCCCATCCGGCCCGAGGCCGAGTGCTCCAAACGTTTTGTAGTTGTCTCGAAAAAACTACTACAGCGAAAAAAGTGGCCGGATTATGCCAGAAACGCCCAAAAAAAGTAGGCCCCTCCTGTCAGAACTGCTCTTTTGCGCAATTCGACAGGAGATTCCCCTGAAATTAAACGTTTCAGTGGCGAGTTTCTGACGCCGCTTCCGTGCCGCCACCGGCAAACAGTTGCGCAACATCGCTGGCATCGAAGAAATAGCGCTGGTTACAGAACTGGCAATCGATCTCCACCGTGCCACCGCACTCCTCGACCAGTGCGTTGGCATCGTGCTCGCCCAAACTGACCAGCGCATTGCCGGAACGTTCGCGCGAGCAGCTGCACTTGAAGCGCAGCGGCTGGATGTCGAACAGGCGCACGGCGTCTTCGTGGTAGAGGCGGTGCAGCAGGGTTTCGTTGTCTTCCGACCACTCCTCGGGCTTGAGCGTCTTGGCCAGGGCAATCACGTGCTGCCAGCTGTCTTCGCGCTCCTCATCGTCCGGTTGGCGATCGCGCGGCAGTTGCTGCAACAGCAGGCCACGGGCCTTGCCGCCATCGGCGTTGAGCCAGAAGCGGGTGTTGAGCTGCTGCGACTGCACGAAGTAGTTGGTGAAGCACTCCGCCAGGTCGGCGCCGTCCAGCTCGACGGTGCCTTGGTAACGCTGGCCTTTGACCGGGTCGATGGTCAGGGTCAGGTGGCCGCCGGGCATCAACTGCTCCAGGGTGGCATCGGCCGGGATCTGCTGCGCCTCGTAGCGGGCCATGCCACGGATGTCGCGCTCGCCCGAACATTCGACCATCAGCAGCGGGATCGGCCCTTCGGAACGCGCCTGCAGAATCAGCAGGCCGTCGAACTTCAACGCGCCCACCAGCAAGGCGGTGGCGGCCATCAGTTCGCCAAGCAGTGCCTGCACCGGCTGCGGGTACTCATGACGAGCCAGCACCGCGGCGTAGCTGTCATCGAGAGACACCCACTCGCCGCGCACATCGCGCTCGTCGAAGATGAAACGTTGGGTGAAATCGGTATCAGGCAAATCGCTCATAGGTTTTGGCTATCTGAAAATGATGACAAAATGGTTACACCGGATGTCGAACTACTGCGATATCCCGTGGTAGAGCGCTCACAAGGCGCTCTGATTCCTGTTTGCAATAGAGGTATTCTATGGACAATCGACCACTGTTCCAAGCAAGGTGGTCCTTGGGGCCATTGGCAGCCTGTACGCTGCTTCCCATCGCTCTACTGTGTTTCTGGTTATGGCCTATTGGCCAGATCCTGTGCCTGACTTTCGACGAGTGGCTATTCCATAGCCTCAATACGCCACTGGCCGACCACACGGCGTGGCGCTACATCTGGACCGTCGGCAGCCTGCGCCCCTTCGACATCGTCGTAGGCCTGATCCTTCTGGCCGTGCTGATCCGTGGCAACTGGGTGTTCAAGGCCAGCCAGGTTCGCGAAGCCTTCTTTGGCTTTCTGGTCACGCTGCTCCTATTAGTGGTGATTCGCGCGCTGTTTTCCAAGTGGGTGGATGCAATGGGTTGGCAACATGACAGCCCGTCGATGGTGTTCGACCACGTGGTACACCTCAGCAGCTACTACCCGAACCTGGAAAAAGCCTGGGAACTGAAGGACCGCTCCAGCAACAGTTTCCCGGGTGATCATGCTTCGGTGCTGCTGATCTGGGCCTTGTTCATGAGCCTGTTCAGCCGCCGGCTGGTACAGCATCTGGTGGTCTGGAGCCTGGCGTTCCTGTTCATGATGCCGCGGCTGGTGGCCGGGGCGCACTGGGGGCAAGACGATTACATTGGCGGCCTGCTGATGGCGGTGCTGGCGTTGGGCTGGAGTTGCCATACGCCGCTGGCGGCCAAGGGCAGTGGCTTGCTGCTGCGCGGGACGGCGCCGTTGTTTGCGATCGCGGCCAAGCTACCGTTGGTCGGACGATTGGCAGTGATCCGCTAGATCCCTGGGGCTGCTGCGCAGCCCATCGCTGGCAAGCCAGCTCCCACAAGGTCATGCGTACGTCGATCAATGTGGGAGCTGGCTTGCCGGCGATGGGCCGCACAGCGGCCCCAGCTATTCGAAGCTCCCATGCAACTGGTGAATCTGCCGCCGCTGCTTCTTGGTCGGCCGGCCATCGGTAGTCACCCCCATCGCCCCTGCCTTGCGCATCTCGGCCGCCTGCTCACGGCGGCGCACACTCTCGTCAGTCTCTTCATACAGCGTCTGCGCCTCCGGCGCCCCGCGCCGCACCACCGACAGCGCCTTGACCACGACCGTGCGCTCGTCGAACCCGGTGCGCAAGACGAACTCATCGCCCAGCCGCGGTTCCTTGCCCGGCTTGCAGCGTTCGCCCCGGCAATGCACCTTGCCGCTCTCGATCGCCGCCTTGGCCAGCGCACGGGTCTTGTAGAACCGCGCCGCCCACAGCCATTTGTCCAGGCGGACCTTGTCGTCGTCCTCGGCTTTTTGTGCCATCTCGTTTCCTCGAATTCTGTCTTTCATCGAACTGTACTACCGTAACTGACGGATGCAAAAAGTCCCCGCCGTGCTTACAGTTCACCACCTTATCCGCAGGGTGTGCTTCGTGAAGAAATTTGACCATCTGACAGTGATCGGCCTGCGTGAGTGGGTGGCCCTGCCCGACCTCGGCGTGGCGGGCCTGCGCGCCAAGATCGACACCGGCGCCAGCACCTCCAGCCTGCATGCCACCGAAGTCGAGCCGTTCGAGCGTGACGGCCAGGCCTGGGTACGCTTCACCGCCCACCTTGGCTCGGTGGTGCAGTTGCGCCACCGCCGCTGTGAAGCGCCGCTGGTGACCATGAAGACCATCAAGAGCTCCAACGGCCAGGCGCAGACCCGTTACGTGATCCGCACCACGCTGGCCCTGGGCGATGCGGTCTGGGAAGTAGAGTTCACCCTGGCCTGTCGCAAGAACATGCGTTATCGCCTGCTGCTGGGCTCCAAGGCGCTCATACATGGCCAGCTGGTGGTCAACCCCGGCCTGAAATACGTACAAGACAAACCGGCCTATCCGGCCACCCTCTCCCCTGTCACAGGTGCTGCATGAAGATCGCTGTGCTGTCGCGCAATCCGCGTCTGTATTCCACCCGCCGTCTGGTCGAAGCCGGTACCCAGCGGGGCCATGAAATGGTGGTGATCGACACCCTGCGGGCCTACATGAACATCGCCAGCCACAAGCCGCAGATCCACTACCGCGGCAAGCCGCTGGAGGGCTTCGATGCGGTGATCCCACGCATCGGCGCTTCAGTGACCTTCTATGGCTGCGCAGTACTGCGCCAGTTCGAGATGATGGGCGTCTATCCGCTGAACGAATCGGTGGCCATCGCCCGCTCGCGCGACAAGCTGCGCTCGCTGCAATTGCTGTCGCGGCGCGGCATCGGCCTGCCAATCACCGGTTTCGCCCACTCGCCGGATGACATCCCCGACCTGATCCAGATGGTCAATGGCGCACCGCTGGTGATCAAGGTGCTGGAAGGTACCCAAGGCATCGGCGTGGTGCTGTGCGAGACAACCAAGGCTGCCGAGTCGGTGATCGAGGCGTTCATGGGCCTGAAGCAGAACATCATGGTTCAGGAGTACATCAAGGAGGCCGGCGGTGCGGATATCCGCTGCTTCGTGGTGGGCGACAAGGTGATCGCCTCGATGAAGCGCCAGGCCAAGCCGGGGGAGTTCCGCTCCAACCTGCACCGCGGCGGGGTGGCCAGCCTGATCAAGATCACCCCCGAAGAACGCATGACCGCCATTCGTGCCGCCAAGGTGATGGGGTTGAGCGTGGCGGGTGTGGATATCCTGCGCTCGAACCACGGGCCACTGGTGATGGAAGTGAACTCGTCGCCTGGGCTGGAAGGGATCGAAGTGACCACCGGCAAGAACGTGGCCGGGATGATCATCGAGCACCTGGAGAAGAATGGCGGGCCGAATCAGACCCGGACCAAGGGCAAGGGCTGATTCAGCCTGCACCGGCCTCATCGCGGCTAAAGCCGCGATGAGGCCAGAGAACCTCAAACAGCATTACGCGGCAGCAACAGCCCCAATGGCAGCTTTACCCGCGCTTCGATCCCGCCACCTGAGCGGTTACGCAACTCGACATTGCCGCCATGCTGCGCCGCGATCCGTTTGACGATCGCCAAGCCCAGCCCGGTCCCCTTGCCGCCTCGGGCGCGGTCGCCGCGAATGAACGGGTTGAAGATGGTTTCCAGCTCCGATTCGTCGATCCCGGTACCCCGGTCCAGCACGCTGAGCACCACATACGGTGCGCTCTCGTCCCCCGACACATAGGCCGCCACCTCGACGCCCTTGCCCGCGTGATGCAGGGCATTGCCGATCAGGTTGCCAAGCATGCGCTTGAGCGAAACCCGGCGCAGCGGGAACGGCGGAATCGGCTCCAGGCACAGGCGCACACGCTCTTCCGGCTGGTTATAGGGCGCCACCACTTCGCGCACCAGGTCGGCCAGGTCGACCTCCTCGACCGGCTCGTCCCGCCCATCGCGAATGAACGCGAGGAACTGGTCGAGAATCGCGTCCATGTCCTCGATATCGCGGACCATGTCATCACTGAGTTCGTTATCGCTGTTCAGTAGCGACAGCGACAACCGCAGGCGCGTGAGCGGCGTACGCAGGTCATGGGATACCCCCGCCAGCATCAGCTCCCGCTCACGACCGGCCTGCTCGACATCTTCGGCCATTTGGTTGAAGGCGCGGTAAACCTCGGTCATCTCGCTGGGCGTGTCGCTGATTGGCAGGCGCACGCTGCGCCCCTGGCCTACCTGCCGGGCAGCGAACACCAGGCGCTTCAACGGCTGGTTGAGCTGACGCACGAAGATCCAAGCCGAGGCGGTGGACAACAGGCCGATGGCCAGGAACCAGCCCAGCACGTTCCAGATCTTCTGCCCACGCAGCGGGTGCGGGTACAACGGCACCTTCAGCCAGCCCGGGCCCAGGCTCGGTGCGTTCACCCACAGCGCAGGCGGCGCATGGATGCGCAAGCGTACCTCGGTATCTTCACCCAGCTCGGCCTGCATCTGCCGCTGGTAGATCTCGCTGTAAGGCCAGTGCTGCTCACCCTCCGGCACGCCGGAACCGGTGACCCGGATCAGCCCGGCGGCTTCGGCGATCTTGTCGCGGTTTTCTTCATCCGCCGCCCAATAGGCGCGCAGGGTCAACGCCACACCGTGGCTGTACTGCCGATCAACCAGCACGTCCTCGTTCATCAGCAGGTAGACCAGCGTCAGTGCCTTGGAGAACAGGACTACGATCAGCACCAGCCACAGGGTGCGGGCAAAGAAGCTTTGCGGGAACCAGAGCGGCGTTTTCATTGACGGCGAAGCATCATTTGCCGGCGTTTCCGTCTGGAACGAACACGTAGCCGACGCCCCAGACCGTCTGGATGTAGCGTGGCTTGGACGGGTCCGGCTCGATCATGCGGCGCAGACGCGAGATCTGCACGTCGATGGAGCGCTCAAGCGCGTCCCACTCGCGGCCACGGGCCAGGTTCATCAGCTTGTCGCGGGTCAGCGGCTCACGGGCGTGCATCACCAGCGCCTTGAGCACGGCGAACTCGCCAGTGGTGAGCATGTGCACTTCGTCGCCACGCTTGAGTTCGCGAGTAGCCAGCGAAAGCTCGTAGTCGCCAAAGGTGACCGACTCGTCCTCGCTGCCCGGGGCACCCGGCACACTCGGCGATTGGCGGCGCAGCACGGCCTTGACCCGCGCCATCAGCTCGTCCGGGTTGAACGGCTTGCCCAGGTAGTCGTCAGCGCCCAGTTCCAGGCCCTTGATGCGGCTGAGCTCATCACCCTTGGCGGTGAGCATGATGATCGGGATCTGGTTGTTCGACTGGCGCAGGCGCTTGCAGGCGGACAGGCCGTCTTCGCCTGGCAGCATCAGGTCGAGCACCACCAGGTTGAACACTTCGCGTGCAAGCAGGCGGTCCATCTGTTCGGTGTTGGGCACCGCACGGGCGCGGTAGCCCTTGCTGGTGAAGAAACGTTCCAGCAGGCTGCTGAGCCCCGGATCGTCGTCGACGATGAGAATCTTGTCACCTTCAGCGGTGTTTGCGGTGCCGGTCATGAATAACTCCTCTGATATCGCCGCGCATTATGGCGTAGCCATTGCTGCACGTTGCGTGAGCATTGTTAGCAGATTTTTCCCCGGGCGCCAGTTCCGGCTGGCCGGGCGCCATCACCGCAAGCCGTTTGCGATGGGTATAATGCGCGCCTTTCATCCAGCGCCACCGGGCCCAAGGCCCGCCGGCGACCCCCGTATTCACAAATGTCAGGTGGTTTACATGGACAGCATCAACAGCCGTATCGCCGAGGAACTGGGCGTACGCCCCCAGCAGGTCGAGGCGGCCGTGGGCCTGTTGGACGAAGGCTCCACCGTGCCTTTCATCGCCCGTTACCGCAAGGAAGTGACCGGTAGCCTCGACGACACCCAGCTGCGCCATCTGGAAGAGCGCCTGCGCTACCTGCGCGAACTCGACGAGCGCCGCGCCAGCATCCTGTCCAGCATCGAGGAACAGGGCAAGCTGACCCCGGAACTGGCCCGCGAGATCAAGCTGGCCGACACCAAGACCCGCCTCGAAGACCTCTACCTGCCGTACAAGCAGAAGCGCCGCACCAAGGGCCAGATCGCCCTGGAAGCCGGCCTCGGCGCGCTGGCCGACAGCCTGTTCAACGACCCCAACCTGACCCCGGAAAGCGAAGCCGCACGCTTCGTCGATGGCGAAAAGGGCGTGGCCGACGTCAAGGCCGCGCTGGAAGGCGCCAAGTACATCCTCATGGAGCGCTTCGCCGAAGACGCCGCCCTGCTCGACAAGCTGCGCAGTTTCCTCAAGCAGGAAGCGGTGCTCAGCGCCCGCGTGGTGGCCGGCAAGGAAGAGGAAGGCGCCAAGTTCCGCGACTACTTCGCCCATGATGAACTGCTGCGCACGGCCCCTTCGCACCGCGCCCTGGCGATCTTCCGCGGGCGCAACGAAGGCGTGCTGAGCGCCTCGCTCAAGGTCGGCGAAGAACTGCCCGGCACCCTGCACCCGTGCGAGCTGATGATCAGCAACCACGTCGGCATCGAAAACCGCAGCCGCCCGGCCGACAAATGGTTGGGCGAAGTGGTGCGCTGGACCTGGAAGGTCAAGCTCTACACCCACCTGGAAACCGACCTGTTCGGCGAGCTGCGCGACAATGCCGAAGGCGAGGCAATCAACGTCTTTGCCCACAACCTGCACGACCTGCTGCTGGCCGCCCCGGCCGGCCCGCGCGCCACCCTGGGCTTCGACCCGGGCCTGCGCACCGGCTGCAAGATCGCCGTGGTCGATGCCACCGGCAAGCTGCTGGACTACACCACGGTGTACCCGCACGCACCGAAGAACGACTGGGACCGCACCATTTCCATCATGGCCGCCTTGTGCGCCAAGCACTCGGTGGAGCTGATCGCCATCGGCAACGGCACCGCCAGCCGCGAGAGCGACAAGCTGGTGGCCGAGCTGGTCAAGAAGTACCCGGCACTGAAGATCACCAAGATCATGGTCTCCGAGGCAGGCGCTTCGGTGTACTCGGCGTCTGAACTGGCCGCCCGCGAATTCCCGGACCTGGACGTGTCGATCCGTGGCGCCGTGTCGATCGCCCGCCGCCTGCAGGACCCATTGGCCGAACTGGTGAAGATCGACCCGAAATCCATCGGTGTCGGCCAGTACCAGCACGACGTGTCGCAAATCAAGCTGGCTCGCGGCCTGGACGCGGTGGTCGAGGACTGTGTGAACGCCGTCGGCGTCGACGTCAACACAGCTTCCGTGGCGCTGCTGACGCGTATTTCCGGCCTCAACGCGACCCTGGCCCAGAACATTGTCGCCCACCGCGACGCCAACGGCCCGTTCGCCACCCGTGCGGCGCTGAAAAAGGTCAGCCGCCTGGGCGAAAAGACCTTCGAGCAGGCCGCCGGCTTCCTGCGCGTGATGAACGGCGACAACCCGCTCGACGCCTCCGCCGTGCACCCTGAGGCCTACCCGCTGGTGCAGCGCATCGCCGCCGACACCGACCGCGACATCCGCTCGCTGATCGGCGACAGCGGCTTCCTCAAGCGCCTGGACCCGAAGAAGTTCACCGACGAAACCTTCGGCCTGCCAACCGTCACCGACATCCTGCAGGAACTGGACAAGCCCGGCCGTGACCCACGCCCGGAGTTCAAGACCGCCACCTTCCAGGACGGCGTCGAGGACCTCAAGGATCTGGAGCCAGGCATGATCCTCGAAGGCGTGGTGACCAACGTCACCAACTTCGGTGCCTTCGTCGACATCGGCGTGCACCAGGACGGCCTGGTGCACATTTCGGCGCTGTCGGAGAAGTTCATCAAGGACCCACGCGAAGCGGTCAAGGCGGGCGACGTGGTCAAGGTCAAGGTCATGGAAGTGGACATCCCGCGCAAACGCGTCGGCCTGTCCATGCGCATGAGCGACACCCCGGGCGAAAAGGTCGAAGGCAACCGCGGCGGCAACCGTGGCAATGGCGGCAACCGTCAGCAGCAGGCGCCACGCCAGCGTGAAACCGCCACTGCAGCCCCAGCCAACAACGCCATGGCCTCGTTGTTCGCCAACGCCAAGCAGCTGAAGAAGAAGTGATGGATATTCCCAAGGACTTGGTCCAAAGCGCCTACAGCCAGCTCCTTGGCTGCCGCGTGCAACGCCTGGATACAGGCGTTGCCGAGGTGGCCCTGGCACTTGAGCCGCAGCTGCGCAACCGCGGCCAGAAGCTGCACGGCGGGGCGATCTTCAGCCTGGTGGACATCGCCATGGGCCTGGCCTGCTCGGCCAGCCACGGTTTCGACCAACAGAGCGTGACCATCGAATGCAAGATCAACTACATGCGCGCCATCAGCGACGGTGAAGTGCTGTGCACCGCTCGTGTGCTGCACGCCGGGCGCCGTACCCTGGTGGTCGACGCCGACGTAGTTCAAGGCGACAAACTGGTGGCGAAAGCGCAAGGAACCTTCGCGGTTCTCTAGCTCACCAAGGGGTATCTGCGGTATTTTTCGGCAGTGCGCTGGCACTGCCGGAACCGCGTAAACCAGGCGACAACGCCAGTTCCTTTTTTCCTACCCTTGTAGACCGTCATCTCTACCCCCATATTGGGGCGACTGACGCGTGAAGGAATACATCTTGAGCGACCTCCTCAACCGCCGCCTGAGCCTGCTCGGCGCCAATCTTCCCCTGCTCAAGCAGTGCCTGCACGGTATTGAGCGCGAATGCCTGCGCGTGACCGACGAAGGTCGCCTGGCCCAGACCCCGCACCCCGAAGCATTGGGATCGGCGCTGACCAACGAGCAGATCACCACCGACTATTCCGAGTCGCTGCTGGAGTTCATCACCCCGGCCCTGGCCGACCCGGCCAAGGTGCTCGAAAGCCTCGAACAGACCCACCGCTTTGTCTACAGCAAGCTTGGCGACGAATACCTGTGGAGCCCGTCGATGCCCTGCACGTTGCCGGCCGAGGAGGACATCCCGATCGCCGAGTACGGCACCTCGAACATCGGCAAGCTCAAGCACGTCTACCGCAAGGGCCTGGCCCTGCGTTACGGCCGCACCATGCAGTGCATCGCCGGCATTCATTACAACTTCTCGCTGCCCGAAGCGCTGTGGCCGTTGCTGCGCGATAGCGAAGGCAGCGAAGAAAGCGACCGCGACTTCCAGTCCTCGGCGTACATTGCGCTGATCCGCAACTTCCGCCGCTACAGCTGGTTGCTGATGTACCTGTTCGGCGCCTCGCCAGCACTGGACAAAGGCTTCCTGCGCGGCCGCCCGCACCAGCTGGAAGAGCTGGACGCCGAAACCCTCTACCTGCCGTATGCCACCAGCCTGCGCATGAGCGACCTGGGCTACCAGAGCAACGCCCAGGCCGGCCTCACGCCCTGCTACAACAACCTCGCCAGCTACACCGACAGCCTGCGCAAGGCGGTGGGCACGCCCTACCCGCCGTATGTCGAGGTGGGTACCCACGTGGATGGCGAGTGGGTGCAGCTGAACACCAACATCCTGCAGATCGAGAACGAGTACTACTCGAACATCCGCCCGAAACGCGTCACCTACACCGGCGAGCGGCCGATCCAGGCGCTGACCTCGCGCGGCGTGCAGTACGTCGAAGTGCGCTGCCTGGACATCAACCCGTTCCTGCCGGTGGGCATCGACCTGACCGAAGCGCGCTTCCTCGACGCCTTCCTGCTGTTCTGCGCCCTTGAAGAGAGCCCGCAGCTGGACAACGGCGAGTGCGGCCAGTGCACCAGCAACTTCCTCACCGTGGTCAAGGAAGGCCGCCGCCCAGGCCTGGAGCTGCACCGCAACGGCCAGCCCATCGCCCTGCGCGAATGGGCCACCGAGCTGATCAGCCGCATCGGCCAGTTGGCGGAGTTGCTCGACCTCGCCCAGGGTGGCAACGAACACGCCAAGGCCCTGGCCACCCAACAGGCCAAGGTCGATGACGCCTCGTTGACCCCCTCGGCCCAGGTGCTGGCACGCATGACCGAGCATGACGAAACCTTCGTCCAGTTCTCCCTGCGCCAGAGCCGCCTGCACGCCGAGACCTTCCGCGAGCAGCCACTGTCGGCCGAGCAGCAACAGGCCTTCGAGACGTTGGCTCGCGAGTCGCTCGCCAAGCAGTCCGAGCTGGAGCAGGAGGAGGTCGGCGACTTCGACTTGTTCGTCGGCGCCTACCAGGCCAGCATCCTGGCGATCAGCAACTGATGAGCCGCACCGCCACCCCGCGCAAGCCTCGCGCCAGCAGCCAGGCCAGGATCGAAGCGATCCTGGCGGCCGCACGCGAGCTGCTGGCTGAACAAGGGGTGGCAGCACTGTCGATCTACAGCGTGGCCGAGCGGGCGCAGATTCCACCGTCGTCGGTGTATCACTTCTTCGCCAGCGTCCCGGCCTTGCTGGAAGCGCTGACCGCCGATGTGCACCGGGCGTTTCGCGAGGCATTGAGTGCGCCGATCGACAGCAGCGCGTTTGCCACCTGGCACGAGCTGTCGCGGCTGATCGAACAACGCATGCTCGATATCTACAACGGGGATGCGGCGGCGCGGCAGTTGATCCTGGCCCAGCATGGGCTCAGCGAAGTGGTGCAGGCCGACCGGCAGCACGACATGGAGCTGGGCGAACTGATGCACAAGTTGTTCGACCAGCACTTCCACCTGCCGGTGATGCCGGCGGATGTGGATGTGTTCGCCTTGGCGATGGAACTGAGCGACCGGGTGTATGCGCGGTCGGTGCAGTTGCATGAAGCGATTACCCCGCGCATGGCCGAAGAAGGCAAGCGGGTGTTCGAGGCGTACCTGGGGCTTTATCTGCCGCCGTTTCTGGCAAAGCGTTCCAACCCGGTATTCTAGGGCCGCTCTGCGGCCCCAGTCACGAACCGCATCACAGCTTGGCGATGGACACTTCGGTCGATTTCACAAAGGCAATCACCTCACTGCCCACCTGAAGCTCCAGCTCACGCACGGAGCGGGTAGTGATCACCGAGGTGACGACACCCGAGGCAGTCTGCACGTCGATTTCCGACAGTACCGGGCCTTCGAGGATTTCTTTCACGGTGCCTTTGAACTGGTTGCGGACGTTGATGGCTTTGATGGTCATGGCTTGATTCCTTCTCTTTGGCTTAGTGAGTCTTTCAATGCGCCCAACGCAGTTGCGTGGGCAAAGGGGCTACAGGGTCCGGCTCGGGCGGGATGCCCGGTACCGACAGAACACGGTTCAGCACTTCGCTTTCCAGCGCGGCCAAGCGGTGCGAACCACGCGCCCTTGGCCTTGCCAGGTCTACGGTGAGGTCCAGGCCGACTTCGCCGTCCTCGATCAGGATTACCCGGTCAGCGACGGCCACCGCCTCGTTGACGTCGTGGGTCACCAGCAGCACGGTAAAACCGTGCTGACGCCACAGACGTTCGATCAATTGCTGCATCTCGATGCGGGTCAGCGCATCCAGCGCCCCCAGCGGCTCATCCAGCAGCAGCAGGCGTGGTTGGTGGATCAAGGCGCGGGCCAGGGCCACGCGCTGCTTCTGGCCACCGGACAACGCCGCTGGCCATTCATTGGCGCGATCAGCCAGGCCGACCGCCTCCAACGCATCCAACGCGCGCTGGCGCCAGTTGCCACTGAGGCCCAGGCCGACGTTGTCGATCACCTTCTTCCAGGGCAGCAGGCGTGCCTCCTGGAACATCAGCCGCGTTTCCTCGCGGGCTTCGCTCAACGGGGCGGCACCGGCCAGCAACTGACCGGCAGTCGGCTGGTCGAGACCGGCCAGCAGGCGCAGCAAGGTGCTCTTGCCGCAACCGCTGCGACCGACGATGGCGACGAACTGGCCGGCCGGGATATGCAGGTCGATGCCTTTCAATACTTCACGTTGGCCGAAGGCCTTGCGCAGGCCGTTGGCGGCCAACGGGATGCCACGCAGCAGGCGTGGCGGCTGGTCCTTGAGCACGGTCATGCGCCCTCCTTCTTCGCTACCTGGTAGGCCGGGTGCCAGCGCAGCCACAGCCGTTCCAGGCCGCGGGCGGCGAGGTCGGCGAGCTTGCCGAGCACGGCGTACAGGACGATGGCCAGCACCACCACGTCGGTCTGCAGGAATTCACGGGCGTTCATGGCCAGGTAACCGATGCCGGAGTTGGCCGAAATGGTCTCGGCGACGATCAGCGTCAGCCACATGAAACCCAGCGCGAAGCGCACACCGACCAGGATCGATGGCAGCGCACCGGGCAGGATCACCTGACGGAACAGGCCGAAGCCGGAAAGGCCGTAGCTGCGGGCCATCTCCACCAGTGCCGGGTCGACATTGCGGATACCGTGGTAGGTGTTCAGGTAGATCGGGAACAGCGTGCCCAGCGCGACCAGGAAGATCTTCGCCGACTCGTCGATACCGAACCACAGAATCACCAGCGGGATCAGCGCCAGGTGCGGCACGTTGCGGATCATCTGCACCGAGCTGTCGAGCAGGCGTTCGCCCCAGTTCGACAGGCCGGTGATGAAGCCCAGCAACAGGCCGATGCTGCCGCCGATCGCAAAGCCCAGCCCGGCCCGCCAGCCACTGATGGCCAGGTGGGTCCAGATTTCACCGCTGCGCACCAGCTCGACACCGGCGCTGACCACCGCGCTCGGCGCAGGCAGGATGCGGGTCGACAGCCAGCCGGCGCTGACCGCCAGCTGCCAGACCGCCAGCAGCAGCACCGGCAGTGCCCACGGCGCCAGGCGCTGGCTCAAAGTGGTGGAGGTTGCACGACTCATGACCCGGCCCTCAGCTCTGCGCGACGGACTTGGGCAGGATGTCGTTGGCGACCATTTCGCCGAACGGGCTCACGTAGCCGCCAGCCTTGGCCTGCTCCGGGCGTTGCACATCAAGGTGCGGGAACAGCAGTTCGGCAACCCGATACGACTCTTCCAGGTGTGGATAACCGGAGAAGATGAAGGTATCGATACCCAGCTCGGCGTACTCCTTGACCCGTGCCGCCACGGTCGGGCCATCGCCGACCAGCGCGGTCCCGGCACCACCACGCACCAGGCCGACACCGGCCCACAGGTTGGGGCTGACTTCCAGGTTGTCACGGTTACCCTTGTGCAGGGCTGCCATGCGCTGCTGGCCGACCGAGTCGAAACGGGCCAGCGAGGCCTGGGCACGGGCGATGGTGTCGTTGTCCAGGTGCGAGATCAGCTTGTCGGCGGCAGCCCAGGCTTCTTCGTTGGTTTCCCGCACGATCACGTGCAGGCGGATGCCGAAGCGGACTTCGCGGCCCTGGGCGGCGGCTTTCTCACGCACCTGGGCGATTTTCTCGGCAACTGCGCTCGGCGGCTCGCCCCAGGTCAGGTACAGCTCGACCTGCTCGGCGGCGAGGTCCTGGGCAGCCTCCGAAGAGCCACCGAAGTACAGCGGCGGGCGCGGCTGCTGGATGGGCGGATAGAGCAGTTTGGCGCCCTTTACCTGGATGTGCTTGCCGTCGTAGTCGACGGTTTCGCCTTCCAGCACCTTGCGCCAGATACGGGTGAACTCGACCGAGGCTTCGTAGCGCTCCTGATGGTTCAGGTGCAGGCCATCGCCGGCCAGTTCGTCCGGGTCGCCCCCGGTCACCAGGTTGAACAGTGCACGGCCATTGGACAGCCGATCGAGGGTTGCGGCCTGGCGTGCGGCCACGGTCGGCGAAATGATGCCTGGGCGCAGGGCCACCAGGAACTTCAGGCGCTGGGTCACCGGAATCAGCGACGCGGCCACCAGCCAGGAGTCCTCGCAGGATCGCCCGGTAGGGATCAGCACGCCCCCGAAGCCCAGGCGGTCGGCGGCCTGGGCGATCTGCTGCAGGTAACCGTGATCGACCGCGCGGGCGCCGTCAGAGGTGCCCAGGTACTTGCCGTCACCGTGGGTAGGGAGGAACCAGAAAATGTTAAGGCTCATTGGAGTTGTCTCCTCAGGGGTGGCGAGGGCCAGGGCGGCGCCCCGGCGCAGGCGAATCAATCAAGGCGCAGTGGCGACCTTGGCCGGGGGTGTCCAGATCACGTCCTTGATGCTCAGCGGCTTGGGAATCAGCTTGAGCGCCTGGAAGGTGTCGGCGATCTTCTGTTGCGCGGCCACCACTTGCGGGGTGAGCGCCTGGGCACCGTAGCCTTGGCGCTTAACCGAGGTCAGGGTGATGTCGGCGGGCAGCCCAAGCAGTGGCGCGACCTGGTCGGTGACTTCCTGCGGGTTGGCCTGGGACCACTGGCCCACGGCGCGCACCTCGTCGATCAGGGTGCTGATCACCGCCGGGTGCTGGGTGGCGTAGGTGCGGGTAGCCAGGTAGAACTGGTGGTTGTCGACCAGGCCCTTGCCATCACGCAGGGTACGGGCCTGCAGCTGCTGCTCGGCGGCCGCCTGGTACGGGTCCCAGATCACCCAGGCATCGACGCTGCCACGCTCGAAGGCCGCGCGGGCATCGGCAGGCGGCAGGTAGACAGGCTGGATGTCGGTGTACTTGAGGCCGGCATCTTCCAGGGCGCGGACCAGCAGGTAGTGGACGTTGGAGCCTTTGTTGAGGGCGACTTTCTTGCCTTTGAGCTCTTTCACCGACTGGATCGGCGAGCCTTTGGGCACGAGGATGGCTTCGCTGTGCGGCGCGGGTGGCTCGTAGGCCACGTAGAGCAGGTCGGCGCCAGCAGCCTGGGCGAACACGGGCGGGGTCTCGCCGGTGACGCCGAAGTCGATCGAGCCGACGTTCAGCCCTTCAAGCAGCTGCGGGCCGCCTGGGAACTCGGTCCACTGCACTTGCACGCCCTGCTCGGCCAGGCGCTTCTCCAGCGTGCCCTTGGCCTTGAGCAGCACCAGGGTGCCGTATTTCTGGTAACCGATACGCAGGCTCTCGGCCTGGGCTTGGGTGATGGCGCCGAAGGACACAGCCGCCGCAAACAGGGCGACCAGACCACGACGCAAGAAGACTGTGCGCATGGCGCTCTCCTGTGCGATTGGGGTTCGGGTTGCACCTGCTTGCCTCGTTGACGGGCGAGTAAGGTGGTGGAGCGATGGCTCGGCCGGTCAGTGGTGTCGGCGTTGCCTGGTGTTCTGTTGGAGTGACATTACCAGCCTGGCCATATATCTAGAAATCATATTTTTTCATTTGTTTATTCCATTCAAATCTATTTGATTGAGTGTTTCGCAGCCATAAAAAAAGGGCCGTCGAAACGGCCCGGAAATCCCTGCTATGGCTAAGAGCAATGCAACGAGGAATTCATCAACGATTCGGTTGCGGGGTCAGCCGCAAATAGGGTTTCACCGCCCGATAACCTTTCGGGAAGCGCTGCTTGATTTCGTCTTCGTCCTTCAGCGAAGGCACGATCACCACCTCGTCGCCGTCCTGCCAGTTACCTGGTGTGGCGACCTTGTGGTTGTCGGTGAGCTGCAGCGAGTCGATCACCCGCAAGATCTCATTGAAGTTGCGCCCGGTACTGGCCGGATAGGTAATGGTCAGGCGCACCTTCTTGTTCGGGTCGATGACGAACAGCGAGCGCACGGTGAGGGTGTCGCTGGCATTGGGGTGAATCAGGTCGTACAGGTCCGAGACCTTGCGGTCGGCGTCGGCGATGATCGGGAAGTTGACCACGGTGTTCTGGGTCTCGTTGATGTCCTCGATCCATTTATGGTGCGAATCGACCGGGTCGACCGACAGGGCGATGGCCTTCACGCCGCGCTTGGCGAATTCATCCTTGAGCTTGGCGGTCAGGCCCAGCTCGGTGGTGCACACCGGGGTAAAGTCCGCCGGGTGGGAGAACAGCACACCCCAGCTGTTGCCCAGCCATTCGTGGAAGCGGATCTTGCCTTCACTGGATTCCTGTTCGAAGTCCGGGGCGATGTCGCCGAGTTTGAGGCTCATGGGGTGCGGCTCCTGTGCTGTGTTCTGGCGTTGTGGGTTCAATGTGCCTGCATTCGATGAGAAATAAAAAGAATAAATAATGATTTATTTATAACTTTTACGCATACAGAATTGCGGCCACAAAAAAGCCTCGCACTAGGCGAGGCTTTCTGTGTGGCTACGGCTTACAGGAAGCTGTAAGTGTAGTTCACGATGAAGCGAGCCTGATCCTGGTCTTTGGTGAACTCGCTGCTCGAACCACCGCTGCCACGATAGACACCCTGACGCAGGCTGAAGCCCAGGCCTTTGAGGGTGCCTTCCTGAATGGTGTAATCGATGCGTGCGTCACGTTCCCACTCGTTGTAGGTGCCGTGGCCGCTCTTGTAGCGAATGTCATCACCGCGCAGGTAGGCAACCGAAGCCTTCAGGCCCGGAACGCCCAGCGAGGCGAAGTCATACGAATACTGGCCGAAGTTGGTGTTCTCGCCAGCACGGGCGAACTGGTTGATCATGCTGTCGGTGAACAGGTAGAAGCTTGAGCCACCAGCGCCTTCCGAAGTGCCGCTGTCGTTCACCAGGCTGCCCTGGTTCAGCCAGACGAAGCCACCGTCATCGCCAACTTGCTGGCGGCCGACCATGAACGCGTGGCCACCCAGGGTGTAGGTGAACATGGCGGACCAGGTCTTGTTGTCGACCTCGCCGGTGTTCTTGGCGTAGCCACCGTTGTTGTTGAAGTTGTAAGTGCTGTCGTTGCCGTTTTTACCGTCGCTGCTGCTGTCGAAGTAGCGCAGGTCGGTCTTGAACGATTGGTTGTCAGCGATCTTGAAGACGTGGGTCGCACCCAGGAAGTGCTGCTTGTAGAAGTCTTCCAGGTTCGAGTAGTAGTACTGCAGGGTCAGGTCTGGAGTGAGCTTGTAGTCCAGACCGCCATAGCGGAACTTGTTGCTTTCTGCAGTGGCGCCAGCAACGGACAGGCCGGTACGGTTGCTCGAAGCACGACCCATGGCGTGGGTCAGCTGACCGGCGTTGATGGTCAGGTTATCGATTTCCTTCGACTGGATGGTGCCACCTTCGAAGGTCTGTGGCAGCAGACGACCATCGTTGGAGACCAGGATCGGCAGGTTCGGAGCGAGCGCGCTACCGAAGTGTGCTTCGGTCTTGGAGAAGCGAGCCTTGGCGTTGGCGCCGAAGCGAGCCCACTGGGCAGCGGAACCCTTGCCGTCATCCGGGAAGAAGCCGGATTTGTGGTAACCCTCACCACCATCGAGGTGGATACCCCACAGCGCCTGAGCGTCAACACCGAAGCCTACGGTGCCTGGAGTGAAGCCCGAGATGTAGTCGAGCTTGAAGCCCTGACCCGACTCACGCTGATCCGGACGCTCGGCAGTGCCAGTAGCGTGCGCTTCACGGTTGTCGTTGTTGAAGTACATGGTGCGCGAGCTCAGCGACAATTTGCTGTCTTCGACGAAACCGGCGGCACCTGCTGCTTGGGCGAAAACCCCCACTGCCACGGCCAGAGCCAGGCTGGACTTGTACAAGTTCTGCTCCTCTACGTTCTAATTCTTGTGTATCTCTGGCGGCAGGGTCTGTTGCCCCGCTCAACCGTGGATGGGCGATTAGCCCCAAAGCGTGACCATTAAGTCAATCGTTTCTAAACGTTTCTAGACTTTGGTCTAACACGCCCCCTGCGCTACAGGATAATGACAATCCTATAAATCCAAAATGACCGTTTTATGAAATTGTAAGATTTTTAAGGAATATCGTAGGAACCTTTACTACGAAAAGTTGTATCGGCGCCGTCAATCATACCTTTAGGTTATTTGCAAACGTTTGCCGACCAACAGCAGGTGCCCCACCGTTACGAAGGAAAGAAAGACTAGCAGCGGATCGCTGTAGCGCTAGCCACCCATTCCGGCTATGGCCAGCGTTAAAGCATTTGGCTCCTAAGCTAATTCTAAAAAGTTATTTATTTTATATTTCTTAGATCATTTAGCCTTCTCGCCATCCAGTACATCATTGCCTGACGAGAGGTTCACCATGATCCCGCATGCTCCGCTGCGCCTGTTCGCTGCCCTGACCCTCGCCAGCGCCAGCTGGTTGGCCCAGGCCGCCGACCTGACCGTTGCCTACCAGACCACCGTCGACCCGGCCAAGGTGGCCCAGGTCGATGGCAACTACGAAAAAGCCAGCAAGGCCAGCATCGACTGGCGCAAGTTCGATAACGGCGCGGACGTGATCACCGCCGTGGCCAGCGGCGACGTGCAGATCGGCTACCTCGGCTCCAGCCCGCTGGCTGCCGCCGCCACCCGCAAACTGCCGGTCGAGACCTTCCTCATCGCCACCCAGATCGGCGCCGGCGAGGCGCTGGTCGCCCGTGACAACATCAAGACCCCACAGGACCTGATCGGCAAGAAAGTCGCCGTGCCGTTCGTTTCCACCGGCCACTACAGCCTGCTGGCCGCGCTGAAAAACTGGAACATCGACCCGTCCAAGGTGCAGATCCTCAACCTCGCACCACCGGCGATCATCGCCGCCTGGAAGCGCGGCGACATCGATGCCACCTACGTCTGGGACCCGGCCCTGGGCGTGGCCAAGGAAAACGGCAAGGTACTGATCACCTCGGGTGAGCTGGCCGAAAAAGGCGCACCGACCTTCGATGCCTGGATCGTGCGCAAGGACTTCGCCGCCAAGCACCCTGACGTGGTCAAGGCGTTCGCCAAGGTCACCCTCGACGCCTACGCCGACTACCGCAAGGACCCGCAAGCCTGGCTGGCCAACCCGGACAACGTCGCCAAGCTGGCCAAGCTGTCCGGCGCCAAGCCAACGGATATCCCGGTGCTGCTGCAGGGCAACGTCTACCCGCTGGCCGCCGACCAGGCCAAGGAACTGGGCGCGCCAACCACCCAGGCACTGACCGACACAGCCACCTTCCTCAAGCAGCAAGGCAAAGTCGACGCGGTGCTGCCGGACTACTCGCCGTACGTCAGCGCCCAGTACATCCCCAACTAAGACTGCAACCGCACGGAGCCTGCCATGGCCTTGCTCGAACTGGAGCGCATCAGCGCACAGTACCCCGGCGCCACCGCCCCGGTGCTGGCCGACATCAACCTGAGCCTGGGGCCACGCCAGCTGCTGGTGGCCCTGGGGCCATCCGGCAGTGGCAAGACCTCGCTGCTGAACCTGATAGCCGGCTTCGTCGCCCCGAGCAGTGGGCGCATCACCCTCGACGGCGTGCCGGTGCAAGGCCCCGGTGCCGAGCGTGGCGTGGTGTTCCAGGATGATGCCCTGCTGCCATGGCAGAACGTGCTGGGCAACGTCGCCTTCGGCCTCGAACTGGCCGGTGTGCCTCGCGCCCAGCGTGAAGCCAAGGCCCGCGAGATGCTGGCCCTGGTCGACCTCGACGGCTTCGGCGAGCGGCGCATCTGGCAACTGTCAGGCGGCCAGAAACAGCGCGTGGGCCTGGCCCGGGCACTGGCTGCCAACCCACGGGTGCTGCTGATGGACGAACCGTTTGGCGCCCTCGACGCCTTCACCCGCGAACAGATGCAAGAGCTGCTGCTGCAAGTCTGGCAGCGCACCGCCAAACCGGTGTTCCTGATCACCCATGACATCGAAGAAGCGGTGTTCCTCGCCAGCGAGCTGGTGCTGCTGGCGCCTAACCCCGGCCGCGTGGTCGAGCGCCTGCAGCTGGACTTCGGTCAGCGTTACGCAGCTGGCGAATCGGCCCGGGCGATCAAGTCTGACCCACGCTTCATCGAAACCCGCGAGCATGTCCTGGCCCGCGTGTTCTCCCAACGCCAAAGCCTGCAGGAGCGCGCATGAGCAGCCTGGATCTGCCGGTCGCCGGCAAACGCGACAATCAAACCCGGCCCACTCCCCAGGCCCGCCGCCCATTGTCTACCCGCTGGATCAGCAGCCTGACCCTGGCCAGCCTGCTGCTCGCCTGGTGGCTGGTGACGGCCGCCGGCTGGATCGAGCCGCTGTTCCTGCCTTCGCCCGGTGACATCCTGGCCAAGGCCTGGACCCTGCTCACCGAGGGCTACATGGACGCCAGCCTGTGGCAGCACCTGGGTGCCAGCCTGGGCCGCATCGGCCTGGCGCTGGCCGCCGCAACCCTGACCGCCATCCCGGTCGGCATCGCCATCGGCTACAACCGTGTGGCCCGAGGCATCCTCGACCCGCTGATCGAGTTCTACCGGCCAATCCCGCCGCTGGCCTACCTGCCACTGATCGTCATCTGGTGCGGCATCGGCGAGCTGTCCAAGGTGCTGCTGATCTACCTGGCGATCTTCGCCCCGATCGCCATCGCCACCGCCACCGGCGTGCGCACTGTCGACCCGGCCAAGCTGCGCGCGGCGCAATCGCTGGGCGCGACCAAGGCGCAGCTCATTCGCCACGTAATCCTGCCCAGTGCCCTGCCCGACATCTTGACCGGCGTGCGTATTGGCCTGGGGGTCGGCTGGTCGACCCTGGTCGCCGCCGAACTGATCGCCGCCACCAGCGGCCTGGGTTTCATGGTGCAGTCGGCGGCGCAGTTCCTGGTCACCGACGTGGTGGTGCTGGGCATCCTGCTGATCGCCCTGATCGCCTTCGCCCTGGAGATGGGCCTGCGCGCCCTGCAACGCAAGCTGGTGCCTTGGCACGGGCAAAGCCACTGAATACCGACTGACCACGCCAGCAGCCTGGCGCCTGATTGAAGAGACCGACATGAGCCTGACCATCACTCCCCTCAGCCCGGCGCTCGGCGCGCAGATCAGCGGCGTGGACATCAGCCGCGACATCAGCGCCGAACAGCGCGATGCCATCGAGCAGGCGCTGCTCCAGCACCAGGTGCTGTTCTTCCGCGACCAGCCGATCAACCCGGAGCAACAGGCACGTTTCGCCGCCCGTTTCGGCGACCTGCACATCCACCCGATCTACCCCAACGTGCCAGAGACGCCACAGGTGCTGATCCTCGACACGGCAGTCACTGACGTGCGCGACAACGCGGTGTGGCACACCGACGTGACCTTCCTGCCGACCCCGGCGCTGGGCACGGTGCTCAGCGCCAAGCAGTTGCCGGCCTATGGCGGCGACACCCTGTGGGCCAGCGGCATCGCGGCGTTCGAAGCCTTGTCGGCGCCGCTGCGCGAAATGCTCGATGGCCTGACCGCCACCCATGACTTCACCAAGTCGTTCCCGCTGGAGCGTTTTGGTACCACGGCCGAAGACCTGGCCCGCTGGGAAGCGACCCGGCGCAACAACCCGCCGCTGTCGCACCCGGTGGTGCGCACGCATCCGGTGAGCGGGCGCAAGGCACTGTTCGTCAATGAAGGGTTCACCACACGCATCAATGAGCTGAGCGAACTGGAGAGCGAAGCGCTGCTGAAGCTGCTGTTTGCCCATGCGACGCGGCCGGAGTTCAGCATTCGCTGGCGTTGGCAGGAGAATGACGTGGCGTTCTGGGACAACCGCGTGACCCAGCATTTTGCGGTGGATGACTACCGGCCCAATCGGCGGGTGATGCACCGGGCGACCATCCTGGGGGATGCGCCTTACTGATGGGCCCTGGGGAGGCCTTCGGCCTCCAATCGCCGGCAAGCCAGCTCCCACAGGTACAGCACAGGACTCAAGGTTTGTGCAGTACCTGTGGGAGCTGGCTTGCCGGCGATTGGGCCGCAAAGCGGCCCCGGCGATCTAACGGACCAGATGCAGGAACTGCATGTGCCGCTCGTACTGGTCAAGGATGTCGTTGATGATCTGCTCCTTGCTGTAGCCCACCAGGTCGTAGTTCTGGCTGCCTTCGCTCAGGTGCACCTCGGCGCGGTAGTAACGGCGGTTCTTCAACTCCTGCGTACCCAACCCACCCAGGGCGAACGACGGCGTGAAGTAGCCACGCATCTGCACCTGGTAGATGAACGGCTGCTCCTCGCCATGGCCCACCTTCAGGCTGACGTTGTCATGGCTCGGGTCGTCCTGGGTCACCAGCACCAGGCCCTTCTGCTCGAACACTTCACGCACATCGGCAATCGCCGGGCGCACTACGTCGTCCATGAAGCGGTACACCTCATCGCGCGAGGGGAAGTGCACGGCCTGGCTCAAGCGTTGGCGCCAGCCACCACGGCCACGGCGTGACTGGGCGAAGGGGGCCAGCGAGTGCATCTGCGCGATCTGCCGCTGGCTCTCCAGGTAGAAGGCCTTGTGCAGCCCCCACATCATGCACAGCAGGATCAGCGAGAACGGCAGCGAGGTCAGCACCACCGCCGACTTCAGCGAGTCGATGCTGCCTGCGAACAGCAGGCCGCTGGTGATCAGCGCCGTCATCGCCCCCCAGAAGATGCGCAGCCAGTTCGGCCCGTCTTCGTCGGCACCGCCGCCCTTGGCGGACAGGGTCGACAGCACCACGGTGCCAGAGTCGGCCGAGGTGACGAAGAACACGAAGCTGATGAACACCGTCACGGCGATCACCGTCTTGCTCCACGGGTAGGTTTCCAGCAGCAGGTACAGGCTCATCGACGGGTTGTCCAACGCCGACTGGCCGAGCGCGGTCATGCCGTGGTTGATCACCTGGTCCAGCGCGCTGTTGCCGAAGATCGACATCCACGCCAGGGTGAAGCCCAGCGGAATCAGCAGCACTCCGAAGACGAATTCACGGATGGTGCGGCCACGCGAGATACGCGCAATAAACAAACCCACGAACGGCGCCCAGGCAATCCACCAGGCCCAGTAGAACACCGTCCAGCCACCCAGCCAGTCACGCTGCTCGCCATAGGCGTACACGTCGAAGCTCTTGCGCGGCAAGGCGCCGAGGTAATCGCCAAGGTTCTGGATCAGGGTATTGAACAGGTGCTGGGTAGGCCCGGCGAACAGCACGAACAGCAGCAGTGCACAGGCCAGGAACAGGTTGATGTCGCTCATCACCCGCACGCCCTTTTCCACCCCCGCCACGGCTACCGCCACCGCCGCGCCCATCATCAGCGCGATGAGGATCACCTGCACCCACTGGCTATGGCTGATGCCGAACAGGTAGTCGAGGCCGGCGTTCAGGTGCAGCACACCAAAGCCCATGTCGGCCCCCAGGCCGAACACCGTGGCAATGATGCCGAAGCCGTCCACGGCATAGCCGATCGGGCCGTTGATGCGTTTGCCGATCAGCGGATACAGCGCCGAACGCAAGGCCAGCGGCAGGTTGTGCCGGTAGGCGAAGTAGGCCAGCGCCATGCCGACGAAGGCGAACACGCCCCAGCCATGCAGGCCCCAGTGCAGGAACAGGATCTCCATCGCCTGGCGCCCGGCCTCGGCCGTGCCCCCTTCGCCCTGAGGGGGCGCGAGCATGTGGGTCAGCGGTTCGGACACGCAGAAGAAGAACAGCGTGATGCTGATACCGGCGGCGAACAGCATGCCGGCCCAGGACAGGTAACTGAACTCGGGTTCGTCGTGGTCGGCACCGAGCTTGATCTTGCCGTAGCCAGACAAGGCAGTGACCACCACGAACACCAGGTACAGGGTCATGGCCAGCATGTAGTACCAGCCGACCGTGTTGGCCGCCCAGTTCTGTGCCGCCAGCAGCCACTCGCCGGCAGCCTGAGGGAAGGCGATGACCACCAGGCCGAAGAGGAGAATGAAACTTGCCGCGAAGTAGAACACCGGCGGGTTCATGCGGATCTTGCCATTGGCAAGGGAGGGGGACGGTGCACTCATGAGACAGGCACCTCGTCGATCGACGTGAGGTTCGGAATGAACGGGTTCAGCAAAGGAATCCTCCTGTTGAACACCGGCAGCGGACCAGCGTTTTTCATTGAACAAGCGTTCAAGTTAAACATGGATCGGCTTTCAAAGCGAACCGGGGCGCCGATTGGCGCCCCTTGCAACTCAGTTCTTGTCCTGGCAATCCAGCTGCAGGTTGGCCTGGGTGATGTTGCTTTCGGCCGGCACACTGCGGGTCAGCCAGACATTGCCACCAATGGTCGAGCCCTTGCCGATGGTAATCCGCCCCAGGATCGTCGCCCCGGCATAGATCACCACATCGTCCTCGACGATCGGGTGACGTGGCAGCCCCTTGTGCAGCGTCCCTGACTCATCGCTCGGGAAGCGCTTGGCGCCCAAGGTTACCGCCTGATAGATACGCACCCGCTCACCGATGATCGCGGTCTCGCCAATCACTACGCCGGTACCGTGGTCGATGAAGAAGCTCTGGCCGATCTGCGCGCCTGGGTGAATGTCGATACCGGTGGCCGAATGCGCGAGTTCCGAACTGATCCGCGCCAGCAGCGGCAAGCCCGCCTGATAAAGGTGGTGGGCCAGGCGATGATGGATGATCGCCAGGATCCCCGGATAGCACAGCAATACCTCGTCAACGCTGCGCGCCGCCGGGTCGCCGTGATAGGCCGCCAGCACATCGGTATCGAGTAGCACGCGCAGGCCCGGCAAGGCCGCCGCGAAGTCCTGGATCAGGCGCAGGGCCTGGGCATCGATGCCCTCCAGTTGCGTGTTGCTCTGGCGGGCGGCGTAACGCAGTTCCAGCCGCGCCTGTACCAGCAATGCCGTCAGTGCCGCGTCGAGGGTATGGCCGACGTAGAAGTCCTCGCTCTCTTCACGCAGGTCGACCGGGCCCAGGCGCATCGGGAACAGCGCCCCGCACAGCTGCTCGAGAATCTGCCGCATGGCCTCACGCGAAGGCAGCTCGCGCCCGCCCTGCTCGCCACTGCTGCGGCCATTGCGGCTGCGCCATTGCTCGCGGGCACCGCGCAGGCCACTGACGATGCTGTGCAGTTGCCAGTGCCCAGATGAAGGTTGTTCGCTCACGGTGTTCTCCTGCCGAAGGTGGCCAATCTGTCGTTATGCGATCCACTCTACGGCAAATCTGGCCCTTGGAAAAAACAACGCTTTATTCCATCCTGCGCTAAGTCGGGCATAAGCCGCGATGACGGCGCCAGCATCCTGGCCTACCCTCAAAGCAGCCAGAACCTGGCACAGATCACAACAGGAATAAGAAAATAAGTTTTTATTATTTCCTGACCTATCAAGCCAACTCTATAGTCGCCACCCACCACTTCCACAACAAGCGCGGGGCCTGCCATGTCGAAATTTGCCAAACCGCTTCTCAACGCCAGCCTGGCCATCCTGCTGGGTGCCGGCTTGCTCAGCCATGCCTTCGCCGGCGAGCAACTGAAGACCATCCAGGAAAAAGGCGTGATCAACGTCGGCCTGGAGGGCACCTACCCGCCGTTCAGCTTCCAGGATGAAAACGGCAAACTGACCGGCTTCGAGGTTGAGCTGTCCGAGCTGCTGGCCAAGGAGCTGGGGGTCAAGGCCAAGATCCAGCCGACCAAATGGGACGGCATCCTCGCCGCGCTGGAGTCCAAGCGCCTGGACGTGGTAGTCAACCAGGTGACCATCTCCGAAGAGCGCAAGAAGAAATACGACTTCTCCGAGCCGTACACCATCTCCGGCATCCAGGCGCTGATCCTGAAGAAAAAGGCCGAGCAGCTGAACATCAAGACCGCGCAGGACCTGGCCGGCAAGAAAGTCGGTGTCGGCCTGGGCACCAACTACGAGCAATGGGTGAAGCAGGACGTGCCGAAGGCTGACGTGCGCACCTATGAAGACGACCCGAGCAAGTTCGCCGACCTGCGCAACGGCCGCATCGACGCCATCCTGATCGACCGCCTGGCCGCACTGGAATACGCCCAGAAGGCCAAGGACACCGAACTGGCAGGCGATGCCTTCTCGCGCCTGGAAAGCGGCGTGGCGCTGCGCAAGGGCGAGCCTGAGCTGCTGGCCGCGATCAACAAGGCCATCGACAAGCTCAAGGCCGACGGCACGCTGGCCAAGCTGTCGGAGAAATACTTCGGTGCTGACGTCACCAAATGATCGCTGAAAGCCTGCAACTCGTTGCCGATTCCACGCCCTTCCTGCTGAAGGGCGCGGGTTATACGGTGCTGCTCAGTGTGGGCGGCATGTTCTTTGGCCTGGTGCTGGGCTTTGCCCTGGCGCTGATGCGGCTGTCGAAGATCCTGCCGCTGAACTGGCTGGCCCGGGTCTATGTGTCGTTCTTCCGCGGCACGCCGCTGCTGGTGCAGCTGTTCGTGATCTACTTCGGCATGCCGCAGATCGGTATCGAGCTCGATCCGATCCCGGCCTCGCTGATCGGCCTGTCACTGAACATGGCGGCCTACATCTGCGAAATCCTGCGTGCGGCGATCTCCTCGATCGACCGTGGCCAGTGGGAAGCCGCAGCCAGCATCGGCATGACCCGCACCCAGGCCATGCGCCGGGCGATCCTGCCCCAGGCGCTGCGCACCGCGCTGCCACCACTGGGCAACAGCTTCATCTCGCTGGTCAAGGACACCGCGCTGGCCGCGACCATCCAGGTGCCCGAGCTGTTCCGCCAGGCCCAGCTGATTACCGCGCGCACCTTCGAAGTGTTCACCATGTACCTGGCCGTAGCAGTGGTCTACTGGATCCTCTGCAGCATCCTCGCGCACTTCCAGAACCGCATGGAAGCGCGGGTCAACCAGCACGACCAGGAGCAATGAGATGATCGTCGCCAAAGGCCTGACCAAGCAGTTCAAGGGCCAGACCGTACTCAACGGTATCGACCTGACCGTGCAACCGGGTGAAGTGGTGGCCATCATCGGCCCCAGCGGCTCGGGCAAGACCACCTTCCTGCGTTGCCTCAACCTGCTGGAAACCCCGGATGCCGGGCAGATCCAGATCGGCGACATCAGCATCGATGCCAACCGCCCGCTCAGCGGCCAGCAAAGTGCGATCCGCCGCCTGCGCCAGCAAGCTGGCTTCGTGTTCCAGAACTTCAACCTGTTCCCCCACCGCACTGCGCTGGAGAACGTCATCGAAGGCCCGGTGATCGTCAAGAAGACGCCTCGTGAACAGGCCATCGAGCTTGGTCGGCGGTTAATGGCCAAGGTCGGTCTGGCAGGCAAGGAAGACGCCTACCCACGGCGCCTTTCCGGCGGCCAGCAGCAGCGCGTGGCGATTGCCCGCGCGCTGGCCATGGAACCTGAAGTGATCCTGTTCGACGAACCTACCTCGGCACTCGACCCGGAGCTGGTCGGCGAGGTACTGGCGACCATCCGCGGCCTGGCCGAGGAAAAGCGCACCATGATCATCGTGACCCACGAGATGAGCTTTGCCCGGGATGTCGCGAACCGGGTGATCTTCTTCGACAAGGGTGTGATCGTGGAACAGGGTGAAGCCAAGGCGCTGTTTGCCAACCCCAAGGAAGAACGTACCCGGCAGTTCCTGCGCAAGTTCCTCGGGACTGCTGCTTCAGAGTAAACCCTCTCTGGCTCTTCGCGGGTTTACCCGCGAAAGGGCCGGAACATCCAAGCAAATCCCCCTCTTCTATACATATTCCAAAAAGTTAGTTCATAAACTTTTAATAAGCCTTTAGGGTATATAAACCGGACCACCGGACCAGCAAATGTCTGTCGCCATCAGCTGAAGCGACGCATCCACTTTTGTGAGGTTCGGTTCTGATGACCACCCAGCCAAATACCCCATTCCATAGCGATCTCGACAGCTCGCCCCTGCTGCTGCCGGCCAAGATACTGCGCAACGACGCCGAAGCCCTGCAAGCCGCCCGGGAGCTGGCCGAGAGCGCCCGCGAGCAGGCCGCCCGCCGCGACCAGCAACGCAAGCTGCCCTGGGCAGAAATCGAACAGTTCACCCGCAGCGGCCTGGGCAGCATCACTGTGCCCAAGGCCCATGGCGGCCCGGACGTCTCGTTCGCAACCGTCGCCGAAGTGTTCCGCCTGATCAGCGCCGCCGACCCGGCCCTGGGGCAGATCCCGCAGAACCAGTTCGGCATGCTGCAACTGCTGCGCCTGACCGCCACCGAGGCCCAGCAGGCGCTGATCTTCCGCAGCGTGCTGGACGGCTGGCGCATCGGCAACGCCGGCCCCGAGCGCGGCACCAAGGACACCCTGACGCTCAAGGCCAGGATCACCCGCAGCGCTGACGGCTATCGCATCAGCGGTGAGAAGTTCTATTCCACCGGCGCGCTGTTCGCCCACTGGGTGGCGGTCAAGGCACTGGACGACGAGGGCCGCCAGCGCCTGGCCTTCGTCCGCCGTGGCAGCCCGGGGCTGCGCATCGTCGACGACTGGTCCGGCTTCGGCCAGCGCACCACTGCCAGCGGTACCGTGCTGCTCGACCAGGTACCGGTCGATGCGGAACTGGTCATCGACAACTGGCGCCAGCGCGATACCCCCAATATCCAGGGTGCGGCCTCGCAGCTGATTCAGGCGGCCATCGATGCCGGCATCGCCGAGGCAGCCATCGACGACACCATCACCTTCGTCCGCGAAAAGTCCCGGCCCTGGATCGAGGCCAAGGTCGAGCGCGCCAGCGATGACCCTTACGTGATTGCCGACATCGGCCGCCTGAAGCTTGAGCTGCATGCCGCCGAAGCGCTGCTGCGCAAGGCGGCGCGGGTGCTCGACGAGGTCAATGCCGGGCCGATCGATGCTGCCGCCGCCGCGCGGGCATCGATTGCCGTGGCCGAGGCCAAGGTACTGACCACCGAGATCTCGCTGCAGGCCAGCGAGAAGCTGTTCGAGCTGGCTGGCAGCCGCGCCAGCCTGGCCGAGTTCAACCTCGACCGGCACTGGCGCAATGCCCGGGTGCACACCCTGCACGACCCGGTGCGCTGGAAGTACCACGCGGTTGGCGCTTACCACCTCAACGGCACCCTGCCTGCGCGGCATTCCTGGATCTGATTTGAGGTGACCATGACAACATCCGTTATCACCAGTGACAGCCAAGCCCTGGCTGCCGCCGAACATATTGCCCAGCAACTCAAACGCGACAGCGCCCTGCGCGACCGCGAACGCCGTCTGCCCCACGCCGAACTGGAGCTGTTCACCCGCTCCGGCCTATGGGCCATCAGCGTCCCCAAAGCCTTTGGCGGGGCGGGTGTATCCAACGTCACCCTGGCCCAGGTCATCGCCCGCATCGCCCAGGCTGACGCCTCCCTTGGCCAGATTCCCCAGAACCACTTCTACGCCCTCGAAGTGCTGCGGGTGAACGGCAGCCCCGAGCAACAGCGCCGCCTTTACGCCGAAGTGCTGGCGGGCCGCCGCTTTGGCAACGCCCTGGCCGAGCTGGGCACGAAAACCGCCCACGAGCGCACCACCCGCCTGACCCGCGACGGCGCCGGTTACCGCATTAACGGCCGCAAGTTCTACGCCACCGGCGCGCTCTACGCCCAGCGTATCCCGACCTCGGTGATCGACGACCAAGGCCGCCAGCAACTGGCCTTCGTCCCCGCCGACAGCCAGGGCCTGCAGGTAATCGACGACTGGAGCGGTTTCGGCCAGCGCACCACCGGCAGCGGCTCGGTGACCTTCGACAACGTCTGGGTCGATGCCGACGATGTGGTGCCGTTCCAGAGTGCCTTCGAACGGCCGACACCGGTCGGCCCGCTGGCGCAAATTCTCCACGCCGCCATCGACACCGGCATCGCCCGTGCCGCGCTGGATGACGCCCTGCACTTCGTGCGCACGCGCAGCCGGCCATGGGTCGACTCCGGCCTGGACAAGGCCAGCGACGACCCGCTGACCCTGAAAAGCTTCGGCCAGTTGGTAATCCGCCTGCACGCCGCAGAAGCCTTGCTCGAGCGCGCCGGCGAATTCCTTGACCGCGCCCAGGCCGACAGCAATGCCGACACCGTGGCCGCTGCCTCCATCGCCGTTGCCGAAGCACGGGCAATCAGCACGGAAGTCTCCCTCGCTGCCGGCACCACGCTGTTCGAACTGGCCGGCAGCCAGGCCACCCTGGCCGAGCACAACCTCGACCGCCACTGGCGCAACGCCCGCGTGCACACCCTGCACGACCCGGTGCGCTGGAAGTACCACGCCATCGGCAACTACTACCTGAACAACGAGCACCCACCACGCCGGGGGACTATCTGATGCCCAAGCAGATCCTGCTCAATGCCTTCAACATGAACTGCATCGGGCACATCAACCACGGCCTGTGGACCCACCCAAGGGACACCTCGACCCAATACAAGACCCTGGAATACTGGACCGGCCTGGCGCGCCTGCTGGAACGCGGGCTGTTCGACGGCCTGTTCATCGCCGACATCGTCGGCACCTACGACATCTACGGCAACTCCGTGGACGTGACCCTGAAAGAGTCAATCCAGCTGCCGGTGAACGACCCACTGCTGCTGGTCTCGGCCATGGCCGCCGCCACCCGCCACCTGGGCTTCGGCCTCACCGCCAACCTCACCTACGAGGCGCCGTACCTGTTCGCCCGGCGCCTCTCCACCCTCGACCACCTGAGCAACGGCCGGGTCGGCTGGAACATCGTTACCGGCTACCTCGACAGCGCCGCCCGTGCCATGGGCCTGGAGCAACAGCCCGAGCACGACCGCCGCTACGACCAGGCCGACGAATACCTGCAGGTGCTGTACAAGCTGCTGGAAGGCAGCTGGGCCGATGACGCCGTGGTCAATGACCGCGAGCGCCGGGTGTACGCCGAGCCGGGCAAGGTGCGCAAGGTGCGCCACCAGGGCGAGTTCTACAAGGTCGAGGGCTACCACCTGTGCGAACCCTCGCCACAGCGCACACCGGTACTGTTCCAGGCGGGCAGTTCGCCGCGCGGCCTGGCCTTCGCCGGCAACCACGCCGAGTGCGTGTTCATCAGCGGCCAGGACAAAGCTGCTACCCGCGCCCAGGTCGACAAGGTGCGCGCGGCCGCCCAGGCCGCTGGCCGCAATCCTCAGGCGGTGAAGGTGTTCATGGGCATCACGGTGATCGTCGCGCCCACCGAGCAACAGGCCCAGGCCAAATATGCCGAGTACCTGCAACATGCCAGCGCCGAAGCCGGCGTGGCGCACTTCGCCGCCTCTACCGGCATCGACTTTGCCGCCTACGGGCTGGACGAGCCGATCGGCGCCAGCAAGGGCAACGCCATCCAGTCGGCCACCCGCCAACTGCAGGAAAACGCCTGGACCCGCCGCCGCCTGCTGGAGCAGCACGCCCTTGGCGGGCGCTATGTGACCCTGGTCGGCGCGCCCGATCAGGTAGCCGAACAGCTGATCGCCTGGATCGACGAAACCGGCCTGGACGGCTTCAACCTGACCCGCACCGTCACCCCGGAAAGCTATGAGGACTTCATCGAACTGGTAGTCCCGCAACTGCAGCAACGTGGCCGCTACAAGACCGCCTACGCCGACGGCACCCTGCGCGAGAAGCTGTTTGCCAGCGACCACCCGCACCTGCCTGCCGACCATCCAGGTTCCACCTACCGCAACACCTCTACCCCTGCCCCGACTGGAGCCCTGCACCATGCTTGAAAAACTGTTCCGGCCCGTCGCGGCCATCGCCATCACCCTCGGCCTGGCCACCAGCGCCTTCGCTGCCGAGCCGCTGAAGATCGGCACCACCGCAGCCTTCGCCATCCCCCTGGAAGCGGCGGTGGAAGAAGCCCACAAGCAAGGCCTGGAAGTGAAGCTGATCGAGTTCAGCGACTGGATCGCGCCGAATGTCAGCCTCAACAGCGGCGACATCGACGTGAACTACTTCCAGCACACCCCCTTCCTGGAGAACGCCAAGGCTGCAGCCGGTTTCAACCTGGTGCCCTACGCCCCGGGCATCATCAACAACGTCGGCCTGTACTCGAAAAAGTACAAAAGTTTCGCCGAGCTGCCCGAGGGCGCCAGCGTGGCCATCGCCAACGACCCGATCAACAGCGGCCGCGGCCTGCAGCTGCTGGCCAAGGCTGGCTTGATCACCCTCAAGCCAGGTGTCGGCTACAAGGCCACCGAGGACGACATCGTCGCCAACCCGAAGAAGCTGAAGATCCTGCAGGTCGAAGCCGTGCAACTGGTACGCGCCT
Source organism: Pseudomonas sp. MN1F (assembly GCF_009391885.1). Classification (GTDB taxonomy): domain Bacteria; phylum Pseudomonadota; class Gammaproteobacteria; order Pseudomonadales; family Pseudomonadaceae; genus Aquipseudomonas. The sequence continues at coordinate 41,122 of NZ_VZII01000027.1, read as the reverse complement.
ATGACGACGCCGACCTGGTACAGGGCTACCCAGCCTATATCCGCCTGGCCAACAGTTTCGATGCCACCTCGGCGTTGCTGTTCGATGGCCTGGAGAACAAGGAGTACGTGATCCAGTTCGTCATCCGCCCGCAAAGCAAGGATGACCCGCGCCTGGCCAAATTCGTCGATATCTACCAACACTCGCCTGCCGTGCGTGCGGCACTGAACAAGGCCCATGGCAGCCTGTACCAGGCCGGTTGGGAAGGCTGACATGGGCCAGGCCAACGCGCTCAGGGCGCCCACCGCACAACCATCGCCGCCAACGGCCAGGGAGCAGGCTCTGCGCCCGGAGGTCAACCAAGCCCACGTGCGCTTCATCGGCCTTGGCAAAACCTACCCTGGCCAGCAACAGCCAGCGCTACACGGCATCGACTTGAACATCCGCCGTGGTGAGATCTTCGGCATCATCGGCCGCAGTGGCGCAGGCAAGTCGTCGCTACTGCGCACCATCAACCGCCTCGAACAGCCGAGCCAGGGCCGCGTGCTCATCGACCAGGTGGACATCGCGCCGTTCGACGAGGACCGCCTGGTGGCGCTGCGCCGGCGCATCGGCATGATCTTCCAGCACTTCAACCTGATGTCGGCCAAGACCGTGTGGCAGAACGTCGAGCTGCCGCTGAAAGTGGCGGGCGTGGCCAAGCCCGAGCGCCAGCGCAAGGTGCGCGAGCTGCTGGAGCTGGTGGGCTTGCAGGAAAAACATCACGTCTACCCGGCGCAGTTGTCCGGCGGCCAGAAGCAGCGGGTCGGCATCGCCCGGGCGCTGGTGCATGACCCTGAGATCCTGCTGTGCGACGAAGCCACCTCGGCGCTGGACCCCGAGACCACCGCGTCGATCCTCGAACTGCTGCGCGACATCAACCAGCGCCTGGGCCTGACCGTGGTGCTGATCACCCACGAAATGGCAGTGATCCGCGACATCTGCCAGCGCGTGGTGGTGCTGGAGCGTGGCGCAATCGTCGAGCAGGGTGAAGTCTGGCGCGTGTTCGGCAGCCCACACCATGAAGTCACCCGTACCCTGCTCGCGCCGTTGCAGACCAAGCTGCCCGCGACCTTGCAGGCAAGCCTCCGGGCTAGCCCCGTGGGCCGTGACAGTGCGGTGGTGCTCAAACTCACCTTGCTCGGCGAACCGGCGCTATCCGACCTGTTCGCGGAACTTGGCGGACGCGTGCGCCTGCTTCAAGGTGGCGTGGAGACCATCGGCGAGCATGCGCTCGGGCAGCTGATCCTGTCGATTCAGGGCTCGCCGCACGACACCCATCAATTGCTCGAGCGCGCCCGCCGCTGGGCCGAAGACGTGGAGGTACTGGGCCATGTGGTTTGATCGCTTGCTTGAAGGCCTGCTCGACACTTTGCTGATGGTCGGCGTGTCCTCGCTGGTCGCGCTGCTGGTGGGGGTGCCGATGGCGGTACTGCTGGTCACCAGCGACAAGGGTGGCATCTTCGAGGCACCGTTGCTGAACCGGGTACTCGGTGCCTTCGTCAACCTGTTCCGCTCGATCCCGTTCCTGATCCTGATGGTCGCGCTGATCCCCTTCACCCGGCTGGTGGTGGGTACCACCTATGGGGTGTGGGCCGCCGTGGTACCACTGACCATCGCCGCGACGCCGTTCTTTGCGCGGATTGCCGAGGTCAGCCTGCGCGAGGTCGACCATGGCCTGGTGGAGGCCGCACAGGCCATGGGCTGCCGGCGTTGGCACATCGTCTGGCACGTACTGCTGCCCGAGGCGCTGCCGGGGATCGTGGGAGGGTTCACCATTACCCTGGTGACGCTGATCAACTCGTCAGCCATGGCCGGGGCGATTGGTGCGGGTGGCCTGGGGGATATTGCCTATCGGTATGGGTATCAGCGTTTCGACAGCCAGATCATGTTGACCGTGATTGCCATGTTGGTGGCGTTGGTGGCGCTGATCCAGTTGGGAGGGGACCGGTTGGCGAAAGGCTTGAACAAGCGTTGAAATGCCTGGCACAAGATTTTCAGCGCCTGTGAGACCTAGCGCGCGGGCGGCGCTCGATCTCGCAGGCGCTCAACAACTTCCGCCATACCCCTCAGCCCCAGCGCAGCTCCGCGGCCGGCAACGGCCGCCCAAACCAGTACCCCTGTCCCAACTGGCACTGCTGCTCCAGCAGGAACCGCGCCTGCTCCGCCTGTTCGATGCCCTCGGCATGCACCTGCATGCCCATGCTTCGCGCCAGCGCGACAATCACCCGGACGATGGCAATGTCATCGTCATCCTGCGGCAAGCCGGCCACAAAACCCTGGTCGATCTTCAACTTCTGCACCGGCAGGCGCTTGAGCCGCAGCAACGACGAGTACCCCGTGCCGAAGTCATCGATGGCCAGGTTCAGCCCCAGCTCGCGCAGGCGATGCAGCTGTTCCAGCGCCACTTCCGGGTCTTCCATGACCGCACTCTCGGTCACTTCCAGCTCCAGCAGTGCCGGGTCCAGACCGGTTTCATGCAACACATCAGCCACCTGCCGATACAACTCGCGCTGGCCGAACAGGCGGCTGGAAATGTTCACCGCCACGAACTCCAGCGCGCGCCCATCCTCCCGCCACCGAACCATCTGCCGGCAAGCTTCACGCAACACCCAGGCATCAATCTCGGCAATCAGGCCGGTACGTTCGGCGATGGGGATGAAATCACTCGGCGGCACCAACCCACGCTGCGGGTGCTGCCAGCGGACCAATGCCTCGACACCGACCATCTTCGTCGTGAACAGGTCATGCACCGGCTGGAAGAACACTCGCAGCTCATCCTTGGCCAGCGCCCGGCGCAACTCGCTCGCGGTCTCCACCCGGTGCTGGGCGTGGGCGGTCAATTCTTCGGTGTACAGCGCATAGCAGGCACGGCCATTGCCCTTGGCCTTGAACAGCGCCGAGTCGGCATTGCGCAACAGTTGCTCGGCGCTCAGGGCGTCGTTGGGGAACAGGCTGATACCCACGCTGGCACTGATGAACAGCCGGTGACCATCGAATTCGAAGGGCTCACGCATGCGTTCGATGATGCCCTGCGCCAACTTGCCGGCCTGGCCAACCTGCTGGCAGTTCTCGGCCAGCACGCCGAACTCGTCACCGCCCAGGCGCGCCAGGGTCACGTTGCTGCCAACGGTCTCACCCAGGCGCTCGCCAACCAGCTTGAGCAACTGGTCGCCAATGGTATGGCCAAGGCCGTCGTTGATGCTCTGAAAGTGATCCAGGTCGAGCAACAGCAAGGCGCAGCCGCGCTTGTTGGCCTGTGCCGCAGCCAGCGCCTGTTCGGCGCGGTCGTTGAACAGCAGCCGGTTGGGCAGCCCGGTGAGTGGGTCATGGTGGGCCAGGTAGGCCAGTTCCTGCTCGGAATGCTTGATCGCACTGATGTCGCTGAACACCGCCACGTAATGGCTGAGCTCGCCACTGTCGTCACGGATGGCGCAGATCGTCTGCCATTGCGGGTAGATTTCGCCGCTTTTACGGCGGTTCCAGATCTCGCCGCTCCACTCCCCCTTTTCGGCCAGGGTGGCATAGATCTGCTGGTAGAAGGGCACGCCATGGCGGCCCGACTTGAACTTGCTGGGGCGCTGGCCCAGCACTTCTTCCTGCTGGTAGCCGGTGATGCGCATGAAGGCGCGATTGACGTGCACGATCAGGCCTTGGCGGTCAGTGACCAGCACGCCTTCCAGGGTGCTGTCGAACACCGCCGCGGCCATGCGCAGGCGCTCGCGGTCCTCGCTGCGCAGGCGCGCGCCGATACCGATGAAGTTGAGCAGGCGGGCGCGGGACACGAAGATCAGCAAGGCACTGACCAGTACCCACACCACCACATTGATCTGCCGGCCCACGGTCAACGCCAGGGGGTCGTCAGACATACTGCGCAGGACCACCTCGGCCAGCACCAGCCAGAGGAACGAGAGCACCACATACAGCGCGGCCATGCGCAAGGCGTCGCGAACGGAAACAGACATGTCGGGGGGGAAAGCCCATGAAAAAGGATGGGGCATTATAAAGGCTGAAACATGCCGTGACTTCCTATCTGAAAGGGTGACTGGTTTTATTTCCCCGCCAAGGGATAATCACGCCTTTCTCCCTGCATTACCGAGGGCTTCTACACCTATGTGGTACAATGGTCTGCTCGACTTGTCGGCCTGGCAACTGGTTGGCGTCACCCTGCTGATGACCCACGTGACCATCGTCAGCGTCACCATCTACCTGCATCGCTACTCCGCCCACCGTGCGCTGGAGCTCAATGGCGCGCTCAAGCACTTCTTCCGTTTCTGGCTGTGGCTGACCACGGCACAGAACACCCGCGAATGGACGGCAGTGCACCGCAAGCACCACGCCAAGTGCGAAACCCCGGATGACCCGCACAGCCCGGTGTACAAGGGCCTGGGCACGGTACTGCGCAAAGGTGCCGAACTCTACCGCGAAGAGGCACGCAACCCCGAGACCCTGCGCATCTACGGCAAGAACTGCCCGGAAGACTGGATCGAGCGCAACCTCTACTCGCGCTACAAGCTCGGCGGCATCGTGCTGATGGCGATCATCGACCTGCTGCTGTTCGGCACCCTCGGCATCACCATCTGGGCGGTGCAGATGATGTGGATTCCGTTCTGGGCCGCTGGCGTGGTCAACGGCCTGGGCCACGCAGTCGGCTACCGCAATTTCGAATGCCGCGACGCTGCCACCAACCTGGTGCCGTGGGGTATCGTCATCGGTGGCGAAGAGCTGCACAACAACCACCACACCTACCCCAACTCGGCCAAGCTCTCGGTCAAGCGCTGGGAGTTCGACATGGGCTGGGCGTGGATCCGCCTGTTCTGTCTGCTGCGCCTGGCCAAGGTGCAACGCGTGGCGCCCATCGCCCACCGCGTCGAGGGCAAGGCCAGCCTGGACATGGACACGGCCATGGCCATCCTCAACAACCGCTTCCAGATCATGGCCCAGTACCGCAAGCTGGTAATCGGCCCGCTGGTCAAACAAGAGCTGGCCAAGGTCGATGCCTCGGTACGCCACCGCTTCCGCCGTGCCAAACGCCTGCTCTCGCGTGAAACCAGCCTGCTGGAAGACCGCCACCATGTGCGCATCGAAAGCATGCTCGCCCACAGCCAGGCGCTGAAGACCATCTACGAGAAGCGCCTGGCACTGCAACAGATCTGGGCCCGCACCAGCGCCAACGGCCACGACATGCTGGCGGCCATGAAGGACTGGGTACACGAGGCCGAGGCCAGCGGCATCCACGCCCTGCGCGACTTCGCAGCACAGCTGAAAACCTATTCCCTGCGCCCCACCGGCGCCTGATAGCCGCTGATCGGCACGCCCTGCAACGGGGCGTGCCTGCTGGAACTTCCCGCCTGAAAATCAACTCAAACCCGGCACATCGCCCGCGTGGCGGGCCGGTTTGTGGCCGCGCGCTCTATCGTCGAGAACTGCTCCGTGCTCATGGCCAAGAACCCTCCTCCGCCGTTGTCAGGTACCCCGCCTCCCGAAGCTGCACAAACCTTGCTGGCCCTGCTGCATGCCCAGGGCGAAGTCGCCCGCCTGAGTGAACGCGACCAGCTCTACAGCTCGCTGCTCGACAGCGTCAACGCCGTGCTCTGGGCCTTCGACTGGGAAACCCGCCAGGTGCTCTACGTCAGCCCCGCCTACGAACGCATCTTCGGTCGCCCGGCCAGCCTGGTACTGGCCGACTACAACGAATGGCGCGACAGCATCTACCCCGACGACCTGGAGTTCGCCGAACGCAGCCTGGCCCAGGTGCTGCTCAAGGGCGCAGTGGAAGACCGCGAGTACCGCATCCTCAACGCCAGCGGCCAGGTACGCTGGCTCAGCGACAAGTGCTATATCAACCAGCAGAGCGAAGGCGACCGGGTGATCATCGTCGGCATCGCCGAAGACATCACCGAGAAGAAACAGCTCGAAGGCGAACTGCAACGGCTGGCGACCACCGACGTGCTGACCCAGAGCAGCAACCGCCGGCACTTCTTCGAGTGCGCCCAGCAGGCCTTCGACAGTGCCCGTGAAGAAGGCACCCCGCTGGCCTTCCTGCTGCTGGACATCGACGACTTCAAGCGCATCAACGACAGCTACGGGCACCAGGAAGGCGACCAGGTGCTGCAGCGCATCGCCGACAGCGGCAAGGCCGTGCTACGTCGCGGTGACCTGTTCGGGCGTATCGGTGGCGAGGAGTTCGCGGCGGTGTTCCCGGGCTGTAATGCACAGGTGGCCGAACAGATCGCCGAACGGTTGCAGCGAGAGATTCAGCGGCAGGCCTTCAGCCATGGTGACCAGACGTACAACGTTACAGTGAGCCAGGGACTGACCGGGCTGACCGACGAAGACCTGTCACTGGACAGCTTGTTTGCCCGCGCCGATGCGGCGATGTACCGGGCCAAGCGGCAGGGTAAGAATCAGATAGTCCGCGGCTGACTGGGGCTGCAAAGCGGCCCCGGGATCTCAAGTCGATGCAGGCTCTTCGGTAGATGGCGGTGTCTGCTGTTCCGTGGCCTCAGCATTCTCCACCTTACGCAACCGGCTCAGCTCCGGCAGCCCCATCTTCAGCAAGCGCGCCGTCTTGCTGCTGGCGATCTTCTCCAGTCCCTGATCCGCCGGCAAGCGCGCCAGTTGCCCGGCCAGGTTCAGGGCCAGGATCTCCCGCGAATACACCCCGCCCCCCAGCTGGTAGATCGCCGCGATCAGCTCGCGCAGGCTCAGCGGCAAACGCCAGCGGGTGCGCAGCGCCGAGCCGAACGCTGCGCCGAACTCATTGAGCGACAGCTGCACATGGTCTTCGTCCAGTTCACCACCGGCCAGGCGCCACTCCTGCAGGCAGCGCAACACCGCCAGGTCGCCCAGGCAATGCAGCAGGCCAGCGCAATAGCAGCGCTCCTGGTCCAGCTCAAGCATGCGCGCCAGCGTGCGGGCGTATTCAGCCGTGTGCAGCGACAGGTTCCAGTAATGCGTGGCATGTTGCGTCAGCAGCGGGTCGCTGAGCCGTGCACTGCGCTTGAGGGTAAGGCCGAGGATCAGGTTCATGCTCTGGGTGCTGCCAAGCTTGTTCAGCGCCTGCATCAGCGTCTGCACAGGTGCTTCACGGTGCAGGCTGGCACTGTTGGCAGCAGCGATAAGCACCGCCGTGATCTGCGGGTCGTCGCGCACTTCCTCTTCGAGCACCTTGAGGTTCAGGCCCTGCGGGTTGAGTGCGCGCTTGATCGCCAGCTGTACATCGGCGAACAGCGGCCCGCCGTCGGCAGTGGCGCGGCGTTGTTCGAGGTAGGCCGGCAGCTTGGCGCCAGGCTGCAATGGCGGCACCGGGCAGGCGACCTGCTCGCCCACGGCCAGCAGCAGCTCTTCCAGGCTCTTGCGCAGCTTGTCCAGGTTCAGCGGCTTGCTCAGGTAAGCCGTGGGGTGCAGCGGCAACGCTTCGCGCACGCTGGCGCTATCGCTGCGGTTGCTCATCAGAATGAACGGCAGCCCCGGGCCCTTGGCGCGCACCTTGCGCAGCAGGTCGAGGCCATCGCATCCTGCCAGCTCGCGGGCGGCGATGATCAGGTCAGGTTTGCTGGCCAGCGCCGTGAGCGCTTGCGAGCCGTCGGCGCAGACGTGCAAGCGGGCGTCGCAACGCACGCTGAGCAGCATTTCGCTCAGCATTTCGCGTACCCAAGGGTCGCCCTCGGCGATCAATACGCAAGGTGGGGCGGGGTCTGCAGCACTCATGGCCAACTCCTGAATATCCCTGACACACAGTCCTTCGCAGCTTCCAAAGCGAATCCTTTGACCACCATAGCCTCACACGGCTTTTCTGGGCACAAAAAAAACCCGCCTAAGCGGGTTTTTTCATGAAGCGCGTCACATCAGGCGAGTTCAGCGAAGCACTCTTCGATGATGGCCAGGCCTTTGTCCAGCAGCGCGTCTTCGGCGGTCAGCGGAACCAGGATACGCAGGACGTTGCCGTAGGTGCCGCAGGACAGCAGGATCAGACCCTTGTCGCGTGCCTTGGCCACAACCTGGGCAACGGCAGCAGCGTTCGGGGTGTGGGTGCCTTTTTCGAAGACTTCCACAGCGATCATCGAGCCCAGACCACGGACGTCGCCGATGATCGGGTGCTTTTCCTGGATCTGGCGCAGGCCAGCAGTCAGGCGCTCACCGACAGCCTTGCTGCGGTCCAGCAGTTTCTCTTCCTCGAACACCTGAATAACGGCCAGGGCCGCGGCGCAGGCGATCGGCGAACCGGCATAGGTGCCGCCCAGGCCGCCTGGAGCGATGGCGTCCATGATCTCGGCCTTGCCGCACACACCGGCGAGCGGGAAGCCGCCAGCGATGGACTTGGCGAAGGTGGTCAGGTCAGGCGCGACGCCCATCTGTTCCATGGCGAAGAAGGTGCCGGTACGGCCAGCGCCGGTCTGCACTTCGTCGGCGATCAGCAGGATGCCGTGCTTGTCGCACAGTTCGCGCAGGCGCTTCATCAGCTCTTTCGGCGCTGGCAGGAAGCCGCCTTCGCCTTGTACTGGCTCGAGGATGATCGCGGCGATGTCGCGTGGCTCGGCATCGTTCTTGAAGATGCGCTCGACCGAAGCGATGGCGTCATCAACGCTGACACCGTGCAGTTCGCTCGGGAACAGGGCGCGGAAGATGCCGCCTGGCATCAGGCCCATGCCAGCGGAGTACGGCACGACCTTGCCGGTCAGGCCCAGGGTCATCATGGTACGGCCGTGGTAGGCGCCGGTGAAGGCGATCACGCCAGCACGACCAGTGGCGGCACGGGCGATCTTGACGGCGTTTTCAACGGCTTCGGAGCCGGTGGAAACCAGCAGGGTCTTCTTGTCGAAGTCACCTGGGACCAGCTTGTTGATCTTTTCACACAGCTCGACGTAAGGCTCGTAGGCCAGCACCTGGAAGCAGGTGTGGCTGACCTTGGTCAGCTGCTCTTGCACAGCTGCAACCACTTTCGGGTGCAGGTGGCCAGTGTTCAGTACTGCGATGCCGCCGGCGAAGTCGATCAGTTCGCGGCCTTCAACGTCGATCACCGTCGAGTTCTTCGCGGATTCCACGAAGATCGGGTGGATTTGGCCGACGCCACGTGGGACGGCGGCTACACGACGTTGCATCAAGGATTCGTTGGTCTTGCTCATAAAGCCCTCATTGCGCCGATAGCAGCGCTTTTATTCGGGGGTGGCTGGATGTGTTCGCGAACAGTATTCGTTGATCGACTGCCGTGAACGCCCTGGCCACCAGGTACTGCGATGTCAAAAAGGCCAGCGAGACGTCGCTCTCGCGCCCCGCTGGCAGAGGTAAAACCTTTACCCGGCGATCAGACGCTGATGCACAGGTATTTGATTTCGAGGTAGTCCTCGATACCGTATTTGGAACCTTCGCGGCCCAGGCCCGAAGCCTTGATGCCGCCGAACGGCGCGACTTCGTTGGAAATCAGGCCGGTGTTGATACCCACCATGCCGTATTCCAGGGCCTCGGCAACACGGAACACACGGCTCATGTCACGGGCGTAGAAGTACGAGGCCAGGCCGAACTCGGTGTCGTTGGACATGGCGATGACTTCGGCTTCGTCTTTGAAGCGGAACAGCGGCGCCAGTGGGCCGAAGGTCTCTTCTTTGGCGACAGCAGCGGTTTTCGGCACGTCGACCAGAATGGTCGGCTCGAAGAAGTTGCCTTCGATCAGCTTGCCACCGGACAGCACCTTGGCGCCTTTGCCAACGGCGTCTTCGATGTGTTCCTGAACCTTGGCGACAGCCTTGCCGTCGATCAGCGGGCCAGTGGTGGTGCCTTCTTCCAGGCCGTTACCGATCTTCAGCTTGGCAACAGCAGCGGCCAGCTTCTGGGCGAACGCGTCGTAGACGCCGTCCTGCACGTAGATACGGTTGGCGCAGACGCAGGTCTGGCCGTTGTTGCGGTACTTGGAGATGATCGCGCCCTCGACCGCCTTGTCCAGGTCGGCGTCGTCGAACACGATGAACGGCGCGTTGCCGCCCAGCTCCAGGGAAACCTTCTTGATGTCCTTGGCGCATTCTTCCATCAGCTGGCGACCGATTTCGGTCGAGCCGGTGAAGGACAGCTTGCGTACCAGGGAGTTGCCGGTCAGCTCGCCGCCGACTTCGCCGGCGCTGCCGGTAACCACGCTCAGCACACCAGCCGGGATGCCGGCGCGGGTGGCCAGCTCGACCAGGGCCAGGGCGGAGTACGGGGTCTGCGAAGCAGGCTTGAGCACCATGGTGCAGCCAGCGGCCAGGGCCGGGCCGGCTTTACGGGTGATCATGGCGGCCGGGAAGTTCCACGGGGTGATGGCCGCGGTAACGCCGATCGGCTGCTTGATGACGATCAGGCGCTTGTCTGGCTGGTGGCCCGGGATGGTGTCGCCGTAGACGCGCTTGGCTTCTTCGGCGAACCACTCGATGAACGAGGCGGCATAGGCGATTTCGCCTTTGGCTTCGGCCAGCGGCTTGCCTTGTTCGGTGGTCATCAGGCGCGCCAGGTCGTCCTGGTTCTCGATCATCAGTTCGAACCAGCGACGCAGCTTGTTCGAGCGCTCTTTGGCGGTCAGGGCACGCCAGGCCGGCAGGGCCTTGTCGGCGGCTTCGATGGCGCGGCGGGTTTCCGCAGTGCCCATCTTCGGCACGGTACCGATGACTTCACCAGTGGCCGGGTTGGTCACGTTGATGGTCTGGCCGCTGTCCGCATCCAGCCACTCACCGTTGATGAAGGCTTGCTGGCGGAACAACTGAGCGTCTTTGAGCTGCATGTCGGCTTCCCGAATTGTTGATTGTTTGAAAAGCGCCCAAGGCAGGGCATCGAGCGTTTGAAATCTCAAACGAATGCTAAGCGGCTGCTGGGGTGTTGGACAATAGGCTGTTCGAAAAAAAGAACGAATGGTTGAACACCCCGGCAAAATTTCATGATTTTGCACAGCGGCATTACAGGGTAGACGAACGAGCTGAAGGAAATGTGATGGGAGGACCGACGGCCCTCCCGGAGGGAATGAATCAGAACGCCTTGGCCAGGTCGATCACCAGGGCCCGATAGCCAACGGAACCCGGCTGCCGGCTGTGCACCTTGAGCTCCACCAGCACCTCCTGGGTCCCACGACGCACCTCATTGAGCACCGTGGTGGTCAGTTTCTCAGGCGTGAGGAAATTCACCGAAGCCGAATAAATGAACTGGGTATCGGTCTCTGGCCGGTAGGCCACCACCGAGGTCACCGGGCTGTACCACTCGTCGCCGCGCTCCTTGCCGTATTCCCACACCTGCTCGACCGTGCCCTTGGCTTCATCGATCTTGTACTCCACCGCCCGGCTGTAGTTACCGCTGAGCTTGGTGGGCGCAAAGTCACGCCCCCAGCCGTTGTCGAATACGGTCAGTGTGCCTTTGCCGGTGAGCCAGGCGGTGTGTTGGGTCCAGGACCAGTCGAAGCCTTCGCTCTCGACGGGGGTCAGCACTTTTTCGCGCAAGTGCTGCGGCCAGCCCTGTGGCGAAGCAAGAATCCACTTCACCTGCTTGTCACGTCCGATCTTCGCCACACCCTGATGCCTGGCTGAAACGATAATGCTGTCATCATCGGCATCGTAGTCGATGGCATTGACGTGCGCCCAGTTACGCCCGGTGCCCACGCCCGGGGTATCGCCGAACGGCAAGTCGCCTTCGGCCAGTTCGTTGGCCAACCGATCGTCCTGCTTCTGTACACCTTCTGGCAGCTGAATCGCCGCCTTACCCAGCGTTTCCAGCAAGTCGCCACGATAGGGGTCGAGAATCTGGTTCAGGTCCCAGAAGTCCAGCACATCCCCCGCCTCGCTGACCTCGATGATGTGGTCGCGGATCGAGCGCACCCGCTTGCCGTCCGGGCGACGGTAATCACTGGTGCCGACACGCAGCAGGTAGGTGCCGTTGGTGGTTTCACGAATCTCGTGGGAGAAGTCGGCAAACTTGTCCGGCAGGTTGCGCTGCCAGATGCGCCGGCCCAGCAGGTCGAACTTGGCGTAGGTCTGGCCTTGGCCCCAGATCAGCTTGCCGTCGCGGGTCTGCTGGAAGCCCATGGTCCCGCCCAGGCCATCGCGGCGGTTGGAGTCGTGGATCTGCTCGATGTCCAGGTACCAGCGCACGTCGCCGTTGCTGTCGGCGATCCAGTTGTTGCCGACCTGGTCCCATTCAGCGGCGCCGCCCAGGCCGTTCCACTTGAAGGCACGGCCACCGGGAATGTCACCTTGCAGGTGGTTGAACAGGTACAGGCGCTGCTCGAAGCCTGGCGCCACCTTGACCGGTTCCACCTCGGGCAGCGCGGCGGTCTGCTTCGCCACCACCGGCAGGCGCACGGCCGGGGCGTAGATCTGGTACTGCTCGCGGATGCGCTCGCCATCGAGCTTGTAGCTCACCTCCACCTGGTTGACGTGATCCGGATACAGGCCAAATACCGGGATGCCGCCATAGGTCCATAGCGAGCGCTCGGACACTTCGTAGGCGATGTCCACACCGCGCTCGCCCTTGCCGCGCACCCGCACATGGGCGGCGCTCAGGCTGCGCCCGCCATCGCGGATGATCGCGGTCAGCGGCGCCAGGCGGTACGGGTTGACCACCACATCGCCAAGCAGCGCCTCGGCGCGTTCGGGGACCTTGGCAGTGAGGCATGCGCCTTCAGGCAGCGCAGGGGTTTGGGTCTTGGCATTCATGGCAAAGCTCCTTGTTTACTCAGAAGTCGTAACGGGCGGTGGCGCCGAAGGTGCGTGGGGTACCCAGCACGCCGGCATAACCACCGTTGGCGGAGTTCCACAGGCTGGTGAAATAGGTCTTGTCGCCGGCGTTCTTTACCCACAGCGACAGGTCGACCACGCCGTCGCCCTGGTCCAGGCGTACACCGGCGGAGAGGTTGACCAGCGCATAGCTGGGGATCTGGCCGAAGTCGGAATCGTCGATGGTGCCCACCGCCCTGGAGCGGAACGCGTAACTGGCGGTGACGTAGGGCTCGACGTGCTGGCTGGCTTGCCACTTGTATTCGCCGTTGAGGTTGGCGATGTACTTGGAGGCGCCGACCACCTGGTGGCCGGACAGGTCGCAGGTGGCGGTGGCATTGGCCAGGCTCACCTCCGGCGGGCATGGCGCATCGTCGTACTTCAGGTAGCGCACGTCGTTCCACGAACCGTTGAAGTTCACCGTCAGGCCATTGATCGGCAACGCCGTGGCTTCGAATTCCAGGCCACGCGAGCGCACGCTGCCGGCGTTGGCCAGGTACTGCACGCGGTTGATCTGGTCGTAGACGTTGGCCTGGTAGCCATGCACCTCTGTCCAGAACAGGTTGGTGTTGAGCTGCAGGCGGTTGTCGAACAGCGTGCTCTTGAGACCCAACTCGGCGTTGTTGGCCCGCTCGGTGCCGACCAGCAGCGAATCGGTGCCCAGGCGTGGCGCAGCGCCGACGGTCAGATTCACACCACCCGACTTCTCACCGTGGGTCAGGGTGGCGTAGCCGAGCAATTGCTCGTTGAAGCGGTAGCTGAGCCCCAGCAGCCCGGAAGGGCTGAAACCGTACTGGTTGAGGTCGCCCGAATCGTACGCCCCCACCCTGCCCTGGCGCGCAGCAGCGGCGGCACCGGTCACGGCAGCGCCGCCGGTTGGCGCATCGCGGGTCACCCAGGCGCTCTTTTCTTCGTAGGTGCCGCGAATGCCAGCGGTGAAGTCCAGGCGATCGGTGAGGTGCCAGGTGCCTTGGGCGAACAGCGCGTAGCTGTCGGTATCGATATGGCCGTTGCCGATGGTATTGACGTTGGCCAGGGCACCGGCCGGGGTGATGTTCCAGATGTCTGCCTGGGGGCCGTAATAAGTGAAGGACTTGTTGTCCAGGTCCTGCTTGAAGTAGTACGCGCCGAGCACATAGTCGAAGAAGCCACCGGTAGGCGAAGCCAGGCGGATTTCCTGGGAGTACTGCTTGTCGCGCACCGATACCCCGGCGCTGTAGAACACCGGCACATTGAGGCCGTCGTCGTTGCGCGGGGTGAAGTCCCACCAGCGGTAGGCGCTGATCGAGGTCAGGGTGAAGTCGTTGGGCAGGGTCCAGTTGGCCTCCACCGAGGTACCGCCCTGGAACACGGTCACCTGCTGGTCGGCATCGAAATTGACCTTGCGGTCCTTGCCCGACACCAGCGTCGCGCCCGCCTGGGCGGCGAGGCTTTCATAGCGGTTGACGCCGTTGATGGTCGGCCCGGTGCTATACAGGCTGAGGATGCCGTTGTTGGAGTCTTCTTCGTTGTACTCGCCGATCCAGCGCAGGTTGAAGGTGTCGCTCGGCTTGAACAGCAACTGGGTACGAAAGCCCTGGCGCTTGCCGCCATTGAGCTCGTCGCCGTTGTGGATGTTCTTCACATAGCCGTCGTCTTCGGTGTGATAGGCACTGATACGCCCGGCCAGCGTCTCGGTGATCGGCCCGGAGTAGCTGCCTTGGGTCTGCAGGTAACCGTCCTCGCCAATCGATTGCTGAATGCTGCCTTCCGGGTGGAAGGTCGGTTTGCGCGTGGTGATGTTCAGCACGCCCGCCGTGGTGTTCTTGCCGAACAGCGTGCCCTGCGGGCCGCGCAGCACTTCCAGCTGCTCGACATCGAGCAGGTCGAACACCGCCATGCCCGGGCGGCCGAGGTAGACGTTGTCCAGGTAGATACCAACGCTGCCTTCCAGGCCATCGCTGGCCGGGTTGTTGCCCAGGCCACGAATCGAGATGCTCGACTGCCGTGCATGCACATAGGCGACGTTGGTGCTGGGCACCAGCTGTTGCAGATCCTGCACACGGTAGATGCGCTGGGTTTCCAGGGTTTCGCTGCTGAGCACACTGATTGGCGTGGGCACGCTCTGCGCGGTTTCCTCACGGCGGCGGGCATTGACCGTGACCGTGCCGAGCTTGGCTTCCTGCTCCACGGCCGGCGTGGTGCTGACGGGTTCTTCGGCGAAGCTGCCATTGGATGCCGCCAGCAACACGCCGGCGGCCAAGGGTTGCAAGGTGAAACGCGACGCGCGCGCAGGCCAACGGGAAAGTCCGGACATGCAAATGCTCCTTGAGGCATGGGCCCTGGGCGAGCATTTCCGTTGGCGGAACCGAATCGCGGTCAGTCGGGCTTATATTCTTTTAAGAAATATAAATATTTATAATTCATATTTTGTGGAATAAGTGACTCCCTTTATAAGGTGGCTAACCCTCTTCATCAATTGCATTCGACCGAAAGTTTTCATGTAGAAAATGCATATCGACCTCCGCCAGCTCCGCCACTTCATCGCCCTTGTCGAGCACCGCAGTTTTGTCGCCGCGGCGGCCGCGGTGAACCTGTCGCAATCGGCCTTCAGCCGCAGCATCCAGACCCTGGAGCACAACATCGGCTGCCGCCTGGTCGACCGTGCCAGCAAGGAACTTTCACCCACCCGCCAGGGCCTGCTGGTGCTGGAGCACTCGCGGCGCCTGGTGCATGGCGCGCATAACCTGGTGAACGAGATCCACCAGTTCAACGGTGCCACCACTGGCGTGGTGCGCTTCGGCTCTGGCCCGGCACCCGCTGGCGGCCTGGTGCCAAAGGCAGTGGCGCGCTTCGTGGCCGAGTACCCGGCGGCACGCACCTGCTTCCAGGTGGATAACTGGCAAGCGCTGAACCGCAAGCTGGTCGCCGAGGAGATCGAGTTCTTCGTTGCCGATACCCGCCAGTTCGAGTCCGACCCCGACTACCGCGTGCACAAGCTGGCACCGCAGCGCTGGCACTTCTGCTGCCGGGCCGGGCACCCGCTGACCGAGCAGGCCGAGGTGCATGCACGGGACGTATTCGATTACCCGCTGGCGACCACTTTCCGGCCGCCGAACATCCGCAAGATCCTCAGCGACCTCAGCGGTCGTCAGGACTTTCTGCCAACGGTGGAATGCGAGCATGGGTATGCGCTGCTGAACGTGGTGATGCAGTCGGACACCATTGGCATCGCCTGCAATGCCAACTTGCGGCCCTACCAGAGGGAGGGGGGCCTGGTCGCGTTGAAACTGGTCGACCTGGCACCGGAGCAGGAGGAGGCGTTCTACACCCGCTATGGGGTGGTTAGCCGGGTGGGATATGGCTTGTCGCCGTTGGCTCAGGGGTTGGTCAGGCAGCTGATTGCCTGTGATACCGAAAGCTGAAGGCCTTCATCGAAGCTGCAGGAGCAGGCGAGCCCACTCCCACAGGGCTTCTCTAGGCTTACCCCTTACGGGTGGTCTGGCTCAACTGCCCATCCACCCCGACCGGCACTTCACCGGCCAAGGTCACCCGCCGCACCACCCGTGGCTGGGTGCCGTAGTCATCCACCGCATAATGCTGCGTGGCACGGTTATCCCAGATCGCCACATCCCCCGCCTGCCAGCGCCAGCGCACGGTGTTCTCCAGCCGCGTCACATGGCCCTGCAGCACCGCAAACAGGTGCTGCGAGTCGGCCAGTGAATAACCCTTGATGCGCTTCACGAAGTGCCCCAGCTGCAACGCCCGTTCACCGCTGATCGGGTGCACCCGCACCACTGGGTGCTCGGTCTCGTAGACGGTCGAGGTGAACACCTTGCGATAACGCTCAAGCTTCGCCGGGTCGACATCGGGCTTGATGCTCGCGTAGTCATATTCATTGCTGTGCACTGCCCACAGCTTGTCGGCCAGTTCGCGCAGCGGCTCGGGCAGTTCCTGGTAGGCCGCCGCCGTGTTGGCCCAGACGGTATCGCCGCCGGAGGCCGGCGCCACCACGCTGCGCAGGATCGAGGCCTTGGGGTAGGCATCGACGAAGGTCACGTCGGTGTGCCAGGAGTTGGCCCGCTGGCCTTCGGCGCCGTCCAGCTGGAGCAGGTAGCTGGTGCCATCCACCACCGGCACGGTGGGGTGGGCGACCGGCTCGCCGAGCAGCTTGGCGAAGCCCTCCTGGGCCTGGTCGTCGAGGTGAGTCTGGCCACGGAAGAAGATCACCTTGTGTTTCACCAGGGCAGCCTGGATGGCTTCGACAGTGGCGCTATCGAGGTCGGCGGAAAGCTTCACCCCCCGAATTTCGGCACCGATCCGCCCGGCAACCGGATGGATGTCGAGTTCGAGGGCATGTGGCGCGGTGGCTAGTGCGGCATTGCTCATGGTCGTGGTCCTTGCGGTCTGGGTCGGGTTAAGGGTTCAGCGGGCGGCCTGCACGGCCTGTTGCTGTTGCAGTGCGGCATCGAGAAAGCGTGGTTCGATCCACTCGGAAACCTGGAAGCCGCGGCGGATCAGGCGCTCGCGGGCGGCCAGGTCGACGCCTTGCTGCAACTGGGCGACGAAGTCGGCATCGAGCCGTGGGTCGAAGTAATGGGCAAGGTCTTCCTTGGCCAGGTCATCGCTGAGGATGCTGCGAGGCCATTTGGCGTTGCTTGCCACCAGGTCGACATAAGCCTCGCGGTTATGCTCATCGCGCAGCCAGCGGGTGGCCCGCTCCTGGGCATTGACCAGGCGCTGCACCAGTTCGGGGTATTTGCGAATGAAATCGCCCGTGCCGAGCAACACCGCCTGGGTGCTGCCGGCGCCTGCCAGGTCGCGGGAATTGACGGGCAGCTCGACCAACCCGCGCTCACGCAGCGACAGCAGGTTGGAAAGCCCCCAGGTGGCGTCGATCTGTTTCGCGGCCAACGCAGCGTTAGCGGCGTTGAAATCCAGGTTGATCACTTTCAGGTCACGCTCGGACAGCCCCTGGCTGGCCAAGGCACTGGCGAACGACAGCTGGTTGGCAGTGCCGCGGAACACCGCCACGCGCTTGCCCTTGAGGTCGTGCAGGGTCTTGATGCCGGAACCCGGCACCACGCCCAGATAGCTCTTCACCCCACGCACACCGGCGGACAGCACGCGGGTGTCGAGGCCGTTGGCCTTGCCGACGATCGCCGCCAGGTCGCCCAGGTAGGCGAAGTCAGCCTGGCCATTGGCCAAGGCTTCGTTGACCACGGGGCCTGCGCCCTTGAAGAAGTGCCAGTCGATGCGGATACCGTCTTTGGCAAATTCCTTTTCCAGCAATTGCTGGTCACGCAGTACATCGACCACGCCGCCAGCACTGTGCTTGCTGCCAGCGCTCAGGTCGGGCACGGCGATACGGATGCTTTCCGGCTTGGCCGGCTCGGCTGCGTGGGCGCTCAGGGTAAAGGCCAGACCGAGGGCGGTGATCAGGTGGCGCAGAGGGGTTTTCATGGCAAGGCTCCTTGGCAGGCTGCCACCGGCGATGGCCGGCGCTTTGGCCAGAAGCTAGGCAGGTATGGTTAGAACCTACAAAGATCAAAACTTCATTTTTTAGTAACTGAAAGACATAACCGAGGATTCATGCGGTGCGCGGGGCGGCTTGCGGGAAACGCATGGAAAATATGAGGAAAACGCAAGGGCGAGGGGGTTTCGCATGCACGGCTTGCATGCTCTTATCTCTTGAATATTGCTTGTGTGATTTTTTAATTCCATAAGTGAATAACATTGGAACGCTTCGAGAGATGGCCGATGAATGGAGTGCTTAGCAGGAGATCGTGGTGGCAGCGGGGGCCGCTTCGCGGCCCTTTGATGACACAAGGCCGCTCTTACCTGCTGCCAGCGTTGATTGCGCTGTTGTGGGTAGTGGCGAGCCGGCAGCACTGGATGAGCGAGCAGATCCTGCCGGCGCCGTCGCTGGTGTGGCAGAGCGCGCTGGAGTTTGGCTCCGGTGAGCTTTGGGGGCACTTGTGGATAAGTCTGCAGCGGCTGTTCTGGGGGCTGTTGGCGGGCGTCAGCAGCGGCTTGCTGCTCGGTACCTGGCTGGGCACCTCACGCCATGCGCAAACCTTGGTGCTGCCAACCTTCGTGGCCCTGGCGCAGATTCCCACCCTGGCCTGGATCCCGCTGTTCATGCTGTTCTTCGGTATCGGCGAGCTGCTCAAGCTGGTGGTGCTGGTGAAGGCTGTGGTGGTGCCGGTCACCCTGCACACGCTGGTGGGTGTACGCGATGCCCAGCCCAAGCTGCGCGAAGCCGCCGCCGCGCTGCGTCTGCCACGCCACTTGCTGTTCCTGCGCCTGCTGCTGCCAGCGGCCCTGCCCGCCTTCCTCACTGGGGTGCGTCTGGCCCTGGCGACCGGATGGACCTCATTGCTCGCCGTTGAACTGCTGGCCTCCAGCGAGGGCATCGGTTACCTGATGGTCTGGGGCAGGCAGCTGTTCATGCTCGACCTGGTGCTGTTGTGCATCCTGGTGATCGGCCTGGTCGGTGCGCTGCTGGAACGAGGCTTTTCGACTCTGGAAAAGCGCCTGCTGTACTGGCCGCAAGCAGCCACCGGCGAACAACAGCGCGGGCCCATTCCACGGGGCTGGCAAAGCCTGCTGCTGCCAGCGGCACTGCTGGCGCTGTGGCAGGCGAGCAACAGCTTGGGCTGGATCGACCCGAACATTCTTGCTTCCCCGCTGGATGTACTGCGCGCCCTATTCAGCGGCCTGACCGATGGCTCGCTGCCAGAAGCCATGCTGCTGAGCCTGCAGCGCACCCTGACCGGCCTGCTCCTGGGTGGCGGCGCCGGCTTGCTCAGCGGGCTGTTGCTGGGGCTGTCGCATAACGCCGAACGTCTCTTCGGGCCAAGCCTGTCGGCGCTGCGGCAAGTAGCGCTATTCGCCTGGGTACCCTTGCTCACTGCCTGGTTCGGCCTCGGCGAAGGGGCCAAGAACGTGTTCGTCGGCCTGGCGGCATTCTTCCCGCTGCTGATCGCCACCCAGCGCGGCATCGCCAGCCTCTCGCCGCAACTGGGCGAGGCGGCCCGCACACTGCGCCTGAACCTGTGGCAACGGCTACGCCTGCTGGTACTGCCGGGTGCCGCCCCGGCCATCTTTGCCGGCCTGCGCTTGTCATTGATCTACGCCTGGCTGGGCACCATCGGTGCTGAATACTTCATGCCCTCGGACGGTGGCATCGCCAGCCTGATGATCGGCGCGCAACAACTGTTCCGCATGGACCAGGTGATGGCCGCAATGGTCCTGATCGGCCTGGTCGGCGCCCTGCTCGGCACCCTCGGCCAACGCCTCGAATCGCGCGCCACGCGCTGGAGAACCGCATGAACGCCTTCAATGCTTCACACCTGCTCGCGGCCAACCAGGCCGACACCACGCCGCCGCTGGTCAGCTTCGAAGGCGTCGGCAAAGTCTTCAGCGTCGATGGCCAGCCCTTCGAGGCCATCCGCAACTTCAACCTGGCCATCAACGAAGGCGAGTTCATCGCCATCGTCGGCGCCTCGGGCTGCGGCAAGTCGACCCTGCTGCGCCTGCTGGTCGGGCTGGACACCGACTACAGCGGCAGCATCCGCGTCGATGGCCAGGCAGTCAGCGGCATTGGCGGCGAGCGTGGCATCGTGTTCCAGGAGCATCGCCTGTTCCCGTGGTTGACGGTGGAACAAAACATCGCCTTGGGCCTGGTCAACGAACACCTGACCCAGGGCGAGCGCGCCCGTCGTGTGCACGAGTTTGTGCAACTGGTGGGCCTGGTCGGTTTCGAGTCGGCCTACCCGCACCAGCTGTCTGGCGGCATGGCCCAACGCGTGGCAATTGCCCGAGGCCTGGTGGCCAGCCCGCGCATCCTGTTGCTCGACGAGCCGTTCGGCGCGCTTGATGCCCTGACCCGCCAGCAACTGCAGGACGAACTGCTGGCCATCCGCGAACGCGCCGGCATCACCACATTGCTGGTGACCCACGATGCCGAGGAAGCCACCTACCTCGCCGACCGGGTGGTGGTACTGGAGCCGCGCCCAGGGCGGATCAAGTCGGTGGTGGAAATCGGCCTGCCACACCCGCGGCTGCGTACCGGTGTGGCCCTGCATGCTTTACGCGAGCAGGTTCTGCACCAGATCACCGGTGACGGCGGCTACCTGCCGCCGCCAGCGCGCCGCGTGGAAGGGTTGCGGCCCGAACTGATTGCCCTTTAGGTCCAATCCGCAGCGGGGAAGAAGCGCTCGACCACAGCGTCATGCTGCACCCGTTGCAGGTAGGCCTGACGATCGAACGGCAGACCGCTGCGCATGGCGTAGACCGGTTTGCCGGTGGGCCTGGGCACTTCCCGCAAACGGATGCGCAGGAAGCGATAATGCGTGCCGCTGATCTCGCCGGCGGACTCGATCCGGAAGTAGCGCCCAGGCGTGAACAACACTTCAGCCTCCTGCCAGTTCAACGACAGCGATGCCACCGGCACACCACTGGCCTGGCCATCGGCGAGCAACTCGTACAAGACTGTGTGGTCATCGAAATGCCCCGCCACCTGCGCCAGCGGCAGGTCGACCGCCTCCTTGGGCAGCATGAACCGCCGCGGGATGTACGGGCTCTCGGTGAAGGACGTGACGTCGGTGCTGACCAGCACATCACCTTGGCGGAGTGCGCCAGCCCGCCAGCGCGCCCCGATGGTCACGCGCGGGCCACGGCCTCCGCGCCACAGCACCTTGGCGTCGCTGCCTGGCAGTTGCTCCATCGAGTCGAACAGATTGTCGAGGTATGCCCGCAGCTCGTCTTCAGGTATCGCTGCCAGGCGCTGCCTGCCGACACTGAACACATCGTTGACCTTGGCCATGTGGCCACTGTATTGCTCGATGAGGTTGTTGTGCACTTCACCTTCGTGCCTGAAGCTGTAGAAGCGCGCGCCTTGGCGCTCCACATGTGGGGTGCCGAATTCGTCCATCGGAGCCATGTGCCCTTCGAACTCGGGCAGGTCGGCCTGGTTCAGCAAGGCTCTGTGACGCTGGCGCACGGCGCGTGAAACCAGGTCGCTGGACGTCTCGTCCACTTCCATGTAGGTATCCCACTGTTCAGGGGCACCCTTGGGCAGCACCGAGAACACCGAAAACGCGATCACCAGCACGTCGCACAGGGCTGAGGTGAACGCTTCGATGCGCTGAGCCTGGGTAGGGGCATGCACCAACGCATCGATATCCAACCCCAAGCGGGCGCTGCCGAGTATGAACAGCACCATGCCAAAGGGCTGCCACGCCAAGGCGAACACACTCAGCACGGCGAGCGCGATACCCAGCTCATGGCGCCAGTATTGTTTGTGCAGGTCGCTATTGGAGACCAGTATGCGGTGGCTGGCCTCAACGTCATCCCTGACCCATTCGCTCATCTGTTCGAACAACGGTCGAGACACTTCAGCGCCCAGGCCAAACGGCCAGTGTGGGGCCGGCCCGGTGCCGCTGCGCTCGCGCAGTTTCTGTAACCCGGCCTTGCGCGCGGCCTCGTCTACCTCGGCGTAAGGCTTGTGCAGGGAGTCGTACCAGTGCTGGCCATCGGCACCGTGCAGCCGCCTGGAAACCCAGACGCGCAAGGCTACTACGTCATCGAATGCCTGCAGTACCACATCCGCAGTCGGGGTATACAGAAGAAACCGACCACTGCGCAGCGCGAAGGTCAACAAGTGCCCCCCTCCGTGCATCGGGTAGTGCCGAACCGCGTATTCGGTGCTGCCACCTGGGCCACTCAAGCCGGCGAGGTTCAGGCGTTTCCCGGCTTCCAGCCCCAACCACGTCCATAACCGCTGGCGATCCTCGGTGGTGATATGGCCATCAACGAGGCTGCTCTCGATGGCCGAGATGAAGCTGACCTTGAGCATCACAGGCAGATCCTTGCCTTCGTTGCTCCAGAACCGGTCCGTGCGCTCACGCACCCCATTGGCAAAGTTGAGTTCCCAGAAATGTTTCCTGACCTTCACCGGGTCGAGCTTCACTTCGTTCTGCGCATCGAATGCCTTTGCATCCGGGCCGTCACGGTAAAAACCGTTCAGGCGAAAGAGCGTATCGGCATCTTCGTCTTGCAACTCGACATCGAGGCGCCTGATCCACAGATCGGTAAAGGTCAGTGAGCTGACGGGTGCCTGGTGATGCGTCCAGCCAGTGAAACAGCGGGCGCGCCGATTGTCACCGTCACGGAAGTGGTGCCACCAGACCTGGTCAGGGTCCAGCGCCATGCCGGCTTGCATCGACAGGTAAGCACTTGCCTGTTCATGCGCCAGTGAATGCAGGTCAGGAAATGCCTCACGATAACGCCGGGCCTTTTCCAGGATCGTCTTGGCGTCCTTGAGCCAATCAAGGCTCTGCTGGTACGGATCGGTCATGCTCATGTTCCTCGGTTCGAAAGCCTTGAAACTGCTCCGACCCGAGGTACTGAATGGGGGTACTGCTATGCCACCCCCAATCCGCGCAAGTATTCCCAGGGGTAGATCCCCCGTTGGTGCCCATCGCTGAACAGCAGTTGCACGCCGTAACCCTGCGGCTCGATGCGCTCTACTCGCACATCGTCCTGCACCACGCCGATCGCACCGCGCAAACGGGCAGCGCGGCACTGCGAGCACGGGCAGGCACCGCGCAAGCGCGCATGGCTGATGACCTGCTCGGCATCGTGCCATTGCACGGTCAGCTGCCCGGCCTCGCGCTGGTTGCGTATTGCGCTCGGGCTGTCCATCAAGCCGCCCCGCGCAGCTGCGCCAAAGCGATGCGCACGGCCTTGCGCACTTCCGGGTCGTTGTCCGCTTCAGCCACCTGCAACGCCGGCAAGGCGCGGGCCTGGCCCAGTTCGCCGAGCGCCAGCGCCGCTTCCTTGCGCAGGTTGGCGATACCGTGGCCCAGCAAGTCGGCCAAGGCATCCAGCGCCTCGGCATGCCGCAGCCGGCCCAGTGAACGGGCAGCGCGCAAGCGCACTTGCCAGAAGCCATCGCCCAGCGCCGCCACCAGTGCCGGCCCCGCCTGGGCATGGCCAACCTTGCCCAGCGTCGTCGCGGCTTCTTCGCGTACCTGCCAGGCCGGGTCGCGCAACGCGCCAACCAGCGCCGGCAATACGGCGAGGTCGCGCGCAAGGCCCAAGGCGCCAATCGCGGCGCGACGTACCTCGGTGTCGGGCTCGTGTTCGGCCAGTTTTGCCAAGGCAGGCAGCGCAGGCTCGTGCTTGAGCCAACCGAGAATACCCACGGCCTCGCGCCGTACGGCTGCGTCCTGATCCTCCAATGCCCGCAGCGCAGGCTGGGCAGCGTCTTCCAGGCGCAGCTCACGCAAGGCACGCAAGGCACTGGCGCGAACAAAGGCATCGGCATGTACCGTCCACGGCAGAATCAGCTGGCCGGCTTCCGGGCTCTTCAACTCGCTAAGGCTCTGCGCGGCCGCCAGGCGAACCGCTTCGGCGCCATCGGCCAACGCAGCGCACAGTGCCTGTACCACTTCCGGTTCCTCCCAGGCCTCCAGCAGGCGCGCGGCCTCGGCACGCACTTCGTCGGCGCCATCGACCAACAGGGCGTCGGTCAGCCACGGCAAGGCATCGGGGTCTTCCAGGTCGGCCAGTTCGATCAAGGCAATGCGCCGCACGCCCGCGTCATCGGCTTCGAGACGTGGCAGCAATTCGCGAATTTCAGGGTTGTCGGTGCTTCGTACAGTCATAGCGCGATCCTTAGCGACGGATGGTCGGTGGCTGGCAGGCCGAGTGGCGTCAGGCGCGGCAGTTCGCGGCCCTCTTCATGGCGCAGCAAGGCCAGGCAATGGCGTTTGAGGTGGGTGAATTCAGGGCTGGTCAACAGGCTGGCACGGCGCGGGCGCGCAAAGTCCAGGCGCAGGTCCTCGATGAAGCGACCGGGGCGCGGGCTCATCACCAAAATGCGGTCGGCCAGAAACAAGGCTTCGTCGATATCATGGGTGACGAACACCACGGTGGTGCGGATGCGCGCCCAGATGTCCAGCAGCAGCTCCTGCATGCGCGAGCGGGTTTGCGCATCCAGGGCGCCGAACGGCTCGTCCATCAACAGCAGGCGCGGGCGGTTGATCAACACCCGGGCAATCTCGGCACGCTGCTGCATGCCACCGGACAACTGGCTGGGCCAGCGCTCGGCGAAGTCGGCCAGGCCCACCAGCTGCAGCATTTCGCGTGCCTGCTGGCGGCGTTCGGCCTTGCCCAGGCCTTGCATCTTCAAGCCGAAGGCGACGTTGTCGAGCACGCTGCGCCACGGCAGCAAGGTGTGGTGCTGGAACACCATGCCGCGCTGCGGCGACGGCCCGGCAATGGCCTGGCCATCCACGCTCAGCTGGCCGCTGCTGGGCACCAGGTGCCCGGCCAGGGCGCCGAGCAGGGTCGACTTGCCGCAGCCAGACGGCCCGAGGATGCAGACGAACTCCCCAGGCTCCACGGCAAAGTCGAGGCGTTGCACCGCCTCGAAGGCTTCACGGCCTTGCCCCAGCCGAATCGACAGGCCATGCCCGTCGATCCGCCCGGGGGCTGGTTGATAACGGCTCATCAAGCGGCCCTCCGCGTGCGGTACCAGGGCGTGGCCAGTGCACCGAGGCGCTTGACCAGTGCGCTACTGCCCATGCCCAGCACGCCGATCAACAGCATGCCGACGATGATGTCCGGGTAGTTCTGCAAGGTGTACGACTCCCAGGTGTAGTAACCGATACCGAACTGCCCGGCGATCATCTCGGCGGTGACCAGGCAGAACCACGAGGTGCCCATGCCGATGGCCAGGCCCGTGATGATGCTCGGCAGCGCGCCAGGCAGTACCACTTCGCGCAGAATCGCCCAGGGCCCGGCACCAAGGCTGCGCGCCGAGGCCACCAGGCGCGGGTCGACGGCCTCTGCGCCATGCACGGTGTTGAGCAGGATCGGGAACAGCGCGCCAGTGAAGGTGATGAACACCATCGACAGCTCCGACGACGGGAACATCAGGATCGCCAGCGGGATCCACGCCACCGCCGGTATCGGCCGCAGCACTTCGAGTGGTGGCAGCAAGGTGTCCTCGGCCCATTTCGAACGGCCGATCAGCAGCCCCAGGGCCAAGCCCAGCAGCGCCGCAGCGGCATAACCGGCAAACACCCGCGACAGGCTGCTGCCCAGGTGCGCCAACAGGGCGCTGGAAGTCAACAACTGCCAGGCCGCATTCAGCACCGCCTGCGGTGTGGGGACATAGGTGAAGGTCAGCAGGCCAAGGTCCAGCTTGACGCTGGCCGCCACCTGCCAGAACAGCAAGCAGGCCAGCAGCGAAACCAGGCGCACGGGCCAACGCTTGAGGTCGCGGGTCATGTCGGTGCCTCCCGATCAGCGCTGGGCGACCAGCTTCTGGTTGGCACTGACGAAGTCCAGCGCTTCACCGCCGTGGGCCTTGGCGTACTGTTCGGCCTGGTCCTTGAGCAGGAACGCGGCCAGCTCGCCCTTGGTATTGCGCACGAACCAGGCCTGGTTGGCCAGCAGCTTGATGCCGCTGTCGGCAGCCTGGGCGTAGATCGCACGGATGTCCTTGCCCTCCTGCTCGAGCTGACTCAAGGCACCCAGGGCAGCCTCTGGCGAGGCGTAGTGGCGCACCTTGGCTTCACCGCGCACCCATATCTGCGCCAGGCGGCTGAAGTCGGTGATCGGCTTGCCCGTGAGCGCGTCGTTGGCCTTGAGCGGCAACGGGTCGTAGTTCTTCAGCGCCTTGTCGTAGTCCTGGCCGGCCTGCTTGAAGGCCGCACGGATGTACTGGTCGTCGATGAACTGGTCAGTGTCGAGGCCGCGGTCGGTCTTCTTCAGCAGCTTCAGCGTATCAATGGACGTGGCCACCGCCTGGCGGTACTCCGGCTTCCAGGTCAGGTCGCGGGTCTGCAAGCCGAGCGGGCCGTGGAACAGGTAATTGACCTCGGCCTCGATGCCGGTGACCTTCTCGATCAGCTCGCTGTATTTCTCTGGTTCGGCAGCGATCAAGCGGTCGGCTTCAAGGCTGGCACGCAGGTAGGCGGTGACTACTTCCGGGTACTTCTTCGCATAGTCGGCATCCACCAGGGCGCCATGGAACGTCGGTGCATTGGCCTGGGCGCCGTCGTAGATCTTGCGGGCAAAGCCGCGATTGGGGAACAGCTCGGCGAACGGCACAAAGTCGGCGTGGGCTTCGATGCGGTTGCTGCGCAGGGCGGAACCGGCGATCTCAGGCGCCTGGGCAATGATTTGCACGTCCTTCTGCGGGTCCCAGCCCTGGGCCGCGACGGCGCGCAGCAGCATACCGTGGGCGGTGGAGGCGAACGGCACGGAGATGGTCTTGCCCTTGAGCTCAGCCAGCGACTGCACCTTCGATGCTGCCGGTACGACAATGCCATTGCCGCTGCCATGCACACTGCCCGACAGCACGCTGATGAACAGGCTGCGCTTGCCGGCATCCAGGTGCGCGACGCCGTTGAACGAACCGGGGAAATCGGCCATGGCGCCGAAGTCGAGCTTACCGGCGACCATCTCATTGGTCAGCGGCGCGCCGCTGGTGAAGTTCTTCCACTCGACCTGGTACTGCGCATCCTTGTACTTGCCGTCGTGCGGCAGGTATTTGTCGAGTAGGCCCAGCTCGCGGATCAGCAGGCCGCCGGTGGCGCAGTTGATGGTGGTGTCCTGGGTGCCGATGGCGATGCGGATGGTTTCGCCGCTGGCGTTCAGGCCGGTGAGCGCCAGCGCGAGGCCGGCCACGGTTGCTACAAGGCGCATGGGTGTTTCCCCTCGAATCGTTTTGAGTTCTGGAATCGTCTCCGCCGCCCGGCTTGGGGGGTGGGAAACGAGGGGCATTGCAGGAAGGCGCGTCCGGTGGTTTGCCGGATGGCGCGGATGGATCAGCGCAGCAGGTACGGGATGTCGACCTTGACCGCACCGGTGGGGCAGTCTTTCTCGCAGGGCATGCAGTACCAGCACTCGTCAAAGGCCATGTACGCCTTTTGCGTGGCCGGGTTGATCGCCAGCAGGTCCATGGGGCAGGCCTCGACACAGACAGTGCAGCCTTTTTCGGCGATGCACTTGTCTTCGTCGATGGTTACCGGGGCGCTGCTGCGAAAGAAGATTTCCTGGGGCTGGTAGGCCATTTCACGGGGTCCTTGGGGCCTTCGGCCCTCTGTTTTAATCAGGCAGCGTCGGCTTTCACCCGCAGCCGGTCATAGGCGGTCTGTTCTTGGGCATCCAACGCAATCAGGTACGGTTCGATGGCTTTCTTGAAGCTGGTCATTGCACCGTCTTCGCCCTTTTTCAGATGGCAATGGCAGAACCATTCGCCATCGTTGCGCTCGGGGAAGTCCACCCGGTGGTGGTAAAGGCCCCAGCGGCTCTCCTCGCGGAACAACGAGGCCCGTGCTGCCATCTCGGCACAATCGCGGATCACCGCCACTTCCATCGCGCGCATCAGCTCATGCGGGTTGCTGGCCTTCATCTGGTCGAGATCACGTTCAATTTCGGCAAAGCGCGCCAGGCCGATTTCCATCTTCTTGGTCACCTTTGGCGGCTGCAGGTAATCGTTCACCATGCGCCGCAGCTTGTACTCGACCTGCGCCGGCGGCAGGCCATGCTCTCGCTGCAGCGGGGCGAAGACCCGGGCACGTTCGCGCTCGACCTGCCCGGTATCGACCTCGGCCAATTCCCGCCCGGCCACGTACTGCGCGGCATTGACGCCGGCAAACCAGCCGTAGGTGAACGCACCGAGCATGTAGTTGTGTGGCACCGCAGCCATGTCACCCGCGGCATACAGGCCCTTCACGCTAGTCTCGGCCTTCTCGTTGACCCATACCCCGGAAGCCGAATGCCCCGAGCAGAAGCCGATCTCGGAGATGTGCATCTCGACCATGTGCTGGCGGTAGTCGGTGCCACGCCCGGCATGGAACTGGCCACGGCTGGGGCGTTCGTTGCTGTGCAGGATCTCTTCGATGTTCTGGATGGTTTCCTCGGCCAGGTGGTCGAGCTTGAGGAATACCGGGCCGTTGCCGCCTTCAAGCTCCTGGTGGAACTCCCACATCATCTGCCCGCTCCAGTAGTCGCACTCGATGAAGCGCTCGCCCTTGCTATTGGCGGTGTAGCCACCCAGCGGGCCGGTGACGTAGGCGCAGGCCGGGCCGTTGTAGTCCTTGATCAGCGGGTTGATCTGGAAGCACTCGAGGTTGGCCAACTCGGCGCCGGCATGGTAGGCCATGGCATAGCCGTCGCCGGCATTGGTCGGGTTCTCGTAGGTGCCCATCAGGTAACCCGACGACGGCAGGCCCAGGCGCCCGGCGGCGCCGCAGGCGAGGATCACCGCCTTGGCCCGCACGACGCGAAACTCGCCAGTGCGGCAGTCGAAGCCCAGCACACCGGCAGCAGCACCTTCAGCATCGAGCAGCACGCGGGTGCAGACCATGCGGTTGCTGATCTCGACCCGAGCACGCTTGAGCTGGCGATAGAGCACCTTCTTGATGTCGTGGCCTTCGGGCATGGGCAGCACGTAGGCGCCCATGTGGTGGACCTTCTTCACCGCGTAGTCGCCGGTCTCGTCCTTTTCGAACTTCACCCCCCAGCGGTCGAGTTGCTCGATAGTCTCGAAACTGTGGGTGGCATAGGCATGCACGGCGGCCTGGTTGACGATGCCGTCGTTGGCCACGGTGATTTCCTTGGTGTACTGCTCGGGCGTGGCATGGCCGGGGATGATGGCGTTGTTCAGGCCGTCCATGCCCATGCTGATGGCGCCGCTGCGCTTGACGTTGGCCTTGTCCAGCAGCAGCACGCGCAGGCGCTTGTCGTGCTCCTTGGCCTTGATCGCCGCCATCGGCCCGGCGGTGCCGCCGCCGATGACGATGATGTCGTAGTCCTGGGTTTCTATGCTCATGCCTTGCTCCCCTTCTGGCGGTCGATGCGCAGGCGGTACTGGAAGGCATCGCCGCGGTAATAGAGGTGTTCGAAGTCCAGCGGCGTGCCATCGGCGGCGTGGGTCAGGCGTTCGATGCGCATGATCGGCGCGCCCTCTTCCACCTCCAGCGCCTGGGTCAGGTCGCTGTCGGCCAGCACTGCGTCGATGGCCAGGTCGGCGTGACCCAGAGCGATGCCGCAGTCGTTTTCCAGCAGCAGGAAGATGTCGCGGGTAACCAGGTCGGCCTTTTCCAGCTTTTCGCCGACGGCCTTGGGCAGCCAGGTCAGCTCCAGCGACACTGGCTCGCGGTTGATCAGCCGCACCCGGCGGATCTCGGTGACCAGGCTGCCCTCCTCGACCTGCAGCCGCGCCGCCACCAAGGCATTGGCTGGCACATGGCGGAAGCTGCGCAGGCGGTTGATCACCTCGTAGCCCATCTGCGTCATCGACTCGCCCAGGCCCTGCAGGGTGCTGACGTTCTGGAACGCCTTGGGTTTGGCGACGAAGGTGCCTTTGCCGTGGATCTTGAAGATCAGCCCTTCTTTCTGCAGATCACCCAGCGCCTGGCGCACGGTAATACGGCTGACATCGAACGCCTTGCCCAGCTCGCTTTCCGAGGGCATACGGCTGTGCGGTGGATAACTACCGTCGAGGATGCGCTCGCGCAGCAGCTCCTTGAGCTGGGTGTAGAGCGGTACCGGGGACAGGGGGAGCAGTTCGGCCATGGGTCTCTTCGCTAAGTCGGTGACTTGTTATAACAAGTTGTGACCAGATAATAGAGGGCATAAGAACCGTCAAGGAAATACTGATATCGCATATGAATAGATGGATTTTCGCTGGACTGAGCGGGCCACAGTGGAAAAACAGCCATAGATCAAGGCGATGGACGCCGCCGAATCAGATGGGTATCATGCGTGCGCGTTGCACTCGTAGCTCAGCTGGATAGAGTACTGCCCTCCGAAGGCAGGGGTCGTGGGTTCGAATCCCGCCGAGTGCGCCATACCTGAAAGCCCTGGGATCACTCCCGGGGCTTTTTCATTTGTGCGACATGTCGCGTTTCTGGCACTCCCGTGCCATGGGTCATTGGTGTTAGCGTGGGTCCCCTCCCGTCCCGACGGGTATCCCATAACAATGATTCGCGAAGGAATGCGTGCCCATGCACCTGAAAAAACTCACCTCCACCGCCCTGCTGCTGGCCAGCATCGGCCTGTTCACCCAACCGGCCCAGGCCAACCTCTCCCCGCAACAGTCCGCCGCCATCGTCAAGGCTTTCGACGGCAGCAACCCGGCCGACTTCAAGCAGTTCCTCGGCAAACTCAAAGGCAGCGACCTTGCCAAGGCCGACAACCTTGCAGCCACCCTCGACGCCTACCTGGCCGGCAAGCCGCTCGCAGCCGAGCAGCAGAACGAGATCAACCGCCTGCTCGGCCTGTATACCCGCATCAAGTACGCCAAGGCCGCCACGGAAAACCTGCGCGAGCTGGTAGCCATCCCCACCTTCAGCGTCGACGGCGTGCCGCAGCACGAAAACCCCGAGTTCCTGAAGATCGCCGACAAGATCAAAGCCCTGGCCGAGAGCTTCGGCCTGGCTTTCCGCAATGTCGACAACCGCGTCTACGAGATCTCGCTGGGCGAAGGCAAGGAAGTGGTCGGCATCCACGCCCACGCTGACGTGGTGCCGGTCAACCCGGACAACTGGAAACTGGCCGACGGCACCCGCCTCGACCCGTTCAAGGTCACCCTGGTCGGCGACCGCATGTACGGCCGTGGTACTGAAGACGACAAGAACGGCATCATCGTCGCCCTGTATGCACTGAAAGTGGCCAAGGACGAAAACCTGCCACTGGCCCGCCAGTTCAAGCTGCTGATCGACACCACCGAAGAAACCAGCGGCGACGCCATCCCCTACTACTTCGAGCGCAACCCTACTCCCGACTACAACCTGGCGCTCGATGGCGGTTACCCGGTGGTGATTGCCGAAAAAGGCTACGGCACGGTCATGGCCAGCTTCAGCAAACGCCCGGCTACCGGCCAGGGAGCGGAAATCGTCAACCTGACCGGCGGCCTGGCGACCAACCAGATCCCGACGACGTCGGTAGCGACCCTGGTGGCAGACAAACCGGCGGAACTGGCCAAGCGTCTGGAGAAAGCCGGCGCCGACTATGTGAAGCGTCATGGCAATGACTTCAGCATCGACGCCAAGGTCGACGGCAACAACGTGCTGCTCACCGTGACCGGCGTTTCTGCCCACTCCTCGGAGCCAGAGTCCGGCGTCAACCCGGTGGCGCGCATGCTCGACTTCCTCAATGGCCTGGGCAAACAGGTACCACTCAAGCACAACCACTTCACCGATGCCGCCCGCTACGCCGCCGACAACTGGGGCCTGGATTACCTGGGCAAGAAACTCGGCATCGGCTTCGAAGACACGTTCATGGGCCCACTGACCACCTCGCTGACCTTCGTCGGCGTGGATGACAAGGGCCTGAAGCTGGCCGTTAACCTGCGTATTCCCAAAGGCAAGCCACTGGCCACACTCAAGGACCAGCTGGCCGACAAGCTGGGCAAATGGACCCGCCAGAGCCACACC
This sequence comes from Pseudomonas sp. MN1F, assembly GCF_009391885.1. Classification (GTDB taxonomy): domain Bacteria; phylum Pseudomonadota; class Gammaproteobacteria; order Pseudomonadales; family Pseudomonadaceae; genus Aquipseudomonas. The sequence goes on along the minus strand of NZ_VZII01000027.1, from coordinate 8,931 downwards.
TCGGTGGCCTTCGACTACAGCCTCGACGAGCCGATGTTCCGCAACCCCGAGGGTGAATGGGTCAAGGCGCTGCTCGATGTGGCCAGCGAGAACCTGGGCATGAAACACGCATTCGGCACCTCGGCCGGTGCCACCTCGGTGCATGACCTGCCCAACGGCGTGCAGTTCGGCCTGGCCATGCCAGATGTGAAGTACACCGGGCACAACGACAACGAGTTCAAGACCGTGGAACAGTTCATGCTCGATTTGCAGGTGGTGAGCGAGATGGTGGCGCGCATCGGGCAGATGCCGAAGCTTTGAGCAATGCTTGCAGCGGCGTAGCCATCCAACTACCATTGGCTCTGACTACGACGACAGCAGAAAATTTGTCGGCGGTGCTGCGAAGGCCTCGAAACATTGGGGTCATATGAAGGGAGATTGCAGGCAAAATGAGTCGTTCCACTTGAGTGTGGGAGATTCGCCTACAAAGCCGTCCTTCCGCGTAGTCACCTGATATTCCTGATCTTGGCCTCGGTTGCATGATATGCAGTAACCGGGGCCAAGTACTTTTTAGCTCCCTCAACTCGTATCCTGACCACAGCGACAGCATAAAAGCTGGCCTTGCCAATGCGGACTTTCTGTCGCGTATTGAAGACGATCGCTTGTGCATGCTTCGGCTTGTTCAAGCCAACCTGGCTTTGTGGCGAATAGGCCGCGAACAGAATTTCCACGACCTCCTCAACCGTGCATTGATCCTTGGTCATCCGCGCATCCAAAGGATGAGCGACCGCTTCCAGATCAATGAGTACGCCTCTCTGATTGGGCACATCCCAGCCCTTCTCCTTGCAGATCTTCCTTACACGATCAAACTGCTTAGGCGTGAGCAAGTACGAGAACGCAGGCACACCTTCATCATTTGCCCCGTGGTCAGCGGAGCGACGACGGGCCAGTGCAATTTCAACCAAGGCAATGAAGGCATCTTGCAACGCGCTACGCCTGGGTAATTGTGAGTTCTGCATGACTTCTTGTTTTCCATCGCGAGCATTTTCCACCCCAGAAAGATCAACGCCCGTGTGCGCAGCACTACGGGCGTGAGAGTCTCAGCTAGTTCTAGAAATTAAGCCTTTGATTGCGATGGGTAAATTCGAAGTCCGATGCCGTAGGAGGGCAGTTTTCGTAGGCAAATTCTGAAAAACCTGAAATCCGCCTCTTCACCAACGTGCGTACCTGCTCAATGACGTTTTTCAATCGACTCCATGCCGTTTCCTGCATTGCCGTGCAGGCCGGCGTGCCGGATGCTTTATTTACTCCAGGAGCTCGTCTTTTTCACCCGCAGAGGCCCGTATGAAGACCGTCGAACAAATCCTCAAGACCAAATCCCAGCACCAGACCGTGTACACCATCGGCCCGGATGACTCGGTGCTCGACGCCCTGAAACTGCTGGCGGAGAAAAATGTCGGTGCCTTGCCGGTCGTCGAAAACGACCAGGTGGTGGGCATCGTCAGTGAGCGGGACTATGCCCGCAAGCTGGTGCTCAAGGGCCGCTCCTCGGCCGCCACGCCGGTGCGCGAGATCATGAGTGCGCCAGTGATCACGGTGGAGCCAAAGAAGAACCTGGATTACTGCATGCAACAGATGACCGACCGTCACTTGCGCCACCTGCCAGTGGTCGAAAACGGCAAGCTGCTCGGCCTTTTGTCGATCGGCGACCTGGTCAAGGAAACCATCGCCGAACAGGCCAGCCTGATCAAGCAACTGGAGCAGTACATCCGCGGCGAATAGCCGGGCCTCAGTGGTAGGCGCGCTCCAGTTCGTCCAGCTGATGGTCGAAGCTGCGCAGCCGCGCCGACCAGGTGTACACCAGCACTTCCAGGTCACGATTGAGCACGGCGGTATTACCATGGCCGTTGCTCGACGGCTCGCACAGGTCCAGCTGATAACGCTCGCGGGCCATGGCCGTGGCCACGCTGGACAGGTCGCGGGCATTGGCCAGCCAGTGATGGTGATGGTCGTGGATTTCCCGGTCGAGCGCCCGGCACTGGCGTTTCAACGCATCCAGGCTCTGCTCCAGCGGCGTGCCCTTGAGTTCGCCCATCACCTCCTCGAAGGTGCGCCCGGAATGCCAGTAGCTGCCCCAGAAGTAGCGGTCGAACACCGTTTCGACGCGGCGTAGCGCGACCTTGGTGTTCCAGATGGTCAGCAACGTTCGCCCCTGGATCACTTCGCGCTTGTTCAGGCGTAACTGCTGCCAGGCAATCCAGGTCAGCGCCACCAGCGCGACCGCGCCAGTGACCGCGGCGGCAGCGTAGAGGAACTGTATGGCCTGGTTCATCTGCTGGGTGTGGCGGATGCCGTAGAAGTAACCGGCCGTCAAGGTGCCCAGGATCGTCACGGAGCACCAGAAGCCTGGTGCGTAGGGATCTTTCATCACGCTATCCCCTCTTGTTTTCCCTGAGCATAGCAACGGCCAATCACTCGTCAGGTGCCGCTCGGCACTTTATTTTCGGGGGCGGCGCAGCGCTTCGTTGAGTTGATCGAAAGGCACCGCCCAATCGGCATCTTCAATGATGCTTTCCTTCAGGAAGGTGCGCTGTGAGTCAGTCCAGAACGGTGCATCCACCAGCTTGGTCTCGTTTTTCAACGGCGAATGGCTGGTGATGAACTGGTCGATGCTCTGCGCATCGTCGGGCAGGCCCAATTGCTTGAACAGCTCTGCGAATGGATGGATCGGTGCGTCCATGGTTCCTCCTGTGTGCCGGGCGGGCCGTCCACGACGCCAGCCCGGCATTGGCTTGAGCACATCAGCACAGCTCGCGTACTTCGGCTTGCGGTACCAGTTTCAGGTACTGCTCCATGCTCATGTGGATCAGGTGATCGTGGTCACCCGCCTCCAGGTAGACATCGCCCTGGCGGGTAAGACTCGAATCGAGCAGCATCTTTATCTGATAGGCGTCACCCATTGCCGGGATGGCGCCCCTTTCGCAGTCGCCGAACAGCATCGGCAAGGCGCTTTCGCGGGTCAGTTGCCAGGCGCCGGACATGCGCACCTTGCTCATGTCCATGTGCCGGTTGGCCGGTAGCACGGCCATGATGTAGTTGCCATGACGGTCGTCGAGCATGACCGACTTGGCCACCCGCTCGGCAGGTACGCCAGCCGTGCGCGCCGACTCCAGGCTGGTGGCCGAGTGTGGGTGGGGAATGATGTCGTAATCGCAGTTGGCCTGGTCCAGGCGTTGCTGCAGGGTCTTGGCCATACGCATGATGCACCTCCGGTTTCGCCCCCCAACTTCCAATTTTAGGCCTTGGGCCGGCAGGCATGGCTAAACTTCAAGCAGAGAGGTCAACGAGGTGACGACAGGTGATCACTCGATGTTGCCGCGGCCTGCTGCTGTTGCTGCTGCTTGGCTTTGCCCAGGCGGGCCTGGCAGCGCCCGGCAGCGTCTGGCTGTTGAGCATCGATGACGCCATCGGCCCGGCCAGCGCCGACTACCTGGTGCGCAACCTCGAACAGGCCAAGGCCCAGGGCGCCCAGCTGGTGGTGCTGCGCCTGGACACCCCCGGCGGGCTGGACAGTGCCATGCGCCAGATGATCAAGGCGATTCTCGCAAGCCCGGTACCGGTCGCCAGTTACGTCGCCCCCAGTGGCGCCCGTGCCGCCAGCGCCGGCACCTATATCCTCTATGCCAGCCACGTCGCCGCCATGGCCCCGGGGACCAACCTCGGCGCCGCCACGCCCGTGCAGATCGGCGGCCTGCCTGGCACGGCAAAGGACGACAAGGCCAAGCCGAGCGACGATGAACAGACCCTGGCCCGCAAACAGGTCAATGACGCAGCGGCCTACATCCGAGGCCTGGCGCAACTGCGCGGGCGCAATGCCGACTGGGCAGAGCAGGCCGTGCGCGAGGCGGTCAGCTTGCCTGCCAGTGAAGCGCTGCGCCTGAAAGTGATCGACCAGCTGGCCAACGACCTGCCCGACCTGATGCGCCAGCTTGACGGCAAGACCTTGCTCGCCGCTGGCCAGCCACAGCTGCTGCAAACACGGGATGCGGCCCTGATCGAGCATCTGCCGGACTGGCGCACGCGCCTGCTGGCCGTCATCACCAACCCCAGCGTGGCGCTGATCCTGATCATGATCGGGGTATACGGCCTGCTGTTCGAATTCATGAACCCCGGCTCCGCACTGGGCGGCGTGGTCGGCGGCATCTGCCTGCTACTGGCGCTGTATGCCCTGCAGTTGTTGCCGGTGAGCTTCGCTGGCGTGGCGCTGATCCTGCTCGGCATCGCCTTCATGATCGCCGAGGCATTCCTGCCCAGTTTCGGCGTGGTCGGCTTCGGCGGCATCGTCGCCTTCGTGGTCGGTGCGGTGATCCTGATCGACACCGATGCCCCCGGCTTCGGTATTCCGCTGACACTGATCGGCAGCCTCGCCGTGCTCTCGGCCCTGCTGATCGGCGGTGTGCTGGGCATGGCCATCAAGGCGCGGCGACGGGCGCTGGTCAGCGGTGACGCCGGCCTGGTCGGCAGCCTGGTGACGGTCACCCAAGTGCTGGCGGACAACCCGTTCTGTGGCTCGGTCCAGGCCCAGGGCGAACAATGGCAAGTCCAGTGCGCCACGCCGTTGCAGGCCGGGCAGAACGTCCGGGTCATGGCACGCCATGGCGTGATGCTGGAAGTGAGCGCCGCCGCGCCCGCGGCGCAAGGAGATTGACGATGTTCATGCAAGTGGGTTTCGGCGCTGTGCTGATCGTGCTGGCGATGCTGTTGCTGTCAGCATTCCGCATCCTGCGCGAGTACGAGCGGGGCGTGGTGTTCCAGTTGGGGCGCTTCTGGCAGGTCAAGGGGCCGGGGCTGATCCTGCTGATCCCGGTCATCCAGCAGATGGTCCGGGTCGACCTGCGTACCGTGGTGCTGGATGTGCCGCCACAGGATGTGATCACCCGCGACAACGTGTCGGTAAAGGTCAATGCGGTGTTGTATTTCCGCGTGCTCGACCCGCAGAAGGCGATCATCCAGGTCGAGGACTTCCTCGTCGCCACTAGCCAACTGGCCCAGACTACTTTACGTGCGGTACTGGGCAAGCACGAGCTGGACGAATTGCTGGCCGAGCGCGAGCAGCTGAACCTGGACATCCGCCAGGTACTGGACGCACAAACCGACGCCTGGGGCATCAAGGTGGCCAACGTCGAGATCAAGCACGTCGACCTCAACGAGTCGATGGTCCGCGCCATCGCCCGTCAGGCGGAGGCCGAACGGGAACGGCGGGCCAAGGTGATCCATGCCGAGGGCGAGTTGCAGGCGTCGGAGAAGTTGATGCAAGCCGCGCAGATGCTCAGCAAGGAGCCTGGGGCCATGCAGTTGCGTTACATGCAGACGCTGGGGACGATTGCCGGGGACAAGAGCTCGACCATTGTCTTTCCGTTGCCGGTCGACTTGCTCAAGGGGTTGGTGGACAAGCAGAAATGACCGGGGCTGCAGGGCAGCCCCGGTATTCGATCAGAGTGGCGCCCGGCGCAGGGTGGCCAGGAACGTGGCGGCACCGATGAACAGGCCGGCAAAGGTACGGTTCAGGCGCTTTTGCTGCTTGGGCGTTCGCAGCAGGCGCAACACCCGCGAAGCCAGCCCGGTGTAACCCGCCATCACCAGCATGTCGACGCTGACCATGGTCACGGTGATCGCGATGTACTGTGGCAGCAGTGGCGCGTGCGGGTTGATGAACTGCGGCAGCACCGCCAGCATGAACACCAGCGCCTTGGGGTTGCTGACGTTGACCAGGAAGCCGCGGAACACCAGGCTCAACGGCTTGCCGATCGGGCGCACGCCGGATTCGTCGGTCATGTCCATGGGCAGGGCACGCCATTGCTTGTAGGCCAGGTAGACCAGGTAGCCCACGCCGAACCATTTGATGACCTGGAAGGCGGTGGCGGAAGCGGCGAGGATGGCGCCGACGCCGGCAGCAATGATGGCGATCTGCACGATCAGGCCCAGTTGCAGGCCCAGGGCATTCCAGTAGCCACGCCAGAAGCCGTACTGTAGCCCGCTGGACATCGAGGCAATGGCCCCGGCACCTGGCGACAGGCTGATCACCCAGCACGCAGCAAAGAAGCCCAACCACACTTCCATCGACATCACACACCTCGCTCAACAGTTGTTGCAAAACGTTAAGCTAAGGTCTTGGCGAAAAAATAACCAGCAAATTCTGCGGGATTTCCATCGCCTGCACTGGCCCCTGTAGGAGCGGATTTATCCGCGAAGAGGCCAGCCCAGGCGATAGAGACCTTTCAGGAAAGCGCTTCCAACTCAGCCTGCATGCTCTCCAGCGCTTCCAGAGCCTCCATCCAGGCCTCTTCCAACTCACCCTCACGCTGCTTCAACTTGGTCTGCCGAGCCAGCAAATCACGCAATTCATCCTTGCGCGCCGCCTCGTACACACCGCCGTCACCCAGCGCGGTCTCGATCTCGGCCAGTTGCGCATGCACCTGGTTAAGCTCGGTCTCCAGCTTGTCGGCCACCTTCTTGTGCGGTGCCAACTGCTGACGCAAGGCCGCCGCAGCCTGGCGCTGGGCCTTCTTGTCGGTCTTGTCCGGGTTGACCGGGGCGTTGCTGGCCGGCGCACTGCGCTGGCGGTACTCGACCAGCCAGCGGCTGTAGTCGTCGAGGTCGCCATCGAAGGTCTCGACCTTGCCATCGGCCACCAGCAGGAAATCGTCGGTGGTGCTCTTGAGCAGGTGACGGTCGTGGGAAACCACCACCACGGCACCGGCAAACTCCTGCAAGGCCATGGTCAGCGCCAGGCGCATCTCCAGGTCGAGGTGGTTGGTCGGTTCGTCGAGCAGCAGCAGGTTCGGCCGCTCCCAGGCAATCAGCGCCAGGGCCAGACGGGCCTTCTCGCCACCGGAGAAGTTCACCACTGGCTCGTCGACGCGGTCGCCATGGAAATCAAAGCCGCCAAGGAAGTCACGCAGGGTCTGCTCGCGCTCGGTCGGCGCGATGCGCTGCAGGTGCAGGAGCGGGCTGGCCTTGTCGTCCAGCGAGTCGAGCTGGTGCTGGGCGAAGTAGCCGACAGCGAGGTTCTCGCCACGCACCAGGCGGCCCGACAACGGTTCCAGCTCACCGGCGAGGTTCTTGATCAGGGTCGACTTGCCGGCGCCGTTGGGGCCGAGCAGGCCGATGCGTGCACCCGGAACCAGCTGCAGCTTGACCTTGTCGAGGATCGCCTTGTCGCCATAACCCAAACGGCCTTCGGACAGGCTCAGCAGCGGGCTGGAGATTTTCTGCGATTCGCGGAAGACGAAGTCGAACGGCGAATCGACATGTGCCGCCGACAGCTCTTCCATGCGCTCCAGGGCCTTGATCCGGCTCTGCGCCTGACGAGCCTTGGTGGCCTGGGCCTTGAAGCGGGCGATGTACTTTTCCATGTGCGCGCGCTGCGCCTGCTGCTTCTCGTAGGCCTGCTGCTGCTGCGCCAGGCGCTCGGCACGGGTGCGCTCGAAGGCGGTGTAACCACCCTTGTACAGGTTGAGCTTGCGCTGCTCGACATGCAGCACATGGTCGACCACTGCATCGAGGAAATCGCGGTCGTGGGAGATCAGCAACAGCGTGCCCGGGTAACCCTTGAGCCAGTCTTCCAGCCACAGGATCGCATCGAGATCGAGGTGGTTGGTCGGCTCGTCGAGCAGCAGCAGGTCGGACGGGCACATCAGCGCCTGGGCCAGGTTCAGGCGCATCCGCCAGCCACCGGAGAAGTCACCGACGCGGCGGTCCATCTGCTCGTTGGTGAAGCCAAGGCCAGCCAGCAATTTACGGGCGCGGGCATCGGCGGTGTAACCGTCGGCAACTTCCAGCTCACTGTGCAGGCGCGCCAGGGCGGTGCCGTCGTGGGCCTGTTCGGCCACGGCCAGTTCAGCCTGGACCTTGCGCAGGCGGGCGTCACCGTCGAGCACATAGTCCACGGCCAGGCGGTCGAGGGTATCGACCTCCTGACGCATGTGGGCAATGCGCCAGTCGCCGGGCAGCTGGCAATCGCCGGCATCGGGCGACAGTTCGCCGCGCAGCATGGCGAACAGGCTGGATTTTCCGGCGCCATTGGCGCCGATCAGGCCGGCCTTGTGACCGGCGTGCAGGGTCATCTCGGCGCCTTCTAGCAAGCGCTGCGGACCACGCTGTAAAGTGAGGTTGGATAGTCTGATCATAGTGGTCGCGGAGTCTACCAGCTTCCTCGGCCCGCAGCGTGAGTGGAATCATGTACACCGACCTGTGGAATCACGCCCTGGCGCTGTATGCCCGCCCGGGAGTCGAAACGGCTTGCCTGGAGATCCAGGCGATGGGGGGCGACGTCTGCCTGCTGCTGTGCGCGACCTGGCTGCAGGCGCATGCAGTGCCCTTCAGTGAAGAGCGCGCCCAGGCACTGCGTGCGATTGCCGGGCCTTGGCAACACGACGTGGTTGCACCGTTACGCAACCTGCGCCAGCAATGGCGTACACCCGCGCAACACGATCCGCACCTCGCGGCGTTGCGTGAGCAGGTGAAGGGGCTGGAGTTACAAGCGGAGAAGCAGTTGCTGCAACGGCTGCAATCCTGTGCGCAACAATGGCCCACAGGCTCGCTCGAGAGCACGGACGATTGGCTGGACCGGCTGGCACCGGACCAGGCCCGCGGCCACGACGCGCTGGCTAGCTTGCGCGTCGCGGCCGCAGAGCTTCAGGAGGCCGAAGACGGCGTCTGAGCGGGGCTGCTGGCGGGTGCCGAGGAGGTAGCGGGAGCGGCCGAGTTGGTCGCTGGCGCACTGGCGGCAGGTGCAGCCGGTTTGGTTTCGGCAGGCTTGGCTGCCGCGGGTTTTGCTGGAGCCTTCGCCGCAGGCCTTGCTGCTGGCTTGGCTGCAGCAGGTTTGGCCGGTGCTTTGGCAGCAGCCGTTTTGGCCGCCGATTTGGCTGGGGCCTTGGCTGCAGCAGGTTT
>NZ_VZII01000026.1 GCF_009391885.1 Pseudomonas sp. MN1F | reverse complement strand
AGCCATGCAGATTTTGATCATTGAAGATAACCCGGACATCGTGGCCAATCTCTATGAGTATTTCGAGCCACTGGGGCACGATCTGGACAATGCCCGTACTGGCCCTGGAGGGCTGGCGCGAGTTGCTCAGCAGCGATTCGACGTGATTATTCTGGATGGAATGCTTCCGGGCCTGGATGGCCTGGACGTGTGCCGTCAGCTTCGTGAAGAACAATGCAACGTCCCGATACTGATGCTCACCGCCCGGGATACCGTGCTCGACAAAGTGAAAGGCTTGCAAGCCGGTGCTGATGATTACCTGGTCAAACCTTTCTCGCTGATCGAGCTAGAAGCGCGACTTCATGCACTCGTGCGGCGTGCGGGCGCACTGCGGACTGATCAGATACTGCGCTTTGGCGATCTGGAGTTTGATCCAGGAATCGTCGAGGCCCGCCGAGCGGGCCGCCCCATTGAGCTAACCCCGTTCGGTTACAAGATCTTGCTACCGCTGCTCCGTGCCGCCCCAAACCTCGTCACCCGAGAAGAGCTTGAGCAGGAACTCTGGAATGGTGAGCCTCCGATGAGCGATGCCCTGCGCAGCCATATTCATGCCCTTAGACAGGCCATCGATAAGGCATTTCCGGATTCGCTCCCTATGTTGGTCACAGTACCCGGCATAGGTTACCGACTGGTGGATCATGATGGTGCGCAGTGATTCGCTACGCGGTCGGATGATCGCAGCCTATGTGCTGCTTGCCGTCATAATCGTTGGCTTTTTTACCATCGCTGCGTTTCTTGTCGTCTCGAAAATTGAAAAAGAACTGATTGATAACCGGCTTGAGCGTGCAGCTAATTTGTGGGCCGCAGATGCCCATATTGTGCATTCTCAAGCCCTGGATCTGAGCTTTTTCAAGGGACAGCTGATCCCGCAGGATTTCCAATCACTAGGCCTAGGCACCCACGAAATGAGGCTCAACGGCCATGCGCTGCATGTGCTGATCGGAGAGGAACAAGGCCAGCGTTATGCCGTGGTGGATGATCAAAGCGATTTTGAGTCCATCGAGACGGATGCTTATATCACCCTGGGCTTCGCCTTTTTGGGGGGTATCGGTCTGGCACTCTTGATCGGACGAGCCAGTGCCAACCGGGTCATCCTTCCACTGACAAATCTAGCCGCCTCCGTTCAGACGCCAGATGAGAGCAACAGCCTGCCTGGCCTCGGCTCGACTGACGAAATTGGCGTATTGGCCAGGGCGATAGATGATCGAACCCAACAGTTGAGCCTCGCGCTACAGCGTGAGCGCTGGTTCACCGCTGATGTGAGTCACGAGCTGCGAACCCCACTGACGATCATGTTGGGTGCCGCAGAGGTACTGACCAGCCGGCTACAGACACGACCCGATTTGTTAGTCATGACGGAGCGGATTCGCCGGAACGCGGCGGAGACGGCCAAACAGGTCAGCGCGCTGTTGCAACTGGCCCGAGCCCCGGAACTTGCTGATCGGATCTCTGTAGAGGTGCGGCCTTTGATAGAACATGAGCTTGAACGGTGTAAACCTCTGCTAGGAAAGAAGCCGGTCGTACTCGGCTTCCACTACGCAGAGAACGTCTCGGTTCAAGCCATTCCCGAACTGGTGACGGTCGCTGTCGGTAACCTATTGCGCAACGCCTGCCAGCACACAGAGGAAGGGACGATCAATGTCAGTTTGAGTACTGCGGGCATCGTGGTCGAAGACAGCGGCAGCGGGTTGCCTGAGGCAGTGCGTGCTCGTTTGTTTGATCGTTTCGTAAGGGGGGAAGACGACTTCATCAAGGGCTCGGGCCTGGGCCTATCCATCGTCAAGCGGGTGACCGAACATCTGGGCTGGCGGGTCTTTCACGAACCCAACCCGAAGGGAGGAAGCCGCTTCACCTTGCAGTTCCTGTCGCACGGAAATTAATGAAATGTTCGCCAGGCTGCCAACCGCGAGAGACAAATACCAAATGATTTTTTCGAGGACGTTTGTTGTATGAAAGCTTTGCTGGATCGTGGACGTAGATGGGCTAAATCTCTCAAGCGGCAGACTATGGTGCTTTGGTTCTGTTACCAACACCCCACAACGCCATGGCTCCCAAAATGGATAGCGGTGTTCGTGGTGGCATACGCGCTAAGCCCAATTGATCTCATCCCGGACTTCATACCCGTGCTGGGCTATCTGGATGATGTGATTATTTTGCCACTTGGCATCATGTTGGCGATTCGCCTAATGCCCCCTGCCGTACTTGTGGAATGCCAGGATAAAGCCCTCGCGTGGGAGCAGAGTCAGGAGAAACGACCGGTCAGCATTACGGCAGCAGTGCTCATCATCTTGATTTGGATAGCAGCGGTAGCGGGGGCGTTCCTCGCATTCACTCACTCCTGAGGCCCGCCCTAACCTTGCAGCTCTCTCAGCTTGATGGCGACTTACAGTGCGGCTCGATAGTAAAGGTACGCGAAGAATCCACCACGCCAAGTTTTGCTATGAGTGGACGTCCAATGACCATCGGATAGTGCATAGCGCTGCGGTCATCCAGGGCGAAAGTCTCCTTGAACAGCTGCTGGCCAAAGCAGATTTCCATATCGACCGCCTTACGTTTGCGACGTGAAGTGGTCTGAGCCGTAGCTACCGGAGCGACTATCTCACGCTCAAAGACCTGATTCACTAGCTGCCCTGTGTTGTTGTCTTTGAGCGCCAAGTTGAACCGCACCCACTCGACCCCGTTTTTCTGGAAAAAGATGGGATTTCTTGCATCAAGGCTGGATATCTCTGTACCTGTGTCCAGCTTGGTACGGATGGCTATTTTCTCAGGCCATACCAAGCTCTCCTCGGCCCATCCAATCACGTAAGGATGATTACCAGTGGGCACAGAAGGGTGGAGCAGGAGTGAAGCAAACAAAGCGGCGATCAGTTCGCCGGCGCCATTGCCCATTTTCCAGAAATCCGAATGAGAGGTCTCGGCAAGACTGCGGGATGGGCCGTGAAGGAAACGTGATTTCGAGCCCGAGACAGCAGTCGTCGATGCTCCTGGACGCATGCAAAGTGTCATGATTGACACAGCTTACTTAGTGCAGCCAACGAGCGGATATCTCGCTCCGCCTCACTCTGAACGTCTGCAATGGGTCGATAGCAGTCTTGCACGACTGACCGCTAACGACCCTTTGCAGCCGTTCGAGAGGACTACTGAGCCAAAGTCAATCCACGGTGCGATCCTCGACTACTCAACTGGACGCGCAATTGGGGCTTCATCGCTTAGGTGCTGCTCAGAATCTGCAGCATGTTTACCCGGTTGGCGTAGCCGCTGGCCGGCAAGGAACGAGGAATGGAGTTGTGGCCAAGAGAGCGGCTTAAGGTATGCTCTGGGCTCCTTCAGCAGCTATGTGGTAATCGGATGCCCTCGAATTCAAAAAGCACATTTGAAATCAACAAAGCTGACATCGAAAAGCTGTGGGACATTCACAAGGAGATCGGCGGAGAAGGGCGCGGGCGTAAGCGCGGCGTTGAGGTGCTTAACCGATCTGTGATTATCTTCGTTACCGCGTGCTGGGAGTCATACATCGAGGATTTAGCCGTCGAGGCATTCGACTTTTTGCTGGCGCATGCACCTACCGCCGCCGCTATTCCTAACAAAGTCAAAAGCCTTGCGATCAAAGACATAAAGAGCGATCCGAACTCGCTGAAGCTATGGGACTTGGCCGATGCCGGTTGGAAGGCCATTTTGTTGGCGCACAAGCTCGAGGTGCATGAGAAGTGGTTGGGCAAGTTCAACACGCCAAAGTCAGAGCAAGTCGATGGCCTCTATGAGGAGATGTTGGGTCTCAACAGCCTGAGCAACCATTGGGTATGGAACAAGATGAAGGCTGACCGCGCCAAGACCAAGCTGGACGAATTCATCACTATTCGAGGCAACATTGCTCACCGCATCCGTGATGCACAGCCTGTCGCGAAGAACACCGGCGCGGCATACCTCACTCACGTGCGGCAAATCGTCGATCGGTGTGAGCGGGCTGTTGCGCATCATTTGAAGGCGCAAACCGGGATCGCACCCTGGTAGGGGAAAAAGCTTCTTTCGTGCCTCACCCAGGTTGCTTGAACGACTTCAGTCCGGTCCGCTGTAGGCCGTTTCTTGATGAACCACACAACCGTCCCAGTTATTCTAAGAGATGGTCGCGGCGAGCATCGCCTTCGCTAGCGCGTCTTGCTGCTCTTCCGGCTCAATGAGCTCCAAGCTGACCTGACGCTTCGCTAAGAGCATCTGCCACAGCTGCTGATCGATACTGTTCTCGACAAGTGGAACCTTCACAATCACGGTTCGGAGCTGACCATTCCGATAAGCCCGGTCTTCGGCCTGGTCCTGTTGTCCTGGTGTCCAAGGCAAGCCCAGGAAGAACACGTAGTTGGCGGCAGTGAGGTTGTTGCCGGTACCGGCGGCTTGGGTGGTGCAGATGAAGACCCTGCACTCGGGATCACCCTGGAACTTGTCGATCGCCTTCTGGCGTTTGGATAGCGAGTCGCTACCGACCAGGGTGACGTTCCCGATACCGGCTGCATCGCACAGTTCCTTGAGGCGCGCCACGGTAGGCTTGAACTCGCAGAACAAGATGACCTTGTCTTCGGGGTCCAGCTCGCCCAGCAGATCCATAGCGACTCTGACCTTCACCTGTTCCAGATAATGGCGAAGCGCGCCCAGCCTTGCAAAGATGGGCCTGTCTTCGAGGCGAATGCTATCGTACTTCTTCCGCTCCTCCACCCCCATCGCCACGGGCAGCAACTGCCGATGTTTACCCTTTAGCCCGGGCAGGACGTCTTTCCGCCGGCGAAGCATCCAGTCGCCAAGTTCTGCCCGGAGGTTTTGCCGGAACTCTGGGCTGCCGGCAAAGCGTTCGCAGAAATCGCTGAGGGGCAACTGGCCGACCGGGTGCCCCGATAGACGTAGCAGGGTGTGCAACTCCGTCTCGCGATTGAGGACAGGCGTGCCTGTCAGCAGATAGCGATTCGGCACTTTGGCTGCGATATCGAAGCCATGCCGAGTACGCTCGGCAGTCGGCTCCTTCAACTGGTGCGCCTCGTCGACCACTAGAACGTGGTAATGCTCAGCAAGCAGCACGTAGTCGCCGAGGCGCTCGTAGTTGATCAGCATCCATTGGACCAGCGGATCGTACTTCTGCACAGCGACTGTCGCGTCGGGGTAGACCGCTAAGATTTCGCGCTGCCAGTTGATCAGCAACGAGGACAGGGTAACCACCAGGATCGGGCGACCGGTTGCACTGATATGCGCCGCGATGATGGCCTGGCGTGTCTTGCCGAGGCCCATATCGTCAGCCAGCAGTGCGCTGGTGCGCTGGAGCAGGTGGGCAATGCCAGCAGGCTGGTGATCGAGGAGGGAGTAGCCGACCAGGGCCTGGGCGATCGTGGCATCCGAGAACTGGGTGCGTTCGATCGGCGAGACGGCAGCGAGGTAGATATCGTTGGAGCTCTCCTCACCGCTGGTGGCTGTCGAGGTTTCCTGAGGAGCACCGCCCAGGCTGATGCGTGGGATGTCTGCTGCTGGAACCACAGAACCATCGCCCAGGAGCTCCTGTACAACGTCCAGTATCTCGAACTGCTCCTCCACAAGACCGAGCTCCAGGACCAGGTTGCTGCGCAGGATCTCGGCGGTGGCGTTGACTCGCCACGAGCTGGATTTGCCCAGAAACACTCCCCGCATCCGGCGGGCCACTGCAACGACTCCAGGATGATAATCTCCGGACAGCAGCACACCGCCGTCGGCGAGCGGGGCAATTCGCAGTAGCATTCCCGAGATGAACGCGTCCCGGCGTGGGTTGGCCAGCGCGCTCTCGATCTTCTGGCGGAAGGCCTGCCATGACTCAGTGACCTTGCCACCGGCCAGCTCGATAAGCTGGTGGTACACCAGGTCCAGCTCGTCGATGAGCTTGGCCTTGGGCACGCGCCAGTAGCGGCAGAGCGGGTGATCACTGCGGCGAATGAAGAACCCGCTCCGCGCGAACATGACCTTGTTTGCGCCTTCAATGTAGGGCATGAGGATGCCCATGTCGTAGCCGTCGAACACGGCGGCTTCGAGCAACACTGATTGGCTATTGAGGAGGCGTGGCCTTTTCAATTGGCGTCCGCGCTCTTGGACTTCATCGGCACCGTCTGGTCCAGGTGGTAGGCAGGAACCCATCGGGTTAAGAGTACTGAGCCATGAAGCGACCCTCCCTGGCCACTGATTACGTACGCCGCTGGCTCTGAGCCCTTCGGCACACGTCTGCGTTCCTGCTTCCAGTACCCAGCGGTTTTGATGTCGTCAGGTTGTAACGGCCAGCACGACTCGCCTGGCCGGGATTCATAATGAGGGACCTTCGGATTGTCCCCCTGCTCGGCCTTCAACCGGTCAATGACTTTCTTGGAACGGGCCACAAGCACCTCCGGGAGGATGAGTAGTCAACTCGTCATCATTCAAGGTGCGTCTGCCCGCACCCGTAAGAGCGAGCAGATTGGCAGTTGGGGGAAAGCGGCTACAGGAGAAATGGATTACCGCCTTCGAAACATTTCGCCTACATGCCCCTGGGCTTGGCCATATCAGGGTTGTCGCCCACTGTGGGGTAGCTCACGCGGCAGTTGTTCGCTTTGAACCCGGTGCATCCCCAGAAGTCGTAACCGCCATCGCCGCGCTTCTGTCGGCGCGCGAGAGGCATCCCGCACTTGCCGCAGGAGTAGCCGTCCTGGGCGCCCGATGAGGATTCAGGCGACCGCGCCTTCGTCGCCACTGTGGGCGCCTGTCGGAGGCTTTCCAGCTCACTCTGGAGGTGCTCGTAGAACTTGGCGACCACAGGGCCGTACCTATCCTCACCGCGGGCGATTCGATCCAAGTCCTTCTCCAGCGTGCTCGTGAAAGCCAGCTCGAGGAAGCTGAATCTGCCTTCCAGCTGGGCGACGGTAGCCTCTCCCAGCGGTCCTGGTACCAGCTTGCGCTTTTCCTCGACGACCAGGCCCTTGCTGGTGATGTTTTTAACGATCGCGGAGAAGGTGCTGGGCCTGCCAATCCCACGACGCTCCAGTTCCTTGATCAAGCTGGCCTTGGTAAAGCGCCCTGGCGGTTTGGTCTTCTGGTTCAACACCTCGCCCTGGAGTACGTTGAGGATCTGCTTAGGTTGCAGCGCCGGCACTGGATTTTTGGGCAGGTCGGTCGACTCCTCATCCGTGTCGTCTTGCTGCAGGAGCTTCATCCAGCCGAGATAGGCTACCGAGCTACCCGTCGCAGCGAAGCGCAGCGGCCTTTGATCCGGCCCCTTGGCCAGCAACTTTGCGGTACGCACGTCGTAGATGGCATCGGCGAGCTGGCTGGCCAGTGCGCGGATCCGAATGAGCTTGTACAGCGCCTGTTCATCGGAAGACTCTCCCGCAACCTCATCATCCCAAGCGGTTGGCGCGATCCCAGGGTGACCTTCCTGTGCGCTGTCTGCTGCCTTGAACGTCCGGCGTTCGTCTACGACGTCGAGCCCCTGGCGTCGTGCGACAGCCTGGATGTCAGGCATGGCCTCATCGGCCAGGTTGGGGTTGTCCGTCCGGTGGTATGTGATGACACCCTGCTCGTACAGGCGTTGCGCAATCTGCATCGTCTTGTCGGGGTCCCACTTCAACGCCACGCTGGCGGCTTGCTGCAAAGTGGACGAAATGAACGGTGCGGGCGGCGGACGCCGCTTCTTGCCGTCTTCGCACGATTCCACGATAACTGCACGGGTGGCGGCGACCCGGGCGGCGAGCGTGCCGTCCTGGGCGTAAGGGTGTTCTTTGCTGGCAAAATCCGGCACCGGCTGCCATGCGGCAGTCCAGGCCAAGCCGGAAGCTTCGTCCCTGAAGGTCAGTTCTGCGCCGAAGTGGTGGATGACCTTGAAGTTGCGGATCTCCCGTTCGCGCAGTACAACCAGGTAGAGCGCAGGTGACTGTACCCGGCCCGCTGACGTGGGTTGCCCCATGACTCGGCGCAGCTCCTGAGTGACGGGGTAGCCCACCAAGCGGTCGAGCACCCTACGGCACTGTTGTGAAGCAACGAGCTGGCCGTCGATCTTACGGGGGTTAGCCAAACCCTCCCGCACACGATTCTGTGTGATTTCATTGAAGGTGACGCGCTTGTACTCGCTGATGCGCAGCGCCTGCTGAATGTGCCAGGCGATGCTTTCACCTTCGCGATCCGGGTCAGTGGCAATATAAACCTCGGTGGCGTCCTTTAGCGCCTTGCGGATCGTGCTGACGTTGCGGGCACTCTTGGGCAGCATCTCGTATACGGGCCGGAGGTTCTTGAGCACCCCAGTGGTGATCATCGTCTCGTCCATCCCCTTTTCAGGGAGGTCTCGGATGTGGCCACCAGTGGCTACAACCGTCCATTGCTCGCCAGGCCGGATCTTCTTCATCATGGGCCCTAGCTTCTTCAGCTTGCCCGGTGCCTCGATGATCATGAGTTTCATAAGGTGACCCTGAACAGTTCGAACAGAGTGCACTCTTGCCGCCGGCCGGAGGCGGCACAACGCGAAATGGTCAACTGAAAGAGGGGGAATTCGTCGGGGCTGACGTCTAGAGGAAGTGAGTTCAGATGTTGAGGGTGAGCTGCTGTGCGCGTTTGTACCCTTTCAGCCAAGAGGCCAACATGGCGGGGTGCTTGTAGGGACAGGCATACACGGGCAGCCCTTTCTCGGCGGCTTCCACTCCGGCAGCCTCCACCGCAGGATGGGGGTTGTTGAACTGGCGCCTATCCGCTTTTCGCTCCTGAGCCTCTACATTCTGCATCGAATGCTCCTCATTAGTGCCCCTGTACCTGCCGGGCAGATCACGCCTCAAACATTCTTGATACCGGAAGCCTCGCGACAAGGCGCTTTTTTCGACTCCAGCAGCTAATTTCTAAACACGTTAGCAGCTGTAGGGCGGAGATGCCTTCAGGAAATGGTAATTTGCCAATGCGACGATTTCAACCGCCTCCTGACCTGGGCAAGCGCTGCTTGCAGCGCCCCTTCGGCCACGACTTGCTGTCCTGGTTGCGGGAGCTTCCCGAGGCGCGCGGCCCTGGGCAGTAGGTTCTGGCCGCCAGGAGTTGTGTGGCATCAGACGCCAAGTTCCGAGTGGGCGGTCGCGTCGATCTGTTCTGGCTCCCAGAAACTTCACGAATGGCGGCGGAAAAATTAGGCCCCACACCAACGCCCGTGTGCCAGACCTAGTGGGGAATCATGCTTGAGCGGTAGAGTGCCGACCAAGCCAGCAGCGTCGCGCTGGGGTCCTCCAATGCGGTACGAACCATCACCTCAGCGTGTTGGCCTGTGATGTCCCAAACTGCCTGGCCAAGTCGCAGGAGCTCAGCCGACACTCCTGCATCCCGGGCCTTGGTCGCAAACTGATACTCCTCGGCCTGCCCATACTCAAAGGTGGCCTTGAACTGGGAGCGAAGCATTTCGATGGCCTTCACCTCAGCCTCGGGCAGGAGGATGGTTTCGCCGTCGCAAAAGACCTGGCGAACGCCTTCGAGAGCTTGTACGGCTTCCATGTAACGCGAGGAGTCTACCGTCGCTTTGACGGATGGATATTCCGGGTAGTCGTGGTGCACGGGGCGTTACCTCGAAGCGGAAGTAGGTGGCGGGGCGCTGTCCTTGTCATCGGCAACTTCACGAACGGCGCCTGAAAAATGCCTGCCAAGATGTAGTTGGGTTTCTACGGCGAAGCTTCATCGAAGGGAGTGGTAGCTCGTAGTGACATCCTTGTCACCAGGAGCTTCGCGATGTGGCGCGCCAAATTAAGGGGGGGGCTACAGAGGGATGTCGTCGTCAAAGCCTTCGCCGTAGTGGCGCATGTCCTCGGGGCTCGGCTGAGGAACGTTTTGAGCCTGGCCACCGCTGGTCTGACTTCGCGCCTGACCCTGCGGTTGGTTGGTCGGACGCTGACCGCCGCCGCCAGACAGAGATACGTGCTCGATGCGATGTGGAAGAATCGCGATCCGGCTGGCTTCGACCTTGAGCGCAGATACCTCCTGGCCACTTTGCTTATCCGTCCAGCTGTCCATGATCGCGCGGCCAATCACCACAACGCGCATGCCCTTCTGGAACAGTGCTGCGAACCGCTCGGCATCCTGGTGCCACCATTCGACGTTGGCCCAGAAGCCACCACGATCCTTGTAGCCACCCTGGCCATCAGGGATCGAGTTGTCGAACATTACATTGAGTCGCAGCATGTGCCGCGGATCTTTGTTGCCGTTGGCGAACGAACGGTGTTCAGCTGCGTTACCGACGTTGCCTTCCCAAACTACTGGTGTACCCATGGTGTATCTCCGTTCAGTGTTGAGGTGGGTTCATGACCTGCTGCAGTCGAGCCTGATATTCGGCCTCGGCCTGCCCCATTTTTTCTGCGCACTCGGCGGCCTGTTTGCCGATTGAGTGGATGAGGCTGATCTGCATGTTCAGGGTGATTCGGTGTTGCTCCAGGGCAAACAGGTCCTGCAGCAAGTGGGTTGGTGTTTTGGGGGCGTGGATCATCTGGGCCCATACGCCGACACCCATGCGCCGACCTTGCACGCTTTGCCAGCGAAGAAAGGTTGTGCCAGCCGCTGTGTTTTGCTCGATGAGCCTGACGGGCAGCAGGGCGAATGGATGTTGACGGACCTGGGCCAGCACTTCCTGGGTAATGGCGCGCAACCCTGCCTCCAGCGATGCGCAATGCTCCGCCAACTGGATCAGCTCCCCCTTACCTTTAAAGGGCTTTAAAAGGCCTTTTAGTGAGGCACTCTGTTGCAGCGCCTGATAGGCACCCTGTTGCAGCGGTTTGAAGGCACCCTGTTGCAGGGCCTCCATGGGTTGGGGGTCCAAACGCATCAGGATCAGGCCTCGCCTTCGAGATCGTCATCCAGATCCTCGACCGGGTCTGCGGAACCACGGCGGATGGGCGGGGCAAAGTTCGACCTGCGGGTGCCTTCCAGGATGTCCTGGGGGATGTCGCCGTAGCGCTTGTACATCTCGCGCGCGTTTTCAGCCCGTGCATTGTTGGCGGCGAAGTCGTCACGCGATGCACCGGAGAATCGATGGAGCTGGGCCAGTCCAAAAAGACTGCGCAGCAGGTGAGCACCCTCGTCGATCCAGATCTCGCCATCGCGGCGGCCGATCATGGCAACGTGCTGAGCCAGCAGGATGCGGCGGACGACTTCGTCGTATTGAGTCAGTAGATGGACGCCCTTGAAGCCCAGCGGGTTGGAGATGAAGAGTGGCAGCTTCAGCGGTTGAATGGAGAGGTTCTCACCGATTTCGAGCGCCTTGGGCAACTGGGCCATCACTTCATCCAGCCGGCTGTCGATCGCCTTCAGTGCATCGTCCACTTCCTGGATCTTCTCTTCGATCCTGATCATCCACCAGTCCGAGTATGGGTCGTCCTGGGCCGCTCCACGATCGATCTGGTTGATCTTGAGGCAGAAGCCCGCCAGCCCGAGGATGCTGTGTTTGTCATCGGTCTTCTGGCGGCCCAGCCAGATTCGGGCAGCATGGTGGGTGTGGAGAGTCAGCTGGACCTGGCTCCTGAGGGAGCCGATGTTGAGCTGATAGTTGTCAGCCATGGACATGGTTTCCTTATATAAGGTGGGTGAACGATGTCCATGCTGCTTTTAGGCTGTTGGGCGCGCAGTAATAAATGAAGAACCCGGGGTGCTGGATTTGTCCTATTCGGTGCACACCATCCTGGTGTTGCGGGCCGCAACACTCCCAGGTGGTGCCGGTGGCAACACTCGGTTGGCCGTCGACGCCGCTGGCCAGGTCGGTGGT
>NZ_VZII01000025.1 GCF_009391885.1 Pseudomonas sp. MN1F | reverse complement strand
GCTACGAGATCTCGGTGCCAGTCGGCGCTGCCGAAGCCCTGGCGCGTCGCCTGCTGACCGAGCCTGAGGTGCAGCCTATCGGCCTGGGTGCCCGCGACTCGCTACGCCTGGAAGCCGGCCTGTGCCTGTATGGCCACGACATGGACACCACCACTACGCCGATCGAAGCCAGCCTGCTCTGGGCAATCTCCAAGGTCCGTCGCGCCGACGGTGGCCGTGCCGGTGGCTTCCCGGGTGCCGAGGCGGTATTTGCTCAGCAGCAACAAGGCGTAGCGCGCAAACGGGTGGGCCTGTTGCCACAAGAACGTACGCCCGTACGTGAAGGTGCGGATATTGTTGATGCGTTCGATAAAACTGTGGGCAAAGTCTGCAGCGGCGGTTTCGGCCCGACACTCGGCGCCCCTGTTGCGATGGGCTATGTCGATATCGAACACAGTGCAATCGACACCGCTCTGTTTGCCTTGGTACGCGGCAAGAAGGTTGCCTTGAAAGTCAGTAAAATGCCTTTCGTTGCACAGCGTTACTACCGGGGTTGAAAGCACGGCCTGAGGTTTGCGGGCAGGCTGCACATATTCGATTTCGAACCTGCCCAATAACTTTTGAACATGGCGCCAGGCCAGGCGCCACGCCGTTTCCGACAAATTTGTCGGTTATCGGCAAAACGCCAATTTTCTATACGACCAAGGGCTTGTTTTTTTCGCGGGAGTTGGCGTAGAGTCAACGCACTGTGTTTGCATGGGTCGCAACAGTTCGTGACCTGGGCCAGTAGCCGAGATTTGCTACAACCCGTTCGACGTCTCTTACTTTCCTGCAACCCAGCCCAGTACTCTTTCACTCATATATAACGTGAAAGAAACTGTCATCAAAATTTAAGCTTCATAGGAAATAAGACAATGGCTGAGCGTCAGAACGGTACCGTCAAGTGGTTCAATGACGAAAAAGGTTACGGTTTCATCACCCCAGAAAGCGGTCCGGATCTGTTCGTGCACTTCCGTGCCATCGAAGGTAACGGCTTCAAGAGCCTGAAAGAAGGCCAGAAGGTCACCTTCGAAGCAGTCCAAGGCCAGAAAGGCATGCAGGCTGACAAAGTCCAGCCTGTCTAAGCACAAGCCAGACTCCTAAAAAGCCCCTGCCATGTGCAGGGGCTTTTTTTTGCCCGTAGAATAGTGGCTTCGCCATTCGGAGCTGTTCTGCATGTCCAAGCCTCTGCTCTCCCCCCAGGGAGATTTCCCACCGGTCGGCCTCGGCCGACGCCTGGCGGCGATGTTCTACGACTTTTTGCTGTGCACGGCGCTGCTGATCGTCACCGCCGGTGCCTACAAGTTGATCCAGATGGCTATCATCGGCGAAACGCGCATGCGTGAACTGACCGAAACCGGCGCGCTGGATGGCGACCCGCTGCTGTCGACCGTTCTACTGTTCGCCCTGTTCGGCTTCTTTGCCAAGTTCTGGACCCATGGCGGCCAGACCCTGGGCATGCAGGTGTGGGGCGTGCGCGTGCAGAACGCCGATGGCAGCGCCATCAGCCTGTGGCAGGCACTGTTGCGCTTCGTGGTGTCGATTGCTTCCTGGCTGTGCCTGGGGCTCGGGTTCTTCTGGTCGCTGATCGACAAGCGCAAACGCGGCTGGCACGACATCTATTCGGAAACCCAACTGGTGCGGTTGCCGAAGCAGAAAAAGTAGGCACGAAAAAGCCGACCCTCGGGTCGGCTTTTTCAGCTGCTCAAGCCGTCAACCAGCCCGACGCAACAACCACACGCCAGCCAAGGCGCAGATGCCCGCCGGGATCACCACCGCCAGCAGCGGCGGGAAGCCGAACACCTGGCTCGACGGGCCAAGCAGGTCCTGACCGATGCGGAACGCGAAGCCCACCAGCACACCGGTGAACACGCGCTGGCCGAGGGTAACCGAACGCAGTGGGCCGAAGATGAAGGAAATCGCCATCAGCACCAGCGCTGCGGTCACCAGCGGCTGCATCACCTTGGTCCAGAACGCCAGCCAGTAACGGGCGTTGTTCAGGCCCTGGTCGGACAGGTAGTGGATGTAGTCCCACAGCCCGGTGATCGACAACGACTCAGGGGCCATGATCACGGTATTGAGCAGTTGCGGGGTCAGCGAAACGTCCCAGCGCTCGGTCGGCGTCTTCACCACTTCGGTGTGGTCGCCACGGAAGAAGGTGGTATTGATGTCGCTGAGCGTCCAGTGGTCGTCGTTGTACTGGGCACGCCGGGCAAAGCTCGAGGTCTGGATCTTGCGCTCGCTGTCGAAGGTGTAGCGGGTCACACCCAGCAGCAGGCCATTGGGCTGCACGGAGTTGATGTGCACGAACTCCTCGCCCTGACGGTGCCACATGCCATGCCTGGAGCTTTGCGCTTCACCACCACCCTGGGCCAGGGAACGGTCGGCCTGGGCCTTGTTCTCGGTCACCGGGGCAACGTATTCGCCAATCAGCACGCCGACCAGCATCAGCACCAGCATCGGCTTCATCACCGCCCAGACGATGCGCCCGATGGAAACACCGGCGGCGCGCATGATGGTCAGCTCACTGTTGCTGGCCAGGCTGCCCAGGCCGATCAGGCAGCCAATCAGCGCCG
Organism: Pseudomonas sp. MN1F; assembly: GCF_009391885.1. Taxonomy (GTDB): domain Bacteria; phylum Pseudomonadota; class Gammaproteobacteria; order Pseudomonadales; family Pseudomonadaceae; genus Aquipseudomonas. The sequence continues at coordinate 124,503 of NZ_VZII01000025.1, read as the reverse complement.
CCATCGGCAGCATTTCGTACAGGCGCCGAGGTGCTGTCAGCAGGACGAAATTACCCGCGTCCAGCAAGGTGTAGGTATCGCTCAGTTCGCCCATCTCGTCGATGAAGGCAAACAGCGAGGCCAGGCCGAGGATGATCCCCAGCACGGCCAGGATGGCCAGCAGCACGCTCATGCCGATGTAGCGGTCGAGCTTAACCATGGGCCACCTCCGCACGACGGGCAGCCATTTTCAGGCGCAGCGGCTCCCAGTACATCAGGGCCAGGCCAATCAGCATGAACAGGCCGTGCACCCACCAGATGCCCAGGCCAATCGGCAATTTGCCCTTCTCCAGGGCGCCGCGTACGGAAATCAGCATTGTCAGGTAAGCCATGTACAGAAGAATTGCCGGCAGCAGCTTGAGGAAGCGGCCCTGCCGCGGGTTGACCCTGGACAGTGGCACTGCCATCAAGGTCACGATGAACACCAGGATCGGCAGCGACAGGCGCCACTGCAGCTCGGCACGCTCGCGCAGGTCGGTCTTGCCGAACAGCTCAAGGGTCGGGATCGCTTCGCGATCGGTCACGTCTTCGGCTACTTCAGGCTTGGGCAGCAAGACACCATAGGTGTCGTACTTGATGGCACGGTAATCGGCCTGGCCCGGGTTACCGTCGTAGCGGTAGCCGTTCTCCAGCACCAGGTAGCGATTGCCATCGGCCTGTATTTCCTGGTGGCCTCGTTCGGCGACCAGTACCGAAGGCGCACGGTCCTTGGTCTTGTCCTGGTTGAAGCGCTTCTCGGAAATGAACACCCCGGCCAGCTTGACGCGGTCGTCCGACAGCTGCTCGGTGTAGGTGACCCGCGAACCATCGCGCAGGGTCTGGAAGCGGCCCGGCACCAGGGTGTCGAACTCGGTCATGGCGTCCTGTTGGGCGACGATCTTCTGCACCTGGGCAACGCCCAACGGTGACAGGCTCAGGCTCAGCCAGGCAACCAGCAGGGCGACCAGCGCCGCCGGCGCCATGGTCAGGCCCAGCAGACGCTGCTGGCTCATGCCGGTCGCCGAAAGCACGGTCATTTCGCTTTCCAGGTACAGCCGGCCGTAGGCCAGGAGAATGCCGAGGAACAGGCCCAGCGGCAGAATCAGCTGCAGGAAGCCTGGCATGCGGAAGCCCATGATCAGGAACAGCACACCCGGGTCGAGAATGCCCTGGGCCGCCTGGGCCAGGTACTTGATGAAGCGCCCGCTCATGATGATCACCAGCAGCACGGCGCTGACGGCGCTCAAGGTCACCAGGACCTCGCGGGACAGATAACGAAAGACGATCAAACCAGACACTCCTGGGTTGTCAGGGGCGGACTGCCAAACATTGGCCTGTGACAGCCAGGACCAAAGCCGGTTCGCCTAGGGCGAACCTCCATGTAAAGTGCGCGCATTATCCTGTGATTGGCCGCGCCTGTCACTTGGCGGCGCATGAAGGCCAACATCGGGGTTGTCAGCACGCTTGCGGGAGGCTCAAACTGGCAGCTTTTCCACTGGCACGCGGCAACGCGGCCAGGCCCGTCCAGAGCGCGAAAACGCATAGCGCCAACTGCATAGATCATTCGGGGACCCTGACATGGAACTGGTTGTAAAAAGCGTAGCTGCTGCATCCGTAAAAACCGCCACTCTGGTCGTACCGGTCGGTGAAGGGCGCAAGCTCGGTACCGCTGCCAAGGCCGTCGACCAAGCCTGTGAAGGCGCCATCAGCGCAGTGCTCAAGCGTGGCGACCTGGCCGGCAAGCCTGGCCAGACCCTGTTGCTGCAGAACGTGCCGGGCCTGAAGGCCGAGCGCGTGCTGCTGGTCGGCAGCGGCAAGGACGAAGCCCTCGGTGACCGCGCATGGCGCAAACTGGTCGCCAGCGTGGCCGGCGTGCTCAAGGGCCTGAACGGCGGCGATGCCGTGCTGGCCCTGGACGACATCGCGGTCAGCAACCGTGACGCCCATTACGGCAAATACCGCCTGCTGGCCGAGACCCTGCTCGACGGCGAATATGTGTTCGACCGCTTCAAGAGCCAGAAGGCTGAACCGCGCGCCCTGAAGAAGGTCACCCTGCTGGCCGACAAGGCCGGCCTAGCCGAGGTCGAGCGCGCCGTCAAGCACGCCAGCGCCATCGCCACCGGCATGGCCTTCACCCGCGACCTGGGCAACCTGCCGCCTAACCTGTGCCACCCAAGCTACCTGGCCGAGCAGGCCAAGGAACTGGGCAAGGCCCACAAGGGCCTGAAGGTCGAAGTGCTGGACGAGAAGAAGATCAAGGACCTGGGCATGGGCGCGTTCTATGCCGTGGGCCAGGGCAGCGACCAGCCGCCACGCCTGATCGTGCTCAACTACCAGGGCGGCAAGAAGGCCGACAAGCCGTTCGTGCTGGTGGGCAAGGGCATCACCTTCGATACCGGCGGCATCAGCCTCAAGCCAGGCGCCGGCATGGATGAAATGAAATACGACATGTGCGGCGCCGCCAGCGTGTTCGGCACCCTGCGCGCCGTCCTCGAACTGCAACTGCCGATCAACCTGGTGTGCCTGCTGGCCTGCGCCGAGAACATGCCGAGCGGCGGCGCCACCCGTCCGGGCGACATCGTCACCACCATGAGTGGCCAGACCGTCGAAATCCTCAACACCGACGCCGAAGGCCGCCTGGTGCTGTGCGACACCCTGACCTACGCCGAGCGCTTCAAGCCGCAGGCGGTGATCGACATCGCCACCCTGACCGGCGCCTGCATCGTCGCCCTGGGCAGCCACACGTCGGGCCTGATGGGCAACAACGACGAGCTGGTCGGCCAACTGCTCGACGCCGGCAAACGTGCCGATGACCGTGCCTGGCAGTTGCCGCTGTTCGACGAGTACCAGGAGCAACTGGACAGCCCGTTCGCCGACATGGGCAACATCGGTGGGCCAAAGGCCGGCACCATCACCGCTGGCTGCTTCCTGTCGCGCTTCGCCAAGGCCTACAACTGGGCGCACATGGACATTGCCGGCACGGCCTGGATCAGTGGCGGCAAGGACAAGGGCGCTACCGGTCGCCCGGTCCCGCTGCTGACCCAGTACCTGCTCGACCGCGCTGGCGCCTGATGCCGTGAAGCCGGCGGCGCCCCTGGCGTCGCTGGCTGGCAGAGCACACCATGAGCAAAGTCGATTTCTATATCCTGCCCACCGACTCGCTGTCGGCGCGGCTGGATTTCGCCTGCAAGCTGTGCGAGAAGGCCTGGCGCCTTGGCCACCGGGTCTACCTGCATTGCCAGGACGCCGAACAGCGTGCCGAACTGGATCAACGCCTGTGGCGCTTCAAGGGCGAAACCTTTGTGCCGCACGACCTGGCCGAAGCCCACGCGGATGCCACGGTAGCCTTGGGCCTTGCCGACGATGCCGGCGAGCACCGTGACCTGCTGATCAACCTGGGTGCCGGTGTGCCGGGGTTCGTCGGCCAGTTCGAGCGGGTTGCCGAGATCGTTGTCGAGGAGCCCGGCATCCGCCAATCGGCTCGCGAGCGGTTCCGTTTCTACCGTGAACAGGGCTATGCTCTGCAAGACCACCGCTTACAGCGACTTTAACGACGATGGACAAGCCTTCCGCCCTACCCGATTCCGCTCATCTGCTGGACGATCTGGAGTCGATTCGCCAATTGCTCGGCGATGCCGACCTGCAGCCGCCCTTGCTGACCGAAACCGTCGAGCAGATTCCGTTGTTGCTCGATGTGCCCGCCGGTAACACGGCGCCTGCGCCTGAAGCCGAGCCTGTGGCCGCTGAGCCCGAGGATGATCCGCAGACCCGCCGCCAGGACACGCTGTTGCACCTGGAGAGCGAGTTGCGCGCTGCCGCGCAGATGATCATGCAGGACGTGATCAACGACTTTACCCCGCATATCGAGAACGAGATCAAGCGCCGCCTGGATGCTCGGATCGAGCGGTTGATCAAGCGTTCCGAGTAAACCTTGAGGGCGCTTTGCGCCCTTTTCGCGCCACCAGGCCGCTGCAACAGCAATTCGCGGTCTTCTGTCCGCCCCTGTCGCCTAAACCCCGTGCCTTCGTTATACTTTTCGGCTTTCCCGAATAAATGCACAGGGTCCCGCCGCGCATGGATAAGACCTACCAGCCGCACGCCATCGAAACTTCCTGGTACAACACCTGGGAGTCCGAAAACTATTTCGCTCCACAAGGTGCAGGTGAGTCCTACACCATCATGATCCCGCCACCGAACGTGACGGGCAGCCTGCACATGGGCCACGGCTTCAACAACGCGATCATGGACGCCCTGATCCGTTTCCGCCGCATGCAGGGCCGCGACACCCTGTGGCAGCCAGGTACCGACCACGCCGGTATCGCCACGCAGATGCTGGTCGAACGCCAGCTCGAAGCCAAGGGCCAGAACCGTCACGACCTGGGCCGTGAGAAGTTCCTGGAAAAAGTCTGGGAATGGAAGGATCAATCGGGTGGCAACATCAGCCGCCAGATCCGCCGCCTGGGTTCGTCGGTCGACTGGAGCCGCGAGCGCTTCACCATGGACGACGGCCTGTCCGAAGCCGTTAAAGAAGCCTTCGTACGCCTGCACGAAGACGGCCTGATCTACCGCGGCAAGCGCCTGGTCAACTGGGACACCAAACTGCACACGGCCATTTCCGACCTCGAAGTGGAAAACCACGACGAAAAAGGCCACCTGTGGAACCTGCGCTACCCGCTGGCCGACGGCGCCAAGACCGCTGAAGGCAAGGACTACCTGGTAGTCGCCACCACCCGTCCGGAAACCCTGCTGGGTGACGCCGCCGTTGCCGTCAACCCGACCGACGAGCGCTACCAGGCCCTGATCGGCAAGTTCGTCGAACTGCCGCTGGTCGGCCGCCGCATCCCGATCATCGCCGACGACTACTGCGACCCGGAGTTCGGCACCGGCTGCGTGAAGATCACCCCGGCCCACGACTTCAACGACTACGAAGTCGGCAAGCGCCACAACCTGCCGCTGCTGAACATCTTCGACAAGAACGCCCTGGTGCTGCCTGCCGCCCAGGCTTTCAACCTCGACGGCAGCGTCAACGAGCAGCTCGATACCAGCCTGCCTGCCCAGTACGCCGGCCTCGACCGCTTCGTCGCGCGCAAGCAGATCGTTGCCGACCTGGACGCCCAGGGCCTGCTGGTGAGCATCGACGATCACGCCCTGAAAGTGCCGAAAGGCGACCGTTCGGGCACCGTCATCGAGCCATGGCTGACCGACCAGTGGTACGTCTCGACCAAGCCGCTGGCAGAACCTGCCATCGAAGCCGTGGAAGATGGCCGCATCCAGTTCGTGCCCAAGCAGTACGAGAACATGTACTTCTCCTGGATGCGTGACATCCAGGACTGGTGCATCAGCCGCCAGCTGTGGTGGGGCCACCGCATCCCGGCCTGGTACGACGAGGCCGGCCAGGTCTATGTCGGCCGCAACGAGGAAGAAGTGCGCAGCAAGCACAACCTCGGTGCCGATGTGAAACTGCGCCAGGACGACGACGTGCTCGACACCTGGTTCAGCTCGGGCCTGTGGACCTTCTCCACCCTGGGCTGGCCGGAGCAGACCGAGTTCCTCAAGAAGTTCCACAGCACCGACGTGCTGGTGACCGGCTTCGACATCATCTTCTTCTGGGTTGCGCGCATGATCATGCTGACCATGCACCTGATCAAGAACGAAGACGGCACCCCGCAGGTACCGTTCAAGACCGTGTACGTGCACGGCCTGGTACGCGATGGCCAAGGCCAGAAGATGTCCAAGTCCAAGGGTAACGTGCTCGACCCGCTGGACATCGTCGACGGCATCACCCTCGATGCCCTGCTGGAAAAACGCACCAGCGGCATGATGCAGCCCAAGCTTGCCGAGAAGATCGCCAAGCAGACCAAGGCCGAGTTCCCGGAAGGCATCGCCAGCTACGGCACCGACGCCTTGCGCTTCACCTTCTGCTCGCTGGCTTCCACCGGCCGCGACATCAAGTTCGACATGGGCCGCGTCGAAGGCTACCGCAACTTCTGCAACAAGATCTGGAACGCCGCCCGCTACGTGCTGGACAAGGGCGAGGACTGCGGCCAGAACGGCGAAGCCTACGAGCTGTCGCTGGCTGACCGCTGGATCATCTCGCAGCTGCAGCGCACCGAAGCCGAAGTGACCCGCCAGCTCGAGCAGTTCCGCTTCGACCTGGCCAGCCAGGCGCTGTACGAGTTCATCTGGAACCAGTATTGCGACTGGTACCTGGAGCTGTCCAAGCCGGTACTGTGGGACGAGAACGCCCCGGTCGAGCGCGCCCGTGGCACCCGTCGCACCTTGGTGCGCGTGCTGGAAGTGGCACTGCGCCTGGCGCATCCGTTCATGCCGTTCATCACCGAAGAAATCTGGCAGCGCATCGCGCCGCTGGCCGGCATCGAAGGCAAGACCATCATGCTGCAGCCATGGCCGGTGGCCAATGAAAGCCGCATCGATGCCGCCGCAGAAGGTGATATCGAGTGGCTCAAGGAGCTGATGGTCGGCCTGCGCAACATCCGCGCCGAGATGAACATCGGCCCGGGCAAGCCACTGCCGCTGTTCCTGAAGAACGCCAACGCCGACGACCAGCGTCGCCTGCAGGAAAACGAAGCCCTGCTGAAGAAGCTGGCCAAGGTCGAATCGTTCACCGTGCTCGGCGATGCCGACGAAGCACCGCTGTCGGCGACCGCACTGGTTGGCGACCTGCAGGTGCTGGTGCCGATGGCTGGCCTGATCGACAAGGACGCCGAGCTGGCTCGCCTGAGCAAGGAAATCCAGCGTCTGCAAGGTGAAGTCCAGCGCGTGGGCGGCAAGCTGTCCAACGCCGCCTTCGTCGACAAGGCACCGCCTGCGGTGATCGAGAAGGAGCGCGCTAAGCTGGCCGAGTCCGAGCAGGCCCTGGCCAACTTCACCGAGCAGCATGCGCGGATTGCAGCGCTGTAATCTAAAGCGCAGCTAAGGCCCATCGCCGGCAAGCCGGCTCCTACAGGTACGGTACCGTCCTGTGGGAGCCGACTTGCCGGCGAAGCTTTTTCAGGACCCTACCATGACCGACAAACCCACCCTGCACCCGCGCAACCGCCACCAGGGCCGCTACGACTTCCCCAGCCTGATCAAGGCCCACCCTGATCTGGCCCGCTTCACCATCACCAACCCCCACGGCAAACCCAGCATCGACTTCGCCAACCCTGAAGCCGTGCGGGTGTTCAACCGTGCCCTGCTCAAGGCCCAATACGGTATCCAGCACTGGGACATCCCTGCCGATTACCTGTGCCCGCCAATCCCCGGCCGCGCCGATTACATCCATGTGGCCGCCGACCTGCTAGCCGAGGACAACGCTGGCGAGGTGCCCAGAGGGGCCCAGGTTCGTGCGCTGGATATCGGCGTAGGCGCCAACTGCATCTACCCGCTGCTCGGCCATAGCGATTACCGTTGGCGCTTCCTTGGCTCGGACATCGACCCGGTGGCGCTGGCCTCGGCCAAGGCCATCGTCCAGGCCAACGGTTTGAGCAAGGGCATCAGCCTGCGCCAGCAAGCCAACCGCAAGCACATCCTCAGCGGCTTGCTGCAAGAGGATGAGCGCTTCGACCTGACCCTGTGCAACCCGCCCTTCCATGCCTCACGCGAAGAGGCCACCCGTGGCAGCCAGCGCAAGTGGAAGAACCTCGGCAAGCAAGACCCCAAGCGCAAGCTGCCGGTGCTCAACTTCGGCGGGCAGAACAACGAACTGTGGTGCGAGGGCGGCGAGATCCGCTTCGTCACCCAGCTGGTCGACGAAAGCGCGCAGTACGCACAGCAGGTGCTGTGGTTCACCAGCCTGGTGTCCAAGGCCAGCAACCTGCCTGGCATCGAGGCGGCGTTGAAGAAGGCCGGCGCCAAGGCCGTGCGCATCGCCGAGATGGGCCAGGGCCAGAAGCAGAGCCGCATGGTCGCCTGGAGCTTCCACGACGACAGCGCACGCCAGGCCTGGCACGCCCGGCGCAAATCGCAGGCATGAAAAAACCGCGCCCGGGCAAGCCGGGCGCGGTTTCGTCAATGCGTCAACAGATTACTTGTTGACGGCGTCGGTCAGGCCTTTGGCCGGAACGAACTTGACGACTTTCTTGGCAGCGATTTCGATGGCAGCGCCAGTCGAAGGGTTACGGCCGGTACGGGCAGGACGCTCGGAGACTTTCAGCTTGCCGATGCCTGGCAGGGTGATTTCAGCACCGTTTTCCAGTTGGTCGGCAACGATCTGGCCCAGCTGCTCCAGCGCGTTACGAGCGGTGGTTTTTGGCGCGTCGATGGCTTCAGCGATATCGGCAATCAGTTGGTCTTTGGTCAATGCCATGGTGGTGTTCCTTCCCTATCTAATTCAGTGGTTATGCAGCGTTCTACGACGTTATCGGGCCAGCCCCTGAGTTCTGGAGGGCCGCGCCAATCGCGCATGTAGATGCGCAAATCGGCGTTTGGTTCGACACGGTATGAGCACGCTGCCAGCAATGCGCCACACAAGGTGCGCAAGACGGCGCAAAGCTAACACAGGAATGGATAAATATCCGCTACCCGCTTCGATTTAGTGCAGGTTTTTCGGGGGTTTTAGCCGAAAGCCCACAATTTTGAACAAAAAACGAACAACCGGCATTTCTGCCAACATCCGGCCACTGCAGCGCCTGTTGTCTGGGGTAAACTGGACGACTTTTGCAGCGCGGCCTATGGCCGCCCCAGACTCACCGAGAATTCCATGCCAATCCGTCATTGCATCGTTCACCTGATCGACAAGAAGCCCGATGGCAGCCCCGCCGTGCTCCATGCACGGGATACCGAGCTGGGCGCATCGGACGCCATCGAAAACCTGCTGGCCGACCTCAACGACAGCTACAACGCCAAGCAAGGCAAGGCCTGGGGCTTCTTCCACGGCGAGTCCGGTGCATACCCGCTGAGCGGCTGGTTGAAACAGTACCTGGAAGACGAAAAAGACTTCGCCGCGTTCAGCCGGGTAGCGGTCGAGCACCTGCAAAAGCTGATGGAAGAGTCCAACCTCTCCACCGGCGGCCACATCCTGTTTGCCCACTACCAGCAAGGCATGACCGACTACCTGGCGATCGCCCTGCTGCACCACAGCGAAGGCGTGGCGGTGAACGCCGAGCTGGACGTGACACCGTCGCGCCACCTCGACCTTGGCCAGCTGCACCTGGCGGCGCGTATCAACCTGTCCGAGTGGAAGAACAACCAGAACTCCAAGCAGTACATCTCGTTCATCAAGGGCAAGAACGGCAAGAAGGTGTCGGACTACTTCCGTGACTTCATCGGCTGCCAGGAAGGCGTCGACGGCCCGGGCGAGACGCGCACGTTGCTCAAGGCCTTCAGCGACTTCGTCGAAAGCGAAGACCTGCCTGAAGAAGCCGCCCGCGAGAAGACCCAGACCCTGGTCGAGTACGCCACCACCCAGACCAAGCTGGGTGAACCGGTGACCCTGGAAGAGCTGTCGAGCCTGATCGACGAGGAGCGCCCGAAGGCGTTCTACGACCACATCCGCAACAAGGACTACGGCCTGTCGCCGGAAATCCCCGCCGACAAACGCACCCTCAACCAGTTCCGCCGCTTCACCGGGCGTGCCGAAGGTTTGTCGATCAGCTTCGAAGCGCACCTGCTGGGTGACAAGGTGGAGTATGACGAGGCCGCCGGCACCCTGATCATCAAAGGCCTGCCGACCACCCTGGTGGATCAGCTCAAGCGCCGCAAGGACTGATCAGACGGCCACATAGGAGGCGACCAGCGCCTCCTTGGCCGACTTGCGCAATTTCTTCACCAGGCGCTCCTGGCGCAGCGCCTCGCCCTTGTCCGGCCACTGCTCGACATAGACCAGCGCCTGCGCCGGGCTGGTCTTGAAATAGCGGGCCCCCTGGCCTTTCTGATGGGCAGCAAAACGCCGCTGCGGGTCATCACTGATACCGCAGTACAGCGAGCCATTGGCAGCCCGCACCAGGTACACGTACCACGGTTTGCACAGGGCGGTTTCGGCGATTTCGTTGACGATGTTCATGGCCGACAGCTTAACCGCTCAGCTCGCCTGCTGGAACGCGCGCAGCCCTTTGAAAGCCTGCTGGCGCACCTTGTTCTGCAGCATCGGCGACCAACCCAGCAACAGCCCTGGTGCTCCCAGCGCCTGACGCGACCAGCGCCACAGGTCGAAGCTGTCGTCATGCTGGCAGATCAGCCCATCGCGAATGACGAAGCGCGCCTGGATGTCGTTGACCACGGTGCGGCCGGTCTGGCTGAACAGGTAGGTTGCCACCCAGTGCGCGCAGCCGCTGCGCGGGTCGGCACGGACCTGGTCGAAGGTCAGCGAGAAATCCTTGGCGCGGGTGGTGAGCATGCGCCACATGTCACCTGCGTCACGGCCGCGCAGGGTGCCGAACACCGGGTCGCTGAAGACGATGTCGTCGCTGTAGCAGGCCACCATGGCCTCGGCGTCCAGGCGCTGGAAGGCCTGGTAGAAGCGCGTGATCAGGTCGCGGTTGGCGTCAGTCATGGAAGCAGATCCGTCCTGGGTGTGGGAAGCTGCACGATAATCTCCCCCATCGGCATATGCCAGTGCCTGCCTCAGGATCAGAGTTTTTCGCTGCTCACCTGCACATGCAAAGCCCGCCCAGCACCAAGCCCGAAGACGATCGCCCCGACACCCAGCACCGCGAAAATCCAGCCCACCGCCGCCCAGCCGCCGGTCAGGTCATGCACCAGGCCAACCGCAAACGGGCCCATGGACGCCAGGGTATAACCCACCCCCTGCGCCATGCTCGACAGGTTCGCCGCCACATGGGCATCCTTCGAACGCAGCACGATCAAGGTCAACGCCAGGGCAAAAGTACCGCCCTGCCCCAGCCCCAGCAGCACCGCCCAGCCCCACAGCCCGTCGATGGGGGCATACAGGCAACCGAACAGCCCCGCCAAGGTCACCAGCATCACGATCACGATGGCCAGCCGCTGGTCCTTGCCGCGGGTCGCCAGCCAAGGCGCGCTCAGCGAGCTGATCAACTGCACGATGACCGAGCCAGACAGCACCAGGCCGGCTTCGGTCGGGCTCAGGCCACGGCCAATGAGGATCGACGGCAACCAGCCAAAGACGATGTACGCCAGCGAAGATTGCAGCCCCATGTACAGCGTTACCTGCCACGCCAGCGGGTCACGCCACAGCCCGCGCACCCGGTAGGCGACCTTGTGCAGGCCGTGGCCCTGGCGCGCTTGCGGTGACCAGACAAGCATGGCCAGCAGCGCCGGTAGCATCCAGAAGCCCAGGCCAAGGGCCCAGTTGCCATCGAAGTGCTGAGTCAGCGGCACGGTAGCCCCTGCCGCCATGGCCGCACCCAGGCACAGGGCCATGGTGTAGACCCCGGTCAGGGTGCCCGCATGCTGCGGGAAGTCGCGCTTGACGATACCGGGCAACAGCACACCGATGATGCCGATGCTGGCCCCGGCCATGACGCTGCCGATGAACACGCCGACAGCCCCCAGGGCGCTGCGCACCACGATCCCTAGCGCCAGGGTGAGCAGGATGCCCAGGATCACCCGCTCGCTGCCGAAGCGTCGCGCCAGCACGGGCGCCAGTGGTGCGAACAGCCCCAGGCAGAGTACCGGCAAGGTGGTCAGCAGGCCGGCCTCGGAGGCATTCAGGCCCAGCCCGGCAGAAACCTGCCCGAGCACCGGCGCCATGCTCGACAACGCCGGGCGCAGGTTCAATGCCACCAGCACCAGGCCCAGCAGCAACAGCCAGGGCCGCTGCAGGGCCGGCGGTTGTTGTTGCACCTGGGCATCGTCGGCCTCGGCGTCGATCAGCAGTTCTTCCAGTTCTCGCTCGCGGGCAGGCGCGTCTCGGGTCAATGGTTCAGCCATGGCCTTCTCGTCTTCAGGATTCGATGAGGGTCCGGCTCAAGGCCTTGGCCCGCTCCGGATCGCGTTGTTCGATGGCGTCGAGAATCTGCCCGTGCAGGTCGAAGGTCGCCTGGCTGCGTGGCACGGTCGCCATGTTGTGTTGCAGCGCTGCGGCCACCACGCCGGAAAAATAACGATACAGCTCACTCAATGCCGGGTTGTGCGCGGCGTCGATCAGGCGTTGGTGAAATACCAGATCACAGCTGACATAGGCATCGACATCGCCGTGAAAATGCTCGGCACTGCCCGTCAATGCTGCGCGCAGGCCTTGCAGGTCCTCGTCGGTACGGCGCAACGCCGCCAGGCCAATCGCCTCGGATTCGAGGATGTGGCGTGTTTCGCGGGCCTGCTCCAGGGTGCAGCGTGACATGGCCTGTACGGCCTGCAGCGGGTCCTGGCAGGTGCGCAGGTAACTGCCGTCACCCTGGCGGATTTCCACCAGGCCACTGAATGCCAGCACACGCATGGCTTCACGCACGGTATTGCGGCTGATGCCCAGCTCCAGCGCCAGTTCCGGCTCGGTCGGCAGGCGCTGCCCGACATGCCAGTCGGCTTGCAGGATGCGCTCACGCATGCGTTCGACCGCCAGTTCGACCAGGGAGCGCTTGGTCAATTCGCTGCTCATTTCACTCAACCAATCATCCGATGAATTCGCAAAGCTTAATGGAACGCCTTCCTTACTTCAATTCAACTGGCATTTCTACCAGTTGCCAGCCGAGCGCCTTGTTGCAACGCTTGGCACGATTTCCTCAAGGCGCGTTCCATGTCCCTGTTCAAAGTATTGCGGTTGACTGCCCTGATAACCGCCGGCCTGCTGCTCGCCCTGCTCTTCAAAGGGTGCGACGCCAGACAACCGCCAATGCAACCCAAGACGCTCATCATCGGAATGGACGGTGTGCAATTGCAGCACTATGAACAACTGGGCGGCGAGACCAACCTGCAGAAGCGCCTGTTCTACGGCAAAGCCTATGCCGGCGGTATCAGCGGCCGTGCCAGCGAACAGTCGACCATCAGTGGCCCCGGCTGGATGACCTTGCTCACCGGCGTATGGGCCAACAAGCATGGGGTCATTTCCAATGCCGAATCGTTGCGGGTCGACCCTGGGTTCCCCAGCCTGTTCAAACGGCTGCGTGATGCCCTGCCAAACGCCTACCTCTCCAGTGTCGTCAGCTGGTCGCCGATCAATACGGCCTACCTGCTGGAGGACGCGCAAGGCAACAATGTGCGCGAAAGCGGCCTGAGCGATGAGCAGGTCACCGCCCGGACCCTGGACATCCTCGATAACACGCCTGCCGACCTCACCTTCATCCAGCTCGACGAACCCGACGAAGCCGGCCACGCCAGTGGCTTCGGCCCGGCCTACCAGTTCGCCCTGCGTGAAGCCGATGACAAGCTGGGGCGCCTGCTGGACAAAGTCGAGGAGCGTGCCTACAAGCACCCGCAGGAGGACTGGCTGGTAATCGTCTGCACCGACCACGGACGTGATTACCAGGGCTCAGGCCATGGTGGCGTGACCGAGCAGGAGAAGACGGTCTTCATTGCCAGCAACAAGCCGCTGAACGAAGAGTTGAACCAGCCGAGCATTCCAGAGGACAACCCGGGGCCCAACAACTTGTATGGCTACGCGGCGCAGACATCGGTGGCCCCAACCGTGCTCAGGCACATGGGGCTCGACCTGCTGCCAGAATGGAAGCTCGATGGCACGCCACTGCTGGGCGCTACCGGCGTACGCAAGGCACGGGCCATTGAAGGCGAGGCCAAGTTGCTGTGGAACAGCGACGCACAAGGCACCGTGACCATTCACAGAAATGGCCAGGTAGTCGCGAGTGTACAGGCCTACCTACAGCAATGGACTGACCCGGAAGGCATGCGCCAGGCCAACGATTACGTGCTTGTGCTGGACGACACACCGGTCGCGGTGCGCACCCGACCGCTCAACAAGGCATTCGTCATCGAAGACAGCAGCAACTGATGTGCGGGGCATAGCCTGCAGGAGCGAGCTCACTCGCCCCTGCAGTTCGCCGCGATCAGTTCAGCGCGTCGACCAACGCCTGGTTCATCTCTGGCGTGCCGATGGTGATACGCAGGAATTGAGCGATTCGCTCCTGCTTGAAGTGGCGCACGATCACCCCTTGCTCACGCAGGCGCGCCGCCAGTTGCGCGGCATCCTGCTGCGGGTGGCGGGCGAAGATGAAGTTGGCCGCCGAGGGCAGCACTTCGAAGCCCTTTGCCACCAACTGCTCGACCAGCGTTTCACGGCTGTCGATAACCTTGCGGCAGGTTTCCTCGAAGTAGGCCTGGTCTTCGAACGCCGCCGCTGCACCGACGATGGCCATGCGGTCGAGCGGATAGGAGTTGAAGCTGTTCTTGATCCGTTCCAGGGCCTCGATCAGGTCCGGATGGCCGACGGCCAGGCCGACTCGCAGCCCGGCCAGCGAACGCGACTTGGACAGGGTCTGGGTCACCAGCAGGTTGTCGTAGCGCTCCACCAGGCTGATGGCGGTTTCGCCGCCAAAGTCGATGTAGGCTTCATCCACCACCACCACCGAGTCGCGGTTGGCTTGCAGCAGCTGCTCGATTGCTTGCAGCGGCAGCAGGCAGCCGGTTGGCGCGTTGGGGTTAGGGAAGATGATGCCGGCGTTGGGCTTGGCGTAGTCGGCGATGCGGATCTGGAACTGCTCATCCAGCGCCACCTGCTCGAACGGGATCCCGTACAGGCCGCAGTAGACCGGATAGAAGCTGTAGCTGACATCCGGGAACAGCAGCGGCCCGCGATCGTGCTGGAACAGGCCGTGGAAGATGTGCGCCAGCACCTCGTCCGAACCGTTGCCGACAAATACCTGGGCCGTGGTGACACCGTAATACTCGGCCACTGCCTGCTTGAGCCGGTCACTGTTGGGGTCCGGATACAGGCGCAGGTTGTCGTTCAGTTCGCCGCGCATGGCTTCCAGCGCCTTGGGCGACGGGCCATAAGGGTTCTCGTTGGTGTTCAGCTTGACCAGGCGGGCCAGCTTTGGCTGCTCGCCCGGCACGTAAGGCACCAGCGCCTTGACGAAGGGGCTCCAGAATCGACTCATGCTCAGTTCCCCTTGTCTTGGGTCAGGATACGGTATTCAGCACTGCGGGCGTGGGCCGTCAGCGATTCGCCACGGGCCAGGACCGAAGCGGTGTGGCCAAGCTCGGATGCGCCCTGTTCGGAGCAGAAGATGATCGACGAGCGCTTCTGGAAGTCGTACACCCCCAGCGGCGACGAGAAGCGCGCGGTGCCGGAAGTCGGCAGCACGTGGTTGGGGCCGGCGCAGTAATCGCCCAGTGCTTCGCTGGTGTGGCGGCCCATGAAGATCGCGCCAGCGTGGCGGATCTGCGGCAGCCAGGCCTGCGGGTCGGCGACCGACAGTTCCAGGTGCTCGGGGGCGATGCGGTTGGCGACTTCAATGGCCTGCTGCATGTCGCGCACCTGGATCAGCGCACCACGGCCGTTGATCGACTTCTCGATGATTTCGGCACGCTCCATGGTCGGCAGCAGCTTGTCGATGCTGGCGGCGACGCGGTCGAGGAACGCAGCATCCGGGCTGACCAGGATGGCCTGGGCATCTTCGTCGTGCTCGGCCTGGGAGAACAGATCCATGGCGATCCAGTCCGGGTCGGTCTGGCCGTCGCACACCACGAGGATTTCCGACGGGCCGGCGATCATGTCGATACCGACCTGGCCGAACACGTGGCGCTTGGCGGTAGCCACATAGATGTTGCCCGGGCCGACGATCTTGTCTACCTGCGGTACGCTTTCAGTGCCATAGGCCAGGGCGGCAACGGCCTGGGCGCCACCGACGGTGAACACCCGGTCGACACCGGCGATGCAGGCCGCGGCCAGCACCAGCTCGTTGACTTCGCCACGCGGGGTCGGCACCACCATCACCACTTCGGTGACGCCGGCGACCTTGGCCGGAATCGCATTCATCAGCACCGACGACGGGTACGACGCCTTGCCGCCCGGCACGTACAGGCCGGCACGGTCCAGCGGGGTGACCTTCTGGCCGAGCACGGTGCCGTCGGCTTCGGTGTACTGCCAGGAGTCCTGCTTCTGCCGCTCGTGGTACAGGCGAACGCGGTTGGCGGCTTTCTCCAGGGCTTCACGCTGGGCGTCGGTGATGCGGGTCAGGGCCAGCTCCAGGCGCTCGCGGCCGAGGATCAGCTCATCGATGCTTTTGGCGTCAACACCGTCGAAGCGCTGGGTGAATTCCACCAGCGCGGCGTCGCCGCGCTCGCGCACGGCCTTGATGATGTCGAGCACGCGCTGGTTGACCGCGTCATCGGACACACTTTCCCAGCTCAGCAGATGATCCAGATGTCGGGCGAAATCCGGATCAGCAGCGTTGAGACGGGCAATTGCAGTGGACACGGTCATGGCGAGGGCCTCGATTATTAGCGAATGCTCAGGCGCCCTAGGCTACCAGTCCATCCGCGCGGGCACCCGAGAAAAATGGCTATGACGCGGATAGACGGGCGCGACAGCAAAGGCCGCGCGCAGATGTCAGCCGCGGTGTCGCGATTCGACCGCTTTGCGCAGCGTGTCGATCAGGCTCTGGATGCGGGCATGCTGCATCTTCATGGAGGCTTTGTTGACGACCAGGCGCGAGCTGATCGTGGCAATCAGGTCCTGGGGCTCCAGGCCATTGGCGCGCAGGGTGTTGCCGGTGTCGACCACGTCGATGATCTTGTCGGCGAGGTTGATCAGCGGCGCCAGCTCCATCGAGCCGTACAGCTTGATGATGTCGACCTGGCGGCCTTGTTCGGCGTAGTAACGCTTGGCCACGTTGACGAACTTGGTGGCGACGCGCAGGCGGCCCTTGGGCTCGGGTGCACCGACCACGCCGGCGGTCATCAGCTTGCACTTGGCAATCTGCAGGTCCAGTGGCTCGTACAGGCCCTGGCCGCCGTACTCCATCAGCACGTCCTTGCCAGCCACACCAAGGTCGGCGGCACCATGCTCGACATAGGTCGGCACGTCGGTGGCACGCACGATCAGCAGGCGCACGTCGTCCTGCGTGGTGGGGATGATCAGCTTGCGGCTCTTGTCCGGGTTCTCGGTCGGCACGATACCGGCCTCGGCCAGCAACGGCAGGGTATCGTCGAGAATACGGCCTTTGGAAAGCGCGATGGTCAACATTGGAACGTCGGTCCTTAAGCGGCTACTGCCGGCCGGGCTGCTACAGCCCGACCGCATTCAATTCGAATGGCACGTCCGTGTGCCAGCGGGCAACTAGCCCGGTACGCGGCGGATTTTCGCGCCGAGCATCTGCAGTTTTTCTTCGATGCACTCGTAACCACGGTCGATGTGGTAGATGCGGTCGATCAGGGTATCGCCTTCGGCGACCAGCGCCGACAACACCAGGCTGGCAGATGCACGCAGGTCGGTGGCCATCACCGGAGCACCCTTGAGTGCCGGCACGCCGGTGACGATCGCGGTATTGCCTTCAACCTGGATCTGCGCGCCCATGCGGTGCATTTCGTACACGTGCATGAAGCGGTTTTCGAAGATCGTCTCGATGACCGCGCCAGTGCCTTCGGCGATGGCGTTCAGCGAGATGAACTGCGCCTGCATGTCGGTCGGGAACGCCGGGTACGGGGCGGTGCGCAGGTTGACGGCTTTTGGCCGCTTGCCGTGCATGTCCAGCTCGATCCAGTCTTCACCGGTGGTCAGGTCGGCGCCCGCTTCCTTGAGCTTCTCCAGTACGGCTTCGAGGATGGTCGGGTCAGTGTCCTTGACCTTGACGCGACCGCCGGTCACGGCTGCGGCGACCAGGTAGGTGCCCGTCTCGATACGGTCAGGCATGACGCGGTAGTGGGCCGAAGCCAGGCGCTCGACACCATCGATGGTGATGGTGTCGGTACCAGCGCCCTGGACCTTGCCGCCCATGGCGTTGATGAAGTTGGCCAGGTCGACCACTTCAGGCTCGCGCGCGGCGTTCTGCAGCACGCTGCGGCCTTTGGCCAGGGCAGCGGCCATCATGATGTTCTCGGTACCGGTCACGCTGACGGTGTCGAAGAAGAAGTGCGCGCCGCGCAGGCCGCCTTCAGGCGCCTTGGCCTTGATGTAGCCGCCTTCGACTTCGATCTTCGCCCCCATGGCCTCAAGGCCACGGATGTGCAGGTCGACCGGGCGCGAACCGATGGCGCAGCCACCTGGCAGTGCCACTTCGGCTTCACCGAAGCGCGCGACCATGGGGCCGAGCACCAGGATCGAGGCGCGCATGGTCTTGACCAGCTCGTAAGGGGCTACCAGGGTCTTGATGGTGCGCGGGTCGATTTCCACCGCCAGCTTTTCGTCGATCACAGGCTCGATGCCCATGCGCCCGAACAGCTCGATCATGGTGGTGATGTCGTGCAGGTGCGGCAGGTTGCCCACGGTGACCGGGCCATCGGCCAGCAGGGTCGCCGCCAGGATCGGCAGGGCCGCGTTCTTCGCGCCGGAAATACGGATCTCGCCATCAAGACGAGCGCCGCCAGTAATAATCAGTTTGTCCATTGGTGTCTCGCCGCCAAGTTGGCTCAGGTGCGCTCAGCCCAGGCTGCGCTGCTGAAAAATTTCATGGTTACCGCATGGATGCTGCCATTGGCGATCCACGGATTCAGGTGAGCATAGATCGCCTGCTGACGTTTGACCGGGCTCAGGCCAGCCAACTCGTCGCTGATCACGTTCAACTGGAAGTTGCAGCCTTCGCCTTCAACTTCGACCCGGGATCCCGGCAATTTCTCTTCAAGGAAGCTCTTAACTTCTACGGCCTGCATGCTCAACCTCAATCGGCGCCCGATGCGCACGGGTCGGCCATCATACAAAAAAGCCCCTCGCCTGCGAAGCCCAACGAAAGGGCGCGCGACCGAGGGGCCTCTCATCACTGCCAAGCCATCAGCTTGCCAGCACCTCATCGAGGTCATAGACCCCGGCGATTTCCCGCATGTCGTCAGGCATGCCGCGTACCTCGACGGCCTTGCCGGCGGCCTGGGCGTCACGGATGAACGCCAGCAGCAGCGACAGACCAACACTGGTGGAACGCGCTACAGCCGAGCAGTCCAGCACCAGACGCGATTCACGGCAGGCGCCGATCAGTGCCTTGCCCTGCTTGCGCAGGGCCGGCCCGCTGCGGTAATCCAGTTCGCCGGCCAGGCACAACAGGCCCGGCTCGGCCATGGTCACAGCGGCCTCACTCATTTGACGGTCTTCTCTGGCGAGTTGTCGGCAGCTTCCTTGGCCTTGGCCACTTCGCCGGCCCAGCCGTCGATGGTCTTGTCCAGGTCGTTGCCATTGCGCTGCATGGCATCGGCGAACTGGTCGCGGAACAGCTTGCCAACGTTGATGCCGTTGACGATGACGTTACGCACCTTCCACTCGCCACCGAGGTTTTCCAGGGTGTACTGCACCGGGTACACGGCACCGTTGTTGCCGGTGACCTTCATGCCGACGCTGGCGCGCTTGCCGTCATCGGCCTTGGCCGGATCGACGGTGATGCCCTGGTTGTTGTACTCCAGCAGCGCATTGCCATAGAACTGGAACAGGCTGCGCTTGAAGTTGTCCTGGAAGCGTTGCATCTGCGCAGGGGTGGCCTTGCGCGAGTACTTGACGGTCATGACGCTTTTCGAGATGCCGTCAGCGTCGACCACCGGGCCGAGGATGCGGTTGAGCGCATCGTAGAAGGCGTTGGGGTTGGCCTTGTACTGCTCCTTGTTGGCCTTCAGGTCGCTGAGCAGCTCGGTGGTGGTGCTTTGAACCACCTCGTGCGGCGACTGCGCGGCAAGGGCCATCAGGGGGAAGGCCGCCAGCAGCACCAGCAAGCCACGTCGCAGGATCGAAATCATGGAAACTCCTTAATTAGCCGGTTGCGCTTCTTTTGGTTCCTTGCCAACGGAGTTGAGCAGGAACTTGCCAATCAGATCTTCCAGCACCAGCGCCGACTGCGTGTCATGGATGGTCGAGCCATCCTTGAGCACGTCTTCTTCACCGCCCACGCTGATACCGATGTACTTCTCGCCAAGCAAGCCGGCGGTCAGGATCGAAGCAGTGGAGTCGGTCGGCAGGTTGTTGACCGACTTGTCCAGTTGCAGCGTCACCCGACCGGTGTAGGAATCACGGTCCAGATCGATGGCGGAGACCTTGCCGATCGTTACACCGGCCATGGTCACTTTAGCTCTGACCGTCAAACCGGCGATATTGTCGAAGTACGCATAAACTTTATAGGTATCGCTGCTCGGGCTGGCCGACAGCCCGCTGACACGCAGGGCCAGCAGCAGCAGTGCCAGGATCCCGGCCAGGAGGAACAGGCCGACACCGATTTCCAGGGTGCGGTTTTGCATCAGAAATCTCCAAACATCAAGGCGGTCAAAATAAAGTCCAGACCCAGCACTGCCAACGAGGCATAGACCACGGTCTTGGTGGTGGCACGGCTGATCCCCTCTGAGGTGGGTTCGCAGTCGTAGCCCTGGAATACGGCAATCCAGGTCGTGACGAAGGCAAACACCAGGCTCTTGATCAGCCCGTTGAGCACGTCATCGGTAAAGGAAACGCTGTTCTGCATGTTGCCCCAGAACGAGCCTTCGTAAACGCCCAGCCAGTCGACTGCGACCCACGAACCGCCCCAGATGCCGACCACGCTGAAGATCAGCGCCAGCAGCGGCAGCGAGATGAAACCGGCCCACAAGCGTGGCGCGACAATGTACTTGAGCGGGTCGACGCCGATCATTTCCAGGCTCGACAGCTGCTCGGTGGACTTCATGTTGCCGATTTCGGCGGTCAGCGCAGAACCGGCGCGGCCGGCGAACAGCAGCGCGGTGACCACCGGGCCGAGCTCACGCAGCAGGGTCAGGGCGACCATTTGCCCGACCGCCTGCTCGGAACCGTACTTGGTCAGGATGCTGTAGCCCTGCAGGGCAAGCACCATGCCGATGAACACGCCGGAAACGACAATGATCGCCAGCGACAGCACACCCACCGAGTACAGCTGCTTGGTCAGCAACTGGAAACCGCCGCCGATGCCGCCACGGCCGACCAGCGCATGGAACAGGAACAGGCACGAGCGCCCGAGCACGGCCAGCACGTCGATCGCCGAGCGCCCGAGCAGGCGGATACGTTCGAGTAAGGATTTTCTGCGCATCACCGCGCCCCCAGCAGATCGGCGCGGTAATCAGGCGCGGGAAAGTGGAATGGCACCGGGCCGTCCGGGTCGCCTTTCATGAACTGGCGGATGCGCGGATTGTCCGAGCCCATCAGCTCGTCGGGGGTACCCTGGCCCAGCACCTGGCCATCACCAACCACATAGATGTAATCGGCGATACTCGCGGTTTCGGCGAGGTCGTGGGAAACCACGATGCTGGTGATGCCCAGCGCATCGTTGAGCAGACGGATCAAGCGCACGAGCACACCCATGGCAATCGGGTCCTGGCCGACGAACGGTTCGTCGTACATCAGGATCTGCGGGTCCAGGGCAATCGCCCGGGCCAGCGCCACCCGGCGCTTCATGCCGCCGGACAGCTCGTCCGGCATCAGGTCGATGGCACCGCGCAGGCCGACAGCCTGCAGTTTCATCAACACGATGTCACGGATCATTTCGTCCGAAAGCTGGGTATGCACGCGCAACGGAAAAGCGACGTTCTCGAACACATCGAGATCGGTGAACAGCGCACCGCTCTGGAACAGTACGCCCATCTGCTTGCGTGCGTCGAACAGGTCGCTGCGCGAGAGGCTCGGCAGGTTCTGCCCGGCCACCCACACTTCACCGCTCGACGGCCGAAGCTGCGCGCCCATCAGGCGCAGCAGCGTGGTCTTGCCGCAACCCGACGGTCCCATGATCCCGGTGACCTTGCCACGTGGGATACGGATGTCGACATTGCTGAAAATGCTGCGCGAACCGCGCTTGAAGGTGACTCCCTTCAACTCGACCGCGTAGGCGCTATCCACACTCATCTAGACTCCTTGCTAATGCAGCCTCGCACTAATGGACGCTGGCCCTCATCGTGAAGGCACACGCGCCCTTGGCAGGCCGAATAGCGGCGAACTATAGCACTGCTGACCTCACGCCCCCAAGGGCATGGAACAGGTCGTTCAGGCCAATGACAGGCATTGATGTCTTTCAAGAGGGCAATCGAAAGGATGAGGCTTTCTTGTATTGCGGCTATAATCGCCGCCTTTTAATCAGGCATTGCTTTTCGACATGAGCCAATCCAGCGAGCTGATCCACTCCGCCCAGCGCACCCTGCGCCTGGAACTCGAGGCCGTTGAAGGCCTGGTGGCCCGCATCGACGCCAATTTCGTCAAGGCTTGCGAGCTGATCCTGGCGAGCAAGGGCCGGGTCGTGGTGGTCGGCATGGGCAAATCGGGGCATATCGGCAACAAGATTGCCGCCACCCTGGCCAGCACCGGCACGCCAGCGTTCTTCGTGCATCCAGCCGAAGCCAGCCATGGCGACATGGGCATGATCACCCGCGACGATGTCATCCTGGCCCTGTCCAATTCCGGCAGCACCGCCGAGATCGTTACCCTGCTGCCGCTGATCAAGCGCCTGGGAATCCAGATGATCAGCCTGACCGGCAACCCGGACTCGCCCCTGGCCCAGGCCGCCGAAGTCAATCTCGACGCCAGCGTCACCCAGGAAGCCTGCCCGCTGAACCTGGCCCCGACCTCCTCCACCACTGCGGCACTGGTGCTGGGCGACGCGCTGGCCATTGCCCTGCTCGAAGCCCGTGGCTTCACTGCCGAGGACTTCGCCTTCTCGCACCCTGGCGGTGCCCTGGGCCGCCGCCTGCTGCTCAAGGTCGAGCATGTCATGCACGCCGGTGACGAATTGCCCCAGGTACAGCTCGGCACACTGCTCAAGGACGCGCTCCTTGAAATGTCCCGCAAAGGTTTGGGCATGACCGTGATCGTGGGCAGCGATGGCAAGCTGGCCGGGATCTTCACCGACGGCGACCTGCGCCGCAGCCTGGACCGTAACATCGACGTGCACTCCACACTGATCGATCAGGTGATGACCGTACATGGCAAGACGGCTCGCGCCGAGATGCTTGCCGCCGAGGCCCTGAAGATCATGGAAGACCACAAGATCAGCGCCCTGGTGGTCGTGGACAAGGACGACCGCCCGACCGGCGCCCTGAACATGCACGACCTGCTGCGCGCCGGCGTGATGTAAAGGAGAACGAACCGATGACCCAAGATCTCATGCAACGCGGCAAGGCGATCAAGCTCGCCGTTTTCGACGTTGACGGCGTGCTGACCGATGGCCGCCTGTACTTCCTCGAAGATGGCAGCGAATTCAAGACCTTCAACACCCTTGATGGCCAGGGCATCAAGATGCTCATGGCCGCAGGCGTAACCACGGCGATCATCAGCGGACGCAAGACCCCAGTGGTGGAGCGCCGGGCGAAGAACCTCGGCATCCCTCACCTTTACCAGGGCCGCGAAGACAAATTGGTCGTGCTCGACGGCCTGCTCGCCGAACTGGGCCTAAGCTATGAACAGGTCGCCTATCTGGGCGACGACCTGCCCGACCTGCCGGTGATCCGCCGGGTAGGCCTGGGCATGGCCGTGGCCAACGCCGCGCCGTTCGTTCGCCAGCACGCCCACGGCGTAACCCAGGCACGCGGCGGCGAAGGTGCTGCACGCGAGTTCTGCGAACTGATCATGCAGGCCCAGGGCACCCTGGACGCTGCCAACGCCAACTACCTTTAAGGCTGCCCATGTTCAGCAAGAAAGCCCGCAATATTGCGCTGCTCGCGGTGATTACCGCCCTGCTGGCGGCAATCGGCTACTGGAATGTCAGCCCCGAGAGCTTCCTCGAAAAGCCAGTGGCCCAGGTTGACGAAAGTGCCATCGATTACTACGCGATCAACGCGCACAGCGTGCAGTTCATGCCCGACGGCAAGCTGCAATACGAGATGACCGCCGACAAGGTCGAGCACCTCAGGGCCAGCGAAGTCACCCTGCTGACCACACCTGACCTGCACATGTACCGGGGCACCGAGTACCCTTGGCACGTGCAGAGTGCACGTGCCGAGGTCAACCCGGATGGCACCGAGGTCGAGCTGATCGAGAATGTCCGCGTGCAACGCATCGACGAAAAACAGCGTGAACTCGTGGTTACCAGCTCCCGCATGACCGTATTCCCGCAGAAGCAATATGCGCAGACCGAGCAAGCCGTTAGAATCGACGGCGCCGGTGGCACAACTACGGGCAAAGGAATGAAAGCGTATTTGAAAGAAGGCAAGATGGACTTGCTCTCTAACGTAAGAGGACAGTATGAGGCTCGTTAAAACCCTCCCCCTTTTGCTCAGCCTGAGCGCAGCACTGGGAAGCGCGAGCGCCTTCGCCCTGCCGACCGACCGTGACCAGCCTATCCGCATCCAGGCCGACAACGCGCACCTGGACGACAAGCAAGGCGTGGCCACCTATACCGGCGATGTGATCATCACCCAGGGCTCGATGATGATCAAAGGCAACACCGTGACCATGACCCGTGCCGCCAATGGCGACATCGACGTGGTGACCTCGGTGGGCAACCTGGCCTACTTCGAGCAGCAGCAGAGCGCGGCCAAGCCAGAGAAGATGAAAGGCTGGGCGGTGACCATCCAGTACCAGGCGCAGAAAGACACGGTGATCCTCACCGACCGCGCCAAGGTCGAGAACGAAGGCAACACCACCGAAGGCGAGAAGATCATCTACAACACCAAGACCCAGGTTGCGACCGCCGGTCGTGGTGGCAACGTGACTCAACCACGTCAGCGCATCGACATGGTGATCCAGCCGAAGAAGAAGGCCGAGTAAATGGCAACCCTCAAAGCCCAGCACCTGGCCAAGAGCTACAAGGGGCGGCAAGTCGTGCGTGATGTCAGCCTGTCGATCGACAGCGGGCAGATCGTCGGCCTGCTCGGCCCCAACGGCGCCGGCAAGACCACCTGCTTCTACATGATCGTGGGGCTGGTCCAGGCCGACCAGGGGCGCGTACTGATCGACAACCTCGATGTCAGTCACCAGCCCATGCATGGCCGCGCCCGCGCCGGCATCGGCTACCTGCCGCAGGAAGCTTCGATCTTCCGCAAGCTGTCGGTGGCCGACAACATCATGGCCATTCTCGAGACCCGCAAGGACATCGACCGCGAAGGCCGGCGCAAAGAGCTGGAAAGCCTGCTGCAGGAGTTCCACATCAGCCACATCCGCGACAACCTCGGCATGAGCCTCTCCGGTGGTGAACGCCGCCGTGTCGAAATTGCCCGCGCCCTGGCTACCGCACCGAAGTTCATCCTGCTGGACGAACCTTTTGCCGGTGTCGACCCGATTTCCGTGGGCGACATCAAGCAGATCATCCATCACCTCAAGGCCAAGGGTATCGGTGTACTGATCACCGACCACAACGTCCGTGAGACCCTGGATATCTGCGAGACCGCCTACATCGTCAACGACGGTCGACTGATCGCCGAAGGGGACGCCGAGACCATCCTGGCCAACGACCTGGTCAAGGAAGTCTACCTGGGCCACGAGTTCCGACTCTGACCCTCAGGTCCTGCCTGGAGCACTGGCATTAATGCCCTGTAGGGGCTTAAGTTGTTACAGCGCTCTAGGCAAACGCTACAATTTGAGGCATAAAACTTGCTTGAATTTGGCGCTTTGGCGCCCTCGTGTAGTGGATGGCGCATGCGCGCCGGCGAACAAGGTATTAAGCCCCAGCCATGAAACCATCGCTCGTCCTAAAAATGGGCCAGCAACTGACGATGACCCCGCAGTTGCAACAGGCCATCCGCCTACTTCAGCTCTCCACCCTGGACCTCCAGCAGGAAATCCAGGAAGCGCTGGAGTCCAATCCGATGCTCGAACGTCAGGAAGACGGCGACGACTTCGACAACAGCGACCCGATGGCGGACAACGCCGAGAACAAGCCGGCCGCCGAAGCCCAGGACAACAGCTTCCAGGAAAGCACCTCCAGTGCCGAAACCCTGGAAGACGGTGAGTGGAACGAGCGAATCCCCAACGAGCTTCCGGTCGACACCGCCTGGGAAGACATCTACCAGACCAGCGCCAGCAGCCTGCCGAGCAACGATGACGACGAGTGGGACTTCACCACCCGCACATCGGCTGGCGAAAGCCTGCAGAGCCACCTGCTGTGGCAGCTGAACCTGGCACCGATGTCCGACACCGACCGCCTGATCGCCGTCACCCTGATCGACAGCATCAACGGCCAGGGCTACCTGGAAGATACCCTCGAAGAAATCTGCGCAGGCTTCGACCCGGAGCTGGACATCGAGCTCGACGAGGTCGAGGCGGTGCTGCACCGCATCCAGCAGTTCGAACCGGCCGGCGTCGGCGCCCGCACCCTCGGCGAGTGCCTGCTGCTGCAATTGCGCCAGCTGCCCGCCAGCACGCCCTGGATGAGCGAGGCCCAGCGCCTGGTCACCGACTTCATCGACCTGCTCGGCAGCCGCGATTACAGCCAGCTGATGCGCCGCATGAAGCTCAAGGAAGACGAACTGCGCCAGGTGATCGAACTGGTGCAGAGCCTCAACCCGCGGCCCGGTTCGCAGATCGAGTCGAGCGAACCGGAATACGTGGTGCCTGACGTGATCGTGCGCAAGGACAGCGACCGCTGGCTGGTCGAGCTGAACCAGGAAGCGATCCCGCGCCTGCGGGTCAACCCGCAGTACGCCGGCTTCGTCCGCCGCGCCGATACCAGCGCCGACAACACCTTCATGCGCAACCAGTTGCAAGAGGCGCGCTGGTTCATCAAGAGCCTGCAAAGCCGCAACGAAACGCTGATGAAGGTCGCCACGCAGATCGTCGAACACCAGCGCGGCTTCCTCGACCACGGCGATGAAGCGATGAAGCCGCTGGTCCTGCATGACATCGCCGAAGCGGTGGGCATGCATGAGTCGACCATTTCGCGGGTAACCACGCAGAAATACATGCACACCCCGCGTGGCATCTACGAACTGAAATACTTTTTCTCCAGCCACGTCAGCACCGCCGAAGGCGGAGAATGCTCGTCTACGGCAATCCGCGCGATCATCAAGAAACTGGTTGCGGCGGAAAATCAGAAAAAGCCATTGAGTGACAGCAAGATCGCTGGTTTACTGGAGGCACAAGGCATCCAGGTAGCCCGTCGCACCGTCGCCAAGTACCGCGAGTCCCTCGGCATCGCACCGTCGAGCGAGCGCAAGCGACTGATGTAGCCCCTGGATGTGCCACAGCGTTTGTGGGGCAGGTGCAATACCTGCCTCTTTATGCACGGGCAACAAAGGAGAAGCTGTATGCAAGTCAATATCAGTGGACAGCATGTAGAAGTCACCCAGCCACTGCGCGATTATGTGCTTGAAAAGCTCGCTCGCGTGGAAAGTCACTTCGACAAGATCACCAACGTGCAGGTCATCATGAAAGTCGAGAAGCTGCAGCAGAAGGTCGAGGCGACCCTGCAGATTCCCGGCGGTGAAGTGGTTGCCAACGCCGAACACGAAGACATGTATGCAGCGATCGACGCCTTGGCCGACAAGCTCGACCGCCAACTGAAAAAACACAAGGAAAAACAGCAAAGCCTGCTGCAAGGTGCAGCCGCCCGCTGATCCCTCTTATCCATGATCCGACTCGAAACCATCCTGACCCCCGGCCGTTCCCTGGTGAACGTGCCGGGCGGCAGCAAGAAGCGCGCCCTGGAAAAGGTCGCCAACCTGATTGCCGAGCAAGTAAACGGGCTGGAGATGCAAGACGTCTTCGAAAAGCTCATCGCTCGCGAAAAACTGGGCTCGACCGGCTTTGGCAATGGCATTGCCATTCCCCATTGCCGACTTGAAGGCTGCTCGTCCCCAGTCAGCGCCCTGCTGCACCTGGATGCGCCGATCGACTACGACGCCATCGATGGCGCACCGGTGGATCTGCTGTTCGTCCTGCTGGTGCCAGAGGCGGCCACCGATGCCCATCTTGAATTGCTGCGCCAGATCGCCAGCATGCTCGATCGCAAGGAGGTCCGCGATCGGCTGCGTGCCGCCGGTAGCAGCGAGGCCCTGTACCAGGTTGTCCTGGACGCACAGAACGAGCACTGAACATGCGCCTGATCATCGTCAGCGGCCGGTCCGGCTCCGGCAAGAGCACCGCCCTCGATGTCCTGGAAGACAACGGTTTCTACTGCATTGACAACCTGCCCGCCGGGCTGCTGCCGCAGCTGGCGGAAAATGCGTTGATCAATACCGAACTGCTGCAACCCAAAGTGGCGGTTTCGATCGATGCGCGCAACCTGCCCAGCCACCTGTCGCGCTTCCCCGAACTGCTGGCGGAGGCCCGTGGGCGCCACATCCAGTGTGACGTGCTGTTTCTTGACGCAGACGAAGACACGCTGCTCAAGCGCTTCTCGGAAACCCGCCGTCGCCACCCGCTGACCAACGCCGACCGCTCGCTGGCCGAAGCGATCCGCGTTGAAAGCGAACTGCTGGGGCCGATTGCCGACCTTGCCGACCTGAAGATCGACACCACCAGCCTCAACCTCTACCAATTGCGCGATTCGATCAAGCTGCGCCTGCTCAACCAGCCTGAGCCTGGCACCGCATTCCTGGTCGAGTCGTTCGGCTTCAAGCGCGGGATGCCGGTCGATGCCGACCTGGTGTTCGACGTACGCTGCCTGCCCAACCCATACTGGAAACCGGAGCTGCGCGATCATTCCGGCCTGGAGCAGCCAGTTAGCGACTACCTGGCCGCACAGCCGGACGTCGAAGAAATGTTCAACGACATTTCCAGCTACCTGCTCAAATGGCTGCCACGCTTTGCCGCCAGCAACCGCGCCTATGTCACCATCGCCATTGGCTGCACCGGAGGCCACCACCGCTCGGTCTACATCACCGAGCGCCTCGGCCAGCTGTTGCAGCAATCCCTGAAAAACGTCCAGGTCCGCCACCGCGACCTCTAGCCCACAGGATCCACCGCACGATGCCCGCCCGCGAAATCACCATCATCAACAAGCTGGGCCTGCATGCCCGGGCGGCAGCCAAGTTCGTCGGCGTGGCCGGTAAATACCCCTGCCAGGTCCGCGTCGGCCGCGCGCCCGACAAGCTGGTGGACGGCAAGAGCATCATGGCGGTGATGATGCTGGCCGCAGGCAAAGGCACTCAGGTGCACCTGATGACCGAGGGCGAGCAGGACGGCGAGGCCCTGGAAGCGCTGGTGGCATTGATCAACAACTTCTTCGACGAAGGCGAGTAAGCCCCTTTCTGCAATATCCCCTGCCAATTGTCAGGGTGCATTCCTGTGCGGCTGCCTTTATACCCATATGGGTATAGATTGAGGCCAGGCCATGGAAGCATTCAAACGAATCAAAACCCTGGTGATCAAAGAAAAACCCGGCGCGATGGCCGGGTTTCAATGTCACGGGGATTCTGGCGGGTATCAGCTGCCAGCGACCGTCATTCGCTCGATCAGCACCGATCCTGTGTGAATATTGCTACGGGTCTCAAGATCACTGCCAATCGCGACAATCTGCTGGAACATGTCTTTCATATTGCCGGCAATGGTCACTTCCTGCACGGCATGCTGAATCTCGCCGTTCTCGACCCAGAAGCCCGCCGCGCCACGCGAATAATCGCCGGTCACCATGTTCAGGCCATGGCCCATCAGCTCGGTTACCAGCAAGCCACGGCCCATGCGACGGATCAGCGCCGCCTGGTCTTCCACGCCATGGGTGACATACAGGTTATGCACGCCGCCGGCGTTGGCAGTGCTTGGCAAGCCCAGTTTGCGCCCGGAGTAAGTACCCAGCAGGTACGACACCAGCTCGCCTTTGTCGACGAACGGTTTCGCGTAGGTCGCCAGGCCGTCACCGTCGAATGCAGCGCTGCCCAGCGCGCGCGGAATGTGCGGGCGCTCGTCGAGGGTCAGCCAGGACGGGAACAGGCGCTGACCGATGGCGCCGTCGAGGAACGATGATTTGCGGTACAGGTTGCCCCCCGAGATGGCCGACAGGAAACTGCCGAACAGGCCACCGGCCAGCTCGGCGGAGAACAGCACGGGCACTTCGCAGGTCGGTACTGGCCGCGCACCCAGGCGGCTGGCAGCGCGCTGGGCGGCGCGCACGCCGATGCTGCGCGGGTCGGCCAGCAGGTTGCCCTGGCGGTTCACGTCATACCAGTAGTCACGCTGCATCTGGCCTTCGCCTTCGGCGATCATCACGCAGCTCAGGCTGTGCCGGGTCGAGGCGTAGCCACCGATGAAGCCGTGGCTGTTGCCGTACACACGGCAACCCTGGTGAGTGTTCAGGGTGGTGCCATCAGCATTGAGGATGCGCTTGTCGGCGTCAAATGCCGCCGCCTCGCAAGTCAGCGCCATCTCGATGGCCTTCTCCGGCTCGATGTCCCAGTCATGATAAAGGTCGAGGTCGGGGATCTCGCGGGCCATCAGCGCGGCATCCGCCAGGCCCGAACACTCGTCCTCGGAGGTATGTTTGGCAATCGCCAAAGCAGCGGCGACGGTTTCACGGATGGCATCCGGGCCACTGGCCGAGGTGCTGGCCGAACCCTTGCGCTGGCCGACATAGAGGGTGATGCCAAAGCCCTGGTCGCGGTTGAATTCGACCGTCTCGACCTCGCGCTGGCGCACCGTGGTGGACAGGCCCTGCTCCAGCGATACCGCCACTTCGCAGGCACTGGCGCCTTGCTTGCGTGCTTCTGCAATGATCGCTTCGACCTGCTCCTGCAACGCTGGCAGGTCCTTTGGGCCTACGCTCTGGACTGCACTCATGGTTTTCTCCACTCAAATTCTGCGTTCGGCGAGGGTCATTCTACGACCGGACCGGACAAGCGGCCCCCGACTGGTTATCATGGCGGCGATTTCTAGCGGACTGCCACCATGGTTGATTCATACGACGACGCCTTCGACGGCGAAAAAAGCAAAACCCAGATCAAGCGCGAACTGCATGCACTGGTCGAACTCGGCGAGCGCCTGACCACGGTCAAGGCCGATACCCTGGCGCGCCTGCCGCTCACCGACGAGCTGCGCAAAGCCCTGGCCGAAGCCTGCAAGCACACCGCCCATGGCGCGCGCAAACGCCACATGTCGTTCGTCGGCAAATTGATGCGCGACCAGGACCTGGACGCCATCCACGCCGTGCTCGATCAAATCGACACCTCCAGCCGCCAGTACAACGAGCGTTTCCATGGCCTGGAACGCTGGCGCGACCGGTTGATCGATGGCAATGACGAAGACCTTGAGCGTTTTGTTCAGGAATTCCCCGAAACCGATCGCCAGCAGATGCGCTCGCTGATCCGTCATGCCCAGCACGAAAAGGCGCGGAACAAACCGCCTGCCGCTGCGCGCAAGGTGTTCAAGTACATCCGCGATCTCGACGAGATGCAGCGCGGCCTGCGCTGATTCCCGCCGCCTGGGGCTGCCTTGCAGCCCCCGGACATCCATCAAGCGCCAGTACCGCCCACGGTAATCGCATCCAGCTTCAAGGTCGGCTGCCCGACGCCTACCGGCACCGATTGACCATCCTTGCCGCACGTTCCCACACCACTGTCCAGCGCCAGGTCATTACCGACCATCGACACTCGGCTCATGGCCTCCGGCCCGTTGCCGATCAGGGTCGCCCCCTTCACCGGAGCGGTGATCTTGCCGTCTTCGATCAGGTAGGCTTCGCTGGTCGAGAACACGAACTTGCCACTGGTGATGTCGACCTGGCCACCGCCGAGGTTGGCGCAGTAGATGCCCTTCTTCACCGAGGCAATGATTTCTTGCGGATCGCTTTCGCCGGCCAGCATGTAGGTGTTGGTCATGCGCGGCATGGGCAGGTGCGCATATGACTCGCGGCGACCGTTGCCGGTAAGCGCCGCGCCCATCAGCCGTGCATTGAGCTTGTCCTGCATGTAGCCCTTGAGGATGCCGTTCTCGATCAGCGTGGTGCATTCGGTCGGCGTGCCTTCGTCATCGACGCTCAACGAGCCGCGGCGACCTTGGAGGGTGCCGTCGTCGACAATGGTGCACAACTGCGAAGCGACCTTCTCGCCGATCCGCCCGCTGAATGCCGAACTGCCCTTGCGGTTGAAGTCGCCTTCCAGGCCATGACCGACCGCTTCGTGCAGTAGCACACCCGACCAGCCAGACCCCAGTACCACCGGCAACGTGCCGGCCGGGGCCGGGATAGCCTCAAGGTTCACCAGCGCCTGGCGCAGCGCTTCGCGGGCATAGCCCATGACGCGCTCTTGCGTGAAGAAGCGGTAATCGGTACGCCCGCCACCGCCCTGCCCGCCGCGCTCGCGGCGGCCATTCTGCTCGACGATGACGCTGACGTTGAAACGTACCAGCGGCCGCACATCGGCGGCCAGGCTGCCGTCGGCGGCGGCAATCAGGATGCGTTCCCAGACCCCGGCCATGCTCACGCTGACTTGCTGGATACGCGGATCGAGGGCACGGGTGGCGGCATCGACGCGCTTGAGCAGCTCGACCTTTTCGGCACGGCTGAGCACGTCCAGCGGGTTCTCCGGCGCATACAGCGCCGTCACGTCCTGGCTGCGGAACGCCTGCACCGTGCCGTTCTGGCCAGCGCGGGAAATCGAGCGGGCAGCACGGGCGGCCGAGGTCAGCGCCTCAAGGTTGATCGCATTGCTGTAGGCAAAGCCCGTCTTCTCACCGGACTGGGCACGCACGCCCACACCCTGGTCAAGGTTGAAGCTGCCCTCTTTGACGATGCCGTCCTCCAGCGCCCAGGTTTCCGAGATCTGGCCCTGGAAATACAGGTCCGCGGCATCGATGCCGGGGCCGGCCAGTTCGCCCAGCACGCTCTGCAGGCTGTCGAGGGTGAGTCCGCCCGGTGCCAGGAGCTGCTCGCTGACGGTGGATAACATCTGGCTCATAGTCACTCCGAGGTGTGCGCAGGCCGCAAGGCGTCCTGCGAGAAAAAGCGCCGGTGCGTGGTGACCGGCATGCGCGCCCGGATGGACGCCTGTTCATCAACGTCGCGCTCGGCGAGCAAAACCGCTTCGCCTTGCGCCTGTTCTGCGACGATCCGCCCCCAAGGGTCGACGATCGCGGCATGCCCGTGGGTTTCCCGCGGGCCTGGATGGCTACCGCCCTGGGCCGCCGCCAGCACGTAGCACTGGGTCTCGATGGCCCGGGCACGGATCAGCACTTCCCAATGTGCAGCGCCTGTGACCGCAGTAAAGGCGGCGGGTGCCGTGATCAGTTCCGCGCCTGCGCCGCGCAAGGCACTGTACAGCTCGGGGAAGCGCAGGTCGTAACACACGCTCAGCCCCAAGCGCCCTACCGGCGTATCAGCCACCACCACCTGGGCACCATGGGCATAGTCATCGGACTCGCGGTAGCGGCCACGGTTGTCGGCCACATCCACGTCGAACAGGTGCAGCTTGTCGTAGCGCGCCACCACTTCGCCGTGTTCGTCGATCAGCAGCGAACAGGCATGGGCCTTGGCTTCAGGCTGGCCTTGCGGTGGCAGCGGCAAGGTACCGGCAACAATCCATAATCTGAGGTCGCGCGCGGTACGTTTCAACCATGGCAGGATCGGGCCTTCGCCCATGGCTTCGGCGCGGCCGATGGCGGCGGCATCCTTGCGGCCCATTGCCGCGAAGTTTTCCGGCAGCACGGCCAGCCGCGCACCGCCCAAGGCCGCCTGTTCGAGCAAGGTGCCCGCACGCTGCAGGTTGGCCAGCACATCGTCCTGGCTGACCATCTGGATGACCGCTGCCTTCATGGGCACTCCCGAAGTTATTTGTCGAACGGTTTCACAAAGGTGATTTTAGGCTCTTTCACCGGCCCTTCGACGCGATAGTGCACGCTGGCAAAACGCGACACCCGGTCGCCGATCAATCGATCGACCAGGAACAGCGCCCCCCCGACCGCAGGCGCACCGACGATCAGCGCGGCCAGCGGCAGGTTGTTGGTCACCGGCAGGGTCACCTGCAGGTTGGCATCGACCCGATCACGTACTAGGTCGAGGGTGCCATCGAGTTCGAAGTTGCTCGACGGCCCGGTCACGGTAATCGGCTCGCGGGTCACGTAGACACCGCTGCTGGCCACCAGCAGGCCCTTGACCCGGTCGTAAGCCAGGCCCTTGTCGAACAGGTCGGAGAAGTCCAGGCGCAGGCGCCGGCCAATCGAGTTGAAGTTGAGCAGGCCGAATACCCGCAGGGCCTGGGCGCCACCTTCCACTTCGACGAACTGACCGCTGCGCAAGGCGGCATCCATGCTGCCCGAGAAGCGCTTGAGGCCGACCCAGGCCGGCGAACCGGGCCAACGGCCATCGACATCCAGGCGGAAATCGCGGCTGGTCACAGTCGGGGCGAAACCCCAGGCCTTGAGCACATCGGCGAGGTTCTTGCCATCAAGCCGGCCTTTGTACCAGCTGCTGGTAGCCCCCGTTTGGCCCTCCCAACCGCCACTGCCATCGACATGCAGGCCTTTGAAATCGAGGTCGATGTCCTGCGCTGTCACCCCCCGTGCAGTCGGGCGCAGCTTCAGCGCGGCATTGCCGAACAGGTCATCGCCGCGATAAAGCTTGTCGATACTCAGGTCCAGGGCCGGCACCTTGCGCGGGTCGAATGAAGCCAGCGGGTCCGGGCCCTCCTCCGACTGCGCTTCAGCCGGGTCGGCAGGCGGCAGGCGCAGGGTCTGCAGGCGTACGACCATCGGCGCAGCCTTGGCATCGGGCACGCGTGCGTTACCGATGACTTCCTTGCTGTCCAGGCGCAGATCCCACGCTGGGCCGCCCCGGGTCAGGCGCACCACGGCCTGGTTCAGGCTCATGCCGAAAGCCTTCAGCTGGCCGATGCTCAGGTCGACACTCTGCAGGTTCTGCCGGGCATTGCCACCAGGGTCGTCACCGGCAAAGCGTGCGGCCTGCTCCTGCCAAGGCGCCAGGTCCAGGCTTTCCAGCCGCCCCTTCACCCGCAGCCCCTGCGCCGCTGGCAGCTGCGCCTGCCCGGCGCCGAGCAGCAGTTCACCGCGGCCCTGGCCCAGCTTGTCGGCCGGTGCGGCGTAGGCGAAACGGGCCAGGTCGGCGTAAGCCGCATCGAACCGCCGCTCAGGCCCTTGCAGGTTCATGCTGAAACGGCTGTCACGCGTATCTGCCGCCGCCTTGCCGAAGGGGACCGGCAGATCGATGGTCAGCCCCTTGAGCGAAGAACTGACATTCAAGCTGTTGTCGCGGCTGCCCAGATTGATCTGCAACTGGTAAGGCAGATCGCCGGTGGCGGGCAAGGTCTGTTTGAACTGCAGCCAGTCGGTCAGGGATTTCAGCGAGGCCTGGCCGCTGGCATTGATGCGCGTCTGCATCTGCCCGGGCTGGCCCTGGGCACTGATCTGCGCGGTGACCGGCTTGCCAAACACCTGCAAGCTGATGTTCTTGCCGCTCAGGCCCTTGTCGAAGTCAAAGTTGAAGTCGCCCTTCAGGCGTGTCAGGTCCAGGCTTGGCGGGGCCACCTTGAGGCGCGCATCGGCTGTGGCGAAGTCCACCAGCACTTTTGGCCGCTCGCCGTGGGCCAGGGGCACATCGAGCTCGAGCTTGCCCTTGAGCGGGCCCTCGCCTTCCCAGCCGGCGAAGATCTCACCAGTACCGATCGGTGCTTCCTTGAGGATCTTCAAGCCATCGCCAAGGCTGCCGTCGAAATTGCCGTCCAGGTAAAGGTGGCTGTGCTGGCCGCTGTCGACATGGGGAATATTCACGCTGACATCGCTGACTTTAGTGTCGAGCAGCAGGCCCTTGCTGGCCTTGATGCGCACACCGCTGTCTTCGATCAGCACATCGCCATCCACCTCCTGCACCTGCGGCCAGCCTGGCTGGAAGTCCAACGCGGCATCGTGGACCTTGAAGAACAGGCTGATGCTGCGAGCCTCAGGCGCGGCGCCGTGGTTCAACGAGCCTTGGTACTGGAAGTAGCCCTGGTCGACGTTGCCTTTGACGATGGCGCTGCGCAGCCATTCGTCGAGCGCCGGGCTCAGCACTTCGGGCAGGTACTTGGCGGTATAGCGGCCATCGCCTTCAGTCAGGCCGACGCGCAGGTCCATGTAGCTTTCGGAACCTTCATCGAACAGCAGGCGAATCAGGAAATCGCCGGCAATCTTGCCTTCCTCGCCCAGCACCTTGAGGTAAGGTGCGATGAGGGTGAAACCGTGCTTGTCGAGCGCCCAGGTCAGGCGCGCATTGGCCTTCTGGTATTGCCAGGGTTTGGCGAAGATCGGGTACAGATGCAGCATGAATGCGTCGGTATCCAGGCGCAGCTCACCGTGCCCGAGGTCGCCGCTGATGCTGCCGCTGACATTACCGGCCGCCGGTGCGCCGTGATAGGCATCGAAACCGACCCTCTCCAGGTTGGCGGCGAACTGCAGGCGCTGGTCACCCTCGGCTTTTGGCCGTGCTTCCAGACGAACGTTGCGCAGGGCCCCGGTGACCTTCAGCGCATCGACCACGCTCATGAGCTTGTCCGGCAAGGGGGCCAGGGCATTGATCAAGGGGGTCAACGGGGTCAGGTCAAGGCGGTCGGCCTGCACTTGCCAGGTTTCGTCCGCCGGTTCATCGCCCAGGCGCTGGTTCACTTGCAGGTGCGATTCCCAGCGTGTCTTGCCGATGCTCGCAGCGAGTGAATCCACCACCACAGCGAAACCCTGATCACGGCGCTGGAACCAGGCGGCCAAGGCAAGATTGTCCAGGGCCACGGCCTTGCGCTCGGCGTAGGCACCGCGCAGTTGCGGGGCGTTGAGGCGGACTACCGCCTGCTGCAACTGGCCCTTGCTCCAGTCGACCCAGAACTCGCCACCGGCCTTCAGCGCTTCAGCCCGCCACTGGCCCAGCAAACCCGGCGGCAACCAGCGCGCCCAGTCGCTTTGCGGCAAGCTCAGGTAGGCCTCGACCTCGCCATCGCGCCAGGCCTTGGCATCCGCCCGGCTGCGCAGGTTGACCGCCAGCGGCTGGCCGTCGGGCAAGGTCGCACGCAGGTCGAGGGCCTGGCGTGATGCGCCGGCCTGCAGGCCGACGCTGACATAGGTGAGGGTCAGCGGGTCACGCTGCCAGGGCTGCAGGGTAACCTGGCTGTCGAACACATCGATGCGGCCCAACTGGCGCAAACGCTGCAACAGCTCGGCAGGGTCCAGCGGTGCGTCGTCCTTTTTCGGTACCCCTTCGAGGGCCCAGCCACCCTGCTCATCTTCGCGCAGAATCAGTTGCAGGCCGCCGAGTTCGATGCGCGCCAGGCGCACTTCACGGGAGGTCAGGCTGGCCCACAGGTCGGGTACCACCTTGACCTCATCCAGGCGCAGGGCCGATGCGCCCTCGCCCAGTTGCAGGTCACGCACGCGCAATATCGGCGCCAGGCCACTCCAGCGCCCTTCCAGAGCGCCCACATGCACGGGCAGGCCCAGCGCCTGTTCGGCCTTGCTTTCGACGTCGGCACGGTATTCGGCCACCAGCGGCACCAGTTCGCGGCCGAGGCTGACATACAACGCCACCAGCACCGCGAGCAGGGCACAAATGCCCAACCCCCAACGGGTCAAGGCGACAAGAACGCGGTTCAGACGTCCCATGGCCATGGCCCTCCAGGTCGTTTATCCATGATGGCCCGACGTGTCGATTTTGCCAGCCGCTGCCATCCGGCGCGGGTATCAGAAAGCCTCAGAGCAGCACCACATCATATTGTTCCTGCGAATACATCGACTCGACCTGGAAGCGAATGGTTCGGCCAATGAAGGTCTCCAGTTCCGCAACGTTGCCAGACTCCTCGTCCAGCAGGCGATCGACCACTTTCTGGTTGGCCAGCACGCGATAACCTTCAGCCTGGTAGGCACGGGCTTCGCGGAGGATTTCGCGGAAGATCTCGTAACAGATGGTCTCAGGGGTTTTCAGCTTGCCGCGCCCCTGGCAGGCGGTGCACGGCTCGCAAAGGACCTGTTCGAGGCTCTCGCGGGTACGCTTGCGGGTCATCTGCACCAGGCCCAGCTCGGTGATGCCGATGATGTTGGTCTTGGCGTGATCGCGTTCCAGCTGCTTTTCCAGGGTGCGCAGCACCTGGCGCTGGTGCTCTTCGTCTTCCATGTCGATGAAGTCGATGATGATGATCCCGCCGATGTTGCGCAGGCGCAGTTGCCGGGCGATGGCCGTGGCGGCCTCGAGGTTGGTCTTGAAGATGGTTTCTTCGAGGTTGCGATGGCCGACGAACGCACCGGTGTTGACGTCGATGGTGGTCATCGCCTCAGCCGGGTCGACCACCAGGTAGCCACCGGACTTGAGTGGCACCTTGCGCTCCAGGGCACGCTGGATTTCGTCCTCGACCCCATACAGGTCGAAGATCGGTCGCTCGCCCGGGTAATGCTCCAGGCGATCGGCGATTTCCGGCATCAGCTCGGCGACGAACTGCGTGGTTTTCTGGAAGGTTTCCCGCGAGTCGATGCGGATCTTCTCGATCTTCGGGTTGACCAGGTCACGCAGCGTGCGCAGGGCCAGGCCGAGGTCTTCGTAAATGACCGTGGGTGCGCCGCAGGTCTGGATCTGGCTACCGATCTGTTCCCACAGGCGGCGCAGGTAGCGGATGTCCTGCAGAATCTCCTCGGCCCGCGCACCTTCGGCGGCGGTGCGCAGGATGAAGCCACCGGCGTCCTTGATGTTCTCGCTGTCCATGCAGTCGCTGACCACCTGCTTGAGGCGTTCGCGTTCGGCTTCGTCTTCGATCTTCAGGGAAATGCCGACATGGCTGCTGCGTGGCATGTACACCAGGTAACGCGAGGGGATCGACAGCTGCGTGGTCAGGCGTGCGCCCTTGGTGCCGATCGGATCCTTGGTCACCTGCACCACCAGGGCCTGGCCCTCGTGCACCAGGGCGGTGATGTTCTCCACCGCCGAGCCTTCGCGCTGGGATATTTCCGACGCATGGATGAACGCCGCGCGCTCCAGGCCAATGTCGACGAACGCCGCCTGCATGCCCGGCAGCACCCGCACCACCTTGCCCTTGTAGATATTGCCGACGATGCCGCGGCGCTGGGTGCGCTCGACATGCACTTCCTGCAGCCCCCCGTTTTCGACCACCGCCACGCGTGATTCCATCGGGGTGATGTTGATCAGGATCTCTTCACTCATGGCAGGCTCTCGTCAAAGGTCTTCGGTAATGATGGATCGCGCGTGCTGGGCTGGCTACCGCTGGTTTGTTACCTCTGGCAAAAGCGCCGGTACCTGCCAGCAGGCGATACCGAATCGGGCGAGCATGTCGGCCGTTTCGCTCAAGGGCAGGCCAACCACCGCCGAGTAACTGCCTTCGAGCCCGATGACGAACACCGCGCCCAGGCCCTGGATGGCGTAGCCCCCGGCCTTGTCCGCAGGTTCGCCACTGGTCCAGTAGCGCTCGGCTTCTGCGGCATCGACAGGGCGAAAACG
Source organism: Pseudomonas sp. MN1F (assembly GCF_009391885.1). Classification (GTDB taxonomy): domain Bacteria; phylum Pseudomonadota; class Gammaproteobacteria; order Pseudomonadales; family Pseudomonadaceae; genus Aquipseudomonas. Next base: position 85,219 of record NZ_VZII01000025.1, on the reverse strand, counting down.
CACGGTACTGCTGACGCACAGGCTCTCGCAGTGCAGGCCATCGTTCAAGGCCACGGCGGTCAGCACCTGGTGCTCGCGGCCAGCCAGGTCGGCCAGCATCGCCAGGGCATGTTCACGGTTTTCCGGCTTGCCAAGAATACGCCCATCGAGCACCACCGCCGTGTCGGCACCAAGCGCCACGGCAGGGCCTTCAAGCGTGGCCAGGCCGGCTTCGGCCTTGGCCCGGGCCAGGCGCTCGACATAGGCCTCGGCGCTTTCGCCCGGCAGCGGGGTTTCATCGATGGGAGCACTGATGACGGTGAACGGCACGCCGATCTGGCCGAGCAGTTCACGCCGGCGCGGTGAGCCGGAGGCGAGGTAGAGGGGTTTCATCTAGACATCTCCCTGTCAGTGGCAGCGCCGTCAGTTGATACGCAAACGTCGGCGCAGGTCGCGCAGGGCGAAGCTGATCCAAGGCCAGAGCAAGGCACTGATCACGGCTGACCAGACCAGCGCCAGGGTCGGCAGGCGATTGCCGGTCAGCGCACTGAGCCAAAGCTGGATCAACTGGGCGATACCGAAGATCACCAGGATCACCAGGCTCTGCTGCCACAGCGGGAACATGCGCAGGCGCTGCTGCAGCGACAGCACGAGGAACGTGATCAGGGTGAGGATGAGCGCGTTCTGCCCCAGCAAGGTGCCATACAGCACGTCCTCGGCCAGCCCCAGGACGAAAGCGGTGGTCATGCCCACCTTGTTCGGCACGTTCAAGGTCCAGAACGACACCAGCATCGCCAGCCACATGGGCCGGAACACTTCGAGGAACTGCGGCATGGGCGAAACGCTGAGCAACAGGCCGATGGCGAACGTCAGCCAGATGACCCAACCGTGGTTACGGCGCGACTTGGCCATCATTGCCTCCGTGGATGAGCGGGTGCCGCAGGTGCGGCGGCCGGGCTGGCGGGCGCTGCAGCCGGGGCTGCTGGCGCCTGCCCAGCAGCAGCCGGAGCTGCCGGAGCCGCTGGCTGGGCTGGGGCTGGGGCCGCTGCCGGGTGCTCGGCATTGGCGGCAGGTTGGCCAGTGCCTTTGCGATCGGCTTCTTCCTGGGCAATGGCTGCCTCGGTGGCGCGCTGCTCCGGACTCCGGCGGTCACTGAACACCAGCAGCATGTAGCGGCTGCGGTTGAGCGCGGCGGTCGGAATGGCGCGGACGATGGCAAACGGCTGGCCGGAATCGTGGATCACTTCATTGACCGTGGCCACCGGGTAGCCGGCCGGGAAGCGCTGGCCCATGCCGGAGCTCACCAGCAGGTCACCTTCCTTGATGTCGGCGGTGTCGGCGACATGCCGAAGCTCCAGGCGCTCCGGGTTGCCGGTGCCGCTGGCGATGGCGCGCAGGCCGTTGCGGTTGACCTGCACCGGAATGCTGTGGGTGGTGTCGGTCAGCAGCAGAACCCGCGAGGTATACGGCATCAGCTCGACCACCTGGCCCATCAGGCCACGGGCATCGAGCACCGGCTGGCCAAGGAACACGCCATCGCGCTCACCCTTGTTGATCAGGATGCGGTGGGTGAACGGGTTGGGGTCGACGCCGATCAGCTCGGCCACTTCAACCTTCTCGTTGACCAGCGCCGAGGAATTGAGCAGCTCACGCAAGCGCACGTTCTGCTCGGTCAGGGCCGCCAGCTTCTGCAGACGCCCCTGCAGCAGCAGGGCTTCGGTCTTGAGTTTTTCGTTTTCGGCGATCAGCTCGGTGCGGCTGCCGAACTGGCCGGCCACGCCTTGCCACATGCGCTGCGGCAGGTCGGTGATCCAGTACGACTCCATGAGCACCAGGCCCATCTGGCTGCGCACCGGCTTGAGCACGTCGAAACGCGCGTCGACAACCATCAACGCGACCGACAGCACCACCAGTACCAGCAGGCGAACGCCCAGCGAAGGGCCCTTGGAAAAAAGCGGTTTAATGGGCCGTTCCTCGTGGACGACTCAGGAGGTCATTGGACATGGGACAACGCACCAGCCTGGTTGCGGGTTGACGGAAACGACGCCCGGATGGACGCCAGCCCAGCGCATACAGGTAGCACTGCGCGTGCTACCTGTAAACCGGGCTTTCAAAAGCAGCGCGGATCACTCGCTGGAGAGCAGGTCCATCGCGTGCTTGTCCATCATCTCCAGGGCGCGACCGCCGCCACGGGCGACGCAGGTCAGCGGGTCTTCGGCGACGATCACCGGCAGGCCGGTTTCCTGGGCCAGCAGCTTGTCGAGGTCACGCAGCAGCGCACCACCACCGGTCAGCACCAGGCCGCGCTCGGCGATGTCGGAGGCCAGCTCCGGCGGCGACTGCTCCAGGGCGCTCTTGACCGCCTGGACGATGGTCGCCAGGGATTCCTGCAGGGCTTCCAGGACTTCGTTGGAGTTCAGGGTGAAGGCGCGTGGTACGCCCTCGGCCAGGTTACGGCCGCGCACGTCGACTTCGCGCACTTCGCCGCCCGGGTAGGCGGTGCCGATTTCCTGCTTGATGCGCTCGGCGGTGGATTCGCCGATCAGGCTGCCGTAGTTGCGGCGCACGTAGGTGACGATGGCCTCGTCGAAGCGGTCGCCACCCACGCGGACGGACTCGGCATAGACCACACCGTTCAGCGAGATCAGGGCGATTTCGGTGGTACCGCCACCGATATCGACGACCATCGAGCCACGGGCTTCTTCGACCGGCAGGCCGGCACCGATGGCAGCGGCCATCGGCTCTTCGATCAGGAACACTTCACGGGCACCGGCACCCAGGGCCGACTCGCGAATGGCGCGGCGCTCTACCTGAGTCGATTTGCACGGCACGCAGATCAGCACGCGTGGGCTGGGCTGCAGGAAGCTGTTTTCGTGAACCTTGTTGATGAAGTACTGCAACATTTTTTCACAAACGCTGAAGTCGGCGATGACGCCGTCCTTCATCGGACGAATGGCAGCAATGTTACCTGGCGTACGGCCCAGCATGCGCTTGGCTTCGGTCCCGACGGCGACGACGCTTTTCTGGTTGCCGTGGGTACGGATGGCAACAACCGAGGGCTCATTCAGGACGATACCGCGCTCACGCACGTAAATAAGGGTGTTGGCAGTCCCCAGGTCGATGGAAAGATCGCTGGAAAACATGCCACGCAGTTTCTTGAACATGGGAAAGTGACCCTGGGGAAAGCGTGGGTAAAAAAGTGCGGCAAACTCTAACAATGGCAGGGATTTTGGGCAAGGAGCCAATATGTTAAATTGGCTGTTTTTCCGAGCACGCCAGCAGATGATCGCGGCCGTTGGACCGCCAAAATGCTGACATGTTCCTCACCGCCGACCCTATTCGGTTCTTTGTTTCCCCTGGAGATCACCATGGCGCTTGAACGCAGCGACGTGGAAAAGATCGCCCATCTGGCCCGCCTGGGCCTGAATGAAGGCGAACTGCCACGCATTACTGACGCCCTGAACAGCATTCTCGGCCTGGTCGACCAGATGCAAGCGGTCGATACCACTGGCATCGAGCCCCTGGCCCACCCCCTGGAGGCCAGCCAGCGCCTGCGTCCCGACCAGGTCACCGAAAGCAACCAGCGCGAGGCCTACCAGGCCATCGCACCCTCGACCGAAAGCGGTCTGTACCTGGTTCCCAAAGTCATCGAGTAAGGGATAGAGCCTGCCATGCATGAATTGACCCTGGCCGAGATCGCCCGCGGACTCGCCGACAAGTCGTTTTCCTCCGAAGAGCTGACCGGCGCCCTGCTGGCGCGCGTCAAGCAGATCGACCCACAGATCAACAGCTTCATCAGCGTCACCGAAGCGCTGGCCCTGGGCCAGGCGCGTGCCGCCGACGCCCGTCGCGCCGCTGGCGAGACCGGCGCGCTGCTCGGCGCACCGATCGCCCACAAGGACCTGTTCTGCACCCTCGGCGTGCGCACCAGCTGCGGCTCGAAGATGCTCGACAACTTCAAGGCGCCGTACGACGCCACCGTGGTCGCCAAGCTGGCCGAAGCCGGCATGGTCACCCTGGGCAAGACCAACATGGACGAATTCGCCATGGGTTCGGCCAACGAATCCAGCCACTACGGCGCGGTGAAGAACCCGTGGAACCTCGAGCACGTGCCTGGCGGTTCGTCCGGCGGTTCGGCCGCAGCCGTGGCCGCGCGCCTGCTGCCGGCCACCACCGGCACCGACACCGGCGGCTCGATCCGCCAGCCGGCGGCACTGACCAACCTGACCGGCCTCAAGCCGACGTACGGTCGTGTGTCGCGCTGGGGCATGATCGCCTACGCCTCCAGCCTCGACCAGGGCGGCCCGCTGGCGCGTACTGCCGAAGACTGCGCCCTGCTGCTGCAAGGCATGGCCGGTTTCGACGCCAAGGACTCCACCAGCATCGACGAGCCAGTACCGGACTACAGCGCTGCCCTCAATGGCTCGCTGCAGGGCCTGCGCATCGGCCTGCCGAAGGAATACTTCGGCGCCGGCCTCGACCCGCGCATCGCCGAGCTGGTCCAGGCCAGCGTCAAGGAGCTGGAAAAGCTCGGTGCCGTGGTCAAGGAAATCAGCCTGCCGAACATGCAGCATGCCATTCCGGCGTACTACGTGATCGCGCCTGCAGAAGCCTCGTCCAACCTGTCGCGCTTCGACGGCGTGCGCTTCGGCTATCGCTGCGAAGCGCCGAAAGACCTGACCGACCTGTACAAGCGCTCCCGTGGTGAAGGCTTTGGTACTGAAGTGCAGCGCCGCATCATGGTCGGCACATACGCCCTGTCGGCCGGCTACTATGACGCCTACTACGTCAAGGCCCAGCAGATCCGCCGCCTGATCAAGAACGACTTCATGGCCGCCTTCAACGATGTCGACCTGATCCTCGGCCCGACCACGCCGAACCCGGCCTGGAAGCTTGGCGCCAAGAGCAGCGACCCGGTCGCCGCCTACCTGGAAGACGTCTACACCATCACCGCCAACCTGGCGGGCCTGCCGGGCCTGTCGATGCCAGCCGGCTTCGTCGATGGCCTGCCGGTCGGCGTGCAGCTGCTGGCCCCGTACTTCCAGGAAGGCCGCCTGCTCAACGTCGCGCACCGTTACCAGCAAGTCACCGACTGGCACACCCGCGCCCCTAACGGCTTCTGAGGAATTCACACATGCAATGGGAAGTTGTGATCGGGCTGGAGATTCATACCCAGCTGGCCACCCAGTCGAAGATCTTCTCCGGCAGCGCCACCACCTTCGGCTCCGAGCCGAACACCCAGGCCAGCCTGGTTGACTTAGGGATGCCCGGTGTACTGCCGGTGCTGAACCAGGAAGCCGTGCGCATGGCCTGCATGTTCGGCCTGGCGATCGATGCCGAGATCGGCAAGCGCAACGTGTTCGCGCGCAAGAACTACTTCTACCCGGACCTGCCCAAGGGTTACCAGATCAGCCAGATGGACCTGCCGATCGTCGGCAAGGGCCACCTGGACATCGCCCTGGAAGACGGCACCATCAAGCGCATCGGTGTTACCCGCGCGCACCTTGAGGAAGACGCCGGCAAGAGCCTGCACGAAGACTTCAGCGGCTCCACCGGCATCGACCTGAACCGCGCCGGCACGCCGCTGCTGGAGATCGTCTCCGAGCCAGACATGCGCAGCGCCAAGGAAGCCGTGGCCTACGTCAAGGCCATCCACGCGCTGGTGCGTTACCTGGGCATCTGTGATGGCAACATGGCCGAAGGCTCGCTGCGCTGCGACTGCAACGTGTCGATCCGCCCCAAAGGCCAGGCCGAATTCGGCACCCGCTGCGAGATCAAGAACGTCAACTCGTTCCGCTTCATCGAGCGCGCGATCAACAGCGAGATCCAGCGCCAGATCGACCTGATCGAGGACGGCGGCAAGGTGGTGCAGGAAACTCGCCTGTACGACCCGAACAAGGACGAGACCCGCTCCATGCGCAGCAAGGAGGAGGCCAACGACTACCGTTACTTCCCCGACCCGGACCTGCTGCCGGTGGTGATCGAGGACAGCTTCCTCGAAACCGTCCGCGCTGGCCTGCCGGAGCTGCCACCGCAGAAGGTCGAGCGCTTCCAGAGCCAGTACGGCCTGTCGGCCTACGACGCCAACGTGCTGGCTTCCAGCCGCGAACAGGCGGACTACTTCGAGGAAGTGGTGAAGATCGGTGGCGACGCCAAGCTGGCCGCCAACTGGGTCATGGTCGAGTTGGGCAGCCTGCTGAACAAGCTGGGCATCGAGATCGACCAGGCGCCGGTCAGCGCCGCGGACCTGGGCGGCATGCTGCTGCGCATTCGCGACAACACCATCAGCGGCAAGATTGCCAAGACCGTGTTCGAGGCCATGGCCGCCGGTGAAGGCGATGCCGACAGCATCATCGAGAGCAAAGGCCTCAAGCAGGTCACCGACACCGGTGCGATCGACAAGATGCTCGACGAAATGCTCGCCGCCAACGCCGAACAGGTCGAACAGTACCGCGCCGCCGACGAGGCCAAGCGCGGCAAGATGTTCGGCTTCTTCGTCGGCCAGGCGATGAAGGCATCCAAAGGCAAGGCCAACCCGGGGCAGGTGAACCAATTGCTCAAGGCCAAGCTCGAAGGGTGATTGTTTTACCCCTGTAATGCTGCGAGGGCTTTGCCCTCGTTCGCGGCTAAAGCCGCTCCCACAGGTACGGCGTTGCTCTCACGGGCAGCGCCGTACCTGTGGGAGCGGCTTTAGCCGCGAATGGCCGCACTAGGAGAGCACCTGACTTGCTAAAACGATCCCTCGGCACCCTGGCCCTTTTCTCCTTCCTGGCCGGCTGCGCCAGCCACGACATCGACCCGCGCGGTTACAACGAAACCGGCACCGCTTCCTATTACGGCTCGCGCCACCACGGCAAACGCACTGCCAGCGGCGAACCGTTCAACCAGCACGGCCTCACCGCAGCCCACCGCAGCCTGCCATTCGGCAGCCGGGTGCTGGTCACCAACCTGGCCAACGACCGCAGCGTAGTGGTGCGCATCAACGACCGCGGCCCGCATACTCGCGGCCGCCTGATCGACCTGTCACGTGCTGCCGCAGAAAAAATCGGCATGCTCCGTAGCGGAACGGCGCGCGTGCGGGTACAAGGTCTGAGCGACTGACCTGACAGGAGTCCAAAAATTTTCGACCTGGCCACCCTCCCCACCTTCAGCCTGCTGCAAATGGGCGTTGCCCTGCTACTGCTGATCGCCGGGGCCGAACTGCTGGTGCGCGCGGCGCTGCGCCTGGCTGAACGCCTGCGCGTGCGGCCACTGATCATTGGCTTAAGCCTTGTAGCCTTCGGCAGTACCGCACCGCAGCTGACCGTGAGCCTCCAGGCCGCCTACCAAGGCGCGCCCGACGTGGCCGTGGGCAGCGTGATCGGCAGCAACATCTTCAACGTGCTGGTCATCCTCGGCCTGGCCGCGCTGATCATTCCACTGCGGGTATCACGCCAGCTGGTGCGCCTGGACATCCCGCTGATGATTGCCGCCAGCGCCTTGGTCTATGCGCTCTGTGCCAACGGCCACCTGGGCCGGGCCGAAGGCTTGCTGTTGCTGCTCGCCCTGGCGGGCTACCTGGCCATGCTGTGGCACCAGTCGCGCAACTATGCCCGCACCTACCCCGCCCAGGATGCTACGGCAGCCAGCGCTGGGCGCTTCTGGTCCGGGACGCTGCTACAGGTGCTGTTCGGCTTTGGGCTGTTGAGCCTGGCCGGCCACCTGCTGCTGGAAGCTGCCATTGAAGTGGCCACCGATCTCGGCCTGTCCGAACGCGTCATCGGCCTGACTGTAGTCGCCGTATGCACATCCTTGCCTGAACTTGCCGCCGCGCTGATTGCCGCCATTCGAGGCGAGCGGGAGATTGCAGTCGGTACGGTGATTGGCAGCAACCTGTTCAACTTGCTGGGAGTGCTCGGCCTGACGGCACTGGTCACCCCCGAGCCGCTGACCATCTCGCCCAATGCGCTGGCGTTCGACCTGCCGGTGATGCTGGGTGTCGCGGCCCTGAGCCTGCCCGTGTTCTATTCCGGCTACCGCATCACCCGCATCGAAGGGCTGGTGTTCCTCTGCCTGTACCTGGCCTACGGCCTGCATGTGGCAGCGTTTACCATGGGCATGCCGCTGGCCGGGCGGCTGGAGCGGCTGATGCTGTTCTATGTGCTGCCGGTGCTGGGCGCGGTGTTGCTGTACACCACAGCCCGGGCCTGGCGCAGGCAGCACTGACCGCTGTACTTATCTCCCCTGCCGAGCCTTCTTCAGCCTGAAAGCGCCCCAGAGCACCAGAATCCAAGCCGGAATCAGCATCACCGAGATGCGAATCGGCGGGGTCAGGTACATCACCACCAGAATCAGCACGATGAACGCCAGGCACAGGTAGTTGGTCAGCGGATGCCCCCAGCTCTGGTAAAACGGGGTGATCCCGGCCGCCAGCTTGGCCTTGCGGAACTTCAGGTGGGTAATGCTGATACTGGCCCAGTTGATCACCAGCGCCGACACCGCCAGCGCCATCAGCAGGCCGAACGCCTCACCGGGCATCAGGTAGTTGATCAGCACGCACAGGCCGGTCGCGAAGGCCGAAACGCCCAACGCCGTCAGTGGCACGCCGCTGCGGCTGACCTTGAGCAGCTGACGCGGTGCATCACCCTGGCTGGCCAGGCCGAACAGCATGCGGCTGTTGGCGTATACGCAGCTGTTGTACACCGACAACGCAGCAGTCAGCACCACAATGTTGAGGATGGTCGCCACCAGGTCGCTGTCCAGCTCGTGGAAGATCATCACGAACGGGCTGCCGCCCTGCACCACTTTCTGCCAGGGGTACAGCGACAGCAGCACGGCCAGCGCACCGATGTAGAAGATCAAAATGCGGTAGACCACCTGGTTGGTCGCTTTGGGGATGCTCTGACGCGGGTTGTCGGCCTCGGCGGCGGTGATACCGACCAGCTCAAGGCCACCGAACGAGAACATGATCACCGCCAGCGCCATCACAAGGCCGGTCACGCCATTGGGGAAGAACCCGCCGTATTGCCACAGGTTGGCCACACTGGCATCCGGGCCACCATGACCGCTGGCGAGCATCCAGGCGCCGAAGCCGATCATGCTGACAATCGCCACCACCTTGACCAGGGCGAACCAGAACTCCATTTCGCCATACACCTTCACCTGGGTCAGGTTGATCAGGTTGATCACCACGAAGAAGATCGCCGCCGTGGCCCAGGTCGGGAAATCCGGCCACCAGTACTGCACATAGATGCCCACGGCCGTGAGCTCGGCCATGCCGACCAGCACGTACACCACCCAGTAGTTCCAACCCGAGACGAACCCGGCGAACTCGCTCCAGTATTGGTGGGCGAAGTGGCTGAAGCTGCCGGCGACCGGCTCCTCGACCACCATCTCACCCAATTGGCGCATGATGAAGAAGGCCATCAGGCCGGCGATGGCGTAGCCCAGCAGAACGGAGGGGCCGGCCAGCTGGATGGTCTGGGCGATGCCCAGAAACAGCCCGGTGCCGACGGCACCACCCAGCGCAATCAGCTGGATATGGCGATTCTTCAGCCCGCGCTTCAGCGGCTCGGGCGTGCTCTGGTCTTGCATGAAGTGTCCTTTGGCTCAGTGAGGCAGTGTTGTTGCTGTTGTTTTGCAGTCAAGGATCTAGATCCATCCGCCCCACTGCAAGATGAAAATACCAATATTGGTGGTGATCGCCGCCATTAACGTAGTGATCACGATGATCGAGGCCGCCAGCTCATGGTTGCCGTTGGCGGCGCGGGCCATGACGTAACTGGCCGCCGCGGTCGGGCTGCCGATGTAAAGGAACAGGATGCCCAGCTCGGCCCCCCGGAAACCGCACAACCAGGCTCCCAGGGTGCCGATCAGCGGCAGCCATACCATCTTCACCAGGCTGGCATCGACGGCCAGCTTGCCGCTGTCACGCAGCGCCGCCAGCGACAGGGTGCCGCCGATGCAGATCAGCGCCAGCGGCAGGGTCATCTGCGCCAGGTAGTCACCCGAAGTCAGCAACCAGTTCGGCAGCGGCACCTGGCCGTACGCCATCGGCGTTGCCACCAACACACTGAGGATCAGCGGGTTGCTGAAGATGCTCTTGCAGATGCTCCACGGGTCGGACTTGAGGTCCGGGCTGTACACCGCCAGCACCACCGACGACAGCGAGTTGTACATGAGGATCACCAGGCCGGCGAGCACCGCACCCAGGGAGATGCCGTAATCGCCATAGAGGCTGGCAGCCAGGGCCAGGCCGATCACGCCGTTGTTGCCGCGGAACGCACCCTGGGTGTAGATGCCGCGGTCGGCCAACGGGCTGCGCCAGATGGCCATGCCCCAGGACACGGCGAAGCCGACCAGCGTGGCGGCGACGAAGTAGAGGATGACCTTGGGTTGCACCGCTGTGGCCAGGTCGGCGTGGTAGATGCCAAGAAACAGCAGCGCGGGCATGCAGACGTTGAACACCAACTGCGAGGCGACGCGGTTGAAGTTGTCGTCGATCAGGTGGATGCGTTTTAGCAGCACGCCCATGAACAGCATGGCGAAGACGGGCGCCGTGATGTTCAGCGTCTGGATAAGAAGGGCGAGCATGCGCAAGCGGTCCTGAAGGGGTTGCCGTTAGGCGGCTAATGATACGCCAACGCGTCAGGAAATGCGGGGATCGAGCGGGACTTTAAATCAAGTTTCTGTCTGTGCCGTCCTCTTCGCGGGTGAACCCGCGAAGAGGACGGCACTGGCAGCAGAAGGTCAGCGGCGAACCGGGCGCTTCTGCAACTTGCGCTGCAGGGTACGACGGTGCATGCCCAGCGCCCGCGCGGTGGCGGAGATATTGCCCTCGTGCTCGTTCAGCACGCGCTGGATGTGCTCCCACTGCAATCGGTCCACCGACATCGGGTTTTCCGGCACCAGAGAGTCCAGATCGGCATGCTCCGACAGCAGCGCCGCCAGCACGTCGTCGGCATCGGCCGGCTTGCACAGGTAGTTGCAGGCGCCCCGCTTGACCGCCTCGACGGCGGTGGCGATGCTCGAGTAACCGGTCAGGATCACCACGCGCATCTCCGGGTCCAGCTCCAGCAGCTTGGGCAGCAGCACCAGGCCCGAGTCGCCTTCCATCTTCAGGTCCAACGTGGCGTAGTCCGGCAGGTCCTGCTGGGCCAGGATCAGGCCTTCCTCGGCGGAACCGGCAGTGCTCACGCGGAAGCCACGGCGGCTCATGGCGCGGGCCATGACCCGGGTAAAGGTGGCGTCATCGTCCACCAGCAGCAGGTGCGGCAGCTCTTCGCCTTCGACCTGGTTTTCTTCGCTCATCATTCATCTCCTCGCGTGCCATGGGGCAGGCGCAGTTCGGTCAGGGTGCCACCCTGTTCATGACTATAGAGTTTCACCGAGCCGCCCGCACGGGTCACGCTGGCCTTGCTCAAGAACAGGCCCAGGCCGAAGCCTTTGCCCTTGGTGGTAATGAAGGGTTTGCCGATCGCTTCGGCGATGGCCGGCGGCACGCCAGGGCCATGGTCGCGGATGCTGATCAGGATGTCCTGGGCGTCCCAGTCGAGGGTCACCTGCAGGTCATCGGGACAGGCATCGGCGGCATTGTTCAGCAGGTTCAGCAGCGCCTGGGTCAGGTCCGGTGGCGGCGTCAGGCGCGGCACCTGGCCGTCGCGCAGGCGCTGGAAGCGGTAGCTGGCCTCCGGGCGCATCAGGTGCCAGCGGTTCAACGCCTCGTCGAGCCAGGCGGTAACGTCCTGTTCGACCACCGCCAGGCGGCGGTTGGCCTCGGCGGCGCGCACCAGCTGCTGGAGGGTTTCCTTGCACAGCTTGACCTGGTCCTGAAGGATCTGCAGGTCTTCCTGCAGCAACGGGTCGGTGTGGTCCTGGCGCATTTCATTGAGCAGCACGCTCATGGTCGCCAAGGGTGTGCCCAGCTCGTGGGCCGCGCCGGCAGCCTGGGTAGCCACGGCCAGCAGCTGCTCATCACGCAGGCTTTCTTCGCGGCGCTCGGAACGCAACTGCTCCTGGCGGCGCAGCTCCTCGGCCATGCGCGCGGCAAAGAAGGTAATCACGGCTGCGGCCAGGGCGATACTCAGCCACATGCCGTAGACCTGCATCTTGTCCCGCGCCATCGGCAGCCCCTCGAGCGGGTAGAACTGCACCAGCAGCAGGCTGTAGGCGGTCAGGGCGATGCCCGAGAGGATCAGCGAATACAGCCATGGCAAGGTCACCGCAGCAATAGCCAGCGGCACCAGGTAATAGGACACGAACGGGTTGGTCGAGCCACCTGAGTAATACAGCAAGGCACTGTGGATCAGCAGGTCGCAGGCCAGCTGCAAGGCATATTCGGTTTCGGTGACCGGCAGCGACAGGCGCAGGCGCAAGGCGGTGAACGCGCAGAGCAGCGACGACAGGGCCAGGGTCGCGGCCAGCGAAAGCCACGGCAGTGGCAGCAAGTCAGTCCAGTAGGCAACGCCCACGGAGCCTGCCTGGGCGGCCAGGACCAGAACCCGAATGACAGTCAGGCGCCAGAGGTTCTGGCGTGTTGCGGACAACGGTTGTGCGGCGGCGAGCATGCGCTCTCCCGATGAGTGCTCCAGGAAAATCGGCTGGAGTATACCGAAGCCGGGCGCCCCACTGCAGCAATGCGGCAAAGCGCCACACTTTGTCACACGTTCATAGTGGCACTTTTGAACCCACTACACTGGTCCCGGTCTGATTGGCCATGCGTGGAATGGATGGCCAGAACCCACGCCCATTATTGCCAAGGAGTAACACATGCACATTACCCGTCACGGCGCGGCACTGATCCTGTCCTGCGGCCTGCTCGCCAGCCTGCCGGCGTTGGCGGCCGACGAACCGCGCTACAACCAGGTATCGCTGCGCGCCGAAGTCAGCAAGGAAGTGGCGCGCGACCTGATGGTCGTGACCCTCTACAGCGAAGCGCAGAATACCGACCCGGGCAAGCTCGCCAAGCAGATCACCGAAACCATGAACAAGGCCGTGCAGCAGGCACGCCAGGTCAAGGACGTGAAGATCAGCCAGGGCAGCCGCAACAGCTACCCGGTGTATGACAGCAAAGGCCAGAAGATTACCGGCTGGCGCGAGCGCGCCGAGCTGCGCCTGGAAGGTGCCGACTTCCCGGCCCTGTCCCAGCTCACTGCCGACCTGCTGCAGGACCTGAAGATGGGCGGCATGGACTTCTCCATCGCCCCGGCCACACGCAAGGCCAGCGAAGATGAACTGCTCAAGGATGCGGTCAATGCGTTCAAGGCCCGTGCGCAGCTGGCAACCGAGGCGTTGGGGGGCAAGGGCTATAAAGTGGTCAGCCTGAACCTGAACAGCTCCGGTTACCCGCGCCCTTACCTGCGTAGCGCACCGATGGCGATGAAGGCCATGGGGGCTGACGAAGCGGCGCCAGCGCCGGATATCGAAGCGGGGACCAGTGAAGTCAGCATGAATGCCGATGGCCTGATCGAAGTGCAGATGCCCTGAAGATCGCCGGGGGCTGCTTGGCAGCCCCTATTTAGCAAAATCAGATATTTCCTACGCACCATAGAAGTGCGTCCTACACCCTCCCCCGCCCAGAAACATCCCGCAAAAAGCCATCATTTTGCCCACGCAAACGTTCAACTTCGCCGAAAGTTATACGTATGCGACATCCATGTACGCTCGTACTACTTTCCTGACGCCAACTATCCTTCTGCCTGTTGCATTGGGAATACCCCCTGCATAAGTATCCGCAGGTCGGCTCACGAGGCCACCTCAATCCAAAAAATGACAACAATGAGGCCACCATGCTCAAACACGCAGTCATTCCGTTCCTGCTAGGTGCAGGCTTGCTCGCCGGCGCCCCGCTGGCCCAGGCCGCGTCCAACCTGGTGTTCTGCTCCGAAGGCAGCCCGGCCGGCTTCGACCCGGGGCAATACACCACCGGAACCGACTTCGACGCCTCGGCCGAGACCGTGTTCAACCGCCTGACCCAGTTCGAACGCGGCGGCACCGCGGTCATCCCGGGCCTGGCAACCAAATGGGACGTGGCCGACGACGGCAAGACCTACACCTTCCACCTGCGCGAAGGGGTCAAGTTCCACACCACCGACTACTTCAAGCCGACCCGCGAATTCAACGCCGACGACGTGCTGTTCACCTTCAACCGCATGCTCGACAAGAACCACCCGTTCCGTAAGGCCTACCCCACCGAGTTCCCGTACTTCACCGACATGGGCATGGACAAGAACATCGCCACGGTGGAGAAGCTTGACGATCACACGGTGAAGTTCACCCTCAATGAAGTGGACGCCGCGTTCATCCAGAACCTGGCCATGAGCTTCGCCTCCATCCAGTCCGCCGAGTACGCCGACCAGCTGCTCAAGGACGGCAAGGCCGCCGACATCAACCAGAAGCCGATCGGCACCGGGCCATTTGTGTTCAGCAAGTACCAGAAGGACGCGCAGATCCGCTTCAAGGGCAACAAGGACTACTGGAAGCCCGAGGACGTGAAGATCGACAACCTGATCTTCGCCATCACCACCGACGCCTCGGTGCGCATGCAGAAGCTGAAGAAGAACGAGTGCCAGGTCACCCTGTTCCCACGGCCGGCCGACATCGAGCCGCTGAAAGCCGACAAGAACCTGCAGATGCCACAGCAGGCCGGCTTCAACCTTGGTTACATCGCCTACAACGTGATGGACAAGATCAAGGGCAGCAACGAGCCCAACCCGATGGCCAAGCTGGAAGTCCGCCAGGCGCTGGACATGGCCGTGGACAAGAAGAAGATCATCGAATCGGTCTACCAGGGCGCTGGCCAGCTGGCAGTCAACGGCATGCCACCCACCCAGTGGTCCTATGACACCAGCATCAAGGACGCGCCGTACGATCCCGAGAAGGCCAAGCAGTTGCTCAAGGAAGCCGGTATCAAGGAAGGCACCGAGATCACCCTGTGGGCCATGCCTGTGCAACGCCCCTACAACCCCAATGCCAAGCTGATGGCCGAGATGCTGCAGTCCGACTGGGCCAAGATCGGCATCAAGGCGAAGATCGTCAGCTATGAATGGGGCGAGTACATCAAGCGCTCCAAAGGCGGCGAACAAGGCGCCATGCTGATCGGCTGGAGCGGCGACAACGGTGACCCGGACAACTGGCTGGGCACCCTGTACGGCTGCGACGCCATCGACGGCAACAACTTCTCCAAGTGGTGCTACAAGCCCTACGACGACCTGATCAAGCAGGCCAAGGCCACTTCCGACCAGGCCAAGCGCACCGAGCTGTACCAGAAGGCCCAGCACATCCTCAAGGAACAGGTGCCGATCACCCCGATCGCCCACTCCACGGTCTACCAGCCGATGAGCGCCAAGGTGAAAGACTTCAAGATCAGCCCGTTCGCGTTGAACGCCTTCTACGGCGTCAGCGTGGACAAATAGGGTAGATCCCGGCACCCGCCGATCGACGGCGGGTGCCGCCTCACCACCCTCAAGCATCTCGCGCCCACTCCGACGCTACCCGCGACGGAGTCGGCAAACTGTTGCCGTCATTCGTACCCCGAGGCGGCTTGAACAGCTGGAAAAGGAACCGCCATGCGCCACGTCACTTACCTTTCGACCCTGCTCGCCCTCGGCCTGCTGAGCCAGGCCCCTGCCCTTCAGGCCAAGAACCTGGTGTTCTGCTCCGAAGGCAGCCCGGCCGGCTTCGACACCGCCCAGTACACCAGTGCCACCGACAACGACGCCGCCGAGCCGATCTACAACCGGCTGGTGGAGTTCGAACGCGGCGGCACGGCGGTGCACCCGGCGCTGGCGACGAAATGGGAGGTCTCCGACGATGGCCTGCGCTACACCTTTCACTTGCGCGAGGGCGTGAAGTTCCATGCCAACAAGGCCTTCAAACCGAGCCGTGATTTCAACGCCGACGATGTGCTGTTCACCTTCAACCGCATGCTCGACAAGGACCAACCGTTCCGTAAGGCCTACCCTACCGAATTCCCGTACTTCGTCAGCATGGGCCTGGACAAGAACATCGCCCGGGTCGAAAAGACCGACCCGTTGACCGTGGTGTTCAGCCTGAACAAGGTCGATGCCGCATTCATCCAGAACCTGGCCATGAGTTTCGCCTCGATACTGTCTGCTGAATATGCCGAGCAGCTAATGGTCAGCGGGCGCCCCAGCGCCATCAACCAGCAACCGATCGGCACCGGGCCGTTCGTGTTCCAGCGTTACCAGAAGGACTCGCAGATCCGCTTCAAGGGCAACAAGCATTACTGGGCGCCGGATGAAGTGAAGATCGACAACCTGGTGTTCTCGATCAACACCGACCCGTCGGTGCGCATCCAGAAGCTGCGCCGCAACGAGTGCCAGGTCACCCTGCACCCACGCCCGGCCGACCTGCCGGCGCTCAAGGCCGACGGCAAGCTGCAGGTCATGCAGCAGCCTGGCTTCAACCTCGGCTACATCGCCTACAACACCCAGCACCCACCGTTTGATCGCCTTGAAGTGCGCCAGGCCATGGACATGGCAGTGAACAAGCAGGCCATCATCCAGGCGGTGTACCAGGACTCCGGCCAACTGGCAGTCAATGCCATGCCGCCAACCCAGTGGTCCTATGACAACAGCCTCAAGGACGCACCGTTCGACCCGCAAAAGGCCAAGCAGTTGCTGCAGCAGGCCGGGGTCAAGCCGGGTACCGAGATCACCCTGTGGGCCATGCCCGTACAGCGCCCGTACAACCCCAACGCCAAGCTGATGGCCGAGATGCTCCAGGCCGACTGGAGCAAGCTCGGCTTCAAGGTGCGCATCGTCAGCTATGAATGGGGCGAATACCTCAAGCGCATGAAGAGCGGCGAGCACGACATCGCCCTGATCGGCTGGACCGGCGACAACGGTGACCCGGACAACTGGCTCGGCACCCTCTACAACTGCGACGCCATCGGCAGCAACAACTACTCGCTGTGGTGCGACCCGCAGTACGACAGCCTGGTCAAGCAGGCCAAGCAGGTCACCGACCGCGAGCAGCGCACGGCGCTGTACCAGCAGGCCCAGCAGCGCCTGAAGCAACAGGTGCCGATCACCCCGGTGGCGCATTCCACGGTGAACCAGCCGCTGAGCATCAAGGTGGCCGATTTCAAGGTCAGCCCGTTCGGGCGCAATGACTTTTCCGGTGTGAGTGTTGATTAAGCGATAGCCAGTGCCGGCCTCATCGCCAACACAACTCCCCCGCTTTTGCCCGGCAACCCCGGGCAACCCTGGCAACACCGCAGCAAGCAACCCGGCCCACAAGGCCAGGTAATAACTAAAAGAACAGAAAGGGAGCTTTAACTTTGAGACTATTCACCTTGACCGCTTTGGCCTTATCCATCGGCACCTTTTGCGCCGTGACAGAGGCCGACACCCAGAGCCAGGACTACGTCCCGTTCAGCCTGAAATCCAGTAGCGAACAGGACGAGGCCAACGGCTTCATCGACGGCCAGAGCCTGTCCGGCAGCACGCGCAACTGGTACGCCCACGAACGCGCCACCCGCGCACCGCTGTGGAAGTACTACAAGGCCGACGGCACCCGCCACGATACCCACAGCCGCGACAACTGGGTGCAGGGCACCATCCTCAACTACAGTTCGGGCTTCACCCAGGGCACCGTCGGCTTTGCCGTCGAGGCCGCCGGCTACAACGCCGTCGCCCTGCAGCAGGGCCGTGCCGCGATCGCCGGGCCGAACAACCGAACACTCACCCACAGCGACGGCGACCCGGTCGGCCAGTGGAGCAAGATGGGCCTGGCCAACGTCAAGGCGCGCGTGTCCAACACCACCCTTACCGTTGGCCGCCAGTCGGTGGATACACCGATGATCGCCTACATCGGCAACCGTGCGTTGCCGTCGAGCTTCCAGGGTGCGTTCCTGCACAGCGCCGAGTTCGACAACCTGTCGCTCGACCTGGGCACCTTCGACCGCGTTTCGCCACGCACCGAACAGAGCCTGAGCAAGTTCCGCAGCGAATACAGCGCCACCGGCGTCGAGACCGACCGCGCCAGCACCGCCGGGGTCAACTACCAGCCGTTCAAGAGCCTGACCACCAGCCTGTACGCCACCAAGGTCGACGACTTCTGGAACCAGTACTACTTCGGCGCCAACCACGTGCTCGGCGACAACGCCGTGCTCGCCCTGACCACCGGCCTGAACTACTACAAGACCGTGGACGAAGGCAGCAAGAAGATGGGCGAGATCGACAACGACACCTACAGCCTGTCGTTCGGCCTGAGCCATCAGGCGCACACCCTCACCGCCTCCTGGCAGCAGGTCAACGGCAACGAGTACTTCGACTACCTGCACGAAACCAACGGCATCTACCTGGCCAACTCGCTGCTGTCGGACTTCAACGGCCCCAACGAGAAATCCCTGCAGCTCTCCTACGTGCTGAACATGGCGCCCTACGGCGTGCCAGGCCTCAAGTTCAACCTGTACAACGCCCGCGGCTGGGGCATCGACGGCACCCACTACACCGGCACCGCCTACGACGTGCGCGGCCTGGACGGCGAAACCCACTACGAGTGGGGCATCGGCACCAGCTACGCCGTGCAGAGCGGGCCGTTCAAGGACACCAGCATCCGCGCCACCTACACCGCCCACCGCGCCAGCAAGGCCCAGGGCGATGGCAGCCTGGACGAGTTCCGCGTAGTGACCACCATTCCATTCAACATTCTCTGACCACTGGCGCCACGGCCCGCTTCAACCCGGGCCGTGGCGGCTACGCTGGAATCAACGCATGCAGGGAGTTTCCATGACATCGCTACCGCTCCGCGCTGCCCTGGCAGCGGTTATCCTGGGCGCCGCCGGCAACCTCGCGGCCAAGCCGCTGGTGGTGTGCACCGAAGCCAGCCCGGAAGGCTTCGACATCGTCCAGTACACCACTGCCGTCACCGCCGATGCCTCGGCCGAGACGGTGTTCAACCGCCTGGTCGACTTCAAGCCCGGTACCACCGACATCCAGCCGGCCCTGGCCGAACGCTGGGACATCTCGCAAGACGGCCTGACCTACACCTTCCACCTGCGCCAAGGGGTCAAGTTCCATACCACCGACTACTTCAAGCCGACCCGCGAGTTCAACGCCGACGACGTGCTGTGGAGCCTCAATCGCCAACTCGACCCGAACCACCCGTGGCACGCCAAGACCAGCGTCGGCTACCCGTACTTCGAAAGCATGGCCTTCAAGGCGCTGCTCAAGTCGGTGAGCAAGACCGACGACCATACCGTGGTGATCACCCTGACCCGCCCCGAAGCGCCCTTCCTGCGCGACATGGCCATGGCCTTCACCTCTGTCTATTCCGCCGAATACGGCGACCAGCTGCTCAAGGCCGGCAAGACCGGTGACCTCAACAGCAAGCCGATCGGCACCGGCCCGTTCATCTTCCAGCGCTACAACAAGGACGCCCAGGTTCGCTACAAACCCAACCCGGACTACTTCCGCGGCAAACCGCCGGCCGATGCGCTGGTGTTCGCCATCACCACCGACAGCAACGTGCGCCTGCAGAAGCTGCGTGCCAACGAATGCCAGGTGGCGCTGTATCCAAAGCCGACAGACGTGCCATCGATCAAGTCCGACCCTCAGTTCAAAGTGGCGGAAACCGATGCGCTGGTCACCGGCTACATCGCCATGAACACACAGCACAAGTACCTCAGCGACGTACGCGTGCGCAAAGCCATCAACCTGGCATTCGATCGCCAGACACATATCGAGCAGCTGTTCGGCAAAGGCAATGCCACCGAAGCCATCAACCCGTACCCAAGCAGCATGCTGGGCAACAACGTGTCGATCACCAACCCGAAGCAGGATCTGGTCAAGGCTCGCGCTCTGCTGAAGGAGGCGGGCATGCCGGAAGGTACGGTGTTGACGCTATACACCCGTAACGGCGGTGGCCCGACCAATCCCAATCCGCGGCTTTCCGCCGAGATGCTGCAAGCGGACCTGGCCAAGATCGGCATCAAGCTCGACATCCGCGTCATGGAATGGGCCGAAATGCTGCGCCGCGCCAAGGCCGGCGAAGCGGACCTGATTTCCTCTGGCTGGGCCAGTGACAACGGCGACCCGGACAACTTCCTCGGCCCGCTGCTCAGTTGCGAAGCCGCGCGCAACGGTGAGAACTATGCCCGCTGGTGCAATGAAAAATTTCAGGACCTGATCGTCCGTGGCCGAGAACTCAGCAACGATGATGAACGTCGATGGGTCTATGCCGAGGCTTTGAAGGTGTACGATGACGATCAACCCTGGATCAACATGGCCCATCCGAAGATGTTCACTGCCATGCGAGACAACGTGGAGGGCTACGTGATCAACCCTCTGACCAACAACAACTTCGCCACCACCCGGGTGAAGTAGAACAACAACGATCGCCGGGACCCCACACGGGCACCGGCGGCACTGCGTGACCAGTTGATGAGGTAACCCCGACAATGTTGAGTTTTATTGCCCGGCGCCTGGGCCTGCTGATACCGACCTTTTTCGGTATCACCTTGCTGACCTTCGCGCTCATACGCCTGATCCCCGGCGACCCGGTGGAAGTGATGATGGGCGAGCGCAGGGTCGACCCCGAGATGCACGCCCAGGCCATGGAGCGCCTGGGCCTGAACAAGCCACTGCCGGTCCAGTACCTGGACTACGTCGGCAAGCTGGCCCAGGGCGACCTCGGTGAATCGCTGCGCACCCGCGAGAGCGTGTGGACCGAGTTCCTCACCCTGTTCCCCGCCACCCTGGAGTTGGCCCTCGCCGCCTTGCTGTTCGCCGGCGTCGTCGGCCTGCTGGCCGGGGTGATCGCCGCGCTCAAGCGCGGTTCGCTGTTCGACCACGGGGTGATGGGGATCTCCCTGGCCGGCTATTCCATGCCGATCTTCTGGTGGGGCCTGATCCTGATCATGTTCTTCTCGGTGAGCCTGGGCTGGACCCCGGTGTCCGGGCGTATCGACCTGCTTTACGACATCGCGCCGAAGACCGGCTTCATGCTCATCGACACCCTGCTCAGCGACGAGGAAGGCGCGTTCAAGGACGCGGTGATGCACCTGATCCTGCCGGCCATCGTGCTCGGCACCATCCCGCTGGCGGTGATCGCCCGCATGACCCGCTCGTCGATGCTCGAAGTGCTGCGCGAGGACTACATCCGCACCGCCCGCGCCAAGGGCCTGTCGCCGGCCCGCGTGGTCTTCGTGCATGGCCTGCGCAACGCGCTGATCCCGGTGCTGACGGTGTTCGGCCTGCAGGTCGGCACGCTGCTGGCCGGCGCCGTGCTCACCGAAACCATCTTCTCCTGGCCGGGCATCGGCAAATGGCTGATCGAAGCCATCGGCGCCCGTGACTACCCCGTGGTCCAGAACGGCATCCTGTTGATCGCCTGCCTGGTGATCCTGGTCAACTTCGTCGTGGATATCCTCTACGGCCTGGCCAACCCACGCATCCGTCATCAGCGCTGAGGCCTTCGCCATGACTAGCCCGATTCCGAAATCCGTCGCACCGGCCAGCCCGGTGGACCAGAGCCTGCTCTACCCCTCACCGTACAAAGAATTCTGGCACGCCTTCTCGCGCAACAAGGGCGCGGTAATGGGCCTGGCCTTCATGTGCCTGGTGGTGTTCTGCGCGTTATTCGCGCCATGGGTCGCCCCCCATGACCCGAGCGAGCAGTACCGCGACTTCCTGCTGACTCCGCCGGTGTGGCTCGATGGCGGCAGCTGGCAGTTCATCCTCGGCACCGACGAACTCGGCCGCGACCTGCTGTCACGCCTGATCCAGGGCGCGCGGCTGTCGCTGCTGATCGGCCTGTCGTCGGTGGTGATGTCGTTGATCCCGGGGATCCTGCTGGGCCTGCTGGCCGGCTTCTTCCCGCAGCTGCTCGGCCCCTCGATCATGCGCTTGATGGACGTGATGCTGGCCCTGCCGTCACTGCTGCTGGCCGTGGCCATCGTCGCCATCCTCGGCCCAGGCCTGATCAACACGGTGATCGCCATCGCCATCGTGTCGTTGCCGTCCTACGTGCGCCTGACCCGCGCTGCGGTGATGGGCGAACTGAACCGCGACTACGTTACCGCCGCTCGCCTGGCCGGTGCCGGGCTGCCACGGCTGATGTTCGTCACCGTGCTGCCCAACTGCATGGCACCGCTGATCGTGCAGGCGACCTTGAGTTTCTCCTCGGCGATCCTCGACGCCGCCGCCCTGGGCTTCCTCGGCCTCGGCGTACAACCGCCAACCCCCGAGTGGGGCACCATGCTGGCCTCGGCCCGCGACTACATCGAGCGCGCCTGGTGGGTGGTGAGCCTGCCTGGCCTGACCATTCTGCTCAGTGTGCTGGCAATCAACCTGATGGGCGACGGCCTGCGCGATGCGCTGGACCCGAAACTCAAGAACGCCGCCTGAGGAGACCGCCATGTCACTGTTGCAGATCAACAACCTGAACGTGCGCTTCGGCGACGCCAATGCCGTCCCCGTGGTCGATGGCCTGGACCTGGCGGTGGACGCCGGCGAGATCCTGGCCATCGTCGGCGAGTCCGGCTCGGGCAAATCCGTCACCATGATGGCCCTGATGGGCCTGATCGACGCCCCTGGGCGCATCACCGCCGATGCGCTCACCTTCGACGGTACCGACATGCTCAAGCTCAGCGGCCGGCAGCGGCGCAAGGTGGTGGGCAAGGACATCGCCATGGTCTTCCAGGACCCGATGACCGCGCTCAACCCCAGCTACACCGTCGGCTATCAGATCGAGGAAGTGCTGCGTCAGCACCTGGGCCTGAAGGGCAAGGCTGCGCGTCAGCGTGCTCTGGAACTGCTGAAGAAAGTCGAGATCCCGGCCGCCGAAAGCCGCCTGGACGCCTACCCGCACCAGCTCTCCGGCGGCATGAGCCAGCGCGTCGCCATCGCCATGGCCATCGCCGGCGAACCCAAGCTGCTGATCGCCGACGAACCGACCACCGCGCTGGACGTGACCATCCAGGCTCAGATCATGGAGTTGCTGGTCAACCTGCAGAAAGAGCGCAATATGGCGCTTATCCTGATTACCCACGACCTGGCCGTGGTCGCCGAAACGGCCAAACGGGTGTGCGTGATGTACGCCGGCCAGGCCGTGGAAGTCGGCCAGGTGCCGGAGCTGTTCGACGTGCCTGCCCACCCGTACAGCGAAGCGCTGCTGGCGGCGATCCCCGAGCACAGCATCGGTGCCGAGCGCCTGGCCACGCTGCCCGGCATTGTCCCAGGCCGCTACGACCGCCCGGCTGGCTGCCTGCTGTCACCGCGCTGCCCGTACGTGCAGGACAATTGCCGGCACCAGCGCCCGCACCTCGACCCGCAGGCTCACAGCCTGGTGCGTTGCTTCTACCCGCTGAACCAGGAGGTGGCGTGATGGCCGTCGTTCTCACTGCCCGGGAGCTGACCCGGCATTACCAAGTCTCCCGCGGGCTGTTCAAGGGCCACGCCCTGGTGCGCGCGCTCAATGGCGTGTCGTTCGAACTGGAGGCCGGCAAGACTTTGGCCGTGGTCGGTGAGTCCGGCTGCGGCAAGTCGACCCTGGCCCGTGCCCTGACACTGATCGAAGAGCCCTCCTCCGGCTCGTTGCAGATCGCCGGCACCGAGGTTAAGGGCGCCAGCAAGGCCGAGCGCAAGCAACTGCGCCGCGACGTGCAGATGGTGTTCCAGAGCCCCTATGCCTCGCTCAACCCGCGCCAGAAGATCGGTGATCAGCTGGCCGAGCCGCTGCTGATCAACACCTCGCTGAGCAAAGCCGAGCGGCGCGAGAAAGTGCAGAAGATGATGGAACAGGTCGGCCTGCGCCCCGAGCATTACCAGCGCTACCCGCACATGTTCTCCGGTGGTCAGCGCCAGCGCATCGCCCTGGCCCGGGCCATGATGTTGCAGCCGAAGGTGCTGGTGGCGGATGAACCGACCTCGGCGCTGGACGTGTCGATCCAGGCGCAGGTGCTGAACCTGTTCATGGACTTGCAGAAGGAGTTCAACACCGCCTACGTGTTCATCTCGCACAACCTGGCGGTGGTGCGACATGTGGCCGATCAGGTGCTGGTGATGTACCTGGGGCGGCCGGCAGAGATGGGGCCGAAGGAGGACATCTACGAGAAGCCGCTGCATCCGTATACCCAGGCACTACTGTCGGCGACACCGGCGATTCACCCCGATCCGCTGAAGCCGAAGATCCGCATTGCCGGGGAGCTGCCCAACCCGCTTAATCCGCCGGATGGGTGTGCGTTCCACAAGCGTTGCCCGTATGCGACCGAGCGCTGTGCCAGGGAAGTGCCGGCGTTGCGGCAGGTAAGTACGCGGCAGGTGGCTTGCCACTATGCCGAGCAATTTCTCTAGATCGGTGTGAAATTCATCGCGGCTAAATCCGCTCCTGCATCGGTCACCTTGTAGAAGCGGATTTATCCACGATGGGCCGCAAAGCGGCCCCAAGAATCTCAATGCATAAAGAACCAGATCAGAATGATCACCGGAATCGGCACCCCAATCATCCACAGCAATATCGAGCGCATGGCTTTTCTCCTTGTTCGATGGTGAACAAGACCGTGCACTCGCCATGCCACTCGTATCAAAAAATTACTTTCAATAAAATCAACAGGTTATGTTATTAGCCGCTTGATAGAACCGTGCAAATTGCCAGATGCATCCCCTTGCACGTGGGTGTTCTGCAATGCACTATCGAGCCCATGATCGCCACCCTCCTCCCCGACGGCCCTGAGCAGACCCCGCTCACCGCCGACACCGTGCTGCGCTACCACCTGTGCTGGAAGCACCGTGACCTCGACGGCGTGATCGCGCTCTACCACCCCGACATCCAGTACCACGACTTCTTCCAGAACCGCGTGCTCGGCTATGTCGAGCTACGCGACTACGTGCGCGCCTGCCTGCCCCATGCAGCCGGCGAAGACATCGTCCACAGCGACCGCATCCGCGTCGACGGCTGCACGGCGTTCATCCAGTACCAGGTCACGGTGCAGGGCGGCGAAGGCCTGGTGGCGTTCCAGTCCAGCGAAGCGATCACCGTCAAGGACGGCCTGATCTGGCGGGTCAACGAGTACGCCACCCTGGTGCGCCAGAACGGCAACGCCCTGGTCAGCAGCGGCCCACGCCCGGCCACCAGCCGCCTGGGCCTGTCGCCACGGCAGCTGTCGACCATGGCCCAGGACCTGGAGCACTACTTCCAGCGCCAGCGCCCCTACCTCGACCCGGAACTGGACCTGCAGCAGGTGGCCGACGCCAGCGGCTACAGCCGCAACCAGATCTCCTACCTGCTGAACCAGGTGCTCGGGCAAAGCTTCTACCGCTACGTCAACCAGGCACGCCTGCAACACCTGATGGCCAGCCTCGACGACGACAGCGTCGAGGCACCGATCGACGACCTGGCGTTCAACGCTGGCTTCAACTCGCTCTCGGCGTTCTACAAGTGCTTCCGCGAGCACACCGGCCTCACCCCCAAGGCCTATCTGAAACAAATTTCCCTGCGTGCACGCACGTAAGACAGGCGCTGGCCGACACCACTAGCATCGCCCACAGACCTTGACGGATGTGGAGCAAAACCCGATGCAACCCCTGCGCACGCTCAGCCTGTGGATGGACCAGCTCGACGAGCCGCTGTGCGCGCGCCCGGCCCTGCGCCAGGACCTCGAAGTCGATGTGTGCATCATCGGCGCCGGCTACACCGGGCTATGGACCGCCTACTACCTCAAGCGCCAGGCGCCGCACCTGAACATCGCGGTGATCGAGGCCAACATCGCCGGCTTCGGCGCCTCGGGGCGCAATGGTGGTTGGCTGATGGGCAACCTGCTCGGTGAAGACCGACTGCTCGCCACCCTGTCGCCGCAGCAGCGCCGCGCCAGCATCGACCTGCTGCATGGCATTCCGGATGAGGTGCACAGCGTGCTGCAACGCGAAGGCATCGACTGCGACTACCGCAAAGGCGGTGTGCTGTATTGCGCCGCGCGTTACCCAGAGCAGGAACGCAGCCTGCGCGCCTATCTCGACGATCTCTATCGCCAGGGAATGACCGAGGACGACTATCGCTGGCTGCGCCCCGAGCAGCTGGACGCGCAACTGCGGGTCAGCAATGCCTACGGCGCAATCTACAGCCCGCACACCGCGACCATCCAGCCGGCCAAGCTGGCCCGTGGCCTGGCCCGGGCGGTGGAGGCGCTTGGCGTGACGATCTACGAGAACACCCCAGCCATCGACTGGCAGCCCGGCGAAGTGCGCTCGCCCCTGGCGCGCATTCGCTGCCAGTGGATGGTGCCTGCGGTCGAAGGCTACGCCGCCAGCCTGCCGCCGCTGGGCAAGCACCAGTTGCCGGTGCAGAGCCTGCTGGTGGCCACCGAGCCGCTGCCGGAATCGACTTGGGAGCAGATCGGCCTCAGCCAAGGCCAGGCCTTCAGCGAAAGCAGCCGCCAGGTCACCTACGGCCAGCGTACCGCCGACAACCGCCTGGTGTTCGGCGCCCGCGGCGGCTACCGCTTCGGCGGCCGCCTGCGCGAAAACTTCAACCTCGACGAGCACGAAATCGAGCTGCGCCGCTACTTGTTCGGCGAACTGTTCCCGCAGCTCAAGCACGCACGCATCACCCACACCTGGGGCGGCAACCTGGGCATGGCGCGGCGCTTTCGCCCGCATATGCTCTGTGACCGCCAGCGCGGCATTGCCCTGGCCGGCGGCTATGGCGGCGAAGGTGTCGGTGCCACCAACCTCGGCGGCCGCACGCTGGCGGCGCTGATCCTCAACCAGCACAACCAGCTGACCGCGCAACCCTGGGTGCTCGACAACCGCCCGGTATCGAGCCTGGCCAGCTGGCCGCCCGAGCCCTGCCGCTGGCTCGGCTACAACGCGATCATCCAGAGCTTCGTCCACGAGGACCGGACCCTCGCCAACCCCGCCAGCGCGCCCTGGAGGCGGCGCCTGGCCAGCTCGCTAGCGGACTTCATGGAAGGTTTCATGCACTGACTTCCCTTTCCCCGACACAGGATCCACCGGTCATGAGCATCACCCAGTTCAAACACACAGACAGCGCCGTGCTTGACAGCTCCAACCCGGTCGCGGTGCCGCTTGGCGACCCCGTGGCAGTGACGTCGGTCACCTGCGTGGAACGCAGCGACGGCGTCGAAACCGGCATCTGGGAGTGCACCCCAGGGCGCTGGCGGCGGCAGATCCTGCAACAGGAGTTCTGCCATTTCATCAAGGGCCGCTGCACCTTCACCCCCGACGGTGGCGAGCCCCTGGTCATAGAAGCCGGAGACGCACTGATGCTACCGGCCAACAGCACCGGCACCTGGGACATCCAGGAGACCGTGCGCAAGACCTACGTTCTGATTTTCTGATCCGCTGATCGCCTGCCTTCGATAACAACAGACAAAGCAAGGTAACCCGATATGCGCATGTTCCTGTTCGCCCCCCTGATGCTGGCCGCAAGCTTCGCCAGCGCCGCCGAAACGGTGAAGATCTACAACTGGTCCAGCTACGTCGCGCCCGACACCCTGAAGAACTTCCAGCAGGCCAGCGGCATCGTGCCGACCTATGACGTGTACGACAGCAACGAGACCCTCGACGGCAAGCTGATGACCGGCAATTCCGGCTACGACGTGGTGTTCCCGTCCAACCATTTCATGGCCCGGCAGATCCAGGGCAAGGCCCTGAAGCCGCTGGACAAGTCGCAGCTACCCAACTGGCACAACCTCAACCCGGTGCTGATGAAGGCGCTGGAGGTCAACGACCCGGGCAACCAGTACGGCTTCCCGTACCTGTGGGGCAGCACCGGCATCGGCTACAACATCGACAAGGTCAAGGCGGTGCTCGGCGACAACGCACCGGTGGACTCCTGGGACCTGATCTTCAAGCCCGAGTACATGAGCAAGCTGAAAAGCTGCGGCGTGGCAGTGCTGGACAACGGTCCCGAACTGCTGCCGATCGCCCTGCACTACCTGGGCCTGCCGCACCACAGCCAGAACCCGGCCGACTACGACAAGGCCAAGGCGTTGCTGATGCAGGTGCGGCCGTACATCAGCTACTTCCACTCATCGAAGTACACCGGCGACCTGGCCAACGGCGATATCTGCGTGGTGGTGGGCTTCTCGGGGGATGTGCTGCAGGCGAAGAACCGCGCCGAAGAGGCGAAGAACGGGGTGAAAGTCGGGTATTCGATCCCGAAAGAAGGTGCGCCAATGTGGTTCGACATGGTGGCCATGCCGGCCGATGCGCCGGATGAGAAGGCCGGGTATGCCTACATGAATTACCTGCTGCAGCCAGAGGTGATGGCCAACATCAGCAACCACGTGCAGTACGCCAACGGCAACCTCAAGGCGGACGGGCTGGTAGAGCCGGCGATGAAGGGCAACACGATGATTTACCCGAGCGAAGATGTGATGGGCAAGCTGTACGCGCTGGAGGCGATGCCGGCGAAGATCGACCGCATCCGCACGCGGATCTGGACCAGCATCAAAGCAGGCAACTGACATTCGTCAGTTGCAAAGCCTCAAGCTGACAGCGGCAAGAAAAAAGCGGGCCAATTCGCGCCCGCTTTTTCTTGTAGCTTGCAGCTTGAAACTTGTAGCTGCTCTTAGTGGTGCTCGCGGGTAGCGCGGAACTTGATGTCCGGCCAGCGCTCTTCCATCAGCGCCAGATTGACCCGGGTCGGCGCCAGGTAGGTCAGGTGACCGCCACCGTCAATGGCCAGGTTTTCCATGGCCTTGTTCTGGAATTCCTCGAGCTTCTTCTTGTCGTCGCAAGCGATCCAGCGGGCCGACCACACGGTGATCGGCTCGTAGGCGCACTCGACCTTGTACTCTTCCTTCAGGCGGCTGGCGACCACGTCGAACTGCAGCACACCGACCGCTCCGAGGATGATGTCGTTGCTGCGCTCAGGGAAGAACACTTGGGTCGCACCTTCTTCGGCCAGCTGTTGCAGGCCCTGGCGCAGCTGCTTGGATTTCAGCGGGTCCTTCAGGCGCACGCGGCGGAACAGCTCCGGGGCGAAGTGCGGGATACCGGTGAAGCCCAGCGACTCGCCTTCGGTGAAGGTGTCGCCGATCTGGATGGTGCCATGGTTGTGCAGGCCGATGATGTCGCCAGCATAGGCCTCTTCCAGTTGCTCACGTTCGGAGGAGAAGAAGGTCAGTGCATCGCCAATGCGCAGGTCCTTGTTCAGGCGCACATGGCGCATCTTCATGCCCTTTTCGTACTTGCCCGAGCAAATGCGCATGAAGGCGATACGGTCGCGGTGTTTCGGGTCCATGTTCGCCTGGATCTTGAACACGAAGCCGGTGAATTTCTCTTCCACAGGCTCGACGGTCCGCTCGTGAGCCACGCGGCCCAGCGGGCGCGGTGCCCAGTCGACGACCGAATCAAGCACGTGGTCGACACCGAAGTTACCCAGTGCGGTACCGAAGAACACCGGGGTCAGCTGACCGTTGATGAACTCTTCCTGGTTGAATTCATGGCAGGCGCCCTGTACCAGCTCCAGCTGCTCGACGAACGAATCGTACTGGTCGCCCAGGTGCGCGCGAGCCTCGTCGGAGTCCAGCTTCTGGATGATCTTGGCTTCAGTGCGCTCGTGGCCGTGGCCTGGGGTGTAGACCACGATGTAGTCGCCGGTCAGGTGGTACACGCCCTTGAAGTCGCGGTAGCAACCAATCGGCCAGGTGATCGGCGCGGCCTTGATCTTCAGGACGGCTTCGATCTCGTCGAGCAGTTCGATCGGGTCGCGGATGTCACGGTCGAGTTTGTTGATGAAGCTGACGATCGGCGTGTCGCGCAGTCGGCACACGTCCATCAGGGCGATGGTCCGCGGCTCTACACCTTTACCGCCGTCGAGCACCATCAGCGCCGAGTCCACCGCGGTCAGGGTGCGGTAGGTGTCTTCCGAGAAGTCTTCGTGGCCGGGGGTGTCGAGCAGGTTGATCATGTGCTCGCGGTACGGGAACTGCATCACCGAGGTGGTGATGGAGATGCCGCGCTGCTTCTCCATTTCCATCCAGTCGGAGGTGGCGTGGCGGTCGGACTTGCGCGACTTCACGGTACCGGCGACGGCAATGGCCTTGCCCATCAGCAGGAGCTTCTCGGTGATGGTGGTCTTACCGGCGTCGGGGTGGGAAATAATTGCGAAAGTGCGGCGCTTCGCGACTTCGGCGGCCTGGTTGGTCATGGGAAATCGCCTGACTGGGGGATTTGAAAGGGGCGATATCATACCTGAAGTTGGGCGGGGACCAAAATTTGATCCCCCAACCGGTCCATTGCAGGAACTAAGCGCGTTGTTCCTGCTCCTCAAGGAAACCGTCAAGCGTGACGGGGGGGCGCCCTGGAATATGCGCAACCAGCTCCAAAGTCCCGCCCAGTGCCTCCACATAGCTGCGCAAGGTGGAAATCAACATGTCACTCCGCTTCTCCACTTTCGAAACATTGCCCTGACGGATATCCATACGCTCCGCCAGCCCTTCCTGGGTGACTGCCAGTTGCCTGCGCAATGCTTGCAAGGTCATTTCTTCACGGATCAGTTCACGACCGCGGGCTTCAACCCTGGCTCTACGCTCAGGCGAAAGCTCGTTCATAACCTCATCGAGTGTTTTCATCATTCAATCTCTGTACAGATGCCGTTCGAAACGCGCGTCAGCACGACCGATCAGGCTGCGGTAAAACCTACGCTCACTAATGCCTGCCTTATCGCCGGCTACCAACAGCAGCGCACAACGTGATGGATCAAAGGCGAACGCTACCCGCCACACTCCATCGCCGACACTGAATCGCAACTCTTTCATGTTCGAATGCCTTGAGCCTTTCAAGGAATCCACACGGGGTCGCCCCAGAGCCGGGCCGCGGCAGGCAAGCAGATGGAGTTGAGCCAGCAGCTCATCCTGAACCTCCAGTGCCAACGCCTTGAATTCGGTCATGAATTCCGGGCACATCCTTATAGACCACACCACAAAATACCCTCTAAGGAATATTCCCTCAAGTGAATATCGAGAGAATTTCAAAGCAGATATTGCTCGGCGGGGCAAACGGCTCGATAGCAGGTAATTCAACGCCATGATGTAGGAAAAGCGCTTATTTTTCGCGTGATATTTCTAACACGCCAGTGATTAACGCTGGCCAAATGCCGCCCCAGATGGGAACCTTTACGCCCACGGAGACGTCCACTCCCCTGCAACCCGCTTCGGTTGGGGACTGGTTTCATCAGCATTTTCGGGCCCGACGGGGTTCGGCTCATGGCCTGATCGCAGCCTTCGGTTGCCTCACGCTGCTACTCGCGAACACACCCTCTGCCGCCAGGACCGGCCGGCTTACAAGAAGTGTGCTCGCCGACAACACAAGGAGTCCGCCTGTGGCTACACGCTACGGAAAAGGGCTGTTGGGATGCGCCACCGTGCTCGTCATCCTGGCCCTGCTGATCCACTGGATCGGCATCGACACGATCGCGCGTTATCGCGACGATCTTGGGTTCTACCTGCAAGCGCACCTGGTACTGGTGCTGGCTTCGATGGCGGCGGCGCTGGCCGTGGGCATCCCCGCTGGCATTGCGCTCAGTCGACCGCACCGGGTCGACAAGGCCGAGCGCTTCATGCAGTTCTTCAACGTTGGCAACACCATCCCCCCTTTGGCCGTTCTGGCCATCGCCCTGAGTATCCTGGGCATCGGCGCCGGGCCTGCGATCTTCGCGCTGTTCCTCGCCTCCCTCCTGCCCATCGTGCGCAACACCTACGAGGGCCTGAAAAACGTCCCCGCCTCGCTCAAGGAAGCCGCCACCGGCATCGGCATGACCCCGCGCCAGCAACTCTGGCAGGTGGAGTTGCCCAACGCCGTGCCGATCATCGTCGGCGGCGTGCGCGTGGCCCTGGCGCTGAACGTGGGCACCGCACCACTGGCCTTCCTGATCGGCGCCAACAGCCTCGGTAGCCTGATCTTCCCCGGCATCGCCCTGAACAACCAGCCACAGCTGCTACTCGGTGCCGCCTGCACCGCTTTGCTGGCATTGGTGCTGGACGCGGCGGTGAGTTTCGCCAGCAAGCGCTGGCTGGAACGTGGCTTGGCTGGATAACAAGAGGGAACGTATGAACAAGAGAATCGCCTTGCTGCTGGGCGCGGCCCTGCTGTTCGCAGGATTTGCCCAGGCAGCCGAAAAACCCCTGATCCGCATCGGCGCGCGGGTGTTCACCGAGCAGACCGTGCTCGCTGAAATCACCGCGCAATACCTGCGCGCCAACGGCTTCGACGTGCGTGTCACCTCCGGCCTTGGCAGCAGCATCGCGCGCCAGGCCCAGGAAACCGGCCAGCTCGACCTGATGTGGGAATACACCGGCGTGTCGCTGGTCTCGTACAACCATATCGACGAGCGCATGCCCAGTGCCGAAGCCACCTACGCCAAGGTCAAGGAACTGGACGCGAAGAAGGACCTGATCTGGCTGACCCCGTCGAAGTTCAGCAACACCTACGCGCTGGGCCTGCCCAAGCAGGTCGCCGAGGCTTATCCACAGGTCAACACCATCAGCGACCTCAACCAGGTACTGCGTGACGAAAGTCAGCGCAAGCACCTGGTGGCACTGGACACCGAGTTCGCCAACCGCCCGGATGGCCTGGTCGGCCTGAAGGAGATGTACGACCTGCAAGTGGGCCGCGCCAACATCCGCCAGATGGATGCCGGGCTGGTCTACACCGCCATGCACAACAACCAGGTGTTCGCGGGCCTGGTGTACACCACCGACGGCCGCCTGAGCGCGTTCAACCTCAAGTTGCTGGAAGACGACAAGCACTACTTCCCCGACTACACCGCCGCCCCGGTGGTGCGCAAACAGGTGCTCGACGCCAACCCGAAACTGGTCGGCCTGCTCAAGCCCCTGGCCGAGCAGCTGGATGACGAAACCATGCGCCAGCTCAATGCCAAGGTCGACGTCGAACACCAGAACCCGACCACGGTGGCCGCCACCTTCCTGCGCGAGCACCCAATGCCTAGCGAGGTACAGCCATGAGCCTGCTCGACACGTTCGCCCACCTCGACTGGGCCCAGGTGCTGCAGCTGACCTGGCAGCACATCATGCTGGTGGGCGTTGCCGTCAGCCTGGCGATCCTCGTCGGCGTGCCGCTGGGCATTCTGATGACCCGCTTCCCGGCCGTCGCCGGCCCGCTTCAGGCCAGTGCCACGGTGCTGCTGACCATCCCTTCGATCGCCCTGTTCGGCCTGCTGCTGCCGTTCTACTCCAAGTTCGGCCAGGGCCTCGGGCCGCTGCCGGCAATCACTGCGGTGTTCCTCTATTCACTGCTGCCGATCCTGCGCAACACCTACCTGGCGCTGACCAACGTCGAGCCCGGCATCCGTGAAGCGGCGCGCGGCATCGGCATGACCTTCGGCCAGCGCCTGCGCATGGTCGAGCTGCCGATCGCGGTGCCGGTGATCCTCGCCGGCGTGCGCACCGCCGTAGTGATGAACATCGGCGTCATGACCATCGCCGCCACCATCGGCGCCGGCGGCCTGGGCGTGCTTATCCTCACCTCCATCAGCCGCAGCGACATGTCGATGCTGCTGGTCGGCGCCGTGCTGGTCAGCCTGCTGGCGATCATCGCCGACCTGCTCCTGCAAACCCTGCAACGTGCCCTGACTCCAGAAGGACTGCGCTCATGATCGAACTGAAGAACCTCAGCAAGACCTTCAACGTCAACGGCAAGGACGTCAAAGCCGTCGACTCGGTAAGCCTCACCGTCAACGAAGGCGAAATCTGCGTGTTCCTCGGCCCTTCGGGCTGCGGCAAGAGCACCACGCTGAAGATGATCAACCGCCTGATCACGCCAACCTCCGGCCAGGTGTTGATCAATGGCGAAGACACCAGCGCGCTGGACGAAGTGACCCTGCGCCGGCACATCGGCTACGTGATCCAGCAGATCGGCCTGTTCCCCAACATGACCATCGAGGAGAACATCACGGTGGTGCCGCGCCTGCTCGGCTGGGACAAGCAGAAGTGCCACGACCGCGCCCGCGAGCTGATGCACATGATCAAGCTCGAACCCAAGCAGTACCTGCAGCGCTACCCACGCGAGCTGTCCGGTGGCCAGCAGCAGCGCATTGGCGTGATCCGCGCACTGGCAGCGGAAGCGCCGGTGCTGCTGATGGACGAGCCATTCGGCGCGGTCGACCCGATCAACCGCGAGATGATTCAGAACGAGTTCTTCGAGATGCAGCGGGCGCTGAACAAGACCGTGATCATGGTCAGCCACGACATCGACGAGGCGATCAAGCTGGGCGACAAGATCGCTATCTTCCGCGCCGGCAAGCTGCTCCAGCTGGACCACCCGGACACCCTGCTGGCGCACCCGGTGGATGACTTCGTGAGCAACTTCGTCGGCCAGGACAGCACGTTGAAGCGCCTGCTGCTGGTGCGTGCCGAGGATGCGGCGGACAACGCGCCGTCGGTGAGCCCGCAGACGCCGGTGAACGATGCGCTGGAGCTGCTCGACGAGCACGACCGCCGCTATGTGGTGGTGACCGACGGGCAGAACAAGGCGCTGGGCTATGTGCGCCGGCGTGACATGCACCGCCAGCAAGGCACCTGTGGCGACTTCCTGCGGCCGTTCAATGCCACGGCATCGCATGACGAGCATCTGCGCATTTTATTGTCGCGGATGTATGAGTTCAACCGGGCTTGGTTGCCGGTGCTGGATGCGGAGCAGGTGTTCCTGGGTGAGGTGACACAGGAGTCGATTGCGGCTTATTTGAGCTCGGGGCGCTCGCGGGGGGCGAAGACCAGCATCGTGTCGCCGGCTGAGGCGGTGGCTTCGTAATCGCTGGGGCCGCACAGCGGCCCCGGCAATCTCGGATCAGAACCCTACACTGGCCTGCACATAGAAGGTCCGCGGCTCACCGACATAGATGCCGGCATTGTTGTCGCTGGAGCGGGTGAAGTACTGCTTGTCGAACAGGTTCTTCACCCCCGCCGCGAGCTTCAGGTTGGACAGCTGCGGCCCGAACTCATACCCGCCACGGGCATGCCAGGTCACATACCCCGGAATATCCCCGTATTGCCCATCGGCAGTCGGTTCGGTGATGTAGTCACCATTGAAGCTGCCATCGGCGTTGATCCCGGTCCCCGGCGCACGCTGCTTGGACTGGGCGTAGGCATCCAGATTCCAGGTCCAGCGGTTGATCGCATAGCGCACCCCGGCAGTGGCCACCTGGCGTGAATAGAACGGCAGGTCACGGCCCTTGAAGCCGGGAATATCCCCTTCATACGTCGCCCGGGTATAGGTGTAGCCACCGTTCACCGACACGCCTTCCAGGCGCGGGTCCAGCCCAGCCAGGTCGTAGCGCACCGAGGCCTCGATGCCCTGGTGCTTGGTCGCGCCGAGGTTGGTCCAGCCCACGTCGTTGCTGATGTACTGCAGCTCGTCATCGAAGTCGATGTAGAACGCCGTCAGCTCACCGGCGAAGCCGCCGTTGTCATAACGGGTACCGAGCTCGTAGGTCTTGGCTTTTTCCGGCTCCAGGCCGTTGGCCGTGCTGTTGCCGGTGCCGCCCTGGCCCAGCTGGAAGTACTGCAGGCTGCCGAACGAAGTCTCGTAGTTGGCGAACACCTTCCAGGCATCGGAGACGTGGTACATCACGCTCAGCGCTGGCAATGGCTCGTTGCTGGTGATGCTGCGGTTCTTCTCCGGTACCGGCTGGCCGTTGGCGCCAAGCACCGGGCGGTCGCGCCAGTCGGTATTGATGTGTTCGAAGCGGATGCCCGGGGTGATGGTCCAGTTGCCGACATCGATCTTGTCATCGATGTAGTAGGCGCTGGCCTCGGTGCCGCCGCTGCGGTCCTGGAACACGTGGCCGTCGGAGGTCGGCGTGGGCGTCGGCACGTTGTCGATCAGCGCCAGGCGGGTCGACTGCTCGCGCATGGCTTCTTTCAGGTAGCGGTAGCCGACACTGACTTCCTGGGTAGTAGGACCGGCGAAGAAGATCCGCGACACCCGTGGCTCGATGGCGAAGGTGTGATAGTTGCGCGGGTACGACGACAGGGTCTTCATGTCGCGCGCGGCGATGGCGCTACCACGGAAGCTGTCGGTGTAATAGGTCAGTACTTCGAACTGGGTGGCATCGTCGAGCTGGCGCTGCCACTTGAACGACACGTCCTTGCGCCGGCCGGCGAAGTAGTCGTAGTCGCGCAGAGACTGGTACGGGTTGCTGTCGTACTGGGCCTGGGTCAGGCCGCCGGGCATGTCGGCACGGCCATCGTAGTAGTGAAAGTTGAGCCAGAACTCGTCGACCTCGGTCGGTGCCCAGTGGGTCTTGAGGATGACGTCGTCGATGTCATTGCCGTTGTTGCTCTCGCGATAGCCGTTGCCGTTCACGCCGGTGTACAGCAAGGCCATACCCATGCCGTTGTCGGCGGTGCCACCGACGAACGCCGATTCGGTGTGTTTCCAGCCGCCATGCTGGGAGGTTTCCAGCGTGGTGGACAGTTCTGCCGATGCCTTTTCGGGAATCGCCCGGGTAACAAAGTTGATCACCCCGCCGACGTTCTGCGGGCCGTAACGAACAGAGCCGGCACCGCGCACCACGTCGATGCTGTCGAGGTTGCCCGAGGAGATCGGTGCCATCGACAGCTGCGGTTGGCCATAGGGCGCAAAGGCTGCCGGAATGCCGTCGATCAGCACGGTCGAGCGCGGCGACAGGCGCGAGGTCAGGCCACGCACGCCAACGTTCAGCGACAGGTCACTGCCACCGGTGCCGTTGCTGTCCTGTACCTGCACCCCAGGGATGCCGCGCAGCACATCGCGCACGTTCATCGCGCCCTTCTCCTCCATCGCCTCACGACGGACCACGGTGCGTGCGCCTGGGTGGTTCTGCACCACCGCCTGGTCGGCATCGCCCAGCCAGTCACCGACCACCTTCACGTCGGTGGGCGCCAGCTCCAGGCTGCCGGTGGTGAGCGTGCCGGCAGGCTGGGCTGGCTTCACTACCACCGTGTCTTCGGACTTCTCGTACGTCAGCCCGCTGCCCTGCAGCAGTTGCTGCAAGGCCTGCTCGGGCGCCAGGTTGCCGGACACGGCCGGGGCCAGCTTGCCGGCTACCAGTTCAGGGCTGAAGAACAGCTGCAGGTTGGTCTGTTGGCCCAACTGGCTCAGCGCCGAGGCCAAAGGCTGCGCCTGGATCTGGATCATGCTGCCGGCCTGCTCGGCCTGGGCATCGACGGCCACGGTGCTGACCGCCAGGGCCAGCGCCAGAGCGCTCAGGCGTGGAAAAGGTTTGTTGTTGTTCACGTCGTCGAAACATCCGGAAGAAGGAATAAACGCCAACCGCATGCAAATGGAAATGCTTGGCAGTTGCAGCTGACGGGGAAGACGAACGAGCGGAAAAAAACCTGAATCTATTTCGCGATTATTTCGCGGGAGCCGTCTGCATGGGCCTTGATTGCCACTGGCAGGATGCTCGGCAAGGCGCGCAGCAGCGCGTCCGTGTCATCGGTGCTGAAGGTGCTGGAGAGGCGCAACTGGGCAACCTTGCCAGGTGCCACGCGCAGGGGCTGGGCGCGGTAGCGCGACACTTCGGCCACCACTTCGGCGAGGGTGGCGTTGTCGAACACCAGCTTGCCCTGGCGCCAGGCGGTCAGGGTGGCGGCGTCGACCGCATAAGGCGCGGCGACCTGGCCATGCGCATCTATATAGGCACCCTGACCAGCGCCAAGTTGCGCCAGCGACGTATCACTGCCCTGCACACGCACCGATCCCTGCTCGACCGCCACGCGAGTGGTTGCCGGGTCCAGGCGCACATCGAAGCGGGTGCCGGTCACGGTCACGCTGCCTTGGGCAGTGTCGACCACGAACGGGCGGCTGCTGTCGTGGGCGACGATGAACATCGCCTCACCGGCGTTCAACTGAATGCGACGGCGGCCTGGGCTGAAATCGATGTGCAGCTGGGTTGCGCCGTTGAGCTCAAGCTGCGAGCCATCCGGCAACGCGACCTGACGGCGCTCGCCAAAGGCCGTCTGCAGCTGGCCTTGGTGATTGAGCTGTTGGTAGTGCCAGCCCGTCCAGCCGAGCCCCAGCGCCACCACTGCCACACTCGCCGCCAGTGCCTGGCGCAGCAGGCGCCGCTGCGGCAGCTGGCGTACCGGGCCTGGCTCACACAGCGCTTCGAGGCGCTGGCGCGGGATCAGCTCCGCCGCGCTCCAGACCGTGGCCAGGGCATCGTACTCGGCACGGTGGCTAGGGTCGGCGGCCAGCCAGGCACGCAGCTGCTTTTGCAGCGCGGCATCGCGTGGCGCGTCCTGCAGGCGCACGAACCATGCAGCCGCCTGCTCACGGACGGTCTCGGAACCGCGCTGTTTCATGGGAAAGGTCTCCTGACTCATCGTGCTGACACGTCCAGGTGCTCGCGCAGATGCCGGAGCGTGCGAATCATATACTTTTCGACCATGTTCCTGGTCAAACCCATGCGCTCGGCGATCTCGGCCTGGCTCAGGCCTTCGAGCTTCTGCCAGATGAACACCCGGCGGCAGTTCAGCGGCAACTCGGCCAGTGCACGCTCGACACTGTCGGCCAGCTCCAGGGCATGC
Source organism: Pseudomonas sp. MN1F (assembly GCF_009391885.1). GTDB lineage: Bacteria > Pseudomonadota > Gammaproteobacteria > Pseudomonadales > Pseudomonadaceae > Aquipseudomonas. The sequence goes on along the minus strand of NZ_VZII01000025.1, from coordinate 46,740 downwards.
ACGTAGGCTTCCGGGTCGTCGCTGGTGGCCACGCCTTCGTCGAAGGCTTGCAGTTCCACGGCCTGGCGCCGGTCTTCGCGGCGAAACCCGTCCACGGCGATGTTGCGGGCAGTCTGGTGCAGGTAGGCGCGGGGCTGCTCGACCTGTTCGCGCGGGCTTTCCAGTACCCGGACGAAAGCATCATGAGTGAGGTCCTCGGCCTGCTGACGACTGCGCAACTTGCGCGTCCAGGTGCCGATCAGCTCATGGTAGTGGTCGAGGAAGCCTTTGTGTCCGGACACGTTCGGGGTCGTCAGGGAGGCGGATGAGGGTGCGAATAGTAATGTTTCTCATCCATAACGGCAAATCTGCCCGACGGTAACAAAAAATTTATCGTGTTTTTCATGTACGCCAGTGCCAGAAATTGTGGCCATAAATATGAACACCACAGGCCCCTTCGCGGGTAAACCCGCTCCCATAGGAATTGCGAAAACCCTGTAGGAGCGGGTTTACCCGCAAAGGGGTCAACGCGGTCTATTCCACAATTTTTTACGCTTGAAACATGCCGGGGAACATCAGGCGGTCAGGTGAGTCGGTTATTCAACGGGTAGCGTGCCGATCCACGACGATCGCACCCGGATTGCCAGTTGATTCTGCATTCTTCACGCCCTAAAGTGCGCGCCGAACGTCCATGCTGGAAACGATCCATCCGGCTCAAGTACTGAGTAGGCGAACCAAAGTGGGGATACGGAGGACGTTCAGTTTGCAGCCACTTAATCATTCAGTTTGCCCATGGAGTCCCTGAGCATGTCGATCCAGGTCGAAGACTATTTCGCGCGTGACACCTTCCAGAAAATGAAGGCGTTCGCCGACAAGCAGGAAACCCCGTTCGTACTCATCGACACCCAGATGATCAGCCAGGCCTATGACGACCTGCGTGCTGGTTTCGAGTTCGCCAAGGTGTACTACGCGGTCAAGGCCAACCCGGCCGTCGAGATCATCGACCTGCTCAAAGAGAAAGGTTCGAGCTTCGACATCGCCTCGATCTACGAACTGGACAAGGTCCTGGGCCGTGGTGTCAGCGCCGACCGTATCAGCTACGGCAACACCATCAAGAAGTCCAAGGACATCCGCTACTTCTACGAGAAGGGCGTGCGCCTGTACGCCACCGACTCGGAAGCCGACCTGCGCAACATCGCCAAGGCCGCGCCGGGCTCGAAAGTGTACGTGCGTATCCTCACCGAAGGCTCGACCACGGCCGACTGGCCACTGTCGCGCAAATTCGGCTGCCAGACCGACATGGCCATGGACCTGCTGATCCTCGCCCGTGACCTGGGCCTGGTGCCTTACGGCATCTCCTTCCACGTTGGCTCGCAACAGCGCGATATCAGCGTGTGGGACGCAGCCATCGCCAAGGTCAAGGTGATCTTCGAGCGCCTGAAGGAAGAAGACGGCATCGAGCTGAAGCTGATCAACATGGGTGGCGGCTTCCCGGCCAACTACATCACCCGTACCAACAGCCTCGAGACCTACGCCGAAGAGATCATCCGCTTCCTGAAGGAAGACTTCGGTGACGACCTGCCGGAAATCATCCTCGAGCCGGGCCGTTCGCTGATCGCCAACGCCGGTATCCTGGTCAGCGAAGTGGTGCTGGTCGCGCGCAAGTCGCGCACCGCCGTCGAGCGCTGGATCTACACCGACGTGGGCAAATTCTCGGGCCTGATCGAAACCATGGACGAAGCCATCAAGTTCCCGATCTGGACCGAGAAGAAAGGCGAAGCCGAAGAAGTGGTCATCGCCGGCCCGACCTGTGACAGCGCCGACATCATGTACGAAAACTACAAGTACGGCCTGCCGCTGAACCTGGCCATCGGTGATCGCCTGTACTGGCTGTCCACCGGTGCCTACACCACCAGCTACAGCGCTGTTGAATTCAACGGCTTCCCGCCGCTGAAGGCTTACTACCTGTAAGCATCTGCGTCGCCTGCGCGGTAAAGCGCCGTGCAGGCGGCGCTCGACTCATGCCTCCCTTGGGTCAGCTCGGCTTATAGTCAACCAGCTTGAAGGGCTGGGGCTTCATCCTGGAGTCGGAAGCCGCCAGGTAGGTTATCTTGCCCTGGATAATACTGCTGTCAGTCAGCGTCGTTACCCCGCGCCCGCGGTGATCACGCAGGTTGAATACAGGCGATACGCCGCTCGCCGAACCGTTGATCACATCGATTTTCCAGAATACATCACCCGCCGACGAACTGTAGAAGCCTAGGTAACCGTTGCTGCTGCAATCCAGATGTCGCTCGAAATAATGCGAATTCCTGGTCGCGCAACTGACCCGGTAATGGCAACTGTCGCCATGCTGACCAAGAAAATCGAAACGCAACGTGGCCGGCAAGAAATTCAGCCCCACCGTATCGCCTGCTGGCAGACAGAGCCATCCGGAGCTGTCCACTTCGAGCAATTGCCGTTCGATTAGCATGATCGGCACGCTCTGTTTGCTGTTGTCTTGCCCCTCCAACCTCGCCGTGAATGATTGCTGCAGATTGATTGTCGTCATGGTGACCTCCAGGTGATGAATCGCAAGAGAACCGCAGTCGTATGACTTGCGCGGTGCAACGCGACTCTGCTTCCGTGTCCCCCTGGGAAGAACCTGGAACGCCCCCCTCGAATGGCTAGCCGTCCCAGGCCACTGATCACTCCCCGCGCCGTTCGATCTCTTCGGCATATCGCTGCGCAAACGCCATCAACACTGGCCCCGCCCCTTGCAAGGTCACCAAGGCGCTACGCAGAAAGCTCAGGTTGCCCTCGACCCGCGCGCGCTCCAGCCAAGCCCCGACTTCTGCCATGTCCCCCCGCTCGGCCAGCACCATCGCCAGGCTGAACATGCCGCGGAAATCCCCCGCTTCGGCCGAGCGCCGATACCAGCGCACCGCCCGCACCGGGCTCGGCGCGGTGGCAATGCCGTGCTCCAGGTAACGCCCGTACAAGTTCATCGACTTGGCATGGCCCATCTGCGCAGCCTTCTCGTAACAGCTCAGCGCCTGGGCCTGGTTGGCGGGTAGCCCACGCCCGGTGGCCAGCAGGTTGCCCAGGTTGTACAGCCCCCAATCCAGGCCGGCATCGGCCGCCCTGGCATAGTGAATGGCCGACTGCGCCAGGTTCACCTCGCCCCCCCAACCATGCTCCAGGCAACGACCGAGCATGTTGTGCGCCATGGCACTGCCGCCCTGTGCCGCAATGCCGAACCAGCGCCGGGCAACACCGGCGTCCTGCTCGATACCACGGCCGTCGAGCAGAATCTGCCCGAGCAGCAGCTGCGCCTCGACCATGCCCTGCCCCGCAGCCGCCAGGATCGCCTGGGCCGCCTTGCCAGGGCTGTGTTCGAGCATGGCCTGCAGGCCGGCAGCATCCACCACTTCTTCACGACGCAGCTGATAGGACATGGCTCAGACCTCGGCCCAGCGGCGCAGCAGGTTGTGGTAGGTGCCGGTCAGCTGCAGCAAGGACGGGTGGTCCGGCACATCGGCGGTGAGCTGCTGGATGGCATTGTCCATCTCGAACAGCAGCGCGCGCTGGCTGTCCTCACGCACCAGGCTCTGGGTCCAGAAGAACGCCGCATAGCGCACGCCACGGGTCACCGGGTTGACCTTGTGCAGGCTGGTGCCCGGATACAGCACCAGGTCGCCGGCCGCCAGCTTGACCTGCTGCTCACCGTAGGTGTCCTGGATTACCAGTTCGCCGCCGTCGTAACTGTCCGGGTCGCTGAGAAACAAGGTCGAGGACAGGTCGGTGCGCACCCGTTCCGCGCTGCCCTTGGGCTGGCGCAGGGCATTGTCGATGTGGAAACCGAAGTTGCCGCCCTCGCGGTAGCAATTGATCAGTGGCGGGAACACTTTGTGTGGCAAGGCCGCCGACATGAAACGCGGGGTCTGCCACAAGCGATCGATCAGTGCGCTGCCGATTTCCTTGGCCAGCGGGTGCCCTTCCGGCAATTGCAGGTTGTGCTTGGCCTTGGCCGACTGATAGCCGGCCGTGACCTTGCCGTCGGCCCAGTCGGTCTGCTCCAGCGCCTCGCGGATACGGGCCAGTTCATCGGCGTCAAACAACCCGGGGATATGAAGCAGCATGGCGGCGGCACCGTTAAGATCTGTAAAGCGTCAATGATATTGATTCCCTTTTACCCAGCACAAGCCCTGGCAAGGCCATAGACGATTCAGCGTCCATAAAACGTAAAGAGAACATGTAAAGATTGTAAATTTATAGCGAATGGTAACGAGTCTCAATTGTGCCTTACAAATCCTTACATTAACATTCGCGGCCTTCACACCTTGGGGAAGGCCTACAATAATGCGTCACGTACCATCTGCAGTGAGTTCACCACGCCTGATCGTCTCGGCCATCGGTGTCGCCCTCAGCGCTTCCGGCGCTTACGCCGCTGACCCGGCTGCCAGCAGCGCCATCACCCTCGACGCCACCAGCGTCAATGGCAAGGCTGAGCAGGCCAGCACCGATTACAAGGTCGAGAAGGCCTCCTCGCAGAAGTACACCGCACCGCTGGTGGACACCCCGCGCTCGGTCACCGTCATCCCGCAGCAAGTGATCAAGGACACCAATGCCCTGACCCTGCAGGACGCCCTGCGCACCGTGCCTGGCATCACCTTCGGTGCCGGCGAAGGCGGCAACCCGCAAGGCGACCGCCCGTTCATCCGCGGCTTCGACGCCCAGGGTGACACCTACCTGGACGGCGTGCGCGACACTGGCGCCCAGACCCGCGAAATTTTCGCCATCGAATCGGTCGAAGTGGCCAAGGGCCCGAACTCGGCCATCGGCGGCCGCGGCGCTGCCGGCGGCACCATCAACCTGGTGAGCAAGCGCGCGCACCTGGGCAATTCGCTCGACGGTGCCTGGACCTGGGGCAGCGACCAGACCCAGCGTTACACCTTCGATGGCAACTACCAGTTCAGCGACACCGTCGCCGGGCGTCTGAACCTGATGACCCACGAAAGCAATGTCGCCGGGCGTGACAAGGTCAACTACGACCGCTGGGGTATCGCCCCGTCGCTGGCCTTCGGCCTGGGCACCGCGACCCGCGTCAACCTCGATTACTACCACCTGGAAAGTGATGACCTGCCTGACTCGGGCATTCCTTACACTATTCCCACCGCTGGCAGCGCCGCGCGCACCTCTGCTCACCCGAGCAAGCCGAACGACGGTGGCGACAGCGACAACTTCTACGGCCTGACCGACCGCGACTTCCGCAAGACCCGTGTCGACATCGCCACCTTCGCCATCGAGCACGACCTGAGCGAAGCGCTGACCATCAAGAACACCTTCCGTCACGGCAACAGCATGCAGGACTACATCCTGACCCAGCCCGACGACAGCAAGGGCAACGTCAACAATGGCAGCGTCTGGCGCCGCGCCAACACCCGCGTTGGCAACACCTCCACTACCACCAACCAGACCGATCTGTTCGGCGAGTTCTACCTCGGTGGCCTGAAGAACAGCTTCGCCACCGGTATCGAGCTGAGCCGTGAAGAAAGCGACCGTGAAACCTACGACGTCAACACCGACACCGTCCCCGGTGGCGCAGCGAACACCAACTGCACCCCAGGCATGATCGGTGCTACCAGCGGCTACAACTGCACCTCGCTGAGCAACCCGAACCCGGATGATCCGTGGAACGGTGCAATCTCGCGCAACTACGCCGGCACCAATACCAAGAGCAACACCCGGGCCATCTACGTGTTCGACACCCTCGAACTGTCGCCACAGTGGCTGCTGAACATGGGCCTGCGTTACGATCACTTCGACACTCAGTTCCGTGGCTACAACGCCAACGGCAGCACGGCGGTAAGTACCAAGGGCGTCGTCTCCAAGGGCAAGGACACCAGTGAGTTCGTCACCGGCCAGCTGGGCCTGGTGTGGAAACCGGCCGACAACGGCAGCATCTACGTGTCCTACGCCACCTCCGCCACCCCACCAGGTGCGATGCTCGGCGAAGGCACTGAAGGCAACCCGCTGGGCAACACCACTGATCGCAGCGGCAACCTGCTGAGCAGCGACATGGAGCCGGAAGAAACCACCAACTACGAAATCGGCACCAAATGGGACCTGCTCAACGAGCGTCTGTCCCTGGCTGCTGCGCTGTTCCGCACCGAGAAAGAAAACGCCCGCGTCCAGGTGAACACCACCACCTACGAAAACGTCGGCGAAACCCGTGTGCAGGGCATCGAGCTGTCGGCCAGCGGCAAGATCACCGACAAATGGCAAGTGTTCGCCGGCTACACCTACATGGAAGCGCGCCAGATCGACGGCGGCCCGGTGGGCGCGGCCAACGACGGCAACCAGCTGCCGAACACGCCGAACAACAGCGCCAGCCTGTGGACCACCTACTCGATCACGCCGAAGCTGACCGTCGGTGGCGGTGCATTCTACGTGGATGACGTATACGGCAGCGTGGCCAACACCACCATGGTCGACAGCTATGTGCGCTACGACGCCATGGCCGCCTACAAGCTGACCAAGAACGTCGACCTGCAGTTGAACGTGCAGAACCTGACCAACGAGGTGTACTACGACAAGGCCTTCTCCACCCACTTCGCCAACCAGGCAGCGGGCAGGACGGCATTGCTGACCACCAGCGTCCACTTCTGACGAAACACCGCCGAGCCCCGTTCATACCTGTGAGCGGGGCTTTTGCGTATCAAGGCATAATGCACGCCGCGCGGTCGGTGGCAGCAACACAAGGTGAGAGATGTGGTGAAGAAGACGCTGTTCCAACTGCACTGGTTGTTTGGCATCACCGCTGGCCTGGTGCTGGCCTTGATGGGTATCACCGGTGCGCTGTACTCGTTCCAGGAAGAGTTGCTGCGCGCCTTCAACGCCGATGTGCTCAAGGTCGAGGTCCGCGCCGAGGGCGTGCTGCCACCGGCCGAGCTGGTGCGCCGGGTCGAGGCCGAGCAAGGCGACAAGGTGTCGATGCTGTGGGTCGACGTGCGCGAAGGCAACGCCGCGCGGGTATTCTTCACCCCGCTACCGGGTGAGCGCCGGGGCGCGCTGCGCTACGCCGACCCGTATACCGGTGAGCTCAAGGGCGAGGCCACCGGGCAAGGTTTCTTCAACCTGATGCTGACCCTGCACCGCTTCCTCGCCATGGGCGACACCGGCCGGCAAATCACCGGTGCCTGCACCCTGATGCTGGTGTTCTTCTGCCTGTCCGGCCTGTACCTGCGCTGGCCGCGCAAGGCGCTGAACTGGCGCACCTGGCTGACCTTCGACTGGGCCAAGCAAGGCCGAGCCTTCAACTGGGACCTGCACGCCGTGGCTGGAACCTGGTGCCTGCTGTTCTACCTTCTGTTCGCACTGACCGGGCTGTTCTGGTCCTACGAATGGTACCGCTCGGGCCTGAACAAACTGCTGGCTGACCAACCCGCCGCTGGCCAGCAACAGAAGCGCGGCGAAGGCCGGGGCCGCCATGGGCCACCCAAGGTCGACAAGAACGCGCCGCCGCTGGTGGTCGACTATGACGCTATCTGGGCCAGCCTCAAGGCCGCCGCCGGCCCTGGCCTGGCCATGTACAACCTGCGCCTGCCTCCAGCCGGTGGCCAGCCGGCCAACCTGTTCTACCTGCTCGAAGATGCCGCCCACCCGCGCGCGTTCAACACCCTGGTGCTCGACCCGGCCACTGGCCAGGTGAAAAGCCAGGACCGCTACAACGACAAGTCTTTCAAGGCGCAGCTGCTGCAGAGCGTCTACGCCCTGCACGTCGGCGAATATTTCGGCCTGCCGGGTCGCATCATCGTCACCATCGCCAGCCTGACCATGCCGCTGTTCTTCGTCACCGGCTGGCTGCTGTACCTCGACCGCCGGCGCAAGAAGCGCCAGGTACGTGCCGCTCGCGGCACTGTCGACAGCAACCCGGCCAGGGGCGATGGCTGGCTGATTGGCTTCGCCAGCCAGAGCGGCTTCGCCGAGCAGCTGGCCTGGCAGAGCGCCGGGCAGCTACAGGCTGCCGGCTTGCCGGTGCAAGTGCGCGCCCTGGCCGACCTGGGTGAACAAGACTTGCGCCAGGCCAGGCGCGCCCTGTTCGTGGTCAGCACCTTTGGCGACGGCGAAGCGCCAGACAGTGCCCGCAGTTTCGAGCGCAAGGTCCTCGGCCAGCCCTGGGCACTGAACAACCTCAGCTATGCCCTGCTCGCCCTTGGCGACCGCCAGTATCCGCATTTCTGCGGCTTCGCCCGGCGCCTGCAGGCGTGGCTTGGCGAGCGCGGCGCCAGCAGCGCATTCAGCCCGGTGGAAGTGGACAACGCCGACCAGGCCGCCTTGCAACAGTGGCAGCAGGAACTGGCGCAACTGACCGGTGCCCAGCCTGTCAGCGCCTGGCAGCCGCCGAGCTTCGGCAACTGGACCCTGGTGCAACGCGAGCTGCTCAACCCAGGCAGCCAAGGCCAGCCGGTCTACCTGCTGGGCCTGCGCCCCGAGCAACCGGCCAGCTGGGAAGCCGGTGACCTGGTGGAAATTCTGCCACTCAACGGCCAGCCAAGGATCACCGCGTTCCTCCACGGCATGGCGCTGGACGCCGCGGCCATCGTGCATGTCGAGGGCCTGCAGCAAACCTTGAACCAGGCGCTGGCTGGCCGCCAGCTGCCAAGCCGTCGTGATCACCTGCTCGGCCTGCACCCGCAAGCGCTGGTCGATGCATTGGTGCCGGTCGGCAGCCGCGAGTACTCGATCGCCTCGATCGCCAGCGATGGCGTGCTGGAGCTGATCGTGCGCCAGGAGCGCCATGCCGACGGCAACCTCGGCCTCGGTTCCGGCTGGCTGACCGAGTACCTGCCGCAGGGCGGCACCTTGAGCCTGCGCCTGCGCCGCAACAGTGGTTTCCACCTGCCAGAGACGGCGGCACCGATGATCCTGATCGGCAACGGCACCGGCCTGGCCGGCCTGCGCAGCCTGATCCGGGCGCGGGTCAATGCGAGCGAGCCACGCAACTGGCTGCTGTTCGGCGAACGTAACCGGGCGCATGACCTGCTATGTGGCGCTGAGCTGCAGGGCTGGCTCGACAGCGGCGACCTGGCGCGGCTGGACCTGGCGTTTTCGCGGGATCAGGCCGAGAAAGTGTATGTACAGGATGTGTTGTTGCAGCACGCCGAGGACTTCAAGCGCTGGGTGGCTGATGGGGCGTGTGTGTATGTCTGCGGCAGCCTGCAAGGGATGGCGGCAGGCGTGGATGCAGCGCTCAATGGCATGCTTGGGGAAGCAGCGGTACAGCAGCTGATCGAGGATGGGCGGTATCGGCGGGATGTGTACTGATCAGATAGTGATGTAACCAGCACCGGCCTCTTCGCGGCGGTTCGACGCCTCGATAAACCCGCGAAGAGGCCAGTACAGGCTATCAATGCAGCTCGAAGGTATCGGCATCCAGGTTGGCCGGGAACTTGGTGCGGTACGCCGCCAGCTCCGCCGCGCTCAGCACTGCAGTGAACACCCCGTCTGCCTCCCCTGCACTGAGCAGGCTCTCACCCTGGAAGTCCAGCACCTGGCTGTCGCCGGAATAGGCAAAGCCCTTGCCGTCCGTCCCTACCCGGTTCACCGCCGCCACGTAGCACAGGTTCTCGATGCCCCGCGCCGGCAGCAGGCGGTTCCAGTGCTGGCGACGCGCCGCGGGCCAGTTGGCGGTGTACAGCAGCAGGTCGGTGTCCTGCGCATCGCAGCTCCACACCGGGAAACGCAGGTCGTAGCAGATCAGCGGGCGCACCCGCCAGCCCTTGACCTCGAACTGCACCTGGCGCTCACCCGGGGTGTAGTGCTTGTGCTCGCCGGCCATGCGGAACAGGTGACGCTTGTCGTAATGCAGGATCTCGCCATCCGGCCGCGCCCACAGCAAGCGGTTGCGATGGCTGCCGTCGGCGGCCTGGATGATCACACTGCCCGTGATCACCGCGTCGATACGCTTGGCCTGGGCCTTGAGCCATTTGTAGGTCGGGCCGTTCTCAGGCTCACAGAGGGTTTCGGACTGCATGGAAAACCCCGTGGTGAACATCTCGGGCAGGACCACCAGGTCGCTGCCACGGGCCTGGTCCAGCAGCACCTCGAAATGCGCGTAGTTGGCCTCACGGTCATGCCACGCCAGGGTGGTCTGGACCAGGGCGACGTTCAGGTTGGGCAGAGCACTCAGATCGCGCATAGTTTTTCCGCTGCCTGACGCAGCGTCTCCTCACGTTTGGCAAAGCACAGGCGTACCAGGCGTTGCTCGGGGATGGGTTGCTGGTAGAACACCGACACCGGAATGGTCGCCACGCCATGTTCACGGGTGAGCCACAGGGCCATGTCGACATCGTTCAGGTCCGGGCGGATCTGCGAGTAGTCCACCAGTTGGAAATAGGTGCCCGCCGTGCGGGTAAAGCTGAAACGCGAGCCTTCGAGCAGGTCGCAGAACAGGTCGCGCTTGGCCTGGTAGAAGCCCGGCAGTTCGTCGATGTGCTCCGGGTGCTCGGCCATGAAGTCGGCCAGCGCGCATTGCAACGGCGTCACGCCGCAGAAGTTGACGTACTGGTGCACCTTGCGCAGTTCGGCGCTCAAGGCCGGCGGCGCGATCACGTAGCCGGTCTTCCAGCCAGTGACGTGGTAGGTCTTGCCGAACGAGCTGATCACGAACGCCCGCGAGTACAGCTGCTCGTGGGCCAGCACGCTGGCATGGCGCACGCCGTCATAGACCAGGTGTTCGTAGACTTCGTCGCTGATCAGGTAGATATCGCGCTCGGCGATCAGCTTGGCCAACTGGTCGAGGTCTTCCCGGCTGATCAGCGCGCCGCTGGGGTTGTGCGGCGAATTGAGAATGACCATGCGCGTACGCGGGCTCAGGGCATCGCTGAACTTCTGCCAGTCGATGCGGAAGTCGCCATCGCTCAGTTGCACATGCACACAGCGCCCGCCAGCCAGCTCCACGGAGGGCTCGTAGCTGTCGTAACAGGGATCGAAGACGATCACCTCGTCGCCTGCGTGGATCACCGCCTGGATGGCGCAGAAGATCGCCTCGGTGGCGCCCGGGGTGATGGTTACCTCCTGATCGGCATCCACCTGCGCGCCATACAACCGCGCGACCTTGGCTGCCACCTGCTGGCGCAGGGCCGGTAGGCCGGTCATCGGCGAATACTGGTTATGCCCGGCGGCAACATGCCGGCCGACTGCATCGAGCAGCGCCTGCGGGCCGTTGAAATCGGGAAAACCCTGGGACAGGTTGAGCGCGCCGGTCTGCGCGGCGAGCTGGGACATGGTGGTGAAGATGGTCGTGCCGACATTCGGCAGTTTGCTGCGGATCATGGAGCCCTCTTTCCTGGGGTGTATCCGGCACGGGGTGGAGTCCGAGCATAGCGGATCGAGCGGTCAGGAAAAAGGTTGAAACAATAGGGGGATTGCTTTGGATCAAAGGGCTTCTTCGCGGGTAACCCCGCGAAGAAGCCGACGCGCAATCAGCGCTTGTCGCGGCGCTTCTTCTCGGCCTTCTTGTGGTGCGACATCAGGCGGCGCTTCTTGTTGACCTGGCGATCGGTGAGGGTGTTCTTCTTGCCCTCGTACGGGTTCTCACCGCCCTTGTACTCGATGCGGATCGGCGTACCGACCAGCTTCAGCACGCGGCGGTAGGTGTTTTCCAGGTAACGCGAGTACGACTTGGGAATGCTCTCGGTCTGGTTGCCGTGGATCACGATCAGCGGCGGGTTGGCACCACCGAGGTGGGCATAGCGCAGCTTGATGCGGCGACCGTTGACCAGCGGTGGCTGGTGCTCGCTGACGGCATCTTCGAGGATCTGCGTCAGGCGGCTGGTTGGCCAGCGGGTCACAGCCGAGGTGAACGCGGCCTGCACCGACTTGTACAGGTTGCCCACGCCGGTGCCGTGCAAGGCGGAGATGAAGTGGATGTCGGCGAAGTCGACGAAGAACAGCCGGCGCTCCAGTTCGGTCTTCACGTAAGCGCGCTCACCCGGCTCCATGCCATCCCACTTGTTCAGGGCGATGACGATGGCGCGGCCGGCCTCGAGGGCGAAGCCCAGCAGGTTGAGGTCGTGGTCCACCACACCTTCGCGGGCGTCCATGACGAAGATCACCACGTTGGCGTCCTTGATCGCCTGCAGGGTCTTCACCACCGAGAACTTTTCGACTTCCTCGTGGATCTTGCCGCGCTTGCGCACACCGGCAGTGTCGATGAAGGTGTACTTGTCGCCATCACGTTCGAACGGGATGTAGATACTGTCACGGGTAGTACCTGGCTCGTCGTACACCACCACGCGCTCTTCGCCGAGCATACGGTTGACCAGGGTCGACTTGCCAACGTTCGGGCGGCCGATGATGGCGATCTTGATGCCATCTTTCTCGCTTGGGCCAGGAATGCGCACAGCCTCCTCGCCTTCTGCGACATCCTGGTCAAGGGCTTCTTCCTCGGCGTCACGCGGCAGGTGGCCCAGCACGGCTTCCATCAGGGCGCTGATACCACGGCCTTGGGAGCCCGCCACCGGAATGGCGTTGCCCATGCCCATGGGCGAGAACTCGGCACGTGCAACATCGGTGTCGATGTTGTCGATCTTGTTAGCCACCAGGATGGCCGACTTGTTGCGCTTGCGCAGGTGCTCGGCAATCATCTGGTCCGCAGCGGTCATGCCAGCGCGGGCGTCGACCAGGAACAGCACATAGTCGGCTTCTTCGATGGCCATCAGCGACTGCTCGGCCATCTTCTCGTCCATGCCCACTTCGTCACCGGTGATACCGCCAGTGTCGATAAGGATGAAAGAACGACCCTGCCAGGTGGCATCACCGTACTGGCGATCACGGGTCAGACCCGACAAGTCACCGACGATGGCATCGCGGGTCTTGGTCAGGCGGTTGAACATGGTGGATTTGCCGACGTTCGGGCGGCCCACCAAGGCGATTACGGGAACCATGCGGCTCTCCACTCTTGAATTCTTGAAAATGCAAAGGCCGCTGCAAGGCAGCGGCCGGAGTTCGGGCGGCGTGTCCTACGCCGCAGCTTGAAGCCCGCCAAGGCTTCAAGCATAGCCTCAGCGGACGGTCAGTGCCTCGAGCTTGCCGCTGTTGCCGAAGACGTAGATGGTGTCGCCGACCACAAGTGGGCGGGCGCGCAGGCCATCGCTGTCGATACGCTCACGGCCGACGAAGCGGCCATCGACCTGGCTCAGCAGGTGCAGGTAACCCTCGAAGTCCCCTACAGCCACGTAGCTGGAGAACACTTCAGGCGCGGTCAGTTGGCGGCGGGCCATCGAATCGTTGGTCCACAGTGCGCTGGAAGAGCGCTCGTCGACACTTTCAACGGTACCGGTGGCTTCGCTGACATAGACGTTGCCGTAGCCCTGGGCGACGCCCACATAGCTGGAGGCATCGCGCTGCCACAGTACACGGCCGCTTTCCAGGTCCAGGCCCGCGACGCGGCCCTGGTAGGTGCTGACGTACAGGGTACCACCGGACAGCAGCAGGCCGCCGTCGATGTCGACCACGCGGTCCAGTTCGGAACGGCCCTGCGGGATGGCCACGCGGCTCTCCCACACTGGCACGCCGTTGTTGATGTCCACCGCCACCACCTTGCCGGTGGACAGGCCGGCGACGGCCAGGCGGTTGGTGGCGATCGGCGCGCCGGTGCCACGCAGGGTCAGCACGGCCGGGGTGTTTTCGTAAATCCAGCGGCGGTTGCCGGTGCTGGCGTCGAGACCGATCAGGCGGTCGTCCTGGGTCTGCACCACCACCACGTCACCGTTATTGGCAGGCGGCGCCAGGACTTCGCTGGTCACGCGGGAGCGCCAGCGCTCTTCACCGGTGCTGGAGTCCAGCGCGACGACTTCACCCTTGAGGGTGCCGAGCATCACCAGGCCGTAACCCACGCCGACCGCGCCGGAAACCGGCAGCTCGAGGTCTTTCTTCCACACCACGTCACCGGTGATGCGGTCGAGGGCGAACACTTTGCCGTTGACGTCGGCGGCGTAGATGCGGTCATTCTCGATGGCCGGTACCAGGGTGTTGTAGGTCTCGCCCTGGCCGTCACCGATCGAACGGCTCCACTGCTTTTTCAGTACCACTTCTTCGGTGAACTTGGTCAGCTCGGCCGGAGGCAGTTCCTTCTTGCTGTTGCTGCTGCAACCCGCGGCCAGGATGGCCAGGGTCAGCACTGCTGCTTGTTTCCAACCGATCACTTACGCGTCCCCTTTGGCCAGGTCATCCAGCTTCAGTTGCAGGCCACCGACCGCTGCTTCATCAGACAGCGCGGCCTTGGCTTTTTCGTAGGCACTGTGGGCATCGTCGCCGCGACCCAGTTGCACCAGCAGGTCACCCTTCAGCTCTTCACGGCTGGCCAGGAATGCCTTGTCAGCATCGCCATCGAGCAGCTTGAGGGCCTCTTCGGCCTTGTTCTGGGCAGCGAGCACACGCGCCAGGCGCTGGCGCGAGATTTCGCCCAAGGTGACGTCGGCCGGCTTGTCCAGCACGCTCTTCAGCTCGGCAGCAGCGTCGTCGAGCTTGCCGCTCTCGACCGCGACCTTGGCCACGAACAGGCTGCCGTACTGGGCGTATGCAGTACCGCCGAACTCGCTCTTGAGCTTGCCGGCCAGCTCCGCAACCTTGGTTGCGTCTGGCTGGCCATTCGGCGTCAGGCTGGTCTCAAGCAGGGCCTGATACAGCTGCGAGGCACCTTGCGACTGGTTGTTCTGGTACTTGTGCCAGGTATTCCAGCCCATCACCACCACACCAGCCAGCAGGGCACCGGTCAGCAGCGGCTTGCCGTTGCGGTTCCACCAGTCCTTGACCCCTGCCAGTTCATCATCGGTACTCGACACCCCAATACTCCTTTTCGCCTATTCGCTTGTTGAACCGCGTTACGCCTTAGCGATCGCGGTTTCCAGGTGCTCAGCCAGAGCATCCCAGGCAATGTTCTGTTGTTCGCCCTGACCACGCAGGGGCTTCAAGCCGATCTCTTGCTTGGCCAGTTCGTCGTCGCCGAGGATCAGGGCGAACAGCGCGCCGCTCTTGTCGGCCTTCTTGAACTGGCTCTTGAAGCTGCCACCACCGGCGTTGACCGCCAGGCGCAAGCCCGGCAGGCGGTCGCGCAGGCTTTCGGACAGGCGCAGGCCGGCCAGTTCCGCCTGCTCGCCAAAGGCGCACAGGTAGACGTCGATGGTGCGGTTGATCGACTCGGGGACCTTGCCGAGGGTTTCCAGCAGCAGGATCAGGCGCTCGATACCCATGGCGAAACCAACGCCAGTGGTCGGCTTGCCGCCCATCTGCTCGACCAGGCCGTCGTAACGGCCACCGGCGCAGACGGTGCCCTGGGCGCCGAGCTTGTCGGTGACCCACTCGAACACGGTCTTGCTGTAGTAGTCCAGGCCACGTACCAGCTTGGTGTTGATCACGAACGGGATGCCAGCGGCGTCGAGGCGAGCCTTGAGGCCCTCGAAGTGCACGCGGGAATCTTCGTCCAGGTAGTCTTCCAGCTTCGGCGCGCCAACCAGCACCGCTTGGGTACCCTGGTCCTTGCTATCGAGGATGCGCAGCGGGTTGCTCTTGAGGCGGCGCTGGCTGTCTTCGTCGAGCTGCTCCAGGCGCGCCGAGAGGAACTCGACCAGCGCGTCACGGTAGCGGGCACGAGCTTCGCTGGTACCCAGGCTGTTGAGCTCGAGCTTGACCGCGTCCTGGATGCCCAGCAGGCCCCACAGGCGCCAGGTGAGCATGATCAGCTCGGCATCGATGTCCGGACCGTCCAGGTTGAACACTTCCACACCGATCTGGTGGAACTGGCGATAGCGGCCCTTCTGCGGGCGCTCGTGGCGGAACATCTGGCCGATGTACCAGAGTTTCTGCACCTGGCCGTTGCCAGTGATGCCATGCTCCAGTACCGCGCGCACGCAGGCGGCAGTGCCTTCAGGGCGCAGGGTGAGCGAATCGCCGTTGCGGTCCTCGAAGGTGTACATCTCTTTTTCGACGATGTCGGTGACTTCACCAATGGAGCGCTTGAACAGCTCGGTGAACTCGACGATCGGCGTGCGGATCTGGCTGTACCCGTAGGTGTCCAGCAGGCCGGCGACGGTGCCTTCGAAGTAGCGCCAGAGCGGCGACTGCTCTGGCAGGATGTCGTTCATGCCACGGATGGCTTGCAGCGATTTGCTCACGAAAAGTCCTTACGAATCTGTGTGTCAGCTGCGGGCGATCAGCGCCGCGTCAGCCTCGACCTTTTCGGCCGCTTTCTGGCGGATGAGCTTCTCCAGCTCATCGACCAGGTTGTCATTGGTCAGCTTTTGCGCCGGCTTGCCGTCGATGTAGATCAGGTTCGGCGTTCCACCGGTCAGGCCCACGTGGGCTTCCTTGGCTTCGCCGGGGCCGTTGACCACGCAACCGATCACCGCCACGTCCAGCGGCACCAGCAGGTCTTCCAGGCGCCCTTCCAGCTCGTTCATGGTCTTGACCACATCGAAGTTCTGCCGCGAGCAGCTCGGGCAGGCGATGAAGTTGATGCCACGCGAACGCAGGTGCAGCGACTTGAGGATGTCGTAGCCGACCTTCACTTCTTCGACCGGGTCGGCCGCCAGCGAGATGCGGATGGTATCGCCGATGCCTTCGGCCAGCAGCATACCGAGGCCGACGGCGGATTTCACCGTCCCCGAGCGCAGGCCACCGGCTTCGGTGATCCCCAAGTGCAGCGGCTGGATGATCTGTTTGGCCAGCAGGCGGTAGGCTTCGACGGCCATGAACACGTCGGAGGCCTTCACGCTGACCTTGAAGTCCTGGAAGTCCAGGCGGTCGAGGTGCTCGACGTGACGCAGGGCCGATTCGACCAGCGCGGCCGGGGTCGGCTCGCCGTACTTCTTCTGCAGGTCCTTTTCCAAAGAACCGGCGTTGACGCCGATGCGGATCGGGATGCCCCGGTCGCGGGCAGCGTCGACCACCGCGCGCACGCGGTCTTCACGGCCGATGTTGCCCGGGTTGATGCGCAGGCAATCGACGCCAAGCTCGGCGACACGCAGGGCGATCTTGTAGTCGAAATGGATATCGGCCACCAGCGGCACACTGACCCGCTGCTTGATCTTGCCGAACGCTTCGGCGGCGTCCATGTCCGGTACCGAGACGCGGACGATGTCGACACCGGCATCGACCAGGCGCTGGATCTGCGCCACGGTGGCCATCACATCGTTGGTGTCGGTGTTGGTCATGCTCTGCACCGCGATGGGGGCATCACCACCCACCGGCACATTGCCGACCCAGATTTTGCGGGATTCGCGACGTTTGATCGGAGATTCGCCGTGCATGACTTACTGTCCCAACTTCAGGCGAGCGGTCTCGCCACTGGTGAACGGGGCAACATCGACGGCCTGGCCGTTGTAGCTGACCTGGGCGCCACGGGCAAAGCCCAGGCGGACCGCGAACGGCGGCTTGCCAGTCAACTCGAGGTTGTCCCCCTTGCGCTTGACGGCGCTGAACAGCACCTTGCCGTTGCCATCGGACACCTGGGTCCAGCAATCGGCGGTGAACTGGATGGCAACCTTGGCGCTGCCGGCCGGCACGGCCGCCGGGGCGGTAGGCTCGGCAGCGGCAACGGCCGGCACGCTGGCAACTGGCGCGGCAGGCGCTGCAGGGGCAGGGGCTGGCGCGACAGCATGAACCGGTGCCTGCTGAACCGGAGCAGGAACAGGCACTGGAGCCGGTGCAGGCGCAGTCGCAGTCGCGGCCGGGGCGGCTTCGCTGGTGGTTTCGGCTGCCGCCTCGGCGGGGGCCTGCTCCAGTGGCAGCGGTGCGCTCTCAGGTTGCTGACCCGCGGTCACGGCCTGGTCTTCAGGCTCGTCCAGCGGGTGAATCTGGGTGGTACCGTCGGCACTTTCGACTTCCACGTGCTCCAGCGCCATCTTGGCCAGGTCCTTGCCTTTCAGGCTGCCCTGGTCCTGCCACCAGATGAAGCTGCCGCCGACCACAGCGACCAGCAGCAACAGGGTGACGCCGCGCATGATGTTGTGCGACAGGCGCACCGGTTCTTCGATGCGGCCCAGGGAATGCACTTCACTGCCCTTGGCATGGGTACCGGTGTACTGGTCGAAAGCCTCGACCAGCGGTGCTTGGTCCATGTCCATCAATTTGGCGTAGGCGCGGATGTAACCACGAGCGAAAGTATGCCCTGGCAGCTTGTCGAAGGCGCCGGTTTCCAGGTGGTTCAACGAACTTACGGTGAGGTTGAGCTTGCGGGCCACCTCGGCTTGCGACCACTCCCGTTTTTCGCGGGCCTGGCGCAACAGCTCACCGGGGTTCTGGCCAGTCGCTGCTGCTACTTCGGGATGCGCGGCTTTCATCGTTGCTCCGACAGGTATTGCTGATATTCCGGCGTACCGGGATAAAGTCGTTGTAATTGCTGGCCCAGATCGGCCAGGGTGCCCTGCTCGTCGAATACCCGGGCAAGGCGGCTGCCCAGCAGAAGGCTACGGGGACTGTGATCGCTTAACTGGCTGAAACGATCGTAGTAATCCCGGGCCGGCACATAATGCCTGTTTTCGAAGGACAACTCAGCCATTTCCAGCAACGCTCTGGGCTGGCGTCGGTTGAGTTGCAGGGCCTTGGTCAGATACGCATGTGCCTGGTCGCGATCGCCGAGCTCCAGGGCGGTCAGGCCAAGGTTCTCGTACACCCGCGAACGTTCAGGATACAGGGTATCGGCACTGGCCAGGCGAAACATCTGCTCGGCTTCGGCAAAACGTTGCTGAGCATATAGGAAACTGCCGTAGTTGTTGCGAATTCGCGTGTCGCCCGGGCGGGCAGCCAGCGCTTTTTCGAAGTGCCCATTGGCAAGGGCTGGCTCACCTTCGGCCTGGAACACCAGGGCCAGGGCCGCATGAGCATCGGCATCCCCGGCATTCAGCGCGAGCGCCTTGCCCAAGGGGGCCTTGGCCTGCTGGGTCAAACCTTGTTGCAAATAACCCAGGCCAAGCTGCGTATAGGCCCGCCCTGCCTCCGCCCGCCCCTGGCGATTGGCCAGAGGGTCGCTCGCGCCGCCCGACACGCAGCCGGCCAGCAGCGAAAGCGCAAGGATCGACAGCGCGGCGCGCAGGCTCATGGCAAGGCCGGACTCAGTGACGCACGGTGCTGTCTTGCAGCTCGGCGTCAGCGGACAGCTGGCGGACCGCGATGTAGCGCTCGCTGCGGCGGGTACGGTCGTTGACCTGACCCACAAGCTGGCCACAGGCAGCGTCGATGTCGTCGCCACGGGTGGTACGGGTGGTGACATTGAAACCACCGTGGTGCAGCAGGTCCTGGAAGCGGCGAATCGCGTTGTTGCTCGGCCGCTCGTAACCCGAATGCGGGAACGGGTTGAACGGGATCAGGTTGATCTTGCACGGTACGTCACGCAGCAGCTCGATCATCTGTGCCGCATGCTCAGGCTGGTCGTTGACGTCCTTGAGCAGGGTATACTCGATGGTCAGCACACGCTTGCCGCCCAGGGTCGACATGTAGCCCATGCACGACTCCAGCAGCATCTTCAGCGGGTACTTCTTGTTGATCGGCACCAGCTGGTTGCGCAGCTCGTCGTTTGGCGCGTGCAGCGACAGCGCCAGGGACACGTCGATGTGCTTGGCCAGTTCATCGATCATCGGCACCACGCCCGAGGTGGACAAGGTGACGCGACGCTTGGAAATGCCGTAGCCCAGGTCGTCCATCATGATGTGCATGGCGGCGATGACGTTGTCGAAGTTCAGCAGGGGCTCGCCCATGCCCATCATGACCACGTTGGTAATCGCGCGGTCGATCTTGGCCGGGACGGTCCCGAAGGATTTGTTCGCAAGCCACACCTGGCCGATCACTTCGGCGGCAGTGAGGTTGCTGTTGAAGCCTTGCTTGCCGGTGGAGCAGAAACTGCAGTCCAGGGCGCAGCCGGCTTGCGACGAAACGCAGAGGGTACCGCGGTCGTCGGTGGGGATGTAGACGGTCTCGACGCAGCTGCCGGAGGCAACGCGGATCACCCATTTACGGGTGCCGTCGGCGGAAATGTCTTCACTGACCACTTCCGGAGGGCGAATCTCGGCAACGGCCTCGAGCTTTTCGCGCAAGACCTTGCCTACGTTGGTCATGGCCGCAAAGTCGGACACGCCAAAATGGTGAATCCATTTCATCACCTGACCGGCACGGAAGCGCTTCTCCCCTATCGAGTCGAAGAACTTTTCCATTTCCGGCTGGGTCAGCCCCAACAGGTTGATTTTGCCAGTAGATGTCGTCATGGATTCACCCTCACCCGTAAGCTTTCGCTTAGCGAGTGGTTACCTCGGTAGCAGCGAAGAAGTAAGCGATTTCGCGAGCAGCAGCAGCTTCGGAGTCCGAACCGTGAACGGCGTTGGCGTCGATCGACTCGGCGAAGTCAGCACGGATGGTGCCTGGAGCAGCTTCTTTAGGGTTGGTAGCGCCCATCAGCTCACGGTTCAGAGCGATGGCGTTTTCGCCTTCCAGAACCTGAACAACGACTGGGCCGGAAGTCATGAAGGCAACCAGGTCAGCGAAGAAGCCGCGCTCTTTGTGCTCGGCGTAGAAGCCTTCGGCTTCGGCTTTGGACAGTTGCTTGATTTTCGAGGCAACGATTTTCAGGCCGGCTTCTTCGAAGCGGGTGGTGATCTTGCCGATAACGTTCTTGGCAACGGCGTCAGGCTTGATGATCGAGAAAGTACGTTGAACAGCCATGGAAAACTCCAGAATATTGAGTGTTACGAAAAATTAAACCCGCGAATTATACGCGGGTTCCAGGGGATTGCCTAACCTGCAGCGTCACGCTTAGTCGGCTTCTTCAATCCAGGCCGCCTGGATGGCCTCGAGCACTTTCTCACCGCCACGTGACGGATCGTCGCTGAACTCTGGCAAGGCCAGCACCCAACGGTGCAGATCGACGAAATTCACATATCTAGGATCAACGTCCGGCTTGCTTTCCGCAAGCTGGATGGCGATCTCAAGTACATCAATCCATTTCAGGCTCATCGGGCAAACCTCAGTGCGGCGCTTCGGCAGCGTGATTGAGCGAATACTTCGGAATCTCGATGGTGAGGTCATCCTCACCGACGATCACCTGGCAGGCCAGGCGCGATTGCGCCTCCAGGCCCCAGGCCTTGTCCAGCATATCCTCTTCCAGCTCGTCGGCTTCCTCGAGCGAGTCGAAGCCTTCACGCACGATGCAGTGACAGGTGGTGCAGGCGCACACACCGCCGCACGCGCTTTCCATCTCGATGTGGTGCTCGTGGGCCAGCTCCAGGATGTTGGTCCCTGGCTCCACTTCAACCACCAGCCCGTCCGGGCAGAACTTCTCGTGCGGCAGGAAAATCACCTGGGGCATCGGTTACTCCTCGATCTCATTCAGGTTGCGCCCGGCCAGTGCGGCTTTGACCGTCGAATCAAGGCGACGGGCGGCAAAAGCATCGGTCACCTGCGACAGACGCTTGGTCTGCTGCTCGATGGCCGCGCCATCAGTGCCGCTGAGCAAATCACGCAATTCTTGCATCTGGTACTCGATGGCGACCCGCTCGTCTTCGCTGAGCAGGCGCTCACCGTCGGCGTCCAGGGCGCCCTGCACCGCTTCGAGCAGGCGTTCGCCGTCGACCTGGTGCTCGCGCAACTGGCGCGCCTGCTTGTCGGAACCTGCGTGCTCGAAGGAATCCTTGAGCATGCGGGCAATCTCGCCGTCGGTCAGGCCGTAGGACGGCTTGACCTGAATGCTGGCTTCCACGCCCGAGCCCAGTTCGCGGGCGGCAACGCTGAGCAGGCCATCGGCGTCGACCTGGAAGGTCACGCGGATCTTGGCGGCGCCGGCAACCATGGCCGGAATGCCGCGCAGCTCGAAGCGCGCCAGGGAGCGGCAGTCGCTGATCAGCTCGCGCTCACCCTGCAGGACGTGGATCATCATGGCTGACTGGCCATCTTTATACGTCGTGAATTCCTGGGCGCGAGCCACCGGAATGGTGGTGTTGCGCGGGATCACCTTCTCCATCAGCCCGCCCATGGTCTCGAGGCCCAGGGACAGCGGGATGACATCGAGCAGCAGCAGCTCGCCACCTTCGCGGCGGTTGCCGGCCAGGGTGTCGGCCTGGATGGCGGCGCCGATGGCCACCACCTGGTCCGGGTCGATCGAGGTCAGCGGGGTGCGACCAAACAGCGCGCCCACGGCTTCGCGCACACGCGGCACGCGAGTCGAACCACCGACCATCACCACTGCGCCTACTTCTTCCAGCTCGACGCCGCTGTCGCGCACAGCGCGGCGGCAGGCTTTCAGGCTGCGGGCAACCAGCGGCTCGATCATGGCTTCGAAGGCGGTGCGGCTCAGTTCGCCCGTCCAGGCACCGTGGCTGACGCTGACAGTGTCGGCATCGGTCAGGGCTTCCTTGGCAGCGCAGGCGGCCTGCAGCAACTGGCGCTGGGTGGCCGGATCGAGATCAGCGGACAGGCCGGCCTGCTCGATGATCCAGCCAGCAATGACGTGGTCGAAATCGTCGCCCCCCAGGGCGGTATCGCCACCGGTAGCCAGCACTTCGAACACACCGGCAGTCAGGCGCAGAATGGAAATATCAAAGGTACCGCCACCCAGGTCATAGATGGCCACCAGGCCTTCAGCGTTCTGGTCCAGGCCATAGGCCACGGCAGCGGCAGTCGGCTCGTTGAGCAGGCGCAGCACGCTCAGGCCGGCCAGCCGTGCAGCGTCCTTGGTGGCCTGGCGCTGGGCGTCGTCGAAGTAGGCCGGCACAGTGATCACTGCGCCCACCAACTCGCCACCCAGGGTGGCTTCGGCACGCTCGCGCAGCACCTTGAGGATGTCGGCGGACACTTCGACCGGGCTTTTCGGCCCTTGGACGGTGTCGATGAACGGCATGTGCGACTCACCGCCGATAAAGCGGTACGGCAGTTGCTCACCAAGCTGCTTGACGTCTGCCAGGCCACGGCCCATCAGGCGCTTGACCGACAGCACGGTGTTCAGCGGGTCGCTGGCAGCCGCTTCGCGCGCGGCCAGGCCGACTTCGCTGTGGCCAGCCAGGTATCGCACCGCCGAAGGCAGAATGACGTTGCCCTGCGCATCGGGCAGGGGCTCGCTGCGACCGCTGCGCACGGCAGCGACCAGAGAATTGGTGGTACCCAGGTCGATACCCACCGCCAGGCGGCGCTGGTGCGGCTGAGGGCTTTGACCGGGTTCGGCGATCTGCAGTAGGGCCATGCTTATCTGAATACCTTAGGCGTCATCACGGGCGACACCGGGTTAATCGTCGAGGCGCTCTTCCAGTTGGCGCACTTCTTGGGCGAGCTTGTCGAGGAATTGCATGCGGCGCATCAGGCGTTCGGCCTTGTCGCGCTCGGCAGGCACATCCCAGCAGGCGGCGAAATCCTCGTTGAGGGTGTCCTGAGCAGCCTTCAGGCGCTTCTTGAACACAGCCACGCCATCGAGGTCGGCTTCGTCCTGCAGCTCTTCGAGCTCTTCACGCCACTGCATCTGCTGCAACAGGAAATCAGGGTCATGGACCGTGACCTCCTGAGGCACTTCGTGGCCACCGATAGCCAGCAGGTAGCGGGCACGGCGCGGCGCACTGCGCAGGGTCTGGTAGGCATCGTTGAGGGCCGCGGACTTTTCCAGCGCTACCCGCTGCTCGCGCTCGGAGGCGTCGGCGAAGCGGTCCGGATGGACCTCGCGGGCCAGCTCGCGATAGCGAGTGGCCAGTTTGTCGAGGTCCAGGCGGAAGCAGGGCTGGAGGTCAAACAGAGCGTAATGACAAGGAGTACCCACGGCCAGCCTCAGACGTTGAAGCTTTCGCCGCAGCCACACTCACCGCGCACGTTGGGGTTGTTGAACTTGAAGCCTTCGTTCAACCCTTCCTTGACGAAGTCCAGCTCGGTGCCATCGAGGTAGACCAGGCTCTTGGGATCGATGATCACCTTGACGCCGTGGTTCTCGAACACCTGGTCCTCTGCGGCCAGCTCGTCGACGAACTCCAGCACGTAGGCCAGGCCCGAGCAGCCGGTGGTGCGCACGCCCAGGCGAATGCCCTCACCCTTGCCGCGCCCGTCGAGGGAGCGGCGAATGTGGTTGGCGGCGGCTTCTGTCATGCTGATAGCCATCGGAACTCCTTGAGTCTTACCTTGCAACGGGCGGCTTAGATCAAGCCTTTCTTCTGCTTGTAGTCGCGAACAGCTGCCTTGATGGCATCTTCAGCGAGTACCGAGCAGTGGATCTTCACTGGCGGCAACGCCAGTTCTTCCGCCAGCTGGGTGTTCTTGATGGTTTCGGCTTCGTCCAGGGTCTTGCCCTTCATCCACTCGGTGGCGAGGGAGCTGGAAGCGATGGCCGAACCGCAGCCGTAAGTCTTGAACTTGGCATCTTCGATGATGCCTTGCTCGTTGACCTTGATCTGCAGACGCATCACGTCACCGCACGCTGGGGCGCCGACCATGCCGGTACCGACATCCGGGTCTTCGGCGTTCATCTTGCCGACGTTGCGTGGGTTTTCGTAGTGGTCGATGACCTTTTCACTGTATGCCATGGTGCAATTCCTTCCTCATCAGGGAGCCGCTCTTGCCGGCGACTGCTTAGTGGGCGGCCCACTCGATCTTGGAGATGTCAACGCCGTCTTTGTACATGTCCCACAGCGGCGACAGCTCACGCAGTTTGTTGACGGCCATGCAGACTTGCTGCGCGGCGTAGTCGACTTCTTCTTCAGTGGTGAAGCGGCCGAAGGAGAAGCGGATCGAGCTGTGCGCCAGCTCGTCGTTGCGGCCCAGAGCGCGCAGTACATACGACGGCTCGAGCGAAGCGGAGGTACAGGCCGAACCGGACGATACGGCGATGTCCTTCAGGGACATCAGCAGCGATTCGCCTTCGACGTAGTTGAAGCTCAGGTTCAGGTTGTGTGGCACGCGGGCAGTCTTGCTGCCGTTGACGTACAGCTCTTCGAGGTCCGAGACCTGCTTGAAGAAGCGGTCGCTCAGGGCCTTGATACGCACGTTCTCGGCGGCCATTTCCTGCTTGGCGATGGCGAAGGCTTCGCCCATGCCGACGATCTGGTGGGTCGGCAGGGTGCCCGAACGCATGCCGCGCTCATGGCCACCGCCGTGAATGATGGCTTCCAGACGCACGCGCGGCTTGCGGCTGACGTACAGCGCGCCGATACCTTTAGGGCCGTAGACCTTGTGCGCCGAGAACGACATCAGGTCGACCTTCAGCTTCTGCAGGTCGATTTCGACCTTGCCAGCCGACTGGGCGGCATCGACGTGGAACAGGACGCCGCGCGAACGGGTCAGTTCACCGATGGCGGCGATGTCGTTGATCGAGCCGACTTCGTTGTTCACGTGCATCAGCGAGACCAGGATGGTGTCGTCGCGCAGGGCGGCTTCAACCATGGCCGGGGTGACGATGCCGTCTTCGCCCGGTTCCAGGTAGGTAACTTCAAAACCTTCACGCTCGAGCTGGCGAGCGGTATCCAGGACCGCCTTGTGCTCGATCTTGGAGGTGATGATGTGCTTGCCCTTGGTCTGATAGAAGTGCGCCACGCCTTTCAGGGCGAGGTTG
This sequence comes from Pseudomonas sp. MN1F, assembly GCF_009391885.1. Lineage (GTDB taxonomy): Bacteria > Pseudomonadota > Gammaproteobacteria > Pseudomonadales > Pseudomonadaceae > Aquipseudomonas. Next base: position 21,212 of record NZ_VZII01000025.1, on the reverse strand, counting down.
TCGGACTCGGTGGCACCGCTGGTCCAGACGATTTCGCGCGGGTCGGCGTTGATCAGCTCGGCAACCTGGCGGCGGCCATTCTCGACCGCTTCTTCGGCCTTCCAGCCGAACACGTGGGAACGCGAGGCCGGGTTACCGAAGTTGCCGTCGACCAGCAGGCAGTCGGCCATCTTCTGGGCGACACGTGGGTCGACCGGCGTGGTAGCGGAGTAATCGAGGTAGATCGGCAACTTCATGGGTATCTCCTATCAGGCGGTGGCGTCGCTCGTCACTGTTGATCTAATCGGTCAGTCGACGGCGGACGTCTCAATCTTGTCCAGCAAGGCGGTACGGCCTGCGACACGCCGCAGGTCCTGGCGCTGAGCGACTTCCTGCACCTCACGGCGCATGACGAGGTCGGCCAGGCTGATGCCGCTGAGGAATTCGTGGATCTGCTGGCTGAGGTCGCACCACAGGTGGTGGGTCAGGCAGGTGTCACCGGCATGGCAATCCCCAAGGCCCTGGCAACGGGTGGCATCGACCGACTCGTTGACCGCGTCGATGACCTGGGCCACCTGGATGGTTTCCATGCCGCGCGACAGCTGGTAGCCACCGCCCGGACCGCGCACACTGGAGACCAGGCTGCTGCGGCGCAGCTTGGCGAACAGCTGTTCCAGATAAGAGAGGGAAATGCCCTGGCGCTCGGAAATGTCGGCCAAAGACACCGGCCCATGCTGCGCGTGCAGTGCCAGGTCGAGCATGGCAGTGACGGCGTATCGGCCTTTGGTAGTCAGTCGCATGGCTAGTGGGTACCACGGGAGTTACGGGATGTGTGCGAGTATGCGATTCCCGAGCATTTAAGTCAACTATTAGACCTACTGCTTTAGTCGGGTTTGCATCGGGGAGGCGGGCGCGAGTGTAGCAGTAAAGGGGCGTGAGCACACGCCCCATATGTCAGAGTGACTTCACTGCGGCGCAATCAATGTGACTGAGTGTCGCGCTGGGCCGCCTGGGTTTCGACCGCGAAGTCATCTTCCGGCAGCTTCGGCAGCTCCTTGGCACAGTAATCACTGCCCATCTTGGTCAGCGCGCCACACATGCCCTCCAGGCGCTCGTCGACGGCCTGCAGGTGGTCAAGCATCTGACCGATGGCACGGGCTACCGGGTCCGGCATGTCGCCACTGACACCATAGGCATCGAAACCGATCTTCTCGGCCATGGCCTTGCGCCTGGCCTCGAGTTCGGTGTCCTCGCTGTTCTTGACGATGATCCGCCCTGGGATGCCAACCGCAGTGGCACCGGCCGGCACCGCCTTGGTCACCACCGCATTGGAGCCGATCTTGGCCCCGGCACCGACGGTGAACGGGCCGAGCACCTTGGCACCCGCCCCTACCACCACACCGTTCTCAAGGGTCGGGTGGCGCTTGCCTTTGTTCCAGCTGGTACCACCCAGGGTCACGCCCTGATAAAGAGTGACATCGTCGCCGATCTCGGCGGTTTCGCCGATGACGATACCCATGCCGTGGTCGATGAAGAAGCGTCGACCGATGGTCGCACCGGGATGGATCTCGATACCGGTCAGCCAGCGGCCGAAGTTCGACACCAGGCGGGCCAGCCACTTGAAGTCGCGCTTCCACAGGGCATTGCCCAGGCGGTGCAGCCAGATAGCGTGCATGCCGGGGTAGCAGGTCAGTACCTCGAAGGCGTTGCGCGCCGCCGGATCACGATGGAATACGCTTTGGATATCTTCACGCAGACGTTCGAACATCTGTCAGTCCTTCCGTTTATGCGGCTCGCCCCGGACGACCTTCTGGGTCTCGGTGAGGATGCCGCGCAAAATGCTCATTTCCGAACGATTGACCGAGCTGCGCCCATACAGCCGGCGCAGGCGCGGCATCAGGTGCTTGGGCTTCTCGGGGTCGAGGAAGCCGATGTCCACCAGGGTTTTCTCCAGGTGTTCATAGAACAGCTCCATTTCGTCCATGGTCGCCAGCTCGTTGCTGCGCAGCGAGTTGGCATCGAACTTCTCGACTTTCGATGGCGCGCCTTCGGCTGCCAGCCAGGCCATGCGCACCTCGTAGGAGAGCACTTGGACTGCGGCAGCAAGGTTCAGCGAGCTGAAGTCGGGGTTCGAGGGAATGTGCACGTGGAAGTGACATCGCTGCAGTTCTTCGTTGGTCAGGCCGGCGTGTTCGCGCCCGAACACCAAGGCGATCTCTTCACCCCCGTTGGCGTGCTCCACGGCCTTGGCCCCGCACTCACGCGGGTCGATCAACGGCCAGGGGATGCTGCGCTCACGGGCGCTGGTGCCCATGACCAGATTGCATCCGACCAACGCGTCTTCAAGGCTGTCGACCACCTGGGCATTGGCCAGGATATCGTCGGCGCCCGAGGCACGCGCGGTGGCGTCGCCGGACGGGAACTCTTTTGGCTGCACCAGCACCAGACGCGACAAGCCCATGTTTTTCATGGCACGCGCAGCGCCGCCGATGTTGCCGGGGTGGCTGGTATTGACCAGAACAACACGAATATTTTGCAGCAAGGTGTTGTGCTCTCAGATGCAGGTTTGCGGGAAATCGATCTTACAGAACCGACCAGCGTAACGCCATGAAAGCAAATGTGACACTTCTGCCGCCAAACTTTTCTGCTAGAATGATCGGCTTTCTTCTTTAACATCTCCAGGTGACCCGCCCATGCAGCCCATGCTGAATATCGCCCTGCGCGCCGCTCGCAGCGCCAGTGAACTGATTTTCCGCTCCATCGAACGCCTGGATACCATCAAGGTCGACGAGAAAGAGGCCAAGGACTACGTCTCCGAAGTGGATCGCGCCGCCGAGCAGAGCATCGTCAATGCCCTGCGCAAGGCCTACCCGAACCACTCCATTCAAGGTGAAGAAACCGGCCTGCACGCCGGCACCGGCGAAGAAGGCAAGGACTACCTGTGGATCATCGATCCGCTGGACGGCACCACCAACTTCCTGCGCGGCATTCCGCACTTCGCTGTCAGCATCGCCTGCAAATACCGTGGTCGCCTCGAGCACGCCGTGATCGTCGACCCGGTTCGCCAGGAAGAATTCACCGCCAGCCGCGGCCGTGGCGCCCAACTCAATGGCCGCCGCCTGCGCGTCAGCTCGCGCACCAGCCTGGACGGCGCCCTGCTGGGCACCGGCTTCCCGTTCCGTGACAACCAGATGGCTGACATGGACAACTACCTGGGCATGTTCCGCGCCCTGACTGGCCAGACCGCCGGCATTCGCCGCGCCGGCTCCGCCAGCCTGGACCTGGCCTACGTGGCTGCCGGCCGCTTCGACGCCTTCTGGGAGTCGGGGCTGTCCGAGTGGGACATGGCTGCAGGCGTGCTGCTGATCCAGGAAGCCGGTGGCCTGGTGAGCGACTTCAACGGTGGCCACGACTTCCTCGACAAGGGCCACATCGTTGCAGGCAACATCAAGTGCTTCAAGGCCGTCCTGACCGCCATCCAGCCACACCTGCCAGAGCACATGAAGCGCTAAGCGCGGATTGCAGGCAAAAAAAAGCACCCCTCGGGGTGCTTTTTTTATGCTCGGCGCTTACTGCCCGGCTTCGCTGAGGATCAGCTTGCCATTCTTGTCCAGCGGAATGGTCGAACCCGGCTCGCGGTCCATCTTCACTTGGCCGACCTGGTCACCGATGGTGTACTTGACGTTGTAGCCCACCACCTTCTCACTGATGTCGTTGACCGTGTTGCAGCGAGTTTGCGTAGTGGTGTAGGTGTCACGCTCCTGCATGCCTTCCTGCACCTTGTTACCGGCATAACCACCACCGACCGCACCGGCCACGGTGGCGATCTTCTTGCCAGTACCGCCGCCGATCTGGTTACCCAGCAGGCCACCAGCAATGGCACCGACCACGGTACCGGCGATCTGGTGCTGGTCCTTGACCGGCGCCTGACGCGTAACGGCGACATCCTTGCAGACCTCGCGGGGGGTCTTGACCTGCTGCTTGATCGGTTGCACGTCGGTGACCTGGGCGTATTCAGGCCCCTTGTTCACCAAGCTGTAGGTTGCGACAGCACCTCCGGCAGTCACACCGACAGCACCCAGTACAGCACCTACCAGCATTGATTTATTCACATGAACCTCCTGATCCTACCCGCGGGAGCCATCCCGCCTTCTCCCAGCCTTGGAGCGAAAAAAAAGGCGCGAGTTCAACACTCGCGCCTTTTGGTCGCCGAACGGCGTAGGACTAATCCTTAAGGACGGTCGTCCACACCTTCGTTTTTCGCAGGTGGAATCAGGTCTTCGCTGTTCAGGTTCAGCCAGATCAGTACCACGTTGGCGATGTAGATCGACGAATAGGTACCAGCCATGACACCGATGAACAGTGCCAGGGAGAAGCCGAACAGGTTGTCACCACCGAAGAACAGCAGCGCAGCAATCGCCAGCAAGGTCGACACCGAGGTGGCGATGGTGCGCAGCAGGGTCTGAGTGGTCGAGACGTTGATGTTCTCGATCAGCGAGGCCTTGCGCATCACGCGGAAGTTCTCACGCACCCGGTCGAACACGACGATGGTGTCGTTCAGCGAGTAGCCGATGATCGCCAGTACCGCTGCCAGCACCGTCAGGTCGAAGGTGATCTGGAAGAACGACAGGATACCCAGGGTCACCACCACGTCGTGAATCAGCGAAACGATCGCGCCCACGGCAAACTTCCACTGGAAGCGGAAAGCCAGGTAGATGAGGATGCCGCCCAGTGCCAGCAGCATGCCGAGGCCGCCCTGGTCGCGCAGTTCTTCACCCACCTGCGGGCCGACGAACTCGACCCGCTTGACCGTGGCCGGGTTGTCCCCGCCAGCTTTCTGCAAGGCTTCAGCGACCTTGTTGCCCAACTGCGGGTCATCGCCAGGCATACGCACCAGCAAGTCGGTGGTAGCGCCAAAGCTCTGTACAACCGCCTCGTGGAAGCCGGAACCAACCAGCTCGGTGCGCACTGCTTCAAGGTTGGCCGGGCGCTCGTAGGTCAGCTCGATCAGCGTACCGCCGGTGAAGTCCAGGCCGAAGTTCAGGCCCTTCTGCCACCAGCTGAACAGCGCCAGCACGGTGAGGAGCACGGTGACGGCGAACGCGACATTGCGCACGCCCATGAAGTTGATGGTTTTCATCGCAGCTCCCTCAAACCCACAGCTTCTTGATGTCACGCCCGCCGCAGGTCAGGTTGACCATTGCACGGGTCACCATGACGGCGGTGAACATCGAGGTGAAAATCCCGAGGGACATGGTGACCGCGAAGCCCTTGACCGGGCCGGTACCCATGGCGAACAGGATGCCGCCGACCAGCAGGCTGGTCAGGTTGGCGTCGATGATCGCGGTATAGGCGCGGTTGAAACCTTCGTGGATGGCGCGCTGCACCGACATGCCGGCATTCAGCTCCTCGCGGATACGCGAGAAGATCAGCACGTTGGCGTCCACCGCCATACCCATGGTCAACACGATACCGGCGATACCTGGCAGGGTCAGGGTCGCGCCCAGCAGCGACATCAGCGCCAGCAGCAGGACCATGTTGCCCGCCAGGGCAACGGTGGCAATCACGCCGAAGCCGCGGTAGATGGCGATGATGAACAGCGAGACGAACAGCATGCCCCACAGCGACGCATCGATACCCTTGGTGATGTTGTCGGCACCCAGGCTTGGGCCAATGGTACGTTCTTCGGCGAAGTACATCGGCGCCGCCAGACCACCGGCACGCAGCAGCAGGGCCAGTTCCGACGACTCACCCTGGCCGTTCAGGCCGGTGATGCGGAACTGGCTGCCCAGTGGCGACTGAATGGTCGCCAGGCTGATGATCTTCTTCTCTTCCTGGAAGCTCTGTACGGCAACGTCCTTTTCGACGCCATCGACAGTCTGCTTGACGTAGCGGGTGACCGGCTTCTGCTCGATGAAGATCACCGCCATGCTACGGCCAACGTTGCTGCGGGTCGCACGACTCATCAGCTCGCCACCGTGGCCATCCAGGCGGATGTTCACTTGCGGCCGACCATGCTCGTCGAAGCTGGCCTGGGCATCGGTCACCTGGTCACCGGTAATGATCAGGCCGCGCTCGACTGCGGCGGAACGGTTGCCTTCACGGAACTCGAAGACCTCGGTAGTGGCCTTGGAAGCGCCCGGCTCGGCACCGAAGCGGAACTCCAGGTTGGCAGTCTTGCCGAGGATACGCTTGGCTTCGGCAGTGTCCTGCACGCCTGGCAGCTCCACCACGATGCGGTTGGCGCCCTGGCGCTGCACCAGCGGTTCAGCCACGCCCAGCTCGTTGACACGGTTGCGGACGGTGGTGAGGTTCTGCTTGATCGAGTATTCGCGGATCTCGGCGACTTTCGCCTGAGTCAGCGCCAGACGCAGCACGGCGAGTTCGTTGCGCTCGGTGGTGGTCAGGTCGAAATCATTGAAATTCTTGCGGATCAGGGCACGTGCCTGTTCGCGGGTAGCATCGTCAGCAAAGCCCAGCATCACACCGCCATCCTGCTGCGGCAGGCTGCGGTAGCGGATGCGCTCTTTGCGCAGCAAGGTCTTGACCTCGCCTTCGTAGACTTTCATGCGGGCGCTCATGGCCTTGTCCATGTCCACTTCCAGCAGGAAGTGCACACCACCGGACAGGTCCAGGCCCAGCTTCATCGGGCGTGCGCCCAGGTTGCGCAGCCATTGCGGAGTAGTCTGGGCCAGGTTCAGGGCCACGACATAATCATCGCCCAGTGCCTTGCGCACGACATCCTTGGCTGGCAGCTGATCTTCCTGTTTGGTCAGGCGGATCAGGCCACTGCCCTTCTCACCCAGGCTCACGCCCTTGACGGTGATACCGGCATCGACCAGCGCCTTGCCGACACGGTCGAGGTCGGCCTGGTTGACCTGCAGCGCCGAACTGGCACCGCTGATCTGCACCGCCGGATCATCCGGGTAAAGGTTGGGAGCGGAATAAATGAAACCGATCGCCAGTACCACCAGGATCAGTGCGTATTTCCACAGAGGGTATTTGTTCAGCATCACGCCGCCCGTTCAAGACGCGGGGCGCTTTGCGCGCCCCGACTGGAAAAATGAAACCGGTAACTCAGATAGCCTTGAGCGTACCTTTTGGCAGGGTGGCCGCGATGGCACCCTTCTGGAACTTCAGCTCGACGGTGTCGGAAACTTCCAGGACCACGAAGTCATCGGAAACCTTGACGATCTTGCCGGCGATGCCGCCGTTGGTGACAACTTCGTCACCTTTCTGCAAGTTGCTCAGCAGGTTCTTCTGCTCTTTCGCGCGCTTGGATTGCGGGCGCCAGATCATCAGGTAGAAGATGACCAGGAAACCGACCAGGAAAATCCACTCGAAACCGGTACCGGCTGGGCCAGCGGCGGGTGCTGCAGCGTCCGCGTATGCGGCGGGGATCAAGAAGCTCATTGGGCACTCCTAATGTAATTTTCTAATAATGGATGCGAACAGTCAGTCCAAAGGCGGCACAGGCAGCCCGCGCTTGGCGTAGAAGGCGTCGACAAAGGCGGCCAATTTACCCTGTTGAATAGCCTCGCGTAAACCGGCCATCAAGCGCTGGTAATGGCGCAAGTTGTGGATGGTATTCAGCATGCTGCTCAGCATTTCGCCGCACTTGTCCAGATGGTGCAGATAAGCGCGGGAGAAGTTGGTGCAGGTATAGCAGTCACAGGTCGGATCCAGCGGCGAATCATCATGGCGATGGAACGCATTGCGGATCTTGATCACCCCTGTATCGACGAACAGGTGGCCGTTGCGCGCGTTGCGCGTGGGCATCACGCAGTCGAACATGTCGACGCCGCGGCGCACACCCTCAACCAGATCTTCCGGTTTGCCTACCCCCATAAGGTAACGAGGTTTGTCAGCCGGCATCTGGTCCGGCAGGTAGTCGAGCACCTTGATCATTTCGTGCTTCGGCTCGCCGACCGACAGGCCGCCGATGGCCAGGCCATCGAAGCCGATGTTTTCCAGGGCTTCCAGCGAGCGCATGCGCAGGTCCTGGTACATGCCGCCCTGGACGATACCGAACAGTGCCGCGGTGTTGTCGGCGTGGGCATTCTTCGAGCGCTGCGCCCAGCGCAGCGACAGCTCCATGGAAGTGCGCGCCACGTCGTGCTCGGCCGGGTACGGCGTGCACTCGTCGAAGATCATCACGATGTCCGAGCCCAGGTCGCGCTGCACCTGCATGGACTCTTCCGGGCCCATGAACACCTTGGAGCCGTCGACTGGCGAGGCGAAGGTCACGCCTTCCTCCTTGATCTTGCGCATGGCGCCCAGGCTGAACACCTGGAAACCACCGGAATCGGTGAGGATAGGGCCTTTCCACTGCATGAAATCATGCAGGCCGTTGTGCTTCTTGATCACCTCGGTACCCGGGCGCAGCCACAGGTGGAAGGTGTTGCCGAGGATGATCTCGGCGCCGATGGCCTCGATGTCACGTGGCAGCATGCCCTTGACCGTGCCATAGGTGCCCACCGGCATGAACGCCGGGGTCTCGACCGTGCCACGGGGGAAGGTCAGCCGGCCACGACGGGCCTTGCCGTCGGTGGCCAGCAGTTCGAACGACATTCGACAGGTGCGACTCATGCTTGATCCTCTGGGCCGCGTGGCGCCGGATTGCGGGTAATGAACATGGCATCACCGTAACTGAAGAAGCGGTAACCGTTGTCGACCGCCGCCGCGTAGGCAGCCATGGTCTCGGGGTAACCGGCGAAGGCCGAGACCAGCATCAGCAGCGTGGACTCCGGCAGATGGAAGTTGGTGACCAGGCAATCGACCACATGGAATGGCCGGCCCGGGTAGATGAAGATGTCGGTGTCGCCGCTGAAGGCCTTGAGCACGCCGTCGCGCGCTGCGCTCTCCAGCGAACGCACGCTGGTGGTACCGACCGCGATCACCCGGCCGCCACGGGCGCGGCAGGCCTCGATGGCGTCGACCACGTCCTGGCTCACTTCGAGCCACTCTTTGTGCATATGGTGATCTTCGATCTTGTCGACCCGCACCGGCTGGAAGGTGCCAGCCCCCACATGCAGGGTGACGAAGGCGCGCTCGACGCCCTTGGCGGCGATCTTCTCCAGCAGCGCTTCGTCGAAGTGCAGGCCGGCAGTGGGCGCGGCCACCGCACCGGCGCGCTCGGCGTACACGGTCTGGTAGCGCTCACGGTCGGCGCCTTCGTCGGGGCGGTCGATGTACGGCGGCAATGGCATGTGACCGACGCGATCGAGCAGTGGCAACACCTCTTCGGTGAAGCGCAACTCGAACAGCGTGTCGTGGCGGGCAACCATTTCGGCCTCGCCACCGCCATCGATGAGGATTATTGCACCTTCTTTCGGCGCCTTGCTGGCCCGCACATGGGCCAGCACGCGGTGGCTGTCGAGCACACGCTCGACCAGCACTTCCAGCTTGCCGCCAGAGGCTTTCTGGCCAAACAGCCGGGCCGGAATCACCCGGGTGTTGTTGAACACCATCAGGTCGCCCGGCCGCAGATAGTCGAGCAGATCGGGGAATTGCTTGTGCGCCAACGCCCCGCTCGGCCCATCGAGGACCAGCAGACGGCTGCCATGGCGCTCGGCCAGAGGGTGGCGGGCGATCAGGGAATCGGGGAGTTCGAAGGAAAAATCGGCGACGCGCATGATGATGTTCGGGTTCGACAGGGCCGGGAAGTTTAGCCCAATGCGTGAAAATTGACCATGAAAGCCGATTGACCGACCAAGGGCAGCTCTCTATACTGCGCGCCACAAGCCCTGATGGCGGAATTGGTAGACGCGGCGGATTCAAAATCCGTTTTCGAAAGGAGTGGGAGTTCGAGTCTCCCTCGGGGCACCAAGATCCAGAAAAAACCGACCTTATGGTCGGTTTTTTTGTGCCTGGCGTTTCCCCCTGACAGGGCCACGTGGCAGCTCACGGCTTGCTCGGCCTCAGCAGGGACGACCGGCATCAATCCATGCCTTCACCTGCTTCATGCCCAACCTGTAACGGGCGCAGTTGTGCAACGCCAGAATATCCAGTTCGCCGCGTAGCAGTGGCGCAAACTGCACTTTCTCTTCTTCAGACAGTTCCAGCCCAGCCACCACCTGATCCGCAGTCAAGCCCTCGCGCACGACGGCATTGATTGCTTCGTTCAACAGCTCTCGATAACGCAGGCGAACAGGGTCCGGCACCCCCATGGCTTCGAGCATCACGCCATACTTGCTGATCGAACGGCGATATACCCAGACAAACAGATCTGCGGCCATGGACATATTCCGCTGCTCGTAGACCCCCATCATTGCCAGCGCATAATCTTCTGGATTCACATCCAGAAATGACAACGGCGAGCAGTTATAGAGCATCAACGGGATGTTCGCTGCCAACCGGCTTGTGCGTTTGTTGCCATCCTCGAACGGTTGCAGGTAGGCCAGATTTATCCACAGGAAGAACGCGGCTTCTATCGGGTTCTTGATTCGCCTCGCCTTGTCCAAGATCTGCTCGAACATCTCCGCCAGCAGGGAGGGCACCTGGGTCGGGAAACAGGTGGTACCACTGATGTTCACTACGGTCTGGCGAATACTGCCCAAGGCAGCGCCATCTGCCAGCAGATCCTGCATCAACAGAGCATGCAGGTTGCTGATAACCGCCGGATTGAGCCCGTACTCAGGCACCGCATCGACCATGAACTCGATGGCAGCCTTGTGGTTGAGCAGCATGACCGCATCCAGATCGCCGCCAGTCACACCACTTTCGAAAAGCCTTTCAGTGTCGAGCAGTGTGTAGCGGTTGCCTTCCAGGCGAGATGAAGACCACGAGAGATCTATCAGCAAAGGCTCCAGCACCTTGCGCGCATACGTGCCCGCTGACTGCTGCCCTCTCATTCTGCCCTCAAGCTCTAGTGCGGCGGCCAGATGCTGGGGCAGCCACGTGGTCTGATTCGGTTGGTAGCTGTCCACCAGATCACGCTGATACGTCACCACTTCGCGCGCTGCCAATGGCCGAAGCAGCGATGCACGAAGTGCGCGGCTTTCCGACGACCAAGGCAATTCGGCGGTGATATTCGGTGCTTGCTCACTTTCGCTGGCAAGAGGAGCAGCAAACTTCAGTCGATATCGTGTTGTACGCCCTTCTCTTTCACGCTCAACCTTGCCCGCCTACAGCAATACCTCCAGGTGGCGTTTGACAGTTGACCAGCTCGCATCCAGGCGCTCGGCCAGCTCGCGAGAACTGAGTGCTTGATTGCCCTGCAAAGCGATCAGGATCTTGTTTGGCAACGTCATGACATCTCCGGATATAGCTCAATACAGCTCAATGCAGCTCAATGCAGCTCATTCGAGCTCAACCCAGCTCATTCGTCGTGACAAGCCAAAAGCACCGAGCTATTGACGCCACCCCAATGTCCACGCGCCTTCCAGGTATCCAGGGATTCTATTGGCCGCCACAGCAGTGCTGGCCATAAGCTGTCATTCGTCGGTTATATGCCGAAAGTATTGATGCCGTAATATCACTTAGCCATAGTTGCGCCCCCTTACCCATGATGACTGCGTGACCCATGAACAAAACCGCGCCCTGTCTGGCAGCAATGATGCTGCTGAGTGGGTGCAATGGAATGCCAACCGCATACGTTTCAGACCCCGTCTACGACCAGGCTTTTGTCGTCACCTCCGGTGCTCCCCTGCCGATGCTGCTGATGGCCAGCGCCATTCAGTGGAATGAAGACTACGCCGTCACTGCCAAGCACACCCCGTTCCTGCGCAACGTGGTGCATGAGGGGCTGGGTGATGTGGTGTTCTTCAGGCACAAGGCCAGCAAGGTGCCGCAGTGGCGCCAGTTCGTCCCGGGCGAGTCGGTGACGGCGGTCGGCTTCAACAGCTTGATGATGCCGGTGCAAGGCAAGGGCCATACGCTCGACTCGCTGGTGCGCCTGGAAGGCACACCGGGCAGCGTCTTCTACTCGGTGCATGACGGCCCGCTGGTCAAGGGCATGTCCGGTGGCCCGGTGTTCGCCGCTGACGGCAAGGTGGTCGGGATGAACGTCGCCTTCATCGCCAAGGACGGGATCGATGCCCGCAACCGCCCGGACCTGGCCGGCAAGGCACGCGTCAGTGTGTTCATGTCGTACAGCGAGATCGACAAGGAATGGCGACGCTTCCAGTACCTGGCGCACAAGGGCAAACCGAACGGCGCACCGGCTCCGGTGAAGGGCTATGTGGTTGCCAGCAAGCCTTGATCCACCGTTGTGGGCCAACATGATACGGTTGCGGTCGGCCTGATGATTTGGCCCGCACATTCACGCAAAAGGACCTGCCATGCACTTTGCCCACCGCCCCGTCCAACCCAGTGACATCCCGGCCATCTGCTGCTTCCCGCAAGGCCCGGACGAGCTGTTCTACATGTTCCCCAAGGCCACCTACCCGCTCACCCCCGCGCAACTGAGCGACGCCATCGCCCAGCGCAGCGGCTCGAGCGTGGTCGAAGGCGACGGCCTGGTGCTCGGTTTTGCCAACTTCTACAAGGCCGAGCACGGCGGTATCTGCGCCCTCGGCAACGTGGTGGTCGCCCCCGCCGCTCGCGGCCAGGGCGTGGCACGTTACCTGGTACAGAGCATGATCGAACTGGCCCGCGAGCAGTTCGCGGCGCGGGAGGTCTGGGTGTCGTGCTTCAACCACAACACCGCGGGATTGCTGCTTTATCCACAGCTTGGCTTCGTACCGTTTGGCATTGAGGAGCGGCAGGCTCAGGATGGCAAGCGGGTGGCGTTGGTACAGATGAAACAGCAACTGCGTTGATCACGGAATTGCGCGCCCGCGCTCTGTCGACGTGAAGCCGCGCCCGGGCAAGTTCGGCAGAGTTGCCATCGCTCATCACCTGCATCAGGTATTCCTCGATTGCCTCTTCGCAATCCAGGAGGTTTGCCATGTCGAAAGGAATCAGATTCGGCTTCATCAGAGCCCCCGCATAAATGCGCGAAATAAAGAGGCACCGACAATGCCAGTTCTTTTTTCGACACCCTAGTCAGCGGCCTCCGAAAGCTGTGTAGTCCGCTTCGCGCTTTTTAAACAACACGTCCAGTAACACCGCCAGGACAAACAGCACCGAACCATACCCGCCCCTCGACGTCCCATCCTGCATCCCCGGCTTTTCGAGGCAGCTCATGTGAAAGACGTCATCGCCCGCAAATACCGCCTGATCGTCAAGACCTTCGGCTACATCGGCTGGTCGCTGTTCTGGCTGCTGCTCTGGGATGTGCTGGTCACCATCGACTTCATGCTGTTCTTCAACAGCAAGTTCACCCTGCCGCTGATCCCGCTGACCTTGCTGGGTTCGGCGCTGGTGGTGCTGGTGAGCTTTCGCAACAGCAGCGCCTACAACCGCTGGTGGGAAGCGCGGACCTTGTGGGGGGCGCTGGTGAACGGTTCGCGTAGCTTCGCCCGGCAGACGCTGACGCTCATCGATGACACCGAAGAGGGACTTAACCCGGTCAAGGCGACCTTGCTGCGTCGGCACATCGCCTATGTGAACTGCCTGGCGGCGCACCTGAAGGGCGAGGCCTGCCCGGACGAGCTGATGGCGTTCATCCCGCCGGGCGAGTTCGAGCGGCGCAACCGCTCGAACAACTTTGCCAACGATATCCTCAGTGGCTCGGCAGCGTTGCTGGCACGGGAATACCAGGCCGGGCGGCTGGACAGCATTCGCCTGGCGCGGCTGGAGTCGACGCTGGTCGACCTGTCCAATGCCCAGGGCGGTATGGAGCGTATTGCCAATACGCCGCTGCCCTACCCTTACGTGTATTTTCCACGGCTGTTCATCACCCTGTTCTGCCTGATCGTGCCGGTGGGGCTGGTGGAATCGCTGGGCTGGTTCACGCCGCTGGCATCGACGGTGGTCGGGTTCATGCTGCTGGCGATCGAACGGATCGGGACTGATCTGCAGAGCCCGTTTCGCTTCAGTGAGCATCAGATTCAGATGGATAGCATCTGCGAGACCATTGAACGGAATCTGGAATCGATGCAGCGGGAAGCGCAGTGTGGAGAGCTGGTGCCGTAAAGGGGCTGCTTTGCAGCCCCGGCTATCTGTCAGGCCCGGACATACCGCTGGCGCAGCACATCACTGAAGGCATCCACCAGCAACACCAATACCAGCATCGCCATGATCACCGTACTGGCCTGGGCCTCCTGGAACAGACTCAGGGTGGTATAGAGCATCTGCCCCAGCCCCCCTGCCCCGACAAAGCCCAGCACACTGGCCATGCGAATGTTGTTCTCCCAGCGGTACAGGCTGTAAGCGAGCAACTGCGGCCACAGATTCGGCAAAGTCCCGAAACAGAACGCTGCCACCTGCCCACCGCCCTGCAGGCGAATGGCCGCGGCAGGCTCTGCCGGCGCATTCTCCAGCGCCTCGGCGAACAATCGCCCGAGCACCCCAGACGTGTGCAGCGCCAAAGCCAAAGTACCGGCATTGGGCCCCAGGCCCGCCGCCAGTACCGTCAAGGCAGCCCACACCAACTCCGGAATGGCCCGCAGGGCATTGAGCAACAGCCGCGCCAGCGATTGCAGCGGCCAACCGAAGCGCCCCGCTGCGGGCAAGGCCAACAGCATGCCGAGGAGCATCGCCAGCAAGGTGCCCAGCCCGGACATCGCCAAGGTCTCCATGGCCCCCCGCCCAACAGCCTGCAAGTGCTCGACGGACAAGTCCGGATGCAGGAAACGGCCGGCATACTCGCCCATCTGCCCCAGCCCGCCATTACCCACCAACGCATGCAGGTCCAGCTCCAGATAACCGAACGACGCCACCACAGCCGCGACGATGGCAACGATCACCAGCAGGTTGATCACCCGGTTCATGCCAGCCTCCCCCGCAGCAAGCGGCTAAGCAGATCAGCCAGCAGCACCAGGCCAAAGAACGCCAGCAGCATGCTCGCCACCTCGCCCCCGGCGAACATGCGCATCGACAGGTCGATCTGCTGCCCCAGCCCGCCAGCACCGACAAAGCCCATCACCACCGAGGCGCGCACGGCGCATTCCCAGCGGTAGACGGTGTAGGACACCACCTCCGCCGAAGCACTGGGCAGGATGCCGTAGAAGAATGCCGTCAACCGGCCGCTGCCAGCCTGCAACAAGGCATGCGCCGGGCGCTGGTCGACCGATTCGAAGATTTCCGCATAGACTTTGCCGAGCATGCCGCTGTAGGTGATGGCAATGGCCAGTACCCCGGCGGTCGGCCCCAGGCCCACGGCCCGCACGAACAGCAGCGCCCAGACGATCTCCGGCACGCTGCGCAGGAAAATCAGCACGCCACGCACGGGCAGGCGCAACAAGCGCGACCACGGCCCGGCCCGGCCACCACGGGAAGCGGCGCGCAGTGACAGCGCACGGCTGGCCAGCAGGCTGGTCGGGACTGCCAGCAACAGCGCCAGGGCCATGCCAGCAGTCGCCACGGCCAAGGTCTGCAAGGTGGCGTCGTACAGCAACTTGAGGAATTCGGCACTGTGCGCTGGCGGCCAGAAAGCGCTGGTGAAACTGGCAATCTGCTGCCGGTTCTCCGCCTGCAGCAAAACGCCAGGGTTCAGTTCACTCAATTGCAGCCCAGGCCACAGCACGGCCAACGCCAGCAAGGTCAGCAACAAACGCGGCAACGTGGCCGGGTCGCGGGCATCGGCCTTCAGCATCGTGGAATCTGCACAGTCAGGGTCGGCCCCTGGGCTTGCGCAGGCGAGCCCAGTTGCTCATTGGCGTACAGCGCATCCAGCAATTGCTCGGTCACCGCCTCGGCCGGGCAGTCGAACGCCACCTGCCCTTCACGAATACCGATCACTCGTGGAAAGTGCGCCAGCGCCAGGTCCACCGCATGCAGGCTGGCCACCAGGGTCACACCGTTGGCCACGGCATGGCGATTGAGCAAAGCCAAACTGTGATCGGCCAGCACTGGGTCCATTGCCGACACCGGCTCGTCGGTCAACAGCACTTCCGGCCGTTGATACAGCGCCCGGGCAATGCCGACCCGCTGCAACTGGCCGCCGGACAACTGCCCGCACTGGACGAACAGCTTGTCGGCCAGGCCCAGCTCGGCCAAGGCCTGACGCGCCCCCGGCACATCGGTCGGATACACCAGGTTGAGCAGGCCACGCAGCAGGCCCCACTGCCCCAGGCGCCCCGCCAGTACGGCTGTGACCACGCGCTGGCGGGGTGGCAAAGGCGGCGCCTGGTGCACCAGGCCAATCCGTGCACGCAGACGCTGACGCGCCGCCGCTGACAGCGCCCAAGGCTGCTCACCGAACAGTTCCAGGTGCCCGCTGCTGGGCTGCACGGCGGTGGCCATCAGGTGCAGCAGGCTGGACTTGCCGGCCCCCGAAGGGCCGATGATCGCCACCCGCTCACCCTTGGCGATGCTCAGGCTGATCGAATCGAGCGCGCGGACCTGGCCATGGCGCAGGCCGGCGCCGTGTACATGAATAGTCACTTGAGCAGGCCGGCCTCACGTGCGGCTTGCTCGGTGCCCGCATAGTTCTCCGGCTTGGTCTCGATGAAGCGGCTGGCCGCCTGCAGGTCGAGGATCGCCTTGTGCTCCGGGTTGGCCGGGTCAAGGTCGAGGAAGGCCTTCTTGATCTTCTCTTTCAGCGCCGGGTCCATGTTGCCGCGCACGGTCCAGTTATAGTCGTAGTAGGCCGGCGTGGTGGCGAACACCTTGACCTTGCTGGTATCGACCTTGCCGGCATCGACCAGCTTTTGCCAGACACTGGCGTTGAGCACGCCGCCATCGACCTTGCCAGCCTGCACCCAGGCTACGGTCGCGTCGTGGGCACCGGAATAGGCCACACGGCTGAAGTAGCTCTCAGGCTTGATGTTGTCTTCCTTGAGCATGAAGTAGCGCGGCATCAGGCTGCCTGAGGTAGACGAGATCGAACCGAAGGCGAACGACTTGCCCTTGAGGTCGGCCAGGCTCTTCACGGCCGGGTTGGCGGTGATGAACTTGGAGGTGAACTGGGCGTCCTGCTCACGCTGCACCAGCGGTGTGGCAGTCGGGTCTTTCAGGTGCACCTGGACGAAGGTGAATCCCCCCAGCCAGGCCATGTCCAGGCGGTTGCTGGCCAGCGACTCGACCACCGCCGGGTAGTCGGCCACCGGTACGAACTTCACCTCCATGCCCAACTGCTTGGACAGGTACTTGCCCAGTGGCTCGAACTTGCGCAGCAGTTCGGTCGGCGCTTCGTCGGGAATGGCACTGACCCGCAGGGTATCGGCAGCCTGGGCGACTACGGCACAGCAGGACAGCACGAGGCCGGCGGCGAGCGCCAGGGGGCGTTTGAGCATGGGAGTTCTCCGGTTCAATAGCGGGGAAAGTGCCGGCAACGCGCCGACCGTGGGAATTATAAGAGGCGCAGGCGCAAAGGCCAGCTTTGCTACAATCGCGCAACAAATTGATCCCCTGAGGTGCATATGAGCGAGCCGATTCGCCTGACCCAGTACAGCCACGGTGCTGGCTGTGGCTGCAAGATCTCCCCCAAGGTGCTGGATGTGATCCTCGCCGAAAGCGGCGCCCAGGCCCTGGACCCGAAGTTGTGGGTCGGCAATGCCTCGCGTGACGACGCCGCCGTGTATGCCCTGGACGACGAGCGCGGGGTGGTATCGACCACCGACTTCTTCATGCCGATCGTCGACGACCCGTACGACTTCGGGCGTATTGCCGCAACCAATGCCATCAGCGACATCTATGCCATGGGCGGTGACCCGCTGATGGCCATCGCCATCCTCGGCTGGCCGGTCAACGTGCTGCCACCGGAAGTGGCCCGCGAAGTGATCCGCGGCGGCCGCGCCGTGTGCGCCGAAGCCGGCATCCCGCTGGCCGGCGGCCACTCCATCGACGCGCCGGAGCCGATCTTCGGCCTGGCGGTCACCGGCGTGGTCAGCAAGCGCCACCTCAAGCGTAACGACACCGCCACCGCTGGCTGCCGCCTGTACCTGACCAAGCCACTGGGCATCGGCATCCTCACCACCGCCGAGAAAAAGGCCAAGCTGCGCGAGCAGGACCAGGGCCTGGCGCGCGACTGGATGTGCACGCTGAACACCCCGGGCAGCCGCTTCGGCAAGCTCGGCGGGGTCAAGGCGATGACCGACGTCACCGGCTTCGGCCTGCTCGGCCACCTGGTGGAGCTGGCCGAAGGCAGTGGCCTGACTGCCAAGCTGGACTATGCTGCGGTCCCGCGCCTGCCCAGCGTCGACCACTACCTGGCCGAAGGCTGCATCCCTGGCGGCACACTGCGCAACTACGACAGCTACGGGCACAAGCTCGGCGCCTTGACCGACGAGCAGAAGCACCTGCTGTGCGACCCGCAGACCAGCGGCGGCCTGCTGGTTGCCGTGGCCCCTGAAGGCGAAGCCGAATTCCTGGCAGTGGCAGGCGAACTGGGCCTGAGCCTGGCGCCGATCGGCCAACTGGTCGAGCGACAGAGCCACGCGGTCGAGGTGAACTGATGCGCCCCGACTGCACCGACTTGCGCCAACTGTTCCTCGACGACGCGCCGATGATGGACATGCGCGCGCCGGTCGAATTCGCCAAGGGTGCCTTCCCCGGCACCGTCAACCTGCCGCTGATGACTGACCATGAGCGGCAGAAGGTCGGCACCTGCTACAAGCAGCAGGGCCAGGCCGCCGCCATCACCCTCGGCCACCAGCTGGTCAGCGGCGCGACCAAGCGCGAGCGCCTGCATGCCTGGGCCAGCTTTGCCAAGGCCCACCCGGATGGTTACCTGTACTGCGCCCGCGGCGGCCTGCGCTCGCTGATCGTGCAGCAGTGGCTGCGTGACGAGGCCGGCGTCGACTACCCGCGCATCAAGGGCGGCTACAAGGCCATGCGTACTTTCCTGCTGGAAACCACCCAGCAGGCCGTCGAGCAATGCGATTTCGTGCTGGTCGGCGGCCTTACCGGCACCGGCAAGACCGATGTGCTGCACCAGCTGAACAACGTGCTCGACCTCGAAGGCCATGCCAACCATCGTGGCTCCAGCTTCGGCAAGCGCGCCACCGCCCAGCCGGCGCAGATCGACTTCGAGAACAAGCTCGCCGTCGACGTGCTGAAGAAGCGTGCCCGTGGCATCGAACAGTTCGTACTGGAGGATGAAGGCCGCATCGTCGGCAGTTGCTCGGTGCCGCTGGAGCTGTACCAGGGCATGCAGCAGTACCCGATGGTGTGGCTGGAAGACAGTTTCGACAATCGCGTCGAGCGCATCCTGCGTGATTACGTGATCAACCTGTGCGCCGAGTTCGTCGACGTGCATGGCGAGGAAGACGGCCGCCAGAAGTTTGCCGCGCGGATGACGCAAAGCATGAGCAACATCCACAAGCGTCTTGGCGGGGAGCGCTTCCAGCGCTTGTCAGCCATGTTGAACGAGGCGTTGGACGAGCAACTGCGCAGTGGCGCGGTTGACCTGCACCGGGGCTGGATCGAAGGGCTGCTCAAGGAATACTACGACCCGATGTACGCCTACCAGCGTGAAGCCAAGGCCGAGCGGATCGAGTTTGCCGGGGATGCCGTGGCGGTGCGCGAGTATCTCAAGGCCCGCGCCCAACGTTGATCGCGGCGCGCCCCTCCTTTGGGCGCTAGCCTCAGGCAAGGTCACTGCCCGGGGCTGAGCACCCGCTCCAGCTCCGCCGCCCGCTCGCGGTTCATGTCCAGCATGCACATGCCGCCTTCCAGCTGCGCCAGGGTGCCGCCAGTGGCTTGCACGTGGAACTTGCAATTGGCGTCGCGATAGCCGATCCACTGCCGCTGCACATCGCGCAGGCTCTGTTGCGGCGCGGAGTCGAGCTTGGCCATCAGTTGCTTGTAGACCCGGTTCAGGCGCTGGTCCTGGAGTTGGGTCTCGGCCTGGATGCAACTGCTCATGGCCTGCGTGCTGGAGGCTTTGTCCATGCATTGGTTGTAGGCCGGGGAGTTGTCGTCGGCCTGCGCCAGCGGCGCCAAAAAGGCCAGGAGCATCAGATATCGCGGGTTCATCGCAAATCCCTTCATAGCGTTTGTACTGGCTCAGGCGGCATCAACACCTTTCCCGGCTCGAATTGCAGCGCTGGCATCTGGGTCGCCGCATAAGCGGCCACGGCCAGCGCCGCAATCAGGGCGACATCCAGCCAGTTCCAGCCCGGCACATCGTCGCTGCTGCGTGCAACCCAGCACTGCCAGGTCTGGCCCAGACAAAATACCGTGATCGCCGCCAGCCACAGGTAGAAACCTGCGCCGAAACCGGTGCGGTTGGTGAATTCATAGCTGATGTTGTCTGGCAGGCGTTCGATGCCAAAGCAGCTGAAAGCCAAGTACAACGCCCCCAGCCCGAGCAGCAACGCCAGCCGGCGAAAGCGTCGATGGCAAAGGATGGCGACCGCCAGCAGCGGGTTGGCGAACCACTGGAACATGCCGAAGGGGATGCCCCAGGGGCCGTACAGGAACATCTGCAGCGCTGGCATGTGCCGGCCGGCGCTCATCAGGGCACCGTCGAAGGCCAGGCTGAGCAGGTATAGGGCAAGGCTCAGGGTCAGGTAGAAGGCCGGTAAACGGGCGGCCAGGGTCATGCGACTGGCGGCTCCAGCAGCAGGCCGTAGATACCTGAGTCGGTCAGCTCGCCCGCCACGCACCAGCGCGCCCGCAACGTGCCTTCGAGGACGAAGCCCTGGCGTTCGAGGGTACGGGCCGAGCCCTGGTTACGCGGGTCGATCTCGCCTTCCAGACGGCGCATGTGCAGGGTGTGGGCGATGTAGTCGATGAAGCAGGTCAGTGCTTCGTCCATGTAGCCCCTGCCCTGCACGGCGCTGGCCAGGCAGTAACCAATCTCGCCGCGGCGTGAGACTTCGTCGATGTTGAACAGCTGGACCATGCCGATCAGTTCGCCGTTGTCTCGGCGGTACATGCCGAGCTTGAGCTGGTCGCCATTGGTGTAGGCTTCGCGGTCGGCGGCCAGGGCGCTTTCGGCTTCGGCCAGGTCTTGCCAGGGGGCATGGTGCCAGTAACGCATGACCTCGGGGTCGGCCATGATCTTCAGCCACTGCGCAGCGTCGGCGTGGCGCATCGGGCGCAACTGCAGGCGCGGGCTGTCGAGGCAGAGGTCAGTCGGGAAACTGCGGGGTGGGGTCACGCCGGATCTCCTGTCCATTGCTGGGGAGATGACAGTTTAACGTTATGTGGGGGTGGGCGGGTGTATGGCTTGAGTTCGGAGTGGCCGGGGATGCATGCCTTGAGTTTGAGGTGAGGCGGAAATCGAGCGCCGCCCGCGC
>NZ_VZII01000002.1 GCF_009391885.1 Pseudomonas sp. MN1F | reverse complement strand
ATCGCTTCATGATCGTCCCCGCCGCGATCTCGACGATCAGAAGGTTAGACAATCGCAGGCGTTTTCACACAGCCTGGGTCGATAGCGGACCCTCATCAGCGACCTGCTATCTCCAGGTGCTAGCACGGGACCGTCGAAAAATATTTCAAATTGCAGTGGGGGGCAGTGCTGCGGCGGGAAGCTTGGTGGGGGCGTCCACCGCTAGATGTTGTGCTGCCGGAAAATTTCGAGGCCACTTTGTCCGCATTGATACGGGGAGGACCATCAGCGTAACTAGCCTCTTGTCCATCTCTCCTTGCATGGGGTGCAAGGGGTCGAGTGTTCGAATCACTCCGTCCCGACCAAATAACTCCAAAGAATCCAGCCGCTTAGCAGTGGCTGGATTTTTTTTATGGGCGATGGATTGTACTGGATGTAGGTTTTTACCCCACTTTTTACCCCACCGAATTTTCACTACTCGAGCATAGTGGGGTTAGAGCCCATGGTTCAGAAGGCGTGCTCGGATTGACGACCTTCACGCCGTCAGCCTTCCTGACCTACACGCTCCGCATGCCTGTGATCAGGAAACTCAAGCAGAAAGCTTATTGATAGTCGTAGTAGAGGTAGATCTTGCTCTGTGGTCACTCGCTATGAACGTCCTCAGCAGACATTCGGTACCGGTAAACAGCTGAAAACATTTGAAATGATGTCATATTGACATGTCTGATGGTGGCGATGATATTACCCTGACCCAAAGTCCAGCAGTCTTGGGTATCAAATTACGATTACAGGGATTTGTGTATGGCCAAGAAGCCCGCAGTAGCTGAAATTGTTTCACTGATTGAAGAAGGTACACCTCGCCCAAGACTGCATAAACTCATCATCCAAAATTTTCGTTCAATTGGGTCAATCCCGGTAGAGATCGAGCTAGATGACATCGTTGTACTGGTTGGTGCGAACAACGCTGGTAAGAGCAGTATCTTGCGAGCCTATGAAATCGTAATGTCTCATGGATCTAGCGCCGGCAAACTCAGTATTAGTGATTTTCCCAACGGCGAGGTCGACAGGGAAGCGCTCCCAACCATCGAGCTCCAAACTATCGTCTTCAGTAATGCGCCGGGAGATAGATGGCTTGGCGTGCAGGCCAACGGAGAGTTCCTGATCCGCGAGCGTTGGATCTGGGACAGCCCTGCCAGGGAGCCGGTGCGCCAAGGCTTCGATGTGCAAAAGGGTGACTGGGATGCGCAGGTGCCTTGGGGGGCTCCAAACGTGGCCAACGCCAGGCGTCCGCGTCCCCATCGCATAGACGCATTTGCTTCGCCAGATGCCCAAGCGAATGAGATTGTTAACTTGATCAGCTCCTTGCTGAAGGAGCGCGTCCAACAAATCAAGTCGGATCCGGCTCAAGAGCTTTCTGACTACGAACTTGTGATCGAGAAGATCAAAAATCTGCAGACAAAAGCCGTGGAGGCGACTGAAGCAGAGGTGGCTTCCATCGAGTCAGAGATTACCCAGTATCTCGATCGGCTTTTCCCAAACCACCATGTGAAGTTCGATGCCAAACCTGAGTTGGACATCGAAAAGGCCTACACCCCATTCAAAACCACCGCCGACCTGCTGATGGGCCCGAAGGATGGTTACCTGTCAGGTATTGCCAACCAGGGGAGCGGAGCCCGTCGAACGTTGCTGTGGGCCGCCCTGAAGTACCTGTCGGAGGCGAAAGATAGCGAAGGGACAAGGCCGCACGTTTTGCTGCTGGATGAACCAGAAATTTGTCTGCACCCCTCTGCCATCCGGGAGGCCAGAGCAGTGCTTTACGATCTGCCTCAGACGGGCAACTGGCAGGTGATGATTACCTCGCACTCACCGATCTTCATCGATCTGTCCAAAGACAACACCACGATTGTTCGCGTGTACCGTGGTGAAGGTAACGAGGTGGAAAGTACGACCTTGTACAGGCCTACTCGCGCCAAATTGGACGATGACGACAAGAAAAACCTCAAGATGCTCAACGTTTGTGATCCCTACGTAAACGAGTTCTTCTTCGGTGGACGGCAGATCATCGTAGAGGGCGACACCGAGTACACGGCATTCTCGATCATCAGGGACATGTATCTCGACGAGTACAAGGATGTTCAAATCATCCGTGCTCGTGGTAAGGGAATCATTCCTTCCCTGGCAAAAGTCCTACTGCAGTTCTCCAAGCAGTTTACGATCCTCCACGATACCGACTCCCCGCTTACGGTGGCCGGTAAAGGCAACCCAGCCTGGGGCATGAACGGCACCATAGCCTCCGTGCTTAAGCTCGACAACGCAGTAGGGCGCGTTAGGCTTGTTGCGTGCCGTACATGCTTCGAGACAGCGTTATTTGGAAAAGAGTCCAAGGACGAGAAGCCATATCGAGCCTTTGTCCGTATCCAAGAAGATGCAGAATCTGCTGAGAAGGTGAAAGCATTGTTAGATTATCTGCTTGACTCCTCTAAGCAGATACCGGGTAACTGCCTCGAGTGGACAACAATAGAACAATTGGAAGAGGCCGGTTGAGGCGCGCATTTGGAGGGCGCTGCGCTTGTAACTTACACTAGTGTTCATCGTTCTTAGTGTTACAAAGGCCTCAGCCATAAGCCACTCGAAAATTATTAAGGTCGGGTGGCTTTTTGAGGAAGGCTCGGAATTTTTCACGAGTCCTCTACAAGAAAATTCCTCGCGGAGAATGTACTCACACAGTAGTCAAGGTTCTGTGTTCGATTGCTTTCGCAGCAACGCCATCTTTGAAATGAAAAAGGCTTGCTAATGCGAACAGTCCAAGCTGTCCAAATCCAAGGCACAATGTAGGTTTAGCAATCATGCCAAAGTAAACCAAGAGGGACATGGCTACCAAGAAGAAACGTTTGGATGAGTACCAAGAAAAGTGTCGATCATCTACTGTGCGGTTTTTAATGGCGGCGCGGGACGTCCTTACCGCGATTTGACCAAATATAATGCATGACACTAGCGACCAGTCGGCAGCTAGAAATATATCTTTCCATGAGTATGCGTATAGCTTTATCGCTACCAAAAAAACGAATGGAGTTACGATAAAAAGGTATTCGGAGCACAGCTCTGCTAGGATTGCTTTCTGCTCTTTAGAGCAAGGGTATTGTTTCATGTTGCAATCCCACGTTTCGATGGATATCAATAATTTTTACAATTTTGGCATTTGATATATACGGTTTGCCTTGGCCAGGAGGAGGGGTGTAGAGCTGGAACGAGACTTCAGCTTCCATGACATCCTTCGGCCCGATGGCGCGCACCAAGCCATTTTGATAGTCATCAAGCCACTTTATATCAATAATGTTGGCGTTGTACCGACTACCTGTTGTAACACTTACCATCGACCAGGCACCTTTGCCTATGTTAACTGGGGCGCGTACGTAAAGCCGATCTGAGCCATTGAAGCTTGTTGTAATCCCAAGGAACATATTCTTTGGATTAGCGTTGAAGCGCCAGTGGGTGTTGATGGGGGTGACATTCTCTGTATCCGCCAGGGACGTTAGGACGGTTTCGTCCGGGAGAAGCTTCTTGTTGGCCTCAGAGAATTTCTGGAGAGCGAACGCGAGCTCTTTCCTGTCAATTTTAGGGTGAATCATCTGCGGGTTATCGTTTTTGGTCAGCTCGTTCTCAAGTACAGAAGCGATCGCATCGACCTCGCCTTCAGTGGCCGTACTCTCAACTCCTGAGAGGGCATCAGCGAGTGTGAAGCCCGACTCAATGATTGCGGAGGACATCCATCCTTTGAGCCGACCAGGCACAGCTTTGATGAAGCTAGCAACTGAGCCCGCCTCAACGCACTCGAGCTGTAGCGCGAAGTCTTCCGGGTCTCCTAGCGCGTTGACCAACACTTGGCCGAGTGCTTGGTAGGCCTCGATGTAGCCGCTCATTGCCTGGAAGACCTCTGCCGGACGCTGACGCTTTTCGGCGAAGTCGATTTTGATTTTCAGCGTTTCGGACATGCCAGACTGCTTCCTTGAGAATGGTTGATGCTGCCAGCTAAGAACGCACGAATCACAGCTGGCATGAGTGTCTAGTGCCAACCGGAAATCGCTGGGAGGGAAGATTCTACAGCCGATGGTGGCAAAATGTCCTCAGTCGAGTTGCTCTATCGTTTTTCCATCTTAGTGGAACAGACCTAGCGGAGGATTGGCGCTGAGCTGCCGGCGTGTTGAGGAGGCTGCCGCTTTGCGGCCAGGCTATCGTGAACCGAGCCTCGGCGTGCTGCCTAAATCGGCATTTTACTTTCAAATCTTCGGCCATCCTGGTCTACGCGCTCCGCTTGACGGCACAAGGGCCCGTAACGCTTATGGTCATGCCGGTTCGAAGACTCTTTTCAACGCGGGTAAAAAGCTCAAGACATCAACGTTAAAAAAGGATTGTTGGCAGGAGGCTCTCCTGAAATTGTCCTGGAGTCGTTTAGCAAGTAGCCATTCAACGAGCTGGCGCTTCGAGGGCCTCTAACTGTGCATGTCCAAATGTTCTGGCCATTGGGCGTCTTCAAATGTACATGCAGCTTCTCAAATTGACGTTGTATGCGCCGCCAGGCATCGCTCTTAGAGTATGCGTCAGCCAAGTCTGGGTGCTCTGCGGCGTAGCGCTGGAAAATGCCCGGCGTGACTAGGAAAAAAGTGCCGTTCACGGTGTGGACCTTGGCCTTGCTGTCGTTGACCACTAAGCGATGATTGAGAACCCCTTTGCGAAGCCATTCGAGGAAGGCCAGCCCCTCGGCATCCTTGGATGGTGCAGTGGAGGATTGAGGACTTCCCGCGCCTGGCCCAGTTTCGGCCTCGCTCCGTTCTTGCAACATGTTCATCAAATCGTCGAGATAGTCGAAATCCTCTCTCTGGGGAGAGGCGGTTGGCTGCTTTTCATCTTCAGCAGTTTGCGGCCTAACTGTCTTCGCTTCACTGGTCCGCAGTGGACCATTCATCATCGGTTCGATCCTGCCACAGAAACAGTCTGGCCGAGGTTCATTTGCCCAAATAAGGCTCGGCTGCAGGCGGAGAAAGGTAAAGCGATGTTGCCAGTCGTCTTCTGTTACGGTGGCGCTCCATACCGCTTTGCCCTCTGGGGTCGCATCCACCAATCCATGCGACTGCAGTTCATCGAACAAAGCGATGTTGGAAGAGGGGATGCCATCCACGGCCTGAGCCAGCAGGTAGGCGCGCAGTTTGTCGGTGGCGGTTTTACTGACCAACCACAGATGGTCTTCGGTGAGCCAGCCGGCTGCACCGGGCTGGTTGAATTTGAACTCGTTTTTAACCAGGTGACGCAGGCCCGTGAGCAGGTGATGCTGCAACGAGTGTTTAGGTGCCAGCATGGCCTTAGTGGGATTGGCGCCGATGTTCTGCGCTGTAGAGACCCGGTCCGCTTGCAGCACCAGTTCCCCGAGGGTACCGGCATGCTCGTAGTGGTTGGCCAGCAGAAACAGTAGGTGGCCCCACAGGATTGGATAGCTGCTGAGCCAGTCGAGCTGACGGGATGTCAAAACTTGTGTGTACAGCAGCCCGGTGGCGGCGCCGTGAAGCTTGTAATCGCGGCCGACTACGTAGCGAAAGCGGTAGGGCTGGGTCAAAGGCCCGTGCCAGGGGTGCCACACCTCACCATTCTGATACTCCACCTGCACGTCGACGGCAATTTTGCCAATGTCGTGGAGCAAGGCGCCGTAGGCAATCGCCGCGCTCCAGGCATCGGACTGCGCGGCCTGGTCTTCTGGCGCGGCACCGCTGGGTAGCAGGTACGACTGGCGCAGCTTCAGGCTGTAGGCCACCAGTTCTAGTCCATGGTCGAGCATGCCGCCCGGGTAGGCATGGTGGTGGCTTTCGCTGGCGGGGAGTTGCTGTGCAAAGGCGGCGTAACGGCGGATCGGCTCAAGGTAGAGCTGTTCAAACTGAGGCTCGGAGAGCGCCGTGTATTGCCAGATGCGCTCCAGCAGCTTTTTCCGGTGGTCGGCCCAGAGCAGGGATTCAGCGGGGAGCGGGAGGAGAAACCCCTCGGGCGCTGCAGCGAGCGTGGGCTCCGCGGCATTGCCTTTTTGATGTTTGAACCACCAGCGCTTCATCGCAGTACCTGCCTTGCATTCAGAAGGTCCTTTTGCCTTTTCGGATAGGCCTCTTACCCTTGTGCCCCCTTCCATTGTCGCCGTTACCCTTTACTCTTTTGGTCCTTTTCGCGAACGCGAAAATTCGAAGCCTGGCGCATCGGGTTACCTGTGGGACCGGCATGGTCTGTCCTTTTCTCGGGGGGTAGACTGTCCGGCATCATTTTGGGTAGGTGGTCTGATGACGTTAAGCGATGCCATTTTGATCGTGCTGTTGGCCGACCGAATTCATGGGACGGATGCTGCCATTCGATCAGCCGCCAAGCGCTGTGCGAAGCAGCTGCCACGCAGTCAGCGCGATATGTTGTTCAAGATCGGCAACAGTGCTGCACCTCGTGAACTAGTGGGCCACCTTTGCCAGTTCTTGCCGGACTGATTAGTCACATAGATATGTGCACATGTTGAAGGATGAAAAGTTAGCTGAAGAGCCAATTCATGCTCGGCTAGTACTTGTGCCTCAGGTAATATCGCCACACATGCCCCAATCCTAGGAAAGATTTCACATGTCCAAACTTGCCGAATTCAAAGCACTGGAAGCTCAACTGGCTGCTCAACTTCAACAGCTGGACGCGATGAAAAACGATTCCGGCCTGAAGCAGGAAATCGAGTTTGAACAAAAGCTCAAGGCTCTGCTGGATGAGTACGGCATGAACCTGCGCCAGGTCATCACCATTCTCGATCCGTCCAAGGGCGTGAGCGTAAGCACTTCGAGCGTCTCCACCGGCGCTCAGCGCAAGCCGCGTGAGGTCAAGCGCTACAAGCACCCGCACAGCGGCGAGATCGTCGAAACCAAGGGCGGCAACCACAAGATCCTCAAGCAGTGGAAGCAGGAGCACGGCTCGGATGTCGTCGAGAGCTGGCTGCAGTAAGCGCTTGCTCAATTGCAGCGGCCGATGCTCGGCGTTGCAGGCAAAACAAAGGCCCCGGTAGGGGCCTTTCTATTTGAAGGGAAAAGTCACGCCGTGAGCCGTTCGGTCGTCTCGCGGGACTGATCCAACTGCAGCGCTAACAGGTACTCGGACGCTTCACGGGCCTGTCCACTGGCGCGGAAGATGGCCCGCTTGTCTTCCTTGAGGATCTTCAACCAGGATGCCAGGTACTCTTCGTGGCGCAGCTCGCCCTGGGTGCCGGTGAGGGCGCAGAGAAATGCCGCGCCCATCTCCGCGACCAACTCCTCGAAGGCGTAGGCTGCAGAGCCAAACGCGTGCCCGCCTGTGATGCCTTCTCGGTTGAGGCGGGCGTGGTGACCCGACCAGTGCGTCAGCTCATGCAGCGCGGTCGCGTAGTAGCTGCCGACGTCCACGAACTGGGCCTTGGTGGGCAATTGAATGAGATCCCGTATCGGTAGATAAAACGCGGAATCACCGTAGCGATGCTCGATGCGTGCGCCGCTGGCGGCCAACAGTCGCTCGGCAGGTGCATGATCGATGAACGCCACCGGATCTTGACTCTCATCATGTGGCTGCTCTTCGTTGGGAAGTCCCTCAGTCTGCTCGATGTTGAACAGGCAATGCGTCCGTAGCAGTGCGAACTGCACCATCTTGACGTTACCTTGCTCATCACGGACGACCTGACCGTCTTCGTCGTGTGCTTCCTTGCTCATGGGTTTGTACAACACCGCGAGGGTCGATTGTTCGCCCTTGCGCACATGACCACCGGCTTTGCGGGCTTGGTTGTAGGTGAGCCAGCGATCCTGGCGGTACCCGCGCAGGCGGGCTTCGGCCCATAGCAGTGGAATATTGATGCCGGCGTAGGGCCGCCGGGTGATCGCGTTGATGGGGAAAGGTGCATCAGCACTTGAGCCTGAAGTGGTCCAGGGTTTGATCCAGGGGATGACCCCTTGGCTCAGGGCGCTGATAATCTTGTTGGTGACGTCCAGGTAGATATCGGACATGACGTTCTCCAGTCAAAGAAGGGGAACGCTGCCCGGCCGGGAAGGGTTCCCGGTGGGGTAAGTGGACAGTGGTAGTGCGGGCGTTCAGGCCGATGAGATGTCCACACCGATCTCATGTGGCAACCTGATGTGCAGAAAAACAGGGCCGGTATCTGGCGTGATGTGAGTTACCAGAAACTGAGGAGCAGCCGCCGATGAGCGTGAGTCGCTCTGGGAAGATTGGCTGAGCGGTAACTCAAGCGACTGGCGCAAGTAGCGACGGTCTGTCGATGCCAGGGCGATGCCTAATACGGCTTGCAAGCGCTGCCCTGATTGCTCGACAGCGTCAGTAGCCGTACCAACCTCGGTGATGAATTGCCATACGCCTGGGCTCATGACGATGGCGGGCAAGGAGCGGTTGTTTCGGGACACTATTGCCTCCTTAGAGCTGATCCTGCGATGGCTTCACGAACAACTTTGGGGAAGTACCATCGCTACAACTCACACTGTGAACTGGGCGTGTCTAGGCATTAAAACGCGCTTGCCGGTGGGGTCAATGCCCAAGCTAGGGCACCGCGAAGGTCGAGTTTCCAGCCGCTTCCAGCGAAGGCTTTCCATTCGAAAGGTCCAGATGGACGGCTGCTGTCGGCGTAAAGATTGAAGTGGGCGATATCCCAAAGAGGCACTGGCTCGTGCTTCCCTGGGACATCGCGGGTGTTGCGAGAGCATTCAGGATTTCCCAGAGAGGGCAATCTCGGCAGCGATGTACAGGTGCGTGGATGTGGCTTCAACTACCAGCGACCCATTGGTGCCGCGTAGGCTCTCCAGAACGGGATCATCAAGGTCGAAGTACTCGGCAAAATCGTCGCCGCCGAATTCACTGCGTGCGCGATTCCACCAGGCGTCAAAGTCGTCGATGTCAGGGTTGCAACCCATGGCGTAGGCAATGTGTTTGCGGCTACCTCCGTCGGGTTTGCTTTCGCCGAACTCGGACATGAGGTAGACACCGTGGTCTTTGACCAGGATGACTCGGCAGCCGATGAGGGCCGCTTCAGTCAAAACAGCATGAAGTTCAGTTCCTGTGAAGCGCAACATGGTGAGTTCCTCCAGGTAGTGCGGAGGAATGCCACCCATGCGGGAAGAATTCCCGGCACGGAAATGGAAAAGGAGCTTCGACGGAGCAGGGCTCAGTGAGGCTGATGTGAAAGAGCGCTCATCACCGCGGGAGCGGTAACCAGGCGAGCCACCGAACGCTAATCGCCCTTGGGACAACCATCACGGGAGTGACGTAGCCTTTAAGGTTGTGGCCACCTGGGGTGCTGGTTTTCCAGCGCTTGCAAGTTCGGTTTATCAAGCGGGCCGGCATTGCGTCAATGGGGATTTTCAGGCGGGAGCAATGCGTCAATCCATGCGGTGCCACTGGCGATCAGCAGCGTAAACCAAGTGATCAACGGTCATGGAAAACTGCGGGAGAGGAGTAAGCTAAAGCTTGGATCCAAATTGTCTGTAGCGGTTTGGCCGCACGTGCGGTGAAGTAAACGGAGGTACGAAAATGACGGCCCCAGCTTCTTCAAGCACCAGCCGTACGCCTTTCGGCAAGTACTTGATTCGTGCCGCAGGTCATGCGGGACGATTGGTGAATCAGCTAGAAGCCAGCGTTATGCACTCATCGATTTTGGCGCGCGTGCCGTTTGTGTATCGCCGTCTGGGTATGCAGACCGTTAAGTTGATGCTGTTGCTTGCTGTCGCATCAGTCGCTTTCTTCCTGGCGATCGGAGTGGTTGCTCTGTGGACCATCGCGGCGCTGCCTATTAGTACAGATAGGCAACCTCGGATTCATGAAATGAGTCACCCTCGACATCATCTCAGGTATCCAGAAATGTACGATGACAATGGGGACCCGAGGTAATCAGTCATTTCGATTTCCGGGCTGCCGACATTAGCTGCGATGTTCCTTTTTCAGCCTGTGCCTGAGCCCCTTCCGTGGCGCGCGTTAAGAGGGTTTGGACACCACTGCCCACGTTGTATCCCGCCCAGCTCATCACGCTGAGGAAAAACATCGGCAGCACTACAAACATCACTCCCATCACATACTCGATGACTTGCGCGGTGACCGTCCCATCCATGAACCCTGCCGTTGGCAATGTTAAAAGCGCCTGGTCCGTAACAGAGACCTGGTGGTACAGCGTGTCAAGCATGCTCGAGTCGATCCAGCGGGCGAGCTCCCACCAAAACGTCAGCATATGCAGGGTGAACAGCGCGAAGGTGATCGTCATCAGCGCTTTGAGCTGATACGTGCTGATCAGCAGCACCAGCGGCAGGCAGATGATCGTGCCCATGATCAGAAAGGCCTGCACCATTGGCAATGCAGCCCGGAGCGCATTCATTGCCGGGAAATTGCTGAACGAGCCCAAGGCCAGGCCGGTGTTGGTGGCAAGGTTGTTGAGCCCTTGTGTCAACGAGCCGCCCCGGGCGCTGCTGCCGTAGTCCTGGAACACCTGACCAGGCGCCATGTTCAGTGACTGCTGGCGCGGGCTCACCAGTTCACGGAGGGTGGCGTCTTCGATTTCGGCAGAGCTCCGCCCGGTCAGCCAGCCGCGCAGTTGCGTGAGCAGATTGGGATCGACCTCGGCGACCAGGCGATCGTGCAAACCGACCGTGGCATCGCTCCACCATTGCTTGCAGGTTGGGTAGCCCGCACCGTTGTCCAACCGGGGCAGGGAGGTGTCCCGCGTCTCGTCATATGGCCAATCAATCCGGGGCGTGCGCGAGCGATCCGTGTCGTAGTAGCCCGGTGTGTCGAGCAAATACGTCGAACCAATCCAGGACGCATCGTAACTCTGCGACTCATCCAGCTCAGGGCGGTTAGTAAACAGTCGTGAGCGCGAAAAGCCGTAGCAGTCGCGGGTAAAGTCGGCGACTTCCTGCAGCAGCACCTGGTTGTTGATCCGCGAGCTGTCGATCTCCATGCGCATCGCGCGAATGTCGGGTGCGCAGGGGATGGACGCAGTTGCAGCGGCCGTGATTCCCTTGCTCATGGCATGCACCAGGTACCACCACACCGGCACGTTGGCAGATTTCTCGCCGATGGTATTGAAGGTGGTTCCCCAGGCCGTGTCGGCGGGTTTGGCCATTGATACACCACAGCGCTGGCTTGCCGCATTGTCGAAGGTCACGGAGGACAGGTTGAGCGGAAAAAACGGCATGCAGCCAAACAGGATGACGACGTAGCTCATCCACAGCCGGTTTTCGACGCGAGGGATCGACAGCAGGCCCTGGTTACCTTCGTCAGCCCCCTGTTGGCGGGCGGATAACCACTCTTGCAGGATAATCGCGCCAAACGGCGCAGCGAACAGTCCGGTGTCCGCCAGCGTGTTCCAGATGCCGTTGTTGATGATCCACGCCAGCAGCGACAGGTAATATTCGAGGTAGCTGTTGGTGCTCATGTTCATGGCTGCACCTCACACACGCGAGAGTTCGACAAGGACGATCGAGCCGAAGCCGATCAGGCCCAGGCGCAAGAGCCGTTGCTGGTCTTCAGGTAAATGCCGCAAGCGCAATGCTGTGGTCC
The DNA here is from genome assembly GCF_009391885.1 of Pseudomonas sp. MN1F. Taxonomy (GTDB): domain Bacteria; phylum Pseudomonadota; class Gammaproteobacteria; order Pseudomonadales; family Pseudomonadaceae; genus Aquipseudomonas. Next base: position 88,341 of record NZ_VZII01000002.1, on the reverse strand, counting down.
AGCCGGCGAAGATCAGGCTGTACAGCAGTGAGCGCACACAAGCGAAAAAACGTGGGTCTGATCGCGTTTCCTCGAACCAGCCCAGCTGGGAGCCGTTCAGTTGTATCGCCATCAAGGCAATCAGCAACGTAACGATCATCGCGCCGAGGATCAGCAGAACTCTGACGACCGTGCTCTTCACAGAAAACGGCATCATGGCGCACTCCTTCCTTGCTCCGCACGGTGCAGGCGGTCGGGTTGCGGATCGCGCTGGTCGATGCTGCGCGAGGCATCGGCGCCGCCGGCGTGGCGATCAAGAACCAGGCTGGCGGTGTTGGTGGCGAGGGCTTGGCGCACTTGCAACTCCGTTTGCAGCAGGCGAATCTCGCGCTCCAGCATTTCGACGTTGCTGTTGAGTGCAGTGGTGGCCGGCTGTGCCGACGCCACATTGGGCTCACGGCTGCCGGCGAGCAACGTGCGCTGCAGTAGCGTCGCTTTGTAGATCACGCTCGACAGCGCGGTCTCGCTGGCCAAACGTCGGGCCAACAGGTTCTGATCGGGGTCATCGCGCAGGCCCTCGATGACGCCGCGCGAAACCTGTAGCAATGGGCTGGAGACTTTGCCGAGGTTCTCTGGCGTGGGCTCTTCTGCGCCCGACAGCATGCGCTGCATTCCCTCGAGGTGCTGCGTGTAGGTTTCCTGGATCAATGGTGTGAGCCCTGCACCCGCGCTCACGCGCAGCGCCTCGCAGTCATCGCAGGTCTCCACCTCGGATTCGCCGAGCACACGAGTGGCCCACTCAGCGGCCTCGTCGGGGCTCGACCAAGCCTGGCAAATCGCGCCGTTCTGACAACCTGAACCGACCGCCGAGGTGTCCTCGACGGAACGGTTGTGCAGTAGGTTGTAACCCGCCTTGACCACGTCCGAGGTCACCCGGATCGGCGCCTGGCCATGGCCGCCGGCTTTCTGCCCGCCCACCCAGCTGACGCCATTGTTGCCGTTGTTGGACTCGGTGTCCTTCACCGCCGTCACGGCATCACCGTCGGACTGCTCCAGGTTGTGCTGCATTTCCTGGTTCTGCGCCAGTGCTCCCCAACCGGCCTGGTCCACCTTGTCAGCCATCTTCGCCGCCATCGCCTGGCAGGTGAGCTTTGACCGGTCAAAGTCGATGCGCCCCTGCAACACGCCGTTGCTCAGCAGTTCATACAGTCCGGGGTTGGCGCGCTGGATGATCATTGCCGGCAGCGACATCACCGCCTGGGTGGCGTTCTGGATGACGTTGCCCATGATCTGCTGGAAACCCTGGGTGGCACCGTTAAGCTGGTTCTGCAGGGTGTTAGAGAGGTTCATGTTTCCGCACATCATGTTCGCCCGCCAGGACAGCCCTACGCCGAGTCCGCTGGGCCGGTAGAGCGAGGAGGGCGCGCCCGCCGCCGATCCGCCACCGATGGTGTACATCACCCGGTCGTCCAACACTTGGGCTTGATCGCCAAGGTGGTAGCCACTCTCGGCGGCGTGGCCGACGGTACAAACAAGCAAACACACCAACCCGAACGAGAGGGTATTCATCACTGGTCTCCACCAAAGTCGATGCTGAACAGGAAGGTCTGCCCCATGCGTTGGCAGCACTTGTACGGGCGCCACAGTGACCAGGCGTAGGCGCCCTCGGCACTCTGGAACGTTGGGCTGGGGAAGATGGCGCAGGTGCTCTGCACCATCGGTGCGAGCAACTGCCAGCGGTGGTTGTTGATGTCGTTCTCCATCACTGGCTGTGGCGGCCAGTAGCCGGGCGATGGCATCGGCTGCAGCGGCAAATAGACGTGCGGCTGGCCAACGCGGGTGATGAAGTCACTGGCACGCTGCGCCATCACCGCGGCGGCTTTGAAGTCGTCGGGCTGTACCAGGAAGCCCTGGCGCGGGTAGACGTTGCCCCACATGTTGCCGAGGGCCTGGCTACCGATCTCGCGCATGCCTGGGATCAATGCCTGCGGGTACACGGACTCGGGAATGGCGTGGCGCCAGGCCAGCGGATCGAGCGTGCTGAGGTAGTAGGGCGCAAGCGGTACCGCCCCGCTCGGACACGCATAGCCGAAGCTGTGCGCCAGGGCCGTCAGTGCAGCGCCGCCAGGATGTCCGATGCCGTCGACATTCTTGAAGCGGGGCAGGTTGTTGCGCTGGGGCGAGGGTGTGATCAGGTTGCCCCCGCCTTGCGACAGTTGGGTCGGTGCCGACAAGGCAGACATCTCGCCCCAGGGGTTGCTGCCGGTATCGGAATAGCTCGCGACTACCAACTCGGGAATGAAGTGACGGACCTTGGGCGATGTTCTCACTGTACAGCCAAACGGAGTACACAGCAGCCAGTAGCAGATCCCGACGATCCGGTACTCCAAACACTGCAGCGACGCGACGGAGGCAATGATGGAGGGGGTGGTCAGCGCCAGGCACTGTTCGGCAGCCATGAGCGACGCGATCGCGAGGAAGGCGCGACCCCGGCCAGGTTTGCTCGGCTGTGGCGTTCGGCATGGGGCGGTCAGGTTCATCGGCAGCGCTCGGCAAGGGACAACGGTGTGCATCCATGCGCCGAGTTGCAGCATCGCGGATCAGGTAGAGGAGGGGGACGGACAAACCGAGACTGGTACGTTCGATTTCTTCAGTCGCCAGGGTGAGGCTGCGGATTGTCCAAAGTCACCAAAGGAGTACAAATGTACTCCTTCCGATTTTTATTGTTCAGCAGGCCCAGAAAATCGTGTGTTCCGAGGTTCAGGACATGCCGCGCAGGCGATCGATTTCCGCGGCAATCCGCAGCGCGGCCTCCAGCTCGGACAGCTGATGCGTTTCCATCAACCGCCAGCGCTGGGCCTTTTCCTCGGGTTCTGTCATGGCCAGGGCGAGGTAAAGACTCGGCGGGACTGCGCGAAACAGCGTCTCCAGCTGCTTCGATAGGACCACGCCCTCGGTGTACTTGCCCGAGGCCTTGCTCGCCGACAGCAGCAGGGTCTTCTGCGCCGGCGTGAGCTTCTTGAACCGCGCGATCTCTTCGATCTCTGCCGGCGGCATGTTCAGGCAGATCCACCACTCGATCATGTTGAGCATGGTCTGCGCCGCATCGGGGAAGTCGGCTAGGTTCTGTGTCGCCAGCCAGAACCAGGCACCGAGCTTGCGCCACATCTTGGTGCCCTTGACCACGAAGGGCGCCAGCAGCGGGTTTTTGGTGATGATGTGGCCTTCGTCGGTGACCATGATGATCGGCCGACCGAGGTACTGGTCGCGCTCGGCAAGGTTGTTCACGGTGTTCATCAAGCTGATGTAGCTGATCGACATCTGCGCTTCATAGCCCTCGCGGGCATAGGTGGCGAGGTCGACGATCGTGACATCGCTTTCCGGCCAGGGTGTGCCTGGTCGGTCAAACAACGCCCCTTCGAAGCCTTGGCAGAACAGGTCGATGGACTCGGCCATTTCCTGAGCCCGCTCGCGACGCTTGTCGGGCAGGTGGGCGTCGCTCGCCACCGTTCGAAGGGCATCTCGCACATGGCGCGTCATGACCTGCTGATCGCTGGCCGCACAGTGCCTGGCGGCGTCGAGGATGCACTCGCGAATTAGGCTACGGTCTGCCCGGGTCAGTCGCGCCTCTTCCTTGGCTTCACCCCCGGTGATCATCAGGCGGGCGGTGATCTCCAGCTCGCCCAGCACATCGCGTTGCTCGTCACTGCCCGCAGCGTCTTCATCCAGGTCTTCGGTCGACAGACTGGTGACCTGGTCCGGGCGCTCGATCAGCCGGCGGGCATCGGCGAAGGGGGCCAGGCTCAAGCCGCTGCCCGGTTTGAGCTGGACCTTGTTGACGGTCAAGCCGAGGGTGGCGAAGTAGTCGCCCTGCAGGCCAAAGGAGTTGCCGGCCTCGACGATAAATAGCCGCGGCTGGTACACCGCCATGACCTGCATCAGGATCGAGACCAGGGTGGCCGACTTGCCGGCGCCAGTCGGGCCGAACAACAGCAGGTGACCATTCATGGAGCGGTCGAAGCGTGACAGCGGGTCGAATGACAGCGGCGCGCCACCTCGGTTGAAAAAGGTGATGCCCGGGTTACCGGTACCGATGCTGCGTCCCCACAGCGGCAGCAGGTTGGCGACATGCTGGGCAAACAACAGCCGGGTGTACCAGTTGCGTTTATCCCGCGCAGGGTTGTAGACCATCGGCAGCCAGCGAAGGTAGCTGTTGCAGGCGGCCACTTCATCGCCCTCACGCACCGGCTGCAGGCCGGCACCGAGCAGCACGTTGGCGGCCTGGATCGAGCGTTGGCGCAATTGCTGTTCATCGGCGCCGCGCAGGTACAAGGCCAAGGTTCCCCGGTACAGCTTGTGCTGGCGGCCGATCAGTGCGCGGGCCTCTTCCACGTCCTGGCGGGTCTGGGTCGAGGCCAAGTTTTCGCCGATGGCTTTGCGCGCCAGACGGTTGAGCTGCTCCTCGAGCACATCTTGGGGTGTAATCACCAAGGTCAGGCTCAGGACGGCCTGCTCGGGCAACTGGTCGAACAGGGCGTTGAGCGCCTCGCCCTTGCGGGTCTCACCGGTCAGCTGGCCGATATGAGGTGGCCGGCGCAGCTTGTCGACCACCATCACGGCATGCGGCTGCTGATCGAAATACCACAGCCCCTGCTGGCTGTCCGAGCGTGGCTCCTGAAAGAACAGTCGCTCGGCAAAGTCGTGGTCGAATGGCAGTGTCAGGTCCTCGCCGTCATCAGCCTCCGGGTACGGCACGCGTCGATAGAATGCCGCTGGTGATTCGCCCGTGACGGTGGGGGCTGGGTTGAACCAAGGCAGCAACCAGGCATAGAAGTCACGCCCGTTCAGCCGGCGAGGATTGACCCCGCAGGCCTGTAACGAGGCCATCAGGCGATCACAGGTCCTTCCCAACAACTGAGCGGGGTTTTGCCCTTCGTCGTCGGCCTGGTCACCGAGCCAGCGATAGACCACCAGCCGAATCCGTCGATTGCTGCCGCGCCAGGGCAGGTGCGACACGACATGGTCGTCGAACAAGCCGCCTGGCTTGGCAATGGCATCGAGGTGGTGTTGCATCGAGGCGAGGAAAGCTGCAGTGAAGGGGGTGCCTGTCGCCCGTGGTGCAACGTACTGTGCCAGGCGCTCCAGGTACGGGGAAAAATCACTGTCGTCCTGACAGAAGAACTGCACCACCCAGGGGGCCTGGTCGAGCTCGTCAAAGCTGTCCTGCAGTGCATCTTCCAGCGCATCACGTGCCGCCATCAGCCATTCGGGCTCACGGCCCTCGGTGCCGATCGGCTGCAACTCGAACACCGCGCCCACTGAGCGGTTGTCGTCGAGCAGAAAGCACTGCTCTTCCTCGAGGTATTCGACCCAGGGCAAGTGGTCGGTGAAACTTGGGTTGTGTGCATACTGGGCGGCCTCATCCGCACACGTGGCGCGCCGACGCTGTGCCGCGCGCCAGGGCTGCCAGCGCGGCGGGGTGCGATCTGCATCATCGTCCATCACAGATCATCCAGGCGTTCGCCGGGCAGCGCGTACTGGACCTTCTCGTACAGCGGAAATACGGTCGAGTAGCCAGGCACGGGTGCCTGTTGGGTACCGGCCAGGTGCGGGTAGACGTACATCACCAGATCAGGGTTAGGCAGGCGCGGGAACTGGGAGCGGATCTCGTTGGCTGCCGTACGGGTGTAGGCGCTTTGGTCCTTCAGGCGTTCGGGATCGAGCACCGGCCGGCGCAGTTCTCCGCGAGCCTCCTGCAATTGCTGTTGCGTGCCGACCGCGCCGCCGCTGTTCCAGATATCCAGCATGGTGTGATCGCCGTGGGGCAGCATTTCGTCCTTGCTGGTGGTGCAGCCTGCCAGGTGCAGGCACAGCAGCAGGCTAATCCAGGTCCAGTACCGAAACGGATGGGCGTTCATGGTTCACTCTCCGGCCTTTGGGTTCGTAGTCGATGCTGATTTCGTGATCCAGGTGCAGGGCCACCTTGGCACCCGGTGGGACGTAGATGGCGGCGAAGGCTTCGCCGTAGAGCTTGTTGATCCAGTCGCGAATATCGCCGATGCCACCGCTGATGACCGAGTTCAGCGCGCTGTTGCCACTGTTTTGCGAGAGCCCCAGGCTGCCGCTGGCCGAGTTGATGAACGAGGTGTTGGTTTGCTCGCTACCCAGCGCGGCCGCGAAACCGGCGCCGGCCGCAGTGATCAGGCTCTGGCTGCCCAGGTACTGCTGGGCGTTGGAGCGACGCTCGCCGGCGATGCAGGGGATGCCATAAGGATCGGAGATGTAGCCCAGTCCGCCGCGGATTTTTTCGGAGTCCGAGGTCTGGGCGCTGCTGCGGTTGCGACTGACCACCTTCTGTGGCTGTGGCACCGTGCGGACGGTGCCGTCGCTGAAGACAAAGGTGATCGACTCGACCTGGCCGCGCACGCAGGACAAGGTCCAATCGCCGGCCGCGGTCCCGCTCATGACCGCGCCGACTACGTCCGGTAGGTCGATGCCGTTGGCGGTGAGGTTCTCCGGTCCCACCAGCACCTTGAACGGGTAGGGATCATTCACTGTGCCGTCCACCGGCACTCGGCCTATCAGGGCGGTCATGGCGATCGAGCCCATCAGGGTCGAGTTTTCCGGGAGGGTGTAGACCGGCTTGGCGCCCTCGGTCCGATCCTGAGTGCCTTCCAGGTCGCGCTCGCCCTTGGCCACGCTGCGCAGATGGTCCTGGCCGCGGTCGATGGCGTTGTTGTCCAGGCCATGCAGATCCTTGAACTTCGACGTCAGCGATGACAACGGCCCCTCGGCTTTGCTGGTGCCTTCCTGGCCAGCACGTGCATTTGATGGCTCGATCCACTGCACCGCATCCGCTGGAGGTTGTGCCCCGGAGAATTGTTGCTCGTCACCCGGCTCGAGACCAAAGCCCACGGGTACGTCGGACTTCGTGGCCGGCTTGTTGGTGAGTTGATCCTTGAGCCGGGACAGCAAACCCTGGGTCTCGCGGTGCTGCTGCTCGGCCTTCTCCCGGGCATCGTTGGCCTGCTGGCGCTGCTCGGTGACCTGCTGGGTGACACTGCTCAGCGTGCTCTGGATACGGCTGTCGATGTTGCCTTCGCGCGTGCGCAGCCGGTTATTCTCGGTCTGCAGGGTCTCGTTGCCTTTCTTCAGCGACAGCATCTCGCTGCGCATCGCCTTTACCTGGCCGATCAGCGTGGCCACGGTGTCACGCGGCGTGTCGCCGGCGATGCCGAGGGCCTTGGCTTGTTCCGGACTGAGGGCAGTGTTTTCGGGATCATGGGCAGGTTGAACGTCTGGCGCAGACACCCAGGATTTGCCGATGATCAGCACAATCCCCAGCAGGACCGCAGGTACCAGCCATTTCAGCAAACCATTAGCTTTCATGATCGGCGGCCTCCGGTGCAGGAGGTGGCAGCAGCAGCGCGTGCTTCAGGTCGCCGCCGCGGGTGACGAGGTACGCCACGGTGGTGTCTTCAGGTGTGCCGGCGTGCCCCAGGTACTCGTGCTGGAAGGTGGCGGCGTAAAGTGTGGCCTGCAGGTGCCGCGGGTCCAGTATGACCTTGGCTGATCCACGGTTGACGATCTTCACCGCCGTCACCCAATAGTCGCCCAGCCGCCAGGCGGCGAGCCCCTTGATGGCCACGTGTTCGGTCGGCAGCAGTGTGCTGAAGCCAGAGGAATCGCCCAGCGGGACCCGGCGCACGCCGGGCAAGGGTGCCACGGTGCGCAGGGGCGCATAGAGGTTCTGCGCTGCATAGCGAGTCAGCACCACCGGTACCGGCGTCGCTGCAGGGGTTGCGTCCTGCTTGTTGTCCACGTCTGGCGCCTGCGCTTGGGCAACGATCTTGACCGGCTCCAGCGCTTCGCTGCCCTCAAGCGCTTCGATGTCGACCAGGATGATGTCCCCCGACTTCACCGACTGCAGCTGCAGTCGGGTCGGGGGAATGGTTTCCGACGCACGCAGGTACACAGTGCCGCCGACTGATTGCACGCGCAGCTTGCTGTTGATCGCACTGGGCAGCCCGACGCGGACATTCCCATCCAGCATCAGGATACGTTCCTGGCCCACCGTCAGCGGCACGGCCAACGGCAGGCGGTCCCAGTACTTGAGCTCGACGGCACCCACGGTTGAACACCAGCCGGCGATCGAGACCAGCATCAGGATCAAGACACGCATCATCACGCACCTCCAGGCAGTGTCAACTTCTGCGGTGTGCCTTCGTAGCAGTCCAGGGCCAGGCCCCATTTGTTGTGCTCAGGGTCGACGTCGAAGCGCACTACGCGCAGGGGGTAGCGAACGACCACGCGCTTCACCGGCTCGGCGGCGTAGTATTCGTCGGCATTGAGGTCGAGCTTGACCAGCCAGCTGTGCTTATCCAATTGCTTTACCCGCAGCTCGGGATCGTCGCTGTAGCCACGACCCAGCACCTCGTACACGCCGCGTACGCGGCCGCGCAGTTCGCCGGCCGCCTTGCGGTACTCAAAGTCGCCATCGAAGAAGGTCTTGCACGCCGGTGTCAGGTAGGGCTGCAGGGCGAAGATCGCGCGGTGGTAGTCGACCTCGCCGTCGGTGGGCCAACGGTTCAGTTGGCCGAAGATATACAGGGCAAAGGCATAGATACTCTCGGGCGGCACGTCCCACCATCTGCGTGTGCTGCCGGAGCGCAGATCCGGCGGCACATGAATGGTCAGTTCGGAAGGGGCGGACTGCCAGCCGTACCACAGCCCACTGCACAGCAGCGCCAGAACTGCCACGGCGAGTCGCAGGCTGAGAATATGCGCCTGCTGCGCATCGACTTTGTTGCGGAAACGGCTCATGGAGCAACCCACACAGGCCGGCGCGTGCGCCGGACCGTCCACGGGCCGGAGTGTAGGATCAGGTACTGACTGCTGATGCCGCAGTGCACTGCCAGTTGCCACTGTAGGCGCCGGTACAACCAGGTTTCGGGGCGGGCACGCTTGGCCCGACGCATCAGTTTGCCGCCGCCAAGCAGCACCAGCGCCATACACAGGAACATGCAGGTGGGGAGGGTGGCGATGGAGGCGGTGGCCACCGCCAGCGGTGCGCCGAGAATCAGGCCCAGTACGGCACCTACGATCAGCGCGACCCACATCTCGTCGTTGGTGAGACCGCGCAGGACGGCTGGGTCGCGGTTGAGGCGTTCCGGCAGGAAGGTCAGCGTGCCGTCGGGGAGAGTGGCAGGGACGTCGGACATGGCAACCTCACAGGATCGTGGCGGCTTTGGTGAGGAACCACAGGATCACTACCACCAGCAGCGCGCCGACGCCGACCACGGCGCCGAGGTCCTTCCAGGTCTTGCGCTGGTTTTGCACGTCGGCGTAGACCGTGAGCGAATGCCAAGCCACGCCGAGGAAGGCGAGGGTAGCGATCAACAGGCCGAGCAGGATGCCGCCGTCGTAGGCGTAGTTCTTGATGGTGTCGATCAGGCCTGATCCTTCGCCGCGGGAAGGTGCTTCCATGGTCGGCAGGTCCGCCCAGGCTGGCGTCGAGCTCAGCAGCACCAAGCCACCGAACAGGGCTTTTGTATAGGTTGCCCACAGCGAGACCAGCGGAAGTTTGCAGCGACGGGAGAGTTTCATGACGGGGTCTCCTGATTACGACAGCATGAAAAACATCAGCACGATCAGGGCAATAACCAGGCGCAGTGTGCTGCCGCCTAGCGCGCCGAAATTGATGTTGCCGGCCGCCCAACCGCGGTAGCCGGTCCACAGGGCCCAGGTGCACCAGAGCAACGCCAACACCAGCACCGAGGAGCGCCACAGCATCGAACTGAGCTGCGGGGCAAACCCGGCCACAGCCGAGAACGCGCTGAGTTGAGCGTCAGTCATGCTCATCGGAGGGGCTCGAGTGGGGTGCTTCAGCACGGTACTGACCGGCCAGCTCGACCAGGTCAGCCGGCTGCGCGCGGGAGGGCGATAAGTATTGTTGGATGCCTTCACGCACACGTTCTAGGTCTGCCGCAAACCTCGGATAGTCGAAGCGATAGCGCGTTCCAACTGCATCGTCTGAGCTGCTTTCCGCACGCTCGGCCAACTGGTCGATGGCAGTGAACTGGCGTTGCACGAGCCCCAGATCCGAGCGCTCGCGACTTTCTTGCGCAACAGCCGGAAGGGTTGCTAGACAAATCACAAGCAACGGGAAGGCATACGTCCTCATGGCAGGCTCCAGAGCAATCTCTGGTCGCCACCATTACCGAGCGGGCGAGTTGAGGCACGAGTTAAAAGGATTCTTGGCCTTTCGCTTTCTGGCGACGTTGGGCAGAAGTGGGGTGAGCCTGGAGTGAGGTATTGAGGGGCGATGCGGACCTGCCGGCGCTGCAGGCTTATTTCTAACGCTGCAGCGAGCACCTGAAAGGCTAGTCAGTCATCAGTCGGAGAATGACAGCTCCGCCTGAATTGCGCACGGAGCGCGCGGGGGCATCTTCGGTCGAGGATTGCGTGAACTGGCCGGCAAAGAGGGCTCAGCTAAATTGCCCCCCAGTGTGGCCTGTAGTCCTGGAATTCGACCCTCCGACTCAAGTGCTCGAATCTCGTTCCTGGTCCTGCCAAGTAACTCATTTGCCGTCTGCCCCGTATCCTCGCTCAGCGTCAACGCCAGCAGCGTCAAAGGGCTCAGTTCCAATCTCTCGCTAAGCTGCTCAAGTTTGTCCAGTGTGATGCTCGATCTACCAGTTTCGAGCTTGGACAAGTAGGTGCGGCTGGTTGTGTCGGAAAATCCGCGCTGGGTGATGTTGCGCTGACTGCGTAGCACTCGAAGCACATTGGCAAACGATGACTTCAATGTCATGAAATTACCTGAGGAGTCGGGCGTGTAGGTGCATTAGGTGGCGACATTAGCTGGGGAGGCAGGCCACGCGGGCCTCCCGTTTCACCCTAACATACACCCTCGAATCAAGCTCTAGTGCGCCCGTGACCATCCCGCAATCGTCGACTTTCGACCCATAGGGTAGGTCCGCCAGAGGCTGCTTTCGGCCAAAAGCCGCCATTCGGGTCAGGAGACTTCCGACCCGCTTCCTTCATTCAGAATTGGCTAATTGGCAATAGTCAGACAATTGAACGCGTCTATGAAACCAGGGGCGATTCAGGTGTGCTGCTTGATTGACAATGTGCAGACCCAGAAGGGCACCGACGCGCTCCATCATTTCACGCAGGCGGGTAGGCTTCAGGCGACGTCTGCTCTAGCCGTCCTAATGAAATCGCGCCGCGAACAATTTGGCCATGCCCGGTGACTGTCTCTGGACTCGCTGGTGGCGTTGCGCTACCTTTTGAATCAACGTTGAAAAAATACTCCTGCGTTAATATTGCGTAGGCACTCAGATGTATACATAACCAAAAGTACAAGGTAGTCAGAATTGCAAGTTACAACACGCGAGCACCGCACAAAAATTTCTGTTGAGGATAATCAATTGAGCAATTCAGAGGCGCTCTGTAGCTTGGCTATGCTCAAAGTCAGAATTAATAGCGGTGGAGACTATCTGGACTATATACGTCCTTACATTATAGATGTTCTAGCTAATGATCCGCCCAGCAAGATAAATGATGTGGCCGTGGCAGAAAGGCTTTCGGATTCCTGTGGTCTTAAAATTCCACCTAGAACCGTGCAGGTAGTATTGCAGCGTTTGGCAAAAGAAGGCCTTCTGGTAAAGCGTGATGGACTGTTCACCTGTAATGATAGCTTCCCTGAAAGCGACTTGACAGCGGCCAAGGCGGACGCTAGTCGACATATTTCATTGATTGTAAATGAACTGATAGGTTTTTCAACAGGTACTATTGGGCGAGTGCTATCTGAGGATGAGGCAACTGAAAGTTTAGTTAACTTCCTGTCCCACTTTTCCATTCCATGCCTGAAATCGTACCTTAGAGGCACTACGCTACCCGACATCGGACGTAATGCAAATTGGCAACTGGCGCTGGTTGGCCATTTTGTTGAGGCTTTGCAGAGCCAGCCAAATCTTTTTAATTCATTCACCATGCTTATGCAAGGTCACATGTTGGCCAACGCATTGCTTTGCCCGGATTTACACTCGGTCTCTGACACGTATAATGACGTTACTTTCTACTTAGATACACCATTGTTAATCCAGCTACTGGGGCTTGAGGGCGAGCGTGAGGAACAGGCGATCAAAGAAGTAATTTCTTTAGTTCAGCGCTTGAATGGTAAGGTGCGCTATTTCTCGCATACATATGATGAGCTTACCTACTCTATAAATAGTTCGGCTGATTTCATCGATTCCTACAAGGGGCGAGGCACAATTGTTAATGAGGCAAGAAAATCGGGTAAGCAAAAAGCTGACTTGCTGATGATAGCCGGTAAAGCAGAAGAAATTTTGGAGAGAAGTGGTGTGCTTGCCGTCTCAACTCCCTCTTATAGCGAGGAGAACCATAAGTTTGAAATTGCCGTTGAGGCTTTCGACGCTGTACTGAGTGATGAAATTGATTATAACAATCCGCGCGCCAAAGATTATGATATTCGATCGGTGCGCAGCGTCTACGTTCTTAGAAGAGACAGTTCTCCTCGATCACTTGAAAAAGCTAAGGCGGTATTGGTAACTAGTAACACCTCTTTCTCAAAAGCTGCGTTTGAGTATGGTAAATCCTTCCAAATGTCTCGTGAGGTTTCAAGTGTAATAACTGATTTCAGCTTGGCGAATACAGCTTGGTTAAAGGCGCCGCAGGGTGCGCCAGCCCTACCCCAAAAAGAGGTTCTTGCTTTTGCATATGCAGCAGCACGGCCGCCAAGAGGATTTTGGGACAAGGTATTAATAGAAGCAGAGAAGCTAGAGAAAGAAGGAAAAATCTCTGCGAGAGACCATCAACTTCTGCGTAGTAGTCATAACGTGCAGATCGAATTGACGAGGCTGACTTTAGGGGATGAAGCCGCACTTACTGATGAGAAAATCACTGAGACGATTGCTCGCGTTTCAGATGACATACGTAAAGAAGCATTAGAGGACAAAAACGCTATCAGCGAAGAGCTTAATGTGGCGAAATCTAGAATAGGTGCTCTTTCCGGCGACCTTGAGGCAGTAAGAAAAAATACTTACTGGGATTGCAAAAGGCAGGCAGGCCGCGAGGCTACAGCCCTCTCCGTGGCAGTATGGCTAGGTCAGGGTGCAGTTGCCGCGCTTGGGCTCTTCAAAGTAGACGAAGCTTCTTTAGGCTGGGTTATATTTGCTGTGGCACTGTCGAGTGGTATTCTGCGGATAGCCGGTACCAAATGGGATATAAAGCCAGTCAACCTCAAACCGCGTTATGCCGAATGGCGGTTTCAAAAATTACACAGAAAGGCTTTAGAAAAGCTTGGGCTTGAGGTCGAGAGCAACCCATTGTAAATCTCAGTGTTGTTAAATTTCATATCTGGGCTCGACGCCAGAGAAGCTTAACCCTGGCGCAGGGTCGTTGCACGGCGAATATCGGTCATAGAGCTCTCTGTCAACATGAACGCGGATTGAGGTCGATCCTGAGAGAGTTAGTGGTAGGCCGCCAACGAAGCCTGACACTAATGTCTTCGGCATGATTACGGAAAATTAGAGGGGTATATTGGGATATAGGTGTAAGCAATAAGCCAGAATAACTCTAGATATGCAGTCGCATGCTGTGATCATTGACTATCGGCTAAATCAGAACCGCGTCGACGGTATGCTTTTGGCCGAATGCTGTCCCCCGCGAAGGGCCGCGAGGGGCGTCGGCAAAAACATGGATGAATCGCCTATGAGTTTTCTTTCCCAACTGTATCATTACCGCCAACGGGAGCAACGCAGCCCACTTGAAGATTACCTTACAGAAGCACTAGCCGAGTGGTTGCGGCAGGCCACGCTGGCCGGGGAGCTACCAGTAATCATCCGTGACGTGTTCCTTCTCGATTCGGTTGCACGGGCTCCCGCTAAAGACCTACGCGCGGTGAAGTGGGAAACTCAACACGTCATCGGCCATGGCCACGATAGCGCGACTAACAAGCGCCCCGACCTGGTAGGTCGGGGCCCAGGCATCTTCATCATTATCGAGAACAAAACTTGGGCACCCTTCACTGCGCACCTAGACGATGACGGTGTCGCCTATACAGATCAGTTGACCCTTTACCAACGTTACTTGGATAAGCGCCGCGAGAAGATCAAGGGCATTACGTTACTGACCCACGCCACGCTTCCGCCAGAACACTGGAAGGGATCTATTTGCTTCTGGAGGGACATAGCCCGTTATCTGTCTCAAACTCACAAACGCAGCAGCGGCAGCGCCCTAGCGTTCATGGCTAGTAGCCTGCTCACTTTCATCAAGGACCAGAACATGAGTGGTACCCGTATCGATCTTGCGGATATTGTCGTACTTCCAGCATTTGATCGCTTACAGGAAGGAATGAGGAAACTAGGTGCCATAGCCTCGAAAGCACTCAGTGAATCATTGAGGTCCGGTGGAGACGTTGCTCCCGCGAAGCTTCAGTTTCGGAAACCTACGGGGCCGCTTTCACCGCCTGCTTTTTTTGGGGGCACTCTGACACCCGCTGCACGTTCAACTACCGACAGTAGCTTGGTCTTCTTGTGCGGTGTCATCGCTAGACAGGCGTACGAACTACTACCAGCTAACCCGGGCCTTCCGGATCTCATAGTAGGACTGGGCATTTGGAAATATGGATGCGGCCTAGAGCCTGAACAGAGGGCTTTACTTGAGAAATTCGTTAGGTCGCTAGGTGATCACCTCGGCTCCCCGGACTGGCATCTGACTATTCATGAGCGTGACGCTTACGGCCCGGTGATAGAAGTTAGCTCAAGGCTCAGCCTAATGGGCGTTTACCACTTAGCCAAAGACGACGATTGGGACGATGTTGCTAGCGACTTCTTCCTTCAGCGCTGCGAGACAATGCTGGCGATGCTGACCTCGCTGGCCGATGATGGGGCGGTCACAATGGAAACGGCTTTGCACGCTCTCACTGGTGAAGACTGAGCCGCTCACACCTCCGTAGACTCTGCGATTGACCGATTCTGGCTGCTAGCTGTACTCCACGAAGGGCAGCAATGGGTCGAATGCAGTCATTCAAAGGTATTTTTTGAACGTTGTAGCCGTGATCGCCACCATCCACCCAAGCAGTGCGGCGCATGGCAGTAATACCAAAATGGGATTCACAGACCAAGGGAGTGAGAGGTAGATCACCCAAGGGCTCAAGATCAACGGCAGCAACGTCCGCTTGGCTCGGTGATAAACAAAGCTGCTCTCCCGGTCCGCCCCGAACTTACGCAGGTCGCGCCGCATCAACCCGTCGACCATGCCGGTGAGCACCGCAAGCAAGAAGAGGGGCGTGGCCAGAGTGAGAACGGTTAAGCGCACCACGAACGTGAAGACCGTGAACAGGGTAGCCAGGAGGTAGTCCTGGCCAGCGACGTACGCTTGAGCAAGCTGTCCTTGCAGCGACGCCTCGCGACTGAGCAGTTTCAGGTGTGCGTCCGATTGCGCCCATCCTGAGCGCAACACGACCCAGTCGTTGAGGTGTTCAAGGATTTTCGCGGTGGCTTGTGCCGGCTCCTGCACCAGCAGCGAACTCTTAAAGTGGCTGCTGAGCCAGCCAAGTTCAGTCAGCCACATGGCATGGCTGTGATGCCAGCCTTGGTCAGGCCAGAACCACAGCATGCCCACAAACTCCAACAGGATGGAGAGCAGCAGGGAAGCAAACAGGAGGCCGAGCAATCGCAGGCACAGCTCAAGCGTGCCGAAGATCAGCCCTGGTCGTCGTTGTGTCTGAGGAGGATTGGTTGGGGCAGTAGGCATAATGCTCCCGGGTGTTCGCGGGCTGTCAGGGGATCACGGGGCGTGTTTACGCCCAGGTGGTGGCATCTCGGGGTCGAAGTCGACCGTCGGCGCACCTCCGGTACTGCTCCACCAACTTCCCGCGTTGGCGTTGTAGGACTCGCGCATACGCGCAGCGAGGGCCTGAAGGTCAGCCGGCATCGCATCGTCCCTGGCTGGTTTGGGCAGCGGCATCCGTACCTTCCATAGCTGCCCGCCTTCCTGGAACGAAAACATCTGCCCCTTCGGCAACGCGATGATGTGCGCGGGTTCGATCAGCGGCACGGCGGCGGTGGTCACGCGGTCCTGAGAGGAGGAGGTGAAGTCGGTTCGGGCATCGGGGTCCGCCGTGTCGGTCGCGCCGGAGACCAGGCTGCGTGTCTGCACGTTGACCTTGGGCAGCTGATTGGTCAGCAGTTCGGCGGTCGCGGTTTCCCGTACGCGCAGCATCTGCAGGGTGTTGAAGTTGCCGATGACCTGGCCGGCCTTGGCCCGGCTGCCGATGCGTGCCTCGATATCACTCAAGGTCTGCGTGTAGGCGGTGACCTGGATACCGGCACCTCCACCCTTGTTGATCAACGGAATGAACTCATCGCCCATCAGCTCGTTGAACTCGTCGGCGTGCAGGTTGATGGGCACCTTGTCGGTCGCGCTGTAGGAGTTCGGGAGACCGTGATCGATACCGTGCTTGTAGATGTGCCCTGCGACAGAGACCAGGTCGGCAAACATCGAGTTGCCGACCGCTGAGGCGACTTCGGCATCGGACAGCGCATCCAGGCCGACGTAGACGATGCCGCGTTTGCGGATCACCTGCAGCCAGTCAAAGATCGGTCGCGGATCGTCGAGGTCAGCGTAGTTTGGGGCCAGCAACTGTGCCGTCTTGCCACTGGTGAGCTTTTCCAGCAGCGGCAGCAGCGAGGCGACGATCTTGTCGAAGTAGGTGCGGTCGTAGCGCACCGCCGAGCGCAGGCCATCCATGACCGGGTCGAAGAGGCGCTTGGCGGTCAGGTACTGCTCGATGGCGACCACGCGTTTTTCGCGGCCGATCATGTGCCGCGGCACGTTCTTCTCGTTGAGCCGCGCTTCGAGATCCACAATGGTCTCCCATGCCTGCGGATCATGACAGGCGAAGAAGTGCTGGGCGTATTCGATGAACAGCGCGTCGATGTTCACCACATGGCGCTGGATCTGCAGGTAGTCGGGGCGCCGGCCGAGCTCGATCAGGGCTCGGGCGATGATGTTGACGAAACGCCAGGCAAACTCACGAAACGCCGCCGAGTTGCCTTCGCCGCTCAGTTGGCCAGCGATACGGGTGGCCACTTCCGAAATGCGACCGAAGCGGCCGATGGCGTTGTAGCGTGCGGAAATCTCCGGCCAGCCCAGGTGGAAGACATAGAACTCGTGCTCACGGCCGGCACGTCGTGCTTCCACGTACATGCGCTTGAGCAGGTCGGCATCGCCTTTGGGGTCGAAGACAATCACCACTTCTTGGCTTGGTCGGTGAATGTCCTGGGTGATGTAGACCTCGGCCAGGCGCGTCTTGCCGACCCGGGTGGTGCCCAGCACCAGGGTATGACCCACGCGTTCGCCCAGTGGCAAGGAGGCTTCCTGCTCGTTGGGCTCAACGCCATGCAGCAGCGGTGAGCCGCCCACGGGCGGCAGCGGTCGTACCGGATTGAGGGGACTATCCCAGGCGGTCACGCGAGGCAGGAGGGAGAGCCCTGGCGGCGCTTTTTCCAGAACGTGCTCCAGGCGCCGTGCCCATTGGTAGGCAACCGACTGGTTGACGTAGCGGGCGAGCGCGGGGTCTTGCGCCTCTAGCAAGCGCTGGGTGTGCAGGCGGCTCCAGCGAAAGCCACGGCCCATGAACAGGCGCTTGCTGCTGACCGGGATTTGTCGGCTGGTCAGCGAGTAGCGGGTCAGGCGGCGGATGTTGCGCCGATAACGCAAAACAATGCGGGCCTCATTCAGGCGCTTGAGGCCGAAGGCGGTATAGGCCAGGGCCATGCCGGCGCCAATCTCCGGTGACAACGCCACTGCCCAGGGCGAATGCAGGCATAGCGCGCCGGCACCGGCACATATGCCCACGGTGTACAACTCCACTGCCGGGCGCAGCAGGGATTCCATCGCATGATCACCCATGACGGTTCCTCACTGCTCCAGGCCGGTTGGTGTAATCAGTACCGGGTAGTGCTCCAGCTCCAGCCGCTCGGCGATGTCGTCGCCACTGACCGGCCAGATAGTCAACCCAGGCGCTACTGCCTGGATGCGCAGCAGCGCTGCGGCATCGGCGACCTCAACGGCCAGGCCGTTGGCGCCCAACTGCTTCAGAGCCGGCGCATGCTGCGCCAGCCACGCCAACGAGTCGGCGTCCGCGCCAACAAGGAATAGCGGGACCATGCCTGGAAGATCCAGCGCTCTGCGCGGCACCTCACCCGGCCTGAGGCGCGTGCTATGCACCGGCAGCACCCAGTTCGGTGTGCGTGGGTCGGGTCGTTCAACCGGCGTGGCCGATTCGGTGGCCATGACTGTGGTGGTCGGCACAAGCCATGCCCCGGCAGTCAACCAACCCAGCAACCCGCAGATCAGTGCGCCCCGGCGAACGTCAATCATGAGCGTGGTCCTCCACGACTGGATGCGGCGGCTTCAAGGCGTTGCCAGTGCTGGCTGAACTGCATGCGGTAGCGCGCCGCCGGGGCCCCTCCCGCAGGCCGGTGATAGCGGCCGGCGGCAATGACCCAATCACCGGCGTCGGCGTAGTGCGCGCGCAACAGGTCGGCGGTGACGGCGAGGTTGCTACGCGGATCTAGAGCATCGCAGGCGGTGGGGTAACGCTCGGGGTGGTAACCCAGGTTGGTTTGCCCGAGGCCGACATCGATGCGCTTGGGATCATGCTGGGTGAGCGCCCCGGCGAGTGCGCTGCAGGCCTGGTCACGGGTGGCGAAACGCTGCGGCGTGCCGGCCACATTCAAGGTCCACGGCCAGGGGATGAGCTGCCCACGCAACGACGTGCCGCTCTCCTGCTGGGCAATGGCGAACAGCACCGAGGCCGGGATGCCGGCCTGGGCGGCGGCCAACTGGTACGCCGGCGGAGGCAAGCCGCCTGCTCGGACGGCAGTGACTGCCATCAGGGTCAGGGCGAGGGTCAGTCGACGCGTTGCCATTTCCCTTCCACCTGTTGAAAGCGCGCGGGCAGGGGGCGGCTGGCGCCAAGGGCGAACCAGCGGCCGCGGTCGTGATTGAGGGTGATCTGGCCGCTACTGACCTGGATCGGGGTAATGCCCACCATGCGCGCCCATTGCCGAATGCGCGCATCGTCGCCCTGGCTGCCCACCAGGTAGACGTCCAAGTGGGCGCCCATGCTCAGCCATTGGCGGAGGCTGGCCCCGCAGGTCGAGCACGGGTCTTCCACAAACACCGTATAGCGCGCGTTGCTCGACGAGGGGGCGGCATCACTCATCCCTTGCACCGGCAGCAGCCCCGGGAACAGTCGTGCCCAAGCCGCGGTGTAGACTTTTTGATAGGCCAGTTCGCGCTCGGCGCGCTTGGCTTCGAGTCGCACCTGCAACTCGGCATAGCGCTGACGCTCCTGGTCAGAATCGGCTTCCACGCCCAGGGTGGTCAGCGGGTCGAGCTGCGGGGACCAGTACTGGCGTGGACCGCTCTGCAGGCGCTCGAATTTGGCCCATTCGTCATCGGTCAGCCCCCAGGCCTTGGCCTGTGCTGCGGATCGCGCTTGCTGCAACGGGGCCTGCTCGCTGGACTGCTGCTCCGTTTCGACCGTGGCGGGTGCGCTCCACCCCGGGCCTGTTACCAGGCAGATGGGGAGTAGGAGTAGCGAGAGGGGAGTGAACCGGACCATATGCACCTCGTCACGGCAGGGGCAGCGAACGTTCGCCGAGGCCAGGCACCTGGAACACGGCCTGGTTCCGGCGAAGGACCTTGAGCTGCCAGCCGTTCAGGCTGTCGCCGGGCTGCAGCAGGTGGACGGTCGACAGGGCGTGCGCGCCGGCCGGCAGGGCCGAGACAAACCGGACATCACCACGGGTCTCGATACCTAGCAAGGTGAATGGCGGCGTCGGGGCTTGGGCTTTGGCGGCCGGTTTGGCCGGGGCTGCAGGCTGGGTCTGTGCGGATGGCGTAGCCGGTCGAACCTCGAGGGCGCGGATGGCGATTTCGGCATTGCCCAATCGCTGATCCATCGCGGCCAGGTCGGCCTTGGTCGGACTCGGTGAAACCGCTCCAATGGCCTTGAGCGACGCGCTCACCTCATCCAGCTGTTTGCTCAGTGTCGCGAAGGCCGCATCCTGCTGGCGCTGGTGCTCGCCCTGCGCTTTCACTTGCGGTGGAAGTGCCGCGAGGGTGACGCCGAGTGCATCAAGGTCGCGCCGCAGCGCCGGGACTGGATCGGCTGGCGCATTCTCAAGGGCTACCAGTAACGCGGTCAGCTGCTGCTGGTGGTTATAGGTCACGGCGGCCAGCACGGCGGCGCCCAGGCACAGGGCCCCGAGCACCAGGGCCTGAAAGTGATGGACCTTCATGGCGCGATCTCCAGCGGCGGGTGTGGTGGGACGGGCACCGGTGTGCGAAGCGTGTAGCACACGCTGCGTTCGACCGGGTCGATAACCAGCCGCCAGGCCGGGCCGCCGAGGATGGTCAAAGCGTCCAGCAGCGCGATCGGCCCGAGTTGATGCTGCACGGCCGGCAGGGGGCAGCTGAACAATCTCGTGACCTCGGCGCGGTTCGCGCAGAGCGAGTAGCCCGAGCGTTGCAACACGTGGCGCAGGGCATCACCGACCGTCGCGTGCAGCGCCGGTGAAATCTGCACAGTGATGAGCTGGAACAATGGCTGGCGTTGCTCGAGCGTCGGTCGCGTGCTGACCAGGGTGTAGCGGTCTTGGCGGACCCACGCCGGTGATTCTGACAACGGCTTGGGCGGCGTGATCGGAGCTGGTACGGCTTTGGCTGGTGCCTCCGGTGGGGTGATGGCTGGCGACATGTTGCAGCCCGCCAGCGCGAGCATCAGGACAAGGTAAGGAAGTGCGGGCGTGTACATGAGCAGGTCTCGACAGAAGTTGCCGACACCTTGGCAACGCGCGCGAGGTGCACCCACTGAAAAACCGAAGTTGCCCGCCCTGTTTATCGGGCTCAAGGCATAAAAAAGGCGCCCTGCGGGGCGCCTTGGGTCAACTGTCAGCAAATACCGGCAGTCCGGCCAGCAGGGCTGCATCGGGATCGAACACCAGGAAACGCGTGTCGGCCTGGCCGGCCAGCAGCAACAGGGTCATCAACACCGGCGGGACCTGTTCGTCCAGCAGGCGCGTGCAGACGTCCGCCGCTGAGCAACCGAGGCCTTCTGTTTGGCCGCTGCGGTGCCAGGGTGTCGAGTACAGCTTGCAGCCGACGGAGCGGTTGCTGACCAACCGGAAGCATTCAAAGAAGCCGGCCGGTCGTTCGCTGCGGGCAAGCTGCTCAAGGTAGGCGAACTCGTCGGCCGGTAGGTGGGATGAGCTGATCTCCCAACTACGGCTGTATTGGCCGGTGGCAAAGGACAGCTGCTGCATCAGGTGCTCCGCCGCTTCCAAGCTGGGCAGGTCACCAACGTGTACCGAGCCACTCAGCCGCTCGGCGGTGACCTGGTACAGCACGGTGCTGACCACGCCGTCCGCGGGCAACTGCATGCGAAGGAAACCCGAGACATCCTGGCCTTCGGTGATGACGGCGCAGTCGTCATCGAACACGCAAGCCTGGCAGTTGATGTGATCGTCGTCTAGGTCCAACTGGGCGGTGTGCAGGGGGCGGTAGCAGGGCGGGCACTGGTCGTCGTAGTGGATCTGGACCACCCGTTCGCAGGCGAATGAGTGGAAGCCGCGGGCAAAGGGGTTAGGGGTTGAGGTGAGCATGGTGGCGCTCCAATTAAAAGAGAACGCCACCCCATGCAGGCGGTGGCGAGGGAGAGGGTTAGATCCAGCCATATTCGGCTAGGGACAGCGGCTGACCTTCACCGACGATGATGTGGTCCAGAACGCGGACCTCGACCAGCGCCAAGATTTCGATCAGACGCGCCGTCAGCACGCGGTCGGCGCCGCTGGGTTCAGGGCAGCCGGAAGGGTGGTTGTGGCTGAGGATGACCGCGGCGGCGTTGTGTGCCAGTGCCTTGACCACCACTTCACGGGGGTAGACCGAGGCACCATCGATGCTGCCGAAAAACAACACTTCGAAGTCCAGCACGCGGTGGCGTGAATCGAGGTAGAGCAGGGCAAACACCTCGTGGTGATAGGGCGCCAGGCGCAGCTTCAGGTAGGAGGCGGCGTCGGCAGGTGTGATCAGCACTTCGCCGCGCTGAAAGTAGCGTTGGTCCAGCAACTGCAGGGCTTCGCTGATCAACGCGTCTTCGTGGGCACGCTGGGTCAGGACGGGGTCGAGGGGCTCGACCAGGGTCAATGGCGTGTTCATGAGCAAAACCTCGTGTGCAGGGGCGCTCCGGGAGGAGCCCCCTGTGGTTAGGGTCAGGCGGTCACAGGCGGGTGAAACGATGCCGGGTGCCGTGCGACGGGGAGTGACAGGCTTCGCAGGAGTGAGTGGAGAAGGGGGCGATGCCGACACCGGTTTCCGGATCGAAATCAGCGCTAAGTGGCAATAACACCTGCAGCTCCTTGCGCATCTGCGTGATTCGCTGGTCGACTTCGGCCTCGCTGTAGTACAGCGACAAGGTGCTGAAGTCGTCGTAGGCGACGGCGTGTAGGCAATCTTCACAGAGCCAATAACTCTCCATGGCAGCCTCCAGGGGTGGAAAAAAGGCGCTCAGATGAGCGCCTCTGGGGTGGAACATCCGTCTCAGGCAGGCTGCGTGGCCTGGTCCTGAGCCTGATCGGCACTGTGTGAAGGATTCGGTGCATGCTCTTCTGCCGCTTGGGGCGGCAGTTCAGCCGAGGAAGCATCCTGCCGAGCTGGCGCTTTGTAGGTGAGTTGACCGTTGACCTTGATCCATTCGATGAAGATCAGCCGGCCTTTGAGGCTGGCGCCGGGTTGGCCTTTGCGCTCACCTTTCTCGTAGGTGAAGGCATCGACCCAGAGGTCGCCAATGCGAAACGCGATCAGCACCTTGCGTTCGGCACGGACATCCTCGAGGTGTTCGCGGATCAGCCGTTCGGCTTCACCGCCAGCGACCTTGCAGTCGAAGCGGGTGTACTCGACGTCGTCCGAGGCGCCGTGCAAGGCCGCGATGTCACAGGCCATGAACGCTTGGCCACGACGAACCGGGACTTCGCGGACGCGATTCAGGTAACCGATGCCTTGGGTGTGCAGGTTGAAGTAAGTGGTGGGGGCAGCAGTGTTTGCTGTGGTCATGGTGAATCTCCTGTTTGCGAGAAACGCGGATATTCACCGGCCCTGGCGGGGGTGAGTCCGCAAGGGAAGGTCAGGTGCAACAGCAGTGGTGTAAGAGCGCTCATCATCGCGGGGAGCGATAACCGTGCGAGCCGCCGAACGCTAGTCGCACTTTGGGAGGAACCACTCTGGGGAGAGCGTAGCCTTGTAGGTTCCGGCTACCTGATGCTGTCAACGACAGCGTGGTGCAGTTCATCTATAGAACGGCGCGTAGCGCCCGTCAACAGCGGTTTTGATTGGGCTCGGAGGTGTGGACGTGGGTGGTGCACAGTAGATTCAAACGTGCGAAAAAATAGCCCAACGGTCGTCGGGCTAGGAACAGAAAGGCCACCCTTGATCCGGTCCATTGACAGCGAAGTCGTCGCTTCACTTCAGCTGTCGCGTCACCCTGATCAACCGACCCTTGTCGTGGCCTGGGTCGGGATAACTGGCACGCATCCGCGCACAAACGGCGCCCGTTTTTTCGCCGGCGGGCACCGGCACTGAGCATCGTCGCCGAGGCGGATGACCCCTACAGCCTGCAGCAGGTCGCACGGGTCATCCGTCTCGGGAATCTTGGACATCCGGAACAGTGATGCAACGCGGTGAAAGAGGCTCCGAACTCAATGAGTCTGGCCGAGCTGCCCGGAGCGAATCGGCCTGGGGTCGCCAAATGGCGAGGGGCCTGTTCACTACACCAGCGACTGGCCTCAGCGTCAAGCAGTCAGGTTCGCTTCGGCTTGGCGGGTGCCGCGCTGGCCTTCACTGGCTTGGTGCCCTTGCAGTCCGGGTAGCGTACACAGGACCAAAAGTTACCGGTGCGGCCTTTGCGCTGGCGCATGGGGCTGCGGCACACGGGGCAGGCGGGACCTTTCGAACGAGGGAGCTGCAGGTTCAGCGAGGCCTGGCTGCGCACCACCTGGGTGAGCCAGGCCGCCTGCTTGGCGAGAAACGCCTCGATGCTCAACTGCCCGGTCTCGATCCGTGCCAGTGCCTGTTCCCATACCGCAGTCATCACCGGATCAGCCACCTCACGCGGAACGGCCTCGATCAACGTGTGGGCGGCCGCAGAGGCCGCCAGGCTGCGCTTTTTCTTAGTCAAGTAGCCGTGATCGATCAGGCCTTGGATGATCGCGGCGCGGGTGGCCTCGGTACCGATGCCAATGCTGTCTTTCAAGGTTTGCTTCAGGCGCGTGTCGGCCACCTGGTTGGCGATGGTTTTCATCGCCTTGACCAGTGTGCCTTCGGTGTAGGGTTTGGGCGGCTGGGTGCGCTGTGCATTGACCGTGGCATCGCGCACAGCAACCGGCGCACCTTCCTGCAAGGTGGGGAGCCGCTGCGTTTGCTCGGTCGGTTCGCTGGCGTCGGCTTCGGCTTCGTCGATCACGGCCTTCCAGCCACGCACCTGGATCTGCTTGCCGCGGGCCATCAACTGATCGGCTTGGCTGCGCAGCTGCACCTGGGTTTTCAGGTATTCGTGGTGGGGCAGAAACTGCGCCAGGTAGCGGGCGCGGATCAGGGTGTACATGGCACGCTCGCGCTCGGACAACTGATCCAGCGGGATCAACACGGCGGTGGGGATGATGCCGTGGTGGGCAGTGACCTTGCTGCCATTCCAGGCGCGGGAGCGTCGTGTCGGATCAAGCTCCTTGAAGCGCTGGCCAAGCGTAGGATCGGTCGCGGCCAAGGCCTGCAGCACACGCGGCACTTCGTCCAGCATGCTCTCTGGCAGGTAGCCGCAGTCGCTGCGGGGGTAGGTGGTGGCCTTATGGGTTTCGTACAGTGCCTGCGCCACACTGAGGGTTTCCTGCGCGCCCAGGCCGAGTTTGGCCGAACAGACCTCCTGCAGCGTGCCCAGGTCGAACGGCAAGGGCGGTCCCTCCGTCACGCGTTCAACGTCGACACGCTCGATCTGCACTGACTGCACTGCGGCTAGGCGTCGAGCAGCGCCCTCGGCCGCCGCCTGGTCAACGCATCGCCCAGCCTCATCACAGTGAGTATGGGAGGGTTGCCAGCGAGCTTGAAAATCCGCCCCGTCCGCGTGCAACTCGACGTCCACGGTCCAGAACGGTCGGGCGACAAAGCTGGCGATGGCGCGATCACGCTCGACCACCAGGCGCAGGGTCGGCGTCTGCACACGGCCCACGGGCAGCGTGCCGTTGAAGCCGGCACGGCGACCAAGCAGGGTGAACAGTCGACTGAGGTTGATGCCAACCAGCCAATCAGCCCGTGACCGGGCGAGGGCGCAGTGGTACAGCGGCAGGGTTTGCTCACCCGGGCGCAATGCTGCCAGGGCCCGGCGGATCGAGGCGTCGTCGAGGGCGGACAGCCACAGGCGTAGGATCGGCCCCTGATACTGGCAGCGTTCGAGGATCTCCCGGGCAATCATCTCGCCCTCGCGGTCGGCGTCGGTGGCAATCACCACCTCGGTGCAGGTCTGCAGCAGCCGGCCGATCGCCTTCAACTGCGCCGTCACCTTGGGCTTTGCCACCAGTTGCCAGTGCTGCGGGATGATCGGTAGATGCTCCAGTGACCAGCGCTTGAACTGGTCGCCATAGGTTTCTGGCGGCGCAGTCTCCAGCAAGTGCCCCACGCACCAGGTCACGGTCACTCCCGCGCCCTGCAGGCAGCCATCGCCGCGACGATGGGCCTGCAGGACCCGAGCGATATCGCGGGCTTGGGACGGTTTTTCGCAAATGTAGAGGCGCATGGCGTGGCCCTCTCGGTCAGGTACCGACAGGGTGGTCGCGTGACAGGGGAGTGCTAGGGAAAAGCTGAACTGGTCGAGATCATATCGGTGTAGCCGCCAGCGGCGAGCGACCTACCGTTGCGCGAGGTGTGCGGTCACGGTCTGCAGAAGGTCCAGGGCAAACTGCTTGTCCGTCTCGCCAAGGTCCTTGATCAGAGCGGCAATCTTTTGCCCCTGGTCCTGTGGCCGAGGACTGATGGCCAGCAGCAGCTCATCGGCCGGACAGCCATACATATCCGCCAACTGTAGCAGCTTGGGCACGGTCAGTTCGACCTTGCCACGCTCCATGCGCGACACCGCTTCGGTGCCGATCTCCAGGCGTTCACCAACTTGCGCCTGGGTAAAGCCCTGGGCACGGCGGTACTTGGCCAACTGGCGGCCGATGTGTTGTGGGCTAGGCTCTTTGACTGGCAACGGGGTGGCTCTCCAATTCAACCCGTATGGTTGACCAGCCACCCAAGGATATGAACGACCTGACAGGTTGACTGTCAACCTAGTGGGGCGTATCACCCAATGAGACTACGGTGACCTGACCGTCACACGGAGATTGCGGATTGGACGAACGTGAGCAGCATGAAGCGGATGCGTTAGCGATCAAGGCCTGCGAGTTGTTCATGGCTACCCATCAGGAACCTGACAACCAAGCGGCGAGGGCCAGGTTGATCGCGTGGGTCAAGGAAGCGCCCGCGCACTGGCGGGCGTTCCTTGCCCTGGACCAGTACCTGGCGGAAGTCAAAGGGTTGATCGAGGGGGACGACCTGCGTGGCGTTGCCCGCGGCGTGGGGCCCCGCGACTGAGCGGTATCGCGCTGACGGGCACGGTTCCACTGACGTCCACCCGCTCAGGTCGACTTGCGGGTGTTTTTCTTGCCGGCCGGCTTGCGGCTGCTGCCCCCATTGTCACTGGCCTTCTCGCGCATGGATACGCCGGCCAGGCGATGGGGCAGGATGCCGATGTGCCGTGCCTCGACCTTGAATGTCACCCGGGCATTGTCCTCGCTGTCTTCCCACTCATCCTTGACCGTTCGGCCCATGACCAAGACGCGCATGCCTTTCTGGTACAAGGTGCTCCAGTGCTCGGCATCGCGGTGCCAGAGCTCGACCGGTGCCCAATAGCCGCCGCGATCTTCATAGCCGCCCTCGCGCGGTACTGGGTTGTCGAAATACACATTCAACCGCAGCAGCCGCTTTGGCTCGTCCGGGTTGTTGTTGAACTCCTGAAACTCAGGGGGACTGCCTATATTGCCTTCGCCAACAAAGAACGTGCTCATGGGTGTTTCTCCTCGGTGGTGGTATCGAAAAGGACGTCATCGGCATACGCGAGCTTGAGGGCGCCCATGAGGACCTGGCGATAGAGTGAGTTCAGGCTGCTCATCTGCAGGTTGAGGACGATCCGGTTGGCCTCCAGCTGGTACAGCGCCTGGCGCAACTCCGGCTGCAGTAACGGATGCTCCATCACCTGCTCCCAGACCTCCACGCCCATGCGCTTGAAGTCCGGGCTGCGCCAGCGGAGGAAGCAGGCGCCCTGGGAGCTGTGCTGGACGCTCAGTCGCAACTCGAGCAGCGAGAAGGGTGGCTGCGCCATGATCGCCAGCATCGCGGCCATTAGCGTCTCGAGTTCGCCGCGCAGCTGCTTGATTGTCTCGGCGAACTGGAACAGCTCCCCCTTACCCTTAAAAGGCTTTAAAAGGCCTTTTAGAGAGGCACTTTGTTCAAGCTCGCGATAGGCCTCTGATGACAAGCAATGGGCGATCGCTTCGGCCAGGGTCATGCATCACCGCCTTCGGCGGGGGCGCCGGGCGAGGACTCCACGTCGGTCTCAAGTGGATCGGCCTCGACGGTCAAAGGTGCTTTTGTTGGGCGGACGATGGGCGGGGCGAATTGCGAGCGCCGCGTGCCTTCGAGAATGTCCTGGGGCGGGGTGCCGAACTTGTCGATGGCTTCGCGGGCGCGGGCGTTGTTGGCGGCCATGTCGTCGCGGCTGATCCCGGCCAGTCGGTACTGCTGCGCCATGCTGAACAGACTGCGCAGTAGATGGGCGCCACCATCGATCCAGTACTCCATGTCGACCCGGCCGATCAGCGCGGTGTGGTGGGCGAGCAGGACGCGGCGTACCAGGGTGTCGTAGTCGGTCAGCAGGTAGACGGCGAGAAACCCCAACTGGCTGCCGATGAACAGGGGCAGGGTGACAGGGTGGATGTTCAGGTTGTCGCCGATGCTGACCTGGGTGGGCAGGTCGCGCTCGACCAGTTTGACTTGTTCGGTCAACGCCAGCAGCTCGGCCTTGGCCTGCAGCACCTTGTCTTCGAGTTGCAGCATGAACCAGTCGGCGAAGGGGTCGTCCTGACTGCTCGCCTGCTTGAGCAGGTTGGTGACGCTGATGTAGCCCGCCATGCCCATGATGCCGAACACGCCTTCGCGTGCGGCACGGCCTTGCCACAGTCTTGCTGCGTGATGCGTGTGCAGGGTGAGTGTGATGCTGCTGCGCAGTGAGCCCAGGTTGAGCTGGTAGTGGTCGACCATCGCCAGATCCTCGCCGTCGGAATGACGCCGACGATCTGCGCTCTCGGGCAACCTGGCAGTGATCAATGTGAACGCGATGGGCTCACATTGCCCCTACTTTCAATGGTCCTGGCATTGATGCCACTGTAATCAAATCCACTGAGTGCCAATGCAGCTAACTGCTTCATCCCGGGATTGGTCAAAGCTGCGACCTCACAGCCATCACGCAGATCACACTCCTCGAGCGATTGAGTTTGGCTAGAAGACGTCACTGGAGTGATGCCACTGCGATCAAATCCACTGAGTTCCAACGCTGCCAAACGATACGTTCTGCCTCGGCCACTGCTACGACCTGTCACCTGATCCTGCTGATCGCACTCTTCAAGTGATGCCACTGTGATCAAATCCATTGAAGTCCGCTGGACGTTGGAGATCTGGAACACTCAGCGCGCTGTTACGTTGCCCCGCTCACGACACCGCAGCGAAGCTTGAGCTGCTCCAGGTACGCCTTGGCCAGCGGTGAGGCCACGCGGCTTCCGGATTCCCGCGATCGCTCATCAGCTGGCTCTGGCGGGCGAATCCGCTTGCGCGGTGCCGGCGGCGCATCGCTACGGGCGGCCCACAGGGTGAAGTCGCCCTGGCACGCCCGCTTGATCAACCCCAACAGATACGCAATCGGCTTGCGGATGTCGCCGCGGCTACAGCGAACGGCTGCTTCATTGATCACCGCTTGTCGCTGTTCGGGCGCGAGCTGGCGCAGCGCCTGGACTGCCCGGCGCTGTTCAGTCGGGCTTAACTGCAATCCCTCTGGCCAAGCGGCGCTGCCACTGGCCGAGGCGGGCGGTACTGTACTTTTTTTGCTTTGTTTTTGTACGGTACGGTCGTGCGCGGGATTCCGAACGGCAGCCGAAGCCGGGACGTTCATGCTGGATTCGGAATCGGTCGAGGACGGTGTGGCAAACCGAACGCTGTGCGCCTCGCCTCGTTCGGAATGCTCGGCATGGCTGTCGGCCTGCAGCGGCAAGACCTGTTGAGCGCCTGTTGCGGTGGGCGAAGTCATCATGGCCAAGGCTTCGTCAGCTACCTCCGGATCCGCCTGCAGCTCCTGGAGGAGATGCTGAGCGAGATCGCGTACCCCTTTGGTGGCATGGGACAGGTTTTGGCTGATCAGGGTCAGGTAACCGGCATCTTGGTCGACGGCTTGTGCGGGTGACAGCGGTGCGTCGTGCAGCACGTAGACACAGCCGCGCAGGCAACCCTGAGCATCCCGATAACGCTCGCTCAGGCTGAGCCAGCGGGTGGCACGCAACACGTTCAGCGCGCGGGCGATGGTCTCGCGCGAAGCTTGTGCGCCACACGGACTGGTCGCCAGGTACGGCTGCAGGTCCTGATAACGTGGGGTACGCATTTGCCGCTCGGTGATCAACCAGCGCAGCACCAACCAGAGATTGCGCTCCACGGGCGTGAGCCGGCGATCCTGTAGCAATCCCGCCGGTAACGGTTCGTGGCTGCCGTGGTACACAAAGCCCGGCCCCTCAGCCAGCGCACGGGCGGCCTTGGCTTGTTCGGCCTGCTCCAGACAGCGCTTGAGCGTGACCATGCTCTGGCGCACCACATCGGCCCAGTCCACGGTGTAGAAATTCAGCATGGGATACCTCCGTAAAGCTCGATCTGCTGCCAGATCAGGGTCAGGCTGATCTGCTGTTCCTCGGCCAGCATCATCATTGCATCCAGCGGTTCACTGTCCGGATCTTCAGCCCGCAACTGGCGCCAGCGGTTCCACACCGCATGCTCCTGAGTCTCGCTGAGCTGGACGGGGCGGCCGCGATGGGTCTCGATCTTCAGGATGCGTCGGCGCAACGCCGTCTCGGAATGGTCGAGGCCGAAGCAGCGGTACATGATGTTTGAACTTGCCCCGAGCTTGAGGGCACGGTTGATCAGCCGCTCGTTCAGCTCGTCGCGTTCGGCCTGGGCGATCAGGCGCCGCAGCACCGTGGTGTCGACCTTGATTTCGACCCAGGCGATCGTGGAGTGCGCCAGGTGGGACAAGGTCGTGGGCGGCAGCGACTGCAGCACCTCGATGTCCTCGTCGCCGAGGCCCAAGGCCTTGCAGCGTTGCAGCCGACCATGGCGCAGCTCATGCAGGACCTGGTTCAACATGGCGTGGTTCAGCAGATTGAACGACGTGCTCATGCGGCACCTCCGAGTGTCAGCGGGTGGACGACAGCGTGAGTTCGATCAAGCGTCGAGAGAGCCGGATAAGTGAAAACAGTTGCGCCAATTGAGGATCGGGGAGCCGCTCAATCCCGATCGCGAGCGCTGGGCGCTCGATCAGTGGCAGGTCGTAGACACCCAGCAGCAGTTGACCAAACAGCGCTGCCGGGAGCTGCTGCCGTTGCTCCCAAGCAACGTCATCCTGCACGCGCAGCAGCGCACCCAACAGCAGTTGAATACCGGTGCGGTGCGGTGTAGAAGGCGCTGCTGTATCGGGCGCCAATGAGAAACCCAGGCCTTCCTCCGTGGCGCAGACCATGTGTGGCGCATTGGCGTAGCCGGCCAGTTCGCTGGCCAGCTGCGCGCAGGCTTGGCGCAGTTGCACCAGATCTTGCAGAACCGGCGGAATCGGCCAGAGGGCATCCAGTGAATCGGGCAAGCAGAGACGCTCGGAATCGGCAGACTGAGCGGGCGGTGGCGCAGTTGGGCTACGCTCCTGTTCACGGGCGGCGGCGGGAGGCTGCGTCAGGTCTGCTTGTTCGGATTGTCTGTCAGCACGTTGCAGAGGGTAGACCGGTTGCGGTGAGTGGAGTCCCGTGAGAGCCTCAGGCTCACTACCGGAAGTGCTATCGGTGTCTTGGCCCAGGCTCAGCGGGGGAGACAGGGACATGCCGGGCGTCAGTGACTGACGCGATGGCTGGCCGCTATCCTGGATCAGCTCCAACGCCAGCAGACGTGGTGACTGGTCCAAGATTTTCGCCATCTGCGCGAGCAGTTCGTCCTGCAGCTCGGCGGTGTCCAGCTCGGCGGCTGTGCAGTCGAACGTAGACAGCACCTCCAACCACAACGCGGTGAAATCCAACCGTGTCGCAACGTACCGATTCCACACCGATTCGGCACGTCGACGCAGGTTAAGGGTCCGCTCGATCGAAGGTCTGCCCAAGCCGGCGTACAAGGTTTGCGGGATCGCCGGCAGCAGGTGCTCCAGGGTGTCCAGCATCCGGCTGATGTGCGATTGCGAGATTGGGTAGCCGCCGGCCGATAGTTGCGCCGCCAGTTCACGTTGACTCAGGCTACCACCGTCTACCAGAAGCATGTCGCGGAACTTGGCCACGGCCAGGGCCCGCTCGATGAAAGTCAGTTGGCCGTGCAGGTCACTTTCGGCCAGATGGCCCAGCAGCGTATGGAGCTCCGACTGCCAGGGGCGAAACAGGCAATGGATGCGGAAAAAACGGTCGTCACGGGTTTCTTGCCACAGTTCGCCGAGGATACTCAGCCGTGTATTGCCGCCATTTCGGATGATGAACTGCGGCTCGCCGGGCCGGCGCGTGATAGAGGGGGGCTGGTCCAGGCCGCGGTCGCGGATGGAGGCCTTCAGTTCCTCGTACAGCGGATTACGGATGAAGCGTGGATTGTGCTCGTAGGGCCGCAGTTGCTCGAGGGTCACCACCATCGGCGTGTCGCAGTCGGGATCGGTGGGCGATACCTGTGTTGCCCGCTGTGGGAAGTGCCCGTGCTGGAGCTGGCGTGTAATGTCTTCGGAGGTTGGTGGTTTCATGGGTTTGCCCCTGATCTGTCAGTGCAGGCGGCCCCGCCCTGGCCTTCCCAGTTGTCTGCGTGGGTGGGGCAGCGGGGGGAAGGGCAGGGCACTAGGCGGGTCGGCCGGTGACGCATTCCTCTGAGGCAATGCTGTCGGGATAAGAGCGCGCACGGCCCCTGGGCTGGGCCAGTCGCTGCTCCCACTCCGGGAACAGTTCATTGGCCAGTGCCCGCATGACATCGGCCGCGCAGCGACTGCGCGATCGAGGGGCGGCTTTCGACTCGATCCGATGCACCGGCAATCCCAATGACGCGGCATTGAGGTACGCGACGCGATCGGGAATCACCGTTTTACAAACGCTGACATGCGGGTCGGCGGCAAAGGTGTTGCGCAGGCTCTGCATGATCAGGCAGGTATCGCGCCGGTTGGCGTTCACCTGATTGAGCAGCAGTTTCACCGGGGGCAAGTACACGCCGAGGTAGCGGTAGGGTTCCAGCTCTTCGAACAGGCCGAGCGTGCCGCGGCGCAGTTCGCGTGCCGCGAGCATTTCCGGTGGCAACGGGCATAGCGCACAATCGGAGGCGAGGATGGCCATTTCCACCACCACGCTGCGCGCGCCCTGGGTGTCGACGATCAGCACATCGTACTGATCGGCAAATGCGGGTAGCAGGTTGCGCAGGCGCAGTCGGCCATCGGGCGCGTGCAGCAGTACGGTGCCCAGGTGGCCCGCGCGGTCGTTGGAAACGATCAGTTCAAGCCGCGGGATGGTGGTGACGGAAATGATCTGCTCGGCAACCGTGAGCCGCTGCGAGATCAGTTCGTAACTGCCCGCTTCACGTGACTTGCACAGAGCGTAGTAGCTGGACAACGTCGGTTGACTGTCTAGGTCGAGCAGCAGCACCTTCAAGCCCGCGTCGGCAAGCAGGCCGCCGAGGTTGGCGGCAACCGTGGTCTTGCCGGCCCCGCCCTTGGTCGAGATCAGCGAAAGGACTTTCATGGCACTACTCCCGAACAGACAGGCGATCCTGAACCCACTGCTCAATCTCCAGCGAGTCCCAACCGACCGCGCGCGTGCCGATGCGCCGGCATTGCGGGAATAGTCCGGCCTTCATCAAGTTGTAGATGTGCGAGCGTTTGAAGCCGGTTTTTTGTTCCACCTCATCGCGGCGCATGATGTGGCGATCGGCGGAAGCTGGGGCAGGGCTGGCCGGTTGCATGGTGTCACTCCTTAGCGCCATGTGGCGCGCAGTGGGATGTGACAGTCAGTGAAGGTCCGTGGGGGTGAAAAATCATTGCCAGGCAATTGCCGCCATTGCCTGGCTATTCGGAGTTAGGCCTGCTCCGCTTGGGCCAAATGGCGGCGAGCCAACGCAAATTTCCGATCAAGGGTGTGTTTGCTCAAACCATGTAGGCCGGGAAATTGAGACAAAATAGCCTGGACTACCGCAGTCTGATTTTTATAGATCGACTGCACTTGGCCGGATTTCGACTTGCCTACGGTGATTGCCAGTAGGGCGCCGATGATCGTGTAGTGGACGCTGGCGGAGGCTTCAGGGGCTGGCTCCGCTGCATCAAGCTGCGCCGTTAGCTCGTTTTCATGGCGCTTGTAGACCGTCATCTCTTCGACAACAGAATCGTAGGCCTGATGCATTTTCTCAAACTCACGCGCGTAGAAGTCCCGTTCAGCTTGCACAGCCAAAAAGGCGTTCAAACTCACGCATTCGAGGTGGTCGATATTTTTGGGGAACACGAATTCGGGTTTTTCCTCCGGATGGTTTAGCGCAAACCAGGCCCGCAGATCCGGACGGCGTATGGACCAATACACTCGCTCGGCGTGGTCGTTGAGCGTAATGGGCCCGCCGAGGAACGTTGCCGGTAGCTCACCCGAGGCAATGGCGTCGTAGATGCGCTCCACATAGAAGTGGAGACAGGGCCACTGCGGAAAATGCTTGAGTAGCTCACCTGAGTGGGCTATTTCGACCTGTAAGATCTCTGCGGTGTGATCGGCCAGATCGCACCAAAGAATTGCCGCATCGATGGGGTGATAGCAGCTTTTGATCGCGTCCATGGAGAACAGCCTCCAGCTGAAGTCGTCCTAATCGCCGATGGGATCATTATTTTGAATCTCATTCGAGCGAGCTAGACTCCGAAAGCAGTTTCGGATCCAATAACGTGACAAAGTATTTTCATTATAGTTCGCCGTAACTCTTCAGGCTGCGACGAGTTTTGACGTAGGTCAGTGGGGATTGTGGTTCGGTCGCAGTGCCCGACCACCTCCTGATTAAAGCGATTCAGGGCTGCCTGCATCGTCGAGCCCGATTGGTATCAGCAACCCCCTCAATTGCTCCATAGCAGGCGTGGCCTGGCTACCTCTGCGTGTTACCAACTCGTAGGGGTCGCTTACGGACTTGATGGCCAAGGGCAAGATGCATACGCGGTTGTGCTGGACGCACTGCTTGGCCACATCGATTGACACAAGCGCAACGAATTCGGGCTGGTTCTGCAGCAGTGACAGCGTTGCCAGAATCGACGTGGTCTCCACCAGGTGCAGAGGGAAGCGGATGCCCGCATCATGGAACTCTCGCTCAAGCTGCACCCGCATAGGCATGTTGGCCCGGTAGACGATCCACCGACTTTCAGCCAACTCCTCCAAGCGAAGTGCTCCAGCGGCCTGGAGGGGGTGGTCGATGTTGGCGATGACCGCCAGAGTCTCGTCCTGAACAAACGCACTCGAGAAAAGATGCGGCGAACTGCTCACACTCGTCCGGCACAGGGCCATGTCCAGACGCCCGCTCTCGATCTGGGTTAAGAGCGATTGGCTGGTGTCCTCAATGATCTCGAATGACATTTCCGGCTGTATAGCAGTCAGCTGGGAGACCGCCTTCATCAACAGCGGCACTGCCCCCATGATCGCCCCCACCGCAAGGCGTCCCCCGACCCCTCTCAGGATCGCATCCAAATCGTGCCGCAGGTTCGAGATATCAGTCTGCACCACCCTGGCGTACCTGATGGCGCAATAGCCGGCAGCCGTTGGTTCAAGCCCACGGTTGTTGCGATTAAAAAGCGTCGTACCAAAAGTCGTCTCGATCTCCTGAAGGGCCTTGCTTGCCCCAGGTTGTGTCAGCCCCACGCTATTTGCGGCTCCGAGAAGAGAGCGGTGCTCGTCCAGCTCGATGAGCAATCGCAGGTGTCTAGCGTGGAGCCTGGACATGATCGAGTTGAGGGACGGGGTCATTTGGTATGAATCCTAGTTATACCTGTATGGATTGTTCTCAATACCACGGCTGAATTCAGATTTCTATACTGGCGCGGCACGATGTCGCACTCGGTGCGGCGGATTGGCCTGAGATCGGCCCAAAATAACAAAGCCAGTAGGCTCGAGGAGACCCCATGTCCCTGATCAATTACATCACCCAGATCCAGTTTGAAGTCGGAGCTATTTCGCTCCTGCCTGCAGAGTGTCAGCGCATTGGTATTACCCGCCCTTTGATCGTCACTGACCGTGGTGTCCGTGCGGCAGGTATCGTCGATGTAGCTCTGAGCAAATTCACCGACTCCACTGTTCAGCTGCCGATCTATGACGGCACGCCACCCAACCCAAACGAAAATGCTGTTCGTGAAGCAGTGGCCATGTTCAAGGAATGCGGTTGCGACGGCATCATCGCCATCGGCGGCGGTTCCGCTATTGACCTTGCCAAAGGTGTAGCCGTATGCGCCAAGCACGAAGGCCCGCTGAAAAGCTTCGCTGTCATCGAAGGTGGCCTGGCTCGCATCACTCCAGCAACGGCCCCTGTGATCGCAGTGCCGACCACTGCCGGCACCGGCAGCGAAGTTGGTCGTGGCGCCATTCTCATCTTGGACGATGGCCGTAAGGTTGGCGTGATCTCCCCCCACGTTGTTCCAAAATCTGCAATCTGTGACCCGGAACTGACTCTTGGCCTGCCTGCAGTTTTGACTGCTGCTACCGGGATGGATGCGATTGCCCACTGCCTCGAAACCTTCATGGCTCCGTCGTTCAACCCACCTGCGGACGGTATTGCATTGGACGGCCTGTGGCGTGCCTGGCGCTTCATCGAAACCGCTACCCAAGATCCGAAAAATCTGGAAGGTCGCACCAACATGATGAGTGCTTCCCTGCAAGGCGCTCTCGCGTTCCAGAAAGGTCTGGGTTGCGTTCATAGCCTGAGCCACTCGCTGGGCGGCATCAATCCTCGCCTGCACCACGGCACTCTCAACGCAATCTTCCTGCCGGCTGTGATCCAGTTCAACCGCAAGGCAGCGAGCATGGTCAACGAGCACAAGACAGCGCGTATTGCTCAAGCGATGGGGTTGGCTGACGAAAGCCAAATCGAAGATGCGATCCGGGACATGACCCGAGCACTCGGCCTGCCAACCGGCCTGCGGGAGCTGGAAGTCACTGAAGACATGTTCCCCAAAATCATCAAAGGCGCTCTCGCAGATCACAGCCATCGCACAAACCCGCGTGAAGCTTCTGCAGAGGATTACCAGTGGATTCTCGAGGCCTCCATGTAAGCCTCGAAATCCTGCCCTCATCCAATAACAAGAAAGTGAACGCCTATGAACACCAAATATGCGGAAGCGGAGCTCAACCGTAAGCCTGAAACGGTGGCGAGCTCAAACCCCTTCAAGAAGTACCAGGTCATCACCGTCAGCCTGCTGCTGGTGATCGGCATCATCAACTATGTGGATCGGAGCGCTCTGTCGATTGCAAACACCTCTATCCAGCGGGATATGGGGATTACGCCTTCCCAGATGGGCATCCTCCTGTCAGCGTTCTCGTTGGCATATGCCCTGGCTCAGCTTCCACTGGGTGTGATCATTGATCGCCTGGGCAGCAAGATTTCACTGGGCGCAGCGCTTCTTGGCTGGTCTGTTGCTCAAACTGCTTCTGGCTTGATCAACACATTCTCTGCGTTCATCGGTTTGCGGATCGTGCTGGGTATCGGTGAAGCACCAATGTTTCCTTCAGCTGCTAAGGCACTTTCAGAGTGGTTCGAAGCTGAGAAGCGTGGGACGCCCACTGGGATCGTGTTGTCGTCGACATGCATAGGGCCTTGCATCGCGCCACCACTCTTGACCCTGCTGATGGTCAATTGGGGATGGCGTGGCATGTTCATTGCCACCGGCGTTTTTGGAATCTTGATCGCTGCCTGCTGGTTCGCCTTCTACAAGAGCAAAGAGCGTTTTTTGGCTGAGCTTCCTGCAGAGGAACGCGAACGTCTACTGGCTACGCAAGCACAGAGGCAGGCAGCAATTACAGCAAGGCCCAGCGTGAAAGCTCAGTTGAGCGCGTGGGCTGAGCTGTTCCAGCACAAAAGCACTTGGGGTGCAGTCCTGGGGTTCATGGGCGTGATCTACATGCTATGGCTGCACCTCACCTGGTTGCCAGGTTATTTCGAGCGTGAGCACGGTCTCAGCCTGTATCAAACTGCCTGGATCGTTTCCTTGGCCTATGTATTTGGCGCCTTGGGCACCATCGTCGCTGGCCGTTTCTGTGACCGACTGGTGAAGAATGGGGCCACCGTACTGGGTAGCCGGAAGCTCGTAGTTGTCTGCGCACTGTTCTCAGCTGCTGCATTCACCATCCCTCTGTCGTTCGGCAGTGGCTTCATCCTCAGCGTGGTGTTGCTGTGCGGTGCATTGTTCAGCGTCAACATGGCCAGCTCAACTGCTTGGATGATCGCTAACACAGTCGTGGATAGTCGACGGGTTGCTTCCTTCGGCTCTATCCAGAACTTCGGCGGTTACCTGGCGGGATCGGTGGCACCCATTGTCACTGGCTTCAGCATCCAACAATCCGGCTCATTCGCTTCCGCATTTTTGATCAGTGCTGCCGTGGCATCGGTAGCAGCAATGGCTTACGTGCTTCTTCTGAAGCTGCCCATTCCCACTGACAAGTAACGAGTTTTCGGAGTAGAAATATGCAACTCAAAGGTGAACAGCTAATCGGTCATCGAGCGGTGCGCGGCGAAGGCCGTGAGCTCTATGCGATCAATCCTCACGACCAACAACCAATTCCTAGCCCAGTGTTCAACTGCGCAAGCGGGGCTTTGGTGAGCGAGGTCTGCGAGCTGGCTGAGCAGGCGTTTGACTCGTTCCGCTCCGCCGCACCTGAACTGCGTGCTCGTTTCCTCGAGGAAATTGCGGAAGGTATCGTTGGGCTGGGCTCGACCCTGACTGAGCGTGCCCACCTCGAAACCGGACTGCCCATGGCTCGACTTGAAGGCGAACGTGGGCGCACCGTGGGTCAGCTGCGACTTTTCGCATCTGTTCTTCGCCAAGGCCGTTGGCAGGATGCGACACTTGACTCGGCTCTGCCAGATCGTCAGCCGCTTCCACGCCCCGACCTGCGCATGTGCAAAATTGCGCTGGGGCCTGTCGCCGTCTTCGGTGCAAGTAACTTCCCGCTCGCATTTTCCGTCGCAGGTGGCGATACCGCTTCCGCACTGGCCGCAGGTTGCCCTGTTGTCGTGAAAGCACACCGCGCTCACCTGGGAACCTCCGAGCTCGTAGGGCGAGTGATCCAGGAAGCTTCGAAGCGCCTTGAATTGCCTGAGGGAACGTTCTCGCTGATTGTCGGTGATGGCAACGATGTAGGACAGCAGTTGGTATCGCACCCGGCTATCAAAGCCGTAGGTTTCACCGGATCACGTAGCGGTGGCCTGGCATTGATGCGGGCAGCGGCAGCGCGGCCTGAACCCATCCCCGTCTACGCCGAAATGAGCAGCATCAACCCGGTATTCCTCCTGCCAGGTGCACTGTCTGCTCGGGCAGAGTCCATCGCCACCGGCTTCATCGACGCTCTGGTAATGGGCGCAGGCCAGTTCTGCACCAACCCAGGCATCGTGCTTGCAGTCGATGGCCCTGACCTGGAAGCCTTCCTGGACAAGGCCGGAGCTCATCTGGGCGACAAGGCTGCGCAAACCATGCTGACTCCTGGCATTCATTCTGCCTATTCGCAAGGGATTGATCGCATCACCAGTCAGTCCTGCGTTCAGGCCGTTGCTTCAGGCCAGCCTGATCTTGGAGCCACACAGGCACAGGGGCATCTCTATCAAACGACCTTCGAAAGCGTGGCAGCCAATGCACAGCTCTTGGAGGAGGTGTTTGGCCCGGCAGCTATCGTCATCCGTTGCCAGAACGTCAACGAAATGCTCGCGTTCGCCAAATCCATCGAGGGTCAGCTGACGGCGACACTTCATCTTGAAGATGAGGACTTGGCGATTGCTCAAGGTTTGGTGCAAGCCATGGAGAAGAAGGCTGGCCGCGTATTGGTCAACGGCTTCCCAACTGGCGTGGAGGTATGTGACTCCATGGTACACGGCGGTGCTTTCCCTGCTACCTCTGACAGCCGCACAACGTCGGTTGGTTCGACTGCAATCGACCGCTTCCTTCGTCCTGTTTGCTATCAAAATTTGCCAAATGTCCTCCTCCCTGAGGCATTGAAGCAAAACAACCCTTTGAATATCTGGCGCCTGGTAGACGGAAAAACCACTGCTCCGAAAGGCTAGAGCAACAAATGCCAGCAGCCACACGCAGCCGTGGCTGCTGGCATCCAATTGATCAAATGGCGGTTGCAGGAGCTGAGTGCAACACGGTCATTGAATTGAAGCTGGAGCATCATGCCGCATAGCCATGGCCTTCTGCATCACCTCGCCCATAACTTCGATTGGGCATTTGAAGTCGAAGCGCTTACGCGGACGCATGTTCAGTTGCAGTGCGACCCCTTTCTGGATCAGCTATGTTGATGAGGGATTCATCCTTAACGAACATGCAGAAGCCGTGAAACGTGCCGCAGAACTCTGTTTTGAAATGGGTGCAAGAGCAACTGCCCAAGAATTAAACAAGATGAACTTCCCCAAGAAATATACTGAAAGCATTGTTGGGAAGGTTCTTCGACAGCCCGCAATTTACGGGTCTTTTATCGCTATGGAGTGGGACGAATCAGGTAAGCCGATTCAGGTCAAAAAAGAGATTAAAGGCTATTATCCGGCAGTAATTTCAGAGTCAGAGTTTTATAGAGTCGGCGCAAAATTGAGTGAGCGACAAGACCCAAAACTTGCAGGGCGGAAGGTCGCAGAATTCAAAAACATCTTACGAGGGATTGTTTTTTGTGCCTGTGGCTCGGGCTTCCGTTACCACGCACAAAAAAGAGAGTATGTTGACTTGGTGTGCTCGGCCTCATTGGCTGGGCGCTGCACGTATGCATCACCATGAAAAGGCGTCAGATATAGATATGCACGAATAGAGGAAATATTCCTTTCCTACCAATCTCTTATCCCATTTCACAGAATAATACCAAAGCCTAAGGATATTAAGTCGCTGGAAAATGAAAAGCAAGAGCTAGCTGGAAAAATTCTTCAACAGGAAAAATCGTTAGCAAGCAATTTCGACATTCTTACTAATGCCTCGGAAACGGCCAAAAAATACATTCTAAGCAAAATTGAGGAAGTAGCTCACGACTTGGACCAGCTTAAAGCAAAGCATAATGAGATTAGCCTAAGAATTAGTTCGCTGCATCTGGTCAGTAAATCCATGCTTAACGTTATGGAAATTTACAAGCTCCTTTTGAACGAGCATGGGCGAATGCGAGTAAATAATTTTCTAATCGGTCAAAACGTAAGAATTACTATAACGCCTACTAAGAAAAACATTTCATCATGGATGTTCACTTGGCTGATGAGCACATTGACCGCATCAGTTTCACCCCGAATGGATACACTGCCGAAAAGAAGCCCCCATCTCTAAATCGCTACCAGCTCTAAAACGCACCCAATCAAAGATTGGGCACCTTTTAGGGCTAATATAAAATTTATTCATGTGCAAAATTCATCGCTTCACCCCTAGCTCTTTGCGATCTGACTTTTTCAGTAAGTTCGCTAATTGGCAATGCCTTGCTGAATAGCCATCCTTGAACAAGTGCATCAGGACAGAAATCAAGAATTGCTTTTTTCTGAGCTTCCGTCTCCACGCCCTCAAAAATTATTTTTGCGTTTAAAGCTTTTGCTATTTCATGAATCTTTTGCAGCACTACTGCTGCCGGAGAGTCTGTTCCAGCAGCTTTTGAGAACGACTTGTCAATTTTTATAATATCAACATTGAGCCCGGCCAGATAGGATAGACTTGAATATCCTGAGCCGAAATCGTCAATTAATACTTTATAACCAGAAGCTCGAATGGACTCAATTTTTTGTTCGACCTGGCTAATTTCAGCCGTTGCCCCTTCAAGAATTTCAATTGCAATCTGGCTAGCTGATACGCCGTGACTTCTTGCTGTATCTGATATGTGTCGAATTAGACCGCCATCCAGCAGGTCCTTGGTTTCAATGTTAAAACTCAAATATACTCCCGGATGGCAAGCCAGGCCTCTCGAACACTCTTCCAAAGCCCTATTAACAATCAGCTTGTTCAGCTTCTCTTGCAAACCAAGAGCTTCCGCTTTTTGGATGAAGACATTTGGAGGGACTGATCCGAATTTCTTATCGTGCCAGCGCGCCAAAACTTCGAACCCGGAAACCTTGCCGGTCTTGCCATGAACAATTGGCTGATATGTAGTTGATATTAGCCCATTTCTAATAGCGTATTTTAAACGATATGAAAGTGAGTTTCTAACTCTACGATATTGGTGGGCAGCATAGAAAGCCAACAAGCCCAAAGAACAGCCAGTTAATGCGACAAACAGGAAAAGAGTAGGTTTGCTGGCCTTGAAAACATTTGCTTGAATGTTCGAGCTAACACAAATGTCGTATTTTTCAGAGCA
Organism: Pseudomonas sp. MN1F; assembly: GCF_009391885.1. GTDB lineage: Bacteria > Pseudomonadota > Gammaproteobacteria > Pseudomonadales > Pseudomonadaceae > Aquipseudomonas. The sequence goes on along the minus strand of NZ_VZII01000002.1, from coordinate 46,408 downwards.
CACTCTTGCAGATGCGCTGCTTAGGATATTTCCTTGCTGAAAATCGCCGAACGTGCGCATGATGGTTTTGCCGTCACGAGAGACAATAAATGCATTTAATTCTGCTGGCGGTGATTCAAAAGGTGCAAATGCGGTGGGTGACGTAACCACAAATGAGTTTTCTTTTGCTGAAACATCAATTTTTATTGCGCCGGGAAAATAGCTTGAAGCTGCACTCCACAGCCTAACATTGTTTTTCGTAAGTCTACCCTCACCAGCCAACCTGAAAGCAGGGATTACGCCCCACATAGCGGAGCAAGTAATAGTGTTGTTTTTTATTCGCCCTGCATCTTTTACAAAGCGATATTCATATAAAACTCGTTTTAACGTGTCTAGGTCAGTTAGCCCGCAAGACTCGTCAGAGGTATTGTTTAGCTCATCAAGTGCAGCTGTAAGGTTTCCTGCGACCATTTCGGCATGATTGAGAATAACCTTAGCGTGGGACTCTATCCTGTTATCTGCACTAGCCAACCATAAAAGCTGTGTCACTCCAAATGAGAACAGCACTCCAACTGTCAGGCATCCAGCTAAATAGCACAGAGTGCTTTTTTCGAGCTTTTTCATGCGCACCGCACCACCCATGATTCCCTATTTCCGCCTTATGCCATATCTCTGTGGGGTTGCATAGGGGCTATATGAGCATTTTCAACCATCACGCTATGCGTGACGGCGCTGGACAAATCCAGCGCCAAATGCTGGCCCTAACAAGTCAGGGCCAGCCGGACAAATCCGGCTAAAAACCAAAGCCTCGGACAAGTCCGAGGCGCTGGACAAATGTAAGGGATCCATCATCCCCACATTCCAAGTGTCCACCTGATTCACGATGCTGCGCTCCCGATTTCTTTCTGGAGCCAGCCCACCATGATGCGTCCCGACAGCAAAGTCGAAAAAGTCTACCTCTATCCCAAGTCCGTGGACTTTCGAAAGTCCATCGACGGGCTCACTGCCCTGGTCGAACTGGATATCAAAGTCGCCGTGTTCGACCCGGTACTTTTCGTCTTCCTCAATAAAGCCCGCAACCGCATTAAGGTGTTGTACTGGGAGCGCAACGGCTTCTGCCTTTGGCTCAAGCGCCTCGAAGCCGAGCGTTTCAAAACCTCCCCCGACGCCACCGACGAAGCTATCATTCTGACCGTCCAGGAACTGAATTGGCTACTCGACGGTTTCGATCTCTGGCGCAACCGTCCGCATCAGGTTTTGACACCCCGTTTCGTCGCTTGAGCCGGTATAATCCGGGCCATGATTTCAGTGCCCGATGACCTTCCTGACGACCCTGCCGCGCTCAAACAACTGCTTGCGCAGTTGTTGGCCGAGCGCACGGTCGATAAAGGCCAGATCGTCGATCTTAAAGAACAGGTCAAGCTGCTGCGCGACCGACTGTTCAATCGCAAGTCGAGCAAACCGTCGAGTCCAACACACCCCAACTGGCGTTGTTTAACGAACCTGAAAGCCAGTGGGTACCTGCCGCTGATGATGCCGACGAAGACGTTGTTGCCCCGACCGAGCCGCGTGGCAAACGCAAACCCCTGTCGGCTGACCTACCACGTATTGAAGTCATTCATGACTTGCCCGATCACGAACTGACTTGCGCCTGTGGTTGCCGCAAACACGTGATTGGCGAGCAAACCAGCGAACAGCTCGACATCGTGCCGATGCAGATCCGTGTGCTCAAACACGTACGCAAAGTCTATGGCTGCCGTGGTTGCGAAACTGCGCCGTTCACCGCTGGCAAGCCGGCGCAATTGATCGAAAAGAGCATGGCCAGTCCCAGCGTGCTGGCCATGTTGCTGACCACCAAGTACGTCGATGGCCTACCGTTGCACCGCTTCGAGACGGTGCTGAGCCGACATGGTATCGAGATTCCCCGGCAAACCCTGGCCCGCTGGGTCATCCAGTGCAGCGAACACGTTCAGCCATTGCTGAACCTGATGCGTGACCGCTTGCTGGAAAGCCCGGTGATCCATTGCGACGAAACTAGAGTGCAGGTGCTCAAAGAGCCGGATCGTGATCCGACCAGTCAATCCTGGATGTGGGTGCAGGCCAGTGGCCCGCCTGATCGACAAGTCGTGCTGTTCGATTACACCACCAGTCGCGCGCAGGAGGTGTCGCTGCGCCTGCTGGAGGGCTATCGCGGCTGCGTGATGACCGATGATTACGCTGGCTACAACGCGTTGGCGCTACAGCCGGGTGTTGAACGACTGGCGTGCATGGCGCATGCCCGGCGTAAATTCGTCGAAGCGCAGAAGGTGCAGCCCAAGGGCAAGACCGGTCGCGCCGATGTTGAGCTGACGATGATCAACAAACTGTATGGCATCGAACGCGACCTCAAGGATGCCAGCGATGAACATCGATTTATCGGTCGTCAGGAACGAAGCCTGCCGATCCTTGAGCAGTTGAAAAGTTGGCTCGACAAGACGCACTCGCAAGTGACACCGCAAAGCGTACTGGGCAAGGCGTTGCATTATCTGGCAAACAATTGGAACCGCCTGGAACGCTACGTCGAGGCGGGCCACCTGCCGATCGACAACAACCTGGCAGAGCGGGCCATAAAGCCGTTTGTGATCGGGCGCAAGGCTTGGCTGTTCAGTGACACGCCCAAGGGAGCCACGGCCAGCGCGCAGATCTACAGCTTGGTCGAAACCGCCAAGATCAACGGCCAAGAGTCCTATACGTGGCTGCGCCACGTACTTGAGCGACTGCCGCATGCGTCGTCAGTAGCAGACTACGAAGCGCTGCTGCCATGGAACTGTTCGCCAGAGATGCCACGGTAACCTTGGCTTCCACCTTGCGGTAGGTGGGGTTCATGGATCGGTTACAGACCTTCGCACCTTGGCGAGCCTCCGTGGTGGCGTTCAGGAAGGACAGCGCATGCTGTTCCTGTTCTGGTCACTCAATTTCATGGGTATGAGCTTCCAGGTCAACAGTATGAACTTTTGGGTTGAGGCCAAAGCCGTAGCAGAGAGGTTCTTCCCCAATGGTGATTGGGAAGAAGCGGCGCTTGGAACCGTGTTTGAGAAGGTCTGTCAGCATTGCAGAGGTGAGAAGGTCGAGTTTAATGGGGAAAGCTATAAGCCACTCTACACTCCCCGTAATTCAACGCTGATACGTGCTTTCAATATCACGCCGGAGGAACAACAACACATGATTACTATCATTGATCCAGTGGAAAGAGCACGCCGAGGAAAAGAAAGGAAAATATGGGAGCGCAGGCAGCGTGGAGCGAGTGAACAGAAGAATAGTGATGCTCGAACTAAGCCATGGGAAAAGTTAGGAATAGGCAAAACGACTTATTGCAAGCGTAAGAAGTTACAAAGGCAGCAAGCTTGGGGGTTGCAAGTAGGGTGAACTACTTCGTCCTGTTATCTAAGGGGATACTGCGGTGAGGGGGTTGTAAGTATTATTTGAATCTGCCTTTTAGACATGGTTTTGCTCTTGCAATTTCCAGCACCGAAAGACCATTAAATCATTGTCTTGCTCTTGATTTTTTAACTTTAAGTTTTACGATATAAAAACAACAATATTAGGCATTACATGACATTTAAAATCTACAATCTCACCCTTAACAAGGGACTAAAAAGCGAAATGCAGACCAGGCTGACTATAAAGCAGGGCTTTGATATTTATCGTATTGAAAATGATAGTTTTTGGGAGGGTTACGCTGGTGAATGGGAGCGAAAAAGTCTCTCTTATAGTGGTATAACCAATCAGTACTATCTTGGTGATCTCAAATTAGACCGTGTAAGTGCATGCTTCTTTTGCTATCAGGTTGATGATCTTCCTGCCCTTGCCGTAGTATTTGATAAATTTGTTCATGGTCGTCAGTTTAGTAAAAACCTAAATGCTCTTCAGCGTATGTAGTTCGGTGGTGAAAACGAAGAATCTACTCTCAGTTTCAAAAAGCATGAGTTTTCGTTGAATAAATTGGTAGAATGGCATTGGGATAATCATAGGAGGTCGAATATAACAATAGGTAAGGTTTTGGTTGCGCCTAAACTACTGGCTGATTTTCAGCAGTCCCTGCTACGAACTGAACAGCAAATAGAAATCCCACCAGAAATGGCCCGAGGGATGTTCTACACTGGAGAGGATGATGCTTTTGCCTTTGGTTAAACAACCCCGTAAGGGGAGCATCTTGGCGAATCCTTCTCCTCCTAATCCAATAATTTTGCTTAGACCGAGAAAACTTCTCTTCTAAGGTCAATCACCTTTTGGATTTTCTCCCGATAGGTTTTCCAGATGGGTATATCAAAGGATATGCTTTGTTCAACAATCAGGCGTGCATGAGCTTTGCAATGCCCATCAAGAAATCGCCATGCATCCATTTTAATGCTCAAATCGTCTTGATTAAATATTGCAGGATTGAAAGAAAGGAAAAACTCTAAGACTTTAACCCCTTCGATTCGGTCGGATAGAATTATCTTTTCTAATTCACGAATTGAATTATTGATCTGAATGACTGCGCCTTCATAATCCTTTGCTTTATCCATTGCCACGCACTCCTCTTTTCCCAAGCATATACACAACCTACAAGGCTGTCAATTTATTTGCCATCGCACGAAAGTCTTGGTGAGACAAAAGTTGGAATTTAACTATATCAGGGATAATAGCCCGTGAGGGAACATCTTGGCAAAGGCTGTTCACATATGCACTTAAAATTTTGCTCTGGAATGCGCCATTGGTATTCCAACCAACACGGCGCAAAGCGCGTATCATTTTGGATTGCGCATTCGAATGTGATTCCCTCTGACCAGAGCCTCACATTTTAGTTGGTAAATCTCTCCGACTCGAAAAGCATAAAAGTCTTGTGATTCTACCGGGACAATTTTCTTTTCTATCCTATGGTCTTCATCGTCGAGATCCATAGTGGTGACTAACGCCAAGCAGACAATTCCCTTATAATCGTTTGGGTCATTTCCACTGTCCAAGTCGAAATACCAGTCCTGAACCGATGAAATGCTATGGATTTCGATAATTTCTGTCGCATCCTTTGCTTCCTGCTTTTGGTGTTTCACGACACTAAAAATAATTCTTTACCCAAGGCAATAATACTTTGGTCTAATAAAAACCGCCTTGCTAGTCGGTTTGGTCAAGAGCTTTAAGGTGTTGTGCTGCCATTTGCGTTATCTCTACTGAATTTCAGCGCAATAACTCCGCTTCCGTTCGTCCCGCAATAAGTTGATACGTCTGATATTTTATAACAGTCATTGTATTTCACAGTTCCTACGCTATCCCATCCTACTGCTTTTTGAGATTTCACGATGTTCGCACAAACCTCTACCTGCTTCAGATGTGAAACGACTAGCGAGCACCGATACTCGCACCAGCAGATTAAGATTGCGGGCTCGCTGGATGTGATTTCAGGTGGCAAGCCTTGATTCGACTTCCTATCCAGTCACACAGGATCATTCGCACCGAAAGCAGCAGGCTTTCAGTAGATCGCACCGTACTGACTGATCACCACGCCTGAGGTTGTATTCAAATGTTTGGGTTTCTGCACTGCGCATCCAGCCAGTCGATAAACACCCGCAAGCGTGGCGTTAGACGTCGATGGTGGGGGTAGAGGATGGTGATGGGTAAATCCGGCGGTCGATGCTGGGGCAGTACTTCGATCAAGCTCCCGTGTTCCAGTTGACGGGCGACATGGTAATAAGGGACTTGGACGAGGCCGAAGTTAGCCTCGCAGGCAGCCACATAAGATTCTTCATTGTTGACCGCCAGGCTGGCTGGCAGGGTGCGAAGCAACACCTGGCCGTGGACGCAGAACTCCAAAGGTTGCAGCTTGCCGGTGGTGGCCGATAGGTAGTCCACGCAACGCTGCCCTTCGAGTTGTTCGAGCTTGGAGGGAAGGCAATAACGGGCCACATAGTCGGTACTACCGCAGGTGACCTGGCGCAACGGGGGCAAAGGGTGCGCGACCAAGGTTGAGTCCGACAGTTCGCCGACTCTGACCACACAATCGACGCCTTCTTGTACCAGATCAATCATTCGGTCACCGATGCCGATCTCCAGCGTGATCTCGTGGTAGATTTGGTAAAAGGTGGGCAGTGCCGGGATGACCACCAGACGGCCGAAAGAGGCCGGCCAATTCAGGGCTAATGTAATTGCAGGTCTCATTTCCAGCGGATGGCAGGCTCAGGAAAGTATCGCTTGCCGACTCGAGGGCCAGTTTGCCGGCTTTGGTCGGCACAAAGTCCATTGTCGGCATTTCATCGTTGGTGCCGAGCTTTAGGAGTCTGCCATTGAACGTCACCGTTTTGTCGGTCAGCGTTGGTTGCTTGCAAGGTGTAGCGGCGTGCGGCGGCGGGCACGGTCAGTGATGTCGCTTGATACCGGGCAGTGTTGAGCACCAGCAGGGCGAGGCCGCTCGGTTGCTCACGTAGATGTTGCTAAGAGATCGTAGAGAAAGCGAGCACTAAGCTGTAACGTTTGGATAGGGGGTGAGCATCACTCCACCGGAAACTTGGTCATACGTCCGCGTGGTCGTCGAGTGCATGAAGCTTGATGGGATTATCTCCAAAGTCGTGAGAGTAGATGGAATGTACGGGAGGGCATCTCGATACTTGGTGCTGTTGATCGCAGTCATCTCGCCGTTTGAGGGAGTGATCATGAACGATTTCAGGTAGCATCTCTATTACAAGTCCCCGGCATGGTCGTCGATGAACTTGCTGAGACTTAACCGCATGCGCAATTCGGTCATGGCGTAGGAGCAGTACTGGCATGTCCTTTCAATTTCTAAAGTTGATATCTTCGGCGAGCAGTGACGCCATGGTACAGCCCGACATTCTCATGTGCGAGCCAGTTAGAGGGCGTCAGATGCAGAGCCTGGCGGGTGTCGAGCCATGAGCTTGACTCTGAGTGAGGTCCTGAACCTGCCCGGCTTGGAAGACATGAGGGTCCGTGCAGGCGAGCTTTACTTGCAACGGCGAGTATGCTGGTCCTACGTGGCGGGAAATGAGGGTATCACCGCGTGTAAAATGGGCGGCGAACTAGTATTTATTTCGGAAATCAATTACCTATGTGACGAACGCAAGCTACTCACTTTGGTCGAGACTGGTGCTGTGTTGGGTATTGCCGGGATGGTGGTTCTTACTGGAGGCCCGTTTCCCCAGTGCATCCCGTCTGCAGTGATCGCTCGTGCTGAACAGTTGGGCTTGTCGCTGATCGAGCAGCCCTCTCCGCTGAAGTTGGTGTTTGTGACCCACCTGATCGATACGGCCCTGATGCATATGACTCAAGTGCGGCGCTCACGTAACCACATTCTCGGCCAGTTGCTGACCGGAGATTACCCGAGTCTGGCCATTGCCCGACAGCGGGCTGCGCATCTGCAACTGATGCTTGATATTCCACGGCGACTGGTCGTGCTGCGCTTGTCAGGTATCGAGACGCTGTTTGAGCGCCAAGGCTTGGCCCAAGGCGAGCAGCTGTGGCAAGCCACTCGCCAGTCCATGGAAGACCAACTTGAAGCCTGGGGTCGCAGCCGCCCGGGAACGATGACGGTAGAGATGCCGGGCGACCTCTTCGTGCTACTGCTGGCGGATGCCGATGACCTGCCGGCAGCCTTGACCACGTTGCGTCGGCAACTGATCGGAGTGGCAGGGGAGTTGGATATGTACATGGGCCTGTCGAGGGTTGCTGAAGATTGTGGTCATTACCGCCGAGTGCTCAACGAAGCGCGCCAGGCGCTGAATGTGGCGCAGAAACTGCGCCCGGAGAGCGGTTACTGCGATTTCAACGAGTTGGGCGTGTTGGGTTTGCTGCAGGGGGTAGTCGACCGCACGCTCATCGACGACTTCGTCGAAAAGACACTCGGCCCGTTGTTCGTGCCCGGCCGTAAACACCCTAAAGTACTCGTGCATACCCTCGACGCTTTGCTCAAGGAAAATGGCAACGGGCTCAAGGCTGCCCAGCGCCTGGGACTTCACCGTAACACCATCAATCAACGTATCCAGCGCATCGAACAACTGAGTGGAAAATCCCTGGACGATCCACTTTTTCGTATGAATGCTTCGATCGCTATTATGGTATGGCACATGTCTGTCGCCCGAGGTAAGGAATAATGACATGAACATCATCAATGCGCGCCTGCGTAGCAAGCGTAGTCCGCTTCGTCCTGAATGGCATGACATCTAGCCAGATCCAAGTGATGGTCCAAAACTGTGCGGAATGACCGAGATTCCCCTGCAGAATTGTGGTGGCGCCCTCGTGGAGCGCACATTCACTTGGATGCCCTCACATTGCGGGCCAGCTGAGGGGAGCATGGCGAGGAAATCCTGGGCCGCGCCACGAAAACTAACGACAGGGTTGTTCAGTGAAGTGAAGAGACTACCTTTTTCCGCTCGCCGATTGGTGAGACACCAAAGAAACGACTGTAGCACTTTGAGAAGTGTGCTGGCGAAATGAAACCACAGGCGAGGGCGATATCACGCACTTGGGATTCACTGTGTAGCAATAGTTGCCTAGCCCGTGTCAGGCGTAGTTCCAAGTAATACTGACTCGGTGTGTTTTGAAGATGCTTGTGGAACAAACGCTCCATTTGCCGAACCGAGATCTCATTTAGTTCTGCAAGCTCTTCCAAGGTCATCGGGTCTTCAAGGTTGGCTTCCATGATTGTAACAATCTGACTGAGTTTGGGCTGAGAAGTGCCGAGCTTTTGCCGCAAAGGCACGCGCTGGCGCTCTTGCGAACCACGTACTCGATCACATAACAGCAGTTCAGCCGCATGACTGGCAATGTCCCGTCCGCCAGGTTCTCGGGCAATCAGTTGTAGGATCATGTCCATGGAGGCCACGCCGCCGGAGCTCGTGAAACGGTCACGGTCAAGCTCGAACAGTTGGTTGGAAATGATAATGCCGGGAAATCGCTCTTTTAGCGCCTCGATATCTTCCCAGTGGATGGTGCACCGATAACCCGTGAGCAGATTGGCGCGCGCTAGCAAATGGCTGCCTGTGCAAATTCCGCCCAATGGTACCTGGTCATGTGCCAACTTGCGAAGCCAGTTGAGGATGGGGCGGGTATTGTGGTCGGAGACTATCGGGTTTGGGCCCACCACGAACAGCATGTCCAGCTTTGGGGCATCCTTGATACTGAAATCGGGCAGGATTCGCATGCCGTTGCTGGCACTCACTGGCTCCATGTCGGCTGCAATGATCAGGGTCTGGAACATGGTTTTGCGTGCTGCCAGGTTGGCCATGCGCAAGGTTTCCACCGCCGAGGCGAAGCCAATGGTGGTGAAATTGGGAATGACCAGGAAACCGACGACCTTCAGCGGCGGGGCATCATTGACAGGGTATGCCGGTGCCGACGGCGAGGATTTCAACGTACCCATCAATATGACTCCTTGAATGCAAAAATGACGTGCTCTGCGTCTGTTTGTCGTAAATCGGCAATTCATTATGTTTAGGTTGATGCATTTATCCGAGTGATAGTACACGCAGTGCCTTAGCATTGGGAGGTGCCCCGGCGAAAAGCAAAAAACCCTGCGAAAGTAACGCCTTCGCAGGGTGGGTAATGAGTTGGCCTGGTCAGGCAGGCTTGCTCGCCACCGTGGCCGAAGTGCTCCTTCTAGACGAGAAAATGGCGCTCATGCAGACGATGGACAACGCCAGCGCACCGGTTGCCACCACTTCCATTCGATGCCCTGGCATCATCAGCATCATCGTCAAGATACTGATGATGGAGAAGATGACCAGGTAGCTGAGCCAGGGGAACAGCCACATCTTGAAGTCCAGCGCAGTACCTTGGCTATCCATCCGTTTACGCAGAACCAATTGCGAAACAGCGATTGCCAGATAGACCAGAAGCGCTACCGCCCCCGAACTTGCCAGCAGGAAGGAAAACACCTCGTCGGGAGCAAAGTAATTGAGTGCTGTGGTCAAGAAGCCCACTGCGGTACTGGCCAGCACTGCAATCACTGGCACGCCCGCCGCTGAGGTGCGCTGCAGAACGCGAGGGCCGTCACCGCGCTTGCTCAGCGAATAGACCATGCGCGATGCGGTGTAGATGGCCGAGTTGAGGCAACTGGCAACGGCAATCAGCACGACGATATCGACGATCATCTTGGCGTGCGGGATGTTCATCAGCTCAAGGGCCCGTTGATAGGAGCCGACCTGCACCAGCATGGGGTCGTTCCAGGGCACGATGGAGATGATCAGGAACACCGAGACGATGTAGAAGATCCCCATTCGCCACACCACGGAATTGGTGGCACGGGTGATTTGCTTGGAGGGGTTTTTCGACTCGGCGGCGGCAATGGTGACAATTTCGGTTCCCATGAAACTGAACACGGTGGTGAGCATGGCACCGATGACAGCGGTCATGCCGTTGGGCATGAAACCACCAAACTCATGACTCAGGTTGACCACACCGCTAACTGAAATATCGGGCAGCGCGCCTGTCAGTGCCAATGCACCCAGAGCAATGAACCCTAGCACCGCGATAACCTTGAGCATCGCGAACCAAAACTCGAATTCACCGTAGCGCGCCACACTGAACAGGTTGGTTACGGTCAGCAAACCGGTCACCACCAGTGCGAATTCCCAGGTTTCTATCGCAGGGAACCAGGCATGCAGAATGGCCGCTGCTGCAATGGCTTCGATTGGAATGACCAGCACCCAGAACCACCAGTACAGCCAGCCAATGGTAAAGCCTGCTGTACGTCCCATTGCGCGCTCGGCGTAGGTGGAGAATGACCCGGTATCTGGCGAGGCCACCGCCATTTCTCCGAGCATGCGCATGACCAGAACGACCAGTGTGCCAGACATGATGTACGCGAGAATTGCCGCAGGACCGGCTGCAGCAATGGCATGCCCCGAGCCGATGAAGAGGCCGGCGCCAATAGCGCCGGCGATTGACAACATGGTGACGTGGCGCTGCTTGAGGCCGGGGGCCAGAGTTGAGTTGCTGGACATGCTAATTACCCTTTTTATTCTTGAGGGAGGGTGAACTGCGAACGGCGGTGCTGCTCTGGGCTGGAGATCGGTGTTATTTCTGCAGGTCGAAGGCCTCCCGCACAGCGCTGCTAATGCCCTCTACGCAAACTCGCAGAATCAACTCGCCTTTTTCTCGGTTGGCGCCCTTAGGCGAGGAAAGCGTTCCGCAGGCGGGGGTGCGTTCAGGGATGATGGGGAAGACATCGTAAGGTGGGAATTTTGCCGGAGGGTGGTCGACGGCGCGGCTCAGGTCGACCTTTTCAGGGTGCAGGGCCAGCATCAGTGAAGTTTCGAAAACGCCACCGTGTTCGATGTCCCAGCCGAGGAAACCTTCGGGGTAGAGCTCTTCGATGACCGCCGGCGCGTTGACGAAATCCCAGTAGGACAGAACGACCACCTTGAAATCGGTGATACCGCCATAACGCAGTTCGCGCAGCGCCAGGTCGATGCCTTCGACGATGAACATCGAGTTTTCATAATGGCCATTCATCAAGACCAGCTTGCGCGCCCCATGCCGGGCGAGTTCGCGGATGATGTCCTGGATGGTATGGGTCAGCGTTGCGCCATCCAGGCTGGTGGTGCCGGGAAAGTGGTTGCCACCTCCCGACTTCTGTTGTGACTTGTAGCCATAGGCCAAGGCGGGTAACACCAAGCCGTCGACTTCTCGCGCTACTGCCTTGCACAGGGCGGTAGGCAATAGCACATCCACCTCCATGCACATGTGATGACCGTGCTGCTCCAAGGCGCCCACCGGCAAGAAAATCGTGCTGCCGGAAGCTACCTTCTGTGCGTACTCAGGCCAGGTGAGTTCGCCAACCACTACGCTTTCGTTCATCGGTTATCTCTCTTTATTCTTGTATTCGTTGAAGTAGTCCGTTTGCAGCGAGCCAGTACATGCAACGATTTGATCAGATCACAACGACATTCACTTGTCAGTTCCCGACCTGAATTTGACAAATGCTGACGGACCTGCGATCTAGGTGGGTCGGGTGGGGCAGGGGGCGAATTTGACAAATTACAGGTCGGAAAAACACAACTTGCCCTGATGGCAATCTGCTGCAATCGGTAATCACACAGGCGGTGAAAACCTTGGGGAAGCGGGGCGAAAGCGCGGCTGGGCCAAGGCACTTTTGATTACCGAGGGTATCTCCATGACGCGTCGCGCCGATTTTTCACGCCGTACATTCATCAAGAACAGCAGCATTTTGGCCGGTGTGGCGGCGCTCTCCGGGGTACTTCCGAACAGAACCTTTGCCGCAGCCGAAAAAGAACTGGTGATACTGGCGTGGGCAGGCCACGCCGCGCCCGACATCGTCGCGGATTTCGAGCGCGAGCATGGGGTCAAGGTGCGGGCCAAGTACTACACCGGCGGCGATAACATGCTGGGGCTCATTTCGCAGTCACCACCGGGCACCTTCGACCTGATCCTGTCGGATGCCGAGTATGTGCAACAACTCAACGCCGCCGACTATATCGAGCGACTGGACCCTGCCGATTATCCCTTCGATGACTTCTACCCAGAGTTTCAGCACTTTCCAGGGCACTGGCAGGGCGATGAACTGTATTCGGTCATGGTCCGCTTCGGCTTTCTCGGTATCGCCTTCAATACCCAGTTGCTGCCGGAGTCCAAGGCGAAAAGCTACCAGGTGTTCTGGGACGATAGCCTCAAGGGCAAGGTCGGCCACTTCGACTGGCACCTGCCAAACCTGGGCCAGATCAGTTTGCTCAATGGCAACAGGCTGCCCTACGACATCGACGCGGCGCACTGGAAGAGGCTCCAGGACAAAACCATGAGCCTACGCGGACAAGTGGCCGGGTTCTTCGATTATGGCGGTACCTTCTCCTCCCTGAAAAACGGCCAGATCCACGCGATGTGTGGCATTGGCGACTGGATTACCGGGGTCTTGCAGCGTGCCGGGGCACCGGTAAAAACAGTGATACCCGAGGAGGGCGGCCTGCAATGGACCGAGTCTTATTGCATCGCCAAGAAAGCCCGCAGCCCGGAACTTGCGAAGAAGTTCATTCAATACATCACCTCCCCTGAAGGCCAGGTGAAGTCGGCGAAGATGGAGGCTTACCCGGCGCTGATTCCCAATAAGCGCGGCTGGGAGTTGCTGAACAAGACCGACCTTGCCGAAGCCAGACGCCAAGGCATGGTACTGGGCCAGCGCAATGTCATGGACGACATCCGCGAGGGGCGTATTCAGTATCGCGCGCTCCCCATGCAGCAGAGCCTGGAGGACTGGAACGACTTCTGGTCGCAGTACAAGGGCGCTTGATGGCGCCTACACAGGAGCGGCGTAATGATTTCGAACAAGCTATCGCCCCCACTGCCCGCCAGTGAGGAGCCTGCACGCACGCGTGGGCAGTTCGGCAAGCGCACCTGGCGCTTACCGGGGTATGGGCTGATCCTGTCGCTGCCGATACTGGTCTGGCAGTTACTGTTTTTTGTAGCGCCCTTGCTGTTTCTGCTGACCATCAGTTTTTGGCTGGTGCGCAACTTTCGCATGGTCCCTGCGTTCGAGTGGCTGAACTGGAAGTACCTGTTCAGCCGCGAGTACTTCTGGGATGCCTACTTGCACACCTGGGCGATGGCGGCGGGGGCCAGTGTGCTGATCAGTGCCGTAGCCTTTCCGTGCGCCTATACCATTGCCTTCAAGTTCCGCGAATCGACCCGGCAATGGTTGGTGCTGTTGTTGATCACGCCATTTTTTACCAGTTACCTAGTGCGCACCTATTCCTGGCAAGTCTTTCTCAGTGACCAGGGGCTGCTCAATAGCGCCCTGGCGTTGCTGGGGATTGGGCCGTTGCCCTTGCTCAATACCAGTTTTGGTAGCTATGTGGGTTACTTCACCCTGTGCCTGCCGCTGGTGGTGTTGCTGCAGTTGTTCAGCCTCATGTACATCGACCGCACGCTGATCGAAGCTGCCCACAACTTGCGCGCGGGCCGTCTGCGCACGGTATTTGGGGTAGTGATTCCATCGGCGCGGGTCGGCATCGTCATCGCCGCACTGTTCTGTTTCATCATGACCTTCGGTGACTTTGTCAGCCCGCTCTATCTGGGGGGCGGCCAACCACCAACCTTGAGCACCCTGATTACCGACACGACCAAATCGGGGCAGCAATGGCCACGCGCGGCGGTTATTGCCACGACGATGATCGTGACCTTGCTGGCCACGGCGTTCCTGATGGTTCGCCACGCCTATAGGAGGCGCGCATGAACGAACACCGTGTCATCAACTTCATGCTGCGCAGCTTCGTCGTCCTGGTGTTCTTGTTCATCCTCACGCCTATCATTGGCAGCTTCGTGTTTTCCTTCAACGTCGACCGCTTCCCATCCTTGCCCCTGGGTGGCTTCAGTTTGCGCTGGTACGAAGCGATTGCCGCCGACCCGCAAGTCTGGCAAGCCTTCAACAACAGCCTGGTCGTCGGTGTGGTGGTATCGCTGGTTTCCACGCTGCTGGGCTTCACTGCCGCCTATACCGACTTTCGTTATCACTTTTTTGGCAAGTCGGTGTACATGGCATTGGCACTGCTGCCTCCTACCATTCCGGTGGTGATTCTGGGCCTGGCGATGCTCGCGTTCTTGTCGCGAATCGGCCTGTCCGGCGAGCTGTATGCCGTCATGATCTGCCACATCGTCATGTGCTCACCATTCGCCATGGCGGTGATTCGCATGCGCCTGGCGCAGATGGACCCGCAACTGGAGGCCGCCGCCTGGAACCTGAGCGCCAGCCAATGGCAGGCCATGCGCTACGTGATCCTGCCGTTCACCGCCCCGAGCATTTTCGCCGCACTGTTCGTGACCATGGCCGTGTCGTTCGACGAGTTCGCGGTGGCCTGGTTCGTTTCGGGCCTTAACGAGACAGTCCCGGTGCGCATCCTCAATACTTTGCAAGGGCAGGTCAGCCCGACCATCAATGCGATAGGCACGATCGTTTTCATCACCACGATCACGCTGACGATCGTTGCCCAGGTTTTGCTCATGCGCCGGCAGAAGAAACCGGCTGACGGCAAAAAAAGCTGAACATCCCATGCCGACGCAGGAGCTCCCCATGACTCAACCGTTAGTGGTATTCGATAACGTGACCAAACACTTCGGCAGTTACGTCGCTGTCGAACCGATGAACCTGGAAATCTACAAGGGCGAGTTCGTCGCGATCATGGGCTCCAGTGGCTGTGGTAAAACCACCACGCTGCGCATGCTTGCCGGGCTCGACAAGCCCAGCAGCGGTGAAATTCGCTTGAACGGCGAGCGCGTCAACGACCTGTATTCCTGGCAAAGGGACACCCCGCTGGTGTGGCAGAACCTGGCGCTGTTCCCCTTTCTGAGCGTGCTTGAAAACGTTGAGTTCGGTTTGCGCATGCGCGGCATGGGCAAAGCTGAACGGCGCAAAAAAGCCCTGCACTGGCTAGAGCGCCTGGACCTGGGCGAGTTTGCCAACCGTGATATCAGCATGCTTTCTGGCGGGCAACGGCAGCGGGTGGCGCTGGCGCGTTCACTGGTCACCGAGCCCCCGATACTGCTGCTGGACGAACCGCTCAGTGCCCTCGATGCGCACTTGAGCGTGCGCATGCAGGCGGTGTTGACTGGGTTGCAGAAGGACCTTGGCATCACCTTCGTCTATGTCACCCACAGCCAATCCGAAGCCTTCGCCATGGCTGACCGCGTGGTGATCATGAGCCGTGGCCGGGTTGAGCAGATTGGCACGCCCAAGGATATTTTCTTCGAACCGCACAACCGTTTTGTCGCTGAGTTCGTCGGCGGCAAGAACATGCTTGGCGGCGTTGTGCTTGGCTTCGACGACACCGGGCTGGTGCAACTGGACTCGGCGTATGGTCGCTTTCTGGCACGCTTGCCCGAAGACCGATCTGTTGCGGTAGGGGAAGAGGTCACCCTGTGCATCAGTGCCGAACATATCAACCTCGCCGCGCAACCGACCACAGCCAGCCGCCTGGCGTGTACCGTGATGGGGGAGGAATTCATTGGGTCAATGGTCAACATATACCTGGAAGCCGCCAACGGGCTGGAACTGCAAGTGCAGAAGCCGTACGCGGATTACGACCTACTTGGGCTCAAGAGCGGGCAGAGGGTGCATGTCGGGTGGGACGATGCGCGGGCGCTGATTTTACGTGGCAATTAGAGGTCGATATCTGACATCTGCGCAGGGGCGGCAGCGTGGACAATTGTAGACGTACCCACGCCCAGTTGACCCGAAGGAGGCAGTACATGCAGCAATTGACTGAAACCAGCGAAAACCTGGCCAGCGCCGTGCGTATTGGCTTCCTGCTGGCCGAAGGGTTCGATTTCTATGCCTTGGCCGCTGCGCTGGAACCCTTGCGCCAAGCCAACGACGTGGCCCGCTGCGTGGTCTGCGAATGGCAGATACTGAGCCTTGAGGGCCAGCCGCTGAAGGCCAACAATGGCATCGTGGCGGCCACCTTGCAACTGAGCCAGGCCAAGCCCCTCGATGTGCTGATTCTGTGCCTTGGCAGTGAATTGCAGTTGTGTACCGACGACAGTGTCCGCGAATCGCTGGCGCTGCTGACCAAACCGACCTGCCGCACGCTCGATGTCGGCGAATTGGCCGAATTGATCAGCGTTGCCCGGTTGTCCCCGTAGCGCGTGTTCACCCGCTACCAGAGCTGAACCTGCCTCGATAATTATATTGATCCGCGCCTGCAATGGGTGCGACATCGCGCGTTTCCTCTCCTTCATTCCCCCTCATCTATACCTCTGCCTGTTCTTGCCGCAGCGAGGCCTGTACGGCAGTGGCGGGCAATATTGTCCTTTCCACAGCGGCGTTTACAGCAAGGCGGATCTGATCATCTAGGGGTCGGATTCGCGCAAAAAAGGCCGCCTTTTATCTGTTCGAATGATCTCCAGTGGCACCCAAAACAGGGCCTCTCTACTGATCACCTACCAAGGAGTGAAGACATGCAAATGCCGAAAACAATACAGATTCAAAACGGCGAAAAAGTTAAGCCGACGTTCTCGCACCAGGAATACGCCAACCGTCAATCCAAGTTGCGCAGCTATCTGGCCCAGAACAATATCGACGCCGCCGTCTTCACGTCTTATCACAACATCAACTACTACAGCGATTTCCTGTATTGCTCGTTTGGCCGTCCTTATGCCCTGGTGGTGACTCAGGACGCCGTGGTGTCGATCAGCGCTAACATCGACGGTGGCCAGCCATGGCGGCGTACCGTGGGCACCGAAAACATCATCTACACTGACTGGCAGCGCGATAACTACTTTGTCGCGATTCAACAAGCCTTGCCCAAGGCCGGACGTATCGGGATCGAGTTCGACCACTTGAACCTGGTCAACCGCGACAAATTGGCCAGCCGTTATCCCCAGGCCGAGCTGGTGGACGTCGCCGCGCCATGCATGCGCATGCGCATGATCAAGTCGGCTGAAGAACACGCCATCATTCGTCACGGTGCCCGCGTTGCCGATATCGGTGGTGCTGCGGTGGTTGAGGCTCTGCGTGACCAGGTGCCTGAGTACGAAGTGGCGCTGCATGCCACCCAGGCCATGGTCCGTGAAATTGCCCGTACTTTCCCCGATTCCGAACTGATGGACACCTGGACCTGGTTCCAGTCTGGTATCAACACCGATGGCGCGCATAACCCGGTAACCTCTCGCAAGGTCAATAAGGGCGACATTCTGAGCCTCAACTGCTTCCCGATGATCGCCGGTTACTACACCGCGCTGGAGCGCACGTTGTTCCTCGACCATTGCTCCGATGAGCACCTGCGCCTGTGGGAGGTCAACGTCAAGGTCCACGAGGCCGGACTGAAGCTGATCAAGCCAGGCATGCGTTGCAGCGATATTGCCCATCAGTTGAACGAGATTTTCCTCGAGCACGACTTGCTGCAATACCGCACCTTCGGTTATGGCCATTCGTTCGGCACCCTGAGCCATTATTACGGCCGTGAAGCTGGTCTTGAGCTGCGCGAAGACATCGACACCTTGCTGGAACCTGGCATGGTCGTGTCCATCGAGCCGATGATCATGCTGCCCGAAGGGCTGCCGGGTGCGGGTGGTTACCGCGAGCATGATATTCTGATCGTCAATGAAAACGGCGCTGAAAACATCACCAAGTTCCCATACGGCCCAGAACACAACATCATCAAGAAGTAACCGAGCAAGCCGCACAGGAAACTGTGCGGCTTTTTTTATCAGTATGTCGTTGTCCATGCCCAAGGTTCAAGGAGGACATGTGTGGAGTACACTACAGCGCACGCTCGCAATGAACGGGGGCTGCCGCAACCTGGCAAAATTGCCAAGGGTTCGCGGCTTTTTTATTTCGTCTGCAGCATCATTTTCGTAGCCTTCAACCTTCGCACTGCATACCCAAGCCTCGGCGCTGTGCTTGCCGATATATCCAGCGACCTAGGCCTGACGCCTGCCGTCGCCAGTGCAATTACCACGCTGCCTGTACTTTGCCTGGGGTTGTTCGCGCCCGTGGCGCCCTGGCTTGCCCGCAAAATAGGCACAGAGCGCACGATATTGGTATTGATGGTGGCATTGTCCGTAGGGCTATTGATACGTGGCGCCGGGAACGTCAGCGGCCTGGTGGTCGGTTCGATCGTCATTGGCAGCGCCATCGCAATCATCAACGTATTGCTCCCTGGGCTTATCAAACGCGACTTCGCCAAGATCACCGGGCTGATGGCCGGCCTCTACTCCATGGCGCTGTTGAGCGGGGCGGCGACTGCCGCAGGGTTCACCCTGGCGCTGCAAAGCACCTTGGGCGGTGGCTGGACGACGGCGTTGGCGCTGTGGTCAGTGCCGGCAGCGGCAGCCTGTGCCTGCTGGCTTTTCCAACTGCCCAAGGGCAGTGCGCTGGCACCCAAGGCTGCGCCGCGCGTACGAGGGGTGTGGCGCTGCGCGCTAGCCTGGCAACTCACGCTGTTCATGGTGCTGCAATCGATGTATTCGTTTACCGTGTTTGGCTGGCTCGCCCCGTTTCTGAATGGGCGGGGGATGACACCTCTGGAGTCCAGCGTCATCGTCTCCAGTTCAATCCTGCTACAAATGGTCGCTTGTCTGTTCGGGCCGCTGATAGCCACACGCTTGCCGAATCAATCCTGGTTCAATGTTGTTGTGGTGGTGCTCACCACGGTCGGTTTTCTCGGCTGCCTGTCCGCGCCGCTCGACACGGTATGGCTGTGGGGCGGGGTACAAGGCATCGGGCAAGGTGCCTTGACTTCCATTGCCATCACCATGATTGTGCTGCGCTCGGCAAACGCACAGGTTGCGGCAGAACTTTCGAGCATGGTGCAAGGCGTCGGCTATGGCCTGGGCGCACTCGGGCCGTTGCTAGTCGGGGTGCTTTATACGCCGGTCATTGGCTATGCGCACGTTGAGATATTTCTTAGCGGGGTAGGCGTAGCGATGCTGTATTTCGGATATACCTCAGGTCGACGCCGACTCGTGGCAGCCCGCCATTAGCGCTATCCTCCAGCTGACACCTAGTCACCGGAGCGCTCGGAACATCAAGCGAAGCGGTACAGATCCACTTGGAAATTGACGCAGAAAAGATGAAGCTGCGGCTACAGACTGTCGAGCATCTTTTTGGAACTCCCAAATACTGGATGAGAAGCACCCACTTCCTGGCCAAAGCCCTGCCCAGATCCAACTACCCGATTATCCCGATGAAGCAGATGACCTTCGCCGATGCTGAGTCCGCCGGTATGTGTGAGCAGACCCGCAATGAGTTGTTTCTTATCGAGAAGGATCAAGTGATTCCATGGAAGGATTTGATTGCTCTGATTTAGCCGCACTACGCGAAAGTCGAAGGCGGTCTTCCAGCCTATAAACGCGGTTCCCTGGCAGAGCTCGTTGCATAGGGGCGTGCGTGTTTCCTCGGAGATCAGGTGCTCCACCATGTTGCAATGCTCAGCAGCGCAACGCCAAACCCCAATGCCACCACAGCGCCCGGTCGGGGGGCCGAGCTTTCTTCGCGGATGTGCCGCGCTGACCTGCGATAGCCGCCGCCAATCAACAGCGAATAGACGGTGCCGATAGCCACTGCCATGAGCATGAGTGTGGTCATGGCAACGTAATGGGCCAGGGGATGACGAAAAACGATGCATCCCAATACCAAGGTAGACAGCACCGTGCGCTCCCAGGTCAACGCCGTGCGCTCGGGCTGCAGGCCTTGGTCGTCATGCAGGGGCATGTTGGGTGCCCTCAAGGCAGCAACAGCAGGGTGGAAACGATCAGCCCGAACAAGCCCAGCAGCGGTGCCAGGATCGGGTACGGAAGCGCTTGCCGATGACGCAGGGCGCGCTCGACGTTGAGCCAGCGTAGGGTCGCATTGACGCTCACTAGGCTTTGTACGAAAAGTATTGCCGCATGCAACGTAGGCTGCAGGCCAAGGTGACCATGGCTGCAAAGCTCTTGGCCAGCTTGTCATAGCGAGTGCCGATCCTGCGATTTTCTTTCAGCCAGCCAAACATCCGCTCAATGATGTTCCGTTGCCGGTATTTGGGCCGGTCAAACAGTCGGGGCAAGCCAGGTCGAGGTTTGCGCGGCATAGCGCGCAATGGGATTACCGGCTGCATTCGGTAACGGTCGCAGTACTGGCGCAGGTGCTCGGCATCGTATCCCTTGTCAGCCAGCAACCACCGGCTACGTTTACGCGGTCGTCCTGGCTTGAATCGCCCCTAGTTTCGTAGACATCTCCAAGCCTCATAATGAGGCCCAAATAGGAGGTGCCATGAGTCGTCAGCGTTACCCCGAAGAATTCAAGATCGAAGCGGTCAAGCAAGTGACCGAGAAAGGCAAACCTGTCGCCGATGTCGCCCAGCGCCTGGGTATGTCCGTGCACAGCCTTTACGCCTGGATCAAGGTCTACAGCAAGCCCCAAGAGCAGCGTCAGCAAGACGACGATCAGCAGGCCGAACTGCGCAAGCTACGCGCTGAACTCAAGCGCGTGACGGAAGAGCGAGACATCTTAAAAAAGGCCGCCGCGTACTTTGCCAAGGAGTGCGGCTGAAGTACGCCTTCATCAAGAAGCACTCGACTGATTACCCGGTGCGGCGCCTTTGCCAAACCCTCAAGGTGCACCCCAGCGGTTATTACGCCTGGCTGGCCGAGCCTCAATCTTCCCGAGCAAAAGAAGATCAACGTCTGCTTGGCTTGATCAAACACGCTTGGCTAGAGAGCGGAGGTGTATACGGCTACCGCAAAATTCACGATGACCTGCGTGAGCTGGGAGAGGAATGCGGTCGAAATCGAGTCGGGCGCTTGATGCAGGCGGAGGGGCTGCGTTCTCAAAGGGGCTATCGGCGGCGTCCAGGGTTCTATGGTGGAAAACCAACAGTGGCCTCGCCCAACCACCTCGCGCGGCAGTTCAAGGTCAGTGAGCCGAACAAGGTCTGGGTGACAGATATCACTTACATCCGCACCTATGAAGGGTGGCTCTACCTCGCGGTAGTGCTGGATCTGTTCTCACGCCAAGTAATAGGTTGGTCAATGAAGCCAAGGATGAGCAGCGACCTAGCTATCGACGCGATGTTGATGGCTGTTTGGCGACGCAAGCCTCAGCAGCAAGTGATGATTCACTCAGATCAAGGCAGTCAGGGCGGATTCAACCGGTCGTCGCAACACCTTGATCGAGGTGTTTATGGGGCGACCCGCAGGATGGATGCAAAAATTGACTGGGCGGGGAGCGATGCGTTCTCCAGGTGCACCCTCACTTCGTAATGAGATCGAACGGCTATTTTGGGTGCAGATTGCAACAGGCATCACAAGCGAAAAGGCAGCACATGCCGTTGGCGTATCAACAGCGGTAGGTACACGCTGGTTCCGTCATCGAGGCGGGATGCCATTATTCATGTCGAATCACATATCGGGACGATACTTATCGTTTGCAGAGCGAGAAGAGATTGGGCTGCTTCGAGCGCAAAGTGTTGGCGTTCGTGAGATCGCCCGTCGCCTTGGAAGAAGCCCATCGACAATTTCACGGGAGCTCACACGCAATGCTGCTACCCGTTGCGGTCGGCTTGAATATCGAGCGTCAGTAGCGCAATGGAAGGCAGAACTGGTGGCCAAGAGGCCGAAACCAGCGAAACTGGTCACTAACCCGCGACTGCACCAGTACGTACACGACCGCCTTGAGGGCAAGGTTCAAGACGCCGATGGTCGTGAGATTTCTGGGCCTCGGCAAGCACCCTTCAAAGGCCGAAATAAACCGCATCGCAGTGACCGTAAATGGGTCAATGGCTGGTCGCCTGAACAGATTGCCAACCGGCTCTAGATCGATTTTCCGGATGATGAATCCATGCGCATTTCTCATGAAGCGATATATCAGGCACTCTACATTCAGGGTAGAGGAGCTCTCAAGCGCGAACTGGTGAGCTGCCTGCGCTCAGGACGAGCATTGCGCGTGCCGAGAGCCAGAGCGCAGGCCAAAGTGTGGGCACACGTCAGCGAGGACGTCATGATCTCCAGTCGCCCAGCTGAGGTAGAAGATCGGGCTGTGCCCGGGCATTGGGAGGGTGACCTGATCATCGGTCTGAACCGTTCTGCGATTGGAACTCTGGTCGAGCGCTCAACTCGATTTACCATGCTTGTCCATCTGCCTCGCGAGGAAGGTTATGGGCTAATTCCCCGCACGAAGAATGGCCCGGCGCTGGTTGGCTATGGGGCTGTTAGTATGGCCAATGCATTGAAGAAGACGGTGGCTGAGCTTCCCAGCGAGCTGTGGCGATCTTTGACCTGGGATCGTGGAAAGGAGCTGTCGGATCACGCTCGATTTACCATCGAGTCCGGAGTAAAGGTTTTCTTTGCTGATCCACATAGTCCATGGCAGCGCGGCACCAACGAAAATACGAACGGCCTTCTGCGGCAATACTTCCCGAAAGGGACTGACCTCTCTCGTTGGAGTGCCCAAGAAATACAGGCGGTAGCTCACATACTTAACACTAGACCTCGAAAAACACTCGGCTGGAAAACACCTGCCGAAACACTGGATGAGTATCTGAAGTCTGTACAACAATCCAGTGTTGCGACGACCGGTTGAATCCGCCCAGTTCAGTAGCTCGGATTGGCAAAGTTTCTTGAAGGCCAACAATGTAATCAGCAGCATGAGCCGGCGGGGAAACTGCCCCGACAATGCCGTAGCCGAGAGCTTTTTCCAGCTTTTGAAGCGGGAGCGAGTCCGACGAAAGATCTACACAACCCGTGAAGAAGCCCGAAGTGATATTTTCGATTACATCGAGATGTTCTATAACCCTAAACGCCGACACAGCAGTGCTATGCAGCTGTCTCCAGTAGAGTATGAGAAACGCTATTTCCTGAGCTTGGAGAGTGTCTAGGAAACCAGGGGCGATTCAGGGATGTGACAGTCATTGAAGGTCCGTGGGGGTGAAAAATCATTGCCAGGCAATGGCCGTCATTGCCTGGCTATTCGGCGCTAGGCATCTACCGCCTGGGCAATCCGACGGCGCGCCTGCGCAAATTTCCGATCAAGGGTGCGTTTGCTCAACCCAGCAACACCTGGGAACAGCGTAGTGATGGCATCGACTACCGCAGCCTGGGTCTTGTAGATTGACCGCGGTTGGCCGCTCTTTGACTTTTCAAGCATTACCGCTAGCAGGGCTCCGATAATCGTGTGGTGCACCTTGGTGGATGTCTCGGATGCAGGCCCAACTCCCTCGAGCTGTGCTGCCAATTCGTGCTCTTGCTCTTTATACGCAGCCATCTCTTTGGCGAGGGAATCAAAAGCCTGATGCATTTTTTCGTATTCGCGCGCGTAGAAGTCTCGCTCAGCTTGCACTGCCATGAAAACGTTGAGATTCACGCACTCGAGGTGGTCAGTGTTCTTTGGAAATAGAAACTCGGGCTTATCCTCTGGGTGGTTTAGAGCGGACCATACTCTCAGATCTGTACGGCGGATGGACCAATACACGCGTTCGACGTGGTCATTAGGCGTGATGGGTCCGCCGAGGAAAGTTGCAGCCAACTCCCCAGAGGCGATGGCGTCGTAAATTCGCTCTACATGGAACTGAAGGTTGGGCCATTGTGGAAAATGTTTGAGCAGTTCACCTGAGTGAGAGATCTCTACTTGCAGGATCTCTGTAGAGTGATCGGTGAGGTTGCACCAAAGGATCGCGGCATCAATGGGGTGGTAGCAGCTCTTGATCGAGTCCATGTCAATCAGCCTCCTGCTATGGTCATCCTAATCGCTGGCGGGGGCTGCTGATTCGGGCCCTCTGTCGAGCGGAGGATCCAAATGGATTTTCGGATCCAAAGGCAGTGACTGTGAAATGGTCTTTTGGTTCGGCTGAAGAGAGCCGATCGCGACAGGTTTCGACGCTATTCATTTTTGCCAGAATCTTCTCTCAAAACTCTACTTATATACACACTTTTTTCGATTTGATTTTGTCCTGGATAGGCAGTCCGAAGGTCTAGTCAAGTTGTGCGACGAGGCTTGAAAAGTCCATGCGAGAAGCTTACGTTCGAGAGTACAGATTTCCGGAAGCTGACGGACGTTTTTGATGGATTGCGCGCTTGAGTGCTGCATGCGGGAGGTTACGTGAGCGACGCAGATCGGTATCGGCTGGCGGCATGCCGGGCTGGCCACGCCCAGACCATCGAGCACCTTGAAGGGTGGAACTGCTGCCGGCGTCAGTGTGCTGCGCTCCTAGCGGCCTACGGTGCACGGCTGTCTGCCGGCACGTTGCGCATACACCTGGGGGCGCTCGCCCACTGGCACCCGCAGCGCGGCTTTGTCGACCCGACCAAGGCGGCGCAGGTGCGCGATACCCTGCGCGAAATCCAAGTGCTGCCCCCACAACCTTTCAAGCAGGCGGCGGCCTTGCAACTGCAAGTCCTCCAGGCCGCCATCGAAGGACTAGGTGGTGACCTGCAGAGTGGGCAGCCGGTGCTGCGATTGTGGGCTTCGCGTGACTAGGCGTTAATCCTGCTGATTTTGCGTTGGAAGCCCAGACTTTCGGCTGGGCTATTTTTGTTGAGGAGGAGTTTTGCGGCTAGAGGGGTGTGCTAATAGATGCGGTGCTGGAGAGCTAATGCATTCTGAAGATTTAGTTTAAATTACCCAGGAATTTCTCCAGCGGAACATTAAATTGCTCCGGATGCTCCCAGAAAGAAATGTGTTTGTCCATAAGCGCTATTGACGCAGTCGGTGTGTTTTCTTTGCTCCACTTAGGTACGGAATGCTTCCAATCTTGGCGTACTACGTAAAGCAGTGGTACTTTATTTTCCAAGTCGCGAAGATCCGCTCGGTAATCTTGATAAAAACTGTTCGCATTGGTCAGTGCAGCCACGCCGTCGCTAGTCATGTTGGAAATTTTGGTAATCCAGTTCATGTACTCTGGAGTAGGGTTAGTCACCATCCAGTGAGCAAATTCGGTGTTCATCTTCTGCCGATCATTTAAAGAACCTTGCGTGAGCTGTTCACAGAAGTGATCGTTATCGTCTCGGGAATACCAAACCCACTCACTTGCATTACTTGTTGCGTTTCCTGTCGGCGCTGCATCTAGCATTACAAAGCCAGCCAGCCTGTCGGCGCCAAATTGGTGCACGTAGGAGAGCGCGTCAAATCCACCGTTTGACCAGCCGACTAACACAAATTTATTCAGATTGAGCTTTACGATCAGGGCGTTAAGATCACGCCCATGCTGCTCGTAATAATTGCCTTCATTAGTATGTGTTGAGAGGCCTTGGCTGCGAGGGTCAATAGCAATCAACTTGTACTTCTTTGAGTCTTTAAAATAGGAAAGTTGCTTTTCGAAGACGTCTGCGCTCATAATCCAGCCAGGGACGAGCAAAACAACTCTTGGGCCCTCTCCAGACGTGAGGTAGTGGATGTTGAGGTCATCGGAAACCTTAACGTATTCAGCGTTGGCCATGGACGCCCACAGTGCAGAAGCGAGGAGCCATTTGCGATATTTTCCCACTTAGTACTCCTTATGGTTGTTTTTTATATTTTTAAACTGACTTGAGCCGCACGGTGCCTATTGGGCAAACGGTCTCGAAGTCGCTTAGAGTATCTATCGTCTGTACTGTGTTATGAGTGTGGGGCAGGTGATATTAGGTGATTAGTTCTGTAATGCCTATGGCTGAAAATTTACTGTTGGACTCTAGCGAGGTCTGAAATTTTTGCATTGCTTTTTTGGTTTTATTCTGGATTTTAGTGTGTTTCAGTAATCTCCGCTGGGGTGTGTCAAGTACACGTATTGCTCGCTGGAGTGATAGGTCCAGGCAGTGTTTCTGTATCCTGGCGACGTCTGCGAAAAGCTGACCTTAGCGGTTGGCGGTGTTATATTCTAGTGTTTGAATTTTGCACCGAGCGGCCGGGCTGATGTGGTTCTTGGGTTTGAGTGCTCGTTTGCTACGATTCACAGTAATATGGTGAAACTATGTGACTGCCAGAAACTGGATGCAACCTAAAAAAACTAATTGGCCCATTAGTTTTTTTAGGCAGGGAATTTCAGTCAAGGGGTCGGAGAAGCTGGCATAAGCTTGGCAGTTTGAGGTTAAGGCAGTGGTGTATGCTGCCCAGCTCGACCAAGAATAAGGAAGGCAAGCGCATCAGATGATGAAGGGCAGCCAGTGCTATTCAGCATGAGGGCCATAATGGCGTAACTGGTCCTTCACGGTCATGGCACTACTACGAATAACGCCGACGTGGTAGAAGTCGCAGTGCTTGCTGCATGGTCAAGAACATATCGTCCGTGCACAAGCGGGGGGGGATGCTGATGTTGAAAAGCGACCCGGGCGTGGAGGGGGTAAGTGACCTAGCAGATCGCAGCCCGGCGCGGTACCTGCAAACACCTGAGCAAATGCAGTGCGCTTTACAAGGCCAGACGAAGGATCGAGAAGGACAAAGCTGTGACGGGCGAAGGTCGAACATCCCTTCTGTGGGGCTGTGGCAGTACCGTTTATGGAAGACTTGCCTCTATGGCATGGTCGCCAGCCCCGCTGAGCACCCCGTTTGCGCTGCCGAAACTATGGATGGATCGCTGGTACTTATTAAGTACTGAGGAGCAGCACGCCTGAAAGGCTTACCAAGCAAGGCTCTGTGCCGGGAGATACACATATTTTCGTCTGAAAGTCGAGCTGTGTTTGGACAGAAAGCCGGTCATTACCGATCGCTGAGAAACTTGATCAGAGTTCGCCTTGAATGCGGAAAAGGCGCTCAATTATTTTATGATCGTTGCCCTGTGCGCGAAAAATCTGATCAGTTCGCGCTATTGAATAAAATATCCTATAAGGTCTAGCATAGATGCGTAGAGTTGGACGGCTGACAGTTTTTGGCGAGGTATAGGTTCCCATGAGTAGAAGACTTCCATCGCTATTGGCGATCCGTTATTTTGAGGCAGTTGGTCGCAATCTGAGTTTTACCATGGCGGCTAAAGAACTAAATGTGACACAGGCGGCGGTTAGTCATCAAATTAGGAAGCTGGAAGAGAAAATCAACATTCGGCTATTGACTCGAAAACACCAGGGGGTTGAGTTAACACACGAGGGTGAAATTTTACTGAGGTCAAGTGTCGAGTGTCTTGATAAGCTTGCTGATACATTTGAGGTGATTTCCAATTTGTCAAGCGCGAATAATAGGTTGGTCCTAAGTGTAACTCCGTTGTTGTCCGCAAATTGGTTGCTTCCTCGGCTGAACGGTTTCGTTTCTAATCGCCCTAATGTCGACGTTGTACTGCATAGCTCTTTGAGTTCGCCAGTAGAAGATAGGGAGAAATTTGATTATAAGATTTTTTACTCAAGAGAGGAAATGGAAGATGCTGATCATGAGCTTTTGCTCGTCGACGAACTATTACCGATCTGTAATCCGTCATTGACTAAAGGCCTCACGTCACTTCCGCTTCAAGAGCTTTCAAATTTTAGCTTGATTCACGAATTTGACAGAGAGTGGTGGGTGGCTTGGTGCGAGCTGGCAGGAATTGACCCAGGTTTAGCTCGACGAGGTATGGTTGTAAAGGATCCTGCTCTGTTGGAAAAGGCTGCATTAATTGGAAGTGGTCTAATTCTTGGGTCTTCTTTGTTTATGAGGGATAAGGTTAAATCTGGTGAGCTTATAACGCCATTTGGAAATGCCCTGTCATTAAAGGTCTATTATTATTTGTGTCAAAGTCCGACGGTTAGAGGCGAGGGGGCAAACCAGTTTCGTAACTGGGTGGTTTCTGAGTTTTGTCGTGCAAAAAGAGTGCAGAAAGTTGGGGGCGTCTGAGTTGTTGGTGCTGATGCTGAACTTGCGGGATTGTGGGCTCAAACAAAAAAATGATTAATCTTGTCTCGGTTGAGTGAAGGTTGTTGTGTTCTGTGGGGGATGAACTGAAGGGGGTGAAAGAGTAGCTTTCCTTCCTAGGGTGGAATGAGTTGTGGTTTCTGCTTAATTACTTTCAGAGGCTTGCCCTGCTGCCTTTTTATCGATGTAACCCTATGGTTTGCATTTGCATTTGCATTTGCATTGCCCTGTATTGTCTAAGATAGTAGTTGTGCATCTTCCATAGTGGATAGGCATCTATTCTAGATTAAGCTGAAACTGTTATACCAGTTTCAGCTGTTATCAAAAATAATAGGCCTATTATTTCTTTTTTCTTGCGATCGTCATGCGCTGAGAGCATCGTGTTAGCGGGGTTTAGCAGCTGTGCTTGGTGCGGGATCTGTTTTATGGTCGAGAGTCGAGGTTTTATCGGTGCGACCTGAGAAAAGCAAACTGCACTACTTGCTAGAATCCTGCCCGCAGGCCAGTGAGTGGTTGGTTAAGGTGGGTAATACACTAGATTCTTAAGTCAATGATTTTATAGTTTTTTTAGAGCATCTGGTGAGTTTTTTTCGAAAATTTCTTGCGCGAAATCTGCGTAGTCACTAACTTAGGCCTGCAAAAAAAATGAACAGAGCGATTCACCCCGCTGCGTTGTCGGAAGAGGAATGCTTGATTGCTTCCGTAGAAACCGCTGGTTCGCGATTTGAGGAGATTCGCAATAAGGCACTAGAGCTATTTGCCGAGAGAGGATTTGCAAAAGTCGGTATGCGCGAACTTGCACAGCATTTGGGGATGGGGTCGGGATCAATCTATCACCATTTTGCGAGTAAGGAGCAGTTGCTCTTTGAGGCTATTGAAGAACTCTACGAAGACATATTGGAGGCGGCGGCTATAACAAAGCATGTCGCCGGTGATTGTTTCCAGGCATTGCTCTATGCGCATGTAGATTTGCACGAGCATCGTCGTATTTGTTTTTTGCTGAGTGAACAAGAGTTTCGTTATCTCGCACCCAAGCATCGGCAATTGATATTGCTGATGCGTCGCCGCTATGAGGATATCTTGCTGCACCGATTAATCGACAAAGGAGCACAACCCGCTACTCCTGTGTTGCGTGCAACTGTGCGTGGCATTGTTGCTTGGTTGAATAACCTTTCGGCCTGGATGAATTTAGATGAGTTGGAGCCTTGTGAAAGGTGCGAAGTAGTTGATAATTTCGTGAAGGCAGCACTGGCTGCTGCCTTCCAACAAGAGATATCGGATAAAAAAGTTGCCAGTTGAGGTGGGTCACGTTTATCACTGAGTTGCTTAGGCAAGGGGCGGTGAGTGTATTTTCAATGGGTGCAAATGTTTGTGTTATTGTAAGTCTGCTTTCTAATTTATTATCTATCTCCTCTAAGAAAAGAATAAGGAAACAGACTAGAGTAGTCATGCTTGAGCCCTGAAGAACGCGATTTGCAGGCCCGCTTAGTGAATGGGTTGATAACGATCTAGTGATTTATTAATTACAAGAAATCAACCTGCTTGGTACTCTCCTGGCCCAAGGTGGCAGGCTTTTGTCCATATTGAAGACCGCACGGATACATCAGGGTCAGTTATTATTACTGCCAATCGAGAAAAATCGATATAACTACGCCGGGGATCAATTGGACGGTATGGTCCGTATCCCTTGGTGTGCGGTTAAAATAGCGATGGTTTCTAGCCAGCGTCTTAGATCTGGAAAAGGACAATATCTCTAGCAACGCGGTTGTGAGATGGATTTCCAGTGTCTTTATTTTAATTAAAATTTTTGAGTCTGTATTTTCATTTGTTTTCAGGGTTCTTTAGCTTCCTTAAAAATTGAATGTAATCTCTGGAGCTGGCTTTTATTATTTTAGGGTTGGTATCCTCTGTGATCCCGTAAAGTGCGAACACTCCTTTGTAGCGAGCTCCAACATAGTCAAAAGAAACCTTGAAAGGGGTGAGTATTTCACTCAGACTATACTTGTAGCGCCCATTTTTTTGAAAGTCACCCTCGGATATACCAGCTGAGACCGCGATTGCTGTTGTTCGTCCTTTCATGCTTTCACCATTTTTGCCATAGGCCCACCCATATGTAAACACATCGTCAAGCCATTTCTTTAGCAATGGTGGGCAGTTAAACCAATATAGAGGGAACTGTAAGACTAACTCGGAGTGCGACTCAATTAATTCCTGCTCTCTGCGGACGTCTATTATGCCGTCGGGATATTCTTTATATAAGTGGTGGGTTGTGAACTCGTTTTGGTAGGTATCAAGTTCGGTTGTCCAAGCGCTGTTTGCGATGCCCTGATCAAGATTTGGGTGTGCTACGACGATTAGTGTTTTATTCATTTTTTCATTAAGCTGATGGGTTTGTGTTAGGTTTGAGTCTTGTTGGTTACATGACTTTCCCTGTTTTTTGTTTTGCAATTGCTGACTTTTGAATTGCTGGACTTTAAGGTTGGTTCGACTTCGGGTGTGGTGTGTATGGTCCTAGGTGTGTTTGTAATATGTATCTTTTCGCATGATTTTTCCCTCCGAGAATTCCCAGATGTCACAGCCAATGGCATCTAATTTTTTTCCAGTTGGAAGGGTGGCTTTGACTCGGAACTCAGATACCGCTTTGTGTCCTGATATCCAGGTTTTACATTCACTCCAGTTGATGTCTGGACATGATGAAAATCTAGAGCGCAACGCCATGCCGATCGCTTCTTTGCCCTGTATATACGTTCCGCGACAATTGTCGCCGCCGGAACTAATCATGATGCCGTTATTGCTGAAGTAGCTGAGTACTTTTTCAACATCATGTTGATTGAAGGCATGAATGATGTCATCAATGATTGTTGATGTGAGTGCGGGCATAAGTGTTACCTTGTTTTGAATTGTGGCCCGCTGGATGAGCGGGCCGGTTGAGACTCAGAAGGGAGATAGGCTCTTGGTGCTGACGGGGCGGGCTATGTTGTCGTAGCCCCCCTTTTTAGCCGGTATTACAAACAAACGTGTTACTAGTAAAAACACCAAGCTCGCAGTTCCGGCGGAAAGAATTGAGGCTGGAACCAGTGGGTAAGGGAAGTTTGATACGTAAGTCAAGGGGTTGAGTGCGTAGATATAAGTGCCAATTCCCGCCACCATTCCCAAGACTGCAGCCGGGTTTACGCCTTTCCAGTATCTATAGCTAGGTTCATTTTCGTCAAATAGTCCACGGACGTTGATTTTTCCGCGCCTTAGCAGGTAATAGTCGATGATCTGTATGCCGCACAATGGAGCAAAGCCCACCCCGATGAAGGCCAGGAAAGTCGAGAAATTGTTGAAGAATAAGTTCGGAATCGCCAGGCCAACAATCGCAATCGGGGTCACTATCAACACCAACAGCACTTTCCACGATATCTGTTCAAGCGCCTTGTAATGGCGAAGACCCAATGCGGAGCAGTAGATGCCTGCGACCGCGGTACCCAGATTGGCTGCAGTCACGAACGCAAGTGAGATGATTGCATACGTGGGGCCGCCAACAGTTCGTAGCCATTCGGAGGGGTCGGAAACTTTCAATACCAGCACGCCCGCCACGCCGATCAGGCTCAACGCTGCGACTGAGCCGCCTAGTCCAATTAGTGCAGGCACTGCTGCTTTGCGACCATTTGGTACCATTCGAGACATAGCGCCCACGTAAGGCCACCAAGACAGCGAGGAGGCGATTCCCAACTCAAGACCTGTGACGAAATTCCACAGAGGATCGGGCGATGCGGAGGCTGGTTTGGCCATCGCGAGATCCTCCCAACGCTCATTGACGATGATGTAGAGCATCCAAAGGCCTACGAACACGTGAGCGACCAGAATTTTCGCTACCCTATCAACACCCCCGGACCCCTTGAGCAGCAGCAGCATTACAAGGATGCAGGCAAACAGTGTCGCGCAAGGCTCGATGATTCCACTTTGTTCAGGTGTGGCCAAGCCGACCGCGACAAGAAACTGTGCAGCGGATTTACCAAAGAAAATCAGCAAAAGGCAGTTCCAACCGAGAATGGAAAGAAACTGCAAGGTTGCCGGTATTACCCAGCCTCTGGAGCCGAACGCGGGTTTGCTTGACGCAATCGAGTCAACCCCGAAACGGCAACAGATTGGCAGTGCTGCGAGTACGGTCAGCAACATGCCGAACATGCAGCCCGCCGTCAGAGCGGCAAAGCCCTGTTTAAAGTTCAGGTAGTAGCCAACGTACTCACCAATGATATAGCACCATGTTGCTGCACCCGCAGTGGTCAGGGCGATCAGCAACTGCCAGCTCCCCCAGACGCGTTCGGCCGGGAGGAGCGGCCATGCGGATGTATCAGCCGCGACGTCCAGCGTATCTTTGCTCATGCCCACCCCCAGACTGCGACGGCAACCGGAAGGATGACGCCCAGGACGATGAGCCAGAACCAGGCCGTGGCGTCAAAGTCGGCACCCTGGTTGTGTTCTTGTTCCAGCAAACTTATTCTTCTTTCAAGTTCCAGCGGTAATGCACGCATTTTTGTATCTCCTGCAACCTTTTCTTGTGAGGACCGGCTATTGCTAGCCGGCTGAATTGGCAGTTAACAGGTAAGGTTAAGAGCCGTGCGTCCTTGCGTGAGCACGTATTCCACTTTTAGTTTTCTAAGGTCATCAACGGGTACTGCAAAGGGGTCGCGATCCAAGGCAATAATGTCGGCCAACTTGCCAGGCGTAATGCTGCCTCGGATGTCTTCTTCTCCCATGGTCGCTGCGGCATCCAGTGTGTGCATGCGCAAAGCTTGCTCCAAGGTGACGGCTTGCTCAGGGTCAATGAAATTGCCGGAGTAGGTTTCGCGCTTGACACAGCACCAGACACTGAACAGCGGGTTGGTGGCCTCGCGTTCTGAGCCAATCCAGACATCCGAACTGCCGGACAGGCGCCAGCCTTGGGCAAGCAGATCTTTGAACGGGAAGCGTCCGATTCGGCCAGTTTCACCCAGATAATCGGGGAAGTACTCCCCGAAGGTGTAGATGAAAACTGGCTGCGGGACGGGAATGATGCCGGCGGTTGCCCACGCTTCCATGGTTTTCTGGCGAGGCATGAAGTTGCCAGCATGCTCGATGCGCATACGAGTGCGACCACTGCTCGCGCCGCCCATGGATTGCACCAGTTCGCATAGCCATTCTTGGGCACGATCGCCGTTTGCGTGAACCGCCAACTGCAGGCCGCTTTTTTGCGATTGCTCGTACGCCCTGCGGAAGAAGTACTTGGGGAAGGCGATTTCACCACATTGGCCATTCATGCCAAGGTAAGGGCAGCTCACGGCGGCGCTTTTGGCTGAGAAACCACCGTCGGCGAACAGCTTGATGCCCTGCATGCGGATCATGTGTTCCGATGCATTGAGTTGGAATTTGTCTTGCCAATTGCAGGCGTCGTCGAGCTCCATCGTGCCTGGCGCCCAAATGTACACACGCATGGCAACTGGCAATTCACCTTCACATGCCATTTCATCCATGCATTGAATACCCTCGACGGTCTCGGAGATTTCTCCGATTGTCGTTACCCCAAAGCGGGTGAAGTATTCGAACAAACCTTCCTTTAGCGCGCTTTTCAGGGTCGAGCGGTCGCAGCCCGGAAAGGGCAGCAAGGTGTCCATTTCCTTCACCACGCCGGTGGGGTCACCGTGTTCATCTCGTTCGACGATCGGCAGGCCGGTCACACTGAATTCGGGGGCGACATAATTGCGGTCGATGCCGGCCACTTCGAGCGCCTTGCTGTTCAGCACGGTAATGTGTCCACCGGCGCGCACGGCAATCGGTGAATCTGTACTGACGGCATCCAGCTCGGCCTTGCTGGGAAGGCGGCCTTCCTTGAGCTTGCGGTCAAAGAACAGATTGCCTTGGCCGACGATCCATTCGCCGGGTGCTCGCTCATCACGGGCTTTTGCCAAAAGCGCGCACACCTCTTCAATCGAAGAGCACTCAGGTGCTCGGCAATCGATGGTGTTGAAGGTGGTGCGGCAAACCACTTCCGCATGGGCATGCACATCAACGAAGCCTGGCATCAGCGTGCGGTTGCCCAGGTCGGTTACGACTGTCGATGCCGTACGGAACTGCTCGACTTCGTCGCGACGGATCAACCTTACGATCCTGTCGCCGCGAATGATCACGCCTTGCGCTTGCGGATCTGCATCGGGGCTCATGGCAATCACCTTCCCGCCCAAAAGAATTCTCTCGGCCGGTGCTTCTCTTTCGATCATCGTTGCTTCTCCATTGCGGAGTTCTCAAGAAACTAACGCTACAGACGTCGCGCTGCAGCAGCCGTCTATCAGATTCGGAAAACGTGCTTTCTGTCTTGAAAATTTCCGCTTTTGTTTTTTTTCTTAGCGAGATGATACATAATCAGCAACGAAAGTAGATGTCAACGTCTTTTTTCCCGGTCATGCCTGGTTTCCGCCGGGCGACACCGTTGCTGTAATCTGCCGATGGAGCAAACACGATGAAAATTCCAGTCACTGTATTGACGGGCTATCTGGGGGCAGGGAAGACGACGCTGCTCAGGCGCATGCTTGCAAATCCAGGCGGGAAGCAATTTGCAGTCATCGTCAATGAATTTGCCGAGCTGGGGATTGATTCGGAGCTGATCGAGAGCAGCGATGAACAGGTCATCCAGCTCAGCAACGGATGTTTGTGCTGCTCCGTACGAGGAGACCTACTGAGAAGCTTGGAGCTCTTGGTGCAAAAAGGGGGCTTCGATGCGTTGATTATCGAGACCACCGGGTTGGCTAACCCTGCGCCAATTGCCCAGACGTTCATGCTGGATGACGACCTGAATGATGAGCTGATCCTTGATTCTGTCGTGTGCGTCGTGGACGGTGCGCATATCCAGGGGTATTGGAAACGCCACCCGGAAATCGTTCACCAACTGGCATTTGCAGACACGGTGGTGCTGAACAAGGCAGAACTGCTGTCTGGCAGCAAGGCCCAGCTGGTAGAAGACTTGTTGCGCCGCTTAAGCCCCAGGGCTGAGCTTATCCGCACAAGTCACTGTGATCTTGATGTGCTCGCTCTGGCAGGGCGCGCTGCCTACAGCTTGGACGATACTCGGTTCGACGCCGCATTGCCGCAGACGCCTGTTCTCTTGCATCGGCATGATGATGAAGTCGTGAGTGTCTCGTTGGCTACAGACAGAGATGTAGTCCCAGATCGGTTCATGAAGTTCATACAGACGCTGCAACAAGCCTACGGTGAAGATCTCCTGCGCTACAAAGGCGTACTGTCTCTTACCAACGAACCTCGCCGGTTCGTTTTCCAAGGCGTCCAGGCCATGGCCGATGGCGATGTTCAGCGCCGTTGGGCGGATGACGAACCGCGCGCCAGCAAGCTTGTGTTCATAGGGCGCAATCTCGACGCCCAGGCACTGCGCACTTCCTTCGAAGCCTGCCTGCGCTAGCGCAGGCAGGCATACACGTACAGGCCAAAGAAGACAACAATATGCCTTTTAATACAATCGAATCGATCCTCGAGGACTATCGCCAAGGTAAGCTGGTCCTGTTGGTCGATGACGAGGATCGCGAAAATGAGGGCGATCTACTGATCGCCGCAGAGAAATGCACCCCTGAGGTCATCAATTTCATGGCCCGTGAGGCGCGTGGGTTGATCTGTCTTACCCTGACTGACGAGCATTGCCTGCGCCTTGGGCTCGAGCAAATGGTGCCGAGTAACGGTGCTGCATTTTCAACCGCGTTCACGGTCTCGATTGAGGCGGCTCACGGAGTAACCACGGGGATTTCCGCGGCTGACAGGGCTCATACGGTGCTCACTGCGGTTCGTCCTGGTGCTACCTCTGATGACCTGGTGCAGCCTGGTCATATCTTTCCGCTGAGAGCACGTGAAGGTGGGGTTCTGACCAGGGCAGGTCACACCGAGGCGGGATGCGACCTCGCCCGCATGGCTGGACTCACGCCGGCCTCCGTGATCGTCGAGGTCATGAATGATGACGGAACCATGGCTCGACGCAATGACCTGGAACGATTTGCCGAAAAGCATGGCATCAAGATGGGTACCATTGCTCACCTGATTCACCACCGGCTTGCGACCGAGCACACCGTTGTGCGGATCGGCGAGAGGGAGTTGCCCACGGTTCACGGCACCTTCCGCCTTGTGACGTATGAAGATGTGATTGAAGGCGGCGTTCATATGGCGATGGTCATGGGCGATGTTTGTGGTGACGAGGCGACGTTGGTAAGGGTGCACGCGATTGACCCACTGTGTGACCTCGTTGGTGCTGATTGCGTGACGCCCAGCAGTTGGACGCTTTGGGGTGCGCTGGAAAAGGTGGCATCCGTGGGGCATGGGGTCGTCGTGATTCTGGCAACGCACGAATCTTCGCAAGCGCTGCTCGAGCGCGTTCCACAACTGACCAAACCTAACCGATCGTGCCAGCGCAGTCATTCGCGCACCTATGCGGAACTGGGCACTGGAGCCCAGATCCTTCAGGATCTGGGGGTAAGGAAGTTGCGAAACATGGGGTCTCCTGCCAAATTCCTGGGGTTGGCGGGTTACGACCTTGAAGTGGTCGAGGTATTGGCTGTAGAGGCCGAGTGTTAACACTTGCCCGATAGAGGTGGCGGTGGATAATACCGCCATCTGCCTTCTAGACCGTCAACGACATGAACATAGCCGATCTGCGAGAAGCACCTTCCGTTACACGACTTCAGCCGACGGGGCATGGGCCGCTTTCAGAGCAGCCCTTGTCCGCGACCGATCGAGAAATCATTGCACATCTGCAAGAAGATGGACGCCGCCCCTTTGTCGCCATCGCACGTGAACTGAACATTTCCGAGCGGACAGTCCGCAATCGAGTGCACCAATTGCTGGAGCAGAACGTCATTCAGATCGTGGCACTGACGGATCCCGCTTCGCTGGGGTTCCAGGCAGGTGCGCTGATGGGTATTAGCTTGGACCTGACAGCACCGGTCTCCGCCGTGGCGGAGGCGCTGATAGGAATTGCCGAGGTCGATTACGTTGTTACCACCACTGGTCGTTTTCCGCTTTTCGTGGAAATCATCTGTTCAGACATGGGGCGGATGCAGCGGATTCTGGATAGCCAGGTCGCCGTATTACAAGGCGTTAAGGGCATTGAGGTCTTTCCCTATTACAGCGTTTTTTACCAGAGGGCGCAGTTCTTCGGCCGTGCGCCGACTTCGCAGACGCCGGGCGTCTTGAGCAGGGAGATGGATGAGGTTGACCGCAAGATTGTGCGAGAGCTCAGTTTCGATGGTCGAGCCCCCCTGAAGAACATCGCGATCGCGCTGGACATCTCTGAATCCCAGGTTCGGGGGCGGCTGAATGCGCTTCTCGAATCGGGGTTGCTCAATATCATGGCGATCACCAGCCCAATGAACCTTGAGCAGAGAGCGCTGGCTTGGGTGGCGATTACCGTACGCC
Organism: Pseudomonas sp. MN1F; assembly: GCF_009391885.1. GTDB lineage: Bacteria > Pseudomonadota > Gammaproteobacteria > Pseudomonadales > Pseudomonadaceae > Aquipseudomonas. Next base: position 8,763 of record NZ_VZII01000002.1, on the reverse strand, counting down.
CCGGGGTGCGTGTCAAGGATGTGGCTGAGCGTCTGCGGGCGCTCGATAATGTTTCCTACATCACGATTTGTGCCGGCAGATTCGACCTATTTGTTGAAGTGGTGTGTGCGTCGCGGGCGTCCCTGTTCGAGTTGATTGACGACTCCTTACGGATGGTGGAGGGTATCGAACGAATCGAAAGCTTCCCGTACATCGATCTTCTGTACAAGCGGCTAGGGTCTGATCGAGTCTGAAAAAAAGCCGACCAGGTGGTCGGCTAAAAGGGTGATTCAAGCTCCTGCGAAGACGTATCGGAGCCATTCGTGGGAATGGCTCCAGCACGGTATCAATTACAGTTGGTCCATACAGTCTTGGTCTGAAGGAATTTCTCGATGCCTTCCGCTCCGTTGTCACGGCCATAACCAGACTGCTTGTAGCCCCCCCACGGCGCAGCACAGTCGAAGTTGCCGTAGGTATTGATCCAGACCGTACCAGCCTGCAGCGCGGCAGCCACCTTATGTGCTTTGCCGACGTCGCGCGTCCAGACACCGGCCGAAAGGCCAAAGCCGGTGTTGTTGGCGCGGGTGGTGAGTTCGTCGATCGAGTCGAATGTCTGGACCACTAATACCGGGCCAAAAATTTCGTCGGCCACGACCTCCTGGTTATCGGAAGCATTCAGCAGGATGGTTGGCTCCAGGAAGTGTCCGTCGGACAGTGCACCACCTGCTTTGTTGCCGCCCATCACGCACTCAATGCCTTGTGCTTTTGCGCGCTCGACAAAGCCGCTGACCCTGGAGAACTGATCTGCCGAAATAAGTGGGCCAAGGAACGTATCTGGAGAAAGGCCATGCCCAACTTTGAGCTTCGCTGTTTCAGCCATGACGATTTCCAGCACCCGCTCGTAGACCTTGCGCTCAACCATCAGCCGTGAGCCGGCGGCGCAAACTTGGCCGGAGTAGAAGAAAATCGCCATCGCAGCGCTTGCTGCAGCCTTGTCCAGATCAGCATCGGCAAAGATGACGTTGGGGTTCTTGCCGCCCAGTTCCATGGACACGTGCTTGAGATCGCTGGCGGCAGTGCGCACGATGTGCTTGCCCACGGCTTCGGAGCCGGTGAAGGCAATCTTTGCTACGCCAGGGTGTTCCACAAGTGCTTGTCCTGCCACTTTTCCGAAGCCAGGCAGCACGTTCAGTACACCAGGTGGAAGGCCCGCCTCGATTGCCAGATTAGCCAGGAACAGAGCGGACAGAGGAGTCTGCTCGGCAGGCTTGAGTACGACAGTGCAGCCGGCTGCCAATGCAGGAGCCAGCTTGAAGCAGGCTTGGCAGAGTGGGAAGTTCCACGGCACGATGGCCGCAATTACCCCCAGCGGTTCGCGACGTGTATAGACGTGCATTTCCGGAGCGCTGACCGGAATTGTCTGACCGTGCAGTTTGGTTGGCCAGCCAGCGTTGTAGCGCAGTGCGCCAATCGAAAGTTCAATGTCTACTGCGCGGATTTGGGCGGCAGGTTTGCCGCTGTCCAGGCTCTCGATCTGGGCGAGGTCATCGGCGTGTTTTTCGATAAGGTCGGCCAGCCGGCGGATAATCGCTTCTCGCTCGTTTGGCAGCATTTTCGCCCAAGGCCCAACCAGTGCACGGTTGGCGGACGCAACCGCTACTTCTACATCGGCGATCCCTGCTTCGGAAACATTAGCGATCAGCTGGCTGGTCGCAGGGTCATAGGTAGGAAATACTTTACCTTCGCAAGCGTCTACGAACTGATTGTCAATCATCAGCTTCATTGGCTGCTTCAAAAAGGCCCGAGCGTTGACGCTCAGGTGTTTCAAAGGGTCCAGTGGTAGATTCATGGCAAGGCCTCACTCTGATTGTTTTTAGAAGCTTTCAAATTCGCAGGTGTAGATCTGGCAGCCGCCGCTAGCAAAATTGCCAACGTCCTGAACGGCGGCAACGCCTTCGGGGGATGCCAGTGAAGTGTCCAGATCGGCCTGGTCGCGGTAGGTCAAGATCGCGATGGCATGCCAGTTCTCGGCATCGGCGCCTGCATCACTGAGGCTGGCTTCGAAGCCGGCCAGCAGAGGCATTTGCTTTACCAGCGGCACGTGCACGTCGCGGTAGTGGCGCTCGAATGCGCACGTGTCTATGGGAATGCCATAAACCACCACCACCCGCTTCATGCTTGCGCTGCCTGTTGTGGCACGCCGAACATTTTGCGGCGGTGATACAGAAGCGGTAGCTGCTCGCGGTTATGGTCGATATGGCGGATGTGTCCGGTCACTATCAGGTGATCACCGCCTGGCAAAACATCTGCGACCTCGCACGCCAGCGCGCAATTGGCGTCGCTCAGTGTTGGCAGGCCAAGTTCACCTCGGTGCCAGCTGACAGCAGCGAATTTATCTGTGGACTTACCCGCAAACAGCATGGCCAGTTCTTCCTGGCCTTCGCCCAGCACGTGAATCAAAAAGGGCTTGCCTGCTTTCAGGTATTCAAGGGTCTTCGACTTGCGATCGAAGCACGCCAGCATCATTGGTGGGGAGGCAGACAGCGACGAGACGGCGGAGAGCGTCGCACCGACCGGTTGGCCATTATCGTCCCAAGTGGTGATGATCGTGACCGCTGCCGGAAAGTCGGCCATGGCATCCTTGAATACCTGAAGGTCGATACCTGCCGCCTCGATTGGCGCTTTCAGTTGGACTTGGCTCATTTGCCACCCCCATTGATGACAGGCATGACCTCGCGACCGATCAGTTCGATGGAACGCATGATGTCTTCGTGTGGAATGCCATCGATGCGCAGCAGAATTTCGTCAATGCCCATTTGTTCGAGTTGGCGGATGCGCTTGATGAAGTCATCCGGGTCGCCAACCATTACCGAAGGCGTTTCCGAAATCAGGAAGTCCATGTCGCCTTCGTGTTCGAGCAAGCGCAGCATGCGGCCATCCAGGTACTCGTAAGAGCCCTTCTTACCGAGCGGGGCATACAGGTCGATGATGAACTTGAAGTAGCTGGTGGTGACATTGCGGGCGATGTCTACCGCACGAGCACGCGTGGTGTCGCAGAAGGCGGTGGCAACATACAGCCCGGCTTGCTCCGTGCGGCGTGGAATGGTGCTTTTGTTGGTGGCCAGGCCGGCACGATAGGCATCGATACATTCCTGGAGGTAGTCGAAGCCGAAGTAGTTCTCGAAGCTCAGTACGCCGATACCGCGCTCACCCGCGTTGCTGTGGGTCTGGACGCTGGAAGCCGAGACATAGATCGGCGGGTGTGGAGTTTGCAGTGGGCGTGGAACGATGGTGCGAGGAGGAATGTTCCAGATCGGCCCTTCATGTTGCAGTGTTTCGTCGGCAAAGGCCTTGACCAGCACTTCCATGCCATCTTCCCACTGCGCGCGGGTGGTGCTTGGATCGACGCCAAAGGCTTCAAGGGTAACCAGGTTGTTGGAGCGAGCAGTTGCAATTTCGGCGCGGCCGTTGGAGACAATATCCAGTGTCGAAGTGCGCTCGGCCACCAGGATTGGATGGTTCCACTGCAGCATGACCGCGCACATGGTGCGCAGTTTGATGTCCTTGGTTTGCGCGGCGATGGCTGCATAGAGCACTTCAGGTGCGGAAACCGTGAATTTTGGAGGGTTGAAGTGTTGCTCAGATGTGCCCCAAGCGTAGAAGCCAAGCTTATCGGCTAGGCATGCCTCAGCGATCATTTCCTGATAACGCTGTGCAACACTGACGCCTTGGATGGTTTCGCCTTCTTGCAACAGGCTGATCTTCATTTTTCGTCTCCAGGTTGGTTTTTGTTTTCCGGTTTCCGCAGATTAGTCTTGAAATATGTCCTGTTTCAAGTTTTTTGTGTTTTTTTTTGGCGTTTTCTGTTTTCGCTGCCTGGCTGCCGCCCAGTGCAGTGCGGGGTGCAGGATGAGAGAGGGGGAATGGGGGGGAGGGGAGGCTGGATTCGGATGGGCGTTCGACAACCCCATACTCTTGGCCTGAGGAGGTGGGGAATTGCGGGAGATCGACTCAGCGTTTACCTGTCCAGTTCATCCCCTGCGGATTTTGGGCGGAAAGTGCCAGGCTTTTCCTGGGTACACGTCAAACGTCAAGCTTGTAACTCGATCGACTCCTCACGGCGGAGCTGATCAATCAGCGCAAGCGCTCATGCTCCTTGGTCATCAAGTGCGCAGTGGCTTTTTAACTAGATTTTCCCATGGCAAGCTGTTGATCCGAGCCTTCAGCCCGTAAGTCCTCTGCTGCTTGGGTGTCAGCACTTTGCTCGTTGGCTAAGTAAAGCCGCGCTCTGATAGGGGTTGACTCATCCGGCGGCATTGCACCGACTCGATCAGGCCCTGTGACCGTGCGGCTTTTAAGTGGCTGTAGCCCTGATCGAGAACTAGCTTGGTAGTTTTGCGCTTAAGCTCGGGTGTGGAGGTGCGTCGTTGCCTGCTTATCAAGCACCCTTGGGTGGCGGTCATTTCCCCCTAAAGGTGTCCGAGGTCAGTAAGGCTCTACGCGGTGCATTCATTAAATGGGCTGAACGTACTAGGGTTAAGTTTTCTGAGACCTCGGCAAGGAATGGCATCCCAAATTAGTCGATTCCTTCGACCTGCCTCGTCCCTAAAGAAGCGATCCCTCTGAGAGGGCAACTGTTACCAGGAAGTTACATGCACGGTGCTATCATGTTCGGAACCTGCGCACGAGCGCATCCAACTCATTGGACAATCCGGCCAGGCTCTCCGAATCCACCCGTGCGGCCTGGGCCAGTTCGGCCACCAGTTGGGCGTCCCCGTGAATCTGGCTGATGTGCCGGTTGATGTCCTCGGCCACTTGGTGCTGTTCCTCGGCGGCCGTGGCGATCTGCGTGTTCATGTCGCGGATCACATCCACCGACTCACGGATTTGCCCGAAGCTGTCGCGGGCCAGGCCGATTCGGCTTACCGACTGCTGCGACACTTCCAGGCTGGCATGCATCTGATCGGCCACTTCGGCCGTGCGGCTGGCCAAGTTGCCGAGCAGGCCGTCGATTTCGGCGGTGGAGTCGGCAGTGCGCTTGGCCAAGGCCCGCACTTCGTCGGCGACCACGGCAAAGCCACGGCCTTGCTCACCGGCACGGGCGGCTTCGATGGCGGCGTTGAGCGCCAGCAGGTTGGTCTGTTCGGCAATCGAGCGGATGGTGCCGAGGATTGATTGGATAGCGTTGCTGTCACGTTCCAGTTGCTGGATCGACTGCGCCGACTGCTCGATCTCTTGGCTCAAGCGGTCCACGCTGTTTACCGCCGCATCGATCTGTTGCTGGCCTTCGCGGGCCTGTTGTTGGCCGCTGTCGGCCGACTGTGCTGCCTGGCTGCAAGAGCGTGCCACTTCGTTGGCGGTGGCAACCATTTCGTGGAAGGCGGTGGACACCATGTCTACGGCTTCACGCTGGCGACCGGCGGCTTCAGCCATGTCGCTGGAGACGCGGGTGGAGCTGTTGGAGGTGCTGAGGATTTTGCCGGCGGCGGCACCGATGTGCTGAATCAGGGTGCGGATGGACCCCAGGAACTGGTTGAACCAACTGGCCAGTTGCGCGGTTTCGTCGCGGCCACGGATTTCCAGGTTGCGGGTCAGATCACCCTCGCCTTGGGCAATGTCTTCCAGGCCGTTGGTGACGCTGTTGATCGGGCGCACGATGAGCTTGGCGAAGGCCGCACCGACCACGGCGAACAGCACGGCCAGCACCACGGCGATGGCGCCGATCAGCCAAGTCAGTCGTGTGGTGGTCTGCATCACTTCGCTTTGTTCGATCAGGCCGATGAAGGTCCAACCCAGTTGTTCGTCGGGGTAGACGTTGGCCATGTAACGTACGCCATTGAGTTCGATCTCCACCAAGCCTTTGCCGGCCTTGGCCAGTTCGGCGTAGCCGTCACCGAAGCTGGCCAGTTGCTTGAAGTTGTGGTTGGCGTCACGTGGATCAACCAACACATTGCCGTTCCCTTCCATCAGCATCAAATAGCCCTTCTCGCCCAATTTTATCTCTTTGACGATTTTGGTAAGCCCTTTGAGAGATACATCAATGTTGATTACGCCCCCGGGGTTACCAAGCTGGTTGGCTACAGTTCGTACGGTACTGACTAACACCGCATCATCTACGGCAAAATAATAAGCTCCCGTACGAAGGGTTTTGCCAGGGTTTGACATAGCCAGCTGATACCATGGGCGTACGCGAGGATCGTAGTTGCTTACCTTCTGGCCGGCTGGCCAGCCAACGTAACCACCGTCGCTAGTTCCATAGGATATATAGGCATAATTAGGGTGTGTTTCTGCTAGGCGAGTGAAAACGGTAAGTAATTTTTTGTCCTGCTCGCCCAATTCGTACGACGGGTTAGCGTTCATGAACTTGTTCAAATCGCTACCAGTGACGCCGACTAAGGGTTGTGCCGCTAGGTAGTCGACGTTCTGCTGGATGCTCTGGAAGAAGATGCTCATCGCGTTGCTGACCTGGCGCATTTCGCGACTGCTGCCATCAATGAACTCTTCACGGGCTTCGCCGCGTAGGTTGAGAACTACTAGGGTGGCTACAAGGACGACGGGCAGGCATGCAATAACCGCAAATGCCCAGGTTAGTTTCTGTTTGATGTTCATTGATGCTCCCCAAATTGTTATTTTCCATACGTGCGGCAGATGTCGATGGTATCGATAGTGTTCAATTTTTGTTTTTAAAAGTAAACTTGATTATAACAAGGAGTGCGTGCTTTTTGACGATTGTCTAATTTGGCGAGCCGTGTGCGGTCTTCTACTGTTTTTAATTTTAGAGTGCGTGCCTATGAGCCCTAATTATGCCTTTGGGGTGTTATCGATTAAGGCTGTATGTTTTCATGGTCTCAATGGTTTTAAATTTGTTGGCTTTGGCTCTTCAGGTTTTAGAGGTGCTAGTTTTGTTGGGTGGGTGTAGGGTGATGGTTTTTGTTTTCTGTTTTTTTGATTTTAACTAATGATATGTTCATGAATGATGCAGCGGTGCGATTATGGTGTGCAAGTCAATAGAATTTATGCGCGCATTAGATTTATTGGCGTGCGCGTCGGCTTGTGCTTGAAGACAACGTCGAATGGAAGGGGGGGCTTCTTTGGCTGCGTGTCAGGGCCAGGGTTTCGGGCTGATTGTCGACAATCTGTGATTTTTCTCATCAGCTTGTAGATTTTTTAGCTGGGAGGCTCACGCTTGGCATGCGTGAAATTTTCATTTATTCACGTAATTCATTGATTTATATCAGAATTTTACTGCTGCTGAATTCGTCTATCGTATTTATGCGTTGTTCGGAGTTTTTTTGCTTGCAATAATGTGTCGACAATGTGGTAGTGTGCGGGAGTGGCGGTCAGCAGGCGGAGCCTTCTGATGCAAGATTTCGACAGTGAAGGTGAAGTGCTCAAGCGCTGCAGTAGCCATAAATAATGGGCGGTTTCATTAATGCATTGGGCTCACTCTGTTATGTGCCAGCAATGAGCTTGTTTGTCGTCATGATTTTTAGAGGTGCGCATTGCGAGATAACTATGAGTTTGTAGTGGCAGGTGTTATTACCCCGGCCCCTTTGTTGAGCTCTGCAAACGATACTTCAGCCCCTCAAGACGAGGTTTAACGGTCTGCGGGCTGCTTTACCGGTGCGGCGCTACATCGATGTTCGCTCAGTGTTGCCGAATGTTGTTCGCTGACCGCTATTTTCAACAACGATGGAGGTACGAATGACTTTACTTACTGCTGGTAAGCGTTTCCGCGATGCCGTAGCCGCCGAACATCCCCTGCAAGTGGTCGGCGCTATCAACGCCAACCATGCGTTGCTGGCCAAGCGTGCCGGTTTCAAGGCCATCTACCTGTCCGGTGGCGGTGTGGCCGCAGGCTCCCTGGGCCTGCCAGACCTGGGCATCAGTGGCCTGGATGACGTGCTGACCGATGTGCGCCGCATCACCGACGTCTGCGACGTGCCCTTGCTGGTGGATGTCGACACCGGTTTCGGCGCTTCGGCCTTCAACGTCGCCCGCACCGTGCGTTCGATGTGCAAGTTCGGTGCCGCGGCGATCCACATCGAGGACCAGGTCGGCGCCAAGCGCTGCGGCCATCGCCCGAACAAGGAGATCGTCACCCAGCAGGAGATGGTCGACCGTATCAAGGCAGCGGTGGATGCCCGCATCGATGACAGCTTCGTGATCATGGCGCGTACCGACGCTCTGGCGGTGGAAGGCCTGAACGCGGCCCTAGACCGCGCTGCCGCCTGTATCGAGGCTGGCGCCGACATGATCTTCCCGGAAGCCATCACCGAGCTTTCGATGTACAAGACCTTCGCCGACCGGGTGCAGGCACCGATCCTGGCCAACATCACCGAATTCGGCGCCACGCCGCTGTACACCACCGAAGAATTGGCCTCGGTCGACGTGTCGCTGGTGTTGTACCCGCTGTCGGCGTTCCGTGCCATGAACAAGGCTGCCGAGAACGTCTATACCGCACTGCGACGCGACGGCACGCAGAAGTACGTGATCGACACCATGCAGACCCGCATGGAGCTCTACCATGCCATTGGTTACCACGCCTTCGAGCAGAGCCTCGATGCGTTGTTTGCCCAGAAAAAGGGCTGAGTGGCTTCAGGACTAATGATTAGCCTTCAACAGGAAATTCAAGGGTGGAGTAACTCATGGCCGAAGCAAAAGTACTCAGTGGCGCAGGCTTGCGTGGTCAGGTGGCTGGGCAGACCGCACTGTCGACCGTGGGCCAGGCCGGTGCCGGCCTGACCTACCGTGGCTACGACGTCCGTGACCTGGCCGCCGGTG
>NZ_VZII01000024.1 GCF_009391885.1 Pseudomonas sp. MN1F | reverse complement strand
AATCGCTTCATGATCGTCCCCGCCGCGATCTCGACGATCAGAAGGTTAGACAATCGCAGGCGTTTTCACACAGCCTGGGTCGGAAGCAGCCATTCGCAACCGGCAGCTTCCGACCGATTGCCGACACTCAAAGCCTTGCAGCCTTCTCGTGCCCACTTTGGCGGGCGTTCACTTCGATAACCTCGACAAACCCCTCGGACCTGCAAGGTGGCTCGAACGCAGCCGCCACCGCCTCGATACTCGCGCTCGGCACTTGATGATCGCCCCGGCGCAAGGCATTGCGTGCCAATGCCTGCTCGACCGGAGCCTGCACCCAGACTGCCGTGACCGGCACACCATGGCGCGCAGCCAACGCCAGGATTGGCGCACGGTGCACGCGCCGCGGCAGTGCTGCATCGAAATACAGGCAACTGGTGTCGTTGGTAGCGGCACGAGTTTGCTCGATCCAATAGCTTTTCCCCGACGCCTGCACGCCCACCACCAACTGCAACCGCACGTTCGGCCTCGCGCGCGACAGTGCTCTCTCTAGCGCCAGCAGCACGAGCCGCCAAGCCTCGGCGTTGCGCGACTGGCTGAACACGCGCCCGCCAAGCGTTTCAAGATAGTCATCGGGATTGAACACGCACGTATCAGCTGCAGCAGCTGAAGACCAGCGATACCCCGTGATCGGCCATGATTGCCCGGCCAGCTCGATGGACTGTGTGGATACCTCCACGCCACCGCAGCGCTGATAGAAATGCCGGTGCGGGTTATCCGCCAGCACCCAGGCGAACAAACCTTGCCGGCCCGGCGCCTGCAGCTGCATCGCCACGGCCAGCAGCAGTTGCCGCCCGATGCCCTGCCCTTGCCAACTCGGCAGCAGATACAAGCCATAGAGTTCGTTGGCCTCATCAGACGCTGGGTCTCGATTCGGCCCCCCCGACGAAAAGCCGACGATCTCTCCCGCTACCTTGGCCACGTGGTACACCACGCCACAGCCGCCGAACAGGCTCTGGTGCCGTTGTTGCTGAGCCTCGATGGTCAATCCGGCGAGATAGGCATCCGGCAGGATGCCCTGGAACGTTGCCTGCCAGGCCTTCACCGTCACGGCCGCAATACCGGCGAGATCTTCTGGGACTGCCGGAGCAATGAGCAGGTCCATGTCCGTTCTCCTTGGTCTCGCTAGAGTGAACTTCAGGCGTTAGTCAAAAGCCATGACGCCGCTAGTTCATCACCAGCAACCAGACCTTGCCAATGACGACAAGCGCGGCCAGTACCAGTAGCGTGATGCTGAACCAGGGTTTTGCGGGCGGCGTGCCGTCTGGAAACTCGTCTTCACGGGTGGGTGGCAGCTGGCCGATGCGCTGCAGGCGCATTTCCACCAGGCGCCGACGCATGGCGCGATGGCGCTTGCTGTTCAACACCAGCAAGCCCACCAGGGCAATCGCCAGGATGATCACCTGCAGGGTACCGGCATGCCGGCTACCGAACAGACTGACCGCCGTGAGTGCAGGCGCGATCAAGCTCGGCAGGATCAGCCATATGGCCCAGCGGAAACCGCGGATCATCGCAAACTGGCCGGCACAGAGCAGCAAGACCAGTGCAAAACCGGTACTCAGTGCATAGGCCCCACTGCCTGGCTGATTACGCAGGTAGCTACTCTGCAACAGGCCAATACCTGTTCCTGCTGCCACCATGCAGAGCAATATGCCCAAACCGAAGACTGGGCCATAGCGTGTCATGAACGCTTCATGCTGATCGGGTGTGAGCCTTCCCGGGTACTTCATTGCAACGCTCCTTGTCAGTCTCCAACCGGTGGGCCCGAGAACGCTCTTAACCGGCCTGGCGGCGCATGGTCAGAATCGCCGCACCAAAGCCGATGAACGTCGTGCCGACTACCCGGCTCACCCAACGCGACAGCGCCGGCCGGGTCAGCACACCCTTGGCCCGCGATGCCAGCGCCGCATACAGGCTCAACGACGCAAGCGACAACGCCACGAAGATCCCGGTCAGGGTCAGGAACTGCGGCAGCAGCGCCGCGCCCTGGTCGATGAACTGCGGGAACAGTGCGGTGAAGAACATGGTTGCCTTGGGGTTGGTGACGGCGGTCAGGAACGCCGACTTGTACAACTTCAACGGGGTCGGCTTGCTGACCTGCGCAGCCGCCGGGTCCACCAGCATCGGGCCTTTCCTGAGCAACTGCCGGGCACCGAGGTAGAACAGGTAGCCGGCACCGATCAGCTTGACCGCGTTGAACAGCATCTCGGAACTGGCCAGTAACGCGCCCAGCCCGAGCATGGCCGCCGCCGACAGGCAGAACAGGCCCGTACCATTGCCCAGTGACGACCACACGGCGCTGCGCTGGCCATGGTTGAGGCTGTTGTTGATGGCCATCAGGGTGGCGGGCCCTGGGCTGGCAATGGCGATTGCAGCGACCAGGGTGAAGGCGAGAAGCGAGTGGGTATCCATACGGTAAGCTCTGCAGCGTTTCGAAGCCTGCATCTTACACAAGCGCAGCGGCTTCAGTCGTTACCTTGGCGCTTGGCGTTCTTCTTGGTGAGCGCCTTCATCCGCGTGGCCGCGCGTTGCACGGTGGCCATCTTCTCCGGGCGCTTCATGCCGCGCCACTTGCGGATTTCCTCACGGGTGCGGCCGCAGCTCACGCACAGCTCGCTGTTGAGCTGGCAGAGCGAGACGCAGGGGTTTTCGATGTCTTTGGCCATGGCGGGCTCCAGTTGCGGGCGCGAATCATACCCTGTATGAAACCGCGCCCAAACCTGAGGCTGCTCAAGCCGCCACGGCACGCCCGTCATCACTGCTGACTTCGAACTGCCCTACCAGCTTCTGCAGCTTGCTGGCATTGACCTTCACCGTCTCGGCACTGCTTTGCAACTCCACCGCCGTCTGGCGCATTTCGCTGGAGGACTGGTTGACCTGCTCGATGGTCTTGCCGTATTCCACGCTGCGCCGGTTGAGCTGCTGGATGATCGCGAACATCGCCTCCACCGCCTGATGCAGCTGCACGTTCTCCGACGAGGCATCCTCGGCCAGGCGCAGGCTGTTATCGACATCCTGCACGCCGGCCTCCATGAAGCTCACGGCCTGCTGCGTTTCGCCTTGCAGGCCTTCGACCATGTGCTGGATGTCTTCGGCGGCACGCGCGGTCCGCGCCGCCAGGCTGCGCACCTCGTCGGCCACCACCGCGAAACCACGGCCGTGCTCGCCAGCACGCGCTGCCTCGATGGCGGCATTGAGGGCCAGCAGGTTGGTCTGGTTGGTGATGTCGCTGATCAGCCCGGTGATATTGCCGATCTGGCCCATGCGGCTGTCGAGCAACTGCACGCTGGACGACGAACGCGCCACCACGTCGCGAATCGACTGGGTGCCCGCCTGCACCGCCAGGAACTGCTCGCGGGCACGGCTGACCACCTCGTCCATGGCCTGCTTCATCTGTTCAGCGCTGACCGAGGCCTGCTGCAATTCGCCCAACTGTTCCTCCATGATGATCATCATCTGGTGCACCGCGTCGGCCACATCGGCGGAGGTCACGCTCGCCTCCTGGCTGCGGCCCAGCATCATCTGGTTGGTGGTGCCAACCGTGCGGCTGGCCTTGACCACCTGCCCCACCACCGCGTCCAGGCGGTCGATGAAACTGTTGATCCAGCGCGCCATGTCGCCACTTTCGTCGTTGGCCATGACGCTGGTGTCCAGGCGCTGACGCAGGTTGCCTTCGCCCTCGGCGATGGTGCGCAACACGCCGCTCATGCCGTTCAAGCGTGCGGCCAGCCGTTTGGGGCCGAGCACGCTGAACAGCCACGTGGCGGCGAGCATGCCGAGCGCTTCGAGGGCGTCGTTAAACCCCTGTGGCAAACCGGCGTAGTGCTGCACCAGGTAGTTGCAACCGAACAGCCCGGCCATGGTTGCCACGTAGGGTTTCATCAGCCCGTAGCTGAGCGAGCGGCGACGATAGACTTCTTCCAGGTCGGCTTCGCACATCATCCCCCAGCGGTCTGGCGAGCCGGGCAACTGGAACGTGACGCCCTTGCCGACCACCGGCACATGGCGGTAGTCCGAGTAGCCTGGGTAGGTCACGAACAGGTTGGCGCCGCGGCGGATGGTCTCACGCACGCCGGGGTGCAGTTCGCGCGTGGACGGGTCAGTGAAACGCAGCTCCAGCTCGGTGTGGCGCTGGATCTGCACCGTGGTCCAGGGCGTGTGCACACCGCTCTTGAGGTTTTCGCCATGGGTGAAGGTGCCGTCCTCGAAACGCGAACGGGACAAGGCAGTGCCTGGCTGGATGGTGCGGTCGAAGTGCGACTGCGCCATGAACAGGTAATTGTCGCCGGACTCGGCAAAGATATGCCCGGCCTCACGCTGGATCAGGTCGCCGAGCACATCGTTGGGCACCCGCCCGCACAGGCAACCGACGGTTTTGCCATCGCGCTTGAGCGGCTGGTAGAACATCAGCGTCACCTCATCGTGGAAACGCGACGATGACGGGCCGATCTGCAGCGTCAGCGGGTCACTGTAGGGGCCATGCAGGAACGGCGCCTTCAGGCCCTGCGCTAAAGCCTGCATCTGGTCGCTCCGGGTGTTGCTGCGCTTGGCCCAGGTAGAGACGATCACATTGCCAACGGTGTCGATCACGCACAGCTCGGAAAAATCTTCCGCCTGGGCCAGCTTGTCGAGCAGGAGCGATCGGTCGGCTTCGCTGCAACCTGGGGCCATGTGCTGCGCAAGCTCTGCCAGGTGCTCCCACTGCTGGCGGGCCCAGTTGTGCAGCAACTGCACGCGGGTCTGAGCGATGGCTTCGAAGGTTTGCTCGATCACCGGATAATGCGCGCGGTTGAGGCGGCAGGCCCACCCCATGCGGACCTTGCCGGTTTTACCGAACCAGGGCAGCCAACCCTTCTCGCTCGATGACAACTGCATGGAACTGCTTGAAAGCGACATTGTTTTCACCATACGCGACACCAGATAGCAAAGTGACAGCAAGTTGCACGCCAACTCGTATGCAAGCTAACTATTCGCGCGTTCCAAGGTTCGACGGCCCCGGCAAACGCACCGACAGGGTGCGCCTGGCCAGACACGCCCCATCACGGGGCAACCGCTCCAGCGCTGGCATGCCTGGCTGGACAATGACGTTGCCGGCCAGCGGCCAGGCAGATGATCACTTGCGCCTGAGCACCGGCAAGCGCACCAACGACCACCCAGCCTCGGACTCGGCCAACGCCAGGCGAATGCCATCACGCGGCAAGGTGTTCAACAACGCCTGGGCCAGGTCACCGACCATCCAGTTTGCCGTGTTCGAGGCAATCACCCGCCCGTCCGCCGAGATCAGCACCGCCTCATGCTCCAGACGCATCAGGCTGCGCACCAGCAGGCGCTCGACGTTGTGCAACGACAGGTCCAGCCCGGCCACGCCGATGAACCGGCCCTGCACCTCGATCGGCATGGTGAAGGTCAGCACATACATGTTGGTGCCGTACAGGTCCACGTACGGCCCTTCGACCACGCTCTTGCCGGTTTTCATCGGCCGGCTGTACCAGGGCATTTCGGTGTAGTCGTAGTAATTCTCGCGGCGCCGGTCGAAGTTCGGCCGCAGCGGCAGGGTCTTGCCGCCGTCGGCCAGGTACCACCACTCCAGGTGCATCTCGCGGTCGGCCAGGCCGTTGGGCTCGACGATGACGCCGCCGCCACAGCCAAAGGCACCGGTGGTGAGCAATTGCTGGTCGATGGCCGGGCGCAGGGTGGCCAGGTCCTTGGCACTCGGCTGGCGGCCTTCGGCCAGTACCCGCTCCCATAGCGCTCGGGTTTCTTCCACCAGCTGGCGAACCTGGCCGAAGATGGTCCCCAGGGTGGGGTCCAGCTGTTGGGCACAGGCTGACAGCGGGTCGTTGTCGCTCAGGGCAAACATGGCATTACCTCACGCAGGTACAGCTTTGTTGTTATGGACGGCTCAGTCCTGGCCGTCGGCCAGCAGCTCAAGACGCAGGCTGATCAGGCGCTTGATACCACGGCTGACATGGGCTTCGGCCAAGGCGCCAGCCAGCACCGCATCACCGGCCACCAGTGCTTCGAGAATCGCCCGGTGCTCGTGCTCGACCACCGTCACGTCACCGCCGCCGGCGGCCTCCATCCACAGCAGTTCGCCGACTTCCGACTGCAGGCGCATTTCCGCACTGGTCAGGCGCAGCGACTGGGCCGCGGCGGCCACTTCGATATGAAAGCGCGCATCGGCGCGGTGCCGGGCCAGGCGCGAAGTGGCCTGGCTGAGGGTTTCGATATGCTGGGCGATGCGCGCCTGCTGCTCCGGCGAACTGCGCTTGGCGGCCAGGCGCGCCGCGGTACCGGAAATCGCGGTCTGTTCATCGCCCAGGTCGCGCAGGTCGGGGCCGCTCATGTCGCGCAGGCGTTGCAGCAGCAGTGCTTCGGGCAGCTCTACCGGGGCGCAGACAAAGCTGCCGCCATTGCGCCCGCGACGGGTCTCGATCAAGCCACGTTGGCGCAGCACCACCAGCGCTTCGCGCAGGGTTACCGTGGCCACGCCCAATTGCAGCGCCAGTTCCGACTCGCTGGGCAGTTGCTGCCCTTCAGCGAACATCCCCAGCTCGATGGCTTCCACCAGGCGGCGCGCCACTTCATCGGTCCGCCCTTCCTGGCGCAACCGGATGAAGGCGGTGTTACGAGCACTATTCAGGGCAGTCATTGCCTCTCCCTATCGAGCATTGCCAGGCTTGGCGCGGGCCTCGGCTAAAAAGTTCAGTTTCGCATCTTATAGCGAACGGGCCAGCGCCCGATACCGATTGACGGGCCATTCTACCGCTTGGAAGTGGGTTTTCGCAGTGGTTGGCAAACTAAAAATATTAAGATATGGTTTCATAGGTTTAGATTTCTACCAATAAGACCGACCAAGGAATCCGCCATGCAAACCAAACTCCTGATCAACGGCCAGTTGGTCGACGGGCAAGGCAGCCCGTACGCCGTGTACAACCCGTCCGAAGGCACGGTGCTGGTGCATATCGCCGAAGCCAGCGCTGCCCAGGTGGATGCCGCCGTTGAGGCCGCCGACCAGGCCTTCGAGGGCTGGTCGCAGACCGCACCCAAGGACCGCGCCCAGTTGCTGCTCAAACTGGCCGACCGCATCGAAGCCGAAGCCGCCACCCTCGCCCGCCTGGAGTCGCAGAACTGCGGCAAGCCTTACCAGGCAGCACTGAACGACGAAATCCCGGCCATCGCCGACGTGTTCCGCTTCTTTGCCGGTGCCAGCCGCTGCCTGTCGGGCTCGGCCGGCGGTGAATACCTGCCGGGCCACACCTCGATGATCCGCCGTGACCCGCTTGGTGTGGTCGCCTCCATCGCGCCGTGGAACTACCCGCTGATGATGGTCGCCTGGAAGCTCGCCCCGGCGCTGGCTGCCGGCAACTGCGTGGTGCTCAAGCCCTCCGAGCAAACCCCGCTGACCGCCCTGGCGCTGGGCCAGATCATGGCCGAGCTGTTCCCGGCCGGCGTGGTCAACATCCTGTTCGGCCGCGGCCCGAGCGTCGGCGAGCCGCTGGTCAACCACCCCAAGGTGCGCCTGGTTTCGCTGACCGGTTCCGTGGCCACCGGCGCACGGATCATCGCCAGTACCGCCAGCAGCGTGAAGCGCACCCACATGGAACTGGGTGGCAAGGCGCCGGTACTGATCTTTGACGACGCCGATATCGATGCCGCCGTCGAAGGCATCCGTGCGTTCGGCTTCTACAATGCCGGCCAGGACTGCACCGCAGCCTGCCGCCTGTATGTCCAGCAAGGCGTCTACGAGCAGTTCGTGAGCAAGCTGGGCGAAGCCGTGGCCAGCCTGCGCATGGGCCTGCAGGACGACCCACAAACCGAACTCGGCCCACTGATCACCCGCGAGCACCTGGAGCGGGTCGAAGGTTTTGTCGAACGCGCCAAGGCGCAGCCGCATATCCGCCTGGTCACCGGCGGCCATCGGGGGGCAGGTGATGGCTTCTTCTTCGAGCCGACCGTGCTGGCCGATGCCCGCCAGGACGACGAGATCGTCCAGCGTGAAGTGTTCGGCCCGGTGGTCAGCATTACCCCGTTCACCGACGAAGCCCAGGCCCTGGCCTTCGCCAACGACTCCGACTACGGCCTCGCCTCTTCGGTGTGGACCCGCGACGTCGGCCGCGCCAACCGCCTGGCTGCGCGCCTGCAATACGGCTGCACCTGGGTCAACACGCACTTCATGCTGGTCAGCGAAATGCCCCATGGCGGCATGAAGCAATCGGGCTATGGCAAGGACATGTCCCTGTACGGCCTGGAAGACTACACCTGCGTGCGCCACGTGATGTTCAAGCACTGATTGTCGACTTTGGTCATAAAACATATAAAACCATAGGCAATATGGCATGGGTTCTGCTTTCACCCGTGCCCGAGCCTGAAATCAGCCGTCAACGTTACCTTCCGGCACAGGCCGGGGGTTCGGGCTTACGAGGTGTGTCACCATGCTTATCACCGGCATCAAAAGCCGCCCGGTCTATGACCAGCTGCGGCCCATGACAGGCGGCCTGCGCCACCTGATCGCGGGCCAGGGCAGCGGCGGCGCGGCCATGCTGCGCCTGATCGCGGACATGTCCCCCGCACAGCGCGCGCACAGCACCCTGCTCTATTCCACCGAGTCGTTCTCCGGGCACGACCACCTGCAGGCCCTGCAAGCCGCAGAAGCGGCCGGGCTGGAGGTGTTCCCCAGCAACCAGGCACTGATCGCCGCCTTGCGCGAACGGCTGGGCCAGGCCCACATGGGCACGCGCCTGTACCTCAGTGGCTCGGAAAGCTTCATCGGCACCGCCATGCAAGCCGCCAATGCGGTCGACCTGAACCGCGACGAAGTGCTGCGCGAACACAGCGGCACCTTGGTCCGCCGCGTGTGGTGCGCGCACTGCGACACCTACACCGAGAACGTCACTCAGCGCGTATTCAGTTGCCCCGGTTGCCAGCTCGACCTGGTGGTGCGCGACCACTATTCCCGCCGCCTGGCCGCCTTCCAGGGCATCAAGGCCGATGGCGAAGTCCCGGGCGAACTGCCAGCAGCCGAGGAGCTCGACACATGAATACCCATAACGGCACCCTCAGCGTGCGCGTCGCCCGCATCGAAGCGCTCACCCCGGAAATCACCCGCTTTACCCTGGTCGATCCGGCCGGCAAGCACCTGCCGGCGTTTTCCGGCGGCAGCCATGTTGTGGTGGTGCTCGAAGACGGCGACAAGACCCACCGCAACGCCTACTCGCTGATGAGCTCGCCCTACGACTCCAGCGCCTACCAGATCGCCGTGCGCCGGGTCAGCGAAGGCCGGGGCGGCTCGCGCTACCTGCATGACCGGGTCGCGGAAGGCGACCTGCTGCAGATCCTGCAACCCGCCAACCTGTTCCCGCTGGCCAAGCATGCCCGCCAGCACGTGTTCATTGCCGGCGGCGTGGGCATTACCCCGGTCTATTCGCAACTGGAAGAGCTGCAACTCAAGCAGGCCACCTTCGAGCTGCACCTGGCCGTGCGCGGCCCCGAACACACCGCCCTGGGCCTGGAGCTGCAGGCACGCTACGGCGAGCGCGTGCATTTATATGTGCAAGGCGTCGATGCACGCATGGATATCCGCCACATTCTCGCTGACCGGCCGTTGGGCAGCCACGTGTATGTCTGCGGCCCGGACAGCATGATCGACGACACCCTCGACAGCGCCCACGCCCTCGGCTGGACCGACAGCCACATCCACTATGAGCGCTTTGTCGAGCAAGGCTCCAGCGGCCAGCCGTTCAGCGTCACCCTGGCCCGCCAGGGCGTGACCATCGAAGTGCCGGCCGAACAGTCGTTGCTCGAAGCCGCCGAACAGGCCGGCTACAAGGTGCCCTACCTGTGCCGCGGCGGTGCCTGCGGCTACTGCGAGACCGAAGTGCTGGACCTCGATGGCGAACTCGACCATCGCGACGACTGGCTCAGCGAGGAAGACAAACTGAGCCAGCGCAAATTCATGCCTTGCGTATCCCGCGCCAACTGCAGCCGCCTGGTCGTAGACCTCTGAAACAGGAAAACAACAACATGACCGTATTCAAGCCGATCGAGACCTACGCCGACGCAGGCCAGGGCCACACCTACAAGAACAGCCGCGAAGCCGTACTGCGCCTGCCCTTCCCGTATCCGGAAGACCAGTACATGTACTCGATGAACGTCGAGCCACACGTGCCGTTCGGCACGGGCGCGCTGCGCGGGCAGTTCGACATCGACGAGCACTACATCTCCGAATGCCACCACCGTGCGCACACCCTCGACAGCCAGCCGGGCGTGCACTACGCCGCCCTGCCGCACATGATGGAAGCCCAGTGGGACCTGCTGGAACTGCTGATGGAGTCGTACTCGCGCGACTACCCCGAGCACTTCACCCTGGAGAAGAAAGGCAGCCAGTGGCACTGGGTCAACCGCCCGCTGCAGATCGACCAGACCTTCACCTTCGGTGACGCCAGCACCCTGCCGATGGAGCCGATGGAATACATCACCCGCCAGGCCCAGGGCGAGTTCATTCTGCTTGAGGAGCGTGACGACACCCTGGTGATGGGCGCCGGCATGGCCACCCAGCGCGCCGACTACTCGCTGCGTTTCAACCTCGGCATGAGCTTCATGGAATTCCACGGCCCGGTGCCCAAGCTGCATGAAATGGGCATCCTGCAGCGGGCGCTGAAGTTCCTCCTGCGCCTGCGCCCTGGCCACCCGGTGCGCCGCACCAACTGGTCGATCACGGTCAACCCGCGCCTGGAAACCTCCGCCGAAACCCTGCCTGACTGGGCCCCGGAGCGCACCACGGTGACCGCCGAAAACGCCGGCGAGCTGGTCAACCTGCGCATCGAGCTGCAACCGCTGCACCGCCTGCCGCGCAGCAACGCCGTGCTGTTCCCGGTGCGCACCTACCTGGTCAGCCTGCAAGAGCTGGCCGAGTTCGCGCCACAGTGGGCCAAACGCATGCACCGGGTGATCCGCGACCTGGACCAGGAACTGGTCGACTACAAGGGCTTCACCCGTTACCGCGATGCGATGGTCAGCTGGCTGTCGCAGTACGACGACGGCACCCCGGTCGACGAGAGCCAGCAGTAACACTACCCTGCGCGCGCCAACCACCGGCGCGCGTCTACCCAACGCTGTGCCTGCCATTCAGGGGTTACCCCAATGAAAACAATAAAACACTGCTTGCCCGAGAGCTGGAGCCTGGTGTTCTCCGCCGCCGCGTCTGCCTACGGCGTCGGCCTGCTCGGGCTGTGGGCCTTGCCGTTCCTGATCAGCGCCATCATTCACGATTTGCAACTCAACGAAGCCCAGGCCGGGCTGCTGATGTCGGCCGAGTTCGGCTTCACCATGCTCGCCTCGCTGCTGGTCGCCCCGTTCATGGGCCGCGCGCCCCGGCGCACCCTGGCGCTGGCCGGCACCCTGCTGGCGATTGCCGCCAACCTGCTCAGTGCCAATGTCGACAGCCTCTATGCACTCGCGGCAGTACGCTGTGTTGCGGGTATTGGCGCCGGCCTGGCGCTGGCCTGTGGCAATGCTGCCGTGTCCAGCGCCAAGCACCCGGACCGGGTCGCCGGGCACATGAACGTGCTGTCGGTGGTGCTGATGATCGTGGTGATGCTGGGTTACGCCAAGGTCATGGCCGCCCATGGCCTGCACGGTTTGTATTACGCGATGGCAGCGACCATGGCGGTGATGCTGCTGGCCATACCGGCGATGGCGCAGCGCGCACCGGTTGCCGAACCTTCAGCTCAAGCGCCAGCCGGCCAGCCAGGGGCAGGCAATGTCCTGCTGAGCCTGCCGGCGATCTGCATGATGCTGGCGATGTTCGTGTTCCAGGCCCGCGACACCATGGGCTGGGCCTTTGTCGAGCGGATCGGCACCTTGGTCGGCTACAGCGGCGATGAACTGGGTGTGCTGTTGTCGTTCCAGTCGTTCGTCGGCCTGATCGGGCCGCTGATCGCCGCCATGGTCGGCAAGCGCTTCGGCATGAGCACACCGGTAATCCTGGCGATTCTGCTGACCGGCGCAACCAGCCTCAGCTATGTGCTGGGTGAGCACTCCAAGACCCTGTACACCGCTGGGGTGATGACCATCTGCATAACCTACTTCTACGCCCTCAGCTACCTTACCGGGTTGGCCGCAGCGCTGGACCGCGAGGGCCGCGTAGTGGCTGCCGCCGGCAGCTTCCTCAGCCTTGGGCTGGCGGTAGGCCCGGCGATCTCCGGCGGGTTGATTTCGCTGGGTGGCTTCAGCCTGGCGGCCTGGGGCATCGGCGTGACGGTAGTGCTGACCTTGCTGCTGGTGGCGGTGCCGCTGGCCAGCATTCGTCGCGAGCAACCCGCGTTGCCGGTTGCCGCAGCAGCCTGATCCACGCCCCGCAGGGCGCGGGCCTCAAGCTGCCCAAAAACCCGCGCCAGCCAGCACAGGACGTTCGGCGGCAGCTGGCAGGGCTAAGACAATTTTCACATCCGCTTCACTATTGGGCCACAAAGCCGAGGATAAGGTGCTGCCAGCCTTGTCCTCGGAGTGGCAGCATGCTGGAAAATGTAATAGCGACGCACCCGCGCCTTCTGCGCCTGAAACGCCGGAGACTGCCCGTTGTCTGGCTGCTGGCCTTGTTGCTGGCCTTCACGGCATTCGGCCTCTGGCACGTGCTTCGTACGCATGTCACCAACCTGGGCAGCGCGCAACTGATGAGCGAGCATGGCGTGTACAACGCCTGGAGCAGCGGCAAGGTGATTGTCCTGATCCGCCATGCCGAACGCTGCGACCGCTCCAACCATGCCTGCCTGGGCGACCCTGCCGGCATCACCGTGGACGGCAACCAGGCCGCAACCGCCGTTGGCGACGGCATCCGCCGCCTGGGCCTGGCCAATGCCGATATCCTCAGCAGCCCGGAAGTGCGCACCCAGCAGACAGCATCGTCCATCTTCGGCAAGGCTATCGAAACCCAAGACTGGCTGGCACGCTGTGACGGCAC
Organism: Pseudomonas sp. MN1F; assembly: GCF_009391885.1. GTDB lineage: Bacteria > Pseudomonadota > Gammaproteobacteria > Pseudomonadales > Pseudomonadaceae > Aquipseudomonas. The sequence continues at coordinate 95,512 of NZ_VZII01000024.1, read as the reverse complement.
CTTTGCCGACGCTGCCCTGGCCCACAAGCGCGAAGGCCACAACCTGGTGCTGGTCACCCACAGTGGCTGCATCGACCACCTCGAACGGCAACTGCGCGTAGCGGGCGGCGAACGCGTTGCTGGCTATGCCAGTGCACTGTTCATCAGCAAAGACAGCAACGGCAAGGCACACTTGCTCGGGCAACTCAACGCCAACCAATGGCAGACACTCAACAGCAGCACAGGGAAGTAAGCATGCCCGGTTCTTCACGCACCACGTTCTACGTCAACAATTTGCTATTGCCACTGCTGCTGGCAGCGATCACGTTCCTGCTGTTCGACCTCACCACGCTGGACCGCTGGATCAGCAACCTGCTCCTTGACCCGGTCACCGGGCAGTTCCCGCTGTTGCACGACCAACTGTTCGAGAAAGTGACCCACAAATGGCCGCGCATCCTGCCGAACTGGACCGGCGAGGCGGCGATCATCGGTTCGCTGCTGTCGTTCATCTGGCCACGCCTGGCCAACCACCCCGACGCGCTGATCACCCGCGGCCTGAATGCCGCCAGAATCAGCCCGGTGCTGCGCTTCACCAGCCGTCATCGCCGCGACTTCCTGTTCGTGGTGGTGGCATTTGCCCTGTGCACCACGGTCATTCATTACCTGAAAAGCCACACCAGCGTGTATTGCCCGGTGGAAACCACCCTCTACGGCGGCCCTGAGGCGCACGTGGAGTGGTACGAGAACTTCAAGTGGTTCAGCAAGGCCGGTGAAGGCCGGTGCTGGCCAGGCGGCCACGCGTCCAGCGGCTTCACCCTGCTGGCGCTGTACTTCGTGGCACTGCGTTACCGCTGGCAGCATGCGCGCAAGCTGCTGGTGGCCATCCTGCTGATCGGCTTCGTCTACGGCACCACTCGCGTGCTGCAAGGCTGGCACTACATGTCGCACACCTTCTGGGCCGGGATTTTCGTGTGGTTGACCACCTGGGCCACCGCCTTGGGCTTCTATGGGCGCGAAGCGCTCCAGGCTCCCGCTCGGTCTCCCTCGGACAAGGTGTCGGTGAACGCCTATGCTTGAGCAGTCCCACTGCTCAGGATCACCGACATGCCCAACCCCGAAGACGCCCTGCTGCACAGCTGGCAGCACAATGCTCGGGCGTGGATAGACGCCGTGCGTGGCGGCGCTATCGAGAGCCGCCTGCAGGTCACCGACCAGGCGATCCTGCTGGCGATCCTCGGTCGCCAGCCTGAGCGGGTGCTGGACCTGGGTTGCGGCGAAGGCTGGTTGCTGCGGGCGCTGGCCGATCGTGGCATCGAGGTGACTGGCGTGGATGGCGACGCCGCGCTGGTCGAAGCTTCGCGGGCCGCAGGCTCGACGCAGGTGCACCAGGCCAGCTATGCGCAGCTGGCCGAAGGTGCAGTGGACATCGGCAGTGGCTACGAACTGATCTGTGCCAATTTCGCCCTGTTGCAGCAAGACATTATTCCCTTGCTGGCGGCCATGAAAGCACTGCTGACGCCCGGTGGCGAACTGGTGATCCAGACGCTGCATCCCTGGAGCGTGGCGGGCGGGGACTATCAGGACGGCTGGCGTGAAGAGTCATTTGCTGGCTTTGCGGGAGACTGGCGGCCGATGCCGTGGTACTTCCGGACCTTGGCCAGCTGGCTGAATGCTCTGGACATGGCAGGGTTCAGGTTACTGAGCCTGCAGGAGCCGCAGCATCCGCAGAGCCCGGTGCCGCAGTCGTTGCTGTTGGTGGCTGGCCAGGCTTGAAAAGCTTTGCAGCAACCCGCTAGCCTGCGCTCCTCCTTTCTGGATGGACCTTGCCGCATGCAACCCCGCGATATCGCCGCCTACCTGTTCCTGGCCATCGCCTGGGGCTTTTCCTTCCTGGTGGTGCTCAAGGTGGTGCACGCCTTTGGCTGGGTCGGCGCGGTCAGCCTGCGCGCCTTCATCGCCGGCGGCACCCTGGCCATGCTCGCCGCCCTGCTGGGCCGTGGCCTGCGCCTGCGCCCGCTGCTCAAACCTTTGCTGGTGGTCGGCGCCACCACCGTCGCCGGGCAGCTGATCGGCCTGTCCTACGCCACCCCGCGCATCGGTACCGCGATGTCGGCCATTCTGGTTGCCACCATTCCGCTGTTTTCGATGATCATCGGCCGCCTCTGGGGCATCGAAAAAATCACGCCACAAGGCCTGCTAGGCCTGCTGCTGGGGGTGCTGGGCATCGTCATGCTGGTGGGCTACCCGGCGCAGCCGGTCACCGAGGACTTCATCCACGGCTGCCTCGCCTCGGTGTTCGGCTGCCTGTGCGCAGCCTTCGGCAGCAACTACGCCAGCCTGCGCCTGCGCGGGCAAGACCCCTGGACCGTCACGGGTGGCGCCTTCCTGGCAGGCGGTGTGCTGACCTTGCCGTTGCTGCTGGTCGTCCCGCTGCCCAGCCTGCCACAGGCCAGTGACTGGCTGTACCTGCTGCTCAGCGGCAGCGTGATGAGCGCCACCACCTATGTGCTGTATTTCGGCCTGGTGGCGCGCATCGGTGCAACGCGCACCATCAGCGTCGAGTTCGTGGTCACCCTGGTGGCGGTGCTGGTCGGCGCGCTGTTCCTTGGCGAAGCCTTGAGCCTGCTACAGGCCGCTGGCGGCCTGGTGATCCTGCTCGGTTGCATGCTGGTGCTGGGCCTGCTGCCAGGTCGCAAGCGGCGCCTGCCCAGTTAACGCTGGGCAGTGGCCTCGTCGGCAGGCGGGCTCAGTTGCAGCACGCGATTGCGCCCGCCTTCGGCGAGCAGGTAGCCACCCTTGCCATCGGCGATGATCGATTGCGGCGCCTTGAGGAAGGTCAGCACCACGTGCTGGGTACCATCGGCGTCCACCCGCAGCAGGCGCGCGCGGTGGGTGTTGTCTTCGCTGATCCACAGGCCGCGCTGGTCGCACAGCAGGAAGGTGGGATGGCGCAGGCCCTCGACCACCACCGGGTCTTTACCGTCGTCGGACAACGCACGAACGATGCCGGTGCCTTTCTCGGTGTACAGCAGGCGGCCGTCGGCGCAGCGGGTCAGGCCTTCGGTTTCGGTCAGCCCCGCGCGCAGCACCTCGAGCTGGCCGCTGGCCCACTCATAGCGCATCAGGCGCCCGTTGCCCTTGCGGTCTTCGATGGCATACAGGTGATCGCCATCGTTCCACAGCCCCTGCACGCTGTCGCCGTCGAACAGGCGGGTGACCTGGCCATCGCGGGACAGGCTGACCGGCGCGTGGCCGCCTTCCTGGCTGAACACCCAGCCACCCTGTGCCGCGACCATGCCGTCGGGCTTGGACAGGTTGTCGATCAGCACCACGCGGTCGCCGCTGGCTGTGATCTTGAGAATGCTGCCTTTGCCGTCATCCAGCTCACGGCTGACCAGCAGGCTGCCGTCGGCCTGGGGCAGCAACGAAGCGGCCTTGGCCACGTCGCGGTGCAGCACCTCGACACGCCAGCCACTGGCAGTCTGCACCGGGTAGAACGATTGCCAGGCGAAAAAACCCAGGGTGGCGGCGACCAGCCCGGTGGTGGCAGTCAGGGCGATACGGGTACTGCGCCGGCGCAGGATGGGCATGAACAGGGCTCCTTTTGATGGGTTCGAATCCTAGCAAGAGGATGTGAAAATTTCGACATCAGACGACACAGCAACAAAAGGATATAAAAAGAACAAAACAATCTAACAAAATGGAATTAAGAAATTGAAAGCCAAACGCCTCCTCCTTAGGCTGGGTACACCGTTTCCCACCCCCTCAAGGAGCGACGCCCATGCCCTTCTCCCCCCTTCGCCGCCTGCTGGTCGGCGGCCTCCTGGCGACTGTCGCCAGCAGCCTGCTGCCCTGGTCCAGTGCCTTCGCCGAAGACACCAAGACCCTGCGCATCGGTTATCAGAAGTTCAACAGCATCAACATCCTCAAAGGCAGCGGCGCGCTGGAAAAGGCCCTGGCGCCCCAAGGCGTGAAAGTCAGCTGGCACGAATTTGCCGCCGGCCCGCAGCTGCTCGAAGCGCTGAGCACCGGCGCCATCGACCTGGGCCACGCTGCCGACGCGCCATCGGTATTCGCCCAGGCCGCCGGCAAGCCGGTGGTCTACCTCGCCGCCGAACAACCCTACCCGCGCGGCATCGGCCTGGTGGTGCGCGAGCAGGATCAGCTCACCGCGGTGCAGGACCTCAAAGGCAAGCGCGTGGCCACCGGCCGCGGCTGGAACGCCCAATACTTGCTGGCGGTGGCCCTGGAACAGGCCGGCCTGAGCTATCAGGACATCACCCCGGCCTACGTCAACAACGCTGCCGATGCCGTCGCCGCCCTGCAATCGGGCAGCGTGCAGGCCGTGACCCTGTGGGACCCGTTCCTCGCCGCAGCCGAAAGCCAGCCGGGCCTGAAGAACCTGCGCGATGGCAGCGGCCTGACCAACAACCGCACCTTCTACCTGTCTACCGCCACCTTCGCCGACCAGCACCGCGACCTGCTGAAGACCTTCTTCAGCGAGCTGGGCAAGGTCAGCCAGTGGGCCAACGCCAAGCCCGCCGAAGTCGCCGCACTGCTGGCACCGCAACTGGGCATCAGCGCCAATGTGCTGGAGGTGGCCAGCGAGCGACGCAACTATAACGCCGTGGCCATCACCCCGCAGATCGTCGCCGAGCAGCAGAAACTGGCCGATACCTTCCAGGGCCTGGGCCTGATCCCGCACAAGTTGCAGGTCGCCGATGCCATCTACCCGGCTTCTGTATTGCCGTGACCAGGGAGTGAAGGCAATGCCCCGCCACATCCGCTTCAACGCCTTCAGCATGAACGCTGCCAGCCACCAGTCCCCGGGGCTTTGGCGCCACCCGCGCAACACCAGCGTGGCGTTCAACCGCCTGGACTACTGGACCGACCTCGCGCGCCTGCTGGAGCGCGGGCTGTTTGATGCGCTGTTCATCGCCGACGTGCTGGGTATCTACGACGTCTACCAGGGTGGCCCGCAAGCCGCCCTGCGCGGTGGCGTGCAGGTGCCGGTCAACGACCCGCTGCTGCTGGTCCCGGCCATGGCCGGGGCCACCGAGCACCTGGGCATCGGCGTAACCTTTTCGCTGACCTATGAACACCCTTATCCATTCGCCCGGCGCATGTCCACACTCGACCACCTGAGCAATGGCCGGGTCGGCTGGAACATCGTCACCGGCTACCTCGACAGCGCCGCGCGCAACCTGGGCCTGGCCCGCCAGCTGGGCCATGACCAGCGCTACGACCTGGCCGAGGAATACCTGGAGGTGCTGTACAAACTCTGGGAAAAAAGCTGGGAAGATGATGCCGTGCAACTGGAGCGCGAAAGCGGACGCTACATCGAACCGTCGAAAGTGCATGCCATCAACCATGCCGGCGAGCACTTCCAGGTGCCCGGCATGCACTTGTGCCAGCCTTCGCCCCAGCGCACCCCGGTACTGTTCCAGGCCGGCGCCTCGGCGCGTGGGCAACAGTTCGCCGCCCGGCATGCCGAGTGCGTGTTCATCAGTGGCCCGACGCCCACCGTGCTGCGCCGCTACGCCGACGGCATCCGCCAAGCCAGCGAAGTGGCCGGGCGTGGCCGTGATGAGGTGCTGATCTATGCCCAGGCACTGCTGATCGTCGCGCCGACGCCGCATGAAGCCCAGGCGCGCTTTGCCGAGTACCGCCGCTACGTCGACCTTGACGCCGCCCTTGCCCTGCTTTCGGGCTGGACCGGTATCGACTTCGCCGGCCTCGACCCGGATGCCCCCATCGAATATGTCGAGAACGATGCTGGCCGTGCCGCCCTGGCGGCGTTCACCGCCGCCGACCCGAACCGCCGCTGGACCGTGCGTGAAGCCGCCGAATTCGTCGGCCTGGGCGGGCGTGGCCCGGTACTGGTCGGCTCACCCGGCGAGATTGCCGACCAATTGGAACACTGGCTCGACCAGACCGGCATCGACGGCTTCAACCTCACTTATGCTGTGCAACCGGACGACCTGGCCAACGTCGTCGATCTGCTGGTGCCGGAACTGCAACGCCGTGGCCGCTACCCGCTGAACTACACCGACGGCACCCTGCGCCACAAGCTGTTCGGCCGCGGCGATCGGCTGCCGGAAGCCCACGCGGGGCGCCAGGTTCGCATTCAGTAACTGAATGTCGAGTATTTCAACATTTAATTTGTGGATGATGCGGACTGCCCCCTATGCTGTCCGCACATCCCCTGCACGCACCGGCCGGTGTGGTCCAAGGCACGGGGAGAGAACAACAAGTCGAGACCGCTCATGTCGAACCACTCCTACTTCGCCCCCCACGGTGGGCACCCAGCTCAGACCGAGCTGCTGACTGACCGTGCCATGTTCACCGAAGCCTATGCCGTCATCCCTAAAGGCGTGATGCGTGACATCGTCACCAGCCACCTGCCGTTCTGGGACAAGATGCGCATGTGGGTCATCGCCCGCCCGCTGACCGGTTTCGCCGAAACCTTCTCGCAGTACATCGTCGAAGTGGCCCCGGAAGGCGGCAGCGAGCGCCCTGAGCTGGACCCTAATGCCGAAGCCGTGGTGTTCATCGTCGAAGGCGAGCTGGACATCACCGTCGAAGGCAAGCATCACACCCTGACCCCAGGCGGCTATGCCTTCCTGGCCCCGGGCGCCGAGTGGAGCCTGCGCAACAACAGCAAGGCCAACGTCACCTTCCACTGGCTGCGCAAGCACTACCAGAAAGTCGAAGGCCTGGCCGTGCCTGAGTCGTTCGTCACCCACCGCGACAACGCCACCGTCATCGAGATGCCGGGCACCGAAGGCCGCTGGGTCACCACCCGCTTCGTCGACATGGCCGACATGCGCCACGACATGCACGTCAACATTGTCACCTTCCAGCCGGGCGGCGTGATTCCGTTCGCTGAAACCCACGTCATGGAACACGGCCTGTATGTGCTGGAAGGCAAGGCGGTGTACCGCCTGAACCAGGACTGGGTCGAAGTGGAAGCCGGCGACTTCATGTGGCTGCGCGCCTTCTGCCCGCAAGCTTGCTACGCCGGCGGCCCAGGCAAGTTCAGCTACCTGCTGTACAAGGACGTGAACCGTCACGTGCACCTGACCCTCAACCCACAGCGTTGAGTTCAGGCTGATGCCCCAAAGCCCGCCACCTGGCGGGCTTTCTGTTTGCCGCTCATACTGACTAGCCCTGCCCCCTAGCGCGGTACTTGCCATGAACCGCTGCCTGATGCTTGCCGTACTGCTTTGCTCCAGCGTCAGCCTGGCGGCTGATGAATGGAAAATTGCCTACGACCGCGAAGGTATTCGTGTCTACCTGGCCGCGGCCCCAGACTCGCCCTACCAGCAGTTCCGCGGCATCAGCACCATGAAAGCCAGCGTGCGCACCCTCACCGACCTTCAGGAAAACCTGCGGGTGGCGTGCAAATGGCTGTATGCCTGCGACCAGATGCGCCTGCTGGATGTGGTAGGCGACACGACCTGGGTCTACCTGACTACCAACCTGCCGTGGCCGACCCTGCCGCGCGACATCATTCTCAAGGTCAGCACCGAGCGCCGGGCTGACGGGACCCTGGTGCGGCACCTGAGCGCCGAACCGGGCCGCCTGCCCGAAGAGCCTGGGCTGATCCGCGTGCAGCACCTGGCCGGTGAATGGATCATGAAGCCACTCGGTGAGCGGGAAACCGAGGTCACCTACCAGTTGCAGGCTGACCCTGCCGGGGACGTGCCGGGCTGGCTGGCCAACCGCTTCGTGGTCGATGCCCCGGTGGTGACGCTGCGGACATTGCGTGCGGTAGCCGAGCGCCAACCCTGAGCAGCCCTGGGGCCTACTGGACCACTGCACACGCCACACGGGCACCACCACCGCCCAGCTTCTGCGGGTGATCGCTGTGGTTATCGCCACCGGCATGCACCATCAGCGCATGGCCCTTGAAGTCTTCGGCCTTCAGCCGTGGCGCCAATACCGGGTAGGTGGCCTTGCCATCAGCACCGACATACAGCGCTGGCAGGTCGCCGCGGTGGCCGCTGTCGTCGTAGGGGCCTTTGTGCGCGTTGGTGGAATCAGGGTCCCAGTGCCCACCTGCCGCGCCCGCCGGTACCGGCTTGCCGTTCTCCTCTGCCGCCGCGCACGAACCCTTCTGGTGCAGGTGGAAGCCATGCACACCCGGCGGCAGGTCCTTGAGATCGGGGGTGAGCAGCGTGCCGTACTTGTTCTGCTCGATGCTGATGGTACCGATCGACTTGCCCGGGCCGTCCGCTCCGGCCAGCTTCAGTTCGACCGTTTGCGCGGCCTGGGCGAGACCGGCCGAGGCCAGCAATGCGGTGAAGACTACTGCTTTCATGTCGTTTCTCCATGACTTGGGATAGGTGGGTTTCGTACCCGCGTAACACGTGGGACTGCGCAGCTTGCCAGGCATTCCATTCAGCCACAGACTGAAACACTTCCCCTGCCGCCCGGAGCCCGTTCGCGTGTCCCTCAAAGCCCTGCGCACCCTGGTGACCATCGCCCGCCACGGCACCTTCGCCCGTGCCGCCGACCTGCTCAGCCTCACCCCTTCGGCCGTGAGCCTGCACATCAAGACCCTCGAGGACGAACTCAAGGTCGCGCTGTTCGACCGCAGCCGTCGCCAGGTGGCGCTCACCGAAGCCGGGCAACTGGCGGTGGCGCGGGCCGAGCACATCCTCGGCGCCTACGACGAACTGGCCGATGCCTTGGCCAGTGGCCCGAGCCTGCGTGGCCGATTGCGCCTGGGCGCGATTCACACGGTCCTGGCCCGACGCCTGCCCAAGGCCCTGGTATGGATCAAGGCGCATCACCCGGAACTGCACATCAGCGTGAACTCCGGGATGTCGGCCGAACTTGCACGGCGCGTCGAAGATGGCGAGCTGGATGCGGCAATCACCACGGAACCGGTCAGTCCCTACCCGCAGAGCCTTGACTTCACAGCGTTGTTCGAAGACCGCTTCTGGGCTATCGCCAGCCCCGAACTGGCGGGCCAGAGCCTGCCGCAGCTGCTGGCCAGCCAGCCGTTCCTGCGCTTCGACAAGCGTGCCTGGGCCGGGCGGCAGATCGAGCAGGAGCTGCGCCGCCAGCATTTGCAGGTCAGCGAACAGATGGAACTGGACAGCCAGGAAGCACTGGCGCGCATGGCCGTGATGGGGCTGGGGGTGGCGATCATCCCTATGGCCGATGACGACCTGCAACGCTTGCCACCGGCCACCTGCCTGCCCTTTGGTGAGCCACAGTTGGTGCGGCGGGTGGTGTTGCTGGAACACGAAAAGAGCCAGCGGCGGCACCTGAGTGCTGTATTGAAGACTGCCATGGACGCGTGAGTGTGCAGTTTTTCTCAACAGTCACTGCAGAAATCAACGTTTTTACCAACCAGTCAGCCACGCTAACCTGTGCCCGTCCCCGACCACGGAACGATCACCATGCTTCACCTGATGCTGACCACCCTGGTGCCCATCATCCTGCTGATCGCCCTGGGCACCTTCCTGCGCATCCGCGGCTTTCTCGCCGAGTCGTTCTGGCCGGGCGCCGAACGCCTGAGCTATTACGTGCTGCTGCCCTCCCTGTTCCTCCATGGCCTGGCCACGGCCAATCTTGATGGCGTGCCGGTGCTGGGCATGGTCGGCGTACTGATGCTTTCGACCTTGCTGGGCGCCGTGCTGCTGGTGCTCTACCAAGGCGCGGTAAACCACGACGGTGCCGACTTCACCTCGGTGTTCCAGGGTGGCGTGCGCTTCAACAACTACATCGGCGCCACCCTCGCCGCCGGCATCTACGGCAGCGCCGGGATTGCGCTGGCGGCCGTGGCCAACGCCGCCATCGTGCCCTTGGTCAATCTGCTCTGCGTGCTGGTGTTCGCCCGCTTCAGCGCACGCCACAGCTCCCCGACGACCGTGTTGCGGGCCATCTTCGCCAACCCGTTGATCGTCGGCTGCGCCGGGGGCCTGTTGCTGCGGGTCACCGGCCTGGGCCTGCCGGCGGGCCTGGAACCCACCGTCAAGGCGCTGGGCCAGGCCGCCCTGCCCCTGGGCCTGCTGTGCGTGGGGGCGGCGCTGGGTGGCGCCAGCCTCGGCCAGCAGGTGCGGCCACTGCTGGCAGCATCGGCGTTCAAGTTCCTGGTGATGCCGCTGACCACCTGGGGCCTGTGCCGCCTGCTTGGGCTCGGTGGCCAGGCAGCGGTGGTGGCCGTGCTGTTCCAGGCCTTGCCGACTGCGTCGTCGTCTTACGTGATGGCGCGGCAGATGGGCGGCAACGCACCGCTGATGGCCACCATCATTGCCCTGCAGACCGTGCTGGCGGCCGTGACCTTGCCTTTGATGCTCATGCTTGCGCTCAAGTGAAGCCGCTTGGCTAGACTGTGATTCAGCCCACACTTCGGAAACTCGACCATGCGCCTGTCGTGGATGTTGATCTGCTTGACCTCGGCCCTGCTCGCCAGCCCTTTGCATGCCGCTGACAGCGCCAAGGCCGCGGTGGCCGAAGACAAAGCAGAGAAGCTGGAAAAAAAGGTGGTGGAAGATGCCCCGCCGCCGAAAAAACCGGAAACCATCACCCCAGGCGAAGTGCAGGCGGTAGACCCGGCAGGCCAGGCACCGATGGACGACAGCATCACCTGCCTGGCCCGCACCATCTACTGGGAAGCCAAGGGCGCCGACGCCCAGGACATGAGCGCGGTGGCCAGCGTGGTACTCAACCGGTTGGGCCACGAGGGCTTTCCCGACACCATCTGCGGCGTGGTCAAGCAGGGCGTGGAAACCAAAGCCTGCCAGTTTTCCTGGTGGTGCGACGGGCGCTCCGACCAGGTCGAGGAAGCGCAGCGCTACGACGTGGCCAAGGAGATCGCGCGCAAGGCACTGAACCAGCAGCTCAAGGACCCGACCAGGGGCGCGCTGTATTTCCATGACCGCAACGTGCACCCGGACTGGGCCAAGGCCTATCGCAAGACGGCCGAGACCCGGCACTTTCTGTTCTACAAACCGAACCAGGCGCTGGCCCGCTGACGCGCCATCGCACTTTTCTGGCGTTGGCCGGTCTACTCCCTCTTTTGCCGCCCGCAAGTCATTGCTGGCGTTTTCTTTGCTTTGCACGAGACCGGGCCAAACGCCTCGCGCTTGTGTAGGATGAGCAGCGCATACCAAGACGCTGCCAGTCACAGGGAGATCCACATGCGCGTCCTGTCATCCGTTGCCGCCTTGTCGCTGGGCCTGGTCATGTCGACCGGAGCCCTGGCCGTCACCGGCGAAGAGGCGCAGCTGATCGATTCGATCAATACCTACCGCAGCCAGGCCCAGCGCTGCGGGGAAGAGGTGTCGGTGGAGCTGCCGCCGCTCAACAGCGACACCCGCCTGGCACTGTCGCCAGAAGGCACTCGCGACCTGCAGCAGGCCATGAGCCGCGCCGCCTACCCCATGGTCAATGTCCAGGCCATCAGCCTGTCCGGCCCACGCGATGCCCGGGCGGCCATGCATGCCATCGAGGAGAGCTTCTGCCAGGTCGTGCTCGACCCGCAGTTTGTCGACATCGGCGTCAGCCAGGAAGGCCGCGACTGGCGCATCGTGCTTGCCCGGCCCTTGCTCAGTGGGCGCTTGGGCGATTGGCAGGCCGAGGGGCAGAAGGTGTTGCAGGCCATCAATGCCGCACGCAAGGCGCCCCGCCAATGCGGTGGCCAGCCGTTCGCCGCAGCGCCTGCGCTGAGCTGGAGCACGGCGTTGGCGGGCGTGGCCGCCAGCCACACGCGGGCCATGGCCAACCAGAACTTCTTCGACCATATCGACAAGGACGGGCGCACGCCCGGTGACCGGGCGGAACTGGCCGGCTACCTGTACCAGCAGATCGGCGAAGACATCGCCGCTGGGCGCGACACCGCGCAGAAGGTGGTGGATGGCTGGCTGGACAGCCCTGGCCACTGCGCCACCCTGATGAACCCGGACTTCCGTGAAATGGGCGCGGCCTATGCGGTCGACCCGAAGAGCGATGCGGGCATCTACTGGACCGGCCTGTTCGGCACACCACAATGACCCTGAAGGAGCGCTGCCAGCTGTAGTCCTCGACGGCTCAACCATCGCTTGGTCTGGCCGCACCTGATTACCGAAGGCCCCATCATGACTCTGGATACCTGGCTGATCTACCTGCTGGCGAGCATCGGCCTGTCGCTGACGCCCGGCCCGAACAGCCTGCTGGCACTGACCCACGGTGCGCTGTATGGCGCGCGCCGCACGCTGTTCACCATCGTCGGCGGGGTGTTCGGCTTCAGTGCGCTGATTGCGCTGGCGATGTTCGGGCTGACGGCGCTGCTGCAGACGTCAGCCTCGGTGCTGACTGTGCTCAAGTGGGTCGGTGGAGCCTATCTGGTGTGGCTGGGCATTCAGCTCTGGCGCAGCCCTGCCCTGCATCTGCAGGTGAGCGAGCGTGCAGCCCGCCTGAGCAACCAGGGGATGTTCCGCCAGGGCCTGCTGTCTGCGCTCGCCAACCCCAAGGTACTGTTGTTCTACGGCGCCTTCCTGCCGCAGTTCATCGACCCGCAGCGGGGGCTGTTGCTGCAGTTCATGATCATGGCGGTGACCTTTGCCAGCGTGGAATGCGTGGTCGAATACGTGCTGGCGCGCCTGGCATTTCGTATCCGGCCATGGCTGGCCAAGGGCGGCAAGGGTTTCAATCGCTGCTGCGGGAGCCTGTTCGCACTGATTGGCGTCGCCTTGCCGCTAAGCCGGTAATTGCCTAACCTCGCCGCGAAGCCAGCAGGTAGGCCACCAGAGCCAAGCCCGGCAGAGCTGCCCCCACCAGCGCCACACCGTGCCACCCCTGCTGGGCAAACACCGCGCTGGCCACCGCCGAACCCGCTGCCCCACCAAGAAAGATGCTGGTCATGTACAGCGCATTCAGCCGTCCGCGGCTGGCCGGGTCCAGTGCATAGACCTCACGCTGGCCGATGACCATGTTCATCTGCACCGCAAAATCCAGCAGCACCCCGGTCAGCCCCAGACCGATCACGCTGTAGCCGGGAGTGGTCAGGCCCAGCAGCAGTGCCAAGGGCGCCAGCACCAGGGCCAACAACGAACCGGCACGCGCATGGCCGGCGTCGGCCAGGCGGCCTGCCATCGGTGCGGCGATGGCGCCGACCGCGCCGACCAGGGCGAACAAGGCGATCTGGCTTTGCGACAGGCCATGTTCAGTGGATAGAGCCAGCGGCACGGCGGTCCAGTAGAGGCTGAACGCTGCAAACATCAACGCTTGGTACAGCGAACGCTGACGCAGCACCGGGTATTGGCGCAGCAAGGCGACCAACGACAGCATCAGCCCGGCATAACTTGCCTTGTGCTCCGGTACTCGGCGCGGCAAGGTCAGCGCCAGCAACAGGATGATTGCCAACATCAGGCCAGCAGCGCCGATGAATACCGTGCGCCAGCCAAAATGGTCGGCGACCAGGCTCGACAACGGCCGCGCCAGCAGGATGCCCAGCAGCAGGCCGCCCATGATGTTGCCGACCACCCGCCCGCGCTGCTGCTCAGGCGCAAGGTGCGCGGCCAGCGGAATGAGCATCTGCACAGCCACCGAACTGAAACCGATCAGCAAGGCATAGACCAGGAACAGTTGCCCCTGGCCGCTGCTGCTTGTCCCCGCCAGCAACAGGCTGACGCAGGCCAGCACGGCGGTGATGATCATCAACCGGCGGTTCTCCACCAAATCCGCCAGTGGCACCAGCAACAGCAGGCCCAGTGCGTAGCCCAGCTGGGTCAGCGACACGATCAGGCTGGCGCGCTCGGTGGACAGCCCCAGGTCCGGGGCGATCAGCCCGACGATGGGCTGCGCGTAATAGATATTGGCGACGATCGCGCCACAGCAGAACGCCAGCAGCGCGACCAGGGCACGGCTCAGGCCGGCATGGGCTGGCTGGGCAGCAGCAAGGGAAGGATTCATGCGAGGTACCTCGGCATCGGGTTGGAATATGCCAGGCACCTTACCGAGCGCTTGCCTGCGAGAGAATCCGGCCCCGGCGCAACGGGGCTTTGCGCCAGGCGCAACGGCAGGGATCAGCGCTTGAGCAGGCCCTCGCAAAAGCCGATGAACGCGTTGACCCGCCGTGAGCCGCGGTGGTTGGGCAAATACAAGGCATTGATGCTGTCGTTGGCCGTGCCGGGGCTGACTTGCCAGTCGGCAAACAGCCGCTGCAGGCGCCCGGCCGCGACATCCTCGTGCACCAGCCAATCGGCCAGCAAGGCGATGCCGCTGCCGGCCAGCGCCGCTTCACGCAACAGGTCGGCGTTGGCGCTGCGCAACGGCCCGCTCACTTCCAGCTCCAGCGCCTCATCGGCCCGCTGCAGGCGCCAGGGGCGCGCCTTCTGCCCATAGCGAAAACGCAGGCAGGCCTGTTGCAGCAATTGCTCAGGGTGCAGCAGTGGGTCACGACTGGCCAGGTAATCGGGGCTTGCCACCAGCCAGCGCTGGAAGCGGCCAAGTGGCCGGCACACCAGTTCGTCGTTCGGTGACGGATCGCCCAGGCGAATGGACAGATCGTAGCGGCCGTCGAGCAGGTCATCGAGCCGATCACTCATGTCGATGTCCAGCTCCAGCAACGGGTGGCGGGCCAGGAATGGCCCCAGGTGCGGAGCGATCACGCGGCGGCCGAACTCCACCGGCAAGCACAGGCGCAACACACCGACTGGCTCGTCGCCACGGTCGGCGACGCTGGCATCGGCCTCGTCCAGCGCATCGAAGATTTCCTTTGCCCGGGCGTAATAACGCGCGCCCGCTTCGGTCAGGCTGACCTGGCGCGTGGAGCGGTTGAGCAGGGTCGTGCCGAGTTCCGCCTCCAGCGCATCGACCAGCCGCGTCACCGACGAGGTGGCCACGCCGAGCCTGCGCGCCGCTGCAGAAAAGCCCTGGGCATCGACGGTCGCGGTAAACATCTTCATCGCCAGGAGCTTGTCCATAGCTACTCCAGTTTCTTGGTTTCGGAACACTCCTACAATCCGCAAGGCCGGTCAAGAAGCGCACAACAGAGCGTTCAGGTCCATAGTGGAAGCATCTCCATCAGCGCGAGAACTCCCCATGCCCCTCAGCAATCTGCTCAACGCCCTGCCCCATTGCGACCCTGCCGCTGCCGAGCGGGTCGACGAACTGCTGCAACGCCCTGGCTTGCGCATCGAACGCATCGTCTCCTGCGGCCAGGCCAGCCCACCCGGTTTCTGGTACGACCAGGCCGAAGGCGAATGGATCCTGTTGCTGACCGGCAGCGCCGGCCTGCGCCTTGAGCACGAGGACTACACCCGTTTGCTGGTGCCTGGCGACTGCTTGGACATTCCGGCGCATTGCCGGCATCGGGTGGAATGGACTGCCCAGGGGCAACCGACCCTCTGGCTTGCCGTGTTTCATGGCATCGACACGCCGTGGCCGAGCCATTGAGGCACCCTTCGTTCATGCTACAAACGTCTGAGCCATCACATTCATATACCGACCAAACACCGTGTTTACTGCAAGTTTCAGTGCGTGATCTAAACTTTTAGCCACATCTTCGCAAGTTCAGCCCTGCGACAATCAGCCTCAGAAAATTATGTACCAACTTGTTAATTAGCAAGCTAAGGGCTTAAACTGCGCGCATTCCACCCGCTGAGATCCCTGGCATGAACGAAACACCGCGCGCCTCTGGCGCCACAAACATCATCCTGGTCGGCTTGGGCGTGATCGTCGCCCTGCTCGGCCTGCTCCTGGCCGCTGGCGGCGTCAAGCTCGCCGGCCTGGGCGGTTCCTGGTACTTCCTGATCGGCGGCCTGGCCATGGCCATCGCCGGTATCCTCATCGCTCGCCGCAAGCAGGCCGGCGCCTGGCTGTACGCGGCGTTCCTGGTCGGTACCGCGATCTGGGCACTGATCGACGCTGGCCTGGTGTTCTGGCCATTGTTCTCGCGCCTGTTCATGTTCGGCGCGATCGGCATGGTGGTGGCGCTGGTCTACCCGATGCTCGCCCGCGCCAACGGCGCCAGCGCCGGCCGGGGTGCCTACGGCATCGCTGGTGTGCTGGCCGTGGTGCTGGTGATCGCTGCTGGCAACATGTTCGTCGCCCACCCAAGCGTTGCCCCCACCGGCAAAGGCCCGGGCATGACCCCGGTCGAGGCCGGCAAGGAGCAGAAGGACTGGGCCCACTACGGCAACACCGAAGGTGGCAGCCGCTTCGCCGCGCTGGACCAGATCAACCGCGACAACGTCAACAAGCTCAAGGTGGCCTGGACCTACCACACCGGTGACGTCGCCATCAGTGACGGCAACGGTGCCGAAGACCAGCTGACCCCGCTGCAGATCGGTAACAAGGTGTTCATCTGCACCCCGCACAACAACCTGATCGCCCTCGACGCCGATACCGGCAAAGAGCTGTGGAAAAACGAGATCAACGCCCAGTCCAAGGTCTGGCAGCGTTGCCGTGGCATGGCCTACTTCGACGCCACCGCCGCGATCGCCCAGCCGACCCAGCCGAACAGCTCTCCGATCACTGGCGGTAGCGTCGCGGCCGGTGCCAACTGCCAGCGTCGCCTGCTGACCAACACCATCGACGGTCGCCTGATTGCCGTCGACGCTGACACCGGCGAGTTCTGCCAAGGCTTCGGCAACAACGGCCAGGTCAACCTCAAGGCCGGCCTGGGTGACGTGCCGGACTCCTTCTACCAGCTCTCCTCCGCACCGTTGATGGCCGGTACCACCGTGGTGGTTGGCGGCCGTGTCGCCGACAACGTCCAGACCGACATGCCAGGCGGCGTGATCCGAGGTTTCGACGTGATCACCGGTGAAATGCGCTGGGCCTTCGACCCGGGCAACCCGCAAGACCGCAAAGCGCCAGAAGGTGAAAACACCTACGTGCGCAGCACCCCGAACAGCTGGGCACCGATGTCCTACGACCCGGCGATGAACACCGTGTTCCTGCCAATGGGCTCGTCGTCCACCGACATCTATGGCGTTGAGCGCAACACGCTGGACCACACCTACGGCGCTTCCGTACTGGCCCTGGACGCCACCACCGGCAACCAGAAGTGGGTATTCCAGACCGTGCACAACGACCTCTGGGACTTCGACCTGCCGATGCAGCCGAGCCTGATCGACTTCACCAAGGACGACGGCAAGTCCGTGCCTGCCGTGGTGATCGGCACCAAGGCCGGGCAGATCTACGTGCTCGACCGCGCCACCGGCAAACCGCTGACACAGGTCGACGAAGTACCCGTCAAGCCAAGCAACATCCCGAATGAACCGTACTCCCCGACCCAACCTAAATCGGTAGGCATGCCACAGATCGGCGCGCAGACCCTGACCGAGTCGGACATGTGGGGTGCCACTCCGTTTGACCAGCTGCTGTGCCGTATCGACTTCAAGAAGATGCGCTACGACGGCCTGTACACTGCGCCGGGCACCGACCTGTCGCTGAGCTTCCCGGGTTCGCTGGGCGGCATGAACTGGGGCAGCCTCTCCACCGACCCGGTGCATGGCTTCATCTTCGTCAACGACATGCGTCTGGGCCTGTGGATCCAGATGATCCCGTCGCAGAACAAGGGTGGCGCCGCTTCCGGCGGTGAGGCACTGAACACCGGCATGGGCGCCGTACCGCTCAAGGGCACCCCTTACGCGGTGAACAAGAACCGCTTCCTGTCGGTGGCCGGCATTCCGTGCCAGGCGCCGCCATTCGGCACCCTGACCGCCATCGACATGAAGACCCGCCAGATCGCCTGGCAGGTACCGGTCGGTACCGTGGAAGACACCGGCCCCCTGGGCATCCGCATGCACCTGCCAATCAAGATCGGCCTGCCGACCCTCGGCGGCACCCTGTCGACCCAAGGTGGCCTGGTGTTCATCGCCGGCACCCAGGACTTCTACCTGCGCGCCTACGACAGCAGCAACGGTAACGAAATCTGGAAAGCCCGCCTGCCTGTGGGCAGCCAGGGCGGCCCGATGACCTACGTTTCGCCGAAGACCGGCAAACAGTACGTGGTGGTTACCGCTGGCGGTGCGCGCCAGTCGACCGATCGTGGCGACTATGTGATTTCTTACGCCCTGCCGTAAGACCGCGTCGCTGCATTCGCGGGTGAACCCGCTCCCACAGGATCTGCACTGCCCATGCTGATGGCGCAGTCCTTGTGGGGGCGGGTTCACCCGCGAATAGGCCCCAAAAACAACACGAGACACAGCAATGCCATCCGTTATCCGCATCACTCCAACCCTGCTGCTGGCCCTGGCCAGCACCCCTGCCCTGGCCGACGGCGACCTGCTCAACCGCAGCACCATGACCGGTGACTGGGGCGGCCTGCGTCACCAGCTCGAGGAAGACGGCGTCAAGATCACCGGCGACTACAGCGGTGAAACCGCCTACAACGCCCACGGTGGCCTGCACCGCTCGGCGCGCTATTCGCAGAACATCAAGCTCGGCGCACAGTTCGACCTGTCGAAACTGTACGGCCTGGAAAACGGCGGCAAGGTCCAGCTGACCATCAACGACCGCCGCGGCAACAGCGCCTCGGAAGACCTGGTCGGCAACCGCCTGCCGATCCAGGAAAACTACGGTGGCCTGTACACCCGCCTGACCGAACTGAGCTACGAGCGCACCCTGTTCACCCCGGCACTCAACGTCAAGCTCGGCTACATGGCCATGGGCAACGACCTCGGCGGCCTCGACAGCGGCATCCTGTGCAACTTCATGAACGCCGGCTTCTGCGGCCACCCGCTGAACATGTCCGGCGGCAGCGGCTGGACCAACTACCCCAACGCCCACCTGGGCA
This sequence comes from Pseudomonas sp. MN1F, assembly GCF_009391885.1. Taxonomy (GTDB): domain Bacteria; phylum Pseudomonadota; class Gammaproteobacteria; order Pseudomonadales; family Pseudomonadaceae; genus Aquipseudomonas. Next base: position 76,791 of record NZ_VZII01000024.1, on the reverse strand, counting down.
TGCGCGTGAAGTACGACCTGTCGCCGTCCTGGCAACTGCGCGTGGCGGCGTTCAACGTCGACCCGCAAAGCAACGGCAACTCCAGCCGCGCCTGGCACCTGGGGCCCAAGCACACCACCGGTACCGTGGTGCCGGTAGAGCTGGTGTACAAGCTGCAGGGCGAACTGCCGGGCGAGTACAAGCTGGGCTACTACTACGACAGCTCCGACGTGAAGCGCGTCGACAGCAACAAGGAAGTGTCCGGTCGCGGTGGCCACTACCTGCTGGTCGACCAGGCCGTGTGGAACGACGCCGGCTCGCCGGGCCGCAGCCTGCACGCCTTTGGCCAGTACTCGGCAGCGAGCGAGGCGGCCTCGCCGTTCACCAAGTGGTATGGCGCCGGTGTGGTGCTGTACAAGCCGTTCGAAGGCCGCCCACGCGATACCGTGGCCCTGGGCTATGGCCGCGCCGTGCCGAACCCGCGTAGCCGTGATGTGCTGGAAGACGCTGCATTCAATGCCGGGCAACAGTTCCCCAACATCGACAATGCCGAGCAGTTGGTCGAACTGAGCTATGGCTACCAGGCCACGCCGTGGCTGAACCTGCGCCCGGATGTGCAGTACATCATCGAGCCGGGGGCGTTCTCCGGGAAGGACATCGACAACGCGCTGGTGCTTGGCCTGCAGGTCAAGGCAACCTTCTAAGCGGCTGGGGCCGCTCTGCGGCCCCTTCGCGGATAAATCCCTGCAGGAGCGATCCGCGAAGAAGCCAACACCATCATCCCTGCCTGAGGTAATCCGCCAGCCTCAGCAACATCGCATCACAACCCTGCATCTGTTCGATACTGACGAACTCATCCGGCTTGTGCCCTTGGTCCATGCTGCCCGGCCCACAAACCACAGTCGGAATCCCCGCCTGGTCGAACAGGCCGCCTTCGGTGCCAAATGCCACAGTGCGGAACTCATCCGACCCACTGAGCAATGCCACCAACCGCGCAGCCTCGCTGTCAGCAGGCGTGGCCAGCCCCGGATACGCACTCAACGGTTGCAGACGGATTGCACTACCCGCATTGACCTTGCGCATGCGTGGCAGCAACTCGGCCTCGGCGTAGGTCTGCAACTGGTCGGCCACCCCCTGTGCTTCGAACCCTGGCAAGGCGCGCACCTCGAAATCGAACGCACATTCCTCCGGCACGATGTTGAGCGCCCGGCCCCCTTTGATCACCCCGGTCTGGACCGTGGAGAACGGCGGGTCGAAGCGCTCGTCGTGATGCGCGGGCAAGGCCAGGGCATCACCGATTTCGCCCAGCTTGCCGATCAGCTTCGCGGCGTACTCGATGGCATTCACCCCGTAAGGTGCGTACGCCGAGTGACACGCCGCGCCATGCACTTCGCAGCGCATCGCCAGCTTGCCCTTGTGGCCGAGCACCGGCTTGAGCTCGGTAGGCTCGCCGATCAGGCACAAACGCGGCTTGTGCGGGCGTTGTTCCAGTGCGGCCAGCATCGAGCGCACGCCCAGGCAGCCAACTTCTTCGTCATACGAAAACGCCAGGTGCACCGGCATGCGCAACGGTTGCGCCAGGAACGCCGGTACGGCAGCCAGCACCGAGGCGATGAAGCCCTTCATGTCAGCCGTGCCGCGGCCATACAGGCGCCCGTCGCGTTCGGTGAGGGCGAAGGCCGGCAACGTCCAGGCCTGGCCGTCCACCGGCACCACGTCGGTGTGCCCGGACAGCACCACACCGCCGACATCCGTGGGGCCGATGGTGGCGAACAGGTTGGCCTTGGTGCCTTCCGGGTTGTGGAACAGCTCGCACTCCACCCCCAGCCCGGCCAGGTAGTCGCGGATAAAAGCGATCAGCTCAAGGTTGGAGTCGCGGCTGACCGTGGCAAAGCCGATCAACCGCTCCAGCAAGGCGCGGCTGCTGAATTCACTCATCGCCCGGCACCCCGTAGCTAGGCGCGGCGGTCGGGTCGAGGGCGCGGGTAACGTAGTCTTGCATCTGCGGGCGGTACGCCTGCCACAGGCCGTCGAGCACGCCGATCGGGTCTTCATCGGCCCAGTCCACACGCAGGTCCACCAGCGGCCAGGTCAGCTCGCCAGCGATCTTCAGCGCCGCAGAATGCACCGGGCCAGCTTCACCACCAGCCGCCATCGCCGCATGCATGGCCGCCAGCAGGCGGTCAGCCAGATGCCCACCGGCCTGCTCAAAGGCCTGCACCATGGCTTCGATCACCTGAAGCGAGGACAGCAGGTTGCCTGCGGCCGCGCACTGCTCGCCCGCCACGGCGTTATGCACGCCCAGCGCCTCCTTGCCGGTGAACAACGCTACCTGGCCCTGGCTGTCGATTACCGTGACCTGGCGATACTCGCTCCAGCCATTGGCGCTGAGTACCCGGTCCAGTGCGGCGGCAGGCGGCAGCTGGCCCTGCTCCAGGGCATCGAGGATCTGCGGGCCGAGGGCCGGCAAGGTGATGTTCTGGGTGGACACGGCGCCGACGCCGGCACGCACCCATGGGCAGCGGGCGCCCACGGCGATGCTCGACGAGCTGATGGCGATACCGACCTGGCCGGTTTCCTGGCAGCGACCGATGATGGAGAAGGTCATGGTGGAGCTCCTGTTGTTCTGTGCGATGCCCAGCATTCTGGGCGGAACCCTCAGGGCTTTGAAACCAACATTTTCCTGTGCCTTGAACAGGAAAAAACTAAGGCCGGCCAATACCGCAGGAGAAGCCCCGAAAACCCCGGGCAAGCCCAGGCAAATCGGGGCCTTCGCCGTTTTATCGGCAAGCCCCAGCTAAATACTATTTTCGCGATTTTCCAGGCATCCCTAGTCTGGCCCCAGGCAATGGCGGTCCTCCAAACCGACCTGACAAAAACCGCCTGAACAAGGGCTCGGACATGACACTGAACAACATCGAAATCGACACCCTCGTGGTTGGCGCCGGCCAGGCCGGCGTGGCCATGAGCGAACACCTGAACAAGCTCGGCGTGCCGCACCTGGTGCTGGAGCGCAACCGTATCGCCGAGGCCTGGCGCACCGGCCGCTGGGATTCGCTGGTGGCCAACGGCCCAGTCTGGCACGACCGCTTCCCGGGGCTGGAATTCAACCTCGACGCCGACGCCTTCGCCGGCAAGGACCAGGTCGCCGACTACTTCGAACAGTACGTACGCAAGTACAACCTGCCGGTACGCACCGGCATCGAAGTGAAGAAGGTGGTACGCAACGCCGACCGCCCCGGCTTCACCGTCGAGACCAACGAAGGCGTGATCCGCGCCAACCGCGTGGTGGCCGCCACTGGCCCGTTCCAGAAACCGGTCATCCCGGCCATCGCGCCGAAAGATGCCAACCTGCACCAGATCCACTCCGCCGCCTACTACAACCCCGAGCAGCTGCCTGAAGGCGCCGTGCTGGTGGTGGGCGCCGGTTCCTCCGGTGTGCAGATTGCCGAAGAACTGATGCGCGCCGGGCGCCAGGTATACCTGTCGGTCGGCGCCCACGACCGCCCGCCACGGGCCTACCGCAACCGCGACTTCTGCTGGTGGCTGGGCGTACTGGGCGAGTGGGACGCGGAAATCGCCAAGCCGGGCCGTGAACACGTAACCATCGCCGTCAGCGGCGCGCGGGGCGGCCACACCGTGGACTTCCGCGCCCTCGCCCACCAGGGCATGACCCTGGTCGGCCTGACCCAGTCGTTCGAAAACGGCGTGGCACGCTTCCAGGACAACCTGGTCGACAACATCAACCGCGGCGACGAGAACTACCTGGCCCTGCTGGATGCCGCCGATGCCTACATCGAGCGCAACGGCCTGGACCTGCCGCAAGAGCCTGAAGCACGCAAGCGCCTGGCTGACCCGGACTGCATGGTCAACCCGCTGCAGCAACTGGACCTGGCCCAGGCCGGCGTCACCAGCATCATCTGGGCCACCGGCTACGGCGTGGACTTCAGCTGGTTGCAGGTCGACACCTTCGACGCCAACGGCAAGCCCCAGCACCAGCGCGGCGTAGCCCGTGAGCCGGGCGTGTACTTCCTCGGCCTGCCCTGGCTGTCGCGCCGTGGCTCGTCGTTCATCTGGGGCGTGTGGCACGACGCCAAGCACGTCGCCGGCCATATCGCCACGCAACGCACCTACCTGGCCTACCGCGACCGCGAGCAGCGCGACGCGGATGAGCAAGCAAACCCGATCAGCAACGTCAGCACCTTTGGAGCCCACTGATGCCTACCCATACTCGCATCCGCATGTTCAACACCAAGGAAACCTACCCCAACCAGACCCTGGACAACGACCTGTGCCAGGCGGTGCGGGCCGGTAACACCATCTACGTGCGCGGCCAGGTCGGTACCGACTTCGAAGGCAAGCTGGTTGGCCTGGGTGACCCTCGGGCGCAGGCCGAGCAGGCGATGAAAAACGTCAAGCAGCTGCTTGAAGAGGCCGGCTCCGATCTGTCGCACATCGTCAAGACCACCACCTACATCACCGACCCGCGCTTCCGTGAGCCGGTGTACAAGGAAGTCGGCAAGTGGCTCAAGGGTGTGTACCCGATCTCCACCGGGCTGGTGGTGGCCGGCTTGGCCCAGGCCGAGTGGCTGATGGAAATCGACGTGATTGCAGTGGTGCCGGATCAGCAGTGATCCATGTGGGATAGCTGGGGGCGCTCTGCGCCCTTTTCGCGGGTAAACCCGCTCCTCCAGGGAGCGGGTTTACCCGCGAAGCTTTTTCAGAACTTGGCCAGTTCTTCGCGGCAAAACTCGACAAACAACTGCGCGGGTTTGGTCAGCTGCACCCGCTTCAGGTGCGCCGCCGCCAACCCCGACAACGCCACCGGCTCGGCGATGTCGATCATCACCAGCTTCTGCCCGTCATACGTGCATTCCGAATGCGGCCGGGTCACCAGCAATGAAAACCCGAAGCCCTGCCCCACCATCCCGCGCACCATCTCGATCGACGGCGAACTGAAGACGATATTCGGCGTCAGGCCCATTTCATTGAACAGGCTGACGAAGTAGGTCCGGCTCGGCGCCACGTCCAGCAAGATCATCGGCTCCGGGCACAGGTCCCGCAGCGACACCTGCGCCTGGCCGGCGAAGCGGTGCTTCTCGGGCAACAGCACGTAAGGCTTCTGCGGCGGCATCAACGGTTCGGCCTCGATGGTGCCATCCAGGTCGTGGTCGTAGAGAAACGCCAGGTCGAACGTGCCGGCAGTCAAACCCTGGATCAGGTCCTGCTGCTCGCCATCGCGCAAGCGAATATCCACGCCCGGATAGCGTTCGCGAAAGCCGGCGATCAGCCGCGGCAGGTACAGCGGCGCCACGGTTTCGAAGCAGCCGATGTCGATCTGCCCGGCCACCGTGTCGTTGTCGGCCAGGGCGTTCTGCTCGAACTCGTGGGCCATCTGCAGCAGCGATTTGGTCTTGGCGTAGAAGCGCTTGCCGCTGGGGGTCAGCGACACGCCCTGGGCGTGGTGGCGGATGAACAGCTGCACACCGAAGCTTTCTTCCAGGCTCTTGATGGCCGTGGAGATCGATGGCTGGGCGATGTACAGCTGCCGCGAGGCCTCGGCGACGCTGCCGGCCTCGACGGTGGTGACGAAATACTTCAGTTGTCGCAGGGTGTAGGAAGCCACAGGCACCTCGTTGGCGCCGTTCGCGGGCGCCTTGGAATTTTCCTGCCACTTTACCCTGTGGCCTGATTCAGCGGGCTGCCGGGTGATGAAGGATTTGCCTAAGGCTTGAACATAGTTTTCTTGTGTTGCCGGTGCGGGCACTCAATAACTGAAATCATGCCCCAACTGCCCCTGCATCCATGCCAGAAACCGCCTCACCCGCGGCAGCTCGGCATGCCCCCGCGGAAACACCAGGTGATGGGCACTGACCGGGCTTGCCTGCTCGGCGCCGAACACCGGTACCAGTTGCCCACGCGCCACATAGTCCTGCGCCAGCAGCGAACTTTCCAGAATGAACCCGTAGCCATGGGTGGCTGCCTCCAGGCTCATGTACGAGCGGTCAAAGCTCAAGGCAAACGGTGCCTGTGGCAGCGACACGCCCTGCTGGGCGAACCACAACGGCCATTGCACCAGCGCCGACTCGGAGAGGATCAGGTTCTGCCCCAGCAAATCGGCCGGTTGGTCGATCGGCTGGCGTGCCAACAGCGCCGGCGACGCCAGCACCGTGGCGCGCTCGTGGCGGATGGTGCGTACCTCCAGGCTCGGCCAGTTGGGGTAGCCATGGCGGATATCGACGTCGATCTGGTGGCGGCCAAAGTGCAGCGCTTCATAGGAGCACGACAGGTTGATCTGGATATCCGGGTGGCTGGCGCGAAACTGCTCCAGCCGCGGCAACAGCCAGAGCAGGCCGAAGCTCGGCGCCGAATGCAGGCGCAGGCAGTCGAAGCCGACCGCGCTACCGGCCCGCTCGGTGGCGGTGGCCAGGCTTTGCAAGATGCCGGAAACCTCGCGCAGGTACTGATCCCCCGCCGCCGTCAAGGTCACCCCCTTGGCTGTGCGCAGGAACAACGGCCGGCCGATCAGTGCCTCCAGGTTGGCGATCTGGTGGCTGACCGCCGACGGGGTCAAGTTGAGCTGCTCAGCGGCGCGCGCGACGTTACCAAAGCGTGCGGCCTGCTCGAAGGCCTGAATCGCTTTCAGCGGCGGCAGTTGCAAGGGCTTCTTGCCCGGATCGTGATTCATCGTATTCCTTGGGTGTCACGGGCCTCGAACGTGATCACGCCCCTGCCCTGTGCTGAATTTTTTTCAGCATAGGCTGAAGCGCACTGCGTTGCCCAGCCCTCGTCCGGATACCAAGCTGTTGCCCACAACAACAAACATCCGGAGTACACCCATGCTGCTCGAAGGTAAAATCGCAATCGTCACCGGCGCCGCCTCTGCCCGCGGTATCGGCCGCGCCACCGCCCAGGCCTTTGCCGCCCAAGGCGCCAAGGTGGCCATCCTCGACCTCGACCTGCAAGCCGCCCGCGACGCCGCCGCGCAGCTGGGCGATGGCCACCTGGGCCTGGCCGCCAACGTCGCCGACGAAGCCCAGGTGCGTGATGCGGTGGCCGAGGTCCTGGCGCATTTCGGTCGCATCGATGTGCTGGTCAACAACGCGGGTATCACCCAACCGGTGAAAACCCTGGACATCACCGGCAAGGACTATGACCGCATCCTCGACGTAAACTTGCGCGGCACGCTGCTGATGTCCCAGGCCGTGATCCCGTCCATGCGTGCCCAGCGCTCAGGCAGTATCGTCTGCATGTCGTCAGTGTCGGCGCAGCGTGGCGGCGGCATCTTCGGCGGCCCGCACTACAGCGCCGCCAAGGCCGCCGTGCTGGGTCTGGGCAAGGCCATGGCCCGCGAACTGGGGCCGGACAATGTGCGGGTCAACGCCATCACGCCCGGCCTGATCCATACCGACATCACCGGCGGCCTGATGCAGGACGAGCGCCGCCACGCCATCATCGACGGCATCCCCCTGGGCCGCTTGGGCGAGGCCCGCGACGTGGCCAACGCCGCCTTGTTCCTGGCCAGCGACCTTTCCAGCTATCTCACCGGCATCACGCTGGACGTCAACGGGGGCATGCTGATTCACTGACGCCCCCACCCACTATGTATCGCATCTGAGCCCCGCCACGGCAGGGCAATCGATAACAACAAGAGATCAGATCGACATGACCACCCTAACCCTCGACGCGGCCATGGCCGCGCGCAGCAATGCCTATCGCAAGACGGCCTGGCGGCTGATGCCCTTTCTCATGCTGTGCTACCTGTGCGCCTATCTCGACCGGGTCAACGTCGGCTTCGCCAAGCTGCAGATGATGGATGACCTGGCCCTGTCCGAAGCGGTCTACGGCCTGGGTGCCGGGATGTTCTTCATCGGCTACTTCCTCTGCGAAGTGCCGAGCAACATCATCCTGCACAAGGTCGGCGCACGGCGCTGGATCGCCCGCATCATGATCACCTGGGGCCTGATTTCGGCGCTGTTCGCCTTCGTCGAGACAGCCTGGCAGTTCTATGTGCTGCGCTTCTTCCTCGGCGTCGCCGAAGCCGGGCTGGCACCAGGCCTGCTGCTGTACCTGACCTACTGGTTCCCGTCGTACCGGCGGGCGAAGATGACCGCCCTGTGGTTCATCGCCATCCCACTCTCGGGCATGGTCGGCGGGCCGCTGTCGGGCTGGATCATGGAGCGTTTCGCCGGCGTGCACGGCTGGGCCGGCTGGCAGTGGATGTTCGTGCTCGAAGCGGTGCCGACCGTGCTGGTAGGCATCCTGGTGCTCAGTTACCTCAAGGATGGCGTGCACCAGGCGCACTGGCTCAACGACGAGGAAAAGGCCCTGCTGCGCAAGGAGCTGGCCGAGGACGAGCAGCACAAGGTGCAGCATGGCTCGGTGGCCGACTTCATCCGCGACCGCCGCCTGTGGCTGCTGGCCGGCATCTACTTCTGCGTGGTCATGGGCCAGTACGCGATCACCTTCTGGTTGCCGACCCTGGTGCGCAATGCCGGCGTCGCCGACCCGCTGCACATCGGCTTGCTGACCAGCCTGCCCTACCTCTGCGCCATCGGCGCCATGCTGTTGGCGGGACGCAGCGGTGACCGCCACCGCGAGCGGCGCTGGCACCTGGCGATCCCGATGCTGGCCGGGGCCCTGGGCCTGACCCTGGCGGCAGTGTTCGCCAGCCACCTGAGCCTGTCGATCCTCAGCCTGTGCCTGGCGGCGTCCGGCATCCTCTCGGCCTCGTCGCTGTTCTGGATGCTGCCGACCACGCTGCTTGGGGGGGTGTCGGCCGCCGCCGGCATCGCCGCAGTCAACAGCTTCGCCAACCTGGCCGGGTTCTGCTCACCCTTCCTGATCGGCTGGGTCACCAGCACCCTGGGTAACAACGCCATTGGCATGTACCTGATCAGCGCCGTGCTGATCGTCGGTGCAGCACTGGTGTTCCGCGTACCTGCGAGCCTGGTCAACCGTTAATTTCCCTAGTAAGGAGCTACCCCATGAATGCCGTACCCGCTACCCCGGGTGCGCGGCCTCTGGCTGCGCGCGCCTACAACATCCGCCGTAACGCCCTGCGCATGGGCCAGGTCCAGGGCCAGGGCTATATCGGCCAAGCCCTTGGCGCCGCCGACTTGCTGGCCGTGGCCTACTGCCACGCCCTGCGCCTGGACCCGGCCAACCCCGAGTGGGAACAGCGCGACCGTTTCTACCTGTCCATCGGCCACTACGCCATCGCCCTGTACGCCGCGCTGATCGAAGCCGGGGTAATCGCCGAGGATGAACTGGAAAGCTATGGATGCGACGACAGCCGCCTGCCGATGTCCGGCATGGCCGCCTATACCCCCGGCATGGAAATCACCGGCGGCTCGCTCGGCCACGGCCTGGGCATTGCCGTCGGCGCCTGCCTGGGCCTCAAGCGCAAGGGTTCGACCAGCTGGGTCTATAACCTGCTGTCCGATGGCGAGCTGAACGAAGGCTCGACCTGGGAAGCGGCGATGTCCGCCAGCCACTGGCAGCTGGACAACCTGATCGCCCTCATCGACGTCAACAACCAGCAGGCCGACGGCCATGCCAGTGAAATCCTCGCCTTCGAACCCATCGTCGACCGCTGGCAGGCCTTCGGTTGGTTCGTGCAACGGGTCGACGGCAATGACCTCGACGCCCTGGTCAAGGCGTTCGACCTGGCCCGCGCCCATACCGGCGCGCAACCGCGGGTGATCGTCTGCGACACGCGCATGGGCAAGGGCGTGCCCTTCCTCGAAAACCGCGACAAGACTCACTTCATCCGTGTCGACGAACACGAATGGGACCTCGCCCTGCAAGCACTGGACGCCGGGAGCCGCGCATGAACAACCCGACCGTAGCAGCAAAACGCCTGACCACCTCGGCGATGATCGCCTCGATTGCCGCCGAAGGCCAACCGACTCGCCCTGCGCCGTTCGGCCATGCCCTCGCCAGGCTGGCCGAGCAGCGCCAGGACATCGTCGGGCTGAGCGCCGACCTGTCCAAATACACTGACCTGCATATATTCGCCAAAGCCCACCCGGAGCGCTTCTACCAGATGGGCATGGCCGAACAGCTGCTGATGAGCGCCGCGGCCGGTATGGCCCGCGAAGGCTTCACTCCGTTCGCCACCACCTATGCGGTGTTTGCCTCGCGGCGCGCCTATGACTTCATCTGCATGGCCATTGCCGAAGAAAACCTCAACGTCAAGATCGTCTGCGCCCTGCCCGGCCTGACCACTGGCTATGGCCCCAGCCACCAGGCCACCGACGACTTGGCGATCATGCGCGCCATGCCCAACCTGATGGTGATCGACCCGTGCGACGCCCTGGAGATCGAACAGGCGGTACCGGCCATCGCCGCCCACCAGGGCCCGGTGTACATGCGCCTGCTGCGCGGCAACGTGCCCTTGGTGCTGGACCGCTACGACTACCGCTTCCAGCTGGGCAAGGCCCAGGTGGTGCGCGGTGGCCGTGACGTGCTGGTGATTGCCAGCGGGCTGATGACCATGCGCGCACTGGAGGCCGCCGAACAGCTGCACAAGGATGGCGTGGATGTGTCGGTGCTGCATGTGCCGACCATCAAGCCGCTGGACGAAGCGACGATCCTGGCCGAGGCCCGCAAGCCGGGGCGGCTGGTGGTGACGGCGGAGAACCACTCGATCATCGGCGGGCTGGGTGAAGCGGTGGCCGGCGTGCTGCTGCGCAATGGCGTGACCCCGACCTTCCGCCAGATCGCCCTGCCGGACGCGTTCCTCGATGCCGGGGCGTTGCCGACCTTGCATGACCGCTATGGCATCTCCACCGAGGCAGTGGCGCGGCAGATCAAGGGCTGGCTGTAAGCAGCAATGTCCCAGTCGCCGGCTTCCCGGTGACTGGGACATTTCAGTCAACACACTGCTGTAGTCGCAGAACTGCACACCAACGTGCCTAGGCCCATAACCCTATTTTCGATCGTCGTCACTCGAAGGGGATGTTGGCGACTACACAATCATCGCCAATCAACTTGTACCCGTGCTCGCACAGCATTCCCACGACCGGGGCAACGCCGCGTTTCTTTCGGGATAGTTTTTCCATCGCATCAGCATCTCTGCCATCGACGGCATCCGCCTGGAATGTTTTCAAATCGTCGATCTGGCTGCCGCCGTCACGGGTATTCAACTGCTGTTGTGCTTGCGCGAGACCCGTAGCGATCAGAAGTACAACCATAACCCTGAACTTCATATGCATTACTCCTTGCTGAGATGGGATTGCTGGCCAAGGCTATTGCCGAACAACCTATGCCCCCATCTGGAAATGCAGCAACGTAAAGGAGCCGGGCCAGGCCTCGCTGGTGAATTGGGCCAGAGCCGTCTTTACTGGTAGGTAACGACCCGCAGGTACGGTGTGCGCCTATGAAGATCGTTGTTACCAGCATCCTCGTCGACGACCAGGCCAAGGCCCTGGCTTTCTACCATTACGTTCTCGGCTTCGAGCCCAAGCACGACATCCCCATGGGCCAGCATCGCTGGCTGACGCTGACCTCACCCAACGACCCCAATGGTGTCGAGTTGCTGCTGGAGCCCGATGCGCACCCGGCGGCCAGGATCTACAAGCAAGCGCTGAAACAGGACGGCATTCCGGCCACCTCCTTCGGTGTGCGTGATATCCAGGCCGAGTACACCCGCCTGTGCAAGGCTGGCGTCGTGTTCATCAAGGAGCCCACGCGCCTCGGCCCGGTCACCGTCGCGGTGTTCGACGATACCTGCGGCAACCTGATCCAGATCGCCCAGAAACACTGAGCAACGCCCATGGCAGCCAATGCTGCCATTGGCTACATTGCAGCTGTATCCCGTGCGCCACAACAAGGAAAACAGATGCGCCACGAATTCAGCGAAGTGCTCAACGACCTGGTCGACTATTTCCTGCTGGGTGATATCCAGCTGCTCGATCGTTTCAAACACGAAAATCACCTGTCCGACGACCTGGCCCGCGAGTTCACCAGCAACGACAGCGGCGACAAGGCCGTGGCCGAAGGCGTGGTGGTACCGCTGGCGGGGGTCGACAACCTGCCCTATCACATCGTGTTCACCCTCGATGGCCACACGCCGGCCTTGCTCGAACCCGGCAGCCGCCTCAAGCACCGACGCAACGGCTATGTGCTGCAAGTCGAGAACCGTGCGGTGATGCTGTACACGTGGCGCGTCCTGCAGCACTTCACCCCCAAGACGCTGGGTGACCTGCTGGCCCGCTATCAGGTGCCGGGGCGGCCGATGATCGAGCTGGACAACGGCTGGTACGACGTCGAGGTGCTGGCAGGGGCGCTGATCAGGGACGGGCTGTACGAACCGGCTTTTGAATTCGTGCTGAAGAAGCGCTGGAGCCGGGGTGAGGCCAAGGGAGTGGATACCGGGTACGCCTTCAGCCTGCGGGGCTATTTCGATTGAGGTGTACCTGTACCGGCCTCTTCGCGGCTGTAGCGGCTTTAGCCGCGAAGAGGCCAGGCCTGCCTAACTGATATCCCGATCCTTGGTCTCGGGCAGGAAGCAGATCCCCAGCACCGCCGTCATCAGCGCAATCACGATCGGGTACCACAAGCCGTAATAGATATCCCCGGTCGCCGCCACCATGGCGAACGCCACCGTCGGCAGGAACCCCCCGAACCAGCCGTTGCCGATGTGGTACGGCAACGACATCGAGGTGTAGCGGATGCGCGCCGGGAACAATTCAACCAGCCAGGCGGCGATCGGCCCGTAGACCATGGTCACGTAGATCACCAGGATGGTCAGCAGCAATAGCACCATCGGGTAGTGGATCTTCGCCGGGTCGGCCTTTTCCGGGTAGCCCGCCTCTTTCAAGGCGCCGCCCATGGTCGCGGTGAAGGCATCGCTCTGGGTCTTCAAGTCGGCGGCCGCCAGCTTGCTGCCATCGAAGCTCGGGATCACCCGTTCACCAATGCGCACCTGCGCCACGCTGCCAGGTTCGGCCACCTGGTTGGTGTAGGGAATCGCCCGCTTGGCCAGCAGGCTCTTGGCGATGTCGCAGGAGCTGGTGAATTTGGCCTTGCCCACCGGGTCGAACTGGAACGAGCACTGGCCAGGGTCGGCGACCACCACCACCGGGTTCTGCTCCTGGGCGACGAACACGTCCGGATTGCCGTACTCGGTCAGCGCCTTGAAGATCGGGAAATAGGTCAACGCGGCGATGATGCAGCCAGCCATGACGATTTTCTTGCGGCCAATGCGGTCCGACAGGCTGCCGAAGAAAATGAAGAACGGCGTGCCGATCAGCAACGACCCGGCGATCAGCAGGTTGGCGGTCTGCGGGTCGATCTTGAGCATCTGCAGCAGGAAGAACAGCGCATAGAACTGCCCGGTGTACCACACCACCGCCTGCCCCGCCGTACCGCCGAGCAGCGACATGATCACTACCTTGAGGTTGTCCCAGCGGGCGAACGACTCGGTCAGCGGCGCCTTGCACGCCTTGCCTTCGGCTTTCATCTTCATGAACACCGGCGACTCGTTGAGCTGCATGCGGATGTACACCGAAATCGCCAGCAGCAGGATCGACAACAGGAATGGCACCCGCCAGCCCCAGGCCTCGAACACCTCGGTGCCCATGACGGTGCGGCAGGCCAGGATCACCAGCAGCGAGAGGAACAGGCCAAGCGTGGCGGTAGTCTGGATCCACGCCGTGAAGTAGCCGCGCCGGCCCTTGGGCGCGTGCTCGGCGACATAGGTGGCCGCACCGCCGTACTCACCGCCCAGTGCCAGGCCCTGGAGCAGACGCAGGGTGATCAGGATGATCGGTGCCGCCACGCCAATCGCCGCGTAGCTGGGCAATAGCCCCACCACCGCGGTGGACAGGCCCATGATGACGATGGTGATGAGGAAGGTGTGCTTGCGCCCGATCATGTCGCCCAGGCGGCCGAACACGATAGCGCCGAACGGCCGCACCGCAAAGCCGGCGGCGAAGGCCAGCAAGGCAAAGATGAACGAGGTGGTTTCATTGACGCCGGCGAAGAAGTGCTTGGCGATGATTGCTGCCAGCGAGCCGTACAGGTAGAAGTCGTACCATTCGAACACGGTACCTAGCGAGGAGGCGAAAATAACCTTGCGCTCCTCCTTGGTAATACCCCGTTGGGGCGCGCTACTGCCCGAGGACGCGCTGTCGAGAACCGCCATGGTGTGCCTCCGTCTTGTCGTTATCGCAGGCCGGAGTACCTCACACCCATTTCACCGTCGCACCCAGGCCCTAGGGCTAGCATTGGTTGCGCGAAGCACGACGAGGTCAGCTGCCTCGGATCGCAGCAAGGTAATTGAAGCATAATCGGCTTTGCCGCAATATCCACTTGCCAGCATCGCCAGATGCCATCACCCCAGAAACCGCTGCACCTCGGCCTCGACCGGGCCCTTGAGCTCGACCTGATTGCCATCAGGGTCGAAGCAGTACAGCGACAGCCCTTCGCCTTCGGCGCCATAGCGTTTCTCGGCCGCTTCGACCGACACCCCTGCCGCCTCCAGGTAGGCTGTAAGGGCCTGTTCATCGAAGGGTTCGATACGCAGGCAGAAGTGATGCAGGTTGCGCCCTTCGGCCCCCGGCGCCGCACCACCCGGCCGGCCTAGTGGGCCGTCGAGCGTCACCAGGTCGATCATCGCCGTGCCGGTCGCCAGGTGAACCATGCCCAGGTCCGGGCGCTCACGGCTGACCGTGCAGCCCAGCAGGTCGCGGTAGAAGGCCACGCTGCGCTGCAGGTCGCTGACCCGCAATACCAGGTGGTCGATGTGCTTGATGGCGAACGGTCGCATGCCAGCGCTCCTTGAGGTGTTCGTCACCTTAGCGCAGGAGCCGGCAGGCTGGCCATCACTCGCTATTCGTTCACCAGGCGCTGCAGCAGCCCTCCCTCATGGCGGGCCAGAATGCGCAGGATCTGATCGACCAGTGCCCGGTCCGGCGCCTCCAGGTGGAAATGGTGCCCACCGGGGTGCCAGGACACCTTGGCATGGCCCGGCAGCGCCGCCTGGCGCTGTTCGAAACCGTTGCCGGTGAATGCGCCCTGCCTGCCGAACATCAGGTACAACGGGCAGCGGATTTCCCGCAGCAGGTCACACGCCTCACGCTCGGTCAGGGGCATGGGCTCGGGCAGCACCAGCCGTGGGTCGTGGCGCCAGCAATAGCCATCGGCCAGCTGCAACAGGTCGCGCAGGGCCAGCAGCCGTGCGGCATCCTCCGACAGCTCACCCTCCAGGCGCTTGCGCCGTTGTTCGAGGGCGGTTTCCAGGTTGTCGAACCGGCTGCCATCAGGCTCGCCAAAACCTTGCAACTGGCTGCGCTGGACCATTTTCTTCAGCCGATAGGCGCGCGCCAGGTGCTGCACGCGATCATCCTCGGCCACGGTGAACGGCGCGCCGATGCCATCGAGGAAGATCATGCTGGCGATGCCACTGGTCATGGCGGCCAGCAGCGAGGCGATGCCGGTGCCCATGCCGTGGGCGAGCACGTGAAACTGGGACAGGCCCAGGCTGTCGGTGACCGCCAGCATGTCCTCGGCGTGCTCCCAGAGGTAATAGCCACTGTCATGGCGGCGGTGATCGGAGCGACCATGGCCGACCAGGTCGGGGGCCACCACGAAGCAGCCTTCCAGCAACGGCCCCAGGCGCTCGAACGAGGCCGCATTGTCCAGCCAGCCATGCAAGGCCAGCACCGGGATGCCGTCTTCTGGCCCCCAGGTGCGTACCGCAATTTCAATACCATCGAGGTCCAGCAAATGATCCTTGGGACTGCACAGCGAATGCATTGGAGTTCTCCCTGACAACATGCCGTTCCCCACCATCCCTCAGTCGGCCTGGCCACGCTGGCCTCTCCCCGACCCTTGCATGCACAGGACCGACCCGTGCAAGCAACTAACTACCACCCTCTGCTGCCGCGCAGGCTGCCGAATGGCGCTTCTTTCGACAGGAGTACCATCAGCATGACAACCCCACCCACGCCCTACCATCAAGCCCAGATCGACCGCAGCCTGCCCCTCTGGGCGCGCACGATGCATCCTGAGCATACTCGCCGCATCGTGCAGGCCGTACGCAAGGACTACCTGGATGAAAATGGCGCGCCGTACAGCTGGTACGCTGCAGCCAGCCCGGACGACCAGGCGCTTGTGCGGCAACTCATTGGCGATCGCGATACACAGTTCAAGGCGTTACGCGGCGCGCTCAAGGGCTTCAAGCAGATCCATGAGTTCTGCAAACCGTTGCTGAGCCAGCAATTGGGCCTGGATGTCGAGGTGGACCAGGCCCAATACATCCACCAGCCCTACAAGGTGTTCATTGAGCAAACAAACCCGCCCGGCCTGGAGATTTCACTGGACCAGCCCCAACCCTTCATCACCGAACCCGACGGGCCACCGCAACCACGCTCCCTGCTGGAAGCCGCCCTGCATAATTTTGCCGGGTCTGAGGAAGTAGGCCCCTATGACACCTTGACCCAAGGCCCTGGCAGCAACAAAAGACCCCGCGGCCTCGCGCCACAGATGTTCATCGATCAATGCCGAGCGCTGGACCTGGGCCAGCGCTATCAAGACCACCTGCAAGCCATTTACGAAGGGCCTGGGCAAGCAGAGATCGAACAGCGATGGATTGACGCAAGCCGCCAAGCGCTGAAAACCCAGGCAATGACTGCCTACCTGAAAAACCTCTTGACGCTGAAGGGGCGTAATGCGTTGACCCAGCTGTGCGATAACCACCCTACACCGCGCTATGCCGACGACTCGCTGCACTGCTGGCGCTTCAGCCTGTTCGGCATCCCGCTGAATGATGTCCTGCTGATCGGCCCGGATCGCACCGACCAGGCCAACCCGTGCATGCTCTACATGCCTCAGGATCAGGAGCAACCACTCAGGGAATTCCCCTCGTTACAGAAGGCCGGTGCGCATTTGCGCCAGCGCTTGCTGCAAAGCACGTTTCGCCGCCTCCTGATCGCATTCGCTGACCAGGACAAACAAGCCGAACTCACCGACAAGCTGGATAAGGCCCTGTTCGAACAAACCCCATCCGGGCGCAAGCCCGCTGTGAATCCCAAGGTGCAGTTCGACTCTGCCAAGCTGGCGCTGCCCATCTGGCCGGTGCTGTACCGCAACCACACGCGGCGCCTGAAAGCTGATGCCCGAACAATCGCGGTTCCCACCGCCGATGTCGATGCCAAAGCACGCAAGGAACGGCTTGCGCGGTGGCTTGACGCCGGCATGAGCGTGCTGAATGTGGCTGCGTTCTTTGTGCCTGGGCTAGATGTCGTCATGCTCGGCGTGTTCGCCTACGACATCATGGATTCGGTGTTCACCGGCTTTGAAGCCTGGGAGAACGGCGATACCCATGAAGCATTGCTGCAACTGGAATCGCTGGCCATCAATGCGGCCACGATCGGCGGCTTTGCCGTCGGTGCAAAACTGCTCAAGGCGTCGGGGTTTGTCGATGCACTGCAAAGCGTCTGGAAAGGTGGCCGGCAAAGCCTCTGGCAGCCCGATATGCGCGCTTATGTCAGCGAAGAAGTACTGCCCGCAGACGCGCAAACCAACGACCAGGGACTCTACGTCATTGGTGGCAAAGACCATGTGCTGCTTGAGGGGGAGTTGTACGAAGTGTTCAAAGGCACGGACGGAAGATGGCGTGTCCGCCATCCTCAAACCCCCGATGCCTATAGCCCGTCATTGCGCTATCTGGGTGACAAACGTTGGCAGCTGGAACATGACGACCCGCTCGCATGGGACGACAGCAAACTGCTGAACGGGCTTGGCCAGTTCAGCAACGGCCTTGAACCCTCGGAACAACTCACGGCCCTGCGCATTGCCGGTGGCGATGCAGACAGTCTGCGCCACAGCCAGATCAGCGGCGCACGCCCACCCGCGTTGCTGGCCGATACCTTGCTGCGCCTGCGCCTGGATAAGGAAACCCAGAGCATCATCACCCGGGTGCGCCACGGCCTGCCCCTGGCGGCCTACAAGCATTTCGTGCTGCCGGAACTGACCGGCATGCCGGGCTGGCCAGCACGTTACCGGCTGAAGGTGTTCACGGGGGCTGAAAAGTGGGGGGATGCCGTCTACTTCGGCGCTGAAGATGCCCCCGATGCATTATCCATCGAGATCGGCCGGGAAGACCTCGACTCAGGTAACCTGAGCAGCGTCGTCGTGGAGCAGATGGATGAGCAAGCCGTGCAACAGTTGCTGCCAGGCATTGCGCCGCAACAGCGCGCACGCGCGCTGGATGAGCAATTGGCGAAGCGTTTGACAGAACGCCGCAGCGACATCTTCGACAGCATGCTCAAGCGCCAACAAACGTCTCCCGGCGCCGCCGCGCAGACGCTCGGCAGCCAGTTTTCCGGCTTGCCCGCTAGCGCACTGGAAGAGCTGGTAGCCCATGCCGGCAGCAGCGAACGACAACGCATGGCGAGTGGCCGCGTGCCCTTGCGCGTGGCTGAAGAAGCCCGCTACCTGCAAGCCCGCGCCCGCCTTGACCGTGCCTTGCTGGGCCTGTACCGGCCCAGCCTGGCCAATGCTGATAGCCAGTTGCTGGGCGAAGCCCTGCAAACTGCACATCCGCACGCGAGCGAAGCCCAATTGCTGGATATCGCGCTTGCCGACCGCCCCGGCTGTGCCACGCTGCTTGGCCAGCAAGCGATCAAGCCCGGTTTTCGCACGCCCATGCGCCTGGCCCATGGGCGTATCGGTTACCCGCTCAGCGGTCGCGGCGCAGCCAACCTCAGTGCGAGTGTTGCTGCGCGGCGGCTGCGCTCACTGTTCCCTGACTTGGACAGTCGCCAGTTTACGGCCTTGCAGGCCGAATTGAGCGAGACCGGCGACCTCGGAGCCGCTATTGGCCGGTTGCAGGCAGAGTTGCGCAGCCTCGAGCATGACCTGAACGAATGGGTCGCGAATGCGCAGGGCCTGGACGATCGTCTGGACAGACAACAATGTGCCGAGCAACTCAAACGGGCCTGGCGTCGCGAAGGTGGGAGCAACCAGCTGGAGCTGGAACGCATGCGTCTGGCGGATTTACCCGCAATCAGCGCCCGCATGCCGCACATCCGGGAACTGAAACTGACCCAGCTGGAACTGCAGCATCTGAATGAACAGTTCCTTTCCTGCTTCCCCAACCTGCAAACGCTGGAAGTGACCGGCAACCCGGAAATAAATGCAGAGGCGCTGTATCAGGTGCTCGGGTCAGTGCACAAATTGCGCTCGCTGGACCTGACCAGCAATGCCCTGCAATCCCTTTCACCCACTGCGCAGCGGGTGCTGGCCGCGATGCCGGACCTGCGCCAGCTGAACCTGCGTCGCAACCGGCTGACACTTGACGAAGACACATTGGCCTTCCTGAGCAAGTTGCCGCTGGATGTGCTGAGGCTGGGGAGCAACCGCATCACACTCGATGAAGGTCTGGCTGCAAAGTTCCAGGATCTGGTCCATCCGCAACAGCTGGACCTGGACTTCAATCCCTTGCAACACGCACCCGATGTCAGTTTCATGGCTCGGCTCCGGCATCTGAACTTGAACAACAGCGAGTTGCAGGCATGGCCCAAGGGCCTCACCACCTTGATGAGCCAGCCACAGTATCAGTTGCGTTATCTGGACCTGTCGTTCAACCGCATCCACCATATCCAGGACCTCGCCAACATACTCCGCAGCCCGTATGCACGCGATGTCGCCGCCCGGCTGCCTGAACGCAACTGGCTGTTCAACTACAACAATATCGAGGCCGAATCATTAAGGCGCTTGCGCGCCAGCGGTGTGAACGCCTTCGAGCACACGCCCGAGCGGCCTGAATGGCAGGGGTTTTGGCGAGACTCGGCGAGCAGCCAGCAGGATCAGCTCTGGGCCGACCTGTTCGACGAGGACGAAAATGGTGACCTGCAAGCCGTGTTCGAACGCCTGACCTACTCGAAGGAAGCGCAACGCGATCCACACGGCCTGCGCACGCGGGTATGGTCACTGCTGGAGCAAGCCGGTGAAGACACTGCGCTGCGAGAGCGCCTGACGGCGGTGGCGAGACTCTTCCCTCCCACCTGTGGCGATGCCGGCGCCGATGCCTTCAGCGCTTTGGAGGTCGAATTGCTGGCCGATCGGGCAGCGGGCCAGGCACAGGGCAGCGCCAAACCGCTTGTCGACCTGTATCGCCAGCTGTATCGCCGGGAACAGGTCAACCACCTGGCAGATCGCATCAGCCTCCAGCGCAATCTGCGCAAACAGGCGCTGTTGAACAAGGCCCTGGACGATGAATTACCGCCCTACGACGCGTTGGACTACCCTGCAGCCTACCCTGATGTGGACCTGCAAACGGGCGCGGTCGATGACATTGAGGTCCGCCTCGCCCTGCGACAGTCCCTGGCCGAGCACCTCGACTTTCCCGAGCCCAGCCGCGGCATGCTTTATCGAAGTGCTGCAAGGATCAACCAGACGATCATCGACAACGTAGGCGCGGCCGTGCTCGAACGCGATGCCGACGTTGCGGCCCGGCAGCGTTGGATGATCGGGGAACCGGTCTGGGTTGACTACCTAAAAGCCAGATATGCCAGCCAGTTCGAAGCTATAACCGATTTCTGGCGGCCCGGCGTCGACTACCTGTTCCATTGCTGGGATGAACAATACGACCCCGTCCCCCGACTTGACAGCGCCATAACCCGGGTGCTGAGCGCAGCCATGCCGGATTCGCCTTTGGACGCAAGCGGCATGCTACGGCGCGTGCCACTCGAGGAGGCAGCGTTCAAGGATGCCATGGACGCCTTGACGCGCGCGCAGCAAGAGGTCGAGGACGGCCTGCTGCTGAGCCTTACCCGGCAAGTGGAAACTTTGGACGCGTGATCACTGGCCGCGCAGGTCTTCGAAGAAGGCCTGCCGCCCATCCACCTGGCTCGACGCCCGCGGCACGCCCATCGCTTCTGCGTTGGCCGCCTCCACATGCCAATAGCAGTGCCTGACCGCACGGGTCACCGCGACATAGGCCAGGCGCTGCACCTCTTCCTTCTGCGCCGTGTCGAACGGCTGGGCATCGCCGGCCTTGCCCAGGCCAGCCTGGCGGTACACCTGGTTCTTGTACGGCGAGCTGGTCAGGTACTGGCAATCGCCTAGCATGAACACCGCATCGGCCTGCAAGCCCTTGGCACTGTGGTAGGTCAGCTGGCGCAGGCGCCGTTGCTCGGCAGGCAACTGGGCTTCGGCGTGCAGTACGCTTTGCAGGTGCTCGCTCATCAGGGCTTTGTCGCTGCCCTTGCGGTACAGCATCATCACCGACTCCCCGCGCTGGTAATGCTCGATCAGCGTCTCGCCCAGCGCCGCCTCATCCCGGTCGAAGACCCGCACCGGGGCACCCGGCAGCTCGGCGGCCGGCCCACTGGCGCGGGCCTTCTTGCCGGCAATGGCCGGTGTGCCTTTGACCAGGTGCTCGGCGGCATCGATGACCTGCTGCTGGCAGCGGTAGTTGTCGACCAGCATCACCCGGGTATTGGCCGGTGACGGGAAGGCCTTGGTGAACTCCATGAAGTACTTCGGCGAACTGCCGCGCCAGCCATAGATCGACTGCCAGTCGTCGCCCACGCACATCAGCGAGGCATGCTGGGCATTGCGCCCGGTGTGCATGGCCGGGCCACGGCGGCGGATTTCCGCGAGGCTGGCGCGCAGCCAGCTGACGATCTGCGGCGAAACGTCCTGGAACTCGTCGATCATCAAGTGCGCCAGTGGCCGCAGCAACGGGTCGGGCAGCAGCCGCAGGTTCTCCGGGTTGTTCTCGCCGAACAGGGCGAACATGCGGTTGTAGCTCATCACCGGTGGCGACTGGTCGAGCAGGTGCGCTTCCAGGGCTTTCCAGTACAGGGCCAAGGCCTCGAAGAACAGCGCGTCGGTGTCGCCGGCCGGGAAGCTCATGGCCGCCACGGCCGGGTTTACCTCCAGGCCAAGGTTCTCGATGAAGTTGGCGGCGCCGACGAAGGCGTCGAGCAGCGGCGCCGCGGCCAGCTCACCTTTGACCTTGTACTCGAAACCGGGCCCGGCCACGGCATCGCCGGCCAGCGATGCCGCCAGGCGCCGGGCCATGGCGTAGTTGTCGAGCCAGATCAACGGTTTGTCGCAGAACGCCTGCAACAAGGTGCGCTTGACCGCCCACTCGGCTCGCACTGCCAGCTTGGCGCCGGGGCGTTGGTACTGGGCGCTTTCCGCCGGGTCGAAGCCCAGCACCACCCAGGCATCAAGGCCTTGCAGGCGGCCATGCACATGGAACCGGCTACCACGGATCTCGACGGTTTCGCGGCAGGGCTCGATACCCTTGATCGGCCAGGCGCCAGCGGCGAACCACAGGTCTTCGATCACGTCGCACAATTCTTCGTCACGCTGGGCGGCCAGCTGGGTGACCTGCACCCGCTTTTGCACATCCGGGTGGTCCGGGTCCAGTGGCTTGAGTTGCAGGGCCTCGCGGCGCAAGGTGGCGACAATCTCGGCGAAGCGCGGGCTGGCGCCGAGCAACTGGCTGTAGCACTGGTTGAGCTGTTGGCGCTGGGCATCGTTCAGGCGCAGGTCGAACGGGTTGCTGTCGGCCTCCGCCTCGCGGCCAGCCGGCATCTCGTTGCCCAGGGTCTCGAACGCGCGCACCTGGCCGAAGCCCGGCAAGCTGCGCACCAGCGGCAGGATCCGCGAATGGAAGGTCCGCACCAGCTCGCGGGCCTTGGCCGGTTGCAGGTCGAGCTGCCACAGGGCGAATACCTGCACCAGGCGCTTGATGAAGTCCTTGCGCGATTCGCGGGTGAAGGTGACCACGGTCATCGCGTCCAGCTCGTAGCCCAGGTAGTGACGCAGCAGCAGGATGCGCAGCACCAGCGAGGTCGACTTGCCCGCCCCGGCCCCGGCCACCACGCAGGTGGACGGCGTGTCGCTGAAGATCAGCTTCCACTGCGCCGCGCTGGGTTGGGCCTCGGCGGGCATGCGCTGGGCAACGTCGGCCTTGAAGCGTTTTTTCAGCTCGGCGCTCAACGGCAGGCGCCAATCGTCGAACAGGTTGTCGTCCTGCCCGGGCACGGCGGCGGTGGCCGGGCGGGCGTCGCGGATCACCAGCACCTGGCGCCCGGCCTCGTAGCCTTCCACTCGGCCACGCTCGAAGCCTTCGCGCAGGCCATCGGCATGGCCGCTGCGCTGGCCGGTGACGTGGCCAAGGAACCAGGAGTCGCGGTGTTGGGCCTGCAGTTGGGTCAGGCCACGGCCCAGCAGGCGGGCAGCCAGGCGGCGCAACCAGGGCAGCTGGGCGGGCGGGGTCAGTTCGGCGGGGGCCTGGGGTTGCTCGTGGGCCACGGTCACTCCGTTGAAAATCAAATCAGCGGGCCATGTTCGCCGCATCTGCCGAAAATCGCCAGCGAATGCTTGCAGATCAGTGGATTAGGCGATGAATCGCATAATCCACATCGCCAGCTTCAATCTATTTTCCTGATCATAATCAGTCGATATTTACGCTTATTTTCGATCTATTTTTGCCGCATCATGGCTTCATTCCACTGATTCAAGGAGCACGACCATGCTGCAACTGCGACCCTTCGAAGGCCTCGGCCACGCCAACCACGGCTGGCTCGACGCTCATCACCACTTCTCGTTTGCCGAGTACTACGACCCGGCGCGCATGCACTGGGGCAACCTGCGGGTCTGGAACGACGACCTGATCGCCGCCGGCAGCGGCTTCCCGCCGCACCCGCACCGCGACATGGAAATCATCACCTATGTGCGTGAAGGCGCCATTACCCACCAGGACAGCCTGGGCAACAAAGGCCGTACCGAAGCGGGCGACGTGCAGGTGATGAGTGCCGGTAGCGGCATCGTGCACAGCGAGTACAACCTGGAAGAGGTCGATACCCGCATTTTCCAGATCTGGATCGTGCCGGAGAAAGTTGGCGATGCGCCGTCGTGGGGTGTCCGCCCATTCCCCAAAGGTGAACGTGGCGAAGGCTTCGTGACCCTGGCCAGCGGCCGTGCGGGGGATGAGGACAGCCTGCAGATCCGCGCCGATGCGCGCTTGCTGGCAGCCACCTTGCGTGCCGGTGAAACCGCCGAGTACCGCTTCGAAGCCGGGCGCCGGGGTTACCTGGTGCCGGCCAAGGGGCTGGTGGAGGTCAATGGCCTGCGTGCCAAGGGCCGGGATGGCGTGGCGATCGAGCAGGAAGCAGTGCTGCGAGTGACCGCGATCGAGGACAGCGAGATCGTCCTGGTCGATGTTGCATAAGTGAAAGGGGCCGCACTGCGGCCCCCCTCATGTCAATCAGGCAATCGCCGCATCCACCAGCACCTGCGCCTCTTCCACCAGGCGCTTGAGGTGCGCCTCGTCGACAAAGCTCTCGGCGTAGATCTTGTAGATGTCTTCAGTGCCCGAAGGCCGCGCGGCAAACCAGCCATTGGCTGTCATCACCTTCAAGCCACCAATCGCCTGGCCATTACCCGGCGCCTGGCTGAGGATCTGTACGATCGGCTCACCCGCCAGTTCGGTCGACTTCACCTGCTCCGGTGCCAGCTTGCTCAGGGCCGCCTTCTGCCGGGCATCGGCCTTGGCCTCGACGCGGGTGGCGTATGGCTTGCCCAGCGCGGCAGTCAGGTCGTTGTAAGCCTGGCTCGGGTTACGACCGGTGCGGGCAGTCATCTCGGCCGCCAGCAGCGCCGGAATCAGGCCGTCCTTGTCGGTGGCCCAGACCGTGCCGTCCTTGCGCAGGAACGAGGCACCGGCACTCTCCTCACCACCGAAGCCGAGCGAGCCGTCGAACAGCCCCTGGGCGAAGAACTTGAAGCCCACCGGCACTTCGTACAACTCACGGCCCAGGCGCTCGGTGACACGGTCGATCAGGCCGCTGGACACCACGGTCTTGCCCACGGCGGCGTCGCTGCGCCATTGCGGACGGTTGCGGTACAGGTAGTCGATGGCCACGGCCAGGTAGTTGTTCGGCTGCAGCAGGCCATCGGCGGTGACGATGCCGTGGCGGTCATGGTCCGGGTCACAGGCGAAGGCCACGTCGAAGCGATCGCGCAGGCCGATCAGGCCTTGCATGGCGTAAGGCGAGGATGGGTCCATGCGGATCTGCCCGTCCCAGTCCACGCACATGAAGCGGAAGGTCGGGTCGACCTCGCTGTTCACCACCTCCAGGTTCAACTGATAGTGCTCGGCGATCGCCGACCAGTAGCGCACCCCTGCCCCGCCCAGCGGATCGACGCCCAGGCGCAGGTTGGCGCCACGAATGACGTCGAAGTCGATGACGTTTTCCAGGTCGGCCACGTAGTTGGCCACGTAGTCATGGCGCTGGGTGGTGGCCGCCTGCAGCGCCTGGGCATGCTCCATGCGCTTGACCCCGGCAAGGCCTGCGGCCAGCAGTTCGTTGGCTTTGGCCTCGATCCACTTGGTCACATCGCTGTCGGCCGGGCCGCCGTTGGGCGGGTTGTACTTGAAGCCACCGCTCTGTGGCGGGTTGTGCGACGGGGTAATGACGATGCCATCGGCCAGGCCCTGGCTGCGGCCACGGTTGTAGCAGAGGATGGCATGGGACACCGCTGGCGTCGGGGTGTATTCGTCGTCCTTGGACAGCATCACCTGCACGCCATTGGCAGCCAGCACTTCCAGCGCACTGGCCGCGGCCGGCGCGGACAGCGCGTGGGTGTCGGCGCCGATGAACAGCGGGCCGTCGATGCCTTTTTCCTGGCGGTACAGGCAAATGGCCTGGGTGATCGCCAGCACATGGTGCTCGTTGAAGCTCAGGTCGAACGAGCTGCCCCGGTGCCCCGAGGTGCCGAAGGCCACGCGCTGGGCCGCCACGGCGGCATCGGGGCGGCCGGTGTAGTAGGCGGTGAGCAGGCGGGGAATATCGACCAGCACGCTGGCCGGAGCCGGCTTGCCTGCCAAAGGACTGAGCGTCATGCAAAAACCTCGAGTTCAACAGATGTTGGTGTTGGAACACGCAGTGTACTGGGAGTTGCAATGCCGTGCGATGGGGCCACCGAGGATTATTTAACGGCCACCTGCCACCATGCGGGAAACATCTGCTGCACCCGTGGTTCGGCAAAACGTTCGTCGATCAGCACCAGCACGCCGCGGTCCTGGTCGCCACGAATGACCCGCCCGGCGGCCTGGATGACCTTGCGCACACCGGGGTACAGGTAGGCGTAGTCGAAACCGGCGCCAAACTGCCGGCCCAGGCGCTGCTTGAACTGTTCGTTGACCGGGTTGACCTGGGGCAGGCCGAGGGTGGCGACGAAAGCCCCGATCAGGCGCGTGCCAGGCAAGTCGACGCCCTCACCGAACGCCCCGCCAAGCACGGCAAAGCCCACCCCCTGCCCGTCCGCCACGAAACGATCAAGAAAGGCCTGGCGTGCACCTTCGTCCATGCCCGGGGCCTGGGCCCAGAGCGGGATGCCCGGATAGCGTTCGGCGACCAGGCTTGCCACCTGCTGCAGGTATTCGAAACTGCTGAAGAACGCCAGGTAGTTGCCTGGCTGGCGCTGATACTGGTCGGCAATCAGTTCGCTGATCGGCGCCAGTGAAGCCTGGCGTTCGCGGTAGCGGGTCGAGACCTGGCTGGCGATGCGCACCTCGAGTTGCTCGGCGCGGAACGGCGCCGCCACTTCCAGCCAGGCGGTATCGGCCGGCATGCCAAGCAGGTCGGTGTAAAAAGGCCGCGGGCTCAAGGTCGCGGAAAACAGCGTCACACTGCGCGCGGCCTGCATGCGCGGGGCAAGCAGCCGGGCCGGGGTGACATTGCGCAGGCACAGGCTGGCTAGGCGCCGCTTGCGCGGGCCCTCGCGCAGGCTGATGTCGAACAGGAAATGCTCGTCGAACAGTTCCGCCACCCGGCTGAACTGTAGCGCCTGGTAGAAGAACTGCAGCACCTGGGCATCGACCTCGGCAGGCTTCTCATTCATGCGTTCCTGGATCAACCCGATGCATTGCTGCAGGGCACGCAGGAAGGCCTCCGGCAACTGGTCGCTGGCCTGGTACGGCGCGTGCTGCGCCTTGTACAGCGCATTCCACTGCCGATTCAGCCGGTCCAGGGCACTGCCGAGCCCGTGCGGCTTGCTCTGCCGCAAGGCGAGCAACTGGCCCTGGTCGAGGCTGGCGCTGTACATGCCACGGCCACGCTCGACCAGGTTGTGCGCCTCGTCCACCAGCACCGCGACCCGCCACTGGTTGAGCTGGGTCAGGCTGAACAGCAAGGCGTGGGCGTCGAAATAGTAGTTGTAGTCGGCCACCAGCACGTCCACCCAGCGGGCCATTTCCTGGCCGAGGTAGTACGGGCACACCTGATGCGCCAAGGCTACCTCGCGCAAGCTGGCGCGGTCGAGCATGGGCCGCAAGGCCGCTGCCTCGCGAGCGGCTGGCAGGCGGTCGTAGAACCCCTGGGCCAACGGGCAGGACTCGCCATGGCAGGCTTTGTCCGGGTATTCGCAGGCCTTGTCCCGGGCAATCAACTCGAGGGTGCGCAAGGCCGGCTGCGGCGTACCTGCGCTGATCTGGCCCAGCGCGTCCAGCGCCAGCGCCCGGCCGGGGGTCTTGGCCGTGAGGAAGAACACCTTGTCCAGTTGCTGCGGGACCATGGCCTTGAGCAACGGGAACAACGTGCCGAGGGTCTTGCCGATGCCGGTACTGGCCTGGGCCATCAGGCAGCGGCCGGTACTGACAGCCTTGTACAAGGTTTCGGCCAGTTGCCGCTGGCCCTGGCGAAACTGCGGGTAAGGAAAGCCCAAGGCCTGCAAGCCCAGGTCGCGCTCGGCAAGGCGCTGTTGCTGGGCCTGGGCCCAGGCGAGAAACCGCTGGCACTGGGTTTCGAAAAAGCCCTGCAGTGCTTCGGCGCAACAGTGCTCGCTGAACAGCGTCTGGCTGTCGTTGTCGACATCCAGGTAAACCAGCGCCACCTCGATGGCCGGCAACTGCCGCGCCTGGCACAGCAGCCAGGCATAGACCTTGGCCTGGGCCCAGTGCAGCTGGCGGTGATTGGCCGGCTGGCGTGCCAGGTCGCCGCGATAGGTCTTGATCTCTTCCAGGCGATTGGCGGCCGGGTCATAGCCATCGGCACGCCCGCGCACCTGCAGGCCCTGATACTCGCCCTCAAGGGCAATTTCCGCCTCGTAGCCTGCTGCGCGCCGGGCAACCACCCGGCGATGCCCTTCGATACCTTCCTGGGCCGTGGGGGATGGGGTAAAGCGCAGGTCCAGGTCGCCGACCTTGGCGCTGAATTCGCACAAGGCCCGCACCGCCACGCGATAGCTCACGGTGAGTCGCTCCAGCGCACATGGCAGACCGCCACCGGCAAGCCATGCTCGGCGCAGAATTCCAGCCAGCGCAGCTGGTTGTCCTGCAAGCGGTCACCCGGGCCCTTGACCTCGACCATCCGATAGCGCTGCTGCTCCGGCCAGAACTGGATCAGGTCGGGCATGCCGGCGCGGTTGTTGCGGATATCCTGCAACAGGCGCAGGAAGCACTGCTTCAAGTGCGCGGCGGGCAGGCAGGCCAGGGCCTGATCGAGCAGCGCTTGGCTGAGCATGGTCCAGAACACGAACGGCGATTGCAGGCCTTGCTTGGCCGCGTAGCAGTCGAGGATGGCCTGGCGGTGGGAACCATCGTCCAGACGGCCCAGGCAGGCCGCGAACTGCGCCGCCCGCCGTTGCTGGAAATCGCAGTCGTGCAAGTCCTGGGGCGCCGCCTGGAACGGGTTGAAAAAGGCCCCCGGAACCGGGGCGAAGATTGCCTCCCAGCACAGCAGACCAAACAGGCTGTTGAGCAGCGTGTTTTCCACGTAATGCGCCTGCCCTCCCGCTTGCGCCAAGTGTTGGCGCACGGCCTCCTCGACACCCAGCGCTGCCTGCTCGCGCGGCAGCTCCAGTTCGATCAGCTCCAGGGGGGCTGCGCGCCGTCGGCGCTGTGCGGGCCCGCCGAGCTTGCGGGCCAACCGCGGCAACATGCGCTCCAGGGCCTGCACCTCCAGGGCGTTGGCCGGTGCGCTCGCCAGCTCCCGGGCAAATGCGTGGGCCTGCTCCCAACGCGCGCTACGCTCGAACACGCGAACCTGGCGGATACGCGCTTGCGCATGGCTGCTGCGGGCATACACCGCCAGGGCCTGGTCCCAGTCGCCCAGGCGCTCGCACTGCTGGCCGACGGCGAACAGCAGCCGCCCATGGCGCCGCGCCAGCCATGGGTTGTCGATACTCAAGCCGGCCAGTGTCGCCAGGATCGATGCGGGATCCTCACCCAGTTCCAGACGCTCGGCACACTGGTGCAGCGCCATGGCCTGGTTGACCTCACCGCGCTGCTGCAGGGCACGGGAGTCGGGGCTGAACGCTACCTGCTCGAAACGCAGCAGGCCCAAGTCGGCCAGCACGAAGTCCGACCAGTCCTGGTACAGGTTGCCGAAAAACAACAGGCGCATGCGATCGCACAGCGGTTGCAGGCACCATTGCACGATCCCCACCGGGGCCTGGGCAAACCACTCGCGCAAAGGCCTGGGGCCCAGCGACAGGGGCCGCAGTTGTTCGTACAGGTCGCCCTTGGCCGCCCGCGGGCGGCTCAACTGCCCAGCGAAACCCACCGCGAGCTCATCCTTGCGCAACAGCGCGAACAGTTGCTCAAGGCTCAGGGCCTCGGGCTCGCGCACCCAACCCAATGCCATCAGCGGTTGCAGGGCAGCCAGGCTGTCACCGATTTCGGCATAGTCCAGGCGGTCACAGCGAAACAGCTCGCCCTTGCGCATCACCATGCGCACCATCAGCGCCTGGGACGGCTGCGCCAGTTCGGCAAAGGCATGAAGAAAGGCCAGCTCCTGCTCGTCGAGCAGGTCGGCGTAACGTGACTCGACCCACAGCAGCACCTGGCGGAAGTTGTGCAGGTAATACAGCGGGTCATCGACAGAGTGGGCGATCACAAGAGGGGGTCGGGCAGCAAGAGTGAGCACTGTTTATACATACAGACCGCACACTCAGGCAAGTACCCTGGGCCGTTGCGCCGGGCTACCGACGAATGGCATCAAACGCCAAGGCCCGCGCCAGGCTTTTCAGCGCCTCGATCAGCGCTCCGGGCTGGTCACCCAACCAGGTCAGCGCCAGACATTGCCGATAACGCCCGTGTACGCTGAATTGCTCACCCGCCAGCACCTGCAATGCCGAGCCCGCTGTCGCCACCACGGCTTGAGCACCCAGCATTTCCGGTGACAGGCGCACCCACAAGGCGCACCCGCCCTCAGGCATGTCAAAGTCCACCTGCCCACCCAACACCGCGTCCAGATGCTGGCAAAGTTGCACCATCCGCCCACGCAGTGCCGCCCGCATCTGCCCCAGGTGCTCGTCGATTTCGCCTGAAGTGATCATCTGAGCCAATGCCTGCTGACGCGTCGGGGCAAGCTGGAATGCACGCAGGGCGAACGCATCTGTTAACGCCGGATGGCCCCCCAGCAGGTAGGCATAAGGTGCCTCGGCCCCGACTGTCGCCTCCAGCGAGCCCAGTACCAGCAGCCAGCGCGGGTCTACCCGGTCGCGTAACCGAGACCCCGCCGGCGTGGAAAAACACAGTTCGCTGTCCAGATCGTTCTCCAACAGCCAGACCGGGTGCAAGGCCAGCAGGTCAGCGATCTGCTGCTGGGCTCGCGCGGGCATCAGGCGCCCCACAGGAAAACCCAGGCAAGAAGGCATGATCATCATGCGCACCGGCTCACAGCCCAACAGCCTGGTCAGGGTGCCGATATCCGGGCTGCCGCCGCTGTCCAGCGGCAACTCGAGGACCCGCATGTCACAACGTTGCAATACCCGCAAGATCCGCCAACAGCACGGTGAAGCGACCAGTACGGTACTGCCACGCAGCGCCAGTGCCAGCAGCAGCGTTTCCAGCAGTGCCTGCACATCCGGGCCCAGGTGCACATCCTCAGGTCGCCAATACTGATGCGAAGAGCGCGTGTAGCGCTCGGCCAGGGCATCCCGCAGGCGCGGCACGCCCAGCCCCCGCGCCAGCTGCATACGCAGCCGGCCCAGGCGCCGCTCATGGGCGAACAGTGCACGCTCCAGCAACGGCTGCGCGGGCAGTGCACGGGCCACATCGGCCCGGCCTGCTTGCAGGCCAACCTGGGCGAAGTAGCCCGACTTTGGCACCGACTGCACTCGCCCTTCATGCTCGAGCAGGCTGTAGGCGGCCTGCACCGTGGCCAACGAAACACGCAGGCGCCTGGACAAGGCCCTCAGCGAAGGCAAACGTGGCTGCCCGCCCCGCTCGGCTTCCTCGATCAAGGCGACCAGGTAGCGGTACACCACCTGATAGGCAAACTCACGCCCCATCAGGATGGGGCCTTGCATGGCGCAGTGCGGCCCAGCAACCGCAACTGCACATCGCGCCGCGCCAGGTTGGCGAGCAAACGCCGTACCCCCGGCGCCAGCCGCCCCTTGTAGACCATCCGTAGCTGTGCCAGCGGCAGGCCGCTGGTGTTGACCATCCAGTCCTTGACTGCGTCCGGGCAGGATTTGCCCTGCAAGGCCCGATGCAGGTATGGCAGCGCAACCAGCATGTCGGCGTGACACGATTGCAGAAACCGCTCCAGCTCCGCGCCCTGGTTGCAAAACGGCCGGTACAACATGCAGGCAAGCTGGGTCTGCTCAAGCCCGTAGGCCTTGGCGAGGCGCCCCGCCTGCGGCGCCTGCGACCTGCTGGCTGGACCATTCTGGCTGACCAGGCGCAAGGCATGCGCGGGTGCAGCAGGCGACTCGCTGCGACCCCTTGTTTCATCTAATTGCGCCAGCGCCACAGGGTCGACAAACGCCGTCAACGGCGAGCCTTCTCGCGCCGCCTCGAAGCTCCACCCCATGACCAGGTCCAGATGGCTGTCACTGAGCAACTGGGCCAGTAGATCATCGATCGCGATGACCCGCAGCGGCAATGCCCGTGTGCGGGTGCTATCCGGCGCAGCGCCTGCTCCACCCGGTAAATCGGCAACGGCATGCAAATGGCCCAGCCATCTGGCCAGGCTATCGACGCAGTGATGCAGCGAGTCAGGGCTGACGACACCTGCCAGGCGCAGGCTGCGCCGGGCCCAGGCCACAAAGCGCCGGCGCTGGCGCGCGGGCACGGCGGTTACCAACGCATCGGCTCCCGGGTACTCGGCCAGCGCCCGGCGAACGGCATCGGCCAGCGCCAGGTGCGTGCGACTGCCCAGCAGTGCTTGCGGGCGCGCATCGACGAGGTGGCCGAACAGGAGCAAGGCTTCACCACCTGTCAATGGCAACTGCCGCGCGGTGGTATCGGCGCGGCGACAGAAAGGCACCACTTCAGCACCCTCGACCATCTGCAGCAGCACCCGTGGATCATCATGCATGAACAAGGCGCTGAAGGCGCGCTCATGCTGCTCCAGCAGCGCACTGCTGGTGATCGGCAAACAGGTCACCAGCACGCGTAACTTGAAGGTCACCGGTGCTCGCAAGGCGATGCTCAACTGAGCGGCCCGCAACATCGCCAATAGCCGGGCGCTATGGCGATCCGCCCCCTGAACCACCAGCAACCTGAACGTACCGATATATTCCGGCCCACCCGCGGCCACCAGCAAACGCTGTATCAACAACTGCAGGGAAGCGCGTTGCTCCTTGGACATATGACTCAACAGGCGCTCCAGCACCTGTTGATAGATAAAGTGCATAGCCTGGTCGTGAACAATACTCACGGCATCACCTCACAACTTCATTCACTGCAAAAATTCGCCGCACATGAATTAACGCAGCGGATTTAATTTGAAGAAATCTCCTACAACAAACCGGGAAACTTAGAAGTTGCAAAACGCTGTCGCCAAACCATCGAAAAATATGAGCCCGCCCATGAACTTACCAACGTCTTCAACCGCGCACTGCTGCGCCTGCTCTTCTCCACCGCACGCTCCTTGCGCCAACTATCAATGCGCCATTATCGAGCGTTGAATAAGGATTAAAAGATACAGATCCTGATGAAAAAACCATTCAGAAATCGGCAAACACACCATCCGCAGAGCAAAAACGTCATTTGAAAATCTTGCAAGGGCTCTCTGGCAACATCAACTTACAAACCTCATAAATCCCGCCCCTGGAATATAGCCCGCCATAATGCAAAAAACCGGGCATCAGCCCGGTTTTTCGTTGTTTGACATGCTGTCAGGCCGACGCCATGTCCAGCACCACCCGTCCACCACAGGGGCATTCGTCCATGTACCGATGGGCCTCGACCACCTCGGCGAATGGATACACCTTGATGATCTGCGGCGTCAGCAACTGATCGGCGGTGAACTGGTTGATATCGCGCAAGGCCCGTTGCAGTGCTACCTGGTCCTGGCTGATGCCCAGCTCCGGCTTGCCGGTGAAGTTGCCGATACAGTGCACGTAGAACTGGATGTTCTTCTGGAATGCCGCACAGGCCGGGAACGGCGTCTGGTTGCCGCCCTGCAGGCCATACAGCACCAGGCTGCCACGCGGCGCCAGCACATCGCCGAGCAGCGACATCTGCGGCCCGCCCATGCCATCGAGGACCATGTCCACGCCGCGGCCATCGGTGTACTTGCCAACCTGCATGAGCAGGTCCTGCTCTTCGGTGACGATCACCTTGTCGGCCCCCAGGCCCAGCAGGTATTCACGCTGCTCGGGCTCCTTGGTGGCGGCGAACACCTTGAGGCCGAGCGCCTTGCCCAGTTGCACGAAGGCCGGCCCTGCGCAATGGCTGGCATCGGTGACCAGCGCAGTCTGCCCGGCCTTGGCGCGCGCCAGGTCGACGTAGGCGAAATAGGCGATCAGCAGCGGCGTGTAATGCACGCTGGCCTCGATCGGCGTGAGGATGTCGGGGTAGCGGGTAATGGCAATGCGCGGCAGGACGATGACGTCGCCATACACCGGGTGATCGTTGGCGCTGGTGGCCGGGAAGCTGGCAACCCGGTCGCCCACCGCGATGTCATCGACGCCTTCGCCGACTGCCGTCACCACACCGGCCATCTCGTGGCCGATCCCTGCGGGCAGACGGGCCTGAGAGGGCGCCAGGTTCTGCCGCCAGAGCACGTCATACCAGCTCACGCCGATTGCCTCGACGCGGATCTGCACCTCGCCGACGGCAGGTGACGGTTCGGGCTGCTCCTCGCAACGGAGCACATCGGCAGCGCCGAACTTGTGGAAACGGATCATGCGGGACATCGCATACCTCGCCTGTGTGAATCTCGTATTACCACGGACTTTATCCGGGCTTTTGCCGTTAGACCATCAGTGGCTATTAATAGTCGACATGCCTGTCATTGATTGGGCACCTGACTTTCCTGTGCATTGGCCCCCGGAAAACGGTGCAGGGTAACAGCCTTTGGCCTTAAGATTCACCCCTGCCCCACTTTAGGCGAAGCGCACCGATGAATCGAAACGACCTGCGTCGCGTAGACCTCAACCTGCTGATCGTGTTCGAAACCCTCATGCATGAGCGTAGCGTGACCCGTGCTGCCGAGAAGCTGTTCCTCGGCCAGCCGGCGATCAGCGCGGCCCTGTCGCGCCTGCGCAACCTGTTCGACGACCCGCTGTTCGTGCGTACCGGCCGCAGCATGGAGCCGTCGGCACGCGCCCATGAAATTTTCGCCCTGCTGTCACCGGCGCTGGATTCGATCTCCACCGCCGTCAGCCGCGCCGCCGAGTTCGACCCGGCTACCAGCAACGCGGTGTTCCGTATCGGCCTCTCGGACGACGCCGAATTCGCCCTGCTGCCACAGTTGCTCAAGCGCATCCGCGCCGAAGCCCCCGGCATCGTCCTGGTGGTGCGCCGGGTCAATTACCTGTTGATGCCGACCCTGCTGGCCTCGGGCGAGATTTCCGTGGGCGTCAGCTACACCAGCGAACTGCCGGCCAACGCCAAGCGCAAGGTGCTGCGGCGCAGCAAGCCCAAGCTGCTGCGCGCCGACAGCGTGCCGGGCAGCATCACCCTCGACGACTTCTGCGCACGGCCGCATGCGCTGGTGTCGTTTGCCGGGGACCTGTCGGGTTTCATCGACGAGGCGCTGGAAGAGATCGGCCGCAAGCGTCATGTGGTGCTGGCGGTACCGCAGTTCAATGGCCTGGGGAGTTTGCTGGCGGGGACCGATATCGTCGCCACGGTGCCGGACTATACGGCCGATGCCTTGACCTCGGCGGGAGGCTTGCGGGCTGAGGACCTGCCGCTGGAAGTGCGCTCGTTCGAACTGCATATGGCTTGGCGCGGGGCGCAGGACAACGACCCGGCGGAACGCTGGTTGAGGTCGAGGATACAAATGTTCTTCGGGGATCCCGATAGCTTGTGACTGACGTCCATTAAGATCCATAAATTCCAATAGAATCAGTATCTTAGCCTGACACTACGTCCAAGGCCGTCCGTCGTATTCCGCTCATTTCCAATACGCTTGCGGGTATATTTTTGGGTACTTT
The DNA here is from genome assembly GCF_009391885.1 of Pseudomonas sp. MN1F. GTDB lineage: Bacteria > Pseudomonadota > Gammaproteobacteria > Pseudomonadales > Pseudomonadaceae > Aquipseudomonas. The sequence continues at coordinate 41,439 of NZ_VZII01000024.1, read as the reverse complement.
TTCCATTTCGAAAAAAAGTACCCGCACATGACGACTTCCCTCCGCACGCCTGCATTGCGGCGTAAACTCAGCGATGCCTTCTTGCGTGCCATTGCTGAACCCGGCAAGTACGCCGACGGCGAGGTACCCGGTCTTTACCTGCATGTTCAGGCCTCGCAGAAGTCGAACAAGCCTGCCGCGAAATACTGGCGAATGAGGTATCGCCTGAACGGCAAGGAAAACGTGTACGCGATCGGCCGTTATCCCGACATTGGCTTGAAAGACGCTCGCGACCTGGCCCGAGCCGCGCGCCAGAACGTAGCTCATCACGTCGCCCCGCTGAAGGCCAAACGCAAGAAAATCGCCGATCAGCTACTGAATGAGGAACGCACATTCAGTTACGTCGCCGAACAGTGGCTGACCTTCAAGTCGCATGACCTCGTGAGCAAATCCCTCGCGGGCTTTCGCGGCGCTTTGAACAATCACATCCTGCCCACGATCGGCAACATTCCCGTCAGCGAGATCAAACTGGACCACATCATCGAGATCATCGCTAGCCTGCGCCGAGCACGCACATTGGCCATGGCCAAGCGCGTGCGTACCATCATCCGTGCCGTGCTCGGTTTCGCTGAGGGCCGTGGCTGGGTGGAGCGTAACGTGGCCCTGAGCAACACCGAAGAGCTCAAGGTTCGCCATGTGGTGACCAGTAATCCAGCGATCGAACGACCAGCCGATTTGGGTCACCTTCTGCTTCGTCTGGATGAGCTCAGCCCGAGCAGCGTGAGCACTGCGATGCGCTTGCTGGTCATGCTGCCGGTTCGTCCCGGCGAGCTGGTGAAAATGCGTTGGGAAGACATCGACCTGGTCAGCGCCGACTGGCGCTATGTAGTAGGGAAAACACGTCATCTGGATAAGAGCAAACACATCGTGCCACTGCCGGAGCAAGCCCTTGTGCTGTTGCGTGAACTACATGAACGGCGGGTGGTGGATGAAGCGGGCAATGGCTGGGTCTTTGTCTCGCCGGTCTACCCAGGCTATCCAGTTGATGCCACATCCCTGGCCAAGGCCTACCAGCGGATCTGGCCGGAATACCGCATCACTGCGCACGGCTTCCGCGCCACCTACCGCACTATCGCTCACGAGCATTTAGGTATCGATCCGATTGTACTGGAGTTGTCGTTATCGCACCGCATGCCAGGTGCATTGGGTGCCGTGTATGCCCGCGCGCAATTGCTGCCGCAGCGTCGGGAAGCCGCACAGCAATGGACGGATTACTTAGATCGGTTACGCAAGAATGCTGCACTGACTGAGTAAGTTCAGGTGCGCATGCGGGGGTTGAATCACCGTTGAAAACGATGAATGCGAATCGGGAAACGAGACTCGCATCGGGCTTGCGAGCTGTTGAAATCTAAGAGCTTTCAGCCATCCCAAAATTGGGAATGGCCTTAATTCTGGACTCATTCTTTAAGGGTTGCAACGGGAGCGCATATGGTGCAGGGGAAGCTCAGGACTGAATACCCGTCTCACGGCTCAAAGGGCGCTTACCCCAGTGACTGGAATCATCGGATACCCTGCAATAACTGATTTATCACTTGCTGAACCAACTCATCCGACATAGTGCAAGGACGGCTAGAACGCGGCTCATCGTTCAAACGTAGCAGTCCCTATATTGAGAAGCATTGTCATCAGCGTAACACCACATCCTTGCTGGCACCCAAGCGCTGAGCAATGTCTTTGTCTGACCTGCCAGCCGCATACGCAAGGATTATCTCAGCACGCAGGCGAGTATCTTGGGCGCCCCTGCGGAGCTTTACCCGGCGTAACAGGTCCGCTTTTTCGGATTTAGAAAGAACAATAACAATTGCTGGTCGACCCATGTCGATACACAAATCTTGATGAATTATTATCTACAGAGCCCAGCTAAAAATTTTCAGCAGTATTTCTGAAACACCACATTAGGGTTTGGAAAGCTTCACCGCATTGGCGAGCATGTATACGAAGGATATGCCGAAGTTCCCAACGACAATAGATGACCATGGCCTTGAAACCCTAACAGAGTCAAGCTGCCGTAAGTTCAGCCTCAACTTGGCAAACGGCGCTTTCGACCAGGTACCAACCCCAGAACCAGAACACAGCCCAGCAGAATTACTAGGCCGCCTACCATTTGAAGCAGGTTCAGTGCTTCGTTGAGGAACAGTGCACCAACCACGACCGCAACCAGTGTTACAACGAACTCGACGCTGATTGCCCGGGTGGCGCCGATGCGCTCTACCAATCCGAAATACAGCACATAAGTGGTGGCACTCATCAAGCAGCCACTGACCAATAGATACAGCCAGTCAATAGTCTGAGGCACCTGCGTAATGGGCACCAACAGTAATAGTGGCAGCGTCAAAACCCCTCCGCAGAGGAAAGCTCCGCCCGTCACCGTCCACGGGTCATCACCCCGCAAGTGCAGGCTTGCATAGTTACTACCGTATGCCGCGCTGACACAACCGAGAAGTAAAGCAATGCAGCCGTGAATGAAATCAGCGGTGACTGCTTGGGCCGGAAAACCGACCAGCATGACGATTCCTACTAAACCCAAAAGCAACCCTACTAGGCCTTGGGAAGAAATCTTCTCCAACCCCCATATGCGGCCGATGATCATCGAGAATAGCGGAATGGTTGCCACAAAGATTGCCGCCATGGCTGTACCAACACGTGGAGTACCATAGGACAGGCCGATCAGTTGCCCTGCCACAGTGGTTGCTCCGACTACCAGCAAGGGTTTGAGCAGCGCTCGCAGGCGCAATGCTCGTCCAAATAGGAACCCGATGATCGCCAAAGTGCTGCCGGCAATCAGCGCACGTAAACTGACCGCACCAACCCATCCGAACGCATGCACGACCTTCAATATAACCAGAAAGGAAAGTCCCCAGGCGATGGCTAGGAACATGTAGGTGGCGATATCGCGCTGTTGCATTAAAAAGAGCCTATACGGTGGAAAAAACGCGTAGTTTACCACGATTCGCTTTTTGGGGTTGCCAGTCGGTTGGGATGTAGGCAGAGATCCCTGCAGAATAACCTTCTACGCATCGAGCCTTTTCTCGCACCGTACTGACCATCGGATTAGGGCAGGCAGTACTATTTCGGTATAAAGGCCCATATCGGCACCAGTGTCGGTGCCGATGCTCAGTCAGATTGAATGAACCGCACAATGGCTGCTTGGACTCCGGAGTTCCGCCCCAATTTCGGAGAGTTTTGGCGACAGCCCACTTCAGGGCTACGAAAACCTAGTGCGGCGCTCAAAAAACCACCTCGGCGTTTTTTGTGGATTAGTCACGAGGAGAAAGATGAATTCCAGCGATCATGCATCGTACCGAGCCGCCAGCCATCTCGATGGTAGGCACTTGTAAGGGAACCAACCTGGCCGAGTGTTCGATTCGCTGCTTCTGTGCATGCGTGAGGCTGTTGAACGCCCTGCGTGACAGAGCCAGGATTCGGCCGTCACGCCCTGAAAGCTCGATAGCGTTACCAGCAAACTCGCCGATCTGCTGGTGAGTCAGGTCGATGACATCTCGCCCTGATTCCATCAGTCGCATGCGCACTTCTTCAGCACGTGCTTTGTTTGTGAACGTCTCGAAGCCCACCAGCGCGAACTCGGTCGCCACGCACATCAGCACGTTGGTGTGGTAGATCGGCGCCCCCTTCACGTCCGCGGTATCGAACACCATCGGCTCGAAATTGAAGTGGGTGCTGAACCGTTCCAAGGCAATCGGGTCAGCTCGGTTCGAGCGAGCAGTGTAAGCGACCCTGGACATGTGGTCGAACACCATGGCCCCAGTGCCCTCAAGGAACAGTTCATCCTGCTCAAGCCCCGAGTAGTCGATCACATCCTGAACCCGGTACTCCTGCTTGAGCATCTCAATGACGTCCACTCGTCTTTCCCTTCGACGATTCGGGGAGTACATGGAGTAAATCGCCACATGGCCGCCTGGGTGGGTCGAGAACCAGTTGTTCGGGAACACGGAGTCAGGGGTGTCGTTCTCGCCAAAGTCATCAAACAGGTGAACCCGCACACCCTCAGCTTCAAGTCGGCGAGCGGCCTGCGTGACTTCGTCCCGAGCGATCTCGGAGAGTGTTTGAGCGGCGATATCTGAGTTGATGCTCTGGAACGAGTTATCTGCTGCCGTTTCCGGGTTGGGGGTGAAGGCATGTGGCCTGACCATCACCACCGCTGCAGGTGCTTGAATCGAACGCGTAGGAAATGCCATCTCGAAATTCCGATGTGTGTCTGATCTTGGAGTTATGCAACGCGTCGGATGCGTTTCTTGGCAGCGCGACCGCGGGTGTGGCTGAACAGATCCTTGGGGTCATCCTCAACCCAAGGCACGAGATCGATCTTCGCTCCCGCACCACGCTGCTCAGCCTGCTGCAGCACGTAGCGCAGTACCGAATAGTCCTCGAGCGCAAAGCCCACGGAGTCGAACACCGTCACCTGTTCAGCGCTCTGGCGCCCTTCCTGTTCGCCCGTTAGCACTCGCCACAGGTCGACGACAGGCGAGTCCGCTTCAAGTTGCTGGATATCGCCTTCGATACGGGTCTGGGGCTCGTACTCCACAAAAACCCTGGCCTTGCGCAAAACGTCGGCATGGAGCTCGGTCTTACCGGGGCAGTCACCACCTACGGCGTTCAGGTGCATGCCCGGTTCAAGCATCTCCGGCGTGATGATTGTTGCATAGGCCTTATCTGCAGTCACAGTGGTGACGATGTCCGCACCCCGCACTGCTTCAGCAACGCTCTGGGCACGCGTGATTTTGAGCTCTGGGTATTCCTGAAGGTTGCGAATCAGCTTCGCGGTGGCGAGAGGGTCGGTGTCGAAGGCGACGATCTCCTGGATGCCGAGATGCTTATGGAACGCCAAGGCCTGGAATTCGCTCTGGGCACCATTCCCGATCAACGCCATCTTGCGAGCGTTCGGGCGAGCGAGAGCCTTGGCCGCCATCAGCGAGGTCGCAGCGGTACGCAGAGCCGTTGCAATCGTCAGCTCGGACAGCAACACCGGATACCCCGTATCGACATCGGCCAGCACCCCGAATGCCATCACCGTGTGGAGATCCTTGAACGTGTTGGATGGGTGCCCATTCACATACTTGAAGGCATATTGGCTGGTATCAGCCACAGGCATCAACTCGATCACCCCAACATCAGAGTGGCTGGCGACACGGGCAGATTTATCAAAGTCCGGCCAACGCTTGAAATCGTCGCGGATAACCTCGGAAAGCTCTCCCAGAAACTGGACTACGCCAATGTCATGAACCAGGTCTGACATCGTTGGAACGTCGATGAAATGCGTCATTGTTATGCACCTTGTGAGTGCGCCCGCTTTCAATCAGTGCATAGCGAGCGTCGAGTGTAAATTCTTGCCACCTCCAAAAGTCTGATGAAATAGTGGTACAAATTGAAGCATACAGGTTGCCATATTTATCGGTTTTTTAGACACTTTGCTCACCCAATCTAGCAGTATGGATAGCGTAGTATTATGGATAGCATTGATCGAGAGCTCATCGCCCTCCTGAGGGACAACGCTCGAACCCCCGTCATGACCTTGGCCAAGAAACTCAAGGTCGCTCGCGCGACTGTTCAAAACCGCCTCACCAGACTGGAAGAGAGCGGTATTATCATGGGCTATACGATTCGCCTGCAGTCAGATGCGATTGAGCGCGGGGTCAGGGCAATCACAAGTATCGGTATCAGTGGCCACCATGCTTCCGAGGTCAAGCACGCGCTGCGCGGGCATCCCAACGTGGTCGCCATCCACACCACCAATGGCCGCTGGGATCTCATGGCAGAGCTTCGCGCCGAGACGCTCGAGGCCTTTGACAAAGCGCTGAACACCATCCGATCCATCCCACACATCGAGAACACCGAGACCAGCATCCTGCTGTCGACCTTCAAGATGTAGGGGAAAGACCTGGCTTTTGCACCATGACTGTGCACCCAATCAAAATGCTCCATAGGGTGCGCAAAGTGCTAAAAGATGCCCTGATGGCTGACATTTTGTAACGTTCCTGTTGACAACTACGGCTGGCAAAATGGCAACTTCCATACCGCCAAGGTGGATGCCAACAAGAAAGACAACCATATAGCGCTTCCAAATTTATTATCTGACAACTTGGTCAGATTATTCTTTCTGGATTTACTTTTCCTCGTCTGCGTATCAACCGACCCATCCGCCTCGTGCCTATAAACAACCTACCATTAGGAGGGATGGGACAGGTTTCACAGAAAAAGAATAAGAGGTCATTTATGAATCAATCGTGCAACTCGCAAGACGCGACTCATGGCGACGGTCGAACACTTAAGCGACGGCTGGAAAACAGACACATCCAGCTGATTGCCATCAGCGGCGCCATCGGCACAGGCCTGTTCATGGGATCCGGGAAGATGATTGCCCTCTCCGGATCGTCAATCATCCTGGTCTACGCGATCATTGGATTCTTCGTTTTCTGCATCATGCGAGCGATGGGCGAGATGCTCCTCGCCAATCTTGAAATGGGCTCCTTCGCTGAGCTCGTCCACCACCACCTGGGCCCACGCGCCGGCTTCATCCTCGCCTGGTCATACTGGCTCAGCTGGGTGGTCACCGCAGTCGGTGATGTGGTGGTGGTCGCCGGATTTCTTCAATACTGGTATCCAGATCTTCCCACCTGGATTCCGGCATTCGGCGCGATGTTCATGCTCTTGGCGCTCAACATGCTCGCCGTCAAAGCATTTGGCGAGGTGGAGTTCTGGTTCGGCCTGATCAAGATCATCGCCATCGTTGCCCTCGTGCTCACCGGTCTCTACATGGTTGCCACCTCCTACACCTCTCCAGGCGGTGTGACTGCGTCGTTCAGCCACCTGATTGAGCCGGGCGTGATGATGCCGCACGGCGTGCTGGGCTTCCTGGCCGGTTTCCAGATCGCCATCTTCTCGTTTGTAGGCACCGAGCTCATCGGTACTGCTGCAGCTGAGGCCCACAACCCCGAGAAAACGCTCCCCAAGGCCATAAACACCATCCCGCTGCGGATCCTGCTGTTCTACGTCGCTGCGCTCGCCTGCATCATCAGCGTGATCTCTTGGGCCCACGTACCTGCGAACCGAAGCCCTTTCGTCGAGCTGTTTCTGCTGGGTGGCTTGCCAGCTGCAGCCGGGATGATCAACTTCGTGGTGATGACATCTGCGGCCTCCTCGGCCAACAGCGGCGTATACTCAGGTTCTCGCATGCTCTACGGCCTGTCGCACAACAAGCAGGCTCCCCAGTCCTTCGGACGTTTGTCAGGTTCTGGCACTCCCATCCGGGCACTGATGTTCTCCGGCCTGTGCATGACTATCGCGCTGACGTTGCTGTTCGTGATCCCTGACGTCATGGCGGTCTTCACCCTGGTCTCTACCATCTCGGCGGTCATGGTGATCGTGACCTGGTCATTAATCTTGCTGTCGTACCTCGCCTACCGCCGCAGCAGCCCTGAAGCCCATCAGCGATCAACCTTCAAGCTCCCCGGCGGTAAGCTCACTGCGGTGACGTCACTGGTGTTCCTGATGTTCGTCCTGTGTCTGCTGGCACTTGAAGCAGATACCCGCACCGCCCTGTATGTGATGCCTGTCTGGTACATCGGCTTGCTGCTGGCCTATCAGCGCAGCGCGAAGGCATCCGGCCCTGTAGCCGTATCGGCGTTGTGAGGGGGCGCCCGTGAGTTCGACTACAGGCATCAAACTTGACGCGCCGACCAAGGAGCGCATCAGGGAAGCAGCAGGCTCGCTTGACCGGACGCCTCACTGGTTCATGAAAAAGGCCGTGATGTACTGGCTGGAGCGAGTTGAAGCAGGAGCCAGCGTTGCTGACATGCTGAACGAGGTCGAGCTCAAGGACGATCATCGGCTGAACAGCGTACTGACCCGGCAGCGATTGCTGAACGCCGACTAGCAAAAGGTAACGACCGCAGCCAGTGCTGCGGTCGTCTCACTTGGACCCCTCAAACGAGCGAGGCCTGAGCGAGACAGTGCTGAAAGCTCTCCAAGAACACCGTCTCCGCCATGGTCATCCTTTGCTCCCTGTTCCAGAGCAGGTGCAAGTCCACATCGACAATCCCTTCGTAGGGCGGCAGCCGCCAGAGCAAGCCTTTCTCCAGATCCTCATGGAGAAGGTGCTCAGGCATGCAACCCACTCCGTAGCCGGCACACACCAGCCTCTGGACTTCCTCAACGCTCGGCGAGGAAGCAACGATGCGCCCGGTGAAACCATGCTGATCGCGGAACATCGCAAGCGGCGAAAGGTTGCCGCCCAATTGGTCGCTTACGAAGCTCACAAAGTTCTCCCCACGCAGAGACTCGAGGCTGACATCGGTGCGCCCGAACAGCCGATGTCGCACACCACAGAAGAACGCATAGCGCTGATTGAGCAACAGGCGCTGCTCCAGCTTGGGCTGGGGTATACGACACAGGCCAACACCTGCCGTGGCGGTCTTCTGCAGCAGAGAACTGATGATGTCGGCACTGCGCATGACATCAATCTCCAGCTCGACTCGTGGGTGGGCCTCGTGGAAATCCCCCAGAAAATCGTCATATACCCGCGACTGCACGCGACTGACGCTCAGGATCCGCACCTTCCCGACGACCTCATCGCTCTCTTTTTCAACAGCCGCACTGATGCGCGACACGTCGCCATAGATATCGATGGCGATACGCAGCACCTCCTCCCCGGCAGCCGTCAGGTCGAAGCGCGGGCCACCTCGAAGAATGAGGGCACAGCCAAGCTGCTCTTCAAGACGCCTGAGCGCCTGGCTAACCGCTGACTGGGTCACGTGCAACCTTGCTGCAGCCCTGCTGATGCTGCCCTCTTGGCCAATCGCAAGGTAGGTACGCAGCAGGTTCCAGTCCAGGCGGTCGTTCAGAAATCGACGCCCTTCCCATTTGTTGACCAAAGCATCAGATCTTGAAGTTGGCGGATTCATTTACGGGCCCATTAGTAGCGCTGCTAATACGACGGATAAGAATTAGCAAATTGACTAATCATAGCCCCAAGGCGATAAATCTCGAAAGCGCCGAACAGAGCGCGACCGGTTTAGCCAACCCTGCCCACCTGCCTATAACTCTAAGAAGGGCCTTGCATGCATACGTCAAACCAGCCGCGTCGTGCTGCGGCTGCCGCATTTGTCGGCACCACCATCGAGTTCTACGACTTCTACATCTACGCCACGGCGGCTGCACTCGCACTGGGTCAGGTGTTTTTCCCGAGCAGCAACCCCTTGCTCAGCACCTTGGCGGCATTCGGCACGTTCGCCGTAGGCTTCGTTGCCCGACCAATGGCAGGCATGGTCTTCGGCCATCTGGGCGACCGTCTGGGTCGCAAAAAAATGCTGCTGGTCACCATGGTGCTGATGGGCCTGGCCACCACAGGCATTGGCCTGCTGCCCAGCTACGCCACTGCTGGTATCTGGGCCCCCATCGGACTGATTGCCCTGCGGATTGTCCAGGGGATCTCCGTCGGTGGTGAGTGGGGAGGTGCCGTCCTGATGGCCAGTGAGCATGCGCCGGCCAAACGCAAAGTGTTCTACGCCTCGTTCGCTCAGCTCGGCAGCCCGGCTGGCCTGCTGCTCGCGCTGATCGCATTCCGCCTAGTGTCTTCCTTAGAGCCCGAAGAGTTCCTGAGCTGGGGTTGGCGTCTGCCGTTCCTGGCCAGCGGCATCCTGATGCTGGTAGGTCTGGCTATCCGCTTCGGGGTCGAGGAAAGCCCTGAGTTCCAGGCAGCCAAGGCCAAGCAAGAGGTCGTCAAATACCCGGTGCTGGAAGTGGTACGTGACTGCTGGAGACAGATCCTGTTCGCCGCCCTGGCGGTGACCATCGGCTCCGCCGGCTTCTTCTTCACGAACACCTTCATGATCACCTACGTCACCACCTACCAGGGTATCCCTCGAGCAACCATCCTCGACTGCCTGTTCCTGGTGACCATCCTGCAGTTCCTGACCCAGCCACTGGCCGCGCTGCTGGCTGAACGCATTGGCGAAGGCCGCTTCCTCAAGCTGGTAGCCCTGCTGTGCATGGCTGTGCCCTACCCCATGTTCATGCTGGTCGGCACCCATAACCTGGTGTTGATGACAGCCGGCATCGCGATGGCAGTGGTCACGCTCTCGGCACTGTATGCGGTGATCGCCGGCTACATGACCCAGGCCTTCCCTGCTCACTTGCGCTACTCCGGGATCTCTCTGGCCTACCAGTTGATTTGCGCCATCGCGGGGGGCAGCACGCCGATCATCGGCACGTTGCTGGCCGACCGCTTCGCCGGCCAGTGGCTGCCACTCGCCGTGTTCTTCACCGCGCTCTCCACGCTTTCCTTGATCGGCGTCTGTGGCCTCTCTCGCCTGCGTGGCGAGCAGCAGCAACCCACCCCCGCCATCGCTCGTTAAATCAGGAGTTTTCATGAGCAAGCCGCACAACATTAGCGATGTCGAATGGCAGGCACGCTGCGAACTGGCCGCGCTGTACCGGATGGTTGCACACTTCCGCATGACCGATTTGATCGACACCCACATCACCCTGCGTATTCCTGGGCCTGAGCATCACTTCCTGATCAACCAATACGGCGTGATCTTCGACCGGATGCGCGCCAGTGATCTGGTACGCATCGACCAACATGGCAATGTGGTCGACCAGGCCAATGGCGAGCGCCGGGTGAACGCAGCTGGCTTCGTAATCCACTCGGCGATCCACATGGCACGACCGGACATGCACTGCGTGATCCACACCCACACCGCAGCCGGCATCGCCGTCTCGGCTCAGGAGCACGGGTTGCTGCCGATCAGCCAGCACGCGCTGAAGTTCTACGGCAAGCTGGCCTACCACCAGTACGAAGGCATCGCCCTGTCTCTGGATGAACGCGAGCGCCTCATCGCCGACCTCGGCACGCACAAAGCAATGATCCTGCGAAACCACGGCCTGCTGGCCGGCGGAGCCAGTGTTGCCGAGGCCTTCCACGAGATTCACTTCCTGGAGCGCGCCTGCCAGGCGCAAGTACAGGCATTGGCCAGCGGCAGCAAGCTCATCTACCCCAGCGAAGAAGTCTGCCGCCACACCGCCGCGCAGTTCCAACGCGACGAGTCAGCGCAAATCATCAGCCTGAGCTGGAACGCCGCCCTGACCTTGATCGAACACCAACGCGAGTCGTACTGCTCATGAAACCGCTGGTACTACTTTCAACCGACCAGGCACTTCTGGGCCAACTGCAGTCTGCCTTCGCTCGCAGTGCTCCCCAGTTACGCGTAGTGCTGGCCAACGATCCCGCAGCTCAGGAGGCACAGGTAGCCGCTTGCTGGTTCCCTCCCGTAGGCAGCCTCAGCGCATTACCCAACCTGAAGCTGATCCACTCAGTGGCTGCTGGTGTTGATCACCTGGCCAACGACCCGAGCCAGCCAGCATTGCCAGTGTGCAGAGTCGTAGACCCAGCTCACCGCCAAGGCATGGCGGAGTATGTTCGCTGGGCGGTCATCCATTACCACCGGGACTTCGACCGAGCACTTGCCCAACAGCAGCAACAGGTATGGCAACGTCATCCTCAACGCCTCGCTGGTGAATACCGCATCGGCGTCATGGGGCTCGGCTCCCTTGGAGGGGCTATTGCCGGCGAGTTGGCCGAGGCCGGATATGCTGTCCGAGGTTGGTCGAGGAGTGCCAGGCAGCTGAGCGGCGTGCGCACATTCTCGGGCCCAGCGGAGTTCGATCAGTTCCTGGATGGCCTCGACCTGTTGATCAACCTGCTGCCATTGACCGATGCCACTCGCGGCATCCTCTGCCAGAAGACCTTTGAAGCCTTGGCGCCAAACGCGGCAGTGATCAACTGCGGACGCGGGCAGCACCTGCAGGTGGATGATCTGGTCAACGCCGTCAACAGTGGCCGACTGCGCGGTGCGCTTCTCGATGTGTTCGAGAAAGAGCCGCTGCCATTGGACAGCCGCCTCTGGAACACGCCGGGAATCGTCGTCACACCCCACATGGCCTCATGCGCTTCCCACGACTGTATTGCCCAGCAAGTAGCCGAGAACGCTCGACGTCTGGCCTGTGCTGAACCACTCCTGAACCAAGTAGACCCCGCGCTCGGATACTGATCCCACCGCCTGTTTGAGGATTCACATCATGCATACATGCAATGGCACACGGCTGTGGGACAGCCTCATGGACATGGCCAAGGTCGGCCCAACCGCCAAAGGCGGCAACTGCCGCTTGGCACTGTCGAAAGAAGACCGAGACGGACGCGAGCTGTTCGCAAGCTGGTGTCGCGAGGCCGGAATGAGCATCCATGTTGATGCCATCGGCAACCTATTCGCACGCCTGCCAGGTCGGAATGACGCCCTGCCCCCGGTGGTCATGGGCAGCCATTTGGACACCCAGCCGAAGGGCGGTCGCTTCGATGGCATCTACGGCGTACTTGCCGGCCTGGAAGTGGTACGTAGCCTTCAGGACAAAGGCCTGCAGCTCGAGCGCCCATTGGAAATCGCGGTCTGGACGAACGAAGAAGGCGCTCGTTTCACTCCTGCCATGCTCGGATCGGCGGTGTTCACGGGCGAGCTGCCCCTCGAGCAAGCGCTGTCCAGCCGCGATGCTGAAGGCGTCAGCGTTGCCGAAGCGTTGGAGCAAACCGGCTACGCAGGTGAGCTACCTCTGGGCCGTGAGTTCGACGCGTACTTCGAAGCACACATCGAGCAAGGCCCAATCCTGGAAGACGCCGGCCTGCCCGTAGGGTTGGTCACGGGTGGGCAAGCGATCTGCTGGCTGGACATCGAGATCAGTGGCCAGGCCGCTCACGCAGGCACCACGCCAATGCCTCTACGCCGCGACTCCTTGTTCGGCGTAGGGGAAATGATCACCGCACTGGAACAACTGTCACGCGACTTCGCGCCCAAAGGCCTTGTTACCGTTGGCCAATTGCAGATCGCTCGCTCTTCCCGCAACACCATCCCTGGCCACGTGGCGTTTACCCTCGATCTTCGCCACCACGAAGATGCCGCCATCGCAGACATGGAAGCCAGCGCCCGTGCACTCATCGACCAAATCGCCACCAAGCGTGGCTTGGAAGTCCAGATCAATCGTCACTGGCTGAGCCCGGCCACGCCTTTCGACCCGGCCTGCATCGATGCAGTACGCAAAGCCATCGAAGGCCTGGGCTACCCGTACCAGCCAATCGTCAGCGGCGCCGGCCATGATGCGATTCATCTCGCCCGCCACTGCCCGACCACCATGGTGTTCATCCCCTGCGTCGGCGGCCTGAGCCATAACGAAGCCGAAGACGCCTTGCCCCACGACGTGACCATGGGCTGCGACGTACTGCTCAACGCCGTGCTGACCCGCGCCGACAGACGCTGACTTAACCCGATCCACCCAGGCGCCCAGCCAATTCAAGAAAGCTGGGCCCACGGGAACGCTTTGCCCAAAAACAAGAAATAGCCGCTCCGCCTTCAGCTGCCAACAACAACCAGAACCCATCTTTCGGGAGAAAATGGCAATGACCAGCCCTGCGTACACTGAGGTTGCCAGCGCGCAACCACAACGCACCGCCGACATGAAAAAAGTCGCGGTCGCCAGTGTGATCGGCACCACCGTTGAGTGGTATGACCTGTTCCTCTTCGCCACGGCCTCGGCCCTGGTATTCAACAAGATCTTCTTCCCAGGCTTTGATCCCCTGGTAGGCACCCTCCTCGCTTTCGGCACCTTTGCTTCAGCCTATGGCGCCCGGATGATCGGCGCCGCGCTTTTCGGTCACTTCGGTGACCGCCTGGGCCGAAAGTCGATGCTGCTCATCTCGTTGCTGACCATGGGTGCGGCCACCTTCGCCATCGGCCTGTTGCCGAGCTATGAGTCGGTCGGCATCTGGGCACCGATCATGCTGCTTACACTGCGCATCATCCAGGGCCTGGCTCTGGGCGGAGAATGGGGCGGCGCCGTGCTGATGGCGGTGGAACATGCGCCAAAGCATCAACGCGGACTCTATGGCTCGTGGGTTCAGATCGGCGTACCGGCGGGGACGATGCTGGCCAACCTCGTGTTCCTGATGTTCGCCACCACGCTGACCAACGAGCAGTTGCTGGACTGGGGCTGGCGTGTGCCGTTCCTGCTCAGCGTTCTGCTGATCGGATTGGGCTTGTACATCCGCCTCAACATCCATGAGACACCGTCGTTCAAAGCGGTGGAAAATAAAGGCACGCAGGTCAAAGTGCCGCTGTTCGAAGTGTTCCGCAAATACTGGAAGCAGGTAGTCCTGGGTGGTGTGGCAACTATGTCCACTGGCACCTCCTACAACCTCATCGTGGCCTTTGGCCTGACCTATGGCACCCAGACCTTGGGCTTCACACGTGGAGAAATGCTCACGGTAGTGCTGGTTTCCTGCGCTGCCTGTATCGCTATGCTGCCGTTCTTCGGCGCCCTCTCCGACAAGGTTGGCCGCAAGCCGATCATTATCGGCGGGATCATCGCCGAGGCACTCGTAGCCTTCCCGATGTTCTGGCTGATGGATTCCAAAGCTCTCGGCCTGGCGTTTGCCGGTTACATGCTGATGATGACGGCATTCGCGGCCAACTACGGCCCCATTGCCACATTCCTCGCGGAGTTATTCGGCACTCGAGTTCGCTACTCGGGCCTGTCGATCAGCTACATGCTTTCCGGCCTGCTCGGAAGCGCCGCAACGCCTCTGGTTACCACCGCATTGCTGTCGTGGACTGGCAAAGGCTCATCGATTGCCTGGTACATGATCGGCTCAGCCGTTGTTTCTCTGATCGCGCTGCTGCTACTCACTGAGACCTTCAAACGGGATATCGACCAAGCACGGCAGTAATTCCGTGCTGTACCCCCGAGTTTCTCTCGCCAACCAGGCGAGTGTTTCCTACTTCCGTTTGAAGAGTTTCCAGATGAAAAAATACCTGATGAGTGCAGGCGTTTTCGCCTTGTCCCCTTTCGCTCAAGCCGATCTGGTGGGCGACAGCCATGCGAACCTTGGCCTGCGCAATTTTTACTTCAACAACGACTTTCGCGACCAAGCCGGTAGCCTCGGCCAAAGCAAAACCGAAGAGTGGGCCCAGGCCTTCGTGCTCGACTTCAAATCCGGCTACACCGAAGGGCCAATCGGAGTCGGCCTGGATGCCCTAGGCTTGATGGGCGTGACGCTTGATAGCGGCGATGGTCGCCACCGGGGCAGCAGCATGATCCCCGACGAAGGCAGTGGCGCGTCCCAACAGTGGAGCCGCCTGGGCCTGACACCTAAGCTGAAAGTCGCCAACACCGAACTGCGATACGGCACGCTGATGCCCAAGCTGCCGGTGCTGACCTACAACGATGGTCGCCTGCTGCCCCAAACGTTCGAGGGGGCCCAGATCACCTCAACCGACCTGGATGGCCTGACCCTTACCGGCGGGCGCCTCAATCGTGCTACGGGCCGTGCCTCCAGTGACCGTACTGGATTGGCCGTAGCCGGCGGCACCCGTGAGAGCGACCAGTTCCTCTTCGCGGGTGGCGACTACCGGATCGGCAAACAACTCACGGCGCAATACTACGTTGCCAACCTCGAGGACTATTACACCCAGCACTTCGTTGGTCTCACCCACACGCTTCCACTCTCCGAAGGGCAATCGCTGCGAACTGATCTGCGCTACTTCCGCACCTTCGCCGATGGAGCCAACGACTCTGCTGCTGGTCGCGCAAGTGGATACCGCGTGGGCGGTTACACCGAGGACGGTGACGGCAAGATCGATAACCACACCTGGAGCGCAGCGCTGACCTATTCCGTCCAGGGCCACGCGCTCATGGCCGGCTATCAGGAGGTGTCGGATGGAAGCAACTTCGTCCAACCGAACCAGGGCTCCCTCAGCGGCAAGGGCGCAGGTGGTGCCAGTGTCTACCTCTACACCGACCGGATGCTCGCGAGCTTCAACCGAGCGGGCGAGCGTACCGCGTTTGCCCAGTACAGCTATGACTTCGCCGCTGCCGGCGTACCTGGCCTGAAATTCTCCCTGATGTACCTGAAGGGTGAAGACATCCGCACCACCAGCGGCAATGACGCGTCCGAGTGGGAACGGGATGTGGGCCTGGACTATGTCGTGCAGGACGGTGCGCTCAAAGGCCTCGGCCTGTCTTGGCGCCATGGATTGCTGCACTCCGAAATCGACCCCAACCAAGAGCAGAACCGACTCATCGCCAGCTACACCCTGGCGCTCTTCTGATCTCTGACCACGTGCTGCCGGCGAGCCGGTGGCACATCTTCGCTTCAAGGAGCTCTCAATGAAACGCATCCACAGCGCCCCTGGCACCATCAGCCCAGTAGGCCCGTATTCTCAAGCCGTGGTCAGCGGCCACCTGGTGTTCACCGCCGGCCAGATCCCATCGCTGGGCAGCCTGGAAGAGCAGCCCGACAATTTCAAAGACCAGGTCAGGCAGACGTTCGCGAACCTGGCCGCGATCCTCGAAGCGGCGGGCTCCAGCCTTTCCCACATCGTCAAGGTCAACGCCTACCTGACAGACCCCGATCAACTGGTGCCCTTCAACGAGGCATACAAGGAAATCCTCGGCCATGCACCACCCGCTCGTACAACCGTCTGCGTGCAGCTGTGGGGCGTGAGCTTGGAAATCGACTGTGTGGCCGAGCTGATTGACATGGAGGTAGGGAAATGAACGACGACCTGATCGCAAAACTACAGAAGGTGAGCTTCGCCACGCTGGGCCACTTCCTCGAGCGCGGGTTCGTCAGCCATGAAGTCCGCGCAATGGTGCCTGGCGGTCGCATTATTGGGCGCGCCGTGACGCTTCGCCTGGCCGAGCCCGATGCCATCGCCGTCAACCGCGCCCTTATCGCCCTTCAGCCAGGCGATGTCCTGGTGATCGACATGGCGGGTGACCATGCCCACGCTTGTGTCGGGGCGGTCACGCAGTTTGCGGCTCGCTGCGCGGGTGCCGCCGGCATCATCGTCGACGGCGTAGTAACCGACATCAACGAACTGCGTACCTGCCAGTTGCCGGTGTTCGCTCGTGGCACCACTCAGCTGACGACCAAGCTGATCGGCGGCCAAACAAGTCAGGTGAACGTGCCCGTGAATTGCGCTGGAGTAGAGGTGCACCCCGAAGATTTTGTCCTGGCCGATGACAACGGCATCTTGATCTTGCCGGCACAAGAACTCACAACGGTGATCGACAAAGCGTTGCAATCGGACCTTTACGAGCCTGAGTTGATGGCGCGATTACTCAGTGGCGAACCGCTGCCGGAAGTACTGACCATACGCGCTCAAGCCAGCCAACCCTAAGAAAGCAAACTAATAAACTGTTCTACCGCCCCACAAAAACTGGGTATCCAATAAAAATGTTTAGCAACCAAAACACGACACAAATAAATCAGCTTCCATTAAGCCCAAGACTCGCAGCCCACACATCTAAACCTGGCTGAAAACTTGACTTAAACCTCAATCGTAATAGTTTACGCCTACATAGAAAAATAATACGGGGGAAAAATTTGTAGTGAGATCTGCCTCCAAGCGCTGCAAAATCTGCAGCGCCTTCCTGCACCTAATTATATCGATCGTATCAGCCCAACACCGCTTCAATCACTTCGTCGAGAATTGCAATACCCGCTTCCACCTCTTCAGCGCTGACTATGCAAGGCGGTACCACATGGATGCGATTCTCGACAACAAACGGCAGTAGTCCACGTTCGATGAGCTTGGATTTCAACAACTGCATCTTGCCTGCGGCAAGCGGCGCCCGAGTTTCCCTATCTTCGACAAATTCCATAGCCCAGAAGACGCCAGCACCACGTACCTGACCAATGACTGAATGACGTTTCTGGAGCTCCCTTAGACGTGGGCCCAGGCAGTTAATCCCAATATCTAGCGCATTCTCTACGACACGCTCTTTACGCATAGCGTCAATTGCAGCGACAATCGAGGCCATAGCAAGCGGATGCCCAGAGTAAGTCAAACCACCTGGGAAGAAATGAGTATCAAAGTAAGCACTGAGTCTCTCCGAAATCACCACGCCACCAACAGGTACATAGCCCGAGTTCACGCCCTTGGCAAAAGTGATCAGATCAGGCACCACGCCATAATGCTCTAGAGCGAACCACTTGCCGGTCCTACCGAAACCAGACATGACTTCGTCGAGAATGAGCAGGATCCCAAACTCATCCGCCAACTGGCGAACGCCCTGGATATAAGAGGCAGATGGCATCAGGATACCGGCAGTACCAGGCAGGCTTTCGAGCAGAATAGCTGCAATCGAGTTTGAACCTTCACTCTCGATGACCCGACGAAGATGGCGCAACGCGCGTTCTGTTTCTTCGAGCTCAGTCTGAGCACTAAACTCGCTGCGATACAGATAGGGCGTAAAGAAATGTACGTGACCACGTGCATATTCATTCGGCACACGACGCGGATCACCAGTGGCGACAATCGCAGAGCCAGTATTGCCATGGTACGACCGGTAAGACGACAGCACCTTATCTCGCCCGGTGAAAATCCTTGCCATACGAATCGCGTTTTCGTTCGCGTCAGCACCGCCGTTAGTAAAGAAAACTTTCTTGAAGCCCTTCGGTGCCTGCTCGATGATCCGCTTGGCGGCTTCGCCTCGCATCAAGTTAGCTGTCGCTGGAGCGATAGTGGCCAGCGTAGCTGCTTGCTCTTGAATCGCAGCGATGACAGCAGGATGCTGGTGACCCAAGTTGGTATTGACTAGCTGGCTAGAAAAATCCAGATAACGTTTTCCGTCGTAATCCCATACTGTGCACCCTTCCCCTCCTGCGATAACCAGAGGATTGAGCAAACCTTGAGTCGACCATGAGTGAAACACATATTCGCGATCAAGACCTTTAACGTATTCGTTTGTAATTGCCATGATTATCAAAGACCTCTTTATTAGCCAATAACTGAAACTTCATCCAGAGCTTGCAGAGAAAATGCTTGCGCGAGTTTGAAAAGAAATGCCACCAGTGAGATGGTGGCGAGGTCTCCAGCATGCGCTTTCGACAAGTGGTGAGAAATCGAATTCTTTACATACGTGATTTTCCTGCCACAGCGGCATCGACTCTTACAGCTACTTAAGGGTCGATGACGCTGCCGCCTGAGCAGAGATAGTTAGTTAACTATTGCTCGGGAATGCGAACTGCGCAGCTTCATGGCTAGTGCGCTTCGGCCAACGCTGGGTGATGGCTTTCTTGCGGGTGTAAAATCGGACGCCATCAGGACCATAAGCATGTAGATCCCCAAACAGCGAACGCTTCCAGCCGCCAAAACTGTGGTAGCTCACTGGCACTGGCAGCGGTACGTTGACACCAACCATCCCCACTTCGATCTCGTCGCAGAACAGACGTGCTGACTCGCCGTCACGGGTGAAGATGCAGGTGCCATTGCCGTACTCGTGGTCGTTGATCAGCTTGATCGCTTCTTCCAGGCTGTTCACGCGAACTACGCACAGCACTGGGCCAAAGATCTCTTCCTTATAGATACGCATCTCTGGAGTGACGTGGTCGAACAAGGTGCCACCGACGAAGAAGCCATCCTCATTGCCACGAACCATGAAGCCACGACCATCCACGACGACCTTGGCACCTGCAGCAACACCGTCATCGATATAACCCAGCACCTTGTCACGGGCGGCAGCGGTGACAAGCGGGCCCATGTCCAATCCGGTTTCTGTACCGGCGCCAATCTTCAGCGCTTTGATTTGCGGCTCCAGCTTCGCAATCAACGCATCGGCCACTTGGTCACCAACGCATACCGACACAGAGATAGCCATGCAGCGTTCGCCGCATGAACCGTAGGCAGCGCCCATCAACGCGCTGACGGCATTGTCCAGTTCCGCATCCGGCATCAGTACCGCGTGGTTCTTCGCGCCGCCCAGGGCCTGGACCCGCTTGCCACGCTTAGTGCCCTCAGAATAAATGTACTCAGCGATCGGAGTCGAACCAACAAAGCTCAATGCTTTCACTTCCGGCGCTTCGATCAGAGCATCCACAGCTTCCTTGTCGCCATGCACCACATTTAGCACGCCTTTAGGCAGGCCAGCTTCGTGAAGCAGTTCGGCAATCAGCAGCGTGGAGCTCGGGTCACGCTCTGACGGTTTGAGAATGAAGCAATTGCCGCAGGCGATAGCAAGCGGGTACATCCACAGTGGCACCATGGCCGGGAAGTTGAAAGGGGTAATGCCGGCGACAACGCCGATTGGCTGTAGATCACTCCAGGCGTCAATATTTGGACCGACGTTGCGACTGTAATCACCCTTGAGCAACTCTGGCGCAGCTGACGCGAACTCTACGTTGTCAATACCACGCTTAAGCTCGCCGACGGCATCTTCGATAGTCTTACCGTGCTCTTCACTGATGAGCTTGGCGATACGAAGCTCATTAGCCTCCAGCAGTTGTTTGAAGCGGAACATCACTTGAGCACGCTTAGCTGGAGGAGTGTTGCGCCAAGCAGGAAAAGCAGCTTGAGCAGATTCGATGGCCTTCTGCACCGTGGCACGACTTGCCAAACCAAGCTTGTGAATCGCTTGACCGGTGGAAGGGTTGAATACGTCAGTGGTGCGAGCATCGTCTGCGACGTGTTCACCATGGATCAAGTGCTTAATACTGGTCATCTTCTTTCCTCAAAGCATTATCTAAAGCTGCGGATTGATATGAAGTTCAAAGGCGGTGAGCCGATCAGCTGATACCCTGCAGTACCTCCCCGACGGCATCGAACAGGCGATCCAGATCCTGGATTTTTGTGTTGAAAGTTGGGCCGAACTGAAGGGTGTCACCACCGAAGCGGACATAGAAACCGGCCTTCCAAAGCGCCATGCCGGCCTCAAAGGGGCGGACCATGCCATCGCCGTCACGAGGTGCGATCTGCAGCGCACCAGCCAACCCGCAATTGCGTATATCGACGATGTGCTTCGCACCTTTGAGGCCGTGTATGGCATTTTCAAAGTGAGGAGCCAGCTCCGCGGATTGCTGAATAAGGTGTTCCTTCTCTAACAGTTCCAGGTTGGCTAACGCGGCTGCACAAGCGACTGGATGGGCAGAGTAGGTATAACCATGGGCGAATTCGACCGCATATTCAGGTGCGGCCTGGTACATGAACGCATCATAAATTCTGCTGCTGGCAATCACTGCCCCCATTGGGATGGCACCGTTGGTGATCTGCTTCGCGACGTTCATCAGGTCTGGAGTGACTCCGAAGTAATCGGCACCGGTGACGGTGCCCATCCGGCCGAAAGCAGTGATAACTTCGTCAAAGATCAGCAGTATGTCGTGCTGGTTGCAGATTTCACGCAGTCGCTCCAGATATCCTTGAGGTGGCACTAACACCCCTGCCGAGCCGGACATAGGCTCGACGATGACTGCCGCGATGTTCGAGGCGTCGTGGAGTTCAATCAGTTTCAGCAGCTCGTTGGCCAGAGCTACACCGCCAGTCTCAGCAGCGCCCTTGGTGAATGCCAGGTCGGGTTGCAGGGTGTGCGACAGGTGGTCGACATCCATCAGTTGCCCGAACATCTTGCGGTTGCCGCCGATGCCGCCCAATGAAGTACCTGCGACGTTCACACCATGATAGCCACGAGCCCTTCCAATGAGCTTTGTTTTTTGGGGCTTACCATTCAGCCTCCAGTAGGCTCGCGCCATTTTGATGGCGGTATCGGCACACTCAGAGCCGGATCCGGTGAAGAAAACATGATTGAGATCACCCGGCATCATGCCGGCAAGCTTCTCTGACAGCTTGAACGACAGCGGATGGCCGTACTGAAAAGCCGGGGAATAGTCCAAGGTCATAAGCTGCTGTGCTACAGCAGTGGCAATTTCCTGACGTGAATGGCCCGCTCCGCAGGTCCACAAACCGGATAGGCTGTCGAAGACCTTGCGCCCATGCTCGTCGATTAACCAGTTGCCTTTGGCGCCAACGATAAAGCGGGGGTCCTTGCGGAAATTACGGTTCGAGGAGAACGGCATCCAGTGGGACTCAAGCTTAAGTTCGCTGGCCAGGGGGGTTCTTGTCTGCACGGCCTGATTCATGGCGGTGATCCTGAGCTGGGTTAATGAGGTCTAGCTTGAACCCAATCGTCATATGCGTTAAATCTGAACTTCCTTTAATTCGGTTATCGGAAAACTCACGCATGAGCCCGAAAAAAAACCTTCACCAGGTGAGTGATTTCGACCTGAGATTGCTGCGCATATTCAAAACCGTAGCCGAGTGCGGCAGCTTCTCCGGCGCAGAGAGCGCGCTGGGAATTACCCGCTCGGCCATCAGCTTGCACATGGGCGATCTGGAGAAACGGCTGGGCATGCGTTTGTGTCAACGCGGTCGGGCTGGCTTTGCGTTGACCGATGAAGGCCGGGAGGTACTGCGTGCCAGCGAAACCGTACTCGTAGCCATTGAGGGGTTTCGAACTGAGGTGAACCAGATGCACCAGCAACTGCGTGGCGACCTGAACGTGGCTATCGTCAATAACCTAGTCACGCAGCCTAGAATGCGCATAACCAACGCCCTTAAGGCGGTGCGAGCTGAAGGCAGCGGTGTGCGGATCAATCTTAGTATGAGCACACCGGGAGAAATCGAACGCGGCCTGCTGGATGGCCGATTACACGTTGGTGCCGTGCCACTCATTACTCCTTTGTCGGGCCTGGACTACAGCCTGCTGTATGAAGAGCGGTCTAGCTTGTACTGCAGCCATGAGCACCCGCTCTACAAGCATCCGACCTCAGTGACAGTGGAACAACTATCGCAGGCAGATGCAGTCATACCCGCCTACCGAATGCCAGCCGAAGCTATTGGCCTACACCAACGGCTCAGTTTGGCTGCGACAGCAACTGACCGAGAAGGTATCGCTTTTTTGATTTTGACAGGTACATACATTGGGTTCCTACCTGACCATTATGCCGCAGCATGGGTGGAAAAAGGCCTAATGACCGCCCTAGACCCTGGCAAGCTCTATTTTGACTCGAAGATCGCCATCGCCACGCGAAAAGGGCGCAGACAAAATCTGATACTCGAACGCTTTTTAAAGGAGTTGCAACTCAACGTAAACGGCGACTGACCCTTTTTGCGACGCATTCTCGAACAACCTATCACCATTTATAACAAATTCCTAATATGCATTAGCCGCATGACAACTGAGCGACAAACAGAGTTGACGGGCACCAAAAAAATTCGATAGTCAATGCATAAACCCTATATCAATACTAGGTTCTGTACGAAATCCCGAGAAACTGAATCGACGCCCCTCGGAAGCTGAAATTCTGTAGGGTTCCCCGCCATCTACGGAAAGGAATTCTGTGATGGCGAAGCGTTACGAACTCTCGGATGAGGCCTGGATTGTGGTTGCTGATCTCTTCACCGAAACACATGGCCGGGGGCGGCCCCGCCTGAGCGACCGCCTGATGCTCGACGGCGTGCTCTGGGTGCTTTGCTCGGGTGCTGCGTGGCGAGATATGCCTGAGCGCTTTGGGCCGTGGTCAACGGTGTATCAACGCTTTCGGGGTTGGCGAAACCAGGGGACATTCGATCAGATGCTCAAACGCTTGCACCTGAGATTGAATGAGCAAGGCTTGATCGATTTGCAAACCTGGATGATCGACTCAACTGCTGTGCGCGCAACCCGAGCCTCTTCCGGCGCCGGGAAAAAAGGGGGCCTGACGAGCCTGCCGATCACGCTCTAGGCCGCAGTCGCGGTGGCCTGACAACCAAGATTCACATGCTCTGCGACGCCAACGGGACACCGTTGCGCTTCCTCCTCTCTGGCGGTCAAGCCAGTGACATCAGCTACGCGCAACCACTGCTGGACGAAGTCAGCATTCCATCGGCCCAACGTGGCCGCCCGCGTAAACGCTGCAAGTGGTTGCTTGCAGACAAGGGCTACGACGCTGAAGCGCTGCGCCGCTACTGCGACCAATATCGAATGCAACCCGTCATCCCGATGCGCTCGATGAAGCGCAAGCCCAAGCCTGGCTTACCCAGACTGTTTGATCGGCCCAAGTATCGGCAGCGCAACGTCATCGAGCGCATGTTTGGCTGGCTGAAAGAGAACCGTCGGATCGTGACACGCTTTGACAAGCTCGCGAAAAGCTATGCCGCCATGGTCTCGCTGGCTTGTTCCATGCGGTGTTTGCGACATCTCTTTTCGTACAGAGCCTAATGCTACCCTACGCGAACGAGCCTGCAGGGAAATCCTTGCCCCATCAAACTCGCAAGCTTAGCTAACCAAGCGAGATGCACCCTAGAACTGCTCAACAATATCAAGTAATCCACGAGGTTAGCCACATTATCGAGCAGCAATGGATAAAAGTAGCACCATGCTGCCTTCAGATAGCCAAATGCGCACCAAAAGAGGTCAGAATGGTTTGCAAAATGCTATCAAAATCATAAGAGTGATCTTTTCACGCTATCAAGCAAAGGACCACCTGATGTTACAAGTTATTGTGCGATACGATTAATAACCCGATAATGTGGGAAGATCCGTAACGTTTTGATCGCGACTCACAGTCAAGCGGCAGGCATGAATACTACGCGCAGAAACGAGCAGCAAGATACCCCAAACATCTATCAATGCCGCATCCTTGAGCGGCCATTCGTTATTACAAAAGAAATCTTCAAGCAACCATTAAAGGCACAGAACTTGCTTAAGCATTTACTTCGCTCATGGTGTAGGTGTCTATGAACAGAAAGCTTCCATCGCTTTTGGCAGTACGATATTTTGAGTCCGTCGGACGTCATCTAAGCTTTACGCTGGCGGCCCATGAATTGAATGTCACTCAAGCTGCAGTTAGCCATCAAGTAAAACAGCTAGAAGAAAAAATAGGTGTCTCGCTACTTACACGGCTACACCAGCGAGTGGAACTAACCCCAGAAGGAGAAGAGCTACTTAAAACAAGCATAGAATGTCTAGACATGCTAGCTGGAACTTTCGACAAAATAACTTCCAGCAAGTCAAATCGAAAAATCGTGCTGAGCGTTACTCCATTACTTTCTGCACACTGGCTACTACCCAGGCTGAATAGGTATCTTGCTGATCACACCAGCGCCGATATCGTGTTGCACAACTCACTAAAAACCCCAACAAAGGACACAGACGATTTTGACCTAAAAATATTCTATTCTGCCGATCAACTGCATGATAGCAACTACGAACCACTTTTGACTGACGAATTATTACCCACCTGCAACGCTTCTTTGACTCATGGCGTTACCTCTCTTGCCCTCAGCGAATTTTCAAAATTTAACCTTGTACATGAGTTCGACCATAGCTGGTGGGAGGCATGGTGTAGGTTAGCAAACATTGATCCAAGCTTAGCTCATCGCGGAATGGTTGTTGATGACCCAGTTGTTCTTGAGAAAGCCGCACTAGTTGGTCACGGGCTAGTTCTCGGATCCGCCTCATTCATGAGGGAAAAAATTGAATCTGGAGAGTTAATCACCCCATTTGGGGACTTTCCTACTTTCAAGATCTACTATTACCTGTACACAAAGCCTACCGCAAGAGAAAAATCCATCAGCGACTTCAGGGAATGGATAATATCGGAATTCCAACAATCGGCAAAATAATAAAGTCATACGCAAAAAGGCGGCAAGCACAAATATGCATCCGCTGCATATCTGCACTTGCCGCCGCCCCAGAAAAAGGTCACCGCAACTAAAGGCTCTGGAGCAACAAAAGAATAATTATTCAGCGCTGAATCAAATTACCTCACTAGCGAATTTTGCCGACCGCCTTGCTGCACGACCTCTCAGCCACTGCACGGTAAGTTGAAGCAAAATCGAGAAAGCCACAACGCACGTTGCCACAGCCAAGATAGTTGGAGTAATTTGCTGCTTGATACCTGACCACATTTCTCGGGGCAGCGTGCGCTGCTCAGGGCCCGCCAAGTAAAGAGCAACCACGACCTCTTCTAATGAAGTAACGAACGCAAAGAGTGCGCCAGAAGCAATACCTGGAGCTATCAAAGGCAACATTACCAACCGAAAAGCCCGTAGAGGACTTGCGCCCAAGCTCGCTGCCGCTCGAAGAAGATTATTATCAAAGGAGGCTAACGTTGCCATTACAGTCACCACCACAAACGGGGTACTTAACACCGTGTGTGCAACGACCAGGCCCGTAAGACTGTTGATCAATCCGACATCGGCAAATGCATAATACATCCCCACCGCACTTACAATAACAGGGATGATCATCGGAGAAATCAGGACGGCCATCAATATACTTTTGAATGGACAGTCACGACGGTTCACACCAAGCGCCGCCAAAGTCCCCAACGTACAAGCACAAACAGTCGAAAACACTGCAACTATGAAACTATTGCGCAGAGCCAACTGCCACTCCGGGGAGTTAAAAAACTCCTCATACCAGCGGAACGAGAAACCTGCCAAAGGGTAACTGAAGAACGGTTCCGAATTAAACGAGAGAGGAATAACCGAAAGAATTGGAGCCACTAGAAACACCATGGCTACCCCGCAGAACACCCATACCAGGCATTTTGCTAACCGGCCAAGCACGTAATCGTATACTGTGTTCATAATCAACCCATCTTCAATTTTTCGATGCCAACTATGCGAGCATAGAGAAAATAAAGCACAAGCACGGAGATGACTAGGACTAGACTCAGAGCTGCAGCCATACCCCAGTTTATCGTTCCGCTTGTAAACTGATTGATATATCCAGCAATCATTTGATCGCTAGGCCCGCCAACTAACGCAGGGGTAATGTAGTACCCCAGGGCCAAGATGAACACCAACAAACAACCTGCACTCACACCTGGGAGTGAAAGAGGCAGATAGACCCTGAGGAACGCCTTAAATGGTGGAGCCCCCAAAGACAAAGCTGCCCTCATGTAATTCGGCGACATCGACCTCATTGCGCTATAAATCGGCAAGACCATGAACGGTAAGAGCGTATGCACCATCGCAATAAGTACACCTACCCGATTATGCACAAGTTCTAGCGGCTCTGAGGGAGATATAATTCCTATTAATGCAAAGAACGAGTTCAATACTCCATTACTCTGCAATACAACAAGCCAGGAAGTATTCCTCACCAACAGTGGAGTCCAGAAAGACAGTAGGACCATGAGCAAAATAAAATTAGCACCACGCGGAGTCGCTTTGCTAATTATATATGCTAGCGGGTATGCCACAAGCAGGCATATCATGGTAGTCAGGAAGCTAATATAGAACGTTCTATAGAGCACCTCGCGATACACCGAACTTTCAGGGGATGCGGCAACAATGTCACCCACTGCATTACGTTTCAGGTCTAAAGCTGCAAGCAGGTAGAAGTCAGTAAAGCGAGGTAACGCCTGCTTAACAGCCCCCCAGGTCTCTACATTCCCCCACGCTGCATTTGCGCTCGGTAGATAATCAAGCGCGTTTCCTGAAGGATTCGCTCGCGCAGACCTTGCAGCCGCCATAACGGCAGTTCTCAAGCCTGATTTATGATAATTGAGCGTTTTGGCAACAAGCGCGACCTGCTCGGGCTTTCCTGCCCTCAGATCCTCAGCAAGCGCTTCAAAAAGAGCAGAATCGGGAGGAGTCTCCCCTCCCCAACTCGCAATGGCCGCTGAGGTCCTAGGCATGATCTCTGCCACTTCCCTATTATCAACACTCCGCGCGAGGAGCAAAACAATGGGAATCAAGAACGCGAAAATCAGTAACAACAAGAGAGGTGCAACTAATGGAAGAGCCATAATTTGGCGCTGCAATTTGGCTCGGCGTATTTTGGCCTCTAGGTCTGCCAGACTGCCCTGATTGGAGACCGCCACGGCCTGGTCTCCCTTCACAGCGGGCAACTCCATCATTTCGCTAGCCATTTGTTAAACCGCTCAGTCAATTCTTGTTCGTGATCAGCCCAGAATTCAGCCGAGAGAGTAAACGAATTCGTCATATTCTCGGGGGCATTCGGCAAGTCATTGACAATGCCAGGTTTCACGAAAGGCATGGCACTTGGAATAGCGGGCCCATAAGCAATGTAATCGGAGAGGCCAGCAGCTACCTTAGGCGTTGTTGTAAATTGAAGAAACTTTTCTGCAGCGGCCAGGTTTTTTGCGCCCTTAGGGATTACCCAGATATCGAAGTCGAGAGCTTGACCATCTCGTACGATCTGAAGGTTCTTTCCGTATTCCTTAATTGCGGCTTGGATACGACCGTCATAAGAAATAGCCATTGAGACCTCACCATCTGCCAACAGCTGAGGCGGCTGGGCTCCGGCTGTCCACCACACTTTGATGCTGGGCTTGATACTATCAAGCTTTTTGAATGCTCGATTCACGCCCTCTTCGGTCGCGAGAACCTTGTACACTTCACTTGGCTTAACACCATCGCCAATAAGGGCGAATTCCATGGTGTACTTCGGCCCTTTGTATAGCGCCCTTGGGCCTGGGTATTTGTTAACATCAAAAAAGTCTGCCATCGTGGTTGGGCCACCACCAGGATATTTGTCTTTATTGTAAGCAAAGACGATACCATAGTTATCAATTGCGACACCGCACTCCATTGCGGCGCCTGGCATGAATTTTTCCTTGCCACCGAGCTTGGAATAATCAATTTTCTCCAGCCAGCCTTCTTCACAACCTTGCAGTGCCACGTTGGTTGTGGATGACACAAGATCCCAAGTAACTTGCTGGGTGTCCACCATCGCTTGGATACGCGCGGTTGAACCATCCCACTGATCTTCACGAATTTTTATATCTGAGTTTTTACCGAAGGGCTCAAAAAATGCCTTCTGCATTGCAGTGGTATAAGACCCGCCCCATGTTGTAATAGTGACCACATCACTTGCCGCATGTGCTTGCGAAAGGTTAATGGCCATAGCCAGGGAGGCTGCGAACGCAACTTTAGTAGATCTGCTCATTTATTTTTCCTCTTTTCAATCTTCGTGCAGCTTGTTAAGGGAAATTTCTATTTGTCGAACAGGCAGTTTCTATACAGCAAGGGCGCGGCAATCCTCAGGACGCCAGCCGACAGTTACTTCTGAATTAAGCTGCAACGGAAGCGCGGACGCACCACTCTTCAGTTTCAGCATAATATTATTATTGCCACACCCTTGAGCCAAAAGGCGAATGTGGTCACCGTGATAAATCACGTCTTTCACAACAACCTTGGCCAAATTCAGGCCAATATTTTCAGCCGGTGCTAGCTCGATACATTCCGGTCGAAGGGACAGAGACACACGATCCCCAGTGGACAGATTAGATGTGGAGGTAGCAAAGATCGTTACTCCATCATCAGTTAGAGTTCTACATATAGCACCGCTGCGATCAAGAACCCTGGCTTGAATTGAGTTATTCTCACCAATAAATTGAGCAACGAAAGCAGTGGACGGAGATTCGTATATTTCACGCGGAGGAGCCAGTTGCTGCAGTACGCCATCATGGAATACACCAACTCGATCCGACATGGTCAGTGCTTCATCCTGATCGTGAGTAACAAAAACAATCGTTACTCCCAAGCGTGCATGCAATTGCTTGATCTCGACCTGCATGTGCTCACGCAACTGCTTATCCAGCGCCCCCAAGGGCTCGTCCATCAAGACCAATTGTGGTTCGAAAACAAGTGCTCGAGCGAGCGCCACACGCTGTTGCTGGCCACCCGAGAGCTGAGATGGCATACGATCGATCAGGTCGCCCAGGCGAACGTTTTCTAGTGCTTTCTTAGCCGCGCTCAATGCATCACGAGAATTAACACCGCGCATCTTCAAGGGGAAAGCAATATTCTCGCCTATCGACATGTGTGGGAAAAGTGCGTAGTTCTGAAATACCACTCCAATTCCACGACGATGAGGCGACATCTTATCGATGCGTTTTCCATCTAGATAAATAGCCCCACTGGTTGGGTTTTCAAAACCAGCGAGCATCATGAGTGATGTAGTCTTTCCTGAGCCAGAAGGCCCGAGCAAGGTGAGGAATTCACCCTTTTGAACGCTCAAGTTTAGATCACGAACCACGAAATTCTGGCCGTCGTATGTTTTCTTGACCGACTCGAATTCAATAAAGCTTCTACTCTCCATTTCTAACTCCGCATTCTTTTTATAGATGTGTTCTGTGAACACATCAACGAGCTACCACGGTAAGCTTCGCGCAATTTGGATCATGAACACGCTAGTCAGTCGTTGCTAATTGGCGAAGCAAGATTGAGACCGCGCTTCTGCAAATCACGCGCGATCAGCCACTTTTGAATTTCGTTGGTGCCCTCGAAGATCTGAAGTGCCTTGCTATCTCGAATAAGCCGCTCGATCGGATAACTTTTGGTAAGACCGTAGCCACCGAGGACTTGAGCGGCATCAATTGCTGCTCGCATTGAAAGATCAGAACATTTGACCTTTGCAATGGCAGCGTAAACGCTGCACTTTTCGAGATCACCACTTTCGAGCAACTCTACTGACTTGGCCACAACCTCTTGCGCGCAGGCCAGTTCGATCAGCAATTCTGAAAG
The DNA here is from genome assembly GCF_009391885.1 of Pseudomonas sp. MN1F. Lineage (GTDB taxonomy): Bacteria > Pseudomonadota > Gammaproteobacteria > Pseudomonadales > Pseudomonadaceae > Aquipseudomonas. The sequence goes on along the minus strand of NZ_VZII01000024.1, from coordinate 11,023 downwards.
CAGGAAGCCAAGGCCCTGATGCTCAATGATTGGCTTACCAAACTGAATTCGCTCTCTAGCATAATTTACCGCAATTTCAATCGACTTGTTTGCCGCACCCAAGGCTACAGCTGCGATCTGGATACGGGACTCATCCAGTGTCGACATGGCAAGCTTGAACCCCTCTCCTTCTTGTCCCAGCAGAGCGCTTGCTGGTACACGCACTCCGCTGAAGGAAACCTCGGCAGTTGGGCTGGCCCGGGTACCCAGGAGCTCTTCTGCCTTGCCAACTTCAAGCCCAGGCGTATTGCGAGGCACCAGGAAAGCACTAATCCCTCGATGGCCTGCAGTGAAGTCTGTTTTTGCAAAAACCACAAAGAGATCCGCGACGGTGGCGCTGGTAATCCACATTTTGCGACCGGTGATCACATACTCATCACCATCCCGCACTGCTTTAGTCCGAATGGCGGCAACGTCCGAGCCACCAGAAGGTTCAGAGAGACAGAACGCCGGAACGATTTCCCCAGATATAATCTGGGGAACGTACTCTCTTTTCTGCGCCTCTGACCCTTTGGCCAGAATCGGTGCGGCACAATCGCTGCAGTTAGCAATGCTCACCGCAAACGAAACACTCTCTGCGGCAATCGCTTGAAGCAACTGCACCATCGTTACCGCGCCATCATCGAATCCGCCGTATTCCTCTGGGCAACACAGGCCCAGGGCTCCCAGCTCTGCAATTTCTCGATAGAGCGCTAATGGAAACTCACCCTTCTCATCGATCTCGTCCGCGATAGGCGCGAGTCGATCAGCAATAAAACGAGCTACAGGGCCTTCTAAGAAGGCTTTTCGATCAGCGCTGCTGAGAGCCATGACAAATTCCTTAGATATTTATAATACTTAGTAACCGGCGCGGTAACACTTCAGGGAGCAAACTAATCGCGATTACGCAGGTCTTTCCAGCGGCGAGCCTTGTAATCGCTTACCTCGATAAAGTCTACGAAAGCCACATTAAAGTTTATCCCCAGCCGCTCCTTGAAGAGTGACCTGATGCGGGCTCCGCCATCAGAGGGCATGACAGCAACCGAGTCCCGACATTGAATATTTACAAGCACCTGATCCGTAAAATCTGCGGTCGAACTCAAGATCACTTCATACTGCTCAACTTCAGGAAGCGAGAACAAAATGTCATCTACTGCCTGGGGATACACATTGATCCCTTTGATTTTCTTTACATCGTCAATGCGAGTAATCGATCCCACTTGGATGCCACTGAATTGGCGCTGAACCCCACCCATACCGCCTTTGCGGAAGATGCCGCCATCCTTAAGCCTATTCCGTATGACCGGGTTATCAAAGTGATAGAGGCTCGTAACCACCAGTTCACCAAACTCGCCATCCGCAACGGGCAGGCCGGTGTTGACATCAAGCACTTCCAAATAAACAAACGGATCCGTATTAACCAAAACGCCTGGATCAGACGGAGTGCCTACACCGCGCTCATCGGTGAACATGAAGTCCGCCCGCATCTGAGCGCAACCGAAACGATCTGCCGCTCGGGCGCCCCACTGATCCTGCAGACGTTCAAAGAATGAAGGGCCAACACCTTCAAGACCTGTCAGCAGAACCTCAACACCACATTTCTTGGCATCTTCACCCAACTGAGTAGCAAGGTGTGCAAAGTAGGAGGTGCTCCCGAACAGCGACTTAGGCTTGAATCGCTTGATCAGATCGACCTTCTGTTGTGATGCGTAATTGCCGATCGGATAGGTGGTGAGACCATGTGCCACCGCGCCTTGATACTCGGCACGCCCCCCTGCCAGCATCGTGATAGGCAGTGTCAGCATCGTTGAGTCACCAGGTTTCAAGCCTGCCCAGGTCAGATAGTAGCCATACAGCTGCTCCATCACGGCCAATTCACGCATGCTCTGGATATGGACTTCTACGCCTTGGCCGCTAGTGCCACTGGTGGTGTAGATCTCCACACGATCGCCCTCGAAGGACGAGCTGGCCATCCGCTTGCCAAAAGGCGGGAAGCTTAGCTGATCTTCTAGGAAATCGGATTTTTCAACAGTTGGTACATACTTGCGAAAATCCTCAAAACTTTGGATTTTCTGAACATCCACCCCCGCAGCTTCCCACTTTGAACGGTAGAACTCGTTTGTTTCATTCACGTGGATCAACATTGCTTTCAGCTTTTCCAGCTGCAGCTTGTCGAGTTCCGAGCGAGAGAGCGATTCTGTGTTACGGTCGTAAAATCTGGCTGCGCTCATTTCCAATTCACCCTCAGGAGAGATCGTCAGATACAGTCACAACTGACCGACCGCGAACCTTTCCTTCTAGAATGTCTTCACAAACACTGAAAACGTCCGACAGGGAGTAGGTGTTGGTCAGGCTGAGCAGCAGTTCTTTATCCAAAGAACGAAGCAGTTTCCAAGCTTCGATTCGCTTCGCATTGGGAGCATTTACCGAATCAACGCCCAGCAACGCTACACCACGAAGAATAAACGGAGCCACAGTGGCCGGCAGAGGCATACCACCCGCCATGCCGCAAGCAGCGACCGCCCCGCCATACTTGATAGAAGCGAGAACGTTGGCCAGGGTCTGCCCACCAACCACATCAATCGCAGCTGCCCAACGCTCCTTACCGAGAGCCTTGCCAGGGGCTGCGAGTTCGTCGCGGCTAATGATTTCAGCGGCACCCAGTTCGCGCAGATAGCTTTCTTCTTCGGCGCGACCAGTTGATGCGACAACCCGCCAGCCAGCCTTCGCCAGGAGGCTTACAGCAATCGATCCAACTCCGCCGGCAGCGCCAGTAACCAGTACATCACCGGATTCAGGACGAATACCCGCTTGGTTGAGCGCATTTACACAGAGGGCAGCGGTATAACCAGCTGTACCAATCGCCATTGCTTCCCAAGCATTGAAACCTTCAGGCAGTGGAAGTAGCCATTCACCACGAACACGTGCTTTTTCAGCAAACGCACCATGATGAACCTCACCCACACCCCAGCCGTTCAGAATGACTTGCTGCCCCTTGTGCAGGCCTGGGTGAGTGGTCTCCTCGATCACGCCGGCCATGTCGATACCGGGAATGAGAGGGAATCGGCGAACCACAGGGCCCTTACCGGTTACGGCCAAACCATCTTTGTAGTTGATGCTGGAGTGTGACACTCGAATCAGAGTGTCACCTTCCATCAAATCAGCTTCATCAAAGCTGGCGAGACTTGCTTTGTAACCTGCTTCGGATTTATTAACTACTACTGCTTTAAACGCCATGATCAAGTTCCTTTATGCCTTAGGAGATGTCGAGGCTTGAGGCGTTTCGCCAAAACTCGACACGCCTTGTTTGAACGATTCGGAGCGAACTAGTGAAACGTCGGCTAGGTAGGCCATGAGATGGCCGGCTTTCGCGGAAACTCCTGCGCCTCCAACAAGAATGGCCTTCAACAACTTCACGCTGTCTCGGTTGGTTTTACTCGCAAGTTCCTTAGCCCGCTCCAGAGCGATACTCCGGGTCTCACCAGGTGGTGCGAGAGAGCTAATGAGCCCAATCGACTCTGCACGCTCGGCAGGGATTCGATCACCGAACAACATGAGTTCACGAGAGCGGCTCAGACCAATTGCACGAGGAGCCCTGACGGTGCCGCCACCAGTGGGTAGCGCGCCAACGGTGATTTCAGGGAAGCCGAAGGTTGCATTGCTAGCAGCAATTCGATAATCGCACGCAAGTGCGATTTCCAGACCGCCTCCGAGACACGCCCCCTCGATCGCCGCGATTGTTGCACACGGCATCTCATCCAACGTCTCAGCGAGCTTCTGGAACAGGTACGTATGGTATTCCGCATCCGCGGCCGAATAAGAAGCAAGCGCTTTAATATCGGAGCCGGCGCAGAATGCTCGATCACCCTCGCCAGTCACAACTAAGCAAACGGTCTCAGAGCGCCGAACCTCTTCCAAAAGTCGGAGGAACTCGATGATTGTGGCATTATCAAGTGAATTGCGTCGGCTCTCTCTATTGATTCTTATATAGGCAATTGCGCCTTTCCACGTCAATTCTACTTGTGTAGACGACATACGAATTCCTCCAACAAACATCACGAGTACTTAAAGATTTTTTCAGCGTTTTTCCAAAGAAGCTTCTCTTTTGCAGCTTCCTTGAGCCCAAGCTCTTCTACTTGCTGAAGTGCCTCATCATGTTTGACCAGCGGGAAGTCCGAGCCCCACAGGACTTTATCTTGGCCCCACGAGTTGATGAATTTCACCATCTCAGGCTTCCAGTACTTCGGCGCGTAAGCCGAGGTGCCGAGATAGACATTCGGGTGCTTCGAAGCAAGCGCAATTGCCTCTTCCACCCAAGGCCAGCCAGTATGAGTACAAACGATGGTCAGTTCAGGGAAGTAGAGAGCAATCTTATCGAGCCGTGCCGGACGACCATTTTCGATAGGCATGAAGTCAAGTGTATGACCCATCGAGAACACTGCAGGGATCCCCAGTTCCACGCACTTGGCATAGTAGGGGAAATAGAACGCGTGATCAGGGCCGAGATCGAAGCCATGCGGGTGCACATGGATACCGATGAACCCATACTCACGGACTGCCTTCTCCAGGTGACGAACACCGTCCAGCATATCGAAGGGGTTAACACCGAAGAGGCCATATGCAACGCCAGGGAGTTGCTTAGTAACTTCGTATACTTCTTCAGGGGTTACGTGCAAATACGGATGTTGCTTACGGTAGCTCCAACCGTAGAACGATGCGATATGAGTACGACCCAAACCAACCCGCTCCGCGTAGGCTTTGAACTCTTCTACGGTGATCCCCTTCAGAGAAGATGCCCTACCGACGTTCTCAAAGACTGCACGTTCCTCCTCATCCTCCAGAAAGTGCTTCTGGATTGATTCAGGCGTAAACAGATGCCCCAGAATATCAATTGGCTTACTCATTATTTGACTCCTAATTACTAATTCTGAATGTACGACCACTAACCAAGCTTGTTAGGTGCTCAGGACATCGTCAGACCGCCACTCACACTCAGGACCTGGCCAGTGATATAATCCGAGCTATCGGACGCAAAGAAAGAAACTGCAGCTGCTTGTTCTTCTGGCTTGGCCCAGCGACGGAACGGGATAATTTTAATCCTGCGAGCTACTACTTCCGGATCTTGATCATGCTCAAGTGGGGTATCGGTAGGGCCAGGCGCAGTGCAGTTAACATTAATATTGTAGCGGGCAAATTCACGCGCCACGCTTTTCGCAAATGCCACAACACCGCCCTTGAGGCCTGCATATACAGCTTCACCGCCCGAGCCTACTTTTGCCGCATCGGAAGTGACGAAGATGATTTTTCCACCGCCGTTCTCAATCATGATTGGAGCCACGGCATGCGTCATGAACAGCACAGGGAAGAAGTTAATCCCGACAAGCTTCTCCCAGTAGTCCCGCTTCTCTTCGAGGAATTTAGACGTCAACGTCCAGCCAACCAGATTGACCAGCACGTCAATTTTTCCAAAGTCACGAACAACTTGCTCGACGACCTGATTGCAGTTTTCTTGCTTGCTGGCATCGATACGATATGCCTTCCCATCGATACCAGCCTCAGCAATCAGCTCCTCCACTGCGGCAGTATTCAGATCAAGCGCTGCAATCTTGAAGCCGTCAGCCGCCAGTCGCTTTACTGTTGCAAGGCCCATACCGCCTGCCGCTCCAACGAGTACAGCTACTTTTTTTTGTTCGCTCATTTCAAACCCTCACTCGTTTGCTCTTACTTGAATTCACGGTTCGCTACCGCGTCTCTGTGTCAAACGTATCGAGTGGGTGCTGACATGACACACTATATTTTTTGCGCCACCGATTAGATTTTTTGCAGCACCAGACTAATACCCCATGCATCTACCCGTTCAAGCGTGCTACTGCAGCCCGGAAACCGTGGCCTTGAGCCTTCTAACGTGGTGGCCGTGGTGCTCATAAGTTGTCTCGAAAGGCAGGTTTTCGGCCTTGATAAACCCAATAATCCGGCAAGGATTGACTGATTCGTTAACCCCAACATGTCGTTCGAGTGCTAATTCCATGTTCGAACAGAGCGGCAGCATTCGCCCTTAATGAAAACTAATAGGCTCATTAGTTATATTCGCTTGTGCCTTTTCCTTTGTACCCACATCGTGACACGATCCGCATAGTAACCGATCGAGGACGGATCAATATGAGCAACCTTTTAGAGTTTCGTTTTTTTGTCGAACCCAGCTGGATGGATAATTACGGCCACATGACTGCCACACGTTATGTGACAGTGTTTGATGACTGCTCAATTAAACTACTTAAGTTTTACGGCCTAGGCAAAGACTACCAACAAAAGTCCAACTGTGGTTTTTTCACGGTAGACCTCAGAACTCAATTTCTTCGAGAACTTAAAGAAGGTGAACCGCTGGTCGTGACCGCAAGGATAGTCGAGGTGAGACATAAAAAAGTGATCACATACTACGAAATGATCCGCCAGAGCGACAATACCCTAGCGGCTACCCATGCCCAAATTACGGTTCACGTTGACCTTCAAACACGAAGATCGATCCCAATGCCAGAAACAGCGCGAGTAACACTCGAGGAGGCGCTCCAGGAGCATTCTGAGTCACCATTGCCCGGCGATATTTTCTCATCAATGCTTTCAGAAAAATCCTGATACTTCCTACATCCCACCTTATAAGGGGCTTAACTAGATCTCAGTTTGATTTTTATAATCAAGGCTATTTAACCCCTGTTTCATACCTGCTTTAGCTTTCAACGCGGATCATCCCCGAGGCGCAGATGAGATGGCGCTTAGTGACCGCGACCAAAACCTCGCATGCATTCACTGATTTCTGATGCTCATTACGACTATCCTGCCGTGCGCTACAGAACAATCCCCTCCACGACTGCAGTTCTATTTCATTGCGCCGGGACACAGCACGTAGCCCCGGAGTCGCTGTCAGTTCATCCATCTGCACCAACGCAAAGGACGTCGCCCCTATCACCACGTAGCGCGTAATAAAGCGGCACTGCTTCAGGCCCCCCTTCTGCGGTGCCGCTTGCGTCCTTTTCCAGAGCTAGACCGAAACGGCTGCGATACGCGCCCTTTCAGCGGCGATTTTAAAGCTCGCTATCTGATCGAAGCTGAGATATTTGTAGATGTCACCAGACATTTTTTCGATCATTTCTGCGTAATGCATGTATTCATCCAAGCTGGGTAGCTTGCCAAGAATAGCGGCAACGGAGGCTAACTCCGCTGAAGCCAGATATACGTTTGCCCCATCGCCGAGGCGGTTCGGGAAGTTGCGCGTTGAGGTCGACACCACAGTGGAGTTCGACGCAACTCGAGCCTGGTTCCCCATGCAAAGCGAGCAGCCAGGGATCTCAGTGCGCGCGCCGACACGCTTGAACACCCCATAAAAACCCTCTTGAATCAGTTGATGCTGATCCATTTTGGTCGGCGGCGACAGCCAAAGTCGAGTCGGAATTGAGCCAACCACCCTATCCAATAGACGACCTGCGGCACGGAAGTGACCGATATTAGTCATACACGAACCAATAAACACTTCATCAACTCTGCCACCAAATACATCTGACAGCAGCCTGGCATCGTCTGGGTCGTTTGGGGCACAAAGGATGGGTTCTCGAATAGCGTTCAGATCGATCTCGAGGACAGCTGCGTATTCGGCATCGGCGTCAGCTGACATCAGAGCAGGCGCACGCAACCACTCCTCCATAGCTTTTGCCCGGCGCTCCAGTGAACGGGCATCACCGTAACCTTCAGTGATCATCCACCGCAGCAGGGTGATGTTTGAGCTCAGGTATTCCGAAATAGCCTTCTCGGGGAGCTTGATCGTACAGCCGGCAGCAGAGCGCTCCGCGGAGGCATCAGACAACTCGAATGCCTGCTCGACGGTCAGGTGGTCTAGCCCTTCGATCTCTAGAATGCGTCCCGAGAAGACGTTCTTCTTGCCTTTCTTCTCGACGGTCAACAGCCCTTCCTTGATTGCGTAGTACGGAATGGCATGGACGAGGTCACGCAAGGTGATCCCGGGCTGAAGCTTACCGGAGAAACGCACCAGGACGGACTCAGGCATGTCCAGTGGCATCACTCCGGTAGCCGCTGCAAACGCTACAAGGCCGGAACCTGCTGGGAATGAAATGCCCAGGGGGAAGCGGGTATGCGAGTCACCGCCCGTGCCCACAGTGTCGGGCAGGAGCATCCGGTTCAACCAGCTATGGATGATGCCGTCACCAGGCTGCAATGATACGCCGCCTCGGTTCTTCATGAAGTCCGGGAGCGTGTGGTGAGTCACCACATCCACAGGCTTGGGGTACGCTGCGGTATGGCAAAAGGACTGCATCACGAGATCTGCTGAGAAGCCTAGGCAGGCTAGATCTTTCAGCTCGTCACGCGTCATCGGGCCAGTGGTATCCTGCGACCCAACCGTCGTCATCTTAGGTTCACAATACGTGCCTGGCCGTATGCCTACAACACCACAAGCACGTCCCACCATTTTCTGTGCGAGAGTGAAACCCCTCCCCGTATCAGCAGGGTGCTCTGGCATATGAAACAGCGTCGATGGATCCAGACCCAACTCCACGCGCGCTTTCTCAGTCAATCCTCGACCAATGATCAACGGAATGCGGCCTCCAGCGCGCACCTCATCCAGCAGAACTGGGGTCTTCAGGCTAAACTTTGCCAATACTTCATCGGAACCATGCTGGCAGACTTTGCCCGCCAGCGGGTACACGTCGATGATATCTCCCATGTTGAGACCCGATACATCAAACTCGATCGGCAACGCCCCAGCATCCTCCATGGTGTTGTAGAAAATTGGAGCGATCTTGTTGCCGAAGCAGAACCCACCTGCCCGCTTGTTAGGCACGTACGGAATGTCATCGCCGAAGAACCAAAGAACAGAGTTTGTGGCGGACTTACGAGAGGACCCCGTACCTACTACATCCCCCACGTAAGCAACCGGATATCCTTTGGCTCGAATTCTCTCAATTTGCTGCAGAGGGCCGACTTCGCCGGGTAGTTCAGGCTCAATACCGTCTCTACTCATCTTGAGCATTGCCCGGGCATGCAACGGGATGTCAGGACGCGACCAAGCATCAGGGGCCGGAGACAAATCATCGGTGTTAGTTTCACCAGGTACCTTGAACACCGTCAGCGTGTACTTTTCCGCGATAGAAGGACGTTTGGTAAACCACTCGCCATCGGCCCAAGATTGAAGCACCTCCTGCGCAGCACGGTTGCCTGCCTTCGCGCGTTCGGCGACATCATGAAATGCGTCAAACATGAGCAAGGTGTGCTTCAGCTGCCCAGCAGCGGTCTCTGCCAGGTCTCCATCATCTAGAAGCTCAACGAGCGTTTCGATGTTGTAGCCACCTTGCATGGTACCCAAGAGCTCTACTGCTCGCTTTGGCTCAATGAGCGGCGAGTTCGCTTTGCCTTTCGCAATGGCCGAGAGGAAGCCAGCTTTTACATAGGCGGCCTCATCGACTCCTGGTGGCACTCGATGAGTGATCAGATCCAGTAGCTGTTGCTCCAGACCTTTAGGGGGTGATTTCAACAACTCTACCAGGTCTGAGGTTTGCATCGGGTTCAGCGCCAATGGAGGCAAACCGTCTACAGCTCGTTCACGCACATGATTCAGGTATTGTTCTAACACGGTCAGTTTCCTGATGAGGATCGCTGGGTCATCAAACGCCAAAGGTCAAGTCAAGACTGCCGAGGCGTTCAGTACGGGCATCAACAATTTTTAAGCAGCATTTCACGAGCTCTCATGACGCTACTCACTCAATTTACGAGGCCGTCGCGGCCTCAAGGAAATCCTGGGCAAAGCGCTGCAACACCCCACCCGCTTCGTAGATCGACACCTCTTCAGCGGTATCCAGACGGCAGGTCACCGGCACTTCCAGGCGCTCGCCATTGGCGCGGGTCACCACCAGCGTCAAGGTCGCACGCGGCTTGCGCTGGCCGAGCACGTCATAGGTCTCGCTACCGTCCAACCCCAGGGTCTTGCGATCGGTGCCGGCCTTGAACTCCAGCGGCAGCACACCCATGCCGACCAGGTTGGTGCGGTGAATACGTTCGAAACCTTCGGCGACAATGGCCTCGACACCCGCCAGACGCACACCCTTGGCCGCCCAGTCGCGAGACGAGCCTTGGCCATAGTCGGCCCCGGCGACGATGATCAGCGGCTGCTTGCGCTCCATGTAGGTCTCGATCGCTTCCCACATGCGAGTCACCTTGCCTTCCGGCTCGATACGCGCCAGCGAACCCTGCTTCACACTGCCGTCTTCCTTGCGCACCATCTCGTTGAACAGCTTGGGGTTGGCAAAGGTGGCACGCTGGGCGGTCAGGTGGTCGCCACGGTGGGTAGCGTAGGAGTTGAAGTCCTCCTCCGGCAGGCCCATTTTCGCCAGGTACTCACCCGCCGCGCTGTCGAGCAGGATGGCGTTGGACGGCGACAGGTGGTCGGTGGTGATGTTGTCCGGCAGCACCGCCAGCGGACGCATGCCACGCAGGGTGCGCTCACCGGCCAGGGCGCCTTCCCAGTAAGGCGGGCGACGAATGTAGGTGCTCATCGGGCGCCATTCGTAAAGCGGCGCCACTTTCGGGCCACGGTCTTCCTCGATGGCGAACATCGGGATATAGATCTTGCGGAACTGCTCCGGCTTGACCGCAGCACGCACGACCGCGTCGATTTCCTCATCGCTCGGCCAGATGTCCTTGAGGCGGATTTCCTTGCCATCGACTACGCCCAGCACGTCCTTTTCGATGTCGAAGCGGATGGTGCCAGCAATCGCGTAAGCCACCACCAGCGGCGGCGAAGCGAGGAACGCCTGTTTGGCATAAGGGTGGATACGCCCGTCGAAGTTGCGGTTACCCGACAGCACGGCGGTGGCGTACAGGTCGCGGTCGATGATTTCCTGCTGGATCACCGGGTCCAGCGCACCGGACATGCCGTTGCAGGTGGTGCAGGCGAAGGCGACGATGCCGAAGCCCAGTTGCTCCAGCTCCTTTTCCAGCCCCG
>NZ_VZII01000023.1 GCF_009391885.1 Pseudomonas sp. MN1F | reverse complement strand
GCCGCCCGCGCATCGTCACAGCTGGGGTTATGTACACCACCCACCCACGACGCCTCGAACTCGCGGCACGGGCTGGAACGGTTGGCGTAGATGCTGCACGCCACCTCGGTACCAATCTCGCCCTGCAGGCTCACGCAGCGGCAAGGCTTGGCGTCGGTGCCGATCATGGCAACGCGGGTGGGGTTGATCTGTACCACCAGGTCATCCGGCACTACGCCGCCGGCAGACTGGCATTCGCCCCAGAAGAAGGACACACGGAAGTACCCGCAGCAGGCGCCGCAGTCAAGGCAAGGGTTGTATTCGGACATGAGGGCACGGAAGGAAGGTTGTTGTTATCGGGGCTGGGCCCGCGCGCCATTTGTAATCGAAGCCAGGTCGGCTGAGAAGAGGGGTAACGCAAAAATAGTTTGCCGTTGATCCGACGGGCCCAAGCCCGCCGTAGCGGGCCCGGGCGACGCGTTACTTCTGGATCAACCCGTCGGCACGGAACATCTGGCGGATACCGCGAATCGCCTGGCGAATGCGGTCCTGATTCTCGATCAGGGCGAAGCGCACATGGTCGTCGCCGTAATCACCAAAACCGATGCCTGGCGACACGCAGACCTTGGCCTCGGCCAGCAGCTTCTTGGAAAACTCCAGCGAACCCAGGTGCGCATACTGCTCCGGGATTTTCGCCCACACGTACATCGACGCCTTGGGGTTCTCGACCATCCAACCCAGCTCGTGCAGGCCCTTGACCAGCAGGTTGCGGCGCTGGCGGTACTGCTCGGCGATGTCACGCACGCACTGCTGGTCGCCTTCCAGCGCGGCAATGGCCGCCACCTGCAGCGGGGTGAAGGTGCCGTAGTCGTGGTAGCTCTTGATCCGCGCCAGGGCGCTGACCAACTCGGGGTTACCGACCATGAAGCCGATCCGCCAGCCGGCCATGTTGTAGCTCTTGGACAGGGTAAAGAACTCCACCGCAATGTCCTTGGCGCCCGGTACCTGCATGATCGACGGGGCCTTCCAGCCGTCATAGACGATGTCGGCGTAGGCCAGGTCGTGCACCACCAGCACGTCGTACTGCTTGGCCAGGGCCACCACGCGCTCGAAGAAATCCAGCTCCACGCACTGGGCGGTGGGGTTGGACGGGAAGCCGAGGATCATCATCTTCGGCTTGGGGATCGACTCGCGGATCGCCCGTTCCAGCTCGTTGAAGAAATCCACCCCCGGCACCAGTGGCACCGAGCGCACCTGGGCACCGGCGATCACGGCGCCGTAGATGTGGATCGGGTAACTCGGGTTGGGCACCAGCACGGTGTCGCCGTGGTCGAGGGTGCCGAGCATCAGGTGCGCCAGGCCTTCTTTCGAGCCGATGGTGACGATGGCTTCGCTTTCCGGGTCGATGTCGACCTCGTAGCGTTCCTTGTACCAGTTGGAGATGGCCCGGCGCAGGCGTGGAATGCCGCGTGAGGTGGAATAACCATGGGTGTCATCACGCTGGGCGACCTGCACCAGCTTCTCGACGATGTGCGGCGGGGTCGCGCCATCGGGGTTGCCCATGCTCAGGTCGATGATGTCCTCGCCACGGCGGCGGGCAGCCATCTTGAGTTCGGCAGTGATGTTGAAGACGTAAGGGGGGAGACGATCGATGCGCGCGAAGCGGCGCGGCGAACCTGGATTGGCCATGGTTTCCTCTGCAGACGTAAGCGCCCGGAACCGTCCGAGCGACGCTGGCCGCTGCGGCGGCCTGAACCAGAAGATAGTGCCGAAACAGGATGCCTGTAAAGGATAATTTCCTGTTTTATTAGAACTTTTCAGATGTATTTTTTGAAAATCAAAGATTTATGTTTCCACGCCAGAACAGGAAAAACAGGCATGAAAAAACCCGGCACAGTGGCCGGGTTTTCAGTGAAGCACTTGCCTCGATCAGCGCGCGTAGGTCATCAGCACGTCCGCAGCGGTCTGGCTGTCCACACCCATCATCACGCTCAGGGCAGTGACGGTGAGGATGGAGAAGCCGAACACCTTGCGCGCCCACTTGCTGTCGTCCTCGGCCTTGTAACCACCCCAGGCCATGTACAGCCAGTACAGGCCCATGGCAGCTGCCACGGCCAGGTAGCCGAGGCCGGCGTAACCGCCGAGGGTGAGCATCAAGGTGGCGAGCAGGAATGCCAGCACGTACAGCACGATCTGCTTCTTCGCTGCGAGAACACCACGTGCCACCGGCAGGACCGGAATGTTTGCAGCGCTGTAATCCTTGAAGCGGAAGATCGCGATGGCAAAGCTGTGCGGCATCTGCCACAGGCTGAACATCACCAGCAGGGTCACAGCAGCCAGGTCGAAGCTGTTGCTCACGGCGCAGTAGCCGATCACCGGAGGCATGGCACCAGACAGGCTGCCGACCAAGGTGCCGTGCACCGATTTGCGCTTCAGCCAGAGGCTGTAGAAACCGACGTAGACGATGAAACCGATCAGCGCGCAGAACGCCGACAACGGGTTGGCCTGCACATACAGCAGGCTGAAGCCCGCCACCCCGAGGAGGGTGGCGTAGACCAGCGCGAGGGTCAGCGACATGCCGCCCTGCACCATGACGCGGTTCTTGGTGCGTTCCATCTTGTGGTCGATGTCACGGTCGATGCAGTTGTTGAACACGCATCCGGACGCCACCACCAGCGAAGTACCGATCACCACCGCCAGGAACAGGGCGAAGTCCACATGGCCCTTCGAGGCAAGGAAGAAACCGCCTGCCACGGAAAGCACGTTACCGAAAATGATCCCCGGTTTGGTGATTTGGATAAAGTGCTTAACGGACATGCAGTCTTACCTCACTTGGCCATCATTTCGAAGTGGATGCTGAACATGATCCACAGCGACAGGCCGACCAGCAGAGCGATTACCAGCGCGGTGAACAGGAACGTCGACACATTGGAACGCTGCTCTTTCGAGCGGTCCATGTGCAGGAAGTACACGAGGTGTACCACTACCTGAATCACGGCCATGGCCACGATGATCAGAACGGTCAGGTTCTTCGGCAGGCTTGGCGACATGGCCAGGCCAAACGGGATCGCGGTCAGGATGATCGACAGGATGAAGCCGATCATGTACGACTTGACGCTGCCGTGGTTACCTTCGTGATGAGTGTCGTGTGCGTTAGCCATTACAGAACCCCCAGCAGGTAGACGACGGTGAATACGCAGATCCAGACCACGTCCAGGAAGTGCCAGAACAGGCTCAGGCAGCTCATGCGGGTCTTGGCGGTCGGCGTGATGCCGTGCTTGTTGATCTGGTACATCATGATTGCCATCCAGATCAGGCCGGCGGTCACGTGCAGACCGTGGGTACCTACCAGGGCGAAGAAGCCCGACAGGAAGCCACTGCGGGTTGGGCCGAAGCCCTCGCCGATCAGGTGATGGAATTCATAGATTTCCATCGCGATGAAGCCTGCACCGAACAGGAAGGTCACAGCCAACCAGCCCAGTACGCCCGCTTTCTTGCCGTCGAACATCTTCAGCATGGCGAAGCCGAAGGTGATCGAGGACAGCAGCAGGAACAGCGTTTCAACAGCTACGAAGTCGAGCTGGAAGATGTCGTGACCCGACGGGCCGCCGGCAAAACTGCCGGACAGCACCGCGTAGGTGGCGAAGAGCGACGCAAACAGGATGCAGTCGGTCATCAGGTACAGCCAGAAACCGAGGACGGTCATCTGGCCCGAGTCGTGGTGGTGGTCATCGTGAGCATGGTCATGACCATGCGCGCCACCGTGGATTACTTGACTGGACATTGATTACACCCGTTCAAACGATTCGACACGTGCGCCGGCAGGCAGAGCACCTGCTTTGGCCAGCGCTTTGAGACGCTCGCCTTCGATGCGCGCCACTTCTTCGGCCGGAACCATGTAGCCCTGGTCGTCACGCGCAGCGTGGCGAACGAAGACTGCGATGGTTGCCAGCAGGCTCGCGCCAACCAGCCACCAGATGTGCCAGATGAAAGCGAAGCCGAAGACAGTCAGGAACATACCCATGAACAGACCGGTAGCGGTGTTGTTCGGCATGTGGATCGCTTCGTACTTGCCCGGCACCTTGTAGGCAACACCGGCTTCCTTGGCTTCGTTCCAGCAGTCCAGGCCAACTTTTTCTGGCATGTGGGCGAAGTTGTAGAACGGAGGTGGCGACGAGGTCGACCATTCCAGGGTACGGCCGCCCCATGGGTCGCCGGTCACGTCCAGGTTCTGCTCGCGATCGCGGATCGAAACGACGATCTGGATCAGCTGGCAGGCGATACCGAACAGGATCAGCACGGCGCCGACTACGGCTACGTACAGGTAGGGTTCCCACAGTGGGTTGTCGGAGTGGTTCAGACGACGGGTCATGCCCATGAAGCCCAGGGCGTACAGCGGCATGAACGCTACGTAGAAACCGGAGATCCAGAACCAGAAGGCAGCTTTGCCCCACTTCTCGTTCAGCTTGAAGCCGAACGCTTTTGGCCACCAGTAGGCGAAGCCGGCGATGTAGCCGAATACCGCACCACCGATGATCACGTTGTGGAAGTGAGCGATTACGAACAGGCTGTTGTGCAGCACGAAGTCAGCACCTGGAACAGCCAGCAGAACGCCAGTCATGCCACCGATCGAGAAGGTGATCATGAAGCCCAGGGTCCACAGCATCGGTGCGGTGAAGCGCACACGGCCCTGGTACATGGTGAACAGCCAGTTGAACAGCTTCACACCGGTCGGAATGGAGATCAGCATCGTCGCCAGGCCGAAGAAGGTGTTGACGCTGGCGCCGGCACCCATGGTGAAGAAGTGGTGCAGCCATACAGCGAAGCCCAGAACGGCGATGGCGCCCGATGCGTAGATCATCGAGTGGTGGCCGAACAGACGCTTGCCGGAGAAGGTCGAAGTCACTTCCGAGAACACGCCGAAGGCCGGCAGGATCAGGATGTAAACCTCAGGGTGACCCCACGCCCAGAACAGGTTGACGTACATCATCGGGTTCCCACCAAGCTCGTTGGTGAAAATGTGGAAGTCCAGATAACGGTCAACAGTCAGCAGAGCGAGTGCAGCGGTCAGGATCGGGAACGAAGCCACGATCAGCACGTTGGCCCAGGTGCAGGTCCAGGTGAAGATCGGCATGTCCATCAGCTTCATGCCAGGTGCGCGCATCTTCATCACGGTGACGAGGAAGTTCACGCCGGTCAGTGTCGTACCCAAGCCTGAGAGCTGTAGCGCCCAGATGTAGTAGTCAACACCCACCCCAGGGCTGTACTGAATGCCCGCGAGCGGCGGATAGGCAACCCAGCCGGTCTTGGCGAATTCACCAACGCCCAGCGAGATGTTGACCAGCAGCACGCCTGCCAGCAGCAGGTAGAAGCTCAGCGAGTTCAGGAACGGGAAGGCAACGTCACGTGCACCGATCTGCAGAGGAACCGCGAGGTTCATCAGGCCGGTGAAGAACGGCATCGCCATGAAGATGATCATGATCACACCGTGAGCGGTGAAGATCTGGTCATAGTGTTCAGGCGGCAGGTAGCCTTCGGAGCCACCGGTAGCGGCAGCCAGCTGGGTACGCATCATGATGGCGTCGGCAAAGCCGCGCAGCAGCATGACCATCGCGACGACGATGTACATCACCCCGATTTTCTTGTGGTCGACGGTGGTCAACCACTCGGTCCACAAGTAGGTCCACTTGCGGAAATAGGTGATAGCACCAACGACAGCAATACCCCCGAGCGCGATCATGGCAAGCGTCACCATGACTATCGGCTCGTGGAAGGGTATCGCCTCCAGGGTTAATTTACCGAACATCTCTTACTCCTCTGCACCGGCAGCTGGTTGCATACTCGATTCCACACCCTTGGTTGTGGCCAGATCTTTGCTGCCTGCTTCTTCGTGGACCGGCTTGCCGCGGTTCATGCCTTCGTACTTGTCGACGATGGTCTGGAACAGCTCTGCTGGTGCCTCGCTGTACAGCGCGACTGGGTTGTATTCGCTAGGCTTGGCCAGAGCTTCGTACTCGGCTTTGCCCAGTTTCAGTGGCGACTGCTTGACCTCGGCGACCCACTTGTCGAAGTCTTCCTGAGAGGTTGCAGTGGCCTTGAATTTCATGCCGGTAAAGCCAGCGCCGCTGTAGTTGGCACTGATACCGTCGAATTCGCCGTTTTCGTTGGCGATCAGGTGCAGCTTGGTGGTCATGCCGGCCATGGCGTAGATCTGGCCACCCAGGCCCGGGATGAAGAACGAGTTCATCACGGCGTCGGAGGTGACGCGGAAGTTGACCGGGACGTTAGCCGGGAAGTTGATCTTGTTGACCGTGGCAATGCCCTGTTCCGGGTAGATGAACAGCCATTTCCAGTCCAGCGCGACCACGTCGATCTGAATCGGCTTCACGTCCGAATCCAGCGGACGGTATGGGTCCAGCTTGTGGGTCGACTTGTAGGTGACGTAACCCAGGGCGATGATGATGATGATCGGGATGATCCACACCGCGGCTTCGATCTTGGTCGAGTGCGACCAGTCGGGGGTGTAGGTGGCGGCCTTGTTGGAAGCACGGTACTTCCAGGCGAATGCCACGGTCATGATGATGACCGGAATCACCACCAGCAGCATCAGGCCGGTAGCGATCAGGATCAGGTTCTTTTGCTCAATGCCGACCTGACCTTTCGGGTCGAGCAGGGTCCAGTTGCACCCACTGAGTAAAAGCATGCCTAAAAAGGGCAATATGCCAAACAGTCTGGGGTAACGCTTTTTACTCATCTCACGACCTCTAGATCAGCTTGCTTCAATGCAATTTGTGTTTTGGTAGCCAACACTTCGTCCTGCCAAGTGCGGCATTTCGCGCCCGTACTCGCTCCTGCCCGGGCCCGACTGCAGGACCTTGGCGCAAAGCGTGTTAGCGGTGCTTATGGTTTCGTAGGCAACAGGCCTGTACTTCAGACCAAGTCCATTTGGTGCGGGAAAACGCGGAGGGGGGTCCGCCCGGTATCGCCGTTGGGCGAAACTTGACGAAGTCAGCAAAAAGGAGCGCTGGGGCTTCCTTCAATCCTGCGACTCGCAAGCAGTGCCGAACGGAAATTGGGGGCGATTGTAGATAGGTCGCCAACCCTTGACTATGACTTATTGAGCAACAGTCTTTTACAGAATCCGTAACAATACCGCTCTACAAATCAACTTCGCGACAGTTTGTCGCACCCCGCTTGCTAGCCCTCAAACCCGCATTACGCAAGGCTTCGAGGTTGATCTGGATCAAGCGGGAGAGGACTTTTTGCTCTTCTCATCCGGTGTAAAAGACCACACCGAAATCAGGACTTATGTCTAAGACTGGCGCCGGTTGCGGTAGATGCCGAACGGTACCAGGATGGCGGTCAGGACGAATGCCACCAGTGCCCACTGCGCCAGCGACAAACCGAGGATCGGCGGGTATGGCGTGCTGCAGAAGCCGTCGACCTGGAACGCCAGCGGCCAGAGCTTGGCCAGGGGCAGGTCATCGACGATCGGTTGCAGGGTATCGATGCCGCAACTGACCATGGGGTTGGCGAGTATATACACATGGTTGCCAGCCGCAATGATTCCGCCAATGGCACTGAGCACCACCAGGCCCTCGAACAGGGTCAGGCTGCGGCGCCCGGGCATGGCGGCGGCAATGAACGCGAAGAGGGCGATAAAGAGCAATGCATAGCGTTGCAGGATGCACAGCGGGCAAGGTGCCTCACCCAGTACCACCTGCATGTACAGCGCACCGCCAATCAGGGCGAGGCAGATCACCCCCAGCAGCACCAGAAAGCGCCGTTCGCGGTTCAGGCGCGATGTTTGTTCGTTCATTGCCGATTCCTTCGATGGATAGGTGGCAGCGTGGTCCGCCCGCCTGAGTGCAATTCTACACGCAGGCATGGCCCCTTAGCGTGTCGAGGAAGCGGCGAGACAGCACTGCGCAGGGCTATCCGGAGATGCTGTGACCGGCTGCAGCGACGTCGGTTCAACGTCGGCCGGTAAAAAAGCGGCTGCCCGGGTGCCGCGCAGGGGCATGCCCCTCGACACCCGGGAGTGAAGGATACAGTGATTAAAGGAGGATTAAAGGTGAAAGGTGCCCGAGGCACCTTTCATCTTTCCTTATATATAGGCAGGAAGTCTTGATCGGCCCTTTCGCGGGCAAGCCCGCGAAGAGGCCGGCACGCTCAATACATCACTTCAGGGCAGCCGCCGGCCCGAAGAACTCATAGCGGCTCTGCTGTTCCGGCACACCCAGGCCCTTGAGCTGGCGCTTGACCGCCGCCATGAAGCCTTTGGGCCCAAGGAAGTAGGCATCCACGTCACGCCCGTGCGGCAGCCACTCGGCCAGCAGGTCTTCGCTCAGCAAGCCCACGGCATCGGCGGCCGAGCCACCTTCCGCCTCGGCGTAGCAGTAGAAGCGCTTGAGCTGCGGATGACGCTCGGCCAGGCCGTCGACCCAGTCGCGGAAGGCATGTACGGCCCCGTTGCGCGCACAGTGGATGAAATGCACTTCACGCGGAGTCTGCAGTGCCGCCTCCAGCATGGCCAGGGTCGGGGTGATGCCCACGCCACCGCTGATCAGCACCAGCGGCTTGTCGCTGGCCGCCAGGGTAAAGTCACCGGCCGGCGGGAACAGCTGCAGCGTATCGCCCACCAGCAACTGGTCATGCAGGTAATTGGAGACCTTGCCGCCCTCCTCGCGCTTGACACTGATGCGGTATTCCTGGCCGTCGCACAGGGCCGACAGCGAGTAGTTGCGGCGCTGCTCGGCACCGTCGATGAACAGCTGCAGGCCGATATACTGGCCAGGCTCGGCCTTGAGTACCGGTTGGCCATCCACCGGGGCGAAATAGAACGAGGTGATTTCACTGCTTTCCTGCTCGCGACGAACCACGCGGAATTCGCGGGCACCGCGCCAGCCGCCAGCGGCTTCTTCCTTCTGTTTGTAGAGGCCTTCTTCGGCGCCGATCAGGATGTCGGCCAGCTGGCCATAGGCAGCGGCCCAGGCAGCGATCACCTCAGGGGTGGCGATTTCCTTGCCCAGCACTTCTTCGATGGCGCGCAGCAGGCAGCTGCCGACGATCGGGTAGTGCTCCGGCAGAATCTGCAGGGCAACGTGTTTGTTGATGATCTGGCCGACCAGGCCACCGAGCTGCTCCAGCTGGTCGATGTGACGGGCATACATCAGCACGCCATTGGCCAGCGCGCGCGGCTGGTCGCCACTGGCCTGGTGGGCCTGGTTGAACAGCGGGCGTACTTCTGGGTACTCGCTGAGCATCATCTTGTAGAAGTGGGTGGTCAGCGCTTCACCACCGGTTTCCAGCAGCGGGACAGTGGCTTTGATGATTGCACGTTGTTCGGCATTGAGCATTTGCGACAACTCCTGAGCCTGAGGCTTCAAATGGTTGCCCTTGTTATTACAGCAATCGTGCCAACTTTTTTCGCCAATGAAATCAGGGCATTGACGCCTATCATGTCAAAACGACCTACTACGGCGTATAGTCAAATCGACCAATAGGAGTCCATATGACTACAAAGCCGTTGCTCACCACCTTGCTCCCCCTGGTCAGTGACCTGTCCCGCGACTTGCCCGACCAGGAGCGCTACCGCCGCCTGCTGCAGGCCATGCGTGGGCTGCTGCCCTGCGATGCCGCCGCACTGCTGCGCCTGGAGGGTGAATGGCTGGTGCCGCTGGCCGTCGATGGGCTTTCGCCAGATACCCTGGGCCGTCGCTTCAAGGTCAGTGAACACCCGCGCTTCCAGATCCTGCTCAGCCGCCCGGAGCCGACTCGCTTTGCCAGCGACTCCGAGCTGCCCGACCCTTACGATGGCCTGGTCAACGCCCCTGACGCCGACCTTGAAGTGCACGACTGCATGGGCTGCCCGCTGATGGTCGACGAGCGCCCGTGGGGCCTGGTTACCCTCGACGCCCTCACCCCCGGCCAGTTCCAGAGCCTGGAGCTGGACGCCCTGCAAGCCTTCGCCAGCCTGGCCGCCGCCACCGTGACCGTGGCCGAACGCATCGAGCACCTGGCCCTGCGCGCCGAGGACGAGCACCACCGCGCCGAGCTCTACCGCCAGGCCAGCGGCCAGGACAAGGAGCTGATCGGCCAGAGCCCGGCGCACAAGCGCCTGCTGGAAGAAATCCGCCTGGTCGGTGGCAGCGAGCTGACCGTGCTGATTACCGGCGAAACCGGCGTGGGCAAGGAACTGGTG
This sequence comes from Pseudomonas sp. MN1F, assembly GCF_009391885.1. Taxonomy (GTDB): domain Bacteria; phylum Pseudomonadota; class Gammaproteobacteria; order Pseudomonadales; family Pseudomonadaceae; genus Aquipseudomonas. The sequence continues at coordinate 104,499 of NZ_VZII01000023.1, read as the reverse complement.
GCCATGGCCCTGCACCAGGCCAGCAACCGCGCCGACCAACCCTTGGTCAGCCTCAACTGCGCAGCCCTCCCCGATACCCTGGTGGAAAGCGAACTGTTCGGCCATGTGCGCGGCGCGTTCACCGGTGCCCACGGCGAGCGGCGTGGCAAGTTCGAACTGGCCAACGGTGGCACGCTGTTTCTTGATGAAGTCGGCGAATTGCCACTGACCGTGCAAGCCAAGCTGCTGCGCGTGCTGCAGAGCGGCCAACTGCAACGCCTGGGCTCGGACCGCGAACACCGCGTCGATGTGCGCCTGATCGCCGCCACCAACCGCGACCTGGCCGCCGAGGTGCGCACGGGCAACTACCGCGCCGACTTCTACCACCGCCTCAGCGTGTACCCGCTACAGGTGCCACCGTTACGCGAACGAGGGCGAGATGTGCTGCTTCTTGCCGGCTATTTCCTCGAACAGAACCGGTCACGCCTGGGCTTGAACAGCCTTCGGCTGAGCAGTGAGGCGCAAGCGGCACTGCTGGCGTATGACTGGCCGGGCAACGTGCGCGAGCTTGAACACTTGATCGGTCGCTCGGCCCTCAAGGCCATGGGGCAACACCCGCAACGCCCACGTATCCTCACCTTGGAAGCTAGCGACCTCGACCTGCGACCCACTCAGCCAACTGCGACTGCCCCCCTTTCCCCGGCCACGCCCGCGGCCCTTGCGATACCTGCCGGTGGTCTGCGCGAAGCTACCGATGACTACCAGCGACAGATGATCGATGCCTGCCTGCAACGTCATGAGGACAACTGGGCCGCGGCGGCCCGCGAGCTAGGGCTGGACCGTGCAAACCTGAGCCGCCTGGCTCGTCGCCTGGGGCTTCGCTGAACCAGCAACTCACTAAAGAACTATCCGTAAAGCCATCTGGTGGCAATCCGCTGGGCTGCTATATCTCCCTAATCTCCGGTTACGCGGCCACTACTCGGCCAAGCTGTGCACAACACGTTCAGTTCGTCGGGCAGGTTGTGCCAGCCAAGGATCGCGAAGACGGTCCTGTGTACCGAAATCCAGCAGGGAGCACTCATGGACAACATCGTCGTCGCCGACAAGCAATCTGCCGTCGCCACCCAGAATGCCTGGGGCAACATCACCCTCAACAGCCCAGGCGTCGTGCAGATGCCGGTCGCGCCCGACCAGGTGGCGACCGTCACCCGGCGCAGTCAGGACCTGATCGTCACGCTCAAGAACGGAGAAAAGGTCACCGTCGGCAATTTCTTTGCCGTGGACCAGGCAGGTGTGGGCAGTGACATGGTGTTCGTCGGCGAAGACGGCACCCTCTGGCACGCCAACTATGACGCGACGGCGTTCACGGGCTTTACCTTCGACGAAGTGAATTCGCTCGACGAACTGGTGGCCGGCATCGGCACCGCCGGTAACGAAACCTCGACCTTTGCTATTGCCGGCCTGAGCCTGCTCGGTGTCGGCGGCGTGGCTGCCGCGGCAAACAACGGTGGTGGTGGCGGCGGCGGTGGCGGTGGCGGCAGCGCGCCGGGCGACACCACTGCACCGGCCACGCCCATCGACCTGCTGGTCTCGCCTGATGGCCTGCGCCTGAGCGGGCGCGGTGAAGCGGGTGCCACGGTGAAGGTGTTCGATGCCGCCGGCAACCTGATTGGCAGCGGCACGGTGAATGCCGATGGCAGCTTCGATGTCGCCCTGAACAGCCCGCAGGGCAACGGCGAAAACCTCGGCGTCTCGCTGACCGATGCTGCCGGCAACACCTCGCAGCCCGGTGCCGTCACCGCACCCGACTTCACCGCGCCCACGGCACCGACGGAGCTGGTGATCAACGCACCAGGCAATACCCTGACCGGCCGCGCCGAACCAGGCTCGACCGTGCAGGTACTGGGTGCCAACGGCGCTGTATTGGGAAGCGCGGTGGCCGGTGCCGACGGCCAGTTCAGCGTTACCTTGCAACCGCCGCAGACAGACGGCCAAGCCTTGCAAGTGACTGCCACCGACGCGGCCGGCAACGCCTCCCCCGCCACCGCCATCACCGCACCACACGACAGCGTCGTGAACCCACCCGATACCACGCCCCCGAACGCCCCGACCAACCTGGCCGTCAGCGCCGACGGGCGCACTGTCTCGGGCCGTGGCGAAGTTGGTGCCACCGTCAAGGTGCTGAACGACCAAGGTCAACTGATCGGCACCGGTACCGTTCAAGCCGATGGCAGCTTCACCTTGCAACTGACTTCGCCGGTGGTCGATGGCTCATCGTTGCAGGTCACCCTCACCGATGCCGCCGGCAACGTCTCGACGCCAAGCCCGCTGACCGCACCGGACCTGGTGCCGCCAGCTCAGCCCACCGGGCTCAGCCTGGTCGATGGCGTGACCCTGAGCGGCAGCGCCGAAGCGGGTACCCGGGTGGAAGTGCGCGATGCCAACGGCACCCTGATCGGCAGCGGCATCGTCGGGCCGGATGGCCGCTTCAGCTTCACCCTCGTCGCGGCCCAGACTGACGGCGAACACCTGGCCATCAGCGTGTTCGATGCCGCCGGCAACCGTTCGGCACTGCTGGATTACACCGTGCCGGACACCACACCACCGTCGATCATCAGCAACGTCATCATTGGCGCCGGTAGCCTGGTGGTGGCCGGCCGAGGCGAGCCAGGTGCCACGGTAGAAGTACGTGACGCCAATGGCACGGTCATTGGTACTGGCGTGGTGACAGCCAACGGCACCTTCCTGGTCGATCTGAACGGCCCGGTCAGCGCCGGAGAGTCCATCACCCTGATACAGACCGACCCTGCCGGCAACCCCTCGGTCGCGCTTACCGTCATCGTCCCCGCCGTTGCCGTGCCAGAAAGCCCTGCCGGGCTGGTGCTGGCCGCCGACGGTTCGTCCATCAGCGGCACCGCCCCGGTGGGCAGCCTGGTGGAGGTACGCGATGCCAACGGCACACTCATCGGCAGCGTGCAGGTGGGTAACGATGGCACCTTCACCATTGCCCTCGCCCCGGCCCAGGCCAATGGCGAACTGCTCGACGTGGTGGCCATCGACGCCGACGGCAACAGTTCGTTGCCGAGCCAGATCAATGCCCCGGACATCACCCCGCCGAGCGCGGCCAGCGACCTGAGCCTTACGGCAGACGGCATCACCCTCAGTGGCCGCGGTGAGGTCGGCGCCACCGTGCAGGTCACCAATGCCCAAGGCACGCTGCTGGGCACCGCCACGGTCGGCGCCAACGGTTACTTCACCGTCACGCTGTCGCCCGCCCAGGTCAACGGCCAGGCGCTCGACGTGGTGCTGCGCGATGCCGCCGGCAACAGCTCCACCGCCCCCCTCACCGCGCCCGACCTGGATGGCCCGCTACAACCTTCGGCGCTGGCCGTCGACGCCACCGGCCTGCACCTCACCGGCTCCGGCCAGGCAGGCTCGATCGTCACCGTGCGCGCCGCCGACGGCAGCGTGCTGGGTACGGCCATCGTTGCCGCCGACGGGCACTTCGACGTCACCCTCAACCTGCCCCAGCGCAACGGTGAAGCACTGAGCGTCGAAGCCACCGACTCGCTGGGCAACAGCGCCGGGCCGGTCAGCTTCACCGCCCCCGACAGCACGCCACCGCAGAGCGTGAGCAACCCGAGCATCAACGGTACCGGCACCAGCGTCACCGGCACTGGCGAACCGGGCGCCACGGTCACCGTGCGCGGCCCGAACGGCACTGTGCTGGGCACCGCCGTGGTCAACGGCGACGGCAGCTTCCAGGTCACCCTGAACCCAACCCAAGCCAATGGCCAGGCCCTGACCGTCGAGCAACGCGACCCGACCGGCAACGTCTCGGCCGCCGTCGACCTGACGGCGCCAGACACCCAGGCGCCAGCCATCACTGCCGGGCTGGCGCTGTCCGCCGACGGCACGGTGATGACCGGCACCGGCGAGCCCGGCGCGCAAGTGCAGGTGACGGGCATCGGCGGCGCGGTGCTGGGCACTGCCGTGGTCGAGGCCGACGGTAGCTTCCGCATCACCCTCGCCCCGCCGCAACTCAACGGCCAGCTGCTGACGGTGGTGCAGACCGACGGTGCTGGCAATCCCTCCCCCGCCAACACCCTGACCGCCAGCGACCGCGAAGCGCCAGCCCCTGCCCAAGGCCTCGGGCTCAGTGGCGATGGCATCACCCTCACGGGCCAGGGCGAAGCCGGTGCCACCGTGCAGGTGCGCGATACTGCCGGGCAGTTGCTCGGCAGCGGTGTGGTCGAGGACGACGGCACCTTCAGCATCACCCTGACACCCGCCCAGACCCGCGGCGAAACCGTATCGGTGGTACTCACCGATGCCGCTGGCAACGCCTCGCCATCGGCGCCGTTCACCGCCGCCGACAGCAGCGCCCCGGCCACCCCGGGCGGGTTGCAGGTCAGCGCCGACGGCACCCAGGTGCAAGGTACCGGTGAAGCGGGTGCCACCGTGCAAGTGCGCAACGCCGCTGGCGACCTGCTGGGCAGCGTAGTGGTGCCGGCCAGTGGCAGCTTCAGCGTGTCGCTGAACCCGCCGCAGTTGGACGGCCAGACCCTCGACGTGACCCAGACCGATCCCGAGGGCCATGCCTCCAGTGCCGGCCAGGCGACCGCACCGGATCTCACCCCGCCTGCCCTCCCCACAGGCCTGGCGATCAGCGCCGATGGCCTGACACTGACCGGCAACGCGCCCGGCGCGGCTTCCGTCACCGTGCTCAGCCCGACGGGCGTCGAAACCACCGTCTCGGTCAACCCCGACGGCAGCTTCAGCGTGCCGCTGTCCCCGGCCCTGATCAATGGCGAGACGGTGACCGTGGTGGTCGCCGATGCCGCCGGCAACGGCACCGCGCCGACCAGCTTGACTGCGGCCGACAATTCACCACCGGCACCGGCCAGCGGCATTGCGGTCAGCCCGGATGGCAGCATCATCAGCGGCACCGCCGAACCGGGCACCACCGTAATCGTGCGCGACGGCAGCACCGAGCTGGGCACCGCCACGGTCGGCCCGGACGGTACCTTCGTGGTGCAGGTCAGCCCACCGCTGGCCGCTGGCGACAGCGTGCAACTGGTGGTCCATGATGCCGGCAACAACGAAACCGCCATCACCGTGAACGGCCCGAGTGGCAGCGAGCTCGCCGCACCGACAAACCTTGCCATCAGCGCCGACGGCTTCCTGCTGACCGGCCAAGGCACCGCCGGCTCACTGATCACCGTCACTTCCGGCGGCACTACCCTGGGCACCGGCACGGTCGGCAGCGACGGTTTCTTCCGCATCTTCTTCGCCAATGCCCAGCTCAACGCCCAGATCCTCAACGTCACCGCCCGGGATTCGTCCAGCGGCACCCCGTCAGTGCCTGCCACCATCGTGGCGGCGGACACCACCCCACCCGACGCCCCCACCCAGGTGGCCATCAACCGCAGCGGCAACACGCTCAGCGGCCATGGTGAAGTCGGTGCGACCGTGAGGGTGACCGACGCCAGTGGCACGCTTGTAGGTACCGGCACCGTGGGCAGCAACGGCCTGTTCAACATCAGCCTGGTGCCAGCGCAGACCAACGCGCAGAACCTCACCATTACCCAGGCCGACGCCGCCGGTAACGTGTCGCTGGCCGCCACCTTGCAGGCGCCTGACCTGCAAGCCCCGGATGCCGCCAGCGGCCTGAGCCTGAACAGCGCCGCCACGGTGGTCAGTGGCCTGGGCGAAGCGGGCGCACTGGTGACCGTGCGCGATGCCAGTGGCGCCGTATTGGCCACCGGCACGGTCAACCAGAGCGGCCAGTTCCAGATCACCCTGCCCAGCGCACAGACCACCGGCAGCACGCTCCAGGTCACCCTCAGCGACGCCGCCGGCAACGTGTCCGGCCCGGCCAGCCTGGCAACCCCGGACCGCACGCCACCGGCAGCCATTACCAACCCAGCGCTCAGCAACGATGGCCGGCAGCTGTCCGGCAGCGGTGAAGTCGGTGCCACGGTGCAGGTGCGCGATGCCAGCGGCGCCGTGCTGGGCAGCGCCACCGTGGGTGCCGACGGGCGCTTCACGGTCACCTTCGCGACCTCGCAGGCCACCGGCCAGGCGCTCGGCGTGACCCAGCTGGATGCTGCGGGCAACACCTCGCCAGCAGTCACTGTCGTCACCAGCGACCTCAGTGCCCCGGCGGCGCTGACCAACGTAGTGCTCAACAACAACGGCCTGACCCTCACCGGCCTGGGTGAAGCCGGCGCCTCGGTGACCGTGCGTGGCCCTGACGGCACCATCATCGGCACCGGCCTGGTGGCCGCCAACGGCAGCTTCACCCTCAACCTCACCAGTGCGCAGCTCAACGCCGAGCGCCTGAGCGTGACCCAGACCGACGCTGGCAACAACACCTCTGCCGCCGTCGCTGTGACCGCCCCCGACCATACCCCACCCGCGGCGCCCACCGCCCTGGCCCTGGCCGGCAGCGGCCTGCAACTGAGCGGCAGTGCCGAGGCCGGCAGCACGGTGACCGTGCGCGACGCCGCGGGCAATCTGCTCGGCACCGTCGTGGCCAACAGCAACGGCACCTTCCAGGTCACCCTGAACAGTGCCCAGACCAACGGCCAGACCTTGCACGTCACGGCCACCGATGCAGCAGGCAACGTATCGCCCGCAGCGTCGTACACCGCTGCCGACACCACAGCACCAGCAGCAGTCGCCAACCTGGCGGTATCCGCCGACGGCACCACGTTGATGGGGACCGGCGAAGCGGGCGCAACGGTCACCGTACGCGCCCCGGACGGTTCGTCGCTCGGCACCGCCACGGTGGGCAACGATGGTCGCTTCACGGTCAGCCTTGCACCGGCCGCCACGACGGGCGCAAGCCTCAGCGTGGTGCAGACTGACGCTGCGCAAAATGCCTCGCCAGCCCAAAGCGTCACTGCACCCGGTGCGCTGGCGCCAGACGCACCCGACAACCTGGTGCTGTCCGCCGATGGCCTGGTCGTCACCGGCAGCGCCGCGCCAGGCAGCACGGTCAACGTCTACGGCGCCGGCGGTGTGCTGCTGGGCTCCGCCCCGGTCGGCAACGACGGCACCTTCACCGTCAACCTCGGCAGCGCCCAGGCCAACGGCGAGCTGTTGCAAGTCAGCGCCGTAGGGACCGATGGCAGCGCCTCCCTGCCGGCCGACCTGCAGGCACCGGACACCACTGCGCCGCAAGCGCTGACCAACCTGGTGCTGTCCAACGATGGTCTGGTGCTCACCGGCCATGGCGAACCAGGTGCCACGGTGACCGTGCTCGGTTTCGGCGGGGCCAATCTGGGCACCGCCGTGGTGGGCGCCAATGGCAACTTCAGCGTCAACCTCGCCGCCGCCCAGGTCAACGGCGAACGGCTCAGCGCCGCGCAAACCGACGCTGCCGGCAACGAGTCCAACAGCGTCAGCCTGACCGCGCCTGACACCACTGCACCGAATGCGCCAGCCAACCTGGCATTCGCCAGTGGCGGCAGCCTGCTCAACGGTACCGGCGAAGCCAATACCACGGTGAAAGTCGTCGCGGCCGACGGCACCGTGCTGGGCACCGCCACGGTGATGAGCAACGGCAGCTTCCAGGTCACCCTCAACCCGCCACAGGCCAACGGCCAGGCGGTGCAGGTGGTGCTGACCGATGCCGCCGGCAACCAGTCCAGCGCCAGCGCCATCACCGCACCCGACACCACCCCCCCTGATGCGCCCAGCGAACTGGCCATCTCCAGCGATGGTGCGACCATCACCGGGCGAGGCGAAGCCGGCGCCACGGTAATCGTGACCAGCCCGGCCGGCCAGCAGATCGGCACGGCCCTGGTCGATGCCAGCGGCTACTTCACCCTGACCCTCAACCCGGCCCTGGGCAACGCCGAAGTGCTCAGCTTCACCCAGACCGACGGCGCCGGTACCGTGTCGCCAGCCGCCACCCTGCAGACACCTGACTTCACGCCGCCAGACATCCTCACCAACGTGGTGATCAATGCCAACGGCAGCGTGGTCAGCGGCTCGGGCGAGCCCGGTGCGACAGTCACCGTGACCAACACCGCCGGCGTGGTGCTGGGCACCACCGTGGTGCTCGCCGATGGCAGCTTCCGTGTCGAACTGAGCCCCGCGCAGGTCAACCAGCAGGTGCTGTCGGTGCAGCAGGCCGACCCACCCGGCAACATCAGCGAGCCGGTCACGCTCAACGCACCGGACCTCACCCCGCCGGCCGCAGCCACCAACCTGCACCTCAATGCGGCAGGTGACCAGCTCGGCGGTACCGGCGAAGTCGGCAGCACCGTGCGCGTGTTCGCCGGCACTACCGAAATCGGCACCGCCACGGTCGGGCCCAACGGCACCTTCGTGGTCAACCTCAGCCCAGCCCAGCTCAACGGCCAGACCCTGCAAGTGACCCTGGCGGACGCCAGCGGCAACGTCTCGCCAATCAGTACCGTCACCGCCATCGACAGCACGCCACCGGCCACGGTAGTCGCCAGCCTCAACGCCAGCGGCACCCAGCTGGTGGGCACCGGTGAGGCCGGAGCGCGCGTCACCGTGATGGACAGCCAGGGCAATATGCTCGGCCAGGGCACCATCGACCCTGACGGCACCTTCGTACTCAACCTGACTTCAGCGCAAATCAACGGCCAAGTGCTCAGCGTCATTGCCCAGGACGCCACCGGCAACCCATCTGCACCGCTGCAGCTGACCGCGCCCGACCTGACCCCACCGACGCAGCCCGCCAACCTCAACCTGACCGGCAACGGCACATTACTCAGCGGCACCGGTGAGGTGGGCAGCATCATCAGCGTGCGCGATCCGGCCGGCACCGTGGTCGGTACCGTCACCGTGCCAGCGGGCGGTAACTTCACCGTGACCCTGAACGCGGCGCAGAACAACGGCCAGCTGCTGACCGTGATCGCCACCGACAGCGCCGGCAACACCTCGACGCCCGCCCAGTACCAGACCGCCGACACCTCACCGCCTGCGGCCGTGACCAACCTCGCCGTCAACAACACCTACGACATCCTCACCGGGCGCGGCGAAGCCGGCGCCCGCGTGACCGTCAGCTTCGGCGGCGTGGTAATAGGCACCGGCCTGGTGGACGCCGGCGGCAACTTCTCGATCAACCTGCAACCGGCACCCGGGTCGGTCGCCTCCCTGGCCGTGACCCAGACCGACGCCGCCAACAACACCTCGGCCGTGGCGACCTACGTCACGCCACTGGTGCCGCCACCGGAGCCCCCCATCAGCGTGACACTGGCCGCCGACGGCCTGACCCTCACGGGGACCGCCGCCACCGGCACCTCCATCCGTGTCTATGACGCCGCGGGCAACCTGATTGGCAGCGGCTCGGCCAACATCCTCAACGGTGGTTTCTCCATCACCCTGAGCGCCGCCCAGCTCAACGGGCAACATTTGTCGGTGACTTCGGTGTCGCTGCTGGGGGGTGAGTCGCAACCGGTATTCGTCACCGCCGCCGACATCACTCCACCGGCCAACCCGGTGGTCAGCGCGCTGTCGGCCAACGGCCTGGTGCTCAGCGGTACCGGTGAAGCCGGCGCCACGGTGACCGTGCGCGATGCCGGCGGCAACATCCTCGGCAGCGGCCTGGTCAATGGCGCCGGGGCGTTCAGCATCAACCTCAGCAGTGCCCAGCTCAACGGTCAGGTACTGAGCCTGACCCAGGCCGACGCCGCGCAAAACGTTTCCGGCGCCACCAGCTACACCGCGCCCGACACCCAGGCGCCACTGGCACCGACCAACCTGGCAATCAATGGCGCGGGCACCGTGCTCACCGGTAACGGCGAGCCGGGTGCCACCGTGACCGTGCAAGGCCCGGGTGGTTCGCTCGGCTCCGCCATCGTGCAGGGCGACGGCACCTTCAGCGTCACCCTGACCAGCACCCAGAACAACGGCCAGGCCCTGGTCGTGCGCCAGACTGACGCCGGCAACAACGTGTCTGGCAGTACCGGCATCACCGCGCCCGACACCAGCCCGCCAGCCGCGCCGGTGGCCGCCATCAACGCCAATGGCACCTCGGTCAGCGGCTCTGGCGAAATCGGCAGCACGGTCACCGTGCGCAACAGTGCCGGCACCGTGCTCGGCACCGCCACGGTGGGCAGCAACGGCCAGTACGTGGTCAGCCTGAGCACGGCGCAAATCAACTTCCAGGCACTGACCGTCACCCTCACTGACGCCGCAGGCAACACCTCCACCGCCACGGCGCTGACCGCCCCGGACCTCACCCCACCGGCCAACGCCAGCAACCTGGTGATCAGCGCCGACGGCACCACCCTCACCGGCACCGGCGAGGTCGGCGCCACGGTCACCGTGCGCAGCGCCAGCGGCACCGTGCTGCAAACCGCCGTGGTGCAGGCCAACGGCACCTTCACTGTCACCCTGAGCCCGGCCCAGGACAACGGCCAGGTGCTGTCGGTGACCTTGACCGACCCACGCAGCAACGTCTCCGGCAACGTCAACATCACCGCGCCCGACGTCGATGCCAACGCCCCGGTAGTCGCCAGCAACAACCTGGCCACCGCCACCGTCAACCTGGCGCCGGTCACCGCCACCACCACCTACACCGACAGCTTCACCACCCTGTTGTCGGGCTTCAGCAAGACCTACACCTGGACGGTGGCGCCCGGCACCACGGTCGACCCGACCCTGACGCTGACCACCAACAGCGTGCTGGCACTGCTCAACAACTCCACCTTCACCCTGCAGGTAAAAGACGCCAGCGGTGCCTGGGTCACCATCGCCACCGGCAACACCCAGGGGCTGCTCGACCTGATCGTGCTGCCGCTGGGGCTCCAGGTCGACATCGGCAAGCTGCAGGCAGGCGACTACCGCCTGACCGTGGCCAGCGGCGGCATTGGCCTGGTGACCCAGGTCACCACCAGCCTGGACATCGAAGCCACCAGCCTGACCCAGTTCACGGGCACCGGCACCGCCACCTCGGGCAACGTCATCACCGACCCGGGCACCAATGGCGCGGTCGACGCCCTCGGCCCGGACAGCGGCGCCGTGCTGAAGGTACTGATCAACGGCACCTACGTGACCGCAGCCAGCGGCGCGGGCACCACGGTGCAGGGCCAGTACGGCACCCTGGTGATCCATGCCGACGGCAGCTACACCTACACCCCCAACGGCAGCCCGGCGAGCGTCGGCAAGGTGGATGTGTTCAGCTACGAGCTGGTGCACCCGAACGGGCTGACCTCTACGGCCAACCTCTACGTGCGCATCGACAGCCCACAAGCCACGGAGACCTGGAACAACAGCAACCTCGGCGCGCCGGCCACGGTGGTGGATGCGGTCAACGACGTCGACAGCAGCCACATCACCCTGGGCAACCGGGTCGACAGCAGCAGCGCTACCCTAGGCTCACTGAATCTGCCACTGATCGGCTCGCGCTCGGCCACCTACACCACTACGGTGGCCGCCGACACCACAGCCAACCTGCAAGTGGTGGTCAACTCCACCAATCTGCTGAGCCTGCTCAACGGCACCACCATCCAACTGCTCAAGCTCAACACCAGCACCGGTCAGTACGACGTGGTGCAGACGGTCAGCGGCAGCTCGCTGATCAGCCTGCTCGGTGGCGGCGCCGGCTATACCTTCCAGAACCAGGGCGCAGGCACCTACCACATCGTGGTCAGCGCCGGTGGCATCGGCCTGGCCAGTTCGATCACCACCAGCCTCAATACCACCACCACGCACCTCACCGAGTTCGTGGTCAGCAGCGCCACGGTGGCCAGCGGCAACCTGATCACCGACCCGGCCGGTACCGACAACCTGGGTTCGGCATTGACCGTGCTGAGCGTGCTGACGGCCGCTGGCACCTACACCATCCCAGGCTACAACGGGGTCAGTGTGGCCGGCACCTACGGCACGCTGCTGGTGCATGCGGACGGCAGCTACACCTACACCCTCAACAGCGGGCTGACCTCGGCGGTGATCGGCCAGCACGACACCTTCACCTACGAACTGACCCACCCTAACGGCACCACCGACACCGCCACACTCACCGTCAACCTGGACAACGCCGCCAGCGTCACTACCTTCTCCGCACTGGTGGCCGACACCAGCGACGACAGCCTCACCGTGGCCAGCGTGGCGGCCGCCACGTCCAGCGAAGTGCTCGCCGGTAGCGACGGCAACGACCACCTGGTCGGCAGCCAGGGCGGGCACATCACCCTGGAAGGCGGCGCTGGCAACGACATCCTCGAAGTGGCCGACCAGCAGTTCGCCAGCGTCGATGGCGGCATTGGTACCGACACCCTGCTGTGGGGTGGCGGCGATGCCAGCATCGACCTGGGCACCCTGGCCGACCGTATCCACAACATCGAGGTGATCGACCTCAACGACACCAGTGCGGTGGCCCTGACCCTCAACCTGGCGGACGTGGTGGCAATCACCGAAACCGGCAACGACACGCTGATCATCAAGGGGGATGACAAAGATTCGGTGCACATGACAGACAACTGGACCCTGGTCGGCAACCAGACCGTCGACGGCATCGACTATAACCAGTACACGGCCCAGGAAGATCCAAGCCACCACCTGTGGGTGCAGAACAGCATCCATGTCGTTTGAGGCCGGCGCAATCCGCCGGGCAGTGCGCCCGGCGGCAAGGACGAACAGCAGTAAGGGAATTTCGTGAAGCGACGCAGTCCGCTGTCACCGCTGTGGCTGGGGGCCTTCGGGCTCCTGGTGTTGAACCTCAACCCGGTTGCCCAGGCAGCCGATGACATAGACCCCAGACTGCGCACCATCGGGCCGTCATTGATGCGTGATGCGCCCGATGCCATCCCCGCTCGCCCGCCGTCAGGCCAGGCCACCAGCAATGGCGACCGCCTGGGGCTGGCCGAGGCGGTGCTGACCGCCGCCCAGTGGCACCCGAGCATCGCCGAAGCCGTCGGCAACCTCTACAAGCAGGGCGAAGGCATCAACGTCGCCCGTGCCGGGTATTACCCGCAGATTTCCGGCGGTATCCGCACCGGCTACGACTCCGGCTATGGCGGTGACCGCAACAGCCAGGCATTGAACCTGTCGTTGAAGCAGATGCTCTACGACTTCGGCAAGGTCGACCATGCCGTCAGTGCCGCCCAGGCCGCCGCTACCCGGGCCCAGGCCAACATCCTGCTGGTGGTCGACGACCTCGCCCGCGACACCGCCTACGCCTGGATCGAAACCCGCCGCTATGAACAGCTGATGGTGATTGCCCGCGACCAGATCCGTGGCGTCGGCGACATCGCCGGCATGGCCCGCCAGCGCAGCGACATGGGCGCCAGCACCCGCTCCGATGTGGTCCAGGCCGAGTCGCGGGTGGAAGGCGCCCGCGCCACCCTCGAGGAATACCAGTCGCAGTACGAACGCTGGCGTTCGACCCTGGCCGAACTGCTCGGCCGCGTGGCACCGCCGGCCCTGGCCGAGGAAGCGCCACCGGAGCTGAACCAGGCCTGCAAGCGCTCTTCAGGCGCTAGCGACCGCCTGCCGGCGGTGCTGATGGCCCTGGCCTTGCGCGCCCAGTCCCAGGCCGAACTGGCCCAGGCCAAGGCCGAGGCCTACCCCACACTGTCGCTGCAACCGCAGGTCAACCACTACCTGGACAACGACTACAACCGCGACAACCGCAGCCTGGACCGCACCCAGGCGGGCATCTACCTGAATGTCGAGGTGCCCATCTACCAGGGTGGCGCCATCAGCGCCCGCAGCCGCGCCGCCGGCCACGCCTTGAGCGCCGCCGATTCCGCCGAAGACGCCGCGCGCCTGCAAGCCCGCCGCGGCCTGGCCGAAGCCATGGCGCAGACCTCCGGGCTGGGCCGGCGCCTGAGTTCGCTGGAGGCGCGCCAGGCCAGCATCCAGGAAGCCCGCGAGCTGTATGGCCGGCAGTACCTGGACCTGGGCACCCGGCCCTTGCTCGACCTGCTCAACGCCGAGCAGGAGATCTACCAGTCACGCTTCGAACTCGCCGGCACCCGTTCCGACCTGCTGCGCCTGGACGTCGACTGCCTGTACAACTCCGGCGCCCTGCGCACCGCCTTCGGGCTGGAAGGGCGCAACCTGCAAGGGGTGGAAATCGAGCCATGAACGATACCGTCAAGCTGAGCCAGGCTGGTCAGGCGCAGAACCCGGAGCCGGCGGTGGTGCACCGCCCCGATCTCGGCCCCTGGCTGGAAGTGATGCTGCAAGTCGCCCACCACTACCGCCTGGACGTCTCGCCCCAGCGTATCCGCCTGGCAGCGGTGGAAGATGCGCGCCCGCTGGATGAAATCCTCCGGCACATGGCGCGCCAGGCCGGGCTGACCTTGCGCTTCGTGCGCTACGACGCCAAGGCCTTGCGCCAATGGCGCACGCCGCTGGTGCTGGAACTGGACGATGGCCAGCTGGCCACGGTCGAGGCGGTGACCGAGGAAAACGAACTGGCAGTGGTGTTTGCCGGTGACCAGCGCCTGACCTCGCGCCTGCCCCGCGAAGCGCTCGAAGGGCGCATCAACCGCGTGGCCTTGATGCGCCCGGCACGGCCACTGCGCGATGTGCGCACCGACGACTACACCGCGCCCTACGATCGCCACTGGTTCACCCGCATCGTGCTGCGCGACCTGCGCCCGTATGGCCAGGTGATGGTCGCCTCCTTGGTGGCCAACGTGCTGGCCCTGGCCGGGGTGCTGTTTTCGATGCAGGTGTATGACCGGGTGATCCCCGCCGAGTCCCTGCCGACCCTCTACGTGCTGTTCGGGGGCGTGGTGCTGGCGCTGGTGTTCGATTTCAGCATGCGCCTGCTGCGGCTGAAGGTCACCGACCTGCTGGGCAAGCGTGCCGACCTGCGGGTGTCTGACCTGGTCTACGGCCACGCGCTGCGCCTGCGTAATTCGGCACGGCCGAAATCCACTGGCTCGTTCATCTCTCAGCTGCGTGAACTGGAGTCGATCCGCGACCTGATCACTTCGAGCACCGCCACGGCCTTGGCCGACCTGCCGTTCTTCCTGCTATTCCTGCTGGTGTTCTGGCTGATCGGCGGGGTGCTGGTGTTCATCCCGCTGGTGGCGCTGCTGGCCATGGTCATCCCAGGGCTGCTGGCGCAGCGGCGGCTGGCGGCACTGGCCAATGCCTCGATGCGCGAGTCGTCGCTGCGCAACGCCATGCTGGTTGAGAGCATCCAGGGCCTGGACGAGATCAAGGCGCTGCAGGCCGAGGCGCGCTTCGAGCGCCAGTGGAACCAGTACAACGCCGCCTGCGCGCACTCCAGCCTGCGCCTGCGCACCCTGACCAACGGCCTGGTGACCTGGACCCAGAACGTGCAGGGCGCGGTGTTTGCCGTGGTCATCGTGATCGGTGCGCCGATGGTGATTGCCGGCGACCTCACCACCGGTAGCCTGGTGGCTGCCTCGATGCTGTCGTCACGGATGATGGCGCCGCTGGCGCAGCTGACCCATGTGTTGACCCGCTGGCAGCAGGCCAAGGTGGCCCTGGAGGGCCTGGATAAACTGATGCAGGCGCCGGTCGACCACCCCGAAGGCGAGGCCCGCGTGCACCTGCCGGCGATCCGTGGCGAATATGTGCTGCGCCAGGCCAACTTCCGTTACAGCCCGGAAGCGCCTCCCGTGCTGAACATCGCCCAGCTCGTCATACAGCCCGGTGAGCGCATCGCCGTGCTCGGGCGCAACGGCGCCGGCAAATCGACCCTGCTGCAGGCACTGGGCGGTGCCATGGACCTGAGCCAGGGCGAGGTCAGCCTCGACGGCATCGCCCTGGCCCACCTCGACCCGGCCGACCTGCGCCGTGACGTCGGCCTGCTGGCCCAGTACGCCCGGCTGTTCCACGGCACCCTGCGGGAAAACCTCACCCTCGACGCCGGCCAGGCCAGCGACCAGGAACTGGTGGCCGCGCTGGCCGCCACCGGCGCGCTGGAATTCGTCCGCCACCTGCCCAAAGGCCTCGACCACCTGATCCTCGAAGGCGGCCAGGGCCTGTCCGGCGGGCAGCGCCAGGCCCTGGTGCTCGCCCGTTTGCTGGTTCGCCAACCGCAGGTGCTGCTGCTCGACGAGCCCACCGCCTCGCTCGACGACGTCACCGAACGCAAGCTGCTGGATAACCTCGAGCGCTTCTGCCAGGGCCGCACCCTGGTGATCGCCACCCACCGCCTCAGCGTGCTGCAGCGTGTGGACCGCATCATCGTGCTGGACGGCGGGCGCATCGTCATCGACGACCAACGCGACGCCGCCCTGGCCAAGCTGCAAGGAGCGCAGGCATGAGCAACCACGAACTCCCCGCCTCGTATCTGGACGGCCAGGACGACCAGGCCGTGCTGCGCGCCGGCCGCATCATCACCATTTGCGCACTCATGCTCGCGGCGTTCCTGGCCTGGGCGGCGTGGTTCGAGGTGACCGAGGTGTCCACCGGCACCGGCAAGGTGATTCCCAGTTCACGCGAGCAGGTGATCCAGTCGTTCGAAGGCGGCATCGTTGCCGAGATGAACGTGGCCGAAGGCGACCTGGTGGAACGCGGCCAGGTGCTCGCCCAGCTCGACCCGACCAAGACCGCTTCCAGCGTTGGCGAAAGCGAAGCCAAATACCGTGCAGCCAAGGCCAGCGTGGCGCGCCTGCGTGCCGAGGTCACCGGCAAGCCGCTGAGCTTCCCTGAAAGCCTGCGTGATTCGCCCGAGCTGATCGACGCCGAGACGGCGCTGTACGAGACCCGCCGCCGTGGCCTGGAGCAGACCTTGGCCGGCATCGAGGATTCGCTGCGGCTGGTGCGCGCGGAGCTGAAGATCACCGAGAACCTGGCCAAGATGGGCGCCTCCAGCCGGGTCGAAGTGATCCGCTTGAACCGCCAGCGTTCGGAGCTGGAACTCAAGGCCAACGAAGCCCGCTCCGAGTACCTGGTGCGCGCACGCGAAGAACTGGCCAAGGCCAGTGCCGAGGCCGACAGCCTGTCGGAAGTGATCCGCGGGCGCAGCGATTCGCTGACGCGCCTGACCCTGCGTTCGCCGGTACGCGGCATCGTCAAGGATATCGAGGTCAACACCCTGGGCGGCGTGGTGCAGCCTGGCGGGCAAGTGATGAAGATCGTGCCGATGGATGAGCGCCTGCTGATCGAAACCCGCATCGCCCCACGGGACATCGCCTTCATCCACCCCGACCAGGCAGCCAAGGTCAAGATCAGTGCCTATGACTACTCGGTGTATGGCGGGCTGGAAGGCAAGGTCGTGGGGATATCGCCGGATACCCTGCAGGATGAGGTGAAACCGGAGATCTACTACTACCGGGTGTTCATCCGCACCGAACAGGACAGCCTGACCAACAAGGCCGGCAAGCACTTCGCCATTGTGCCGGGGATGATTGCCACGGTGGATATCCGCACTGGCGAGAAGACCATCCTCGATTACCTGATCAAACCGCTGAACCGCGCCCGCGAGGCCCTGCGCGAACGCTGACCTCAAAGGCAGCACAGAGCCCTGTGGGAGCCGCGCTTGCCGGCGATGGGCCGCAAAGCGGCCCCGGCAATTTATGCAACAACCTGAAATCCTGGGGCCGCTTCGCGGCCCATCGCCGGCAAGCGCGGCTCCTACAAATACAGCGCACACCGACTAAAGAGCAGCGCAGTCAGGCCGATAACCTGGCATCCCCCGTTTCCCACGAAGGTCACCATGGCCACGCAAAATGCCCGCGCGGACGCGCTGTCGCTGCTGCTGTTCACCCTGCGCAGCGGCAAGCTGATGGCAATCAACCTGCTCAAGGTCAGCGAGATCATCCCCTGCCCGCCACTGACCAAGCTGCCCGAGTCGCACCCCCACGTGAAAGGCGTGGCGACCCTGCGCGGCAACTCGTTGTCGGTGATCGACCTGTCCCGGGCCATCGGCGAGCGCCCGCTGGCCGACCCGGACGGTGGCTGCCTGATCGTCACCGAGATCAGCCGCTCGCGCCAGGGCTTGCATGTGCAGGCGGTGAGCCGCATCGTCCATTGCCTGAGCACCGACATCAAGCCGCCGCCGTTTGGCTCGGGTAACCGCTCGTTCATCACCGGCGTGACCCGGGTCGACAACACCCTGGTGCAAGTGCTGGACATCGAAAAGGTCATCCACGGCATCGCCCCGCCCGAGCCGGAGCCACAGTCGGGTGAGCTGAGCGAAGAAGACGCCAGCCTGCTGGCCGCCGCCAACATCCTGGTGGTCGACGACAGTCAGGTGGCGCTGCAGCAGTCGGTGCACACCCTGCGCAACCTCGGTATCGAATGCCACACGGCGCGCAGTGCCAAGGATGCGATGAACGTGTTGCTGGAGCTGCAGGGCACCGCGCAAGAGATCAACATCATCGTCTCGGACATCGAAATGTCCGAGATGGACGGCTACGCCTTCACCCGCACCCTGCGCGAGACCCCGGACTTTCAGCATCTCTACATACTGCTGCACACCTCGCTGGACAGTGCCATGAGCAGCGAGAAGGCCAAGCTGGCCGGGGCCAATGCCATCCTCACCAAGTTCTCCTCGCCCGACCTGACCGACTGCCTGGTGACGGCGGCGCGGACCGTGGTGTTTGCCGAGCGCTGAAGCGCGTGTTGTTATATTCAGCGACAAACTCCCTGGCTTACCGCCAGGGATGACTCGGGCATAATTCGCGCCCCTCGGATCAATTGCCGGAACCGCGTATGAAGTATTTCAGCTCTCTCCTGATTGCCTGCGCCCTGTTCAGCGGTGTCGCCCAGGCCTCCAGCAGCCAGGCCTGGAACGAGCAGCGCCAGCAGATGCTCAAGGCCTGCCTGCAGGCCAGCCAGTTCAAGGATGCCCACGCCCGTGGCAAACCGGCGGAATTCGATGATCAGGTCGGCTTCAGCGCCCTGCTGATCGAAGGGGTTTATCCACAGAAGCACATGCAGCAACGCAACGGCACCGAGCTGTGCCTGTACGACCGCCGGCAGCAGCAGGCCTACATCAGCGAATGGAACCCGGACGCCAAGTGAACGACAGCCTGCGTTTTGCCTGTACCGGCTGTGGCAAGTGCTGCACCGGCCACCATGTGCCATTGACCCTGGACGAGGCACGCCAGTGGGCTGCAGCAGGCGGCCAGGTGATCGTCTTGATCGAGGGTTTCGTCACCGATGGGCCGGGCATGCCGGCGGACCAGCGTGAGCATGTGCTGCGTCGTTCGTATCCGGTGCCTTGCGGGGGCAGCGAAGTGCGCGTTTCGGTGACCTTTGCCGCGTTCAACCCGGGGCGCTGCCGCAACCTCGATGACAACGACCTGTGCACCATCTATGAAAGCCGACCGCTGGTCTGTCGCATCTACCCGGTGGAGATCAACCCGCATATTCCGCTGCGGCCAGAGAACAAGGACTGCCCGCCCGAGGCTTGGGAGCAAGGGCCCGAGCTGATTCATGGTTCGCTGCCGGTGGACCCGGCGCTGCTGGCGCTGGTGCAGGCTTCGCGGCAGGCGGATCGTGATGATATTGCGGCCAAGGTGGCCATTTGCGAGGCGCTGGGGATGACCACCAGTGCGCTCAAGGGCAATGGGTTTACTGCCTATTTGCCAGAAATGGTGGCCTTTGCTGGGGCGCTGGCACAGGCTTTGTCAGGGACAGGGGTCGAGTGGACGCTGCACGTAGAGCAGCCTGAGCTGGTGAATGACTTGCAGGCTCGGGGGTTGCGGACCACTGCTGAAGCGCCGGTCTACTATGCCTTCATCGGTTTTTAGCTAAGCAGGGCCGCAAAGCGGCCCCACCATCGATCAGGCGCTGCGATTCAGACCCATCTCCATATCATTGATCAGTGCCTTGGCCATAGCACTGAGAATCCGCGCCGCACTACCTGCGATCAGGTTGCCTTCCATCTCTGCCTCTTCGCTCAAATGGCGGATACAACCGAGCAAGACTGACAGCTCATCAAACGCGTGATCGAGCGGGATACCCGGCTGGATGGCGTAAAGGTCGAGGAAGGTTTCTTTGCCGGCTGTGCTGCGTGACTTCAGTTCATTGCTCATGGGTAACCTCCTGCATGGCCAAATGGGCGAACAGAACACGGAGCAGTTCAGTGAGGATGCTCATGTTTTCCAGCAGGACCTTGCGGTGGTCTTCGACCTCGGTTTCGAGCAAGACCTGGATGGTGCTGGAGAGGCTGTCCATCAGGGCGGCAGCGTGGGGTTTGGCGTCTTCGAAGGTTAGGTCGGCGATTATTTTGATGTAAGGGAGGGGGAAAGAGGGTGGTGGATCGGGAACTATCTTTTTCATGATTGGATCTCGATTGGAAACGCTGAATAGCGACCACCTTCTCTTTCTCACAGATAGGGTGGCAGCCGTACGCGAGGTGAGAAAACCGCGTCCCAATCACCGCGGCTAGACCGAAGTCTCACGCGCACGGCTGCCATAGCAGTTGGCTTGATTAGGAAAGTTACTGCAGCTTTCTCACGGCCGCTCGCCGTTTTTGGCGAACCGTGAAGTTATCGCTGAAGCAGTTCCCCGACTATCAGACGCCATCCGACAGAGCGCGTAGGATAATTCGTCACCCCAGGCTCTTGAAGCATTTGGTTTCAGTTTGGGAATTTTCCTACAGCTGCTTGCCGCGCTCCGCTCTCCTGTGGGAGCCGCGCTTGCCGGCGATGGGCCGCGAAGCGGCCCCGGCAATTTATGCAACAACCTTGAAATCGTGGGGTCGCTTTGCGGCCCATCGCCGGCAAGCGCGGCTCCCACAAGTACAGCGCAGGACTGGAAGCTGGTCCCACCCCCAACCTGTCACCGCTGTCAGCCAGCTGTCACGCTGCCGACCCGGTCACAGCGCTATAAACTCCAATACACACCTCCGTTCCCCCCTTGGCCAAGGTGCCCGCGCCGATGCGACGTCCTTCCCGTTCCATGCTTATCGCTGCGTTGGCACTGCTCGCCCTGGCGACCGCAGGCGTCTGGTATGCCCAGCGCCAGCCGGCCACCGCGCCGCGTGCGCAAGCGGCGATCCCGGTGCGAGTGGTCAGCGTCGCCCAGCAGGATGTGCCGCGCTTCGCCAGCGCCATCGGCTCGGTGCTATCCCTGCACAGCGTCGAAGTGCGGCCACAGGTCGAAGGCGTGCTGACCCAAGTGCTGGTCAAAGAGGGCCAATGGGTGAAGGAAGGCGACCTGCTCGCCACCCTGGATGACCGGGCGATCCGCGCCAGCCTCGACCAGGCCCGCGCCCAGCTCGGCCAGAGCCAGGCGCAGATCCAGGTGGCCGGCGTCGACCTCAAGCGCTACCGCCTGCTCAGCACCGACGATGGCGTGTCCAAACAGACCCTCGACCAGCAACAGGCACTGGTCAACCAGCTGCAGGCCACCGTCAAGGGCAACCAGGCGGCCATCGCCAATGCCGAGGTGCAGCTGTCGTACACGCAGATCCGCTCGCCCGTGACCGGTCGCGTCGGCATCCGCAATGTCGACCCCGGCAACCTGGTACGGACCACCGATACCCAAGGCCTGTTCAGCGTCACCCAGATCGACCCGATCGCCGTCGAGTTCGCCTTGCCGCAACAGATGCTGCCAACCCTGCAGGCCCTGCTCAAGGCGCCCACTCCAGCGCTGGTGCAGGCCTACATGGATGCCGACGGCGAACGCAACCTGCTCGGCGAAGGCCACCTGGCACTGATCGACAACCAGATCTCGGCCAACACCGGCACGGTGCGGGTCAAAGCCGAATTCGACAACAAGGACGGCCGCCTGTGGCCGGGGCAACTGGTCACCATCCGCTTGCGCACCGCAGTCGAGGAGAACGCCCTGGTGGTGCCGCCGCCGGTGGTGCAGCGCGGCGTCGACGGGCACTTTGTCTACCGCCTGGACGGTGACAAGGTCACCGCCGTGCCGGTCAAGGTGCTTTATCAGGACAGCGGCCTGAACATCATCGCCGGGGTCAAGCCTGGCGAGCGCCTGGTGCTCGACGGCCAGTCACGGCTCAAGCCCGGTTCGCGGGTCGAGGTCACCCCGAACGCCCCGCCGCCGGCGCAAATGGCTGAGCGCAGGAGCCAGCCATGAATACCCGCAACGGTGTCTCGGCCTGGTGCATCGACCACCCGATCGCCACCCTGCTGCTGACCTTCGCCCTGATGCTGCTGGGCGCCATCGCCTTCCCGCGGCTGCCGGTGGCACCGCTGCCCGAAGCGGATTTCCCGACCATCCAGGTCACCACCCAGCTGCCCGGTGCCAGCCCGGAAACCATGGCATCGTCGGTGGCCACGCCGCTGGAAGTGCAGTTCAGTGCCATCCCCGGCATGACCCAGATGACCAGCAGCAGCGCGCTGGGTTCGACCACGCTGATTCTGCAGTTCACCCTCGACAAGAACATCGACACCGCCGCCCAGGAAGTCCAGGCGGCGATCAACACCGCCACTGCGCGCCTGCCCCAGGACCTGCCCAACCCGCCGACCTGGCGCAAGGTCAACCCGGCCGACAGCCCGGTACTGGTGCTCACCGTCAGCTCCGCGCAAATGCCCGGCAATGACCTCAGCGACTACGCCGAAACCCTGCTGGCACGCCAACTCAGCCAGATTGAAGGGGTCGGCCTGATCAACATCACCGGCCAGCTACGCCCGGCCATCCGTGTGCAGGCCCAGCCAGAAAAACTCGCCGCCATCGGCCTGACCCTGGCCGATGTACGCCAGGCCATCCAGCAGACCAGCCTGAACCTGGCCAAGGGCGCGTTGTACGGCGAACACAGCGTCTCGACCATCGCCGCCAACGACCAGCTGTTCCACCCCGAGGACTACGCCCAGCTGATCGTCTCGTACCGTAACGGCGCGCCAGTGCACCTCAAGGACGTGGCCAAGGTCATCAACGGCGCCGAGAATGCCTACGTCAAAGCCTGGTCCGGCGACCAGCCGGGGCTCAACCTGGTGGTGTTCCGCCAGCCCGGGGCGAATATCGTCGACACCGTCGACCGGGTGCTGGCGGCCCTGCCCAAGCTGCAGGAAATGCTCCCGGCGTCGATCGAAGTGTCGGTACTGCAGGACCGCACCCAGACCATCCGCGCCTCCTTGCACGAGGTGGAGCTGACCCTGATGATCGCCGTGGCCCTGGTGATTGGGGTGATGGCGCTGTTCCTGCGCCAGTGGTCGGCAACGATGGTGGTGTCCAGCGTGCTCGGCGTGTCGCTGATCGCCAGTTGCGCACTGATGTATGTACTGGGCTTCAGCCTCAACAACCTCACGCTGGTGGCCATCGTCATCTCGGTGGGCTTCGTGGTGGACGACGCCATCGTCGTGGTGGAGAACATCCACCGCCACCTTGAGGCTGGCGACGACAGCCGCACGGCAGCGCTCAAGGGCGCAGGCGAGATCGGCTTCACCGTGGTGTCGATCAGCTTCTCGCTGATCGCCGCGTTCATCCCGCTGCTGTTCATGGGCGGTGTGGTCGGCCGGCTGTTCAAGGAGTTCGCCCTGACCGCCACCTCGACCATTCTGATTTCGGTAGTGGTGTCGCTGACCCTGGCGCCGACCCTGTGCGCACTGTTCATGCGCCGCCCACCCGGCGAGCAGCACGGTGGCTTCGGCGAGCGTCTGGTGAAGTGGTACGAAAAGGGCCTGAACCGTGCCCTCGCCCACCAGCGCCTGACCCTTGGCGTGTTCGGCGTGACCTTGGCCCTGGCGGTAATCGGTTACGTCGGCATCCCCAAGGGCTTCTTCCCGCTGCAGGACACCGGTTTCATCCTCGGCACCACCGAGGCGGCGGCGGACGTGTCGTACCCGTCGATGGTCGAGAAGCACCTGGCGCTGGCGAAGATCATCGGCGACGACCCGGCGGTGCAGGCCTACTCGCATTCGGTGGGGGTCACCGGCAGCAACCAGACCATCGCCAACGGCCGTTTCTGGATCGCCCTCAAGCCGCGGGGTGATCGCGACGTGTCGGCCAGCGAGCTGATCGACCGGCTGCGGCCGAAACTGGCCCAGGTGCCGGGCATCGTCCTGTACATGCGGGCCGGCCAAGACATCAACCTCAGCTCCGGCCCGTCGCGCACCCAGTACCAGTACGTGCTCAAGAGCAACGACGGCGTGGCGCTGAACCTGTGGACCCAGCGCCTGACCGACCGGCTGCGGGAAGACCCGGTGTTCCGCGACCTGTCCAACGACTTGCAACTGGGCGCCAGCGTCACCCGCATCGACATCGACCGCCAGGCCGCAGCGCGCTTCGGCCTGACCACCACCGATGTCGACCAGGCGCTGTACGATGCCTTTGGCCAGCGGCAGATCAGCGAATTCCAGACCGAGACCAACCAGTACAAGGTGATCCTTGAACTGGATGCGAAGCAGCGCGGCAAGGCCGAGAGCCTGAACTTCTTCTACCTGCGCTCGCCGCTGACCAACGAGATGGTGCCGCTGTCGGCCCTGGCGCATGTCGCGCCACCCAGCACCGGCCCGCTGTCGATCAGCCACGACGGGCTGTTCCCGGCGGCCAACCTGTCGTTCAACCTGGCCCCCGGCGTGGCATTGGGCGATGCGGTGAAAATCCTTGAACGCACCCAGCGCGAACTGGGCATGCCCGACTCGATCAGTGGCAACTTCCAAGGTGCGGCCCAGGCTTTCCAGAGTTCGCTGTCGAGCCAGCCCTGGCTGATCCTCGCCGCGCTGGTGGCGGTGTACATCATTCTCGGCGTGCTCTATGAGAGCTTCGTCCACCCGCTGACAATTATTTCCACCCTGCCGTCGGCCGGCCTGGGTGCGTTGATCTTGCTCTGGGCGATGGGCCAGGACTTCAGCATCATGGGCCTGATCGGCGTGGTGCTGCTGATCGGTATCGTCAAGAAGAACGGTATCCTGCTCATCGACTTCGCCCTGGAAGCCCAGCGCCACCACGGCATGACACCCGAGCAAGCGATTCACCAGGCGTGCCTGACGCGCTTCCGGCCGATCATCATGACCACCCTCGCCGCCCTGCTCGGCGCGGTGCCGCTGATGTTCGGCTTCGGCGCCGGTGCCGAGCTGCGCCAGCCACTGGGCATCGCGGTGGTCGGCGGGCTGCTGGTGAGCCAGGCGCTGACGCTGTTCACCACCCCGGTCATATACTTGGCCCTGGAGCGCCTGTTCCACCGCCGCCAGGCTGCCCGTGCGGCGGCGCAAAGTGCCAGCTAGGACAAGACCATGCGTGTGCTGATCATCGAAGACGAAGAAAAAACCGCCGACTACCTGCATCGCGGCCTGACCGAGCAGGGCTTTACCGTCGACCTTGCACGGGATGGTATCGACGGCTTGCACCTGGCCCTGGAAGGCGACTACGCGGTGATCGTGCTCGATGTGATGCTGCCGGGCCTGGACGGCTACGGCGTACTGCGCGCACTGCGGGCGCGCAAGCAGACGCCGGTGATCATGCTCACCGCCCGTGAACGCGTCGAAGACCGCATCCACGGCCTGCGCGAAGGCGCCGACGATTACCTGGGCAAGCCGTTCTCGTTCCTCGAGCTGGTCGCCCGGCTGCAGGCCCTGACCCGCCGCAGCAGCACCCATGAGCCGTTGCAGATCCAGGTCGGCGACCTGTGGATCGACCTGATGGCGCGCAAGGCCAGCCGCGCCGGCCAGCGCCTGGAACTGACCGCCAAGGAATTCTCGCTGCTCAGCGTGCTGGCCCGGCGCCAGGGCGAAATCCTCTCCAAGACCGCCATCGCCGAGCTGGTCTGGGACATCAACTTCGACAGCGACGCCAATGTCGTCGAAGTGGCGATCAAGCGCCTGCGCGCCAAGCTCGACGGGCCGTTCGACAACAAGCTGCTGCACACCATCCGAGGCATGGGCTATGTCCTGGAAAACCGCGCCGCTTAACTCCATCGCCCTGCGCCTGTCGGCGCTGTTCATCCTGGTGGCGCTGGGGGTGTTCCTGCTGATCGGCTCGGCGCTGTACCGCCAGGTCGACCGCAGCCTCGACCTGTTGCCAGCGGCGGAACTGGATGCGCGCTTCAGCGTGCTCGAATCCACCCTCAACCGCTTCGGCACACCCGAGCACTGGGCCAAGATCAACAACAAGCTCAACCTGCTCAGCGAGGAAGACAAGCGCATCCGCTTCTGGGTGGTCAGCAGCAACCCGGCCTACGAGTACGGCCAGCCCAGCGAGCTGGTCCGCGCCTTCGCCGAGGGCCCGCCAGGCATGCGCGACCTGCACCTGCCCGACCACCTTTACCCGTACAAGGTGCTGGTCAGCGAACTGCCGGCCCTGGGCGAGCGCCCGCCGCTGCGCTTTCTGATCGGCATCGACACCGAAACCTTCTGGCAGGCCCAGCACAGCCTGCTGGTGGCCATTGTCGGCTTGGCGGTGCTGGGGGTACTGCTGGCGTCGGTGCTGGGTTACTGGGTGGCGCGCATTGGCCTGCGGCCACTGCTGGCGTTGTCTGTCGAGGCCCAGGCGCTGGCACCGCCGCGCCTGGATGGCCGCCTGCAGACGCAGAACCTGGCACCGGAACTGGCGCAATTCGCCGGTGCCTTCAATGCCGCCCTGGACCGGGTCAGCCAGGCCTATTCGCGGCTCGAAGCCTTCAACGCCGACGTTGCCCACGAACTGCGCTCGCCACTGACCAACCTGATCGGCCAGACCCAGGTCGCCCTCACCCGCGGGCGTAGCGCCGAGCATTACTTCGAGGTGCTGCAATCGAACCTGGAAGAGCTGGAGCGCCTGCGCAGCATCATCAACGACATGCTGTTCCTGGCCAGCGCCGACCAGGGCAGCAAGGCCACCGCCCTGACCCAGGCCTCGCTGGCCGAGGAAGTGGCCACCACCCTCGATTACCTCGACTACATCCTCGAAGACGCCCAGGTCAGCGTCACCGTCAGCGGCGACGCCCAGGCGCCCATCGAGAAGGCCCAGTTGCGCCGGGCGTTGATCAACCTGCTGAACAATGCCGTGCAGCATACGGCGCCAAACCGGGTGATCGAGGTGCAGATCGAGGCTGGGCCGGAACAGGTCTGCATCGCCGTGAGCAACCCGGGGCCGGCTATCGACGCTGCGCACCTGCCACTGTTGTTCGAACGCTTCTATCGCGTGGATGCAGCGCGCAGCAACAGTGGCGGCGGCAACCATGGGTTGGGCCTGGCCATCGTCAAGGCGATCGCGTTGATGCATGGCGGGGAGGTTTTCGTGCGCAGCGCTGCTGGCGCCAACACCTTCGGCATCCTCCTGCCAAGCGCTCAAGGACGGGGGTTCCCAGCAAAAGTCTAATTGCTTTAGCAGCGATCATTACTTTTTGCGCAACAGTGCTTATCGCCAAAGGCGCTGTTTCCGGGGCATTAAACGGACTAACTTTAACTCCGTCCTCATAGCACTTGCCCCGCAAGAAGGTAGTTTTAAACATGTCCAACAGTATGGGTATTGCCAGCGTTTTCGTTCTGTCGTCCCTGTTGTTGTCGCCCCTGGCCATGGCCGAAGAATCCCCGGCTTTCGTAGCGCGTACTGCAGAACTCGCCGCTGTCCATCAAGACTCCCGCGAAGCCCTGGCACACAAGGCTGACGCCGGCAAAGACGCAGAACAGACAGCTTCGAAAGTTTCCAGCGACGCCAATGCCGATAGTTGATCGTGCGTCGCACCCGCTCCCGTTTTCCCTCGGCTACGCCATGGGCACCGTGGGTGCCGATATGTTAGCCTTTTAAAGCCGCTGCCGATCAGCGGCTTTTTTTATGTGCTCTAACTATCAGCCCCGCCGTAACGTACACCTATAAAAAGACGCACATTCAAAAATAAAAACTGCCCCACCGCCCGACCAAAGGAGCTAGTACCGGTGCCTTCCGCGTTTCGTTTTACCCCGCTGTTCATTGCGTTGACTGCAACGATCCCCTTCGCCGCCCAGGCAGATGAAGACAAGGCTGATGGCTTCATCGAAGGCTCGTCCTTCAACCTGCATTTGCGAAATGCCTACTTCAACCGCGACAACCACAACGCCGACGTCCGCGACACCCGCGAGTGGGGCCAGGGCGCGGTCGCCCGTTTCGAATCCGGCTACACCCCGGGCGTGGTCGGTTTCGGCCTCGACGCCCATGCCATGCTGGGCCTGAAGCTCGACGGCGGTGGCGGCCATGCCGGCACCAGCATCCTGCCCGAACACATCAAGGACAATGGCGAGCTGGGCGCCGCCCCGCACGCGTTCTCCACCGCCGGTGCAGCGGTCAAGCTCAAGGCCTTCGACACCGAGTTGAAAGCCGGTGACCTGTTCATCACCAACCCGGTGATCGCCGGCGGTGAAAGCCGCATGCTGCCGCAGACCTTCCGCGGCGTGAGCCTGACCAACCACAGCGTCGACGGCTTGCTGCTCGAAGGCGGCCAGGTCAGCTTCACCCACCCGTACAACCAGAGCGGCCACCGTCGTATCGACACCTACTACGGCGACATGGACGGCCAGACCAGCAAGCACCTGAACTGGGCCGGCGCGTCGTGGAGCGGCACCGAGAACATCACCAGCAACCTGTACGCGGCCGAGCTGAAGGACGTGTGGAACCAGTACTACGCTGACTTCGACTACACCTACGTGGTCAACGACCTGGTCAGCCTCAACCCGGGCGTGCACTTCTATCACACCCAGGACACCGGCCAGGCGCTGCTGGGCAAGATCGACAACAACACCTACAGCGTGCACTTCACGGTCAACGCCGGTTACCACAGCGTCACCGCCGCCTACCAGCGAGTCAACGGCAACACGCCGTTCGACTACATCAACCTGGGCGACAGCGTGTACCTGGACAACTCGCGCATGTACTCGGACTTCAACGCCCCGAACGAGCGTTCGTGGAAGCTGCAGTACGACTACAACTTCGCCGGGATCGGTATCCCGGGCCTGAGCACCTCGCTGTCGTACTCGCGCGGTGAGGCGGACCTGACCAAGGCCACCCAGGACACCAGCCACTACGACTACTACCGCGCCGATGGCAAGAACGCCATGCACTGGGAGCGGGACCTGGACATGAAGTATGTGTTCCAGGAAGGCGACCTGAAGGATCTGGCGGTGCAACTGCGCTATGCCACCCACCGTGGCAGCCAGGGCTATGCGTCGATCGACGACAACAGCGACAACGATGAACTGCGGGTGATCGTCGATTACCCACTGAACATCTTCTGACCTGAGACCGCTGGCGAGGGCTTCGCCCTCGTTTTGCCGGCGATGGGCTGCAAAGCAGCCCCTTGCTGATTTCCGTCGGACAAAACTTGTCCGACAATCCGCGCTTCCCTAGAATATCGCCCGCCGCAAATGGCCCTGCCTCAGCAGTAGCGCGCATGCCCACTCGATCACCGCGTTTCGCACTCTACAGGTCGCACCCCGAGCTGATCCTCAACCTGGGCAGTTGCCTTGCCGTGCTCGCCATCGTGACGATCGTCAGTTACCTGTTGGCCCGCGAACGCGACAGCGTCGAGCAGTCGGCCATTCGCTCGTCGAACAACATCGTTCAGTTGATCGAAAGCGACATCCTGCGCAATGTCGAACTCTACGACCAGTCGTTGAAGGGCCTGATCTGGGCAGTCAACCGCAAGGAGTTGCCAGAGATCGCCGGCCCCTTGCGCCAGCGCCTGCTGTTCAATGAAGCCTTCGTCGACCGCAAGCGCGGTGATGTGCTGTGGCTGGACAAGCAAGGCGACGTGGTCGGTGACTCCAACAACGCCGTGCCGCGCAAGGCCAACTTTGCCGATACCCGGGTGTTCCAGGCGCACCTGCAGGATCCGAACCTTGGCCTGCTGGTGGGGCCACCCTTCAAGGATCACTTGGGCGCCATGGGCTGGTGCATCAGCTTCAGCCGCCGTATCAACGGGCCACAGGGCGAATTTGCCGGCCTTGCAGCTGGCGCCCTGCGCCTGTCCTATTTCAGCGAGCTGTTCCGCCGCCTGGATATCGGCGACGAGAGCAGCATCAACCTGTTCAATGCCGACGGGCTGCTGCTCGCCCGCGAGCCTTCGCGCCCACATGACCCTGAGATTGGCGCGAACTACAGAGAACGGCCCAATTTCAAGCGCATACTCAGCGAGCACAGTGGCAGCTTCACCGCCCGTTCCGGCAGCACCCATTCCCTGCGCATGTACACCTTCGCCAGGGTCGCCGACCTGCCGCTGATCGTGCTGGTGGTGCACTCCGCGGACGAGGTGTTCCAGTCATGGCGGCGTACGGCAATTCTGGTAAGCGTCGCCACAGGCGGGTTGTGTATCGGCATTCTCTGGCTGACTTTGCTGCTGGGGCGCGAATTGCGCCGTCGCCACGAGGCCGAACAAGGCCTGGCGACGCTTGCCGCCACGGACAGCCTGACCGGCCTGGCCAATCGTCGCCGGCTGGATCAAGTGCTGCGACAGGAATGGTCACGCGCCCAGCGCAACCGCAAACCGTTGGCAGTGCTGATGGTGGATATCGATCATTTCAAGGCCTTCAACCAACGCCACGGCCACGCCGGTGGCGACCACGCGTTGCGCGAGGTGGCCAACACACTGCAACTGTGCATCCGCCGCCCTGCGGACCTGGCGGCACGTTACGGCGGTGAGGAGTTCCAGGTGATCTTGCCGGAAACCGGGCTGAGCGGCGCGCTGCTGCTGGCCGAAACTATCCGAGCGCGTGTCGAGGGGCTGGCGCCCTTTGGCGAAGATGCGCGCTCGGTTACCGTCAGCATTGGTGTCAGCGTCTTCACCCCGGGCACCCAGCAGGACCTGGCACAGGTGCTGGGTGCCGCGGATGAAGCGCTCTACCGGGCCAAGGCCAATGGCCGTAACCGGGTAGAGGGGCCACTCGATTAGGAGCGGGCGCGGGCAGCGTTACGCAGCGCCTTCACCTGATCATGATTGCGCTGTACACCCTGCAGTTGCTTTTCCACCAGCGCATAGCTCTGATCACTGGCGGCGCGGCCCAGCTTGACCAGTTTCTCGCGTGCTTCCTTGTAGGCCTTGAGGGCATGGTCTTCGCCGCGCTCGACCTCATTGAGCACTGCTTCCTCATCCTTGCCGGTGACCAGCGACTTGAGATTGACCCAGCCACGGTGCAGGTCGCCGCTGATGCTGGTGGAGGTTTCCGGGTCGCCGCCCAGGCGGCGCACCTCGCTCTGCAGCTCGGCTGCGGCACTGGCGCATTCACCGGCACGCTGAACGAAGAACGCCTTGAGCTCGGGGTTCTTCACATCATCGGCCGAGGCCTTGAAGCCCTTTTCGCCATCCTTGCTGTACTCGACCAGGTCGTTGAGCACGTCGATCACGTCTTTGTTGGGGTTGCTCATGGCACAAACTCCTTGGCAGGTGATAGTCACCTTTACAGGAGCAGCCTTCATGCCAAGCTGAGCCTTAAAAATAAAACTATATAAATCAGACAGTTAGCAATTTACCAAGGGAAGGTGGAAACGGCGTTATGCATGATTGCCGCTTGGGTGCTCGTGCAGATTGCAGTATCGTCGGCGCTCATTCACTGCCAGGCTTCGTCGATGAAACCGGAAATGCTCGAACTGCTGGTTACCCGCACCATGCCCTTTGGCAAATACCAAGGGCGGATCATTGCCGACCTGCCGGGGGACTACCTGGCCTGGTTCGCACGCAAGGGGTTTCCGGCGGGGGAGCTGGGTGGGTTGCTGGCGTTGATGCATGAAATCGACCATAACGGCTTGGGGGATCTGCTGGTGCCGTTGCGGCAGAAGCACTTGCGCTAGCCTGTCATGACCCATCGCGGCTAAAGCCGCACCTCAGGGTAAAACGCAAATCCCTGTAGGAGCGGCTTTAGCCGCGATGAGGCCGGCAATGCCAACACAAGGCTTTAACCTTTCACCGGCGCCACAGCCAACTCCACCTGCTCGCTCTTCTTGATCACTGCATACACCACGGCAGTCACCAGGCTCCCCGCGACAATCGCCAGCAGATACAACAATGCATGGTTGATCGCATTGGGGATCAGCAACACGAACAGCCCGCCATGCGGCGCCATCAGCTTGCAGCCGAAGTACATCGACAGCGCGCCGGTCAAGGCGCCACCGGCAATGCTCGCCGGGATCACCCGCAATGGGTCCTTGGCCGCGAACGGAATCGCCCCTTCGGAGATGAAACACAGCCCCAGCGCCAACGCCGCCTTGCCCGCCTCGCGCTCGCTCTGGGCGAACTTGCGCCGGGCGAGGAAGGTGGCGATGCCCAGGCCGATCGGCGGCACCATGCCGGCGGCCATGGTCGCCGCCATCGGCGCATAGCTGGAAGACGCCAGCAGCCCCACCGAGAAGGCATAGGCGGCCTTGTTGATCGGCCCGCCGAGGTCCACGCACATCATCCCGCCCAGCAGCAACCCGAGCAGGATGGCGTTGGTGGTGCCCATGCTGTCGAGGAAGTGCGTCAGCCCTTCGAGCATCGCCGCCACCGGCTGGCCGACCACGTAGATCATCACCAGGCCGGTGAACAGGCTAGCCAGCAGCGGGATGATCAGGATCGGCTTGAGCGCCTCCAGGCTGCTCGGCAAGCGTGCCCAGCGGGCAATGGCCTTGGCGCTGTAACCGGCGAGAAAGCCGGCGACGATGCCACCAATGAAGCCCGCGCCCAGGGTGCTGGCCAGCAGGCCGCCGATCATGCCTGGCGCCAGGCCCGGGCGGTCGGCGATGGACCAGGCGATGTAACCGGCAAGCAGCGGCACCATCAGCTTGAATGCCGCCTCGCCGCCGATCTGCATCAGCGCGGCCGGCAAGGTGCCCGGCTGCTTGTAGGCTTCGATGCCAAAGACGAACGACAGGGCGATCAGCAAACCACCGGCCACCACCATCGGCAGCATGAACGAAACACCGGTCAGCAAGTGCTTGTAGACGCCGGCTTTCTCAGCTTTGGCCGGAACCGCCGACGCTGCGTCCGCGCTGCTCTCGACCTTGGCCTCGGCCAGGGCTTTTTCCAGGGTCGCACGCGCCTGCTTGAGGGCGATACCGGTGCCGCAACGGTAGATGGGCTTGCCGGCAAAGCGTGCCGTCGGCACCTCGATGTCAGCAGCCAGCAGCACCACATCGGCATCGGCGATGGCCTGGGCCGACAGCGGGTTGCGCGCACCGACCGAGCCCTGGGTCTCGACGGTGAGCTGGTAATCCAGCTGCTGCGCCGCCTGTTGCAAGGCTTCGGCAGCCATGAAGGTATGCGCCACGCCCGTCGGGCAGGCGGTCACCGCAACAATCCGTACAGCCGCTGACGGCGCCGCGCTAATCGGTTGGGCGGCCAGCACTTCGGCCTTGCCCGCCGCCTCGTCGAGGAAGCCCTCACGGTCGGCCAGGGCCTGCGCCGGGGTGCTCTGGTACAAGCGCTTGCCGGCGAAGCGCGCGAGGTTCACCGGGCCGGTGCTGACCACCAGCACCCAATCGGCCTCGGCGATCTGCGCAGGCGTCAGCTGGCGTTCGGGATGTTCGGCATCCTGCACTTCGACACTGGTGCTCCAGCCGCGGCGCTGGGCGGCAGCCGCCAGCAGGCGAGCACTGAGCACGCTGGACACCTGCCCATTGGGGCAGGCGGTGACTATGGCGATGTTCATCGGCAACCCTCTTGTTGTTCTGTCAGTTGCACGGCGGCTTCCAGGCGCACCAGCTGCTCGCGGTCGCAGATGCCGAAGCCGACCTGGGTCACGGCTTGCGCAGCGATGGCGGTGGCGCGGCGCAAGGTCTGCTGCGGGCTTTCCGCTGCCAACAGGCCATGCACCATGCCGGCGACCAGCGAATCACCCGCGCCCACGGTGCTGGCTACCCGCACCTGCGGCGGCCGCGCCTGCAGCGCCTGGCCAGCGGCGAACCAGCTGACCCCCTGCTCGCCCGCCGACACCACCACATGCTCGACACCGCTGGCCAGCAGTTGCTCGGCAGCGGCACGCTGCTCGGCGGTGCTTTGCACAGCCAGGCCCAGCACTTCGCCCAGCTCTTCGGTATTGGGTTTGACCAGCCAGGGGGCCGTCTGAAGGCCAGCGCGCAATGCGTCGCCGCTGCTGTCGAGGGCCACCTTGAGCCCTTGTGCCTGCAACTGTTCGAGCAGTTGGCGGAACCACTCGGGGCTGATGCCACGCGGCAGGCTGCCCGCGACCACCACCACGTCGTGCCCGGGCGCCACCTGCTGCAAGCGGCGCAGCAGCTCGGTGCGGCCAGCTTCGTCGACTTCCGGCCCCAGGCCGTTGATGTCGGTGACCCGGCCATCGGCCTCGACCAGCTTGAGGTTGCTGCGGGTTTCACCCGCCACCCGCACAAAGCAGTCGGCAAACCTGCGGCGGGCAATCAGTGCTTCGAACGGTTGCAGGTTGTCGCGGCCCAGAAAGCCCCCGACAGTGACGCTGTGGCCCAGGTCGGCCAGCACCTGGGCCACGTTCAGGCCTTTGCCCGCAGCGTGGCTTTGCTGCGCGTGGGCACGGTTGACGTGACCTGGGCGCAAGGCGTCGAGGCTGACGGTGATGTCCAGCGCCGGGTTCAGGGTCAGGGTGAGAATCTTGGCCATCAGTAACGCTCCACCAGCGCGCGAACCGCCGCAGCGCTGTCCTGTTGCAAGGCCTCGCGCGCCAGGGCGCGGGCCGTTTGGTGATCAGCCTGGCGCACCAGGGCTTTGACTTCGGCAATGCTGCGGGCGGCCACACTCAGCTCGTCCACATCCAGGCCCAGCAGCACGGCCACCGCCTGCGAGTCGGCGGCCAGCTCACCGCACACGCCCACCCACTTGCCCTCGGCGTGGGCGGCGCGCACGGTCATGTCGATCAGGCTCAGCACCGCCGGGTGCAGGCCGTCGGCCTGGGCCGAAAGGCTCGGGTGGCCACGGTCGATGGCCAGGGTGTACTGGGTCAGGTCATTGGTACCGATACTGAAGAAGTCCACTTCACGGGCCAACTGCGGCGCCAGCAAGGCGGCGGATGGCACTTCGACCATGATCCCGACCTGCAGGTCGGCGACCGGGATTTCCAGGCGCAGGCGCTCGACCATGGCACGCGCTTCGCGCCATTCGTGAATTTGCCCGACCATGGGGAACATGATACGCAAAGGCCGCTGATCGGCGGCGCGCAGCAAAGCACGCAACTGGTCTTCCATGATCTGCGGACGTTGCAGTGTCAGGCGCACGCCGCGCACACCGAGGAACGGGTTTTCCTCGGCGTCGATCGGCCAGTACGGCAATGGCTTGTCGCCCCCCACATCAAGGGTGCGCACCACCAGCGGCCGGCCGCCGAGGCCGTCGAGCACACGGCGGTACTCCGCTTCCTGGGTGGCCACGTCGGGTGCCTGCGAGTGGGCCATGAAGATCAGCTCGGTGCGCAGCAGGCCAACGCCTTCGGCGCCCTGCTCCACCACCTTGTCGATGCCGCTGCTCTCGCCGATGTTGGCGCACACTTCGATGGCATGGCCATCGCGGGTCACCGCCGGCTCATGGCGCTTGGCCCAGGCGGCTTGCAAGCGTTGTTCGCGCTGGTCGCGCTCGGCCAGGGCGCGTTGCAGCTCGTCGGCGGGCGGTGCGATGCTGACCACACCGCGCTGGCCGTCGAGCAACAGCGGTGTGCCGGAATCAAGCAGCAGGATCGCCGGGCCCGCACCGACTACCGCCGGGATACCCAGGGCGCGGGCGACGATCGCGCTGTGCGCGGTGGCCCCCCCATAAGCCGTGACGATGCCGGCTACGCGGGCCGGGTCCAGGCGGGCGACATCGGAAGGGCCAACCTCGCCCATGACCAGCACATAGGGTTGCTCAGGCTCGGCCTGGGCCTGTACGCCGCACAACTGGGCCAGCACCCGGCGGCCAATGTCGCGCAGGTCGGCAGCGCGCTCGGCCAACAGGGCATCGTGCAGGGCTTCCTGCTGGCGAGCTGCGGCTTCGATCACTGCCATCCAGGCCGCCGCCGCACTTTCGCCTTGGGCCAGGCGGGTGTCGACCTCATCGCTCAGGGCCGGGTCCGCGAGCATTTCCTGGTGGGTGACGAAAATCTCGCCGATCGACTTGTCGCTGCGCTGCACCAGCGCCTGCAATTCGCCGTTCACGGCAGCCAGCGCGTCGCGCAGCTTCAAACGCTCCTGGGCGGGCGACTCGCCGCGCAGTGGGTAGTCGATGTCGCGCTCGACGCAGACATGCGCCGGCCCGCTGGCAATACCGGGGGATGCACTGACGCCCTGGATGCGGCTGCCCGCAGCAGGCGCCTGAAGTGTTGCAGCGGCGTTGGCAACGCATGTTGTGGTGGTTTGCACCAGCGGCTCGACTTCCTCGCCCAGGCCTTGCGCGATGGCTGCCAGCAGCACGGGCAAGGCATCGCCGGCAATCGACGGTTCGGCGCTCAGCTCAAGTTCCTGGCCACGGCGGGCGCCCAGGCTGAGCAGCTTGCTCAGGCTCTTGATCGACACCGCCGGCTGCGCGCTGTCGAGCACACGCACACGGATTTCGCCCTCGAAGCCCTTGGCCAGTTGCGCCAGGACCTTCGCCGGGCGGGCGTGCAGCCCATGCGCGTTGGCCAGCACGATCCGCGCACAGGGCCAGTCAGCCGGTGCCTCACCGCCCAGCACCTCGAGTACCGCGCGGCTGCTGGTGGCCTGGTAGAGCGTTTGCCCACGGCCTTCGATCAGCACCTCGCACAGGCGTTCGAGCAGGGCCTGGTGGGCCGCGCCAAGGCTGGCCAGGCAGAACAGGCCATTGAGCGGCTGGTCGCGATAACGCAGGGGCTGCTGCGGGGTAATGAAGGCAAGGCCCGGTTGGCGCACCTGACGCTCGCTGTGCAGCCACCACAGGCCCTCGCCCAGTGGCAAGGGGTCGGCCTGTTGCAGCACGGCAGCGAAGCCGCTGTCGACACAACCGGCGCGCTGCAACAGACGCGCACCCCGCCAGGCCAGCTCGTCGAAATCTTCAGCCGCCAGGTTCAGGCCGACCAGCTGCGCGTCCAGCGCCAGTTCCTGCGGCGCACCTTGCAGCAACTTGAGCAACGCCTCGGCAGAGCTGGCCCGGCGCAATGCCTCGGCCAGGTCGGTTTCACCGAGGGCGCGGGTCAGCAGCTGGAGCAGGCGCAGGTGTTCATCGGAACGGGCGGCGATACCGATGGCCAGGTAGACGATCTGGCCATCACCCCAGTCCACGCCTTCGGGGAACTGCAGCAGGCGCACGCCCGTGGCGAACACCAGCTCGCGGGTCTGCGGGGTGCCATGTGGGATGGCGATGCCCTGGCCAAGAAACGTCGAGCCTTGCGCTTCGCGCGCCATCAGGCCGTCGAGATAACCGTCGGCAACCAGGCCGTCGGTAACCAGCTGATCCGCCAGCAGGCGCAACGCCCCGGCCTTGTCGGCGGCCGTCTGGCCCATGGCTATCTGCTCTTTGGCGAGCTCGAGCATGACCTTCTCCTTTTGCAGCCCCGGCTTGGTTTTGATGCCGGGTACTGAGGTATTGTTGTGATATTCACAGAATCAGCCAGTTCGACAGCCTTGCACGGCCGGCAGTCGAGGCAGAAAAATTAATGGCTGAAACGTTTAATCTGACCAAGTGGCCACGTTACTCGATAATCTTCCGAGGCAAAAGCCCCATCCTGTCGGACAATTGCGACAATGGTCGCCTGCGCGTGGCGGCCAACCCGGGTCAAACTACCCGGTCCTGGTTCCGTAGCCAGTCCCGGTAATAACAAGGAAAATTCGGTGAAACTCAGCGATATCGCCCGTCTGGCCGGTGTGTCAGTGACCACTGCCAGTTATGTCATCAATGGCAAGGCCGAACAGCAGCGCATCAGCAACAGCACTGTCGAGCGGGTGCGCGCGGTGGTCGAAGCCCATGGCTTCACCCCCAACCCGCAAGCAGCCGGCCTGCGCAGCCGGCACACCCGTACCTTGGGCTTCATTCTCCCGGATCTGGAGAACCCCAGCTATGCCCGCATCGCCAAGCAGCTGGAGCAAGGCGCCCGCGCCCGTGGCTACCAGTTGCTGATTGCCAGCAGCGACGACCAGCCCGACAGTGAGCGCCAGTTGCAACAGCTGTTCCGTGCCCGCCGTTGCGATGCCCTGTTCGTCGCCAGCTGCCTGCCGCCGGAAGACGACAGCTACCGTGAGCTGCAGGACAAAGGCCTGCCGGTGATCGCCATCGACCGGCGCCTGGACCCGGCACACTTCTGTTCGGTGATCAGCGACGACCGCGACGCCAGCCGCCAGCTGGCCGAGAGCCTGCTGGCCACCGCGCCGAAAAGCATCGCACTGATCGGTGCCCGCCCGGAGCTGTCGGTCAGCCAGGCCCGCGCCGGTGGTTTCGACGAAGCCATGCAAGGTTTTACCGGTGTGGTGCGCCGCTACCAGGGCGAGGGCTTCAGCCGTGAATGCGGGCAACGCCTGATGCAGCAACTGATCGACGAACAAGGCGGCCTGCCGGATGCCCTGGTGACCACCTCCTACGTGCTGCTGCAAGGGGTGTTCGATACCTTGCAGGCGCGCCCGGCCGATTCGCGCCAGCTGCACCTGGGTACCTTCGGTGACAACCAGCTGCTCGATTTCCTGCCACTGCCGGTCAACGCCATGGCCCAGCAGCACGGCCTGATCGCTGCCACTGCGCTGGAACTGGCCCTGGCCGCCATCGAGGAAAAGCGCTACGAGCCCGGTGTGCACGCCATTGGCCGGACCTTCAAGCAACGCATCAGCGCGGCCTGAGCATGCGCCTGATCGACACCCATACCCACCTGGACTTCCCCGACTTCGACGCCGACCGCCCGCGCCTGCTGGCCAACGCGGCGGCCCGCGGGGTGGAGCGCATGGTGGTGCTGGGGGTGTACCAGGCGAATTTCCAGCGGGTGTGGGACCTGGCCTGCGCCGAAGGCAGCGTGCATGCGGCGCTGGGGCTGCACCCGGTCTACCTGGAGCAGCACCAGCCGGAACACCTGACGCAAATGCGCGAATGGCTTGAGCGCCTGCAGGGCGACCCTCGGCTGTGCGCGGTTGGCGAATTCGGCCTGGACTACTACCTCGAAGCGCTGGACAAAGTACGCCAACAGGCGCTGTTTGAAGCCCAGCTGCAGATGGCCTGCGACTTCGCGCTGCCTGCCCTGTTGCATGTGCGCCGCAGCCACGCCCAGGTGATTGCCACGCTCAAGCGCTACAAGCCGGCGCGGGCGGGGGTGATCCATGCCTTTGCCGGCAGTTACGAAGAGGCGCGCGAGTACATCAAGCTGGGCTTCCGGCTCGGCCTGGGCGGTGCAGCGACCTGGCCACAGGCGTTGCGCCTGCGCAAGACCGTGGCGCGCCTGCCGCTGGAAAGCATCGTGCTGGAGACCGATTCGCCAGACATGGCCCCGGCGATGTATGCCGGCGAGCGCAACAGCCCGGAGCACCTGCCGGAGATTGCCCAAGCGCTGGCCGAACTGATGGGCATCGAGGCTGAGGTACTGGCTGAGGCCAGCAGCCGCAATGCCTGTGAGCTTTTTGGCTGGTAGTACCGGCCTTAGACCCTGAACGCCCCGATCAGTCGCTTCAACTCCACCACCTGCATCGACAACGCCCGGCTGGCATCCTCGGTCTGGCGAGCGCCTTGGGTGGTATCCTGCGCCGCCCGGTTGATCGCGACGATGTTACGGTCGATGTCATGGGCCACTGCCGTCTGCTGCTCCACCGCCGCGGCAATCTGCTGGTTCTGCTCGACGATGCCCCCCACCGCCCCGAGGATATTGCCCAGCGCCTGCTGCACCTGGCGCGCTTCATCGACAGTGCCCGCTGCCATCTGATGGCTGCTGCCCATCGCCCGCACCGCCTGCTCCACGCCGTCGCGCAGGCGCTGGATCATCTGCGCAATCTGTGCGGTGGAATCCTGGGTACGCCGGGCCAGGGTACGCACTTCATCGGCCACCACGGCAAACCCTCGTCCCTGCTCACCGGCCCGCGCCGCTTCAATGGCCGCATTCAACGCCAGTAGATTGGTCTGCTCGGCAATGCTGCGAATCACCTCCAGCACCTGGCCGATGGCCTGGCTGTCATCGGCCAGCCGGTTGATCGCCAGTACGGTCTGGTCGATTTCCTCGGCGA
This sequence comes from Pseudomonas sp. MN1F, assembly GCF_009391885.1. Taxonomy (GTDB): domain Bacteria; phylum Pseudomonadota; class Gammaproteobacteria; order Pseudomonadales; family Pseudomonadaceae; genus Aquipseudomonas. The sequence goes on along the minus strand of NZ_VZII01000023.1, from coordinate 64,665 downwards.
GGCGACCGATGCTGTGTTGCTGGCTGGCCACCAAGGTACGGCTGTTGGCGCTTTCCAGGTTGACCTGCTGCGCGCCGTTGGCCGCCAGTGCGGCACTGCGCGCCACCTCCTGCGCGGTGGCGCTCATCTGGTTCATCGCCGTGGCCACCTGTTCGATCTGTTCACGCTGGCCACTGACCGCCTGATTGCTCCGCGCCGACACCGCCAGCACCTGCCCGGCCTGCTCTTCGACGGTTACCACAGTGTGCCCGACCTGGTCGATCAGGCTGCGAATACGCCGTACGGTTTCGCTGAAGCCCTGGCCCAGTTCCCCCAGTTCATCACGGCTATGCGCCTGGAAGCTGACTGTCATGTCACCGGCGGCCACTTTGGCCATGGCACCGCCCAGCCGGCGCAAGGTTGACCGGGTCGAGACATAGAAGCCGCCGTACAGGTAGAGGATCAGCACGAAGACACTGGCCAGCAGCGTGCCCAGGGCGAGCATGCGCAGGCGCTGCTCGGCCAGGCGCTCCTGCAACTGCCCCTGCAGGTGCGCAAGCACGGCGTCGTTGAAGCGATAGGTCTGCGCCATCAGGTCGCTGACCTGCTGATAGAACGCCGGCCAAGGGGCATCGAGCGTTTCGGCAACCACCACCTGCTCCTCGAACAACGACGCGGCCTGCCTGAGCGTCGCCTGGCTGGTCGCTGCCGCGCCCGTGAGGCTGGCCTTGGCAGCCCGGTCCGTGGCCAGGGCATCGTCCAACCGCAGGGCATAATCGGCACCCAGGCGATCGAGGCGTTGCAGCAGGTCTTCGAAACGGGCACTGCCCGAGGAGTCGATGAACCCTCGCCCCAGGGCCACGGCGCCCATGGCCCGGCCCTCACCCAGGGCCTGGGTAACCTGCGCCGTGGCAACCCCTAGCAGTTCGCTCAACTGCCGCACCGAAGCCTGGCTGTCCTGGCTCAGGCCGGACTGGCTGACCACCTGCTTGCCGAGTATCTGGGCCTGGGCCAGCAGCTTGTCGAACAATGCGGCCTTGTTCTGCAACGACGATTCCGCGCGCGCACTGGCAAATGCGCTGGCCAGTTCCTCAAGTTTGCCTTGGGGTACTGCTTCATCCCCTTGCAGGGTGCGCAACTGCGCCTGGACCTTGTCCTGCAACGCAGCGATACGCGCCTCCACGTCCCCGGCCTGGCCCGACTGGCCGAGCACGGCATTGATCTGCAACAGGTTGCCAAGCGCCTCAAGATCGGCGCGCAAGACCAGGCTGTCCGCCAGCGGAGCAATGCCCTGCAACTCGGCGCGGGTGGCATGGAACTGCTGATAGGCATCGCGCACCAGATAAAAGCTGGTGGCCAGCATGGGCAGGAAGAACAGGACGCTGATGAGGCTGAACTTCTGACCGAAGCTCAGCCGATTCATCAATGCGATGGCCGGGTAGAGCAGACGCTTCACGGGCACCTCCATGGATTCTTGTTGTTCTGCAGAGATAGCACTAGGCCACTTGTATAACGCAGATCGAATCGGAGGTTTGTAACTTAAGGTTAACCGCTGCCCGCCAAGCTACTCACACCAGGACTGTCCACAGGGCGAACCCTGCATACCACAACACCGCACAGCGCAGCAGCAGCTCCCACAGGCTGTCCAGCCGCCCGAGCCCGCGTTGTGGGTCTTCTTCTTCGGGAATGTCATCGGCAATGCGCCCGACCCTGGCCACCAGGTGCCCGGCGCTGATGTGCCAGTTGAGCAGCTCGTGCAGCATCACCCGCATCACCGCAACGAAATTGCCGACCAGCGCGAAGCTCAGGGCGAGCATGCGCACCGGCAGCCAGTCCATGATATGCCGCAGCTGTTCGGCACGGGCCTTGAGCGCAGGCTGGCGGCTATGCTCGCCCGTCAGCGCCAGCAGGCGGTAGGCCAGCGCCGCGCCTGGGCCAAGCAGGAAGTACCAGAAGATCACCGCGAAGAAGCTCTGGTAGGCTTGCCACAACAAGTAACCCTGCACCCGTACCAGCAGGCTGTGTGGCTCGTCGGCCGCCAGGCCCAGGTCGCGTTCGGCCACATGCAATGCAGCCTGGTCGTCGCCGCGCCGCCAGGCATCGCGAAATGGCCCGAGGGAACCCTTGGCATCGCCGCGCCCCAAGCTGTAGATCAACACCAGCAAGTGCACCGGCAAGGCCAGCAAACCGTAGGCCACCGGGTCCAGCACGTGCAGCAACAGCACCAGTACCGCCACCGGTGCCAGGACCAGGATCGCCAGCGTCCACCAGGGGTGCACTTTACCGCTGCGTTCCAGGCGCACCAGCTCGCCCAGGAAGAAACCGTCCCGTTGTACCTGATGGCGCAGCGCAGAAAACTTCTCTACCCACAGCGCCAGTAACAGCACCAGAAAACTCATGCGTTGTCCTCGTTGTCCTGCACCGCCTTGCGGTAACGCGCCCAGTCGAACGCCGGGCCGGGGTCGGTCTTGCGCACCGGGGCAATGTCGCTGTGGCCCTGGATGCGCTCAAGGTCGATCAGCGGCCAGGCGGCCTGGATCTGCCGGGTCAGTTGCTTCAGCACGGCGTACTGGGCATCGGTATAGGGCAGATCGTCGGTACCTTCCAGTTCGATGCCGATGGAAAAGTCGTTGCAGCCTTCACGCCCGTCGAAACTCGACACGCCGGCATGCCAGGCACGGTCGAGCAGCGACACGAACTGGGTCACCGCACCGTCACGCTCGACGAACAGGTGCGCCGAGACAGTCAGGTGGCTGATGCTGGCAAAGTAAGGGTGTTCGTTCGGGTCCAGGCGGTTCTGGAAGAACTGCTGCACCTTGCCGCTGCCGAAGCAGGCCGGCGGCAGGCTGATGTTGTGGATCACCAGCAGGGAAATCGCTTCACCCTGCGGGCGGGCGTTGAAGTTCGGCGAAAGGCAGTGGGTGATTCCGTTTCCGTGGAACCAGCCAGTGGCACGGTCCAATTGCATGGGGCAGATCCTGAAAAGCACCGGTACAGAGCTGCAGTATGCCCTGCGCGCGGGCCGCAGTGCATGTGAATGATTGTAATGCCGGTGGCTCAACGCACCTGTTGCTGGCGCAGGCCTTCAAGCACGGTTTCCAGTGCCCGCTCGAACAGCAGGCCATCATCCAGCAACCGCGCCTCGCCTCGGCGCAGGGCCTGCGCCAGGCCGACCGTGTTCCATTCGCGCACCTTCATCCCGGTGCGGTTGGCGAAGACCAGCCGATCGCTGCTGTCGATGCGCGCCACCAGCTTGCAGCGCAGTGGCTCGTCGTCATCGAGCATTTCCACCCAGCTACCGATCCGCAGGCGCTGCACCAGGCGCAGCTCTGCCGCTTGCTCATCGAGTTGAAGCAGCGGCACGCAGGCGGACTCGTCGGCAATGGCCAGCACGATATCGTCGGCCACCAGCACTTCAGCCAATTCACCGCTGCCAGCTGGCTGTTCGGCCCCCGCACACGCGCGCAAGTGCAGCTGCTCCAGCTGCTGGAAGAACTCGCGGGTGGCCGCCGAGTCCAGCGCCACGCTGGCCAGGCCCTCACGCAGGGCCTTGAGCAAGCCTGGCACCTGTTGCAGCAACACCTGCGGTTGTTGATGCGGGGCAATGCTGGAGAGCAAGGCATCCATGGTCGCCAGTGCCTGCTGCCAGGCTGGGGATGCCTCGCCCTGCTTGAGCCAGGCCATCAGCAGCACCTGGCTCCAGGCCCGCACGAGCAAGTGCACCACCGCCTGCGGCAAGGTGCGCCCACGTAGACGCTGATTGAGCGCCTGCTGCACCTGTTGCCGGGCCTGCAGCGCACGGGCGCGCCCTTCTTCGGCATCACGCGTGCGCTGCTCCAGCAGCTCGTTGCGCCGGCGCTCGTCCAGGCTGAAGGCGAGAAAATCCTCCAGCAGCTCGGCGAACAGCGTGGTGTCTTCGGTGAAATCATTGAGCAGGCGCTGGACGATGCGCTCCACGCGCAGGTGCAGGCTGTCGCGCAGGCCTTCGCTGCCGGTTTCCCAGCCGATCGCGGCAGCGGCGATCTCGTTGAGCAGGCGCCGGGCCGGGTGGCTGGCACGGCTGAACAGGCTTTTGTCCAGCAGCGCCACCTTGAGCAGCGGAATGTGCAGGCGAACGATCAGTGCGCGCAGGCTCAGCGGCAGGTTGTCGTCGGCGGCGATGCAGGCGAACAGCAGGCCGACCAGGTTGATCATGTCCTCGTCGGCGCAGGCGATGCGCCGGCGCGTTCCACTGCGCACGCTGACCCGCAGCAGCAGCTGTTCAAGCTGCTGGTCCAGGTCGAAGTCATCATCGTCGATCGTGGCCGGCACGTAGTGCTGCAGGTGCGAAAGCAGGCGCAGCAGGTCGGCAGTGCTGATCGGCTGGGCGGCGGCAGCGGCATGCAGGCGCGGTGCGACACGGCCCCTGCATGGCGCCAGCAGGCCTTCCAGCGAGCGCATGAAGGCATGCCCGGCACTGCCTGCGCCCATGGCATCGGACTCGAGGTTGGCCGACACGCGTCGCGCACTCAGGCGGCGGTCCTCGGCACGCCGCCTAGGCGCGGGTTGAAGTTCGGGCAGCACCCCCGCAGCGGCCAGCAACTGGTTGGCATCAACATACAGCACGTCGATGTCACGCAGCACATAGCGCTCGAACAGTTTCAGCAGGATCAGCTTGACCCGCAGGCCCACGCCGAGGTTGCGCCCGGCATCGAGGAAGTAACCACACAGCGCAGCCGGCCCGAACGGGTTCTGCTGTTCGTCGAAGCTGCGCGCGAGCAGGCATTGCAAGCGCAGGCCCAATTGCTCAAGGGCGACGCCATCGCGCGACAGCACCCGGGCGACCATGCCGTCGACGGCGGCGGTACGCTCCATTTGCCCTTTGTTTTTCGCCCCCATCTGGCCCAGCGGGTCGAACTGGCCGATGCGGGCGAAGGTGTCGTAGAAGATGTCGAGAAAGCCGCGCTCGATGTGCTTTCGCTTCAGGCGCAGGTCGCGCATGGCCTCGAAGTACAGGTTCTGATCGAAGCGGTCAGCCGCCCGGTCGGCCATTTCGAACAGCGTATCGTCGGCATTGTCGAACAGCGCCTGCAGGCCCTGACGCAATTGCAGGGCGGCCTTGTCACGGACCTGCAGGAGCAACACCGGAAGGCAAGGCAAAGGCGTACGTGCGCCCCGATCGATGGCGGCCGCCAAGGGCACCACCTTGCCTTCTTTATGCATCCCGGACTCCTTGCTGGGTGACGTATTCGATACGGCGAGTAATCGTCAAAGCTATGACGCCAAATGTTGGGCGCCATTATCGGTAAAAATGCCGACAGCTGCCAGCACTCTTCACTGGCTGACGAGTGACCGCGCTTTCAGGCAAAAGCTCATCCGGCCTGACCAAAGGTCGCCTGCAAGGCAGCTGTACACGGCGCCGCCCCCCTGCCCTATAATCGCCGGCATCTAGCTTGTGGAGCCGACCATGCCGAACCTACGCCTTGCCGACCTGACCGCCGAGATCGAAGCCAATGTGCGCCGCGCACTGCTGGAGGACATCGGCAGTGGCGACATCACCGCGCAGTTGATCCCGGCCGAGCGCCTGGCCAAGGCCACCATCATCACCCGCGAAGACTGCGTGATCGCCGGCACTGCCTGGGTCGATGCCGTGTTCCGTCAGCTCGACCCGCGCGTGGCCGTGCACTGGCAGGTGGCCGATGGCGAGCGCGCCACCGCCAATCAGCCGCTGTTCCACCTCGAAGGCCCCGCGCGTTCGCTGCTCAGCGGTGAGCGCAGCGCACTGAACTTCCTGCAGATGCTGTCGGGTGTGGCCACCCGTGCGCGGTTCCTCGCCGACCTGGTCGAAGGCACCCAGGTGCAGCTGCTCGACACCCGCAAAACCCTGCCGGGGCTGCGCCTGGCGCAGAAGTACGCAGTCACCTGCGGCGGTTGCCACAACCACCGCATCGGCCTGTATGACGCCTTCCTGATCAAGGAAAACCACATTGCCGCCAGCGGTGGCGTGGCCGAAGCCGTGGCGGCGGCGCACCGCATCGCCCCCGGCAAGCCGGTGGAAATCGAAGTGGAAAGCCTGGATGAACTGCGCCAGGCGCTGAATGCTGGCGCGGACATCATCATGCTCGACGAACTGACCCTGGATGAGATGCGCGAAGCAGTGCGTATCACTGCGGGCAAGGCCAAGCTGGAAGCCAGTGGCGGGGTCAACGAAACCACCCTGCGAGTGATTGCCGAGACAGGCGTCGACTACATCTCGATTGGCGCCATGACCAAGGATGTGAAAGCGGTGGACCTGTCGATGCGACTTAGCCTGTGAGCGAATCGCAGGCATGAAAAAACCGGCCAAGTGGCCGGTTTTTTTATTGCCTGAATCAGAACGAGGCGTTGGCCAGGCCGTCCAGGTAACGCTCGACGTCCAATGCCGCCATGCAGCCGGCGCCAGCCGAGGTGATGGCCTGACGGTAAACGTGGTCAGCCACGTCGCCCGCCGCGAACACACCTTCAACGTTGGTGGCGGTGGCGTTGCCTTCACGGCCGCCATTGACCACCAGGTAGCCGTCCTTGAGGGTCAGCTGGCCTTCGAACAACGAGGTGTTCGGGGTGTGGCCGATGGCGATGAACACGCCGTCGACCTTGATTTCGTCGCTGCTGCCATCGTTGTTCTTCAGGCGCGCACCGGTCACGCCCATGTTGTCACCCAGCACTTCGTCCAGGGTGGCATTGAGCTTGAGCTCGATCTTGCCTTCGGCAACTCGGGCATTGAGCTTGTCGACCAGAATCTTCTCGGCGCGGAAGGTTTCGCGGCGGTGCACCAGGGTTACCTTGCTGGCGATGTTGGCCAGGTACAGCGCTTCTTCCACGGCAGTGTTGCCACCGCCGACCACGGCGACTGGCTTGTTGCGGTAGAAGAAACCGTCGCAGGTAGCGCAGGCCGAAACGCCCTTGCCCATGAACGCTTCTTCCGACGGCAGGCCCAGGTAACGGGCGCTGGCGCCAGTGGCGATGATCAGCGCGTCGCAGGTGTACTTGCCGCTGTCACCCTGCAGGGTGAACGGCTTGTTGGCCAGGTCGACGGCATTGATGTGGTCGAAGACGATCTCGGTCTCGAAACGCTCGGCGTGTTCCTGCATGCGCTGCATCAGGGCCGGGCCCGTCAGGCCGTGGGGGTCGCCCGGCCAGTTGTCGACTTCGGTGGTGGTGGTCAGCTGGCCACCCGCCTGCATGCCGGTGATCAGCAGTGGCTTGAGGTTGGCGCGGGCGGCGTAGACCGCCGCGCTGTAACCGGCAGGGCCGGAACCGAGGATGATGACGCGCGAATGACGTACTTCAGACATGTCGAACTCCTGTCGAGCGGGCCGCAGGGGCCGCCAGCTGGAAATTAAAAAGGACCCACGCAGCACTTGGGGAAGGCTACAACGCGCAGGCCCAGAAAGCGGAAAGTTGAACGCACTGTAGCGAGGTGGCAGAGATTAAGGAAATATCCTTCGACAATCCACCTCATAGGCATCCTCTATCTGCGAATTTCACCTGGGCAAACGGCCCTGGCACATTTGTTACAGCCGGTTTCTTCATGTGTGCCTGCCTTTCGTCGGCGCGGCAAACTCGGTAAGGTCAGCGCGTTTTCCCTTCTCTGCGGAGTGTCCCGATGCAAGCCCCTGTCCTCTCCGGCCCCCAGTACCTGCGCGAAGGCCTGAAACTGGTGCTGAGCCCCAACCTGCGGATGTTCGTGCTGCTGCCGCTGGCGATCAACCTGCTGCTGTTCGGCGGCCTGATCTACTTCGCCGGCCACGAGTTCAGCCTGTGGCTCGACGCGCTGATGCCGACCCTGCCCAGCTGGCTGAGCTTCCTTTCCTACATTCTTTGGCCACTGTTCGTCGCCTTGCTGGTGCTGATGGTGTTCTTCACCTTCACCCTGGTGGCCAACGTCATCGCCGCGCCGTTCAACGGCTTCCTGGCGGAAAAGGTCGAGGTGGTGGTGCGTGGCCAGGACCCGTTCCCGGCGTTCAGCTGGGGCGAGCTGGTGGCCATGGTGCCGCGCACCTTCGGCCGCGAAATGCGCAAGCTTGGCTACTTCCTGCCACGGGCCATCGGTCTGTTCATCCTGTCGCTGATCCCGGTGGTCAACGTGATCGCCGCGCCGCTGTGGCTGATCTTCGGGGTGTGGATGATGGCCATCCAGTACATCGACTACCCGGCGGACAACAACAAGATGAGCTGGCAGGACATGCTCGCCTGGCTGCGCCAGAAGCGCTGGCAGTCGCTGGGGTTTGGCGGGATTACCTACCTGGCGCTGATGGTGCCGCTGGTGAACGTGTTGATGATGCCGGCGGCGGTGGCCGGGGCAACGCTGTTTTGGGTGCGGGAACGAAATTGAATTGGGCGAGGGGCTGCTGAGCAGCCCCTTTCGCAGCGTGATCTATCAAAAATCCGAGAAGCTGTAGGGTTTGAGAGGCGACAACTGAGAGAGCAGTATCAAATGCTCCACTGCGCTTACCTTTTGTAGATTCTCAAGTTTGCTTAACCCGCCAAACGCTAGCGCCGGAACAAACCCGTACATCTCATCACACCCAAGCACACCTAAATTTTTCTTTGCAGGCTCAAAAAAGCCCCCAAAATCATTAGACTCCCGCTCCATCAAAAGAAAGAAACCCTGCACTTCCCCATCCGTATTATCTGCATCAAACTCATGAACTGTACCGCAATAACTCGACGTAAACGCCGCGATATTTAATGAGAACCCGGAATTCTCACCAATACAGATAGAGGTCACCAAAAGCGCCCCGAGCAATGATGTGATATCTATCCCGTCATTCTAGCGGTGTGCCTTCTATGAATGAAGCGGCTACGCCCTCGTAGTCTTGAGGATTGACTGTCCAAAATATCCCATCACCATATCCGCACCAACCGTGCTCGGCCCAATACTCCAACAGTTTCTTTGGCAACTTACCTCTGTAGCGCTCGATACTAGAGAGGGGTACCTCCTGCCTGAACATGGGCTCGCCCATTTCCTCTAAGAAAAGTGAGTAAATTTCGTCCATTGTCGCGCTCCTTTGCTTGTCAGCACTTATGCAATCTAACATTCAAAAAACCTGAGGCGCCACCTTCTTTGGATTGCTTTTCGATTGATTGTATTAGCTCCCCCACCCTACTTCTCCACTGGGGACCTATAGTGGAGTTTACTTGTCTATCTCCGAAGTCAGAAATGACATCTCTGCCGCCGGCGATTAAATCTGGATTGTGCAGTGCAGCAAGAGAAGACATCGTTTCCTTTGCCTGCTTCGCTGAGAGTTTTTTTGCTTCAACTGGGCTCATCGGTGATGCGTGTCTCGACATCGCGCCAGGTGGGCACGATTTGCCAGAGCAGCATGAGGCGTCTCCCTGCCAGTTTTGTGCAGGGGAAATCACATCATGGAGTGGGTGTGGGACGTTCCTGAGACGATTGTAGGAAAAGTCTAATTCGTAGTTACAGCATTTGTGAGCAAGACCCTGTAAGCAGACAAGGGGGTAGATAGTTAGAGCAAACGGGTTATCAATCCATCGTTCAATCATCCCCGCCACCTGCTGGCGCTCATTTCAAGAGGACAACCAGATGATTGACGATGAAAAGTTCGAGGAAATACTGCCGGGCGAGACTGCCGGTGAGGGCGAACCTGTAGAAACTGAGGTTAACGACCCAGAAACAGCCCCCGAGCCGGAAACTGAAGAGCCCGAAGTTCCGGTAGGCCCGATTGATCCACAGGGCCCGCTGGCGCGTCTTTTTCAAGAAGGCAAGGGAGGGCGCGATCTCAATGACGAAGAGTTCGCGGCTTTTGAACAAGTAAAGTTACAAGTTCACGCTACGTTCATAACCACCCTGGCAGAACAGGGTCTTGACGATTATCAAAACATGTCCTGTTACGTTTATGACGCCAATGGCGACAAGTCATCGCTCAGGACCTACCTGATCTGGGCCCTGATAGCGGGAAAACTGGAGAAGTCGGATATCGACAGATATGAGTTCGACGGAACCCTCTTCACTGACGATGAAAGTAATCTCTGGGCTGCCGTGGAAGAAACCTTCCAGCGCATGATGAAAATGGACCCCATCGTCTGAAAACCACAGCTTGCCCTGGCAGGCCTGCTCGCTAATTCATTCGATACATGCAGCTTGCGCAGGGCCTGCTCGGTTACCAATACACTTATGGCCGCAGCTTCGTGGCCTTTATCAGCGGAGATCGAAGATGGAATTCACAGACATCAAATCGAAAGATTTCATTGAACTGGCAGGCATCCCCAAGCATCTTCACAGCACGACCATCGCCGAGCAACGGGTAAAGTGGCGGCTACGCGAGGCTTTGGAAGCCATCGACATCCATGAGCAGATCGAGCGGTTGCACTACACAACCTGGAACGCGGACAACGGAACGGTCAACTACAGCCAACCCCTGGTCGAGTTGCTGGTCGATGCGGTGCTGCACAGTGAGGCGCCCACCATCGGACCGGCCGGAGGCATCTTCAGTGCTCGTGGTGTGAACGGTGAAGAACATCATGTCGCGGTAGACCTGGCGGCGGTTCACGAAGCCGCCTCAATCGTCTATCGGCACATCAAGGAAACCGAACAGGCCGATTGACCAACCACGGCGGAAAGGTCCGGCCTGCGCCCCTTTCCGCCACGCCTGTCAGGTTGCCGTCAGTGGCTCAACTGGCTGGAAAACTGCCCCACTGCATCCACCACCTTCTTCGCCCCTTCCTGAATCTCGACGATCACCCCACCGGTATCCGCCGCCAGCGCCAGCCCTTGTTCGGCCTGGCGCTTGCTGGTGTCGATGATATCCACAGCCGCCTGGGCCAACTGTTCGTTCTGCTGCACCACCTTGGCAATCTCCTCGGTCGCGCTGCTGGTACGCGAGGCCAACTGCCGCACTTCGTCGGCGACCACGGCAAAACCACGGCCCTGCTCGCCGGCACGGGCGGCTTCGATGGCGGCGTTGAGCGCCAGCAGGTTGGTCTGCCCGGCAATGTCGCTGATGGTCTTGATGATTGCGCCGATCACCTTGGACTGCTTGTCCAAAGCCTGGATACCCTCGGCAGCATCCTGCATGGAGCCTTCCAGCCCACGCATCACATCCACGGTCTGGGTCACCACATCGGTGGCTTTGCGGGCGCTGCTGTCGGTCTCCAGGGAAGTGTTGTAGGCAATGTCGGCAGCCTGCGCCACCGCCAACTCCTGATTGACCTGGTCGGTGATCACGGTGGCGAACTTGACCACCTTGTACAGCACGTCATGGGCATCGAAGATCGGGTTGTAGGAAGCCTCCAGCCAGATCGTGCGCCCATGGGCGTCGACCCGCTTGAAACGGTCGGCGACGTACTCGCCACGGCGCAGTTTGTCCCAAAATGCCTGGTAGCCTGCCGAGTTGGCCTCCTCCGGCCCGCAGAACATGCGGTGATGTTTGCCACGCACCTGCTCCAGGCTGTAGCCCACCGTCTGCAGGAAGCGGTCGTTGGCGGTCAATACTTCGCCGTCGAGGTTGAACTCGATCACGGCGGTAGAGCGCATCAGCGCCTTGATCAGGCTTTCGTGTTCACGCGAGGCTTCGATGGTGCGGGTCAGGTCGCTGGAATGCATGGAGAAATGCCTGATCCGCCCGTCAACAGTCTTCACCGGCTGCAGGATAGAACGCAGCCAGGCTTCCTCGCCGTTGCCGCGCAGCAGGCGGAACGCGCCGTTGAGGTGCTCGCCACGGGTGATGGCGTTTTTCATGCGCTGGTAGAAGTCGAGCTTCTTCACATGCGCTGGCACGATGTCTTCGATGTTGCGGCCAATCAATTGCTCGGCACGGTAGAGCATCTCGCTCTCGAAGTTGCCGTTGACCTGCTCGATGCGCCCCTGGGGGTCGAGCTGCAACACCAGCATCTCGCTGTCGAGGCTGCTCTTGACCTGCTCGACGGCCATCAGTTCTTCGCGCAGTTGCTGGATTTCTTTCTTGAGCTTGCTGTTGAACATCACCGCACTCCCGGAGCGCATCAAACCTATTCGGATGCATCTTCATCGGCTGCGCCACGTACTGCTTGAGCACCCTGCAAAGAAATATTCACACAGGAGAAACTGCCGGGAATCGGGCGTCACCTGCACGTCACAAGGCTGTCATGTGAGCGCAACGCAGCAGGTGGACACTTTTTGTCATGAATACACCTGCCCTACGCATTTGCCTTGTCAGCGAAACCTTCCCACCCGAAATAAACGGTGTGGCCAATACCCTTGGCCGCCTCAGCGAAGGTTTGCGACAGCGTGGCCACCAGGTGGAAATCGTTCGCCCACGGCAAGCTAACGAGGCATCGGCGGAGGATGACCAGGGACTGCTGCTCTGCCGTGGCTGGGCACTGCCCGGCTACCCCGGCCTGCAGTGGGGCGAGGTGTCGATGCACAAGCTGCTGCGCCGCTGGCGCCGGCAGCGCCCGGACGTGCTGTATATTGCTACCGAAGGGCCGTTAGGCCTCAGTGCCCTGCGCGCCGCGCGGCGCCTGGGGGTTGCTGTGGTCAGCGGCTTTCACACCAATTTCCCCCAGTACTCCGGGCAATACGGCCTCGGCCTGCTGGCGCGCCTGCTCACCCACTACCTGCGCTGGTTCCATCGGCGCACCGCCGCCACCCTGGTACCCAGTGTCAGCCAACGTCTGGAGCTGGAACGCCGCGGGTTCGAGCGCCTGGCCTTGATGGCCCGAGGCGTTGATGCCGGCCTGTTCAACCCAGCCCGGCGCAGCCAGTCGTTACGTGAAAGCTGGGGGCTCGGCACGGACGACATCGGCGTGCTGCACGTCGGGCGCCTGGCCGCAGAAAAGAACCTGACGCTGTTGCAGCCCTGCCTGCAAGCCTTGCAGAGCGCTTATCCACAGCGGCGCCTGCGCCTGGTGGTGGTGGGTGATGGCCCGCAGCGCGGCGCCCTTCAGCAGCAGATGCCGGATGCGGTGTTCTGCGGCGCCCAACGCGGCGAAGCATTGGCCGAACACTACGCCAGCGGCGACCTGTTCCTGTTCCCGAGCCTGACCGAAACCTTCGGCAACGTGGTGCTCGAAGCCATGGCCTCGGGGCTGGCAGTGGTCGCCTACGACGAAGCCGCCGCCGCCCAGCACATCCGCCATGGCCACAGCGGTGCGCTGGCCATGCCCGGCGACCCGTGCGCATTCATCGATGCCGCCTGCTGGCTGCTGGAAGAAAGCGAAACCCTGCGCCGGGTCCGCCTGAACGCCCGCCAGCACGCCAGCCGCCAAGGCTGGCCGGCGATCGTCGAGCAGTTCGAATCGCACCTGTTCAACGCCTGCCACACGGCACCTGCCGGCAGCCAACCGGCAGGCTCGGCGCTGGCGATCAAGCCAGGGTCGTCAACGCCTCGCGGCTGAACGGCAGCACATCCGCTTCACGCCCTTCACGCACCTTCTGCGCCCATTCGGCGTCCACCAGCAGTGCACGGCCAACCGCCACCAGGTCGAACTCTTCGTCGCCCAGACGGCGCAGCAAGCCTTCCAGGCTGGCCGGCTTGGCCACCTTGTCGGTGGCGACCATGAACTGCAGGAACTCGCCATCGAGCCCCACGCTGCCGACGGTGATGGTCGGTTTGCCGGTGAGCGTGCGGGTCCAGCCGGCCAGGTTCAGCTCGGAACCTTCGAACTCTGGCTCCCAGAAGCGCCGGGTCGAACAGTGGAAGATATCCACACCTGCCGCCGACAGCGGTTCGAGGAATGCCGCCAGCGCTTCCGGCGTTTGCACCAGGCGTGCGCTGTAGTCCTGCTGTTTCCACTGCGAGAAACGGAAGATGATCGGGAAGTCCGGCCCCACGGCAGCGCGCACGGCCTGGATCAGCTCGATGGCGAAGCGCGAACGGCCGGCCAGGTCACCGCCATATTCGTCGCTGCGACGGTTGCTGGCATCCCAGAAGAACTGGTCGATCAGGTAGCCGTGGGCGCCATGGATCTCTACGCCGTCCATGCCGATGGCCTTGGCGTCGCGGGCCGCCTGGGCGAAGGCAGCGATCACGTCGCGGATATCGTCTTGGGTCATGCCATGCACCAGCACCTGGCCGTCCTTGACCTTCTCGCTCGGCCCGTACCCCGGCACGCTGGCGTCCGGTTCGGTACCCAGCCGGCGCACCGTGCCCACATGCCACAGCTGCGGCACGATACGGCCACCTTCGGCATGCACCGCATCGACCACCTGCTTCCAACCGGCCAAGGCATCTTCACCATGGAAGCGCGGCACATTGGGGTAACCGTTGGCGGCCTTGTGCCCGACCGTGGTGCCCTCGGTGATGATCAGCCCCACGCCCGCTGCGGCACGGCGGCGGTAGTACTCGACCACGCCCGCGTGCGGCACGCCACCGGGGCAGAAGGTACGGGTCATGGGCGCCATGACGACGCGGGTCGGCAGCTCGAGCGCGCCGAGGGTGAAGGGTTGGAACAGGGGGTTGCTGGACATGGGGCGCTTCCGTCTGAGGGAGGAAATGCGCCTGAGGTTAGAGGGGGCGGAAGACTGGGCCCAGCATTATTGATCCTGGTGATTCTGGCCTATCGCTGGGGGTGCTTCGCACCCCCTACAGAAGCTCAATTCAGGGCTTTTTCAATGGCCTGCACCACCGTTGGATCATCCGGTGCGGTACGCGGGGCAAAACGCGCCAGCACCCGGCCATCCTTGCCCACCAGGAACTTCTCGAAGTTCCAGCTGATGTCACCCGGGAACTCGGCGCCCTCGCCCGCCAGCAGGCGATACAGCGAGTGACGCTGCGGCCCGTTTACCTCGAGCTTGGCACCCAGCGGGAAGCTCACGCCGTAATTCAGGCTGCAGAACTCCTGGATTTCCTTTTCGCTGCCCGGCTCCTGGCCGGCAAACTGGTTGCAGGGCAGGCCCAGCACATTGAAACCCTTGCCCTTGAACTGCTGCTGGAGTTTTTCCAGCGAAGCGTATTGCGGCGTCAGGCCACACTTGGAGGCGACATTGACCACCAGCACCACCTGGCCCTTGAACGGAGCCAGGGGCAGGTCCTCGCCGTTCAGCGCCTTCAACGTCAGGTCGTGAAATGCACTCATGATGAATCCCCTCTCAGGTTCCCGGTTGCCGCTGGGGGCGAATTGCGCCCACTAAAAAGGCGCTCTTCCAAGCCGCGCACCTCCCGCTGGGGAGGCATGCCGGCTTGTCCGAGCGCCTGGCGACTTTCTGAGCTTAGCGCAGAAAATCAGTGGTGATGGCCACCTTCACCGTGGATGTGACGGTGAGCGATTTCTTCTTCGCTGGCGTCACGCACGTCAACAACCTTGACCTTGAAGTTCAGGCGCTGGCCAGCCAGTGGGTGGTTGCCGTCGACAGTGATGTCGTCGCCGTCGATGTCACGGATGGTGACGATCTGCATCTGGCCGTCCGGCGCCGAAGCGTGGAACTGCATGCCGACTTCCAGTTGGTCGACGCCTTCGAACAGGCTGCGGTTCAGGGTGCTGACCAGCTCGGCCAGGTATTCGCCGTAGGCGTCTTCCGGCTCGATGGCAACGTCCAGCTCGTCACCGGCTTGCTTGCCTTCCAGGGCCTTTTCCAGGCCTGGGATGATGTTGGCGGCACCGTGCAGGTAAACCAGCGGCGCACCACCGGCGGAGCTGTCGATGGTCTCCCCGGCGTCGTTGGTCAGGGTATAGTCGATGGAGACAGCCTTGTTGGCGGCGATCAGCATGGGGCAAGACCTTTTGCAAAAGTATGTAGAGCGGACAAGTGTAACCAAGGCATCGCCCGATTGCGACCGCAGCGCAGACGAGGGGCGACCCATCAGTCGGATCATCGGCTTCCACCCGGACGAAGAAGGCCACTGGGTGGTCGAACTGTCCTGCGGCCATACCCAGCACCTGCGCCATCAGCCACCGTGGCAGGCCCGTCCGTGGGTGCTCGACGCCGCACTGCGCGCCGAGCGCATCGGCCAGCCATTCGCTTGCGGTTGGTGCGCACAAGGGGCCGATAGCGCTACCCTTGGCCGTTGATTCCTTGCACCGCTTATTTCGAGAAGCACGCATGCAGACATTTTTCATTGCGCCGACCGACTTTGGTGTCGGCCTGACTTCCATCAGCCTGGGCCTGGTCCGCACGCTTGAGCGCGCCGGGCTCAAGGTCGGCTTCTTCAAGCCCATCGCCCAGCCTCACCCCGGCGACACGGGCCCGGAGCGCTCAACCGAACTAATCGCCCGCACCCACGGCATCAAGCCACCAGTGCCACTGAGCCTGGCCCATGTCGAGCGCATGCTCGGCGATGGCCAGCTGGACGAGTTGCTCGAAGAAATCATCCGCCTGTACCAGCAAGCCTGCATCGGCAATGACGTGGTGGTGGTCGAGGGCATGGTGCCGACCCGCCACGCCAGTTACGCCGCACGGGTCAATCTGCACCTGGCCAAGAGCCTGGATGCCGAAGTGATCCTGGTTTCCGCCCCGGAAAACGAAGTGCTCAGCGAGCTGTCCGGGCGGGTCGAACTGCAGGCCCAGCTGTTCGGCGGCCCGCGCGACCCGAAAGTGCTGGGGGTAATCCTCAACAAGGTGCGCACCGACGAGGGCATGGCCGACTTCGCCACCCGCCTGCGCGAGCACTCGCCGCTGTTGCGTGGCAACGACTTCCGCCTGCTCGGCTGCATCCCCTACCAGCCCGAGTTGAACGCCCCGCGCACCCGCGACGTGGCCGAACTGCTTGGTGCCCAGGTGCTCAACGCCGGCGACTACGAACAACGGCGGATGAACAAGATCATCATTTGCGCCCGCACCGTGGCCAATACGGTACCGCTGCTGACGCCGGGTACCCTGGTGGTGACCCCAGGTGATCGCGACGACATCATCCTGGCCGTGAGCCTTGCCGCGATCAACGGCGTGCCCCTGGCCGGCCTGCTGCTGACCAGCGACAGCAAGCCCGATGCACGCATCCTTGGCCTGTGCCGTGGCGCCCTGCAGGCCGGCCTGCCGATTCTCTCAGTGAGCACCGGCTCCTACGACACCGCCAACCTGCTCCACTCGCTGAACCGCGAAATCCCGGTGGACGACCGTGACCGGGCCGAATTCATCACCGACTTCGTCGCCAGCCACCTGGACGCCGCCTGGCTCCACCAGCGCTGCGGCACGCCACGGGAAATGCGCCTGTCGCCAGCGGTGTTCCGCTACCAGCTGATCCAGCGGGCGCAACAGGCCAACAAGCGCATCGTCCTGCCAGAAGGGGCCGAGCCGCTGCTGGTGCAGGCCGCGGCAATCTGCCAGGCGCGCGGCATCGCCCGTTGCGTGCTGCTGGCCAAGCCTGAGGAAGTCGAAGCCGTGGCGCGCGCCCAAGGCATCACCCTGCCACCGGACCTGGAGATACTCGACCCCGAGCTGATTCGCGAGCGCTATGTCGAGCCGATGGTCAACCTGCGCAAGAGCAAGAACCTCAATGCGCCCATGGCCGAGCAACAGCTGGAAGACCCGGTGGTGATCGGCACCATGATGCTGGCCCTGGATGAGGTCGACGGCCTGGTCTCGGGCCTGGTGCACTCCACCGCCAACACCATTCGCCCTGCCCTGCAGCTGATCAAGACCGCACCCGGCGCCAGCCTGGTGTCGTCGGTGTTCTTCATGCTGTTCCCGGAACAGGTGCTGGTGTACGGCGACTGTGTGATGAACCCGCATCCCAGCGCCAGCGAACTGGCCGAGATCGCCCGGCAGAGCGCCGAATCGGCACAGGCCTTCGGCATCGCACCGCGGGTGGCGATGATCAGCTATTCGAGTGATTCGGCCAGTGACGAGGAAGTGGAGAAAGTGAGCGAAGCCACGCGCCTGGCACAGGCGGCGGAGCAAGGGCTGCTGATCGATGGGCCGCTGCAGTACGACGCCGCCGCCAATCCGCAAGTCGCTCGCCAGCTGGCCCCTGAGAGCCCGGTGGCGGGACGTGCAACGGTGTTCGTGTTCCCAGACCTGAACACCGGCAACACCACCCACAAGGCCGTGCAGCGCAGCACCGACGGGGTCAGCCTGGGGCCGATGCTGCAGGGGCTGCGCAAGCCGGTGAACGACTTGCCACGCGGGGCGCAGGTGGACGATATCGTTCATACCATCGCCCTGACTGCAATTCAGGCCAGCAGCATCCGCTGAAATGAAAAAGGGCAGGCCGTCACCGGCCTGCCCTTTTTCATTGCGCCGTACTGAACGGCTTACGGGTACTGCTGAACCTGGCCCTGCTGCTGGTCATACTGCTGACCCGGAATCGGCTTCAGGTTGACCTCTACACGGCGGTTCTGGGCACGGCCATTGGCGTCGGCGTTGCTGGCGATCGGCTGGTCCGGGCCCATGCCACGTACGGTCACACGCGAAGCATCCACGCCCTGCGAGGTCAGGTAGGTGCTGACTGCCTGAGCGCGGCGCTGCGACAGGTCCATGTTGTGCTGGCGGCTGCCGGTGCTGTCGGTGAAGCCGACCACTTCGATGGTGTTCTGGTTGAACGACTTGAACGAGTTGGCCAGGTTGTTCAGCGGGTTGTAGAAGCTCGGCGAAATGTTGGCCGAGTCGGTGGCGAAGGTGATGTTGCCCGGCATGATCAGCTTGATCTGGTCGCCCTGGCGCTGAACTTCGACGCCGGTGTTGGCCATTTTCGCGCGCAGCTCGGCTTCCTGCTTGTCGGCGTAGTAGCCGTAACCGGCAGCGGCGGCACCCACTGCGGCGGCGCCGATCAGTGCGCCCTTGCCACGGTTGTTGTGGTCGATGGCGGCACCGGCAATGGCACCGGCCAGCGCGCCCAGGCCACCGTACTTGGCGGTCTTGCTCATCCCCGAGGACTCGCCCTGAGCCTGGCCTTGGCTGTCATAAGGATTCTGCCCGGCACAGCCGGTCATCAGGGCTGCAGCGGTTGCGACGATAATCAGACGACGCATGGTGAACATGGACAAGCTCCTACAAAAATTCGTGTGTTCGGCAGATCGCAGAGGGATCTATGCCAGGCATAGATCGCCAGAATACGGAAAAATTCCATGAAAGGCTTTTCATCCAGGCTCAAGCCCGTACGAACGGGTTCTCGCGCATCTCGTCGCCCAGGCGTGTATCCGGCCCGTGGCCTGTGACCACGATGGCATCTTCGTCCAGGCGATACAGCCGCTCCTTGATCGAACGCACGATAGCGCGCTGGTCACCGCCCCACAGGTCGGTCCTGCCGATACCCCGGCGGAACAGGGTGTCACCGGCGATCAGCAGCTTGGCGTCGGCGAACCAGAAACTCATCGAACCGGGTGTGTGCCCGGGCGTGTGCAGGGCCACACCGCAACCACAGGCGAGTTCTTCGTCATCGCCGAGCCAATGGTCTGGCGACGGGACCGGGGTGTAGGGCACGCCGAACATCTGGCACTGCATTTCCAGGTTGTCCCACAGCGGCTGGTCCTGCTTGTGCAGGTGCAAGGTGGCGCCAGTGAGCGCCTTGAGCGTGCCCGAAGCGAGGAAATGGTCGAAGTGCGCGTGGGTGTGGATGATGCTCACCAGAGTCAGGCCATGGGCTTGCAGGCGGGCGAGGATCCTGTCCGGGTCACCACCCGGGTCGACGACGATGGCCTTCTTGCTGACCGGGTCGCCGATCAGGGTGCAGTTGCATTGCAATGGGCCTACGGGGAAGGTTTCGCGGATGAGAGTGGTGGGGGCAGCGCTCATGGGCTTCTCGATCTGATGACTGCGCCGCCGCAGCTTGAGGCATGTCAGGCTTGCGGGCCGGCCAGCGGGCCCGCCGGCTCCAGTGCCTCACCTCTGCTTTTGGCGACTTGAAGAAAACGCAGCTGATTCACTGAGATCTGGCTTGCCAGTCGTCGTGCCTCAGCCTCGAATTTGGCTACGGCTATCGGCTTTTCACGGCTCTTTTCGGATCGCATGATTTCCTCCATAGCTTCGCTAACACTGTCTGGATGTTATTAAGGTTCAACCCGGATCACAAGCCGACCATCCGCAGTACTGCTGAAGCCCAACGCCTCGTAAAGGGCCCTGGCAGCGGTGACAGGATCCTGTATTTCAATCTCGCGGCAACCTAGCATACGTGCGTAAAAATCTATGGCTGTGAGTGCGAGGGAGGCAACTTCGCCCTTCAACGGGTGACTCTTGTCAGGATTGCTCTCCAACAGAATAACTTTGATACGTAAGCGACTTTTTCGCGGGCTCGCGTAGCAAAGACCACAAAGGTCTGCCCCATACCAGATGGAAAGGTCAAAACCCCTGAGGTCGCTTGCCTTCCAGGTGCAAACCTCTTCCCACGGAAAAGCACTTGCCTCTTCGCCCCAGCCTAAGCAAGTGGCGATCGCCTCAGAGGTAATAGGCTCCATGCGCACCCGATCCGCCTCGAGCCCCTCTCTCAAAAAACCGTTCTGACTAACGCACTCGCAAGTGAGTGTCCTCGCTTGAGAGCGAAATACCTGGTAACGAAGATCATTGTGTCGTCTTCTCATACCTGTCCCCTCGCGAACCGACTCAGATCTCACGGCCGATGGAAGGCATTCGCTCCCAACTCTCATCCTCCTTTGATTGAGGAGCATCAAACTGGCATTGGGCTAAAAGGGAGGCGAGTTCGTAGCGACGGACTTTACGCTTGCCGGAATGGGACTTAACCGGATGAAAGGGAGATAGCCGAAGAGGTGTGAGGCGGATGAATTTGTTCACAAGGCGCTCGCAAAGTGAGTAATGGGGCGTGATTACTATCAGTGCGAAAACCAAGAAAAAAGGGGCCATTGGCCCCGTTTTCGTGTTTCAGACCTATCCCACAAAACACCAGGAATGCTTACCTACTTATCTTCAGCATGGGTTTCAATTCATGACAAAGATCAATGCAGGAATTAAACCGCTCATGGCAAATACAACCTGAACAACCCACCCCCAAGCGCCCCGCCATTGGCAATTTCGATCCGCCCACGCACGCCGTTACGCTCATGCAACGCCGCAATCCGCGCCGCAAAATACAGCCCGAGCCCGGTGCTGCCGCTCTGCGAGTCGATGCCCTGCACGTAATCCTGCTGGCGCTCGAGCATCCGCGCCGGATAACCCGGGCCGTCGTCGTTGACGCTGATGACCAAGTGCTCGTGTTCCTCGCCAATGCTGATCAACAGCGCATGGCCAGCATAGCGGGTGGCGTTGGTGATCACGTTGGCGATCACCGAAGCCACCAGTTCACGGTCGAAAAAGCCCAGCGGGTTGTCGGAGTCGACACGCCAGGTCGCAAGGATGTCGTTGTGCTGCAGCACTTCCTGGTGGGCCGCCAGCTGGGCCTCGATGAAGTCTTCCAGCTCGTGGTAGTCCGGGCATACCGGCAGCTGGTTCACCCCCAGCTTGTACAGCCCCAGCAACTGCACCAACATGCCGTTGAGGTGACGGAACTCATGCTCGATCACGCCCTGCTCGGTACCGCTGCGCCATTCTTCAGGCAGCCGCGCCATCCACTGGTCATGGGACTGGATCAGCGCGGACAGCGAGTTCTTCAGGTCATGCACGGTGGAGGCGATCACCGTGGAAAAATCCAGCCCCTGGTTATCCTGGCTCATGCGCCGAAGACCTTGATGTGCAGTTTGCGGTAGCGGTCAAAGCGGCTGTCGCTGGTCGGGATGCCGGCCACGCGGCTCAGGCAGTCGCGGCATTCCTGCTGGATCGCCGGCGGTGTCACCTCGCCACCTATGCGCAGCAGCGCTTGCGCCGTGTTGAGCGCGATACTGATGTTCTTCGGCTGCAGCGACAGGGCTTTGCGGAACATCTGCAGGGCTTCGTTGAGTTGCCCGGCCTGATAGCTGCGCACGCCCTGGCGATTGAGGTCGACCGCTTCGGTGACCGCACCCAGTACGGCCGGGTCGTCGGTCAGCTTGGCCACGCTCTGCATGACCTTGGGGTCGTCGCCGTAGGTTTCCACGCACCCCTTGAGGATGCTGCCGCCAGCGGCTTCCTGCCCGAGCGCCTGCAATTGCCTGGCCACGGTCAAGGCCGCCTCGACCGAGAAGAACTGGTCCATCTTCTCCAGCCGCTGCATGGCCTGCTCGGTGAGCTTGGCAGCGGTCTCGGGGTCGCCCGCCTGCTGCAGGCTGGCGGCCTTCATCAGCCGGGCACGCACTTGCAGGCCCTGGTCTTCGAGGTTGTCCTTGGCCACTTCGCTGAGCACGGTGTTGATTTCGACCCGCGCGCGGGCATCCAGGCCAAAGCCGGCGTTCTTGCTCATCAACGCCTGGACCAGCCCAAGGTTGCTTTCAGCATCCTTGTAGCGCGAGCTCTGGCCCTGATTCACCGCATGGCGGAAGGCCTTGGAGGCGCTTTCGAAATCTTCGTTGCCCAACGCCAGCTTGCCCAGTGCGGCCTGCCGGCGCACCGCCAGGGGCGACAAGCGTACCGCTTCCTCAAGCATGCCTTGAGCACGCTTGGTTTCACCCTGGGCGACCAGCACTTCGGCCATGCCATCGTACAGCCCGGGCATGATCGGGAATGCCTTGAGCGCCTGCTCGTAGACACCCTGGGCCTGAGCATTCTGCCCGCGCTTGTGCAGCAGGCTGCCGAGTGCCGCATACACCCAGGGTTGCGGGCGGCTGGCGAGGATGCTCTTGAGAAACTTCTCCAGCTCATCGAAGCGGTTGAGGTCACGCAGCGCGTCGGCGCGATAGCGCAGGCACAACGGCGCAAAACGCGGGTCTTTCTTGCACAGCTCGGCGCACGCCGCCAGCACTTCGGCCGGGCGACCACGGTCGAGGGCTTGCAGAATCGGCTTGAGCAACGTCTTGCGCTGGGTCAGCTTGTCCAGGCGCTGGGCCAGGCCCACGCGGTTGAACGGTTTGGTCAGGTAGGCATCGGGCTCGTGCTCGAGGGCACTGAGCACGATGGCCTGGCTGCTCTCGGCAGTGACCATGATGAATACGCACTCATGGCTGATCAGCTTGTCGAGGATCAGGTCCTCGAGGACCTGCTGGCCATTCTTCTTGCCGTCACCAAGGTGGAAGTCCTGGAGGATAAAGTCGTAGCGCTTCTGCCCGCACATGCGCAGGGCCTGCTCACCGCTGTCCGCGGTATCCACATCGCGCACGCCCAGTTCGCGCAGCATGGAACGGGTCGACGTGCGAAAGTCAGTGAAGTCGTCGACGATCAGAAAGCTCTTTTGCCCGTACTGCAGCATCAACACGACCTGTATTGGAAAGATGGGTGGATGGCGCGCGGCGATGCATGGCGCCGAAACTTGTATCGGCAGCCGGTCAGGAAAGATGAGGGTGGAGAATGCAACGCACTGACCACACGATGACGTCATGGACTGGCGCCATTATCTTGAAACGCCATGCCCCTTGCAGCTAGCTTCAGCCCAGCAAGCCCAGCGACTTGGCACGGGCCACTGCCTGGGTGCGACGCTCCACCCCGAGCTTGCTGTTGATATGGCTGGCATGGGTCTTGACGGTGTGCAGCGAGATGAACAGCCGCTCGCTGATCTGCTGGTTGGAGCAGCCTTGGGCGATCAGTTCGAGCACCGCCAGCTCGCGACCGCTCAATGCCTCGGCAGCGATGCCTGAGGGGGCCGCGGGCTCGGGCAGGCGCGCCAGCAGCTCGGCCTGGGCCTGGCAGGCTGGTTGCGCAAGCAATTGCTCACGCAGCCAACCCGGATGCAATTCGATCAGGCGCTGGAAGGGCTGCACCACCCCGCCCCGGGCTGCGCTCAACGCCATGGGTAGCAGCTGCGCTGCCTGTGCTTCACGCCCCTCGCTCAATAACAGGTCGACCCACTGCGACAGTGCGTGCAGGGTGAGCATCATGCCGCCACTGGCCTGCCCGCGCTCGGCCAGGGCGCACAGGCGCGCCACGGCGTCTTCGCTGCGCTGCTGCACACGCTCGAGCAGAGCCTGCTGCAGTTCGATATGCAGTGGCAACAAAGGGTGAAACTCTGGCGCCGCCGCCGGGTGCTGGCCGCCGTAGGTCTGGCCCAGGCGCAGCAACCAGGATTCGGCCAGATCGATACGGCCCTGGGCGAGCCACAGTTCGCACTTCACCAGAGTGATCATCGCCAGGTAGAAGATCGGCGGCACATCCCAGATGTGCATCAACCGCTCCGCCTCGGCCAGCTCGGCGAAAGCCTCGGCAAATTGGCCCTCACGGCCATCGAGCGAGGCAATCACGCAATGGCCGATCAGCACGCTGATGTCACGGCAGGCGCGCGCCTCGCCAAGCCCTGCGCGCAAGCGCGCACGCCCTTGCGCAGGCTGCAGGCGCGCCACCAGCAGGTAGCCCTCGTACAAGGTCAAGCGGGCCCGCACCGCGTACAGCCGCTGTGCCGACAGCCCCTGCAGGCGCTGCAAACCTTGACGCACTTCATCCAGCGCCCGCAACACCTCGCCGCGGGCATGCAGCACCCGCGCACGATCATAATGCGCCAGCGCCTCGAACAACGGGTTGCCGACTCGCTGCGCCAGCTCCAGCGCTTCGCGGTTCCAGCCGCGCGCGCGCCAGAAGTCGCCATCGGCAATGGCCAGGTTGGACAGCGTCGACAGGCACACCAGGCGTTGCCCATAGCGCTTGCTCGGCAGGCTCTGCAGCGCTTCGCCGCAATAGGCCAAGGTCCGTTCGCGGTCACCCCGGCCACGGGCGATGACCCCGCTCAGGGCCAGCCACTGCGCCAGCATCGACCTCTGTGCGGTGGCCGAAGGCGCGGGCAGGAAGCGGCTGAGGTAACTTGCCAGCTCTTCTGCCGCATCCAGCTGGCAGGCCAGGCCCAGTGCCCAGCTGTACAGCACGATCAACCGCGGCGTGCTGATCAGCAGGCTGTCGGGCAGGTCCATCTTCCAGCGCAACAGCATGCCGACGTTCTGCTCGGCCAGCAGTTGTTCTTCGGACAGGCTCTGCACCAGGTCGGCGGCAACGTCGAGGTGGCCAGCGCGTAACGCCTGTTCCACCGCCTCGTCGAGCAACCCCTGGGCCTGGAACCAGCGGCAGGCGCGCAGGTGCAGGCGCGCCAGCGGCTCGCTGGACTGGCGGCTGCGCAGCAGGTCAGAGAACAGGTGATGGTAGCGATACCAGTGGCCATGTTCGTCCAGCGGCACCAGAAACACCTGATGCGCCTGCAGATAACGCAGGATCGCGTCACTGTCGTGACGTTCACGCAGCGCATCACACAGCGCAGCGCAAAAGCGCTCCTGGCAGGCCGTGTCGTCCAGAAACGCCTGCACGTCCGCTGGCAGCATCTCGATGACTTCTTCCAGCAGGTAGTCGCGGATCAGCCCTTCGCCACCGTGCAGGGCCTGGGGCAAGGCATGCTCGTCACCGGCCTCGCTGGCGGCCAACTGCCAAAAGCGCAGTCCGGCCACCCAGCCATCGCTGCGTTGAATCAGGTTGTCCAGTGCCTGACCGCGCAGCCCTGTGGGCTGGCGGCCAATCACTGCCAGCGATTCGTCCGGTGTCAGGCGCAGATCCTGCTCGCCAAGCTCGACCAGCTGGCGTGACAGACGCAGCCGCGCCAGGTGCCAGTCCGGGCGCTGGCGGCTGGTTACCAGCAGTACCAGGCCAGCCGGCAAGTGATTGAGGAAGAACTGCAGGCAGCGATCGAGTACCGGCCCTTGGGCCAGGTGGTAGTCGTCCAGCACCAGCAGCAAAGGCGTATCGGCCTGGAGGTAGAGCGCCAACTCGTCGAGCAAGCTGTCGATCCACTCTTCGAACGCAAAGGGTTGGTGGCGCTGACGCATCTTCAACAGGCCCATGGCCTGCCCGCCCAGTGCCGGGCAGTATTGCTGCAGGCCTTCGAGCAGGCGCTCAAGGAAACGGCCGGGGTCGGCATCCCGCTGGCTCAGGCCGAGCCACAGGCTGCGCCAATGGCTGGGCAGCGACTCGCAGAATTCGATGGCCAGGGAGCTTTTGCCAAAGCCTGCGGGGGCGTTGACCAATAACAGGCGCCCGCCAAGGCCGCCCTGCAAGCGGCGGCACAGACGTGCACGCGGCACGTGGCCGTCCGGCTGTGGTGGCCGGAAGAAACGCCCGTCCAGCAGGCCCAGGGCCTGGCTGGCGAATCCATGCGTACGGGACAGATCTGTCATGGCCGGCTCGTTCTGTTGGGAAAACTACGGCGGTACGGATGCTTGCGAGACTAGCGGGTAATGCAACGCATTTGAAGATGATGGGCGCCATTTGCCTGGAAAAGACTGCGACAAAAAGCAACATGGCTGACAGACAGTGGCTGGGGCGGGGGTTTGGCGAGGTATTCATCGGTCTTATCGGCACGCCCAAACAGAAACGCCCCGGCAAGCCGGGGCGGTCTGGGAGATCACACGGAGTTGCAGGTTTTCAGCTCAACGGATACCCGACTGGCGCAGGGCCGCTGGCTGGAAATCAGCTTTGCTGGCAGTGAAGCCAAAGTCGTACGCTTTTTTCTCTTCGTTCTTCATGCCCAGCGCCAGGTAGCGCCCCGACTGCAGGTCGTAGATGGCTTCCAGGGTGTACCACGGTACCTGGTTGTTGTAGTACGGCTGGGCATGGGCCTCGGAGATGCGCCACAACTGACCACGACCGTCGTACTGGTCGATCACTGCAGCTTGCCAGGTGTCCTCGTCGATGTAGAAGTCACGCTTGGCGTAGATATGGCGCTGGCCAGGCTTGAGCGTCGCGACCACATGCCAGACCCGGCGCAGCTCGTAGCGGGCCAGGTCCTGGTTGATGTGCCCGGCCTTGAGGATGTCGGCGTACTTGAGCTTGGGGTCATCCAGCTTGAAGGCGTTGGAGGCGATGTACATCTCCTTCTTGCCCTCGAGCTTCCAGTCGTAGCGGTCCGGCGCACCGTTGTACATGTCCAGGTTGTCCGAGGTGCGCAGGCCGTCGGCCGCGGTACCCGGGCCGTCGTACGACACCTGCGGTGCCTGGCGCACACGGCGCTGGCCGGCGTTGTAGATCCACGCCTTGCGCGGCTCCTTGACCTGGTCGAGGGTCTCGTGCACCAGCAGCACGGTGCCGGCCAGGCGTGCCGGAGCGGTTACCTCCTGCTTGAAGTAGAACAGGATGTTGCCTGGGTTGTTCGGGTCGTAGTCCTTCATCTTGTCGCGGAAGACGAACTGGTCGGCGAAATACACCAGGCTGTAGGAGCCGTTCTGCTGCGGGGTTGCCTGGGTCACCAGGCGGCTGACGCTGCCGCCGCGGTAGCGCGTGATGTGGTTCCAGATCACTTCCAGGCCGCTTTTCGGAATCGGGAAGGGCACGGCGGTCTGGAAATTGCTCAGGCCGTTGCCGCCTTCGACCAGGGTGGTCGCGGTGGCGTTCTTCTTGATGGCGGCGAACACATCGTCAGGCGCGGTGGCACCGCGGTGGGTCTTGAACACCGGGATCTTGAAGGTGTCCGGGTAGCGCTTGAGCATCGCCAGCTGGCCCGGCGAGAGCTTGTCCTTGTACTGCTCGGCATTCTGCGCGGTGATGGTGAACAGCGGCTTGTCGCTGCCATACGGGTCAGACAGGAAACCCTTGGCATCGACGCTGCCTGCGGTCTTCGACAGTGGCTCCCAAGGGCCGATCGAACCGTCGGCGTTACCGGCCTTTTCCGCACCCATCGGGGTCAGGGTGCTGCCAAGCTTTGCCGCTTCGTCGGCGGAAACCGCAGCCATGACGCTGGTCGCCAGCAGGGACAGGCCCAGTACACCGGCTTGCAACAGACTTCTGGTCTTGTTCATCTCGTGTCGTCCTGGATCAGTGTTCTTAGAAGTTCACGCCGAAGCTGAGGGCGACGAAGTCGCGATCATCCACGGTGCTGTACTTGCCGTCGAAGAAGTTGGTGTACGACAGGCTGGCGGTATAGGTTTGCTGATACTCCGCGTCCAGGCCCAGGCTGATCGCCTTGCGCCCTTCCTCGAAGTTGCCGCCCGGCCCCGGCGAATAGCCATCGACGTCATGCGACCAGGCCACGCTCGGGCGCAGGTTCACCCCGGCAAAGACGTTGTTGTAGTCCCAGATCGCGCGTACGCGGTAACCCCAGGAGTCGGCTGTGGTGTAACCGTCGTTTTCGCAGTAGCGCGACACGTTGTTGGCATTCGAGGTGCCCAGGGTGCTGGTGTTGAGCGCCTCGCACTGGCCATTGGGCAGCGGGCCCGGGCCGAACACCGGGTCACGCCCATAACGCGCCTTGGAGGTGCTTTCCAGGCCACCGACGTGGGTCCAGCCGACTTCGCCGACCATGGTCAGCCGCTCCGCGCCCATCACCTGGTCGAAGAAGTGGGTGAACGTGGTCTGCAGCTGGGTGATTTCCTTGCGGCGGTAGCCTGGCTGATCGGCACCTGGGGTGCCTTTCAGCACGGATACGTTGGGGTTGAGCGGGGTCAGGCCCGAGTAGAGGATATCGGTGGTATTGAGCTGCACCGGGGCATTCGGGCGATAGCTGATTTCACCGCTCCAGGCCGTACCGGTGGGCAGCGTGGTCGAGAAACTCAGGCCATACAGGCGAATGTCTTCCGGGTACTCCACGTAGTAGCTGGAGTTGCCTGCAACCTGCAACGGCATCAGGCTGGGCAGCAGGTTGGCCAACGCACCGGCCGGTACGCCCGCTCTGACCAGCGCGCCGGCCAGGCCAGAGGTGCTGTAGAACTGAGCGTCTGCGCCGCGGCCACTGAAGATGGGTGCACGGCTGTGATAGTTCATGAAGTAGCCACCGAACTCGGTGTTGAGCGGCTCGAACATGTAGCGCATGGCTACACCGAACTGCCCGCTGTCGCGCGCATCGCGATCCGCGCCACGGCGCACGATCACCCCTTCGTCAGGGTTGCCGTAGGTCACGCCCCGGGCGGCCAGGGTGTTGTTAACTGGCGTCGCCAGCGGCCCAAGGCGGCTGGTCAGCGAATTTTTTGTGGCGAGTACAGCCAGGTTGTTGTTGCAACCATCGGCGATCACGTCGGGCTGGGAGAAGAACGTCCCGCAGTTGTCGACAACCGTCTGGTCCCACTCGATCTGGTAGAAGCCTTCGGCCGACAGGTTGTCGGTGAGGCTCTGCGACACGTAGAACATGTTGACCGGGATCAGGCCTTCCTTGATCTCGGCACCTGGGCGACGAAACGCCGAAACGTCGATCGGGTTGATCGCGTTGATGCCGCCGCCGATGAAGGTACTTTCGCCCCAGCTCACCACCTGCTTGCCCAGGCGCACCGAGCCCGGCTGATCGCCGACCGCGTAGTTGTGGTAGACGAAGGCATCGAGCAGTTCCGAACCTGCCGACTTGGCGCCCTCCTTGCGATTGGAGTCGCTGATGTCCTTGAATTCGCGGTGTTCGTCTTTCAGCTCGAAGTCGTACCAGTACTTGCCACGTACGAACACACCGGTGTCGCCGTACTTGAGCTCCAGGTCATGGATGCCTTTGAAGATCTTCGAGAAGGTTTCGCCCTTCTTGAAGTTCAGGTGGCCGTCGTCGGAAGTCTGCGACAGCCCCTTGCCGCCGTTGTTGGCACCGATCAGGTTCTGGTTGGGGTTGGCAGTGGACCAGCTGGCGCCGACGGAGAGCGACGAGTCGAACTGGCCTTCGATTTCACCAATGTTGAAACTGACAGCGAAAGCAGGACTTGCGAGCGTGGAAGCAAGGCTGACGGCCAATGGCAACTTGGCCCGGCGCCAGAACGGATTTGCAGATTTCATCGACGCTACTCCATGTACTTTATTGTTATGGCAGTGAGTCCTTTCAGAAACGGCCCGAGCGACCGGTGTGCAGGTTTCCCCTGCAGCGGCACGTCTTGCGCGTGCCGCCCTCCCCCATTCCTGAAAATCCCCTGGGCCCGACTATAGCCAGCAGGCTCAGGTGCTTGATCCCTCTAAAGTGTGATTTGCGCACCCGCTGCCAAATCGCCCCGGCGTTTCCCGGGCAGCGCAGTGGCCGTGCTGAAGCATGGCCGATATTTTTCGTTTGGCAAGGCCTTAGACCGTCTAGCATGCGGGTCGAGCAGCATCGCGCACGCCCCGCAGCGGGCTTACAAGGTAGACAGGAAGGCGCTGTTACTGGCCTGCCACTGGACGATGTCCTGGCGGATACGCTTCTTGTCGAGCTTGCCGACACTGGTCTTGGGAATTTCAGTAACAACGGCGATCTGGCTCGGAATGGCCCACTTGTTGATGTGCCCTTCCTCGACAAACGGCTTCAGATGCTCCTTCAACGCCTTGGCATCGATCGCCTTGTCGTCACGCACCACCAGCAGGGCAAACGGGCGCTCGCCCCATTGCGGGTCGGCCACCCCGACCACCGCCACTTCGCGCACGGCCGGATGACGGCTGATCAGGTCCTCGAGGTCGAGCGAAGAGATCCATTCGCCGCCGGTCTTGATCACATCCTTGATGCGGTCGCGGATATCGATGTAACCCATGCCGTCGAGGGTGGCGACGTCACCGGTGTGCAGCCAGCCGCCGTGCCACAGCTCCTCGCTCTTTTCCGGCTCCTTGAAGTACCCCATGGTCAGCCACGGCGCACGCAGCACCAGTTCGCCCTGGGTCTCGCCATCGGCTGGCAGGAAGTTGCCCTCGCCATCAACGATCGCGGCTTCCACCAACGGCACCGGCACGCCGGCCTTGATGCGGTAGGTGACACGTTCGTCCTCGCTGCCGGCCTGCAGCTCGTCGTTCAGGTGCGCAGCGGAAATCAGCGGGCAGGTTTCGGACATGCCGTAGGCAGCAGTCAGCTGGATACCGCGCGCCAGCGCGGCCTTGTACAGCGAGCTGTTCAGGGCGCTGCCGCCGATGATGATCTTCCAGCCGCCAAAGTCCTGGCCCTGGGCGTTCGGGCAGTTGAGCAGCATCTGCAGGATGGTCGGCACGCAGTGCGAGAAGGTGACCTTCTCTTCGCGCCACAGTTTGACCAGCATGTCCGGCTCGTAGCGCCCCGGGTAGACCTGCTTCATGCCGAGCATGGTGGCCGCGTAGGGGATGCCCCAGGCATGCACGTGGAACATCGGCGTGATCGGCATGTACACGTCATTGCTGCCGAGCAGGCGCACGCTGTCGATGCTGCCGGTCACCGCAGCTTCGGCCAAGGTATGCAGCACCAGCTGGCGGTGGGTGAAGTAGACGCCCTTGGGGTTGCCCGTGGTGCCGGTGGTGTAGAAGGTGGTGGCCACCGAGTTCTCGTCGAAATCGGGGAAGTCGTAGCGCGGGCTGGCGGCGGCGAGCAGTTGCTCGTATTCGCCGATCAGGTTCGGCAGGTCGGCGCTCTTGTCCGGGCCGTCGGTGATCAGCACGGTCTTGTCGACCGTGGTCAATTGCCCGGCGATGGCCTGATAGAGGCCGACGAAATCGCTGTTGACCAGCACGAAGCGGTCTTCGGCGTGGTTCATGGTGTAGAGGATCTGCTCAGGCGACAGGCGCACGTTGATGGTGTGCACCACTGCACCGATCATCGGGATGGCGAACATGCATTCCAGGTAACGGTGGCTGTCCCAATCCATCACCGCCACGGTGTCACCGGCCTTGACCCCGGCTTCGGTCAGCACGTTGGCGAGGCGGGCGATACGCTCGTTGAGCTGTGGATAAGTCAGGCGCAACTGGTCGCGATAGACGATCTCGCGGGTCTTCTCGTAGCGGCTGCCAGACATCAGCAGGCGCTTGATCAACAGAGGGAAGGTATAGGCGCCCTCGGCGGGCTTGATGATGCGGGTCTGCAACATGGTGATCCCTTTTCTGAAAAGCATGCCGGACAAGTCTGGAACTACTGTAGTAGCTCAATGTGACGGTCAAATCAGCCGAAGGAATGATTTGGCGGCGTAAGGTATGAGTGGCATTGTGCGGGGTGATGGATCAACCCCTGCCCTGCCACCGGAGCTTCCCCTGATGCCCAGCTTGCGCCGCGCCGTGTTTCTCGATCACCAATCCCTGGACCTTGGCGACCTCGACCTGTCGCCGTTGCAGCAACAGTTCGACGAATTCGAGCTGTTTGCCGCCACCCGCCCGGAGCAAGTCGCCGAACGCCTGCAAGGCGCCGTCGCGGTGGTCAGCAACAAGGTCATGCTCGATGCCGCCACGCTGGCCGCCAACCCGCAGCTGAAGCTGATCCTGGTGGCCGCGACCGGCACCAACAATGTCGACCTGGCAGCCGCACGCGCGCAGGGCATCACGGTCTGCAACTGCCAGGGCTATGGCACGCCGTCAGTGGCCCAGCACACCATCGCCCTGCTGCTGGCCCTGGCCACGCGCCTGTGCGACTACAACCAGGCGGTTGCCGACGGCGAGTGGGCCAAGGCCAGCCAGTTCTGCCTGCTGGATTTCCCGATCGTCGAACTGGAGGGCAAGACCCTCGGCCTGCTCGGCCATGGCGAACTGGGTGGCGCGGTGGCACGGCTGGCCGAAGCCTTCGGCATGCGCGTGCTGAGCGGGCAGATCCCTGGCCGCCCGGCACGTGACGATCGCCTGGCGCTGGACGAACTGCTGCCGCAGGTCGACGCGCTGACCCTGCACTGCCCGCTCAACGAGCACACCCGGCACATGATCGGTGCCCGCGAACTGGCGCTGCTGAAAAAGGGCGCACTGGTGGTCAACACCGCCCGCGGCGGCCTGATCGACGAACAGGCCCTGGCCGACGCCTTGCGCAACGGCCATCTGGGCGGCGCGGCCACCGATGTGCTGAGCGTCGAGCCGCCGGTCAATGGCAACCCGCTGCTGGAAAAGGGCATCCCACGCCTGCTGATCACCCCGCACAGCGCCTGGGGCGCGGTAGAGTCGCGCCAGCGCATCGTCGGCCAGCTCAGCGAAAACGCCAAGGCCTTCTTCGAAGGCCAGCCACGCCGCGTGGTCAGCTGAGCACGCGCTCAGCCCCGCGCCCGGCTCTGCTACACTGCGCCACTTTTTCAGGAGGCGTCGTCCATGGACCCGCGCAGTGAAGTATTACTCCGCCAGGCAGAGCTGTTCCAGGGCCCGCTGCTGCTCGCCGGCGCCCCCGCTGACGGCCTGCTCGGGCAGTTGCCTCAAGCCCATGGCTGGACTTGGCATGCCGGCGACCAGGCCATGCTCGACAGCCGCTTCCCCGGGCGCAGCCACTACGGCGTCGACGTGCCGCAGGTCGCCTTCGAGACGGCCGTGCTGTTCCTGCCCAAGTCCCGCGAACTGGCGGCCTACCTGCTCAATGCCCTGGCTTCGCGCCTGGCGGGCCGCGAGCTGTACCTGGTGGGTGAGAAACGTGGCGGCATCGAAGGCGCGGCCAAACAGCTGCAGGCGTTCGGCAAGCCGCGCAAACTGGACAGCGCACGGCATTGCCAGCTGTGGCAGGTGACCGTGGACAATGCCCCGCAAGCCAAACCGCTGGAGAGCCTGGCTGAGCGCTTCACCCTCGACCTCGAGGATGGCCCACTGCAGGTGGTGAGCCTGCCGGGGGTGTTCAGCCACGGCCGCCTCGACCGCGGCACCGCGCTGTTGCTCAAGCACCTGGACAACCTGGCGGTCGGCCATGTGCTCGACTTTGGCTGCGGCGCTGGCGTGCTCGGCGCCACGGTCAAACGTCGTTATCCACAGAGCCGGGTCACCCTGCTGGATGTCGATGCCTTCGCCGTGGCAGCCAGCCGCCTCACCCTGGCGGCCAACAGCCTTGAAGGTGAAGTCATCAGCGGCGATGGCATCGATGCCGCGCCTGCCGACCTGAGCCTGATCCTGAGCAACCCACCGTTCCACACCGGGGTCCACACCAACTACCAGGCCTCGGAAAACCTGCTGAAAAAATCCGGCCAACATCTGCGAAAAGGTGGCGAAATGCGCCTTGTGGCGAACAGCTTCCTGCGCTATCAGCCGCTGATCGAGGGTGCATTGGGTAACTGCCAGACCTGCGCCGAGGCCGATGGCTTCCGCATCTATCGCGCCACACGCGGATAAAAACAGGGCTTGCCGAAATGGTTTCGGCTAGGCAGAATCCGCACCGTCCTAGGGGAGTAGTCTCCCGCGAGCGCCCTGCTCGCCCGGCACGCGTCAACATACTTGGCCCACAGGCCATGGCGCGTGCGACCCAGCGACCTGCTCAGACAGGTCCTCGGTTTGACAAGACCTATGACACGCACACCTTACCCGGGGCGGGGAGGCTGTACGTGTCATAGCCGTGTCGACCCGCCCCCGTAGGAATCCTGATGCTGGAATCTCTGTTGGTCCCCACCGCAATCGTTGCCTTGGCCGAAATCGGCGACAAGACGCAATTACTCGCGCTCATCCTCGCCGCACGTTTCCGCAAGCCTTGGCCGATCATCGCCGGCATCATCGCCGCCACCTTGGCCAACCATGCCGCTGCCGGTGCCGTGGGTGCCTGGGTCGGTGGCTTCTTCAGCGAGTCGGTACTGCACTGGATACTCGCCGCGAGCTTCACCGCCACCGCATTGTGGACCCTGGTGCCGGACAAGATGGACGATGACGAGAACCCGGCCCGCCGCTTCGGCCCGTTCCTGACCACGCTGATCGCGTTCTTCCTGGCCGAGATCGGTGACAAGACCCAGGTCGCCACGGTGATGCTGGCTGCCCAGTATCCGCACCTGATCCTGGTCATCCTCGGGACTACCCTGGGCATGCTGATTGCCAACGTGCCGGTGGTGCTGGCGGGTAACTTCGCCGCGGAGAAACTGCCACTGACACTGATTCGCCGCCTGGCGGCTACGGCGTTCTTCGTGCTGGCGATCGTGGCCGTTTACTCGGCGATGAAGACCAGCGGTTGGGTGGGGTAACGCTAAAAAGCTGGGGGCGCTGTGCGCCCCCTAAGTTTTTACTTCTTGGCCGCTTCGTACAGCGGCATCACCTTGGGAATCGCCGCTTGCAACGAGGCAATCCGGCTGCTGGATGCCGGGTGAGTGCTCATGAACTCAGGTGGCGCCCCTTCCGAAGCCTTGCTCATCTTGTTCCACAAGGTGATTGCGGCATTCGGGTCGTAACCGGCACGCGCCGACAATTCCAGGCCGATCAGGTCGGCCTCGTTCTCGTTGGCGCGACTGTTGGGCAGGGTCATGGAGTAGTTCACCACGGCGTCGGCCAACGCCATGCTGTCCTGGCCCAGGCCAAGCAATGCACCCGCGCCCTGGCGTGCCATCTCCACGCCGTAGGCCTTGGACATCGCTTCACGGCTGTGCTCGCGCAAGGCGTGGGCGATTTCGTGACCGACCACTGCGGCGATTTCCGCATCGGTGAGCTTGAGCTGGTCGATCAGCCCGGTGTACACGATGATCTTGCCGCCCGGCCCGCAGTTGGCATTTAGCTCGTCACTCTTGATGACGTTGACTTCCCATTTCCATTGCGCGGCATCAGGGCGGAATTTGGGCGCCTGGGCGATCAGCCGGTTGGCGATGGTCTGCACGCGCTTGGCATCGGCACTGGACTTGTCCAGCACGCCTTTGCTCGACGCCTCGCCGAGGGTCTGCTGGTACGACTGGGCGTACATCTGGTTGACCTCATCGGTCGAGAGCATGCTGAACATGTACTGCTGGCGCTCGACGCCGACAGCACCGCCGCTGGTGGTATTCACCGCCTGGCAGCCGGCCAGCAGGATGCCAGCACTCAACAGGCTGACGACAAAAGACTTACGCATGAAAACACTCCCTTTTTACATGCGCCGTATCCTAGGCTGAGTCACCCATACCCCGCCATAGCCGCAGGGAAGATTTTACCTAAGCGGGTGTCAGGCACTCCGGTGCGTCCAGTTTCGGGTCATTGACGAAGTTCGCCAGGGCCCGCTCGCGCAGTGTCGCCGGCGGGCTGGCGAGCAGCTCGTGCAAGCGTGGCATCGGTGTGTCCGGGTCCAGCCAGGCAGCCTGGCCGGCAGCATCGAGAATCAGCGGCCGACGCTGATTCATCGCGGCTTGAGTCACCACCGCGCAGCTCAACCACACCTGGTCCTGCACCGGGTAGGCCTCCCACACGGCAGCAAAATACAGCGATGCGCCCTCCCCGGGCGTCAGCCAGTAAGGCCGTTTGCGCACCGTGCCGCGCCACTCGTAAAAACCGTTGGCCGGCATCAGGCAACGGCGCTGGCGAAACGCTTCGCGGAACATCGGCTGCTCGGCCAAGGTCTCGGCCCGGGCGTGTGCGGGGGTGCGGGAGAGGTCGGTGAGCCAGGCAGGGGTCAGCCCCCAGCGGGCCTTGGCCAGTTGCTGCTGGCCGTCGAGCTGGCGCTGGATCAGCACCGAAGCGCCAGGCGAGATATTCCATTGGGCCGGCTGGCCGGCAGGGAAACCCGGCAGGCTGGCCAGCGCCTGGGGCCAGCGAAACAGGGCGTAACGTCCACACATGGGCGATTTCAGAACCTAGCAGATCAAGGTACCGGGATGACTCTCCGGCTCGTCGCCGGCAAGCGGCTCGGCCCCATTGTACGCGTCGATCAGTTGCCGTGCGTATTCGGCCTGTTCGTCGGGCACCGCAAGCCCAAGCAGCCCCTGCAAGGGCAATTCACCCGCGCCGCCCATCAGGTCGCGACCGGCCAGGTGCACTTCGATGCCCTCACTGGCAAGCATGCCCACCAGCATTTCGGCCTCCAGCAGGTTTTCCGGTTCATAGATCCGCCGCATCAGTCGTTCTCACCGTAGACATCCAGCATCCATTCATCGCCATGAACCTGCAGCACGAAGCGGATAGGCTTGCAGCACACCTGGCAGTCCTCGATGTACTCCTGGTCGCCCCCGGACAGGTCCACTGTCGTTTCGACTTCTTCACCACAATAAGGGCAATCGTAGAACGCTTGTTCGAGCATCGCGGCCTCCGGGGTGACTTGTGCGTATAATTGCCGGTCTGTTTACAGGGCTTGCGTGTGCCCGAGCCGTTTTTCGGGCCCGACCCCTTACCTTATTACCCTAGCCGTTTCCAACAAGAGAGCATGATGGGCGAATTCGATGCCATCCGACCGTACGACGATGCTGAGGTCCCTGCCGTTCTGGCGCGCCTGCTCAGCGACCCGGCATTCCTCGATATCCTCACCCACTTCAAATTCCCGCGCGCCGCTGGCGCCCTCGGCTGGCTGCTCAAGCCGCTGATTGCCCGCCGCCTGCGCAAGGAATTCGCCGGCGTCACCTGCGTATCGACCTTGCAGGACAAAGTCGAGTACTACGTCGACCAGACCATCGAACGTGCCACCGACGGCGTCACCTACTCCGGCGTCGAACAGCTCAAGTCGGGCACGGCCTATCTGTTCCTGGCCAACCACCGCGACATCGTCATGGACCCGGCCTTCGTCAACTACGCGGTGTACCACGCCGGCCTGCCAACGCCGCGTATCGCCATCGGCGACAACCTGCTGCAGAAGCCGTTCGTCAGCGACATGATGCGCCTGAACAAGAGCTTCATCGTGCACCGCTCGATCAGTGGCCGCCGCGAAAAGCTTGCGGCCTACCAGTTGCTCTCGGCCTACATCAACCATTCGATCCGCAATGACGGCACGTCGATCTGGATCGCCCAGGCCGAAGGCCGCGCCAAGGACGGTGACGACCGCACCGATTCGGCGATCCTCAAGATGTTCCACATGAGCCGCAAGGACGAGCCGTTCGGCGCGGTAATCCAGAGCCTGAACCTGATCCCGGTGTCGATCAGCTACGAGTACGACCCCTGCGACCAGGCCAAGGCCCGCGAGCTGTACATCCGCGCCACCACCGGCACCTACAAGAAGGCACCGGGCGAGGACGACAACAGCATCGCCAAGGGCATCACCGGCTACAAGGGCCGGGTGCACATCCACTTCGCCGCGCCGGTGACCGAGTACTACGAGGACACCAAGCAGCTGGCACAGGAAACCGACCGGCAGATCCTCGGCGGCTACCGCCTGTTCCCGGTGCATTACCTGGCCTATGCGATGTGGAGCGAGAAGGACGAGGCACTGCAGGTGCCGAGCGCCGAGAAGGTGTTCCCGGCCGAAGAACTGGCCAAGGCCAGGGAAGAATGGCAGCGCCGGCTGGATGCCTGCCCCGAGGAGCAGCGGCCTTACCTGGTGTTGCAGTATGCAACACCGGTGCGCAACCAGTATCAGGTCAAGCAGCAGGCGCCTGTCGCCTGACCGGCTTGGGGCCGCCATGTGGCCCCAAGTATTTCAAATCCAGGTGCTGAACCAGGACAGCAGCAAGGCCATCGCCAGGCAGGAAAACCCGAGGATGTAGTAGTAGCGCGGCACGCGCTGGACGAAGGCATCCGCTGGCCCCTCTTCCACCGCCAGACTCTCGCGGGTGATCGCCTCACGCCGCCGGGCACTCTGCAGCAGCAACCCGCCTGGGCAGGTGAGCAAAAGCGCCAGCAGATTGATCAGCTTGGTAGGGTGGGCAGAAAGAAAGCCCCAGAGCACTTGCAACGACATCACGCAACCTCGGTCATAGCCACAGCGAAGCCCGGCATTCTACCGGAGTCCGCCCCGCCCGCCCGGCCTTGGCGACAAAGTGTCACTTGATTTCATCTGTCACATGCTCGTCATCAGGGCAGGCCACTCTATCGGCCTTTCCCGTACCGGAGCTTGTTGATGCTGCACGCTGAAAACCAGGACCGTCTCTATCTCGTGGCTCAGAGCGATGAGCAGCAGGCATTGATCGATGGTTTCGCCATCAATGTCCAGGACCGCCAGTGGCTGGTCTACTGCGCGCTCGGTGGGCACATGCACGAAGACCTGCCCGAGGTGGATGCAAGTACCGGCGTCAGCTTGCTGGATTTCCACATCGCAGCCGCCTAGGTCTGTCCAGGCAATAAAAAACCCGCTACCTGGCACGCAGGTAGCGGGTTTTTCGTTTGCAGCCTGAGGCTTATTCGCCCAGCACCTGACCGATGGTCGGGTCCTTGAACAGGCGGGTCAGCGCATCGCTCAGCACATCGCCCACCAGCTGGGTGTTGGTGTCCTGGTTCGGCGCCATGCCGAAACGCTGGTCCAGCGAAGCGCCGTAGCGGCCGCTGTAACGGCGGCTGGCATTCTGCACATCGGCACGGAAGGTGGCACCGATGGTGGCTTCGGTCACGTACAGGTTGTCCTTCGGCGACTGGTACTTCAGCTCAGCCAGGGTCACGGTCAGCTGCGGTGCGTTGTAGGCGTTCGGCGTCGGGGTGAAGCCGAGCAGGCGCACAGCGGCTTCGGCCTGGGCCTGCAGCTTGGGCACGACATCATTGCCACTGACGCTGATGGTGCTGGTCTCGGGGTACATGCCACCACGGGTACCCAGGGATTGCGAAGCACGCCCATCGACCACCTTGACCACCACTGGCTGGCCGTGACCGACCGGTGCGAGCTGAGCCTTGAGCGTGGGTTGCGGGCTGAGTTGTTGCGGGCTGTGGGCACAACCGACCAGGCTGAGGCTGGCCACGGCAATCAAACCGAACAACAGACGTTGCAACATGCGCGTTTCTCCAGAAAATACGGCAAAGGCCCACAGTATACCCAGCCAGGCACAGACCAGTCATCGGTCCGGCCCGCTTGTCACAATCGTTTCATGGCTGCGCCCTTATCCTTGCGCCAAGCCCAAACGCACAGGACGCACCGTCATGGCCTCGCTCTGGACACTGCTCTGCCAACGCCCGCGCCACAATGCCTATGCCCGCCTCGACGGCGAAGGCAAATGCCTGGCCTTCAAGCAATGCCGCCAGGCGCCAAGCGGCAGTGGATGGGTGCAGATAAGCGAAATCAAGCTCGCCTGGCTGGGCCGCGAACTGCCCGCCGAAGCCCGAGTTTGCGCACGCGCAAGCCGCCGCTGGCATCAGCGCATCCTCGCGGCCTGACAAACGCTGCAATAAAAACCACGAATTACGACCTTTCTGCCCGCGACATCGTTATAATCTCCCCCCGATTATAAGGACGTCTCCTGATCGGGCCCCGCATTTGCCGATTGACCCCGGCACCTTCACCCGCTTCGCCCACAGAGAGCCTTCCACTCAGGTCTTGCATCGGCTGTCGTGCCTGCTTTTCCGGCCCTTCGCACTGCATGAACCTGTGGGTTGCCATCGCGCAGTCCCCTTTTGAGGTTCACGTCTCCAAAAGAGCGTGAAAAAACGGTTTTTCACAACTTCACGAGAGTGTGGCGAGCAAATGAACAGTCTGGCATGTGCAAAAGCGGCAGATGTGTCCCGAACAGCCCTGAACAGACGGCAAAAGCGCTCATCCCGGATGAGTGTCTGAAGTCGTTCCATAGCGCACGCACGACACCTTGACCATTAGTCGAATTGCCGCACCTGTGGCAAACGGCGTTCAATACCTGAACCCGAAGACTGATTGGCGGTGTCCGCGGAAGTTGCAAGAACTGCGAAGAGTCGGACATGGCGATCCTGGCAACCCCAGTGGTCCTATGCTGTCAATTAGGTAGCTGTAGATTGTGGAGACGCGTTAAATGGCGCAGAACGAATCGGTTGATGTGGTACTGGTAGGCGCGGGCATCATGAGTGCCACCCTGGCCGTACTGCTCAAGGAGCTTGACCCGACCCTGAAGCTTGAGGTCGTCGAGGCAATGGACTCCGGAGCCGCGGAAAGCTCCAACCCCTGGAACAACGCAGGCACCGGCCACGCTGGCCTGTGCGAGCTGAACTACACGCCCCAGGCCGCCGATGGCAGCATCGACATCAAGAAGGCCGTGCACATCAACACCCAGTTCGAGGTCTCGCGCCAGTTCTGGGCTTACCTGAGCAAGAAGAGCACCTTCGGCTCGGCACGTGCATTCATCAACCCGGTCCCGCACCTGAGCTACGTCGAAGGTGACAAGGGTGTGTCCTTCCTCAAGAAGCGCTTCGAGCTGCTCAAGCAGCACCACGCCTTCGCCGAGATGGAATACACCGAAGACAAGGGCGTGATGAAGGAGTGGATGCCGCTGATGATGCCAGGCCGCCCGGCCGACCAGCACATCGCCGCAACCCGCGTGGCCAAAGGCACCGACGTCAACTTCGGGGCACTGACCAACAAGCTGCTCAAGGTACTGGGCGACAGCGCGGACGCGCAGGTCAAGTACAGCAAGAAAGTCGTCGGCCTGCGCCGTAACGGCAGCGGCTGGACCGTGAGCATCAAGGACGTCAACAGCGGCGGCACCCGCGAAGTCGACGCCCGTTTCGTGTTCCTCGGCGCTGGCGGCGCGGCCCTGCCGCTGCTGCAACTGTCCGGCATCCCGGAAAGCAAAGGCTTCGGCGGCTTCCCGGTGAGCGGCCAGTGGCTGCGTTGCGACAACCCGGAAATCGTCAAGCAGCACCAGGCCAAGGTGTACAGCCAGGCTGCGGTCGGCGCACCGCCGATGTCGGTGCCACACCTGGACACCCGCGTGGTGGACGGCAAGACTTCGCTGCTGTTCGGCCCTTATGCCGGCTTTACCACCAAGTTCCTCAAGCACGGCTCGCTCATGGACCTGCCGCTGTCGGTGCGCATGGGCAACATCGGCCCGATGCTGGCTGTCGCCCGCGACAACATGGACCTGACCAAGTACCTGGTCAGTGAAGTGATGCAGTCGATGGAGCAGCGCCTGGAATCCCTGCGCCGCTTCTACCCACAGGCCAAAGCAGAAGACTGGCGCCTGGAAGTGGCCGGCCAGCGCGTGCAGATCATCAAGAAAGACCCGAAGAAAGGCGGCATCCTGCAGTTCGGTACCGAGCTGGTGTCGGCACAGGACGGCAGCCTGGCAGCACTGCTCGGCGCCTCGCCAGGTGCTTCGGTAACCGTCTCGATCATGCTTGAGCTGATCGAGCGCTGCTTCCCCGAGCAGGCCAAAGGAGCCTGGGCTGCCAAGCTCAAGGAAATCTTCCCGGCTCGCGAGAAGGCCCTGGCCACCGACGCCGCACTGTACCGCAAGATCAGTGCCGACAACGATGTGGCGCTGGAACTGGTGGAAGACAGCCCGGCCAAGCATTACGCCTAAGCCGGCCTGAAACGAAAAAACGCCCCTCGGGGCGTTTTTTTGTGCCTGGGCTTTATCAGCCGCGGGCCTTGGCGATGATCTCGACGTACTCCGGCGCGTTACGCTGGTCGGCGATCACTTCGACGAAGGTCTTGCCGTGCTCGTCCTTGCCATCCAGGTCCAGGCCAGCCTCGACGAAGAAGCCCACGAAGCGCTCGAAGTCATCGACACGCAGGCCGCGGTAGCCCTTGATCAGTTTGTGGTGCGAAGGCGAGGTCACGCCATCGGCCGGCTCAAACTGGAGGAACGACTTGATGTAGTCGTCGCTGATTTCGTCACCAATCACCTGCTTCTTGTCTTTGCGCATTGCCGGCTCCAACTGACCATCATGGAATTTCGAAGGCCGGCAGTTTACCCCTCACAGGCCGCGCGCCTCAACGCGAACGTACGGTACCGGTGTGCAGGTCGGCCCAGATGTGGCCGTTGGCGTAGGTCAGGAACTGCACATAGACGGTCTCGTTGCGCAGCAAGTCCATGACTACCCGGTAATCGCTGACCGGGTAATTGAGGCTCAGGGTACGGGTCTTTTCGTCGTACACCGGCTTCTTCAGGCTTTTGCCTGCCTCCGCGTCGAAATTGAGCAGCACCTGGCTGATGGTCGCGCCTTTGCTCAGTGGCTTGCCCTTCAGGCGCATCTGCAGCGAAGCGGTGATCGGGATCGG
Source organism: Pseudomonas sp. MN1F (assembly GCF_009391885.1). GTDB lineage: Bacteria > Pseudomonadota > Gammaproteobacteria > Pseudomonadales > Pseudomonadaceae > Aquipseudomonas. Next base: position 22,282 of record NZ_VZII01000023.1, on the reverse strand, counting down.
CTGTTGGTCGGACTGGCGCTGGGCACCCACCACTACCGAGTAGTCGGTCACTTGCAGCAATTGCTGGCCGGTCGGCGCTTCCTGGCGCAGGGCCTGGTCATCGGGCGGGAGGAACTGGCTGTGCAGCGGTGCGGCGGCGAGAGGCAGGCTCACCGCCAGCAGCAGGGGAAGAATCGCACGCATGTGAGGCTCCTTGGCATGAAGGAGCACTCTAGCATGCAGGCAATGGCAGATCTCAATCGAACTGCGCGAGCATCCAGGCCTGGTATTCAGCCACGCCAGGCTCACCTTCACGTGGCGCCCAAGGCGCGTGTTCACCCTCGACCAACTGGCGATAAGGGCCGGCCTTGCATTCGAACATGATGGTGTTGGCTTCAAGCGCCACCAGGCCATGGTAGACGCCCGGCGGCAGGTCTACGCCCATGCACTCGCCGCCTGCTTCGAGGATGCGCGTGCTGGCCAGCGCGCCCTGCTCATCGAACAGCAACAGACCGATGCGGCCTTTCAGCGCCAGCAAGGTTTCCGCCTTGTCGTCGCTCAGGTGCCGGTGCGGGGCGATGTAGGTCGAGGGCTGCAGGCCGATCGCCAGGCGGTGGCAAGGGTCATCCATCTCATGAAAGTTGTGATGGTGCCGCAGACGTGGCGCCTCGGCGGCTTTTTGCGCCAGCCCGGTAAACAACGTTTGGTCGATGAATGCAGGCTGACTCATGATTACAGTCCCTTGACCGCGAAAATGCCGTTTGCGTTACGCCAGTAGCCTTTATAGTCCATTCCGTAACCAAAGATATAGCGATCGATGCACGGCAGGCCGGCATAGCTGGCCTTCAGGCCTGGGCTGGCCTTGCGGTCGTGGTCCTTGTCGATCAGCACGGCGGTGTGCACTGCGCGTGCCCCGGCATGCTTGCAGAACTCGATGATGGCGCTGAGGGTGTGGCCTTCGTCGAGAATGTCATCGACGATCAGCACGTCACGGTCGATGAACGACACTTCCGGCTTGGCCTTCCAGAACAACTCGCCGCCACTGGTCTGGTTGCGGTAACGGGTAGCATGGATGTACGAAACCTCCAGCGGGAACTGCAGGTGGGTCAGCAGTTTGCCGGCAAAGATCAGGCCGCCGTTCATCACGCAGAACACCACGGGGTTGGTGTCGTGCAGGTCCTTGCTGATCTGCTCGCCGACCTTGGCGATGGCCGCTTCGACTTCGGCTTCGTGGTACAGGCAGTCTGCCTCGCGCATGACTTGACGGATGTGCTCGAGATCAGCGGACATGGCGCTCTCCAGGGGTGCATTTTGGAAAAGCGGGCAAAGGTACGCATCCGCTCGTCACAGATCAAGCATTTATGGACTAACGTGCAAAAGGACTACACGACAGCAAAGGCTGAATAGATTAATCTATCGCGGTTTTTTTGCCCGCCTTTCGGAGCCCCCCATGCCTACTCGTGAGATCCGCCATCCGCTGATCCGCCACAAGCTCGGCCTCATGCGCCGTGCCGATATCAGCACCAAGAATTTTCGCGAACTCGCCCAGGAAGTCGGCGCGCTCCTGACCTACGAAGCCACCCAGGACCTGCCCCTCGAAACCTACGAGATCGACGGCTGGTGCGGCAAGGTGCAAGTTGAAAAAATCGCCGGCAAGAAGATCACCGTGGTCCCGATCCTGCGCGCTGGCATCGGCATGCTCGACGGCGTGCTCAGCCTGATCCCGGGCGCCAAGGTCAGCGCCGTCGGCGTTGCCCGCAACGAGGAAACCCTCGAAGCGCACACCTACCTGGAAAAGCTCGCGCCGGACATCAACCAGCGCCTGGCCCTGATCATCGACCCGATGCTCGCCACCGGCGGTTCGATGGTCGCCACCATCGACCTGCTGAAAAAGGCCGGTTGCAAGGAGATCCGCGCCATGGTGCTGGTCGCCGCGCCAGAAGGCATCGCCGTGGTGGAAAAAGCCCACCCGGACGTACAGATCTTCACCGCCTCGATCGACCAGCACCTGAACGAGCATGGTTACATCGTCCCAGGCCTGGGCGATGCCGGTGACAAGATCTTCGGCACCAAGCAGAAGGACGCCTGACCATGCAGGACGGCTTCAACGACCCGCTATGGCGCCAGGTCGTCTCGGGCGCGCAGATGCTCTTCGTGGCATTCGGCGCGCTGGTGCTGATGCCGCTGATCACCGGCCTCGACCCGAACGTGGCGTTGTTCACCGCCGGCATCGGCACCCTGCTGTTCCAGCTGGTCACCGGCCGTCAGGTACCGGTGTTCCTGGCGTCGAGCTTTGCCTTCATCACCCCGATCATCCTCGCCAAGGGCCAGTTCGGCCTGGCCGAAACCATGGGCGGCGTGATGGCCGCAGGTTTCGTGTACACCTTCATGGGCCTGATGGTGAAGATCAAGGGCACCGGTTTCATTGACCGCATGCTGCCGCCAGTGGTGATCGGCCCGGTGATCATTTCCATCGGCCTGGCCATGGCCCCGATCGCCGCCAACATGGCGATGGGCAAGGGCGGTGATGGTGCGGCACTCATGCCGTACAAGACCGCCATGCTGATCTCCATGCCTGCGCTGGTGACGACCTTGGTCGTCGCCGTGTTCGGCAAAGGTATTTTCCGTCTGGTGCCGATCATCTCCGGCGTGCTGGTGGGTTTCGCCTTGTCGTTCGCCTTTGGCGTGGTCGACACCGCCAAGATCGCCGCCGCACCGTGGCTGGAAATTCCCAACTTCACCGCGCCAGCTTTCAACTGGCAGGCCATCCTGTTCATCGTCCCGGTTGCCCTCGCGCCGGCGATCGAGCACATCGGTGGGGTGATTGCAGTCGGTAGCGTGACCGGCCGCGACTACCTGAAGAAGCCCGGCCTGCACCGCACCCTGCTGGGTGACGGCCTGGCCACCACCGCAGCCGGCCTGTTTGGCGGCCCGCCCAACACCACCTACGCCGAAGTGACCGGCGCGGTGATGCTGACCAAAAACTACAACCCGAAGATCATGACCTGGGCGGCCGTGTTTGCCATCACCCTGGCCTTCATCGGCAAGTTCGGCGCGCTGCTGCAGAGCATTCCGGTACCGGTGATGGGCGGCATTCTGTGCCTGCTGTTCGGCTCGATCGCGGCGGTGGGCATGAACACCATGATCCGCCACAAGATCGACCTGGCCGAAGCGCGCAACCTGGTGATCGTTTCGGTGACCCTGGTGTTCGGTATCGGCGGCGTGCTGATCGGCAGCGGCGACGGCCCGGATGACTGGGGCCTGAAAGGTATTGCCCTGTGCGCCATCGTGGCCATCGCCCTGAACCTGATCCTGCCGGGCAATGACGGCTGGAAACACAAGAAGCTGGATGTGTAGGCGCGTTCCTGTGCTGCGAAGGGGCCGCATGGCGGCCCCCTCAATTCAGACCTTTTCGCACATCCCCGCCAACACCCTCACCCAATCCGGGTGATCATTCAGGCACGGCACCAGCACCAACTCGTTGCCGCCCGCCTCGACAAACTGCTCGGCGCCGCGCATGCCGATCTCTTCCAGCGTCTCGATGCAATCGGCAACGAACGCCGGGCACATCACCAGCAGCTTCTTCGCCCCGGCCTTGGCCAGCTCGTCCAGGCGCGTCTCGGTGTAGGGTTCGATCCACTTGTCACGCCCCAACCGCGACTGGAACGACACCGACCACTTGCCATCCGGGATGCCCATCTTCGCCGCAAAGGCCTTGGCCGTGGCCAGGCACTGTCCGCGGTAACAAACGGCACGCACCTCGGCACTGGCATCGCGGCAGCAGTCGGCTGCGCGCAGATCATGCTTGCCGGCCGGGTACAGCTTCTTCAGGTGCCGCTCCGGCAAGCCATGGAAACTCAGCAACAGATGGTCGAAATCCTGCTCAAGGTAAGGGCGGGCACTGGCGACCAGCGCATCAATGTAATCAGGATGGTCATAGAACGGCTGCAGCACGCGCAGCTGCAACGGCAACTGGCGTTCGGCCAGCGTCTGCTTTGCCTGTTCCACCACCGTGGTCACCGTGCTATCGGCGAACTGTGGATAAAGCGGCGCCAGGGTCACCTTGCGCACACCCTGCGCAGCCAGACGCGTCAGTACCTCAGGCAACGCCGGCTCACCGTAGCGCATGGCGACTTCCACCGGCCCATGTGGCCAGTGCTCGACCATCGCCGCCTGCAGGCGCCGCGTCAGTACCACCAGCGGCGAGCCTTCATCCCACCAGATCGAGGCATAGGCGTGCGCCGACTGCTCCGGGCGCTTGACCAGGATCAACGACACCAGCAGGCGTCGCACCGGCCAGGGCAGGTCGATCACATAGGGGTCCATGAGGAACTGGTTGAGGTAGCGGCGCACATCGGCCACCGAGGTGGAGGCCGGCGAACCCAGGTTGACCAGCAGCAGAGCGTGATCGGTCATGCAGCGTCCTATGTCAGAGGCGGCTGGACAAGTTGCCCAGCGCCGATTGCAGATCGTTGAAACGGAAGGTGAAGCCTGCCGCCAGCAAGCGCACCGGGCGCGCTCGCTGGCCGCCCAGCAGCAAGGTCGAGAGCTCGCCGAGGCCGGCCTTGAGCAGCAAGCCGGGCATCGGTATGAACGCAGGCCGATGCAGCGCACGCCCCAGCGCCTTGGCGAAATCGCGGTTGCGTACCGGCTCTGGCGCGCAGGCATTATAAGGACCGCTGGCATCCTTGTGCTGCAAGAGAAAATCAATCAGGGCGATCTGGTCGTCGATGTGCACCCACGGCATCCACTGCCGGCCATCACCCAACGGCCCGCCCAGGCCCAGCTTGAATGGCAGGCGCAGGCGCGACAAGAAGCCGCCGTCACTGGCCAGTACCAGCCCGGTGCGCACCAGTACCACGCGCATGCCAAGCTGCTGCGCGCGCTGGGCGGTTTCTTCCCAGGCAATGCACAGCTGGCTGGCGAAGTCTTCGCGAACTGGCGGCGAGGCTTCGGTCAGTTCGCGCTCGCCGCCATCGCCGTACCAGCCCACGGCGGAACCTGAGATCAACACCTCCGGGCGCTGTTCACGGCTGCCCAGCCAGGCCAGCAATTGCTCGGTGAGGGTGATGCGGCTGGCCCACAGCAGGTTGCGGCGTGCCGCCGACCAAGGCCGATCGGCGATCGGCGCACCGGCCAGGTTGACTACCGCGTCCACCTGTTCATCGGCGCCCAGATCGTCCAGCCGGCCAATGCCGCGCACCCCGCTGCCACACAATCGCGGCACTTGTTCAGGGCGTCGGCTCCACACGGTCAGACGATACCCCTTGCCGAGCCAGTACTGGCAAAGGTGCTGGCCGATCAACCCGGTACCACCTGTCAGCAATATATGCATGGCTGTGTCCTCGCAGCGTGCGCCCATGGTCTATTTTTAAAAACAAGGCACTTTTCCAGACCCATCGCTCTCGGATAACCATAGGCCAACATGCCTATGAAGCGGAATAACCTTATACAAAGATTTTGTATTGTACAGGTTTACCTGACAGCGTAGTCTGCCTACAGCAAGGTTCGAAGAGGCCATCATGACAGTACCTATTGCCATCATCGGTGCCGGTATCGCCGGCCTGTCCGCCGCCCAGGCGCTGCAAAAGGCCGGGCAGTCCGTCCACTTGTTCGATAAAGGCCACGGCAGCGGTGGGCGCATGGCCAGCAAGCGCAGCGAAGCTGGCGCGCTTGACCTGGGCGCGCAGTATTTCACCGCCCGCGACCGGCGCTTCGTCGAGCAGGTGCAACAGTGGGTCGCCGCCGGCTGGGCCGAGCAGTGGAAGCCGCAGCTGTACAACTACCGTGATGGCGAACTCACCCCCTCCCCCGACGAACAGACCCGCTGGGTCGGCGTGCCACGCATGAGCGCCATCACCCGCGGCCTGCTCAAGGACGTCACGGTGAACTTCGGTTGCCGTATCGCCGAAGTATTCCGCGGCAAGCAATTCTGGCACCTGCAGGACACTGAAGGCTGCAGCCATGGCCCGTTCAGCCGCGTGGTGATCGCCGTGCCCGCGCCGCAGGCCACCCAATTGCTGGCCGCTACGCCCAAGCTCGCCGCCGTGGCGGCCGGTGTGCAGATGGAGCCGACCTGGGCCGTCGCCCTGGCCTTCCAGACACCGCTGGATACACCAATGCAAGGCTGCTTCGTGCAGGACAGCGCGCTCGACTGGCTGGCCCGCAACCGCAGCAAACCCGGCCGCGAAGAACACCTCGATACCTGGGTGCTGCACGCCACCTCCGACTGGAGCAAGCAGCACATCGACCTGGCCAAGGAAGAAGTGATCGAACATTTGTGGGGGGAATTCGCCGAACTGGTCGGCTGCGTGGTACCGGCTCCGAGCTTCGCCCTGGCCCATCGCTGGCTCTATGCGCGGCCGACCAGCAATCACGAATGGGGCGCACTGGCCGATGCCGACCAAGGTTTGTATGCCTGCGGCGACTGGTGCCTGTCAGGCCGCGTCGAAGGTGCCTGGCTCAGTGGCCAGGAAGCCGCGCGACGGCTGCTGGAGCACCTCGAATAACATCATTCGGCAAAACTATACAAAAATACTAGTTTGCATAAGTTTCTGGTTGTGCTGGAATGAACTTGTACGAGCTCACTTCCTTGTACAAGTTTTCTGGAGACCGCCATGCACGAACCTGCCCCCGCACATAAGCCCCGCATCGCCATCAGCGCCTGCCTGACCGGCCATAGCGTGCGTTACAACGGCGGGCACAAGGCTTCCGATCTATGCCGTGAACAACTGCAAGCGCATTTCGATTGGTTACCGGTATGCCCTGAGGTCGCCATCGGCCTGGGCGTACCACGCGACCCGATTCGCCTGGTCGGTAACCCCGCGCAGCCTAGCGTGGTCGGCACACGCAACCCAGGCACAGACTTGACCGGCCCATTGCGCAACTATGGCGAGCAGATGGCCAATGAGCTCGATGACATCTGTGGCTACATCTTCATGCAGAAGTCCCCTTCCTGCGGCCTGGAGCGGGTCAAGGTCTATCAGGACAACGGTCATGCTGCGCCGCAAGGTGGCACAGGCGCCTACGCCGCCGCCTTCTGTGCCCGTCGCCCGGACCTGCCGGTGGAGGAAGAAGGACGCCTGCACGATCCCGTGCTGCGCGAAAACTTCATCAGCCGCGTCTATGCCTACGCCGACTGGCAACAGTTGCTGGCGCAAGGGTTGAGCCGAGGCGCCCTGGTGCGCTTCCATTCACGCTACAAGTACCTGCTGATGGCGAACAACCCCCAGGCCTATCGCCAGCTCGGCCGCCTGCTGGGCAGCATGAGCCGTGAGGATGACCCCGAACAGATCGGGCCTCGCTATTTCAGCCAGCTGATGCAGGCCCTGCGGCGTTGCGCCAGCCGGGGCACCCATTGCAATGTCTTGCAGCACCTGAGCGGCTACTTCAAGGACTCGCTGACCCAACAGGACAAAGCCGAACTGCAGCACATCATCGGCCAGTACCAGCAAGGCGAGGTACCGCTGGTGGTGCCACTGACGCTGCTCAAGCATCACTTGCGCAAGCATCCTGATCCTTATCTGCAGCAGCAGACCTACCTGCAGCCGCACCCTGCCAGCCTGGGACTGCGCAATGCTGTCTGAAACGCTCGTGCCGATTGGCGAACTGGCCCGGCGCACCGGCGTCAACCCAGTCACCTTGCGCGCCTGGGAGCGCCGCTATGGCCTGCTCAAGCCGCAACGCACCGCCAAAGGGCATCGTTTGTATGGGCAAGACCAACTCGAGCGGGTGCAAGCGATTCTCAGCTGGCTTGAACGCGGTGCTTCGGTCGGTCAGGTTCGAGAGCTGCTCGACCAGCCGGTAGAGCGTGCACCGATGGGCGACTGGCAACCGCGCCAGCTGCAGTTGATCGAAGCCATTGCCCACCTTTCCCAACGCAGCCTCGACCAGCAACTGAACCAGGTAATGGCCTTGTACCCCGCCGTGACGCTGTGTGAACAGTTGCTGCTGCCGCTACTGGAATCCCTCGCCATGCGCTGGCGCAGCCACTTCAACGCGCGCCTTGAACAGGTGTTTTTCCATACCTGGCTGCGCAGCAAGCTAGGGGCACGGGTGTACCACGACAATCAATCGTTGCAGGGGCCCGCCGTGCTGCTCTGCGAAGACAGCGAGCGCCCGTTCGACGCCAGCCTGTGGCTATGCGCCTGGCTGCTGAGCAGCAACGGCATCCCCGTGGAAGTCTTTGAGCAACCCGTGGGTGGCGCGCAGCTGCAACGCGCCGTGGTCACCCTGCAACCACGGGCAGTTCTGATGCACCTTGGCCCCCGTATCGATGCCAACACCTTGCTGCGCACCTTGCAGGGCATCGCCGGGACCAAGCTGCTGGGCGGCGCCACCCTCGCCTTGCACCAGGCCCAGCTGCACGCTTTCGATCTGCCCGACCTTTTCCTGTTCGATACCCCGCAGGCGGCATTGCGTGTGCTGCAAGGCAATGCCCGCCGGCCTGTAGAGACGAGTGCCCCATGCAACTGATCTGGCTGCGCAGTGACCTGCGCATCGATGACAACTCTGCCCTCAGCGTCGCCTGCGAACGCGGGCCGACCGTGGCCTTGTGGCTGGCCAGCCCCGGCCAATGGCAGGCCCACGACGACGCTGCCTGCAAGGTCGACTTCTGGCTGCGCAACCTGCGCCAGCTGCGCCAGGGGCTGGACCAGCTGAACATCCCGCTGCTGGTGCGCAACATCGACACCTGGGACCAGGCACCGGCCGCCCTGCTCGAAGTCTGCCGCCAGCACAACATCAAGGCAGTGCACTGGAACGATGAATACGGCATCAACGAAACGCGTCGCGATGCGGCCACACGCAAGCTGCTGGAGGATTCCGGTGTCCGCGCCCACAGCTACCTCGACCAACTGTTCTTCCGCCCGGGCACTATCCTGACCCGCAGCGGCGACTACTTCCAGGTGTTCTCCCAGTTCAAGAAGGTCTGCCTGGAACACCTGCACCGCAGCCTGCCATCACTGGCCCGGCGGGTGAAACGCCAGCAGCCTCTGGATATCAGCAGCGACCCGATCCCGCAGCATATCGAGGGCTTCGACAAACCTGCCCGCGCACTGAGCGAACACTGGCCCGCTGGCGAAGACGAAGCGCAGGCGCGGCTTGCCCGCTTTATCGATGAAACGGTCGAGGACTATGGGCATCTGCGCGACCTCCCGGCCAAGCCTGGCACCAGCCAGCTTTCAGCCTACCTGGCCGCAGGCGTGATTTCGCCCCGCCAATGCCTGCATGCCGCCCTCGCCCACAACCGCGGCGAGTTCGACAGTGGCAGCAGCGGCGTCCAGACGTGGATCAACGAGCTGCTCTGGCGCGAGTTCTACAAACACATCCTGACGGGTTATCCACAGGTCTCCAGGCATCGTGCCTTCCGCGCCCAGACCGAAGCCCTGCCTTGGCGTAATGCGCCTGACGACTTCAAGGCCTGGCAGGAGGGACGTACCGGGTTCCCCATCATCGACGCAGCCATGCGCCAACTGCTGCACACCGGTTGGATGCACAACCGCCTGCGCATGATCGTCGCCATGTTCCTCAGCAAGAACCTGCTGATCGACTGGCGCCTGGGCGAACGCCATTTCATGCGCCATCTGATAGACGGTGATCTGGCCGCCAACAATGGTGGCTGGCAGTGGAGTGCCTCCACCGGCACCGACGCAGTACCCTATTTCCGTATCTTCAACCCGGTTTCCCAGTCGCAGCGGTTCGACCCCGAAGGTCGCTTCATCCGCCACTGGCTACCCGAATTGCGGGGGCTGGATGAAACGTCCATCCACCAACCCGTGAAGTCTGCGGATCTTTTCGCTAATAATTCCTACCACAGTCCAATTGTCGATCTCGGCAGCAGTCGCCAGCGTGCATTGGAAGCCTTCAAGGGGCTACCACGCCGGCAGGATCAGAGGGCAATATCTTGAACAACTCGCGTAGTTTCTGGGTTACGGGGGCCAGCAACGGACTGGGTCTGGCCCTGGTGGAGCGATTGCTCGAACAAGGGCATCGGGTTGCCGCAAGTGGCAAGGGCAGCGAGGCGCTGCAGGCCTTGGCCGTGCGCCATGGTAGCCGGCTGTTGAGCCTGCCTTGGCAATTGCATGAAGAAGGCAAGGCCGCCAACGCGGCAGAGCAGATATGCCATGCCTGGTGCTCGCTGGACGTGCTGATCATCAACGCCGGGACCAGTGACTACCTGGCCAATGGCGTGGCCGACAGCGATGTGTTCGAGGCCATCGTCAATGACAACCAACTGGCTGGCGAGCATTGCCTGACCAGCGCGCAACCGTTGTTGGCACAGGGGCATCAGCCGCAGGTCATGGCGATTTTCAACCGTTATTCGGCCTTGCAGCTCTACTCGCCGACGCAAGTGTCGGCGGGCTGGAACAATGTGCCGCAGTGGGCGCGTGAGCAGCGCCAGGCGTTGAAGGACCAGGGGATTGACCTGACCGTGGTGGCACCGCAGTCGCTGAAGACGCCGGTGACTTCCGTGCAGGCTGTTCCGGATGCCTGGACGCCGCAGAGTGCTGCGGATGAACTGCTGTCTCGCTTGGCGTTGCGCGAACCGGAGTTGGTGCTGGAAGTACTGGATATCACCAGCTTATGGCCATTGCCTCGTTGAGACAGGCGATTTCAGGCCCGGCCTGTTCGCGGGCAAGCCCGCGAACAGGCCGGTACAGGAATCATCAGAGGGCCATGCGGTAATGCAGGCTGTAGCTCTCGACACCGTCGTTCGGGGTCTGGAGGCCGGCATTGGAATAGTGAATCGCCCTCACCCCGATCTCATGCCCACCGGCAAAACGCAGGCCGAAACCAATCCGGTCTTCGAACTGGAACGCCGAGCCTAGCTTGTTGCTCTCGACCTCGGTATTGGCAAACGCCGCCACACCAATCCCCGCTTCGATATAGGGCTTCACCGAATCGCCGGCGAACTCATAGACGAACACCGGCGCAAACGACAGGCTGTGGTTACTCGAGGTCTCATCACCCTCCCAGTAGGTATAGGCGCCGTCCCAATAGCCAGTCAGCCGGCCGACGCTGGACTGCCACCAGCTCGCATCCCAGTTGGACTGCAGGCCCAGTCGGTAAACCATGGTGGAATCACCGGTCTGCCCCACCGAAAACGATACATCGGCCGCTTGCGCTGCCATCACGTGCCCTAGGGTAAAAGCGGCAACTGCCGCCAAACCGAGCAGTTTCTTCATGGGAAACTTCCTTATTCCTGATGCTGTTATTAGTCTTCGCCTTCTATCAGGCAAATCGGTAGAAATCGGCGATGCAACGATAGTTCAGCTGTATTTCACGTTTTTTTTACAACTGAAAGCTTTGCACACTGCCCGACTTATGCCACAGCACTGGCAGGATTTTTCTCAGGGACTGCGGTTCGGCGCTGGTCCAGAATGCCGCGTCGGCTGCTGGCCCATCGGCCAGCAGGTTGCGCTCGGCCAGCAGGCGTTGCAGTTGGCGCGCCACGGCGGCACCGGTATCGATGATGGCCACATCGGCAGGCACCCTCTCTGCCAGCAGCGGACGCAGGAACGGGTAATGGGTGCAGCCGAGGATCAGCGTGTCGCAGCCCGCGGCCAGCAGCGGCTGCACATAACCCTGCAGCAACTGGCGCAACTGCGGGCTGCCGAGGTCACCGGCTTCGATCAACTCGACCAGCCCTGGGCAAGGCTGGGTGATCACTTGCACGTCGTTGGCGAAACGGTCGAGCAAGGCCGCAAACTTGGCACTCTGCAAGGTGCCCGTGGTGGCCAGCACACCGACCACGCCCGAGCGGGTGGCGGCAGCGGCGGGCTTGACCGCCGGCTCCATGCCAACCAAGGGCCAGTCGGGGTACAACTCGCGCAGGTCGGCAACCGCAGCCACAGTCGCGGTATTGCAGGCCAGGACCATTGCCTTGGCACCTTGTGCCTGGAAGAACTCGGCGATGCGCCGGCAGCGCTGGCGGATGTAGTCCGGGGACTTCTCGCCATAGGGCACATGACCGCAATCGCCCACATAGAGCAGCGACTCGTTGGGCAACAGGCGCTGGATCTCGGCGAGTACCGACAAACCGCCAACCCCCGAGTCCATCACGCCGACCGGCGCCGAACGCTCAGCCATCGCGCTTGCCACACACGGCACAGGCCGGGTCACGCTTGACCCGCAGTTCACGCAGGCGCGTGCCGAGGGCATCGATCAACAGCAGGCGGCCTATCAACGGTTCGCCAAAGCCGGCCAGCAGCTTCATCGCCTCCAGCGCCTGCAGGCTACCCACCAGGCCCACCAGCGGGCCGATCACGCCGGCTTCGCTGCAGGTCAGCTCGTCTTCGCTGCCGTGGCCGTACAGGCAGTGGTAGCAAGGGCTGGAGTCACGGCGCGGGTCGAACACTGACAACTGCCCTTCCAGGCGGATCGCCGCGCCACTCACCAGCGGTTTGCCAGCCGCGAAACAGGCCGCATTGACCGCCTCGCGGGTAGCGAAGTTGTCGGAGCAGTCCAGCACCAGGTCGACCGCGGCAACCGCCGCCGCCAGGGAGTCTTCGTCCAGTGCATGGCGGTGGGCGACCAAGGTGATCTCGGGGTTTATCGCCTGCAGCCGCTGCAGCGCCGAATCTACCTTGCTCATGCCGACACTGTCGCTGTCATGGATGACCTGGCGTTGCAGGTTGGTCAGGTCGACGGTGTCGAAGTCGGCCAGGTGCAGCTCACCTACGCCTGCGGCCGCCAGGTACAGCGCCACTGGCGAGCCGAGGCCACCGAGGCCGACGATCAATGCCTTGCTGTGCTTGAGCCGCAGCTGGCCGTCGATGTCTACCTGGGCCAGCAGGATCTGCCGGCTGTAACGCAACAGTTCCTGATCGCTCAGCATGGCAGGCGCCCCAATGAAATACGCTCATGGCCGCCCAGGTCGTTGCGGCTGGCCACCTCGGTGAAGCCTTGCGCGCTCAGCAGGGCACGCACGTCCGCCGCCTGGTCGTAACCGTGCTCGAGCAGCAGCCAGCCACCTGGCACCAGGTGTTCAGGCGCCTGCGCGACAATCACCCGCAGGTCATCGAGGCCATCGGCCCCGGCCACCAGCGCACTGCTGGGCTCGAAACGCACGTCGCCTTCGACCAGGTGCGGGTCTTCGGCGCGGATGTACGGCGGGTTGCTGAGAATCAGGTCGAAACGCTGCCCGGTCAGGCTGCCAAACCAGTGGCTGGCCAGCACCTGGACGTTGCCCAGGCCCAGGCGCTGGCGATTGCGCTCGGCCAGGGCCACGGCCTCTTCGACGCGGTCAACGGCTGTCACCTGCCAGGCCGGGCAGTCGCTGGCCAGGGCCAGGGCGATGGCACCCGTGCCGGTGCCCAGGTCGAGGACTTTGGCTGGCGATGCGGGCTGCAGCTGCAACGCAGTTTCGACCAGCAGTTCGGTATCCGGGCGCGGAATCAGCGTATGCGGCGCCACTTCCAGATCAAGCTTCCAGAAGCCCTGCTGCCCCAGGATGTAGGCCACCGGCTCGCCGGCACGGCGGCGCTGCAGGTAGCTCGCGTAGGTCTCGGCATCTTCGCTGCTGACGATGCGCTCGGGCCAGGTGTGCAGGAAGCTGCGCGACTTGCCAATGGCAGCGGCGAGCAGCAGTTCGGCGTCCAGGCGTTCGCTGGGCGAGTCTGGCAACTGCGCGTTGCGCAGGAGGCTGGCAATGATGGTCATCAGTCCCCCAGGGCAGCCAGTTGGTCGGCCTGGTATTCGGCCAGCAACGGTTCGATCACGGCCTCCACGCCACCGGCAAGGATGTCGTCGAGCGAGTACAGGGTCAGGTTGATGCGGTGATCGGTCACCCGCCCCTGTGGATAATTGTAGGTACGGATACGTTCGGAGCGGTCACCGGAGCCGACCAGCAGCTTGCGCTCGCTGGCGATGGCGTTCTGCGCGGCGCTGGTCTGCATGTCGTTGAGCTTGGCCGACAACCAGGACATGGCGCGGGCGCGGTTCTTGTGCTGCGAACGCTCTTCCTGGCACTCGACCACGATGCCGGTGGGCAAGTGGGTGATGCGGATCGCCGAGTCGGTCTTGTTCACGTGCTGACCACCGGCGCCCGAGGCGCGGTAGGTGTCGACGCGCAGGTCGGCCGGGTTGATCTCGATTGCCGCTTGCTCGTCGGGCTCGGGCAGCACGGCCACGGTGCAGGCCGAGGTGTGGATACGGCCCTGGGATTCGGTTTCCGGCACACGCTGAACACGGTGCGCGCCGGACTCGAACTTGAGCTTGCCGTACACGTTGTCGCCTTCGACACGGGCAATGATCTCTTTGTAGCCGCCGTGCTCGCCCTCGTTCTCGGAGAGGATTTCCAAGCGCCAGCCGCGCTTCTCGGCGTAGCGCGAGTACATGCGGAACAGGTCGCCAGAGAAGATCGCCGCCTCGTCACCGCCCGTGCCGGCACGGATCTCGAGGAACACGTTACGGCCATCGTTGGGGTCCTTGGGCAGCAGCATGCGCTGCAGGTTGGATTCCAGCTCGACCAGCTGTTCCTTGGCTTCGCGTACTTCTTCGACGGCCATCTCGCGCAGGTCGGGGTCGGCGTCCTTGAGCAGCGCCTGGGCGCCTTCGAGGTCGTCCTGCACCTTGCGCCACTCTTTATAGGCGGCGTACACCGGCTCGACTTCGGCATATTCGCGGGAATAGGCGCGGAAGCGGGTCTGGTCGGATATGACTTCGGCGTCACCCAGCAGCGCGGTGAGTTCCTCGAAGCGGTCCTGGAGAATCTCCAGTTTGTTCAGCAGCGACGCTTTCATTGCGGGGATTTGTCCGTCGAGCCCTCGTTGAGGGCAAAGAGTTCCTGGGCCATGGCCAGCGCATCGAGGCGGCCCTCGGCCGAGAGCTTTTTCAGCTGCACGCTTGGGGCATGCAGGAGTTTGTTGGTCAGGCCCCGGGCCAGTTGCGCCAGTACATCTTCGGGGTTGCCGCCATTGGCCAGCAGGCGCTGGGCCTTTTGCAGTTCTTCGTCACGCAGGCGCTCGCTTTGCTGGCGGTAGGCGCGCAGCACATCGACAGCAGCCAGTTCGCGCAGGCGCAGCATGAAGTCTTCGGCGCCCACCGAAACCAGCTCTTCGGCCGCCTGGGCTGCGCCCTGGCGGCTCTTGAGGTTTTCCGCGACCACTTCATGCAGGTCATCGACGGTGTACAGGTAGACGTCGTCGAGTTCGCCCACTTGCGGCTCGATGTCGCGCGGCACGGCGATGTCGACCATGAAGATCGGCTTGTGCCGGCGCTGCTTCAGCGCGCTTTCCACCGCGCCCTTGCCGAGGATCGGCAGCTGGCTGGCGGTGG
This sequence comes from Pseudomonas sp. MN1F, assembly GCF_009391885.1. Taxonomy (GTDB): domain Bacteria; phylum Pseudomonadota; class Gammaproteobacteria; order Pseudomonadales; family Pseudomonadaceae; genus Aquipseudomonas. Next base: position 7,024 of record NZ_VZII01000023.1, on the reverse strand, counting down.
AACTGATGACGATATCGCTGTTGGCCAGTTCCTGCGGGATGTCGGCCAGCAGCACGGCATGGGCACCGAACTGCTCGGCAAGAATGCTCGCCCGCTCCAGGGTACGGTTGGCGACGACGATACGGCGCACACCTTGTTCATGCAGATGGCGGGCGACCAGGGTGATGGTTTCGCCCGCGCCGATCAGCAGGGCCTGGCTGCGGCCCAGGTCGCTGAAGATCTGCTTGGCCAGGCTGACCGCGGCGAACGCCACGGAAACCGGGTTCTCGCCGATCGCGGTATCGGTGCGCACCTGCTTGGCGGCGCTGAAGGTGGCCTGGAACAGGCGCCCGAGCAGCGGGCCGATGGTGCCGGCCTCGCGCGCCACCGCATAGGCAGACTTCATCTGGCCGAGGATCTGCGGTTCGCCGAGCACCAGCGAGTCGAGCCCGGAGGCCACCCGCATCATGTGCTTCACCGCGTCGTGCTCTTCGTGGACGTAGGCGCTGGCGCGCAGTTCGTCCAGGCTCAGCCGGTGATACTCGGCCAGCCATCGCAGAACGGCGTCGGCGGACAGGTGGTCCTGCTCTATATAAAGCTCGCTACGGTTGCAGGTCGACAGGATCGCCGCCTCACGGCTGGCGGTCAGTCGGCAGAGCTGCTGCAGGGCGTCTACCAGCTGCTCGGGGGTAAACGCCACGCGCTCGCGTACGTCTACCGAGGCAGTCTTATGGTTGATACCAAGTGCAAGAAAGGCCATGCAAGGTCGCTGGTTGTGACGAGAAGCCGATAATTGTCCTCTTTCGCAGGTTTTAGAACAACCACCGTTCGCTATTGTCGTGATAGGCCCGACCGGACCGGCCCCGGTGAGGCCCTCTCCACGGGCGAGGCAAGCACGAAACCGTTGGGAGCGGGCATGCCCGCGAAGAGGCCGGAGCTGGCAAAGCCAATTTCTCATGCCCCTCACCAGGCTGCTCACCCCGAGCGACTGCACAGCCGACGGGTAATAATTCCTACAAAAAACACCTGTCAATGAAACTTCTCGACACATTCAGACCGAAGTTATCCACAATCTTGTAGTCCATTTCCCAAATAGATGTCCCTCTGTTGCCTTCCCCGATATTGCTGCCTAGCCTTGCCAATCACTGGGCCAAGTTCCCAGCCAGTCATTCATTCCGACTGATTGCCAAGGAGAGGTAAGCATGGCATTTGACGCATATATACAAATCGACGAAATCCCAGGTGAAGCCCTGGATGAAAAATACAACAAATGGATTGAAGTCACTGGCTACGATTTTGGCGTCAGCCAAAGTACCTCAGCCACTGCAAGTTCCGCCGGAGGCGCCACCTCGGGCCGCACCGCCGTCAGCAACTTCAGATTCACCAAGTTGCTCGACAGTGCCAGCTGCAAACTCATGGAAGCCAGTTGTGCAGGCTTACATCTCAAGGAAGTGAAACTCGCACTGTGTCGCGCGGGCGGTGACAAGCTCAAGTATTACGAGGTCATTCTCGAAGAAGTGATCATTGCCGATTACACACAGAGCGCGGCCGACGGTGTGCCGGTCGAGGTAGTACAACTCGATTACGGCCGAATCAAGACCACCTATACCCAGCAGAAACGCATCGACGGCTCCGGCGGCGGCAACATTGCTGGCGGGTGGGACCGCATCGGCAACAAGAAATACGCGTAAGGAGCCTCCCCATGACCGAAGCCCGCGCGTTCATCAACCCCAAAATGCAGAACTACCACACACTCAAGGCAGACCTTGCGCTTGGCGGGCATTCGGCAAGCAAGTTCGACGTTCTGAATGCTCACATCTACAACAATGTGGTCAGGAGCGGCGAGCTGGTCATTGTTGGTGATTGGTCCACGCCCTCGTGTACCAGCCAGGAGGCGTATCTGATGGCGAAGGCTGCCCAAGCGCATATGGGACTGATGCGCAGCGGGCAAGGTGCCGATGAGTTTTTTCTGGATAATTTCGAGTTGCTGAAAAGCCTGCTTGCCCATGCATCCGTGGGCGCAGGCGTGGTCAGCGATGGTTGGAGCAGGCACCTGAAGGCCATCCACGACACGTTGCTGGAAATTGAAAAGCTGTATCAGGGGCACATGAGTTCAGGAACGCTCAGGGCTCACGAACAATTCTATGCCAGACGTGCGGCGCTGTTCGCCAAGCTGGATGGGCAGTTGAGCAAAATAGCGGCGCTTGGTGCTAGCTTGCGAAACAAAGGGTCAATCAAGAAAACGCTTGGCCTTTCTACCAAAAGCTATTTGCATACAGGGGAAGTTGCGGGATATGCGAATAAGGTTGCCGGGGTTGCCAAAGCTGCCAACCTAGTAAAAAAAGGGACCTACATAGGCATTGCACTAGAAGTTGCAGCTACCGGCCTGGAAATTCAAAGAGCATGCACATTGGGACGCGAAGACGCCTGCAGAGAAGCAAGTTATATTGAAAGTACTTCTTTGGCCGGCAGCCTTGGCGGCTCGACCGGCGGAGCAGCGCTAGGCGGCTACGCGCTTGCCCAATTATGTCTTGCTATTGGCGTACCAACAGGCGGCGTTGGAGCGTTTTCTTGCGGTGTTATTGGAGGAGCAGCAGGAGGAATGATAGGTGGCGAGCTCGGAAAAATTCTGGGAAAAAAGACAGGCGAGTTTCTATATGAGGCATTGGAGAAATGACAAACCCACTATGGGCAATAGCAGGTCTACTCACAATAACCTCACTGCTGATCAACACTTTCGCACTGACCTACATAGCCCATAAAAAAATTGAAGAAATAGAATTACTCTTAAATAATTGCGACTTCGTCAAAGGCAATACTGCCATTTACTCACACGCAGGATTACCTGGAAAGGCAATACGACTCTGCATGATAGCCGGCATGTTATCAACTCCAATCTTCTACATCCGCCGAAAACTGGCAAACCCCAGTGATATAAAAAACTTCCCACGCAGGACGAGACAAATACTATTATTCTTTTGGTACTACCTCTTAACATCAACCCTTTCACTGATAATACTCGGCAGCATTGTGAAATACCTCGACCCACAGTAGAGAATCATTACTAACCCATCCACTTATCTGTTCTTCAACATCGCATACAGGTTCAGAGAACAATGACAAAACCAAGGTACGAAGGGTACCGAACCTTGACCTCACTCCGCCGCCCCTGTCAGCACGCCCAAGCGGTAAACCAAGATCCTTGCAAGTGGAAATGAACGCCACCATGGAACCGAGGATAATAGGAGCTTTAATAATCATCCCCATTCCACTCATACTCTTAGCACAATGCTACGTTGCTCATAAGCACACCGAGTTTTTTGAGTCGCTTCTACCAAACTGCAAGTACATCATAGACAACAGAAACATCTACAAGCACGCTGGGCTACCAGGAAAGTTAATACGCACTGGCTCCATATCGGTAGTATTGGCAATCCCCAAATTGTTCATATGGCGAGGGCTCGCTAACGCGGAGGAGGTCAAGGCTTTCCCCGCAAAGCATCGATGCATTCTTCTTTGTCTGCTGACTTTGCATCTGACGCTGCTATCAGCGCTCGTGCTTTCCCACTTCCTGTTTCCAACTCAATAACCGAATCAACGGGGCGATCTATACCGCCGAACCTATCGCCCCACACCGTTGTCCGACGCTTGCACCACCATGCTGTAAACCACGACCTTCGCAGGTGGGTTTGCCCCCGCGCTTGTGTCATCATGCTCCGACCGCCGGTTAGTCTTTTTAAGCCTCTCTATGAACAGACCCTACGCATTGCTGCTTGCCTTCGCCCTGCTCCAGGGCTGCCAGAGCCTGGCCCCGCAAAAGGCCGAGCCCCCCGCCGCCGAGGCCGAGGCGAAGAAGCCCGTGGTGTATGGGTCGTTCACGCAAGACACCCTTTATAGCCTGCTCGTGGCCGAGCTGGCCGGCCAGCGCAACCGCTTCGACATCGCCCTGGCCAACTACACCGACCAGGCCGAGAAGACCCAGGACCCAGGCGTCTCCGAACGCGCCTACCGGATTGCCGAATACCTGGGCGCCGACGAGCCGGCCTTGGACAACGCGCTGATCTGGGCCAAGAACGACCCGGAGAACCTCGACGCTCAACGTGCCGCTGCCATCCAGCTGGCCCGCGCCGGCCGCTACGACGACTCCATGACCTATATGGAGAAGGTGCTGCAGGGCCAGGGTGACACCCACTTCGACTTCCTCGCCCTGTCCGCCGCCGAAACCGACCAGAGCACCCGCGACGGCCTGATGCAGAGCTTCGACCGCCTGCTGGTCAAATACCCGAACAACAGCCAACTGGTGTTCGGCAAGGCGCTGCTGCTTAACCAGGACGGCAAGTCCCAGGAAGCCCTCGACCTACTCGAAGCGCACCCGGCACAGAATGGCGAAATCGCCCCGATCCTGTTGCGCGCCCGCCTGCTCCAGGCCCTGGACCGCGGCCCGGAAGCGCTGCCGTTGCTGCGCGGGGCGATCCGGGACAACCCGGACGACAAGCGCCTGCGCCTGACCTACGCGCGTACCCTGGTCGAACAGGACCGCATGGCCGACGCCAAGGCCGAATTCCTCAGCCTGGTCCAGCAGTACCCGGATGACGACGAATCGCGTTACTCCCTGGCCCTGGTGTGCCTGGAGATGAAGGACTGGGAGGAAGCCGAGGTCTACCTGCGCGAGCTGATCGAGCGCGACAGCAACGTCGACGCCGCCCACCTCAACCTGGGCCGCATCGCCGAGGAGCGCCACGACCCGGCCGGCGCCCTGCGCGAATACGCCCTGGTCGGCAACGGCCCGGACTACCTGCCGGCGCAACTGCGCCAGGCCGACATCCTCATCGCCAACGGCCGCGGCACCGAGGCTTCGCGCCTGCTCGCCGAGGCCCGCGAGGCGCAGCCAGACTACGCCGTGCAGCTGTACCTGATCGAATCGGAAAGCTACAGCAACAACAACAAGGACGCCCAGGCCGACCAGGTGCTGCAGCAAGCCCTCAACCGCTACCCGGACGACCTCAACCTGCTTTATACCCGCGCCATGCTCGCCGAAAAACGCGATGACCTGCCGCTGATGGAAAAAGACCTGCGCGCCATCATCGCCCGCGAGCCAGACAACGCCATGGCGCTGAACGCCCTCGGCTACACCCTGGCCGACCGCACCTCCCGCTACGACGAAGCCAAGGCACTGATCGACAAAGCCCACCAGCTGACCCCGGACGACCCGGCCGTGCTCGACAGCATGGGCTGGATCAACTACCGCCTGGGCCACCTCGACGAGGCTGAAACCTACCTGCGCCAGGCCTTTGCCCGCTTCCCCGACCACGAAGTGGCCGCCCATCTGGGCGAAGTGCTGTGGGCCAACGGCAAGCGCCGCGAAGCCCGCCAGGTCTGGGCCAAGGGCTTCGAAGCCCAGGCCGACAGCCCCATCCTGCGCAAGACCATCCTGCGCCTGACCGGATCCGAGACTCTTTAACGCCATGTTTCTGCGCCATTGCATCACCTTCACCCTGATCGCCCTGCTGGCCGGCTGTGCCGGCTTCGGGAGCCGCGAGGCCCTGCAGGGCCACGGCGACCCACAGCAGTGGCGCGCCCATAAAGAGCAGTTGAGCAGCCTCGATGGCTGGCAGATCAACGGCAAGGTCGGCATCCGCGCCCCGCGCGACTCCGGCAGCGGCACGCTGTTCTGGCTGCAACGCCAGGACTACTACGACATCCGCCTGGCCGGCCCGCTCGGCCGCGGCGCGGCTCGCCTGACCGGCCGCCCTGGTGGCGTGGTACTGGAAGTGGCCAACCAGGGCCGCTATGAAGCCACCAGCCCCGAAGCCCTGCTGGCAGAACAGCTTGGCTGGCAGCTGCCGGTCTCGCACCTGGTCTGGTGGGTTCGCGGCCTGCCCGCCCCCGACAGCAAGAGCAAGCTGACCCTGGATGGCGACAGCCGCCTGGCCAGCCTCGACCAGGATGGCTGGCAGGTGCAGTACCTGAGCTACACCGAGCAGAACGGTTACTGGCTGCCCGAGCGCATGAAGCTGCATGGCAAAGACCTCGACGTGACGCTGGTGGTCAAGGACTGGCAGCCACGCCAGCTGGGGCACTGATCGTATGCATACGCTTACCCTGCCCGCCCCGGCCAAGCTCAACCTGTGGCTGCACATCATCGGTCGCCGCCCCGATGGCTACCACGAGCTGGAAACCGTGTTCCAGTTTCTCGACCATGGCGACGAGTTGAGCTTCGCCGTGCGCGAAGACGGCGTGATCCGCCTGAATACCGAAATCGAAGCCGTGCCCCACGACAGCAACCTGATCGTGCGCGCCGCGCGTAAATTGCAGGAGCAATCCGGCACCCGCCTGGGCGCCGACATCTGGCTGACCAAGGTGCTGCCCATGGGCGGCGGCATCGGCGGTGGCAGCTCGGATGCGGCGACCACGCTGCTGGCGCTGGCACACCTGTGGCAGCTGGACTGGGACGAAGACCGCCTGGCCGCGCTGGGCCTGAGCCTGGGCGCCGACGTACCGGTGTTCGTCCGTGGCCATGCCGCTTTTGCCCAGGGCGTTGGCGAGCAACTGACTCCGGTCGACCCCGAAGAGCCGTGGTATGTCGTACTGGTGCCGCAAGTATCTGTCAGCACAGTAGAAATTTTTTCACATCCACAGTTGACACGTGATTCCCTCCCCCTTAAGATGCGCCCCGTTCCCAAGGGAAACAGTCGAAATGACTGCCAACCGGTGGTAGAGCAGAGTTACCCAGAAGTTCGCAACGCGCTGAATTCACTGGGGAAATTCACAGAGGCTCGACTTACCGGCACTGGAAGTTGTGTGTTTGGGGCCTTCCCAAGCAAAGCCGAAGCTGATAAAGTTCTGGCCCTTCTTTCAGCGACCCAAACAGGGTTTGTGGCGAAAGGAAGCAATATTTCGATGTTGCATCGCAAGCTGCAAAGTCTGGTCAAGAAGTCGAGCGCATAAGCGTTCGCAGCAACAGATACAGGGGCGTCGCCAAGCGGTAAGGCAGCAGGTTTTGATCCTGCCATGCGTTGGTTCGAATCCAGCCGCCCCTGCCATT
>NZ_VZII01000022.1 GCF_009391885.1 Pseudomonas sp. MN1F | reverse complement strand
TCTTGCTATGGTCCATACCGGCCATGCTGCCGTGGTCCATGCCAGCCATCTTGCTGTGGTCCATACCGGCCATGCTGCCGTGATCCATGCCACCCATGCTGCCGTGGTCCATCCCCATATCACTCATGGAGATGAGAGGCCTTGGATCTACAGCCGGCACCGGTGCCTGCAGGCCCTCACGGACAGCCAAGGTACCCCTTGAATAGCCGGTGCGATCCATGGATTGAGCAAAGATGGTGTAAGCCTGCTCGTTTTCAGGCTCGACAATGACATCGTAGGTTTCAGCAACGGCAATCCGGAATTCATCGATCGACACTGGCTTAACGTACTGACCGTCGGCTGCGACAACCGTCATTTTCAAGCCGGGGATCCGCACGTCGAAATAGGTCATCGCCGAGCCATTGATAAAGCGAAGCCGGATTTTCTCCCCTGGCTTGAAGATTCCCGTCCAGTTCCCATTTGGCGCCTGGCCGTTCATGAGGTAGGTGTAGGTGTGCCCGCTCACGTCAGCGAGATCGGTTGGGCTCATCTTCATCTCGGCCCACATCTTTCGATCGGCCACAGCAGCAGACCAACCTTTCTCGCTCACGTCGTCGACGAAGTCGCCAACGGTGCGCTTGTGGAAGTTGTAATAGTCCGACTGTTTTTTGAGCTTGGACATAACCCGCGCCGGGTCTTCGTCGGTCCAATCACTCAGCATGACGACATAGTCACGATCGTAGGTGAAAGGCTCTGGATCCTTGGCATCAATCACCAGCGCACCGTAAACACCGACCTGCTCCTGGAAGCCCGAATGGCTGTGGTACCAGTAGGTGCCGTTCTGGTGGACCTTGAACTTGTACTCGTACATGCCGTCGGGAGCGATGCCATGGAAGCTTAGACCCGGCACGCCGTCCATATTCGCCGGCAGGATGATGCCGTGCCAGTGGATGGACGTGTCCTGCTTCAAGCGGTTGCGAACCCGTAGCGTGACCGTGTCGCCTTCGCGCCAACGGAGTATTGGTCCTGGCAGCGAACCGTTGATGGCCATCGCCGTTCGAGCTGCCCCGGTAATGTTCACCGGGAGCTCCCCGATGTACAGGTCAAAATCGGTGCCGGTCAGTACGTTAGGCTGGCCAGGGCTGGTTACGGCCCAGACCGGCGCGCGCCACATGCCCAGCCCACCCAGTAGTCCGGTAGCAGCCAGGCCTTTGACGAATGAACGTCTCGTGGTTTTGCTTTGCATGCCGTTGCGTCCAATCAGGTAGATCGCTGATATCCAGACTGCGGGATCCGCAGCCATCTGGTTTCAATTGAGCTCCCCCAAGCCTCGTAGACTTTCGCCAAAGCACAAGGATTGCGGGAGGCAATACCCCGAAAGCTGACATAGTTCAGATTCCGGGGTGATTACATTTCTGTAAGCTAAGCTCAGCAGCTCTCGTGGCCGGGGTGCTTTTGGCTTTGGGCGGTAACAGGAGCCTCTGCTTTTTTCTCCTGAGCAACCTGGTAAGCCTGCATGGAAGATGCACGTGCAGCTTCCATCCTGGCGAAGGTGCGATCCGCGCCGCCTTCAGCCAGGGCGAGGCTCGCCATGCCGAAGGTGACTACCATCACAATCGCTTTGATCATGTTCATTTGCGTTTCCTCTAAGGGTCAGTTTCGCCTGATTGGCGCCGTTCACAGTGCTCAAGCTAGCTACCCGGCACTGTCAGCAAGCTGAGCCCGACATTACTTTTCCGTCAGCTTCTGGTTGGGTGCCTTTTTTGCTGCACACTGAAGGGCATCCAAGGGGGCGCAGCAGATGAAATTACTCGTAGCCGAAGATGAGCCAAAAATCGGGGCCTACCTGCAGCAAGGGCTGACGGAGGCAGGCTTTACCGTCGATCGTGTGGTCACAGGGACCGACGCGCTGCAATACGCTTTGAGCGAGGCGTATGACCTGCTGATTCTTGATGTAATGATGCCGGGGCTAGACGGCTGGGAGGTGCTGCGGATGGTACGTGCGGCAGGGAAAGAGGTCCCAGTCTTGTTTTTGACGGCCCGTGATGGCGTGGACGATCGCGTGAAAGGGTTAGAACTCGGGGCTGACGATTACCTGGTCAAACCCTTTGCATTCTCGGAACTGCTAGCGCGTGTGCGCACTTTGCTGCGAAGAGGCAGCAGTGGCTATGCTCAGACCACTATGAAGATGGCTGACCTGGAGGTAGACCTGCTTAAGCGCCGGGCCACCCGAAATGGCAAGCGGATCGACCTCACAGCCAAGGAGTTCTCCTTACTGGAACTACTCATGCGCCGACGCGGCGAGGTACTGCCGAAGTCCCTGATCGCATCGCAGGTGTGGGATATGAACTTCGACAGCGACACTAACGTGATCGAGGTTGCTGTTCGTAGGTTGCGGGCCAAGATTGATGACGATTTCGCCCCCAAGCTCATACATACAGTTCGTGGCATGGGCTATCTGATGGATGTTCCCGAGTAATGCGCGCCCAATCGTCGCTCGTTAAACGCCTTACCCTCATGTTCATGTTCGCGGTCATCGCCGTATTGGTCGTTGCCGGCGTGAGCTTCTACATGCTCAGTCAGCACCATTTCCAGATGCTGGATGAGCAAGCCCTGGCCGAGAAACTCGAATCCACCCGGCACATCCTTTCACTTTCAGCAGCACGTGATGAACTTGAGGATCAGGAGCCTCAACTGCGTGCTTTGTTGGGGGCTCATCAGGACCTTTCTGCGGAGATTCTTGATGCTGACGGTACTGTCCTGTTCTCGGACTCCAAGGCATCCCGCATCCCTGAGCGCTTTAAGCAGGCCTCTTCTGGCGCCGTTTGGGACTGGCAAATCGACTCGCGGAACTTCCGGGGGATTACCTCTCAACTGGCTATAGCGCAGGCGCAGGCGCCGGTAACAGTCATGTTGATGCTGGATGTCACCAGCCATGCCCACTTTTTCAAGACGCTGCAATGGTGGTTCGGCATTGGCTTGGTCATCAGCGCTCTGGTTAGTGCAGGATTGGGGTGGATCGTGGCCAAGAGCGGTCTTCGGCCGGTTGGGCAGATCACCAAGGTGGCGACATCCATGTCTGCCCGGTCCCTTCGCGAGCGAATTCCATTGGAGCCCGTGCCGCTTGAATTGCAGGAGCTGATCCTCTCCTTCAACGGAATGCTTGCACGCCTGGAAGACGCGTTCGTCCGGCTATCAAACTTCTCAGCCGACATCGCACATGAGCTGCGGACTCCGGTAAGTAATCTTCTGACGCATACCGAAGTCGTTCTGACCAAAAAACGCGACCTCGATGCCTACGAAGACAACCTCTACTCCAATCTTGAAGACCTCAAGCGCATGTCGCGCATGATCGATGACATGCTGTTCCTGGCAAAAGCTGATAACGGCTTGATCATCCCCGAGCAGGTTGATATCGATCTGGTCGGGCTAGTGTCCAGACTGATTGAGTACTACCAGCTTGCAGCCGAAGACCGAAGCATTCGGCTTGCCCTTCAAGGCGAAGGTACGATCCGTGGTGACCGGCTAATGATTGACCGGGCGGTTTCCAACATTCTATCCAACGCTTTGCGCTATACCCCCGAAGGCCACGATATCGCCGTCCGGATTGTCGAGGCGGCTGATCAAGTGAACCTGTCCGTCCAGAACAATGGGGCCACGATTGATCCGGAACATATCAACAAAATCTTCGACCGGTTCTATCGCGCTGACCCTGCAAGGCGGGAAGGAAGCCCAAGCAACGCCGGCTTGGGTCTGGCCATAACGCGTTCGATCATCGAGGCTCATGGTGGGCGAATTTGGTGTACCTCCGCTGACGGCGTGACGAGTTTTCACATCGCTCTGCCGCACGCCAAACAATCCACTTCCAAGCCTCAAACGGCTTAATGCTCATTTCATGCGTGTAACCTATACTCGGCCATCATGAACCGGCTCCTACGACTGTTCACCATCCTGCTTCTAATCGCATCGCTTCCTCTCAACGGCATGGCGGGAGTCGACTCAGCCATTGAACCATGCCCCATGCAAACCATGGGGATGGAGATGATGGCGGGGATGGATCACGATTGTTGCCAGGATACTGATCCAGGATCAGCTGCCGACCACTCCAAAGCCTGCAAAGTGGGCCAGGAGTGTAGAACCGCGAGCACAGTTCAGGTCGAAATAATTAACCCCACGCTCACCTATTCTGCGCCTAGGCCAGTAGATACCTATGCGGTGAGCCTCGTAAACAGGGCGCCTCCTGACCCTTGGCGGCCACCCCGCGCCTGATTACCTCTTAAATTCACCCCATCGTCCTGTTTTGCAGCCGGATGATGGCATGCGCTTGCGCGCTGATTTTTTGAGGAATCATTTCCATGACTCCCCCACGTTACCGATTAGGGATGGCATGTCTGGCCGCTCTGATCAGCCTGTTGTCGACGTTACCGGCTCAGGCTACACCGTTGTCTCTGGAGGAAGCGCTTCAACTTGCCGAACGCAATGCCCCCATCCTCCAGGCCAGGCAAGAGCAAATGACGGCCGCTCGACACGCTGTGATCCCAGCAGGCGAGCTGCCTGATCCACGTCTCAACCTAGGAGTGCAGAACCTTCCTGTTGACGGCAGTGATCGTTGGAGCATGAACCGCGATTTCATGACGATGCAGGTTGTCGGCCTCTCCCAGGAAGTACCAAACCGGGACAAGCGGGAGGCACGAGTTGAGACGGCACGAGCGAGCGTTGAGCGAGCCGATGCAGAGGCGGTGTTCGAGCGCTTAAAAGTGCGTGCTGCCACAGCCCAAGCTTGGGTCGCGGCGTACACCGTTCAACGGAAACTGCAGCAGTTTGAGGACTTCTACAAAGAAAACCGTCTGTTGGCCGCAGCAATCCGCGCACGCCTGGCCGGCGGTACCGGCGCGACGGCCGACGCACTTGCTCCTGACCAGGAAGCTGCGCAACTCGATGAGCAAAAAGATGTTCTGCTCACACAGGCCGCTCAGGCACGGGCTGCACTCAAGCGATGGATTGGAGAGGATGCTGATCCGCAAGCTCAAGCATTTCCGCGCTGGCCAGTGAGCGCGCCGGACTATCTACACGCTATACATGCACATCCAGAATTGGCGACCTACAACGCCCTTACGCGGGAAGCACAAGCTCAAGTGCACCAAGCCTTGGCAGAAAAGAAGTCGGACTGGGGGTGGCAGGTGGATTACCAGCGGCGCGGGCCTGAATTCAGCAATATGGTGAGCCTGCAGGTAAGTTTCCAACTGCCCTTGTTCGCTGGCTCACGGCAGGACCCGATGATCGCGGCACGTCGCGCACAAGTCCGGCAACTGGAGGACGAACAGGAAGCGGCATTGCGTGAGCATAAAGCGCAGCTGGAGACAGATCTTGCGGATTACCAGCGATTGCAGCGAGCAGTGCAGCGCAGCCGTGAAACATTGTTACCGCTAGCGGAGGATCGAGTCCGCCTCGCCCTTGCTGACTATCGAGCCGGTAAATCACCCTTAAGTGAGGTTCTCACCGCTCGACGTCAGCGGGTTGAAACACGACTGCAAGACATCGATCTGCAAGGACAGTTGGCCGCGACAGCTGCACGGCTGCACTTCGCGTATGGAGAGGTGCGCGCATGAGAAATTCAACTATCAGCCTTGTGGTATTGGCCGCGTTGGCTATCGGCGGTGGCGTTGGCTATCAGCTAGCAAAGCGTGGGCAGGTGTCCACTGCCTCCCCTGAAACGCTACAGAAGGTGCTGTATTGGTATGACCCGATGTACCCCCAGCAGCACTTTCCAGCACCGGGCAAGTCGCCCTTCATGGACATGCCACTGGTGCCGAAGTACCAGGAAAGCACCGCTGCTGAGGTGAGCCCCGCAGTTCAAGTTTCACAGGGGCTCCAACAAAACCTGGGGGTCCGTCTGGCTACCGTAGCGAAAGGGCAGCTTGCTCGAACCCTCCAGGTGAGCGGCGTGCTTACCTTCGATGAGCGGGATTTTAGCGTTCTGCAGGCTCGTACCGGTGGCTACGTCGAACGCACCTATGGCCGCGCTACAGGCGACGTGGTTGCCAAGGGCGCCCCATTGGCAGATGTGTTGACGCCTGAATGGGCGGGCTTGCAGGAAGAGTACCTGGCGCTTCAGCGATCTGGGGACAATGAATTGCGCGCTGCAGCTCGGCAACGACTACTGCTGGCGGGTATGCCTGCCGATCTTATCAACCGGATTGACCGTACGGGAAGGGTCCAGAATTCGGTAACGCTCTTGGCCCCAACAGCAGGCGTCCTTCAGGCTCTGGAATTGCGGCCAGGCATGACAATGACACCGGGTGCAACGTTGGCGAAGATCAATGGTATCGCGAACGTCTGGCTTGAGGCCGCAGTACCTGAAGCGCAAGCCCAAGGCCTACAGGAAGGACAGGCAGTGCAGGCGAATCTGGCAGCGTTCCCAGGCGAACCTGTTCCCGGCAAGCTGACCGCATTGCTGGCTGATGCGGATCTGCAAAGCCGCACCTTGCGGCTTCGTATAGAACTGCCCAACCCCGGCGGCCGGTTGCGCCCAGGCATGACCGCGCAGGTTTCCCTCCATCCGTCCGGGCAACAGGATGACAGCCTACTGGTGCCAGCCGAGGCGATCATTCGGACGGGGAAACGCGATCTCGTAATGGTGTCAGAAGACGGAGGTCGATTCCGGCCGGTGGAAGTAGTGCTCGGCCAGGAAAGTGCTGGCCAGGTGGTCGTGCTGCGAGGCCTTCAGGCGGGCCAGCGCGTTGTGGCGTCCGGGCAGTTTCTGCTGGACTCCGAAGCGAGCTTGAAAGGTATCGAGGCCGTTACTGCTGGCGATGCTCCACTTGCGCAACCTGTACAGCCGGCTCTACATCAGGCCAATGGGCGCATCGTTCAAATAGAAGGTAATCAGCTGACCATCGCTCATGGACCGTTCGTGACGCTGGGCATGCCTGGTATGACGATGACTTTCCCTGTGGCAGATCCCCGCTTGATTGCCGGACTCAAGGTTGGCGAACGCATCCGGTTTGGAGTGCGCGAGCGCGATGAAGGCATGGTCATCGAGCAAATAACCCAGCAGGAGAACCAGCCATGATCGCGAACCTGATTCGTTGGTCGGTTGGCAACCGCGTCCTGGTCCTGCTGGCAACACTGTTTGCCGTAGCTTGGGGCGTTTTCTCTCTGCGCAGTTTGCCGATCGACGCGTTGCCTGACCTGTCAGATGTGCAGGTGATTATCCGCACCTCCTACCCAGGGCAGGCACCGCAGATCGTGGAAAATCAGGTGACATATCCCCTGACCACCACAATGCTTTCCGTACCCGGAGCCAAGACAGTGCGGGGCTTTTCAGCATTTGGAGACAGCTTCGTATATGTGTTGTTTGAGGACGGCACAGATCTCTATTGGGCGCGGTCCAGGGTGCTCGAATACCTAAGCCAGGTTCAGTCTCGATTACCGGCGTCCGCTAAGCCAGTGCTCGGACCCGATGCCACTGGTGTAGGCTGGATCTACCAGTATGCGCTGGTGGACCGCAGTGGTACCCATGACCTGGCACAGCTGCGCAGCCTTCAGGACTGGTTCCTGCGCTTCGAGTTGAAAACTCTTCCGGACGTTGCCGAAGTGGCGACGATAGGCGGGATGGTCAAGCAGTACCAGGTAGTGCTCGATCCGCTGCGCATGGCCAGCTTGGGAATCACTCAAGTTGAGGTTTCGGACGCCATCGCCAAGGCCAATCAGGAAACCGGTGGCGGCGTGCTCGAACAAGGCGAAGCTGAGTTCATGGTAAGGGCTTCCGGCTATCTGAAGTCACTCGATGATTTCCGAGCCATTCCCCTGCGCCTGGCTGCGAAGGGTATACCCGTAACACTGGGCGATGTAGCCACTGTACAGCTGGGCCCTGAGGCACGTCGCGGCATCGGCGAGCTTGATGGACAGGGCGAAGCGGTGGGCGGCGTAGTAATTCTGCGCAGTGGCAAGAATGCGAAAGATGCCATCGCTCACGTCAAATCCAAGCTTGAATCGCTGGAAAAAAGCCTGCCTGCCGGGGTCGAGCTGGTCACTACCTACGACCGTAGCCAGTTGATCGATCGTGCTGTGGAAAATCTGAGCCAGAAGCTGATTGAAGAGTTCATCGTGGTCGCACTGGTGTGCGCTGCATTTCTTTGGCATCTGCGCTCATCGTTGGTCGCCATCGTCTCGCTTCCGGTTGGTGTCCTCATTGCCCTGATCGTCATGCGCCACCAGGGCATCAACGCCAACATCATGTCGCTTGGGGGCATAGCCATTGCAATCGGTGCGATGGTGGACGCCGCTGTGGTGATGATTGAGAACGCGCACAAACGGGTTGAGGCTTGGCATACGTGGCACCCTGGAAAGTCGTTGCGTGGCGAAGATCATTGGAAAGTGATGACTGAGGCAGCAGTCGAGGTCGGGCCTGCGCTGTTCTTCAGCCTCATGATCATTACGCTGTCCTTCATACCGGTATTCACCTTGCAGGCTCAGGAGGGAAGGCTGTTTGCGCCCCTCGCATTCACCAAGACTTATGCAATGGCAGCAGCAGCGGGCCTTTCGGTTACCCTGGTACCCGTGCTGATGGGGTACTGGATTCGGGGTCGTTTACCGGCAGAAGAGCGCAACCCACTCAATCGAACCCTGATACGGCTCTATCGCCCAGCATTGGAGATCGTTCTACGCCGGCCAAAGCTCACGTTGGCGGGTGCACTGTTGATTTTGCTCAGCAGTGTCTGGCCCCTGAGCCAGCTCGGCGGCGAATTCTTGCCGCCACTGGATGAAGGCGATTTGCTGTACATGCCGACTGCCCTGCCAGGTCTTTCGGCGCAGAAAGCCTCTGAGCTTTTGCAACGTACGGACCGGCTGATCCGAACGGTACCGGAGGTCGCCAGTGTCTTCGGTAAAGCGGGCCGGGCTGAATCAGCGACCGACCCGGCCCCGCTGGAGATGTTCGAGACGACTGTCCGACTTAAACCGAAGGATCAGTGGCGAGCAGGGATGACCACTGAGAAGCTGATCGAAGAGCTGGACCGTACCGTGCAGGTACCTGGGCTAACCAATATCTG
The DNA here is from genome assembly GCF_009391885.1 of Pseudomonas sp. MN1F. Taxonomy (GTDB): domain Bacteria; phylum Pseudomonadota; class Gammaproteobacteria; order Pseudomonadales; family Pseudomonadaceae; genus Aquipseudomonas. Next base: position 43,963 of record NZ_VZII01000022.1, on the reverse strand, counting down.
GATCCCACCGATTCGAAACCGTATCGACATGCTCGCAACCGGTATCAAAAGCCCGATCGGCGTAAAGGTTGCCGGCAGCAATTTGAATGAGATCGACCGGGTGACTCTGGCTATCGAGAAGGTGGCCAAAACGGTTCCAGGGGTGACTTCCGCCCTCGCCGAGCGATTAACCGGTGGACGCTACATCGATCTGGATATCGACCGCCAATTCGCAGCGCGTTACGGCCTGAACATTGCTGATGTCCAAGCGATTGTTGCCGGCGCCGTTGGGGGCGAAAACATCGGCGAAACCGTAGAAGGCCTGGCGCGATATCCCATCAGTGTTCGGTACCCACGGGAGTGGCGTGACTCTGTTGATGCCCTGCGGCAGCTACCGATTTACACCAGCCAAGGGGGGCGAATCACACTGGGAACCGTGGCACGGGTGCGTATTGCGGACGGTCCACCCATGCTCAAGAGTGAAAACGCGCGCCCCTCGGGCTGGGTGTATATCGACGTGCGGAGACGGGACCTGTCCTCCGTCGTTGCCGACCTGCGCCGGCTAGTCGATCAGCAGGTGAAGCTCGATCCTGGCATAAGCTTGAGCTATTCCGGGCAGTTCGAATACCTGGAGCGCGCCAATGCGCGCTTAGCATGGGTAGTACCGGCGACGCTGGCCATTATTTTCGTCCTTCTCTACCTCACGTTTGGCCGCCTCGGTGAAGCGCTGCTGATCATGGCTACCTTGCCATTTGCGCTAACCGGCGGCGTATGGCTGCTGTACATGATGGGCTACAACCTGTCGGTGGCCACGGGTGTCGGTTTTATCGCCTTGGCTGGGGTCGCAGCAGAGTTTGGAGTCATCATGCTGATCTACCTCAACAATGCCTGGACTGAACGAAACGGCAACGGTACGCAGGGGCAACCTGCGCTTCTGGATGCTATCCGCGAAGGGGCCGTGCAGCGCATCCGCCCCAAAGCCATGACCGTAGCAGTGATCGTCGCAGGCTTGATGCCAATCCTCTGGAGTAGCGGTACCGGCAGCGAAGTCATGAGCCGGATCGCTGTACCCATGGTCGGCGGCATGCTCACCGCGCCTTTGCTCTCACTATTTGTAATCCCTGCGGCTTACTGGCTCGTCAGGCGCCGCGGACTCGCTGTACACGATAACCCCCAAACAGGAGTAACCCGATGAAGAAGCTACTGATCAGCGCTGGCCTGGTGTTCGCCGTTGCGGCGGCGGTGCAGGCCCAAGACATGTATGGCACGGATATGAAGAATATGCCCATGGAAGGCAACGAGACCCAAGGCAGCCAGGCGGCTCCGACTGCATCGGCTGAGGGAACCATCAAAGCTTTGGAACCAGGTAAAGTTACCTTGGCGCATGGACCAGTATCAGCCCTGAAATGGCCGGCAATGACCATGGGCTTCAGCGCTACCGAGCAGCAACTCAAGGGACTCAAGGTAGGCGACAAGGTCAGCTTCGATTTCCGAATGAATGGGGGCACAGCGACGATCGTAGGCATTCGCAAGCAGTGACGGATTGACTTCTAACCCTGCCTATTAGAGCTGATAGGCAGGGTCATTTAGCCAAACTTTGGAAAAAGTGCTGCCGCAATTCCTGACCGCGCCGCCTTCAGCTCTGTGCCTCGGGACGCTAGTTGGTCTTTGCGCTCTGTAGCCGGGATGCATTCAGATCAGAGTAGTAGCTGACGTTTGAGCAGAGATCTTCGTGCATCACGATCTATATGGGTCGAAAGCGGACAGGGCATCGCAAAGTCATCCAACTGCCTGAGTTATCCGAACGCCAACAAGGATTCCACCGAGCTTGTCGACAAGAAAACCCGCGACAACTCAGAGTGTTATCCGAGCAAACAGACTTTGGATACCCTATTCCCGCTAGAAACACTGCCGCTGAAACCCTCCTGGCATGTAGCTCCTTCGTCCTACGCTTCAGCCTCTATGACCCCCACCCAACCTTTCGCGCAGGTGCGGAACGAACCTAGGCGTAACGCGGGTATAAGCTTCGTAGGCAGCGCCAAACTGCTTGTGCATTTCCCGCTCTTCGGAAACCGCCAAACGCCCGTACATCACCAGCAACACCGGGAACATTGCCAGCGTCAGCAGCGTCGGCCACTGAAGGAGAAAGCCCAGAAGAATCAGCACAAATGCCACGTACTGCGGATGTCTGATCCAGCCATAGGGCCCGACCGTTGCAAGTGAACGGCGGCGTTGCGCGTGATATAGCACGTTCCAGGCGGCAGAAAGCAAATAGAAGCCGAAACCCAGGAATAGGTAACTGGCAATGTGCAAAACACTGAAGTGTGGGTTGCCCTGGTCACCGAGCAACGTCGACCACAGATGGCCGGATTCGTGGGAAAGCAGATCGAGGTTGGGGAACCTGGCCTGCAACCAGCCTGACAACAGATAGATCGTCAGGGGGAAGCCATACATTTCCACAAACAGGGCAACGATGAAGGCCGAGAATGCACCGAAGCTCCTCCAGTCTCTCGCCGTTGCCGGCTTGAAGAAACTGAAGGCAAACATGATGAAGATCGCGGAGTTGATGAAAACCAGCGACCAGAGGCCATACGCGCTTTCACCATGATTCATGATGGATCTCCCGGCTTATGGATATCAGCCTTATCGGAGGGGGCCGGTTTGCTCTGGCCCTGGTGATGGTGTCCCCCATGTCCTCGATGCATGAAGACATGCATCAGCGGACAGGCGAGCAACAACAGATAAGGCAGGGCTCCAACGACATGGGCAAGGTGCTCGGTGAGCAGGAAGTAGACGGCGATCCCACCGATTACCACCAGGCCGATTGCATAGCGTGAACGCCAGAAACTGTGTGGTGAGCCGTTTTCATCGAAGTGAGGGTTCATAGCGACTCCTGGGAAAGGAGATGGGTTACTTCGATGCAGCAGATGGCATGCGGTCCATCATCATCTGCATCATCGACTCCATCATGTCCATGCGCTTTTCCATCATCTGGTGGCGGGCGGCCATATCCCCGCCCATGCCGCCATGCATGCCCCCCATTTCAGGCATGCCACCCTCCATGGACTTCATCATGGCCATGCCATTTTTCATCAGCGCCATATGCTCGGCCATCAACGCCTGACGGGCTTCCGGCGTTTTGGCTGCAGCCATCTTTTCGTGCATGGCTTGCATGGCCTTCATTTGCTGGTCCATCGCCGCCATTTGCCCTTTGTCCATTGGCTGAGAAGGCGTCTTCTCGGTAGCCGCCGCGCTTGGCGCATCGGCCGGGTGATGTGTCGAGTGTTCATCGGTGTTTTGCGCCATGGCGCCCACGGACGCTGCGGCCAAACAAAGTCCGATCAGTAAATTTCGAACGTTGTTCATCATCATCTCCTTAGCACTGTTTTAAAGCCGGATGCCTTGGTCTGGGCGCTAGGCCTCACCTGGCACGACAAGCAAATTACTGCGCCGGCGTGAATGCTCATTTTTCGCGTCGTGCTCGGGTTGTACACCGACGGGCTATTATTGGGCACTCGGCGGCTCGAAGCTGATCCCGTTTGGCCCGGCGCCAACCTTATGGGTAGCAACGACCTTTCGGCTGCTCGTATCGATGACAGATACGGTGCCCGCTTCAATATTGCTGACAAACACATAAGCGCCGTCGCTGCTGATGGCCACACCATGGGCACCCTTGCCGGTGGTCACGGTGCCCAGGCTGCTACGCGTCTGGAGATCTACGATGGAGACTCGGTCGTCCGGATTCTGGCCACTGCCCTGATTCGCGACATAGACCTGGCGACCGTCAACGGTGGCCATCATCTGGATTGGCGTGCGGCCGACATCAACCTTGCTGATCACCTTGCGTCTGGCCGTGTCGATGATGCCAAGCTGATTTGTCGCACTGAGCGAGACGAATGCCAGGCGACCGTCAGGGGCAAAGCCGACCTGGACAGGGCCTTTGCCCACGGGAATCTGCGCGGTTTCTTTGAGTGTGACGACATCGATAAGCGATACGCTGTCGCTCTTCATGTTCGCGATATAGAGTGTCCGGCCATCAGGGCTCAAGCGCAGCCCATGGGGATAACGCCCAGTTGGAATACCGGGCAACTCGATTCGCTGCTCAAGGTCAAATACTCGCACCTGGTTGGCAGCGGAATCGGTCACAAAAGCTCGCAGCCCGGTGACGTCGGTGACCACATGAGCCGGGTGATCGCCTGCCGGGAAGCTGAACGGTGGCCTGTCCAGCGCGCTGGTACTGAACACCAGCAACTGCCCACCGGGCTTTTCACCGCTCGAATGCCCCGCATGTCCAGCCACTCCAACAACCAGAAGCAAGCTGCCGTCGGGCGAAACCTGTAGGTTGTGGGGTGCGATCGGCAAGGCGACCGTGCTCACATCACCTGTCGCAAGATTTACCTGGCTAATGGAAGCGGACCGTTCATTGGCCGTGTAGACGTTACCCGTAGGGTTTGCCATGACCAGCCCCAGAGGGATGAGCAGGGATATCCCCAAGGCCATAGAACTAAACCGCTTGGCAGTCATCATTGTGAATGAGCTCCAACGAGGGGCCGGGGTATGTGAGCCAGGCTGGCCTATACATTTACTCAAGATAAACACCAATCGCGAAGCATTTTCTTGATCAGCGTCAACGTCCACAGCTTGACTCGGCACTGGGTGATCGAAGGCCGTCCATTTCTTGGGGAGTATTGCTGGCTATCCCGACCCGGAGTCAGTCGACATCAGGCTGTATATGAAGAAACCGCGCCATGAAACATGGCACGGCGGCTTGCCATCTGAGCGGTAACGAGACTTAGCGACTGACTTTGGTTGGGTAACCAAGCGCCTGGACCAGTGCACCGACGCGTTCCGCCTCGATGTTGCTTTGGACACTCACTGTACCGGCAGCACGATCAACGATCACCTTCGCGTCGCCATCGGCAGCCTGGATGGCCTTGGTGATCTTGTTGACACAACTGCCACATCCCATACCGGAAACTTCCAAAACGAACATAGCGGGCCTCTCATGCTGGTACGGCTTTTCTCGCCGCATTTACAGCTTCAACCTTGACACGATGACAAGGTCAAGGCCCGGTCAAAGGATTTATCTTCGCCCTGAAATCTTGTCCAACTCCTCTGGCGGCGGCCCCTGCTGCATCACAATTGTCCCTTACGATCTTGGCAGAAGATGGCGGACGTCGCAGTTGCCCGATGTCCTCCATCAGGACCAGATTGGCGCCGAACTCGCGGACATACCCGCTAAGGCCAAAGCCCTAGACAGTCAGTCATATGGATCAGGCGTTGAAACGCTGATGGCGGAACTTCCTCTCATAGGTTGCGGTGTGCCCATTTCAGTCTGTGACTACGCGCTTCAGCCGCAGTGCGTTGAATACCACGGAAGCCGAACTTACGCTCATGGCCAATGCCGCAATCATCGGTGACAATAGATGGCCGGTAAGCGGGTAGAACAAACCTGCCGCCAGCGGTATGCCCATAGCGTTGTAGAAGAATGCGAAGCCCAAGTTTTGACGCATGTTCTTCACCGTGGCCACGGATAGTGTTCTGGCCCGCAGGATGCCCATCAGGTCGCCCTTGACCAGCGTCAACTGGGAGCTGTTCATGGCAACATCGGTGCCAGTTCCCATGGCGATCCCGACATCAGCCCGGGCCAGCGCAGGGGCATCGTTGATCCCATCTCCTGCCATGGCAACCCGGCGCTTATCGCCCTGCAGGAGCGCCACCAGTTGCTCCTTGTCCTCGGGTTTCACTTCTCCGTGGACTTCCTCGATGCCGAGTTGTTTCGCGACCGCACGTGCCGTAGTCAGGCCGTCGCCGGTGGCCATGATGACCTTCACATCTTCTGCCTGTAGCCGGGTTACCGCCTCCTTGGAGGTGGGTTTGACCGGATCGGACACCGCTAGCAGGCCAGCGAGCACGCCATCGACGGCCAAGTACATGATACTCATGCCTTCCAGACGCAGCTGCTCGGCGCGGTCTCGCAACGGACTGGTGTCGAGGCCAGCCTCTTCCATCAAGGTCGTGTTGCCAAGCTGCAGCCGTTTGCCGTTCACCTGGCCACGTACACCGATCCCAGAGCCCGACTCAAACGCCTCTGGCTTGGACAAGCTGTGTCCATGCGCTCGCGCATGATCGACAATCGCATGTGCCAGCGGATGCTCGCTGCCTTGGTCCAGGCTGGCGGCAAGGCGCAAGACTTCGGGTGGCATGAACTGCCCGGTACCGACCACGCTATGAAACACTGGCCGGCCCTCGGTGAGGGTCCCGGTCTTGTCGACGATCAGCGTGTCGATCTTGCAGAGGTTCTCGATAGCACTGGCGTCTCGGAAGAGCACGCCACTGCTGGCAGCCTTCCCGGTAGCGACCATGATCGACATGGGAGTGGCTAGGCCGAGCGCGCAGGGGCAGGCAATGATCAGGACCGCGACCGCATTGATCAGGCCGAAGACCCAGCCAGGCTCCGGTCCGAAAAGCCCCCAGCCGAAGAGCGTGACCAGCGCGACCAGAATCACCCCCATGACGAAATAGCCGGCCACGGTGTCCGCCATCCGCTGCATCGGGGCTTTCGAGCGCTGAGCCCGCGCGACCATCTGCACGATTTGCGAGAGCACTGTCTCGGCGCCGACCTTCTGCGCCGCCATCACAAGGCTGCCGTGGGTATTCAGCGTGGCACCGATGAGTGCATCCCCAGCTTTCTTCATCACTGGCACGGGCTCGCCTGTCAGCATGGATTCATCGATAGCACTTTCGCCTTCCAGGACCACCCCGTCGACCGGCACCTTCTCGCCAGGGCGAACGCGCAGGTGGTCGCCCGTATGCACGTGGGTGAGCGGAATATCTTCCTCCTGACCATCGGCCCCGATGCGACGGGCCGTCTTGGGGGCAAGACCCAGGAGCGACTTGATGGCGGCGGAGGTTTGTGAGCGCGCCTTGAGCTCGAGCATTTGGCCGAGCAACGTTAATGAGATGATGACTGCAGCCGCTTCGAAGTAGACACCGATGCGGCCATCCTGCATGAAAGTCGTCGGGAAAACCTGCGGGAACACTGTGGCCGCAACGCTGTATAGGTACGCCGCAGCCGTTCCCAAACCTATCAGGGTCCACATATTCGGGCTGCGATTACGAATCGATGCGACCCCACGCACGAAAAACGGCCAGCCAGCCCATAGTGTCACGGGAGTGGCCAGAATCAACTCCACCCAATTCTGTGTGGCACCATGCAGCAATTGGAGTTGGTGGGCAGTCATGGCCAACACGGTCACGATGACCGTCAGGGGCAAGGTCCACCAGAAGCGGCGGGAGAAGTCCTTGAGTTCCGGGTTCTCGTCTTCCTCAAGCTCCGGTATTACCGGCTCTAGGGCCATGCCACAGATTGGGCAACTGCCCGGCCCACGCTGGCGGATTTGGGGATGCATCGGGCAAGTGTATTCGGCGTCCGCCGCGTTGCTTGGCTGCGGGGCAGCCGAGTGGAGATGGCCCGCGTGTTCTTGGTCCTGGGGAGGGCTAAGATAATGCACAGGCGCTGCGCGGAATTTCGTCAGGCACTTTTCACTGCAGAAGCGGTATGTCCTTCCCTCGTATAGCTCGAAGTAGCGACTATCCGGTGGCACCGTCATACCGCATACCAAATCGCGCTGACTACCATCCGGTTGCTCATGCGGGTGCGAGTGGTCATGGTCATGGTCATGGTCATGCTGGCACGATTCGGTGTGCATGAAGTAGTTCCCTTTGTTGTCCGGTTTGGACGAGTTTTCACCCTTCTGGTGAGAATACCCGCCATGGTTGTGCCCGAAGAGTTGCGTCAGCGGACAGAGCAACAAAATTAAATAACTGTAGTGCCTGTGACAGGTGGCCATAGTGCACGAGCCACATAAAACAGGCCAAATATGGCCAGCATGATCAGTGCAATACCGCCTTTAGTCCGCCAAAAAGGTATTGCCAGATCTGTACCACGGCGATGGGCTCCGTCATGATCAACTCCCAAGCTGGGTGGGAAATATCGGCCGCTGCCGTATTGTCCAGCCTAGACAACATCTCCTTGAACAGCTGTGACGCCAATCAATGCTCCTGTAAGCGTGTCGATTATTGTTGTGGTGTAGCGTCATGGCATAGATCATTTCTGGAGGTTGCTGATCCTGCTGCTGCACCAGTGGTTGCCCTTCGACAATGCGCTGGCTGCCTTGTACCCCGGCGAGGGAGTGCCCAAGCCGCTGGAGGAGTACGACGCCGGCTCCCGGTGGGGAACGCCGTCCATGCTTTCCTGCCTGGACGGCCTATACTTGCTCGACCCCTTCTACCAGGCCTGTCAGGAAGGCCTGCCCAGTGGGCTGTAACGCCTGGAGGAGATCGCTTCTGACCAGTTCCGTCAAAGCGAGTACTTCCTCAGTTACTTCCACGCCAACGCATTGGAAGACGAGGTGCAGTTCGTTCTCCAGTTGCCGGCCAAGGTAGCCTTATGCGATCTAACAGCTCAAGCCCCAGACCTGATACATGCGGTGCGGTACAGCGCTGATCGGGTCACTCTTCGCTGTTCCCCTTCCAGCTTTGCCTTTGCCCACAGCAGACGTCGGAGATGAAACTGCTCGGCGGACTCACAAACCTGCTCCAGTGCTCTCGCACAAGGCTTTGATCTGGCCATCTTTGCTTGAATGGCTGACCCGTGGCAGGGCGTTGGCCGTGTTTTCTTCGTGCGTGTTGAGCCCAAGGCGAGCGCGATCCACCATCCACAGGCCGCTACTGCCGCGCGCCAATTCTATGCCGGCACTACTCGTCAAAAAATAGGTGAGTGCTTACCCGGCAGGCAATGGGCTACTATCGAGCCCTATATCTATCCGAAAGGGTTAGCTCCGTTGCCAGGGAATTGCATGCAGGCCATCGATATTGAAAACGCGATCGTTCTTCCTTGGGGGCTTGGCTCAAGATCGCCCCATGACCTGTTTTCTGTGTGCGCAGAAATCATTAACTGCCCTGGTGACATCGTTTTAGACGCTAGCAACCTCTCGTATATCGATCCGTTAGGGATGGCCACGCTGCGAGCGTTGTTTGAAAACCAGTTGGTCCAGAAGCGAGTTTCGATGCAGTTTTTGAGCAGAGACCTGACCTCCTACCTGGCCAGGATGGATTTTTTCAAGGACATTGATGTAGAGGGTGTAGATCTATCGGGGGTAGGACGTCGAAACGACCGAAGCACCTCGTTGGTGGAAATCACCAAAATCAGCGAACACCATCAAGCAGAGGCTGCAGCCTCTCGCCTCGCTAGAGCTATTACGGGAAGGTTGACTCAATCGGACCCGGATGCCCCAGTCGACGAGCACACGGGACGGAATGAGTTTGACTCCTACCGGGGCCCTCTGGAGTATTCGCTCAAGGAGCTATTGGAAAACTCGCTTACTCACGCCCGCAGAGAGGGACGTGGTGACGCCGCCGTTTGGCTGACCTGTCAGTTTTATCCAAAATTGAACCTTGTACGCATGGCCATCGTCGATAATGGGTGTGGGTTTCTCGCGACACTGAGGAATCACCCTGAGCTTCATGACCGCACGCATTTGCACGCGATCGAGGCGGCACTCAAACCGCGAGTGAGCTGCAACCGGGGTGCGATGGCCCAGATCCTGGGTAGCGAGAACCAAGGTATCGGGTTAACAACTACCGCAAAAATTGCAGACGCGGCGGGCGGTGGTTTGATCATCGTGAGCGGCAATGGCATACATGACACAAAGCGTCGGCAGTCTCAGGAGCTGCATGATGCGCTGTGGAATGGTGTATCGATCGCGTTTAGCTGTACCCGTGAGCTGCTGCCCACCATTTCGATCAGTGACTTGCTGCCGAAGGACGATGCAGGACAGGTTGACGACGATCTCGACCTAGATCTGAATTTCCGCTAGCTCTGGCTTTTTGATAGCTCGAGGGCTAGAGTCGATCATGCAAGGAGCGGTAAATGGGAGATTCAGCGTCAACTGAAACTCTCGGGCTGCAAAAAAGGATTATGCAATACAAGGGGTTACGACATGCAAACTCAAATTCGATTAAGTAGGGATAGTTCTATCCGAACGTACGGAATGCGAGCTTCAGCGATCCCCTACCGTACCGAAATCGAACGCTCGCTCAGCAGTGGTGAGAGCGTTGTCATAGATTTCGCTGGGAACGATGTCACTCAGTCCTTCGTCGACGAGTTGATCGGGGCGCTGATTCTGAAGGAGGGTCGCCAGGTGGTATCGCGCCTTGCCTTTGAAAACTGCACCAACGATGTCAAAGGAATCATTAAATTTGTGGTCCATGATCGAGTTCGACAGCTGCAAAAAATGCCCGCGTGACGGATCCGCATTGAATTTAAGGCCCTCAATATTGAGGGCCTTTTCATTGGTGCCAGGCAAAAGATAGCCGTCTTGAGTGGCCCCCATAGCTCGCCCTGAAAAGCGAATGTCAGGGGACACACCGCAGAAAAGCGTTCTGTAGCGGAGGAATACGTGGAAAACGGAGCTTAGGTTTCCTCATTGAGATGTGTAGAAATCCATCGCGACTCACCTATGCAAAGGCTGCGAAAAGCCTGAATCTACTGGGGTATCGTGGCGTGAGATATGTGCAAAAAAATGTGCACAGCATCTGCGGATTGGAGAGCTGGCTTGGCTCCTTAAGTAAAACCATCAAGCTGCAACGGACCTGCAACTCCTGCGGCTTGAAGCAAAGCGGGTAATACCACCCCTGCAGGCCCAACGAGCATTATCTCTTCCGCCCCGTCCATCCCCACGTCGTCAAGGTTCACATGGATCACGGTTGCCCCGGCCGCCAGAGCCATATCTGGAATACCGGCTGCCGGCATGACTACGCCAGATGTACCCACCGAAATCAGCAAGTCACAGGCTTCCACAAGCCTTACTGCTGAACGCCACGCATCCTCTGGAAGATTCTCTCTGAACCAGACCACCCCAGGGCGCAACCTCCCGTTGCATCGAGTGCACCGCGGAGGCTCGATCATCTGTCCCGCCGGGGGAACCGCCAGTTGATCTGGTGATAACTCTGCTGGCCGGTGGCATCCGAAGCATTTCACGTCCATCAAGCGGCCATGAAGGTGTATCACCGAACTGGAGCCGGCTCGTTCATGCAGATCATCAATATTCTGGGTAACGACAGATACGTTCCAGCCAGCATCAGCTATCCGTGGAATAGATAGATGAGCCAAGTTAGGTTTGGCCTGGCCAACCTGCTGCCGGCGCCAAAGATACCAGCTCTAGACGAGAGCTGGATTTTTGCGAAAGGCGTCCGCTGTTTCGAGACGCTGAGGGTCATGCTTCGCCCAGAGGCCTGTCAGCTTGTCGCGGAAGGTCGGAATTCCGCTGTCAGCAGAGATGCCAGCACCCGTGAAAAAAACGACCCTCTTGGACCTGCGCAAAGCCTCAGCAGCTCTTTGCAAATTGCTCATTGGACACACCTCAGCCCCGCAGCGGGGACTCCCTTGCAGTAAACACGGTAACGGCCGCACATCCCAGCTAAAGCACTCGCGTTTGATCGGAAAACCAAGCGTAGAGCGCAGGGTGCCGCATACTGCTGCTACCGCTCTAGTAAACCTCCAATGGATTTCAGCTACCCGACCTACAGCTATCTCTAGCCCCATCGCGGGAGGTGCATATGACCACTCCCTTTGCTCACATCCAGACCCGACATGAGCCTTCAACCGCCCTGAATAAAAGCAAGGTCGCTTTGGTTGCTACCCTGTCGATTGAAGCCAATTCAGACCGGACGATCGATGCTTACCTTGGTGGCCTGCAGATGTACAACGATCTATTCGAGTGGCGGCTGGATGAATACCCCCAGGAAGCGCTAGATCTCATCATCGACTGCTTTCTCCCCGCAGAGTCGGTGCCTCAATCCATCCTGAAGAGTGGCGTTTCAGCCGGGCTCATCCGCTCCAGGGTCTTCCAAAGCGGAGACTGGATATCAGGCAAGCAATGGCTTCAGCTCGCATCTACCTCCACCCCAGGGGGTGGAGTTGACCCCGACCAGCTACTGGCTGATGGTCAGATCTTCTCGCTTCGACCTGGGAAGGTCGACTTCTTCCCCGCTTATGCTTTGGACGGTAGCAACGGCTATCAACCGATCAGCAGCCTTTGCGACGTATTGTCCGTTCTCTCGACTCGCATGGACGAGTGGTCTATGGCGGCTTGGTTCCAATCAGAAAATTCGTCTCTGGGCGGTATCGCCCCCAAAGCCTTGCTGTCATCCGCCCCAGAATGGGTGCTAGCTGCGGCAAAGAAAAAGCCAAGAGGAAGACGTGTGATTAGATGAACGGCTTCAGATTGCATACCGTGACGCGCCCGATGGATAGTGTCTCAGGGGATCAAAGATGAGCAGTCAACCAGCTCCCCGCAACGATCGTAACTGGCGACCCGTCTTCCATGATTGCTATTCGACGGTGATCAAGGCGGTTGATGCTCGATATGACGTTCGCGGTTATTTGTTATCAGAGTTGGTGAAGCTGTGCCTGAAAAATCGGGCCACAGTTCCGCTAGCCCGGCGAGCCTACTACGAGGGATGCGTTCAGAAGGAAGCCATAGCTTTTCTGGAGCGTTATACCTCCCACTTGCTATTCGGCCCAGGCGGCCGACTCTCGCCGCAGGAATACCGATACGGCGCATATTGATGCTCTCCAAGGCCCAACTCTGGCGTAATCATTTGTCCCAACGTTGGCAGAGGCTTCATGATGAAAATCACTGGTCGTGTAGAAACAGAAGCGGTGGTCGACGTGAGCTGCGACGTATGCGGCTCCTCCACACGTTTGGAAAACGGCAGCCTGCAGTATGGGGTGCTCCAGGCGCACTGGGGCTTTGGTGCACTGCATGACGGAGAGCGCTATGAGGTACACCTATGTGAACCTTGCTTCTTCCAAACCATCGCTTACCTCAAGCAAGAGCGGCGCACAGCCAACATGTTTGAAGGTGATCCGCAGCAGCCCGAGGATGACTTCGGCCTCGCTTCCAGGGATGACTTCTTCCGTGATGGTCATTGATTTGAAAGCCAAACCAGCCATGCTACTTCGGCTTTTTAGGTGAGGACGGGGACTGTGAGTCCACGTATCGATGGAAGGCTAGTGCTAGGTCTTCGTCGGTCGCCTTTGGAAGCGGTTTACGACGAGGCGCTTTGACCGGAGCGTTCTCATCCGGTTGGGTGATCTGCCTCAGTAGGGTGCGCTCAGTCTCGGTAGCCGACGAATCGAAGACCCTTGTCTGTACACGCTGATCACGGTCTGTCCTGTTAAAACTCACCACGTTCGACTTGTATTCAACAGGTAAGTCAAATGGACAGCGCAGGTCCAAATGCCCGCCTTGATTGCCTTTGCTAATGGCCAACAACTGCAGTTCTTCGACCTCTTTCGAGCTGGTGGTATACGCGCTCGATCGGTAAGCCTTGTGGAGGTCGTCGATTTCAATCCGGTTTCTGCCAGCGACTCGGCATTCGATGTAGGCAAGCATGGAGTTTGTAGTGTCACAGCCTCGCGGAGGTGAGCTTGAGCACATTCACAAGGAAGTCATCAAATTCGATTCGGCTTGGTTCGAATCTCTTATCCGGATGCCGGTTGATCATCCTTATCGCAGAATGGATAGAGTGAAGATGGCCCGGGAGGAACTGGGCGATCTGCTGGAGCTGACTCAGGCCTGAGGAGGCCTGCTGTAAACCACTTTTTTTCACTGTAAACCACAGTGGTTTACAGTGAAAAAAGTGGTTTACAACGTAGCTATGACACGCGCCCTGGCCACTCCCCAGGCCAGCGCGCTCCTCATTGGTTCGTTCAGCCGGACGTCGAACACCTGTGCTGCTCGGGGCCTTGCCACGCCGCGGTGTCCTATAATTCATCTTCAGCTGAATGGAGCAAAATGTTGTGAAGCGCACATTCATTGGAATGGTCGAGGCTGGTGAGCCACTGATGAGGCAAGCGCTTGAAGCTATCCGACAGGCCCACGAAGCGGAGGCTGCTGGATTGCCAGACCTTGAGGTACAGCGTCTTCACCTATTGGCAGATTCGCTCTATCAGGCGGTCATTGATTTTCAGCTCCTCAAAGCAGGTAAACCACCGTCGACTATCCAGTGAGGACCTGCCGCTACATGACGAAAAAGATACCAGCTCTTCTCCCCGACCACCCCATGTATACCGACGCAGTGGATGCGATGAAGCAATACCACGAGGCGCAGGCTTCTGGCTCATCTGCCGAAGAGGTTGAGCGCCTGCGTCAAATCGCAGAATCACAATTTCGGGCTGTCAGCGAGTATCAGCTCAACGCTCTGGGATATCAGTCTCGTCGTCCGCACTGAAGGGATAACCGATCCGGAGGTAGCTTCAGAATCCATCAAGCCAAGCGGAAGACTCACGACGCGGTCCGATTGATCAGCGAGACGGTCGGGAGGGTTTGCACACAGCCCCAAAAAAAAAGCAGCTCCCGAGAGCTGCTTTTTTCTTACTCCCCCTTTTTGTGCTTGTGGGGTTTCAGGTCCGGATGGTCCTTCTGCTTTTCAGGGGTGACTCGCTGCCTTTTGTCCGGAGTGCCATCTTCATTGGTGCGCTTTGGGCCTGGCTTGATGCTCATGCAAAACTTCCTTTTCCGCTTGGGTTGTTGAATGCAGCTATGTAATTAGTCCAGCTTCTCTCAGCTGTCAAAGCAGGCTGGTGCAGAACCGCCTGGCCGATGATCCGGTCCACATCGAACATTCAGAGGCCAGAATAAGAGCCTCCGACAAAGGGCTTACAAGGGGCAGTGAAATCCAGCGCTGAGCGATACGAAGACGTCTGGACGTTCATCATGCCGAGCACGGTGTGGAACAGGTTGTCGTGGCTCAGCGGTGACGTGGTTTGAGCTTTCAAACAACCCACGTTGACCTTTTCGCTCTTCGCGAGCGAGTCAGACATCCAAAGTACCAACGGCACCTTTGTTTGCTCGTCAGGAGCCATCGCGTAAGGCAGCCCGTGTAGATAGAGCCCACCCTCCCCCAGCGATTCGCCGTGGTCCGAAACGTACATCAGCGCAGTGTCGAACTTGGTGTTGGCCGCCAGGATATCGATGAGATTTGCAGTCACATAATCGGTGTAGAGGATTGAGTTGTCGTAGGCATTGACCACCTCCTCCTGCTTACATTTGTCGAGCTCGTTGGTCTCGCACACCGGTGCGAATTTCTTGAATTGCGAGGGGTAGCGCTTGTAGTAGGCCGGGCCGTGACTGCCTTTGTAGTGGAGCACCAGGACAGCATCGCCTTCCTGGCGCTTGATGAAGTCTTGCATCTCCGTGAGCAGCACCCCGTCCTTACACTCCTCGCTGGTGCACAGTTGGGAATCCGCGTGAGAGGCAGCCTTGTGGTTGGGAACCCTGTCGCAGACCCCTTTGCACCCCGAGTTGTTGTCAGTCCACATGACACTGATGCCAGCGCGTTGAAGCACGTCGAGCAGCCCTTCTCGGCTCTTGGCCAAGCCATCTTTGTACTGGGCCTTACCCACGTCCAGGAACATGCATGGCAGCGAGACCGCGGTAGCGGTACCGCAGGAGCTCACGTTCGTGAAGCTAATGACATTTCGCTTTTCTAGTTCCGGATTCGTTTCACGGGAGTAGCCGTTGAGGGAGAAGTTGGCGGAGCGAGCGGTCTCTCCTACTGCCAGTACCAGCAGCCTGGGTTTACGAGCCGCACCCTGTCGATTAACTACCGCATCAGTACCAATGGCCGTCAGCGTTTTAGGTGAGGCCAGCTGACGCTTCAGGTACCCATGGCCAGCCGCAAACAAGTTGGTAGGTACCAGAATCAGCCGGATCTCCCGATTGTTGCGCAGCAAGGAGGCATACGACTGGTACTGACTCAACGCGATGCCAGATAAGGTCAACAGAGCGAGCGACAGAGCAATGAACCTGCTGACCAAAGCTTTGGCCCAAGGCTTGCGCCGGAGGGGAACCCGGGCAATCAGGTAGACGGGCAACACCCCAACCATTGCGACCCAAAGACCGAGCTTCCAATTCAGCAGCTCGGTTGCCTCAGCGACGTCGGTCTCCACAACGTTGGTGAACATTGTGTAATCGATCACGATGCCGTAGGCATTCATGAAGTAACTCGCAAAAGACGCGCTGATCAGTACCAGGCACAGTATGGGTTTGGCCAGCCGCCCCCATGACAGCAAGCTCAGAACGGTAAACACCCATGCGAATACTATGACTGGGAGGCTAGCCGCTAGCTGCCAGTTCACTTCATCGGTTTTGAATACCAGCTTCCAGAGCACGTTCCAGAGCTCAGCGTTCGCGAATAGCAGTAACCAAAAAGTCACCAGGCCGATTAGCAAATTAGTACTGATGCCTTTCTGCCGCGCATTGCGAATAGCAAAGATCCATTTGCTTAACAGGGTGTGAACAATGGATTTGGAAGGTGTCATTATCAAACTCTGGAAGCTGCTTATCCATGGCGGTAGCTATGGAGTTAGCGGGAGCTACAAGGCAAACCGTCGACAGATGCTGAGCGATTGCGCAATGTGCGGAGCGTCAGAGGCCTTAGGCCCCTAGGCGTTGGGGACGCTTAGTATGTGTGAGGCATAGGGATAAAAAGAGAAATGAATCTCGCTGAGCGCATTATTTCCGGGACCTGATAACGACACGATGACCTCGGGATTACAATGCTGACAGAAATCCAATTACTGCTGTTTTGATTGTCATTGATCACGCTATGATCAAAATTAGGGGGATACTACCCACCAAAAGCAATGCTCCGCTCAGCTAGATAAATTTAATTTCACAAACAAAACGGTTTCGTTTTGTCGTAGGCTAATTTTGAACTTTCAATTCAACTTACAAGTCTTTCTCGCGAGCAGAATATTATTTTCAACTTTTGCTCGTTAATATGTCACCCATCAATGAGGGGCGAATACCATGAGCTTTTTCAAAAACATCCTGGGCGGGCACCATGGCCGTGGAAACCACGGTGGAGGCAAGCACCACAGCGGGGGACATGGGGCCGAGCAATATGATCGCCATGGCCGGCAGCAGGGCTGCGACGGCGGTAATCAGGTGTATGACGGCGGGCGCCCTCCCACTCCTGCCCCCATCAAAGATCTGCAGGGCTGCAGGCAGTGCCGGACGGCCAACGATCCGTCAGCACGCTTTTGTCTAAACTGCGGAACACCGCTATCGAGTGGTTGCACCGCCTGCGGCTCGCTGCTGAGTGCAGGAGCAAGATTTTGCAGTCACTGTGGCCAAGCGACGCTCTAAGGCTAGGTAGACAGGAAGGCCAACGAGACCACAACCCTGCGCAAGGAGAAATACGTGGGTTCAAATCATGACCATGGCAGCGCTGCAGTACGCGAGGGGCATCAGAAGAAGCTAATCATGGCGCTCGGCTTGACTGGCAGCTTCATGATTGCAGAAGTGATCGGTGCGTGGATTACCGGCAGCCTGGCGCTGCTGTCGGACGCATCTCACATGTTCACAGATACTGCCGCCTTGGCGATCTCACTGATTGCACTTCAGATAGCCAAGCGGCCGGCGGATCAGAAAAGAACCTTCGGCTATGCGCGCCTGGAAATTCTGGCTTCGACGTTCAACGCCGTGCTGCTCTTCCTGGTGGCGATGTACATCTTGTATGAGGCCTACCAGCGCTTCTTCATGCCGGCGGAGATCGCTACCGGAGCGATGATGTGGATCGCAATCGCCGGCCTGATCATCAACCTAATTTCGATGCGCCTTCTGGCATCTGCGAGCAACGAAAGCCTCAACGTCAAAGGAGCCTACCTCGAAGTTTGGAGCGACATGCTCGGCTCGCTTGGCGTAATCATCGCGGCACTTATCATCCGCTTCACCGGCTGGACCTGGGTCGACACGATTGTCGCTGTGGCGATCGGCCTTTGGGTTCTGCCGCGGACGTGGCAGTTGCTTCGCGAAAGCCTGGGGATCCTCATGGAGGGTGTCCCGAGGGGGCTCGACGTTACGGCAATCGAGGCCACCATCCTCGGAGTAGATGGCGTGACGGACGTTCATGACTTGCACGTGTGGGCTGTCAGCAGTGGCAGTAACGTGATGACGTCGCACGTAGTGGTTCGGGATTCTGCAGATGGGGATGCTGTGTTGGCGGCCGTCGTGGATGCTGTCAGCGATGCATTCGAAATCCATCACTGCACCATCCAGATCGAGCGGGCAGCTTTCCACGAGAGCGTTCCCTCACCCTCGCACTGACCGATCGGTAAACACCATGCAAACACATCACCCTCCTGGCTGAGGGTGATGTTGCAAAAAAAATGCGGTGAGGGATGCCGTAAACGGCAGGAGCGCTTCAAGGGGGTTGGTGAATGGCTTCGCCTGCCCTCGTCAACAACCTCCAGAAGGCTCAGCGATGGCCTGGATCATCACGAAGTACCTACTCACTGCCGGTATAGTGATTCTCGTGTCAGAGCTGGCGAAACGCAGCGACAAGCTGGGCGGCTTGGTCGCCGCCCTACCCTTGGTCACGGTCGTGACGTTGGTCTGGCTCTATTTAGAGAACCAGAGCATGGAGAAGATCTCCAACCATGCTTGGTACACGTTCTGGTACGTGCTTCCGACCCTACCGATGTTTATTGCTTTTCCATTGCTGCTACCTAAGCTCGGCTTTTGGCCGACACTGATCAGCAGCATCCTCATCACAATGGCCAGCTTCGGAGGCTTCGCCATACTGCTGCGCCGGTTCGGCATTGAGCTTCTATGATCCGGTGGCCGCAGGGATCATCTTGATGAGTCTTAACGGCTATTAACACACTCGCCCTTCACCAGGTAGCGAACCATGTGCAGTTCGCCTTTCGAGTCTTCGTAGGTCATCATGCTTCTTACATTACCGCAGTACCGCACACTGGGTGATACATACACCAACTTACCAACGTCCAGGTCCATGCCATAGGCGTAGTCTTCTAGTTGAGGCATGGGCTTTTTTACGCGTTGAGCATAATCCGCTGTAGCCTCTCTAGCAGTACGCTCGATGCGTTTATTGATCTCCATACCGCTTTGGGCATTGGCTGTTAGTGATGTAAAGAGCAAAAACACGGCGATCGCTGATACAGTAGTGTTCATAAGAAGTCCCTTAATAAAAAAGCGCCCGTAGGGGGGCGCTAAAATTCACCTACCAAAGGAGCGTATGGTTTACAGGTGAATGCACTGGCGCGAACAACTGCTCGGTGCTCTTGCCAAGCTGCTTTGAAATGAGACAATTTCCAAAGCAGCGATGCCTCTTCCGCTGCCCTTAAACTAGCAAAGGAGGCTAACACCAAGATGATCGGGCAATTACAATTTGGACATGTAATAGATTGTAAGATAATTATTCGAGAGAATATCGAGCCGCCACGTGAACTAATTTGCAGAAAGGCGCTGCGGTTTGCGGCCGTGCATGGGGTCTGCCTGCGTGGCGCCCTCGATCCAAGGCCAGTACCAGTCCTTGCAAGCTAACGACCGAAATGCTGCCTGTCCTGGCCGATTCCACCTGCCAGGCGAATCTGTCATACACCGCCGCAGGCCCCAGAATCCGCTATGCTTAGGGGTGGAGCCTGCATTACTGTCAGAAATCTTGCGGCTACATTACAAATTTGTAGGATTTCGCCGCGGCCAGCTTCTTCGCGTTAAGATTCAAGCGTCCTCAGGTGACCCGGCGTATGGACAGAGGTAGCGACTACCACATGCCATACCCTCAGCCAAACTTTCGAACAGCCTGCAACCATAATCTTGGCGGATTAGGCCAACTCCTTCCTCACACCTTGAGATAAGTTATGCGCGTTCTAGTTGTGGAAGACGAAATTAAAACTGCCGAATATCTTCAGCAGGGCCTATCCGAAAGCGGGTATGTCGTAGATATCGTGCACAACGGTGTAGATGCTCTGCACTTGTTCAACACTAATGTCTATTCGTTGGTCCTCCTGGACGTGAACCTCCCGGGTATCGACGGCTGGGACCTGCTGGAAACCATCCGTAAGACCAGCCGGGTCCGCATCATCATGCTGACCGCCCGCGGACGCATCAATGACAAGCTCAAGGGCTTGGACGGCGGCGCGGATGACTACCTTGTGAAGCCATTCGAATTCCCTGAGCTGCTTGCTCGCATCCGTTCGCTGCAACGCCGTGGTGATGAGTTAGTCGAGAAGAGCTCGCTGAAAATTGCCGATCTGGAACTCGACTCCGTCCGCCATCGCGTCTTCCGCGGTGGCACACGCATCGATCTCACCACCAAGGAATTTGCGCTTCTGCACCTGCTCATGAGCCGAACGGGCGAAGCGCTGACTCGCTCTCAGATCATCTCGTTGGTCTGGGATATGAATTTCGATTGCGACACCAATGTCATCGATGTAGCCATCCGGCGCTTGCGCTCGAAGATCGATGAGCCGTTTGAAACCAAGCTCATTCACACGCTTCGTGGCGTTGGGTACGTTTTTGAGGAACGCGCATGAGGCCATTCAGCCTGGCTGCAAAGCTGGGGTTAAAAGTTGGGTTGATGAGCGCAGCGTTGCTGCTTCTGTTCGCCACCTTTGGCTATCTGATGGTAGGCAAGGCTCTGGAAAGAAATGCCAGAGCAGACCTGGAAGTAAAGATGGCGGGGATGGCTCACAACCTGTCCACCATCCCGGACATCTCCGGCGTCAACGCGGATGCGCATCAGCTTGTCGATTTGGTCATGGGCCACAACAACCTGTATGTGAGCATATTCGATACCTCACAGAATCAGACTCCCCTGCTCTCGATTGGCTCGAAACAGGTCAATCTGGAGGTGCACAAGTTTCAGCCGGCGGCCCAGCCCAAAGAGCACGAATGGCGTGATACGCAGGACCGTCCTCTGCTGAGTGCTTCTCGAATCATGCGTTTGGGCGATGGAACAGAGGTCAGCGTCTATATGACCATGGACCAGTCATCCAGTGAGGCGCTGCTCGATGCGTTGCTGACCTGGGCCTTGATGATGTCCCCCGTCATCCTCGCACTGATCTTGGCCATTGGCTGGTGGACTGTGCGCAGAGGCCTGCTACCACTGACCAAGTTCCTCAAGATCGCCTCGAAAATCTCAACCGAGAGCCTCGACCATCGCCTTCCAACTGATGGGATGCCGGCAGAACTCAAAATGCTCGCCGACGGCATCAACATCATGCTGGCTCGCCTGGATGATGGGGTTCAGCAGCTCTCGCAGTTTTCTGACGACCTTGCTCACGAACTTCGAGCACCGCTTTCCAACCTGATGGGCAAGGCCCAGGTTGCCTTGACCAGAGAACGATCGCTTTCCGAGTACCGGGAGGTTCTGGAGTCGTGCACAGAAGAGCTGGACCGCATGAGCCGCATGGTTTCCGACATGCTGTTCTTGGCCCAGGTCAGTCATCCAGCATCAATGGTGGAGTTCGAATCCGTCTCCTTGGTCGACGAGGTTCAGCGAGTGTGCGAGCTCTTCAGCATTTCAGCAGAAGAAGGCGAGATTCAGCTGCAGATCTCCGGCAGTGATGACGTGGTGCGCGGGAATCGCCTGATGGTTCAACGTGCCGTCTCGAATCTGGTCTCGAACGCGATCCGTTACTGCCCTCGCGGCCGCACGGTCTACGTTAAGGTGCAGCATAGTGCGAGCGGTACGACGTTGAGTGTCGGCAACCCCGGCCGTGGTATTGCCAAGGAACACCACGCGCACTTGTTTGAGCGGTTCTACCGTGTGGACAAGAGCCGAGCACGGAGCGAAGGCGGTACCGGTCTTGGCTTGGCCATTGTGCAGTCGATCATGAGTCTGCACCAGGGATCGGCGAGCGTGGAGGTGACCGAAGAAAACTTCACCTGGTTCCACCTTCACTTTCCGGAAGCCCAGCAAATGCAGCCGGCAATGACCGCCGCTTAAATTGCGCAGACACGATTAGGCCCGTCAATCGACGGGCCTTTTGTTTGCCTCAATGCATCAGTGCCGAAGGACCACAGGGTCCATGGGCGACCGCAGAATCACCGACTTAATAATCTTCTGTTCGTCAGGATTGGCGTTTTTCCACAGGTGTGAGAAGTACTGAGCATTCACTTTCTCTTGAGCACTTACGCTGCCGGCGGCATCGATCAGGCGCATGGTCGAGTAGACACAGATCAGCGCCAGAATGAAGAACGCCGTGGCGACCACCATCACATAACGCTTGGCCAGCACCGGTGCCCGCTTGAGCTCCTGGATAGAGGCGTCCGCCGCCTTTGTCGCTGCTGTAAGCTCCGAGATCAGTGGCTGGATGGCGGTGTCGACTCCGCGGCATGCAGCTGAATACGCTGATGCAGCGGCGCGCAAGGCAACCTCCTCCGCGTTCGACCAAGCCTTCTCCGCCTTTCGCACCTCCTCCTGAATCTGCCGGCCGACAGCGTCCACCTGCTCCACCAGTTCGTTCGACCTCTCCAGAACAGCGCTGGAGGTGCGCGTCTGCGAGGTCAGCTCATCGAGCTGGACAGTGAGTTTTTCAGTGCAGCGGCGAAAGTCACCGATAGCAACTGCCCAGGGCTCTATGTCATTCATGGCTATCTCCTAGGGCGGCCAACAACGCCGCGCTGAATTAACGCGCTAGATATCAAAATTGTAATTTAAGAGAAAATTCGAAGTCGCCCTCGACAGTGCCGAGATAGACATGATCCTTCCAGATTTGAAGATTTAACGCATCCTATCTGCAGCCAAAATTACGGAATTGTAATTATTGACTCACCTTGTCGTTAGCTTCGCGTTCCTAAACTACAAACCAACAAAGGCCGCTAATCAGGTTGGCCTAGTATGAACCGAGGTTCACAATGAAATTTGTCAAATCTATCGCTATTGGCAGCCTGCTGCTGGGTCTCATGGGTACCGCTTACGCTGAAGGCGGCTTCGAGCGAACGAAACAGTTCAACGAGAACTTCCGAACCGAACAGGCTCGCCTATGGAGCGATGACTCTTCGGACCAGAACAAACAACAAGTCGCTCAAGAGCAAAAGAAAGAAAGCAAGGATGGTAAGGAACAAGCCGACAATTAATCGGCGGTTAAATAGGACTTCAAATGACGAAAGAAATCGACAAAAAAGCCAGGGTAAAACCTGGCTTTTTTGTGCTTGGAATTTAGCCTTCGTTCTTGCGAGGCGTTTCCGCATTGCTTTCTCCGGCCAGACCCTCGGCACCTTGTGCGGGGCGTTTCCAATGGCACAGCAGGAGCTGGCTGGCGTTCGCTTCGGTGATCGATGTGCAAGCTAGATCAGCGGGCAGACCATCCTTGCTGTCTCGCAAGCGCCTGGACAGATAGAACGAGCCATCCCGCGGCCACTTGGCAGGATCCTTGATGTTCTCGGACTTCCCGCTGCTGTAAAACTCCGACGAGTATGAGCGGCGGCCAGGATAGATCAGGGGAGCGGAATGAGCAGACTGCACATTGAGCCAGGCTTGAACCACATCCCGCTGATTCTGAGGGCGCTCCTCTAGTACCCCGGCGTAGATGATGCCCGCACCGATGATTGGCAACACCAATGCGCTCGCAGCGGCAGCCCAGGTGGTCTTCGGGCCAACTTCGCTGACCCGTGCAGACAGCAGCAATGCCCACGCTGGCAGCGCGGGTAGCAGGTAGGTCCACAGAATGTTGCCTGCAAATGTGAAGAAGACCGGTGTCGCCAAGGCCCACAGCCAGAGGTAGGCTTTGAAGCGCTGCATCGATCCACGCTTGCGGATCAACAGTGGTAGAAACAAGGCCCATGGCAGTAGCGACAATCCGAGCTGGATCCAGATGCTGCCGTACGGCTTGGCATGAGCACTACCATAGAGGTCCCCTGCCCAGTTACTGACGACGTAGCGGCTCCAGTGCTCACCAACGAAGAAGTACTCCATGAAGCCGGGCGTTTTCATCTCGGCCGCGACATACCATGGCACGGATATACCGAACATGAGTACAAGGCCGCTAATCCAGGGAAGCCTCAGTACCCGTCCCCATTCCTTGTAGATAACGAACCAGGCGAATGCCGGCGCCCCCATAAGCACCAGGGTCAGCGGCCCTTTGGCAAGCAAGCCCAGCCCGAGACCTGCGAACATCAGGTAGGCATCCGCCTTGCTGGCGCACTTCATCCAACGCCAGAAACCGTAGCTGGCCAGCAGAATCGAGAACGACAAAACAGGGTCAGTCAGCACAACACCGCTGGAGACCAGGCCAAGTGTGGTGCTGGAAAAAATAATGGCAGCCCAGATGCCGGCGTTACGAGAAATCTGCTGCGTGCCGAGTTTGATGATGATGAAACAGCTTGCCAGGTGGAGTAGCCACGCTGGGAAGCGCGCAGCGAACTCGTTAACGCCGAAGACCGTCATGCTCGCGGCCTGGGTCCAGAAGGACAACGGAGGCTTGCCCCAGAACGGTACCCCGTAGTCGAACATGGGCGTGATCCAGTCATTCAACTCGACCATCTTGCGAGCCATTTCAGCGTAACGGGCCTCAGATGTGTCCATCAGCGGGTAGATGCCCAGCCCCACCAAACGCAATAGCAAAATCGAACCCAGGACCCACCACAGCGTCCTCTCGTTCTTCAGGTTCAGCATTTCTTACCCTCGATCGAAGCCATCGAAGGGTGGAGTGACACGGGATCTGCCTTGTTGCTGTGCTTCAGGAAATAGAGAGGCCGGCGCTTCACTTCCGCGAGTGTCACGCCCAGGTACTCCCCCACCATGGCGACACCGACGCACATGAATGAAGCCATTCCGACGATCAGGTGATGGATGTCGAAACTGCCTGCCACAAGCGACGCAAGCATGTAGCAGATGCTGGAGACGAAAAGACCGAAACTGATGAGGCTGAAAATGCGCAGTGGTTTGCGAGAGAAGCTGACGATGCTCTCGATGGCCAGATTGAACAGGCCAGCTGCATTCCATTTGGTGCTCCCGGCATGGCGAACAGTGCGATTGTAGGGCAGTTCGATGGTACGAAAGCCTACCCAGCCGATCATGCCTTTGAGAATCCTGGAGCGTTCATCCAGGGCCCGCAGGGCTGCCAGCGGCGCAGGCCCAATCAATCGGAAATCGCTGACATCGGCCGGCATGTCCACCTTCTCCACCAGGCGCTGCATGACCCAGTAGTAAGCCCGGGCACTCATGCGCTTGAACCACGAATCACCGATTCTCAGGTTGCGCTGCATGTTCACCACGTCGTAGCCGCGTTGCCAGTAGTCCACCATGGCCGCGATGAGCTCTGGTGGATCCTGCAGGTCGACATCAATGAAGATCAGCGCACTGCCACGGGCATGGTCTATCCCGGCGCTCAGTGCAGCCTCTTTGCCGAAGTTGCGACTCAGGGACAGGCAACGTACAGATGACCCATCCTGATAGTGGCGAAGAATGTCGGCCGTCCGGTCATTACTGCCGTCGTCGACATAGAGGATTTCGCAGGAGACGGGTAAGCGCTTCACCACGCGGGTGATTCGCTGGTGGAACTCGGGGATGGTTTCCTCTTCCTGGAAGCAAGGGACCACGATGGTTAACAAGGGATCAGGGCGCTCGGGAAAGCGATGTAATGTCTGCATGATTGAATGTCCAAAAACGATGTGCAATGAATCCAAGTGCAGTGAGGCTTAAGGTCACTACGACTTGGGAGATGAGCGGTGACAGATTCGACTTGATGAGGAACCACATACCCACGCCATTGCCGAAGTTTGTGGTTAACGCGACCAGTGCAAACCTGACAGGCTGAAACTTACGAGAGCCATCTGCCACAAAACAGAGCGCCCTATTTCCAATGAAGCTCGCGATTGCGCCAACCATGCCGCCACAGATACTGGCCAGTAACGGAGTAACGAATTCTGTCGTAACCAGCAATAGGAACACCGCATAATGGACTCCCGTTGCTATGAAGCCGATCCCCAGATAACGAATCAGTAAGGTAGTAAGAGGTGGGGTTTGATTTTCCATGCCCAAAGCCTATGGAGGCAAAGGTGAAAAAATAGTGAACTAAATGTAAATGCGTAATTAGCCGAATCTATATATGGTAAGTAACAAGTCGGCGCACTAGGCTAGCACGCTACAATATCAGAGGGATTGCCTGAAAATTACGCTTTCGAAATAAAAGCCTTCCGATAACGCATGCATGACCCGTGGATTACAATGTTGACAAGATAAGGAAACACCGGGTGGCATTGAGATAGATTCCCCGAATTAAGGGGGACCTAATGGTTACACAAAATGAAACATATACAAGCAGCGTTGTTCCTTACAGCCCTGACATATTGGATGATTTGCCAATTGATGATCAGCTGGCCGTAGAGTTTTTCGCAACAGCACGTTGTGCCAGTTTCAAACAGGCTGCCCGAGGGCTCAATGTGCCAGTGGTAGGCCTGCGGAAACGCTTGGAGAAACTGGAAGAGCACATTGGTGCTCCCGTGTTTGTCTACAAACACAACAAGCTTGCCCTGACCCGCACAGGCGAGAGGGTCAGCCATTACCTGTGCCAGCTCTTCGGCCCAGACGGCCTTGGCAAGTCCGGTGAAAAGGAAGTCCCCAGGCTTACCATCGCGATCACAGAGCCAGTGCTGAACGACATCGTAAACCGCGATCTAGTCGCCTACGTGCGTGATCATGCCGAAATGCAGCTGGAAATCCATTCAGAATGCACAACGCAGATGCTTTCTGAGTGTGAAGTCGATGTGGGTATCGCTTTGGTGAGCCCAGATGATAAAGGCGCGCTTGATCGCCATCCTACGTATAGGTTTGAAAGGCTTGGCCGGATTGGGCACGCCCTGTTCATTTCCAGCCGCTATTCAAGAAGCGTCACCCTTCCAGTGGAGAGCTTGGATTTGCACAACTTCATGCTCGTTGTCCCTTGGGATGAAGAGATCTTGGCGGGCTCACGAAAGTGGGCATCGATAATGGCTGAGCATCAGGGCGGTACCACTCGGGTCAAGAGCTACAACCTATCACGAGGCCTTGTCGTTGGCGGTGCGTGTATTGGAGTGCTGCCCGACTACAGCCGAAAACTGGAGAGAAATATCCTACCCGTGCCGGGTTTCCTGGACGACCTGGAGGAGAAAGATGTCTATCTTGTTATCAAAACGAAGCTTGTCCGCAATCCGCAGGTTTTGGAAATTCGAAGATTGATCAAGAAGAGCTTCTTTGATAAGAAGGACTGGCTTGTTCGGTAACAGTTTTGTTAGGTTTCAAACTCCTCCGTTAACACTACAGAAACACAACTGTCATATTCGCTTGCAACCTAGTCAGAGTGCTTAGAACAAAGGCATCTTGTTACAGCGGGTGACAACCGTGGCCTGCTCCCATCTGCAAGATAAATTTAGGCCGGCGCAGGGCGAAATATAACGTCGGTAGCTAAGCACTTAACATACGAGAGGCAAGCAATGATCCGTTCTTCGAACATGCGGGAAAAGCTGTTGGCTGCCGCAATAATAGGCACATTTTCCTCGCAAGCATTCTCCGGAACAGTAACCACTGACGGAGCTGACATCGTTCTGAAGACCAAGGGCGGTCTTGAAGTATCGACTTCTGACAAGGAATTCAGTTTCAAACTGGGCGGCCGAGTTCAGGCCGACTACGGCCGTTTCGATGGTGTCTTCACCAAGAATGGCGATACCGCTGACGCAGGCTACTTCCGTCGCGCCTACCTTGAGCTCGGTGGCGTGCTGTACCGCGACTGGAAGTATCAGCTCAACTACGACCTTTCCCGCAACACGGGCAACGACTCCGACGGCTACTTCGACGAAGCCAGCCTGACCTACACGGGTTTCAAGCCGGTGCAACTGCGCTTTGGCCGTTTCTACACCGACTTCGGTCTTGAGAAAGCCACCAGTTCGAAGTGGACCACCGCCATGGAGCGGAACCTCTCGTACGACCTGGCGGACTGGATCAACGACAACGCCGGCATGGGTGTTCAAGCCACCAGCACCATCGCTGACATGGCTTATGTTTCCGGTAGCGTTTTCAGCGAAACCAATAACAACTCGGATGGCGACAGCACCAAGCGCTACAACGTACGTGGCGTGTTCGCACCGCTGCACAGTGATGGCAACGTCCTGCACGTCGGTGCTCAGTACGCTTACCGCGACCTCAAAAACAGTGCGGTCGATACCCGGATTCGTTCGCGTCTGGGCGTCCGCGGTGTAGATACCAATGGCGGCGGCGATGCCGGCACCAACGGCAACCGCATGCTGTTTGGCGGTGCTGCTGCACAAGATGGCCTGTGGAAGGACGACTCGGTCTGGGGTCTCGAAGGTGCCTGGGCCACCGGCCCGTTCTCGGTTCAAGCGGAATACCTTCGCCGCAAGCTGAAAGCTGACCAGGCCAACAACGACATGAAGGCCTCCGGTTACTACGCCCAGATGGCTTACACCCTGACCGGCGAGCCGCGTATCTACAAGCTCGATGGTGCCAAGTTCGACACTATCAAACCAGAGAACAAGGAACTGGGGGCCTGGGAAGTCTTCTACCGCTTTGACGATATCAAGGTCGAAGACGGCAACCTGGTCACCGCGGCGGACCAATCGAACGAGCGCAAGGCCAAGAGCCACACGGTGGGTGTGAACTGGTACGTCAACGAGGCGGTGAAAGTCAGTGCCAACTACATCAACGTGCGCACCGACAACAACGAGAACACCGTGGGCGACGACAGCGGCAATGCCATCGTGACCCGCCTGCAATACGTCTTCTGATCCCTCTCATCAGTCTGACGTGAGAAAGCCGGAAGCGCTCAACGTGCTTCCGGCTTTCCTGTTTCTGGAGGTGATCAAGCATGGAGCGCCCTCCTCCTACCTGCTTTCGCTTACCGATGACCGCTCTTGCCAAAGCTCGGCGAATCTGATGTGATTGCCGCGTCGGGCTTTGCATGGTGGCCGTGCAAGCAAATCAAACCTGACTCCTATTCATGATTGAACCTGATTCGACGTCCAGCTTCGCGTCTAACGGCCCTACAAGCGCAGCTACCCCAACGTCGCTCATTAGGGGATAGTCATGTCTGCAAAAAAGCTGCTTCAACCTCTCGCTGCTCAGCTGCACGCCTCGTTCTCGGCTTCTGGCCGCCCGTACTCTCATCTGCACCTCCACCAGCTGTTCCACGCGGCCATCGGCTCCGTTGCACCGCAAGTTGCCATCCAAGACAAGCTGCCAATTCAGGTCTGTCGTGACAACGAGACACGGCAGTACAACCTCTACGCGGCGGTCGAGCGGGCGAAAACGTGCTTAGGATTGACCGATCTTCAAGCAGTCGGTGTGGCTGAAGAAGTCATTGAGGTGCTACGAACTGCGGGAATCGGCGTGAACCAGGTTCGCCTGCTCCTTGACCCCTCCTTCAGCTCGAAGACTCGCAAAAAGGCCTTCAAGGCTCTCTGCAAGAACCTGGATCTGAACGAGCTAGGCGATCGCTTCGTCCCCAAGACTGCCACGTTGGCCATCGCTGCTGGTATTGCGCCGCCTCCCAAAATGTCGTGGAAGGATCGCTTCGCCCTGGCTGCAAATTCCCCCATGCGGGGGCCAAGCGAGCTCATCAGCATGGTCAACCGGGATGAGTGTTATCTGTGGGTATTCCCACCGACTGACCATCATGCGACGGCTCCAGCGACGCATGACCGTTTCTTTGGTGAAAAGACCCACCCGAGCGCAGAAATGGGCATGGGGTTCAGCATCATCGATTCCGGCTGGACCCGCCCCAAGTACCCGCTATCCAGGCAGTCACAAGAGACCTTCATCCAGTATTCGCTTTCTGCGCCGATGTGGTCCTGGCGCGCACAAAGTGACACCTGGCGCCTGGGAAACATCCTGCGTTCAAGAATCCTTGACGGGGCTCCTTGGCATAACGAGCCTCTGAGTGACGTGCTTCCGAGCGGCCTTAAATCCCTGCCCCGGATCTATGGGTGCGAAACCTGCCGAACGCTGTTCATTGAGAATCACAGCGACTACCCGGATGTACCCACTCAGTGCCAATGCGGTGAGGCGAGCAGCACGGGTGACCAAAACGAGTCATCTGCTCTCAATAGCTGATTTTCCTTACGGTGGCGGGCTGAGCCCCCCGTTAGGGATTGGCTATGGGAGCGGGATTCGCTCACCCCAAACCTGAAGGCGCCGCCACCTAACCGAGCGATATGAGCTGAATGCTCGCGGAGTAGATATGCAAAAGAGTAAAAACAAACAGGACACCCTGGCGGCGATCAATGCGCTTGTCGAGATTGCGTATGATCAGGGATTTGCGGACGGACACGGAGTCGGCAATCAAGTCGGTTTCGTAGCCGGTGTCATGAGCCTCAAAGCTGCATTGGCCTGCGGCTTACGGCATGGCTCACCTGAGTGCGGAAAGGCCCTTGAAAGCCTCAAGCGCATCGGGATCGACGAGTGAGAGAAAAGTACGGGTCGTGCGCTGATCGCGCACGACCCGTACTTCTACTTCAGGTCATTTCCCTGCTTAGCTTCATGATTGAAGCTCAGGGATCAGGTGCTTCTGCGGTAGGCCAACAGGCGCAAGGCGTTGAAGACGACCAACAGTGTGGAGCCCTCATGGATCGCAACAGCGGCACCAATGCTCAAGCCCATGATGGTGGACGGAACCAGGATGGCCACAATCCCCAAGCTGACGAACAGATTCTGGTGGATGATCGATCGCGTGTGACGGCTCAGCCCCACCGCAAATGGGAGTTGCCTGATGTCGTCAGCCATAAGCGCGATATCAGCCGTTTCCAGGGCAACATCAGATCCAGCAGCCCCCATTGCGATACCAACGCTCGAACTGGCCATGGCAGGGGCATCATTGACGCCGTCACCCACCATGGCCACCTTGGCGCTAAGGCGCAGGTTTTTGATGGCCTTGACCTTGTCTTCCGGCATCAGGTCTCCCCACGCTTCATCTAAGCCAACTTGTTTGGCTACAGCCTCTGCAACGCGGTTGTGGTCTCCAGAAATCATGACCATGCGTTCGATGCCCATCTCTCTAAGCTTCTGGAGTGCCTCTTTGGCCCCCTCCCGGGGTGTGTCCAATAGCCCGATAGCGCCCAGATCCTTGTCAGCACGCCGTACCACCATGGTGGTACGGCCTGACTGACGTAGACGCTCCGCAGCCTCCAGGGCTGCCTTGCTGAGTGCGGGAATACCATTGGTACCGAACATCTCGACCTTGCCAATCCAGACGAACTGCCCATCAAGCTCAGCACGCACGCCGCGGCCAATCATGTTGCTCATGTTCTTGGCTTGGAATCGGCGCCGTGTGCCAATCATCTCTTCACCGTCACGCACAATTGCCGCAGCCAGCGGATGGTCGCTCATCGACTCCACAGCGATGGCGACGTTTAGCAGATCCTCGATCTGCGTGCCGCCTATGGGTATTACATCGGTGATACGTGGGCGCCCTTCGGTCAGGGTACCGGTCTTGTCGAATGCCATGGCATTCAATGATCCAAGCTCTTCAAGTGGCGCACCGCCCTTGATCAGCACGCCACCTCGGGCTGCCCTGGCGATGCCAGAGAGAATGGCGCTTGGTGTAGCGATCGCGAGCGCGCAGGGGCTGGCTGCAACCAGTACGGCCATCGCCCGGTAGAACGAGTCACGGAACGGCTCGTCAAGGAAAATGCCGGCAAATAGCAGCCCGACTACCAGCAGTAAAACCAACGGGACGAATATGCGTTGGAAGCGGTCCGTGAATCGCTGGGTCGGTGACTTCCTGACTTCGGCTTCACTGACCATCTTGATGACCCGCGCCAAGGTACTCTCCGTAGAGCGCCGTGTTACCTCAACCTCGATGAGCGTTTCGCCATTGATGGTACCGGCGAAGACTTTCGAGGCTGCATCCACTGCATCTGGCTTGCTGCGTGCGAGTTCGGCATCAGGAACAGGTTGCTTGTCCACGGGGACGCTCTCACCGGTTACTGGCGCCTGGTTGATACTTGAGGAGCCTACGACTACAAAACCATCGGCCGGCAGGCGGTCATTGGGGCGCACGATGACAACGTCACCGGGAACCAGCAGCTCCACGGGCATCTCCACCGTGCCATTTGCTCTGCGTACGATCGCGGTGGCTGGTGCGAGCTTGGACAGTGCCTCAATCGCTTTCTTGGCCCGCCCCATCGCGTAGCTTTCAAGGGAATGCCCCAGACTGAACAGGAACAGCAGCAGAGCCCCCTCCGCCCAGGCGCCGATGCTCGCGGCACCGACTGCGGCGAGAAGCATCAGCGAGTCGATCTCGAAGCGTTTCTGACGGATGTTGGTAACCGCTTCCTTAGTGGTGAACCATCCACCGAACACGTAGGCCGACACGTACAGAATCAGAGGCAGACGATCAATCAGGCCAAGTTTTCCTGCGAGAGCTCCGGCACCCAGGAGAGCACCACAGATCAGCGCGAAAATCAGCTCTGTGTTCATTCCAAAAATGCCGCCATGCTCATGGCTATGACCTTCATGCCCGGCTTGGTCATCAGGGCGTTCAAGCAAACTCTTCATAACTCGTCCCTTCTGGGGTCAAGGCTTCCAATTGCCCTCTGCAGTTGGGGAGCCGTCTCTGTTGGTTGGCTAAGATCTATTGCACGGTTTGCCCGAGCCCAGGCGTTAACATTTCGAAGCTATGGGGTATCGGGCGTAATAAAAAATGCCAGGCACTGCCTGGCATTTATGAATTCTCTAATTGTTCTGTTCAAATCGTTTACTACTTGTTGTTGATGCATTGCGAATACATCGAGTAACGAACAGTCTTGAGCGTGCCCTGGGAGTCCTCGAAGGTCATCAACCGTGGATAGACCTGGCAGGTACGGGGGTCCTGCGACTGACGTACGAATTTCGCAACGTCTATCTTCATGCCATATTTGTAATCCTGAATCTCTGGCATTGGCTTGCCATTTTTCTCCGCGTACTTGGCCACTGCGGTCTGGTGTTCCTTGGTGTATTGAAGCTGCTTGCTCTCGGAGAAAGTGTTGGCCTGCGAAGCCACCGAGAAAACAACAAGTGCAGCAGCGATAATTAGCTTTTTCATAAAACCCTCTCAATTTCAAAACTTCTCGGGCGTAACCTTAGCAATGCATAGGCATCACCGGCATGACGAGAAACTTACAATTTTGAAAGGTAAGTGCATCTACTTCACTTTAAACAAAAAAGCCCACAACACGTGTTGTGGGCTTCTCTTTAGCGGAGGCTGTTAGCTAACCACTTCGGCCTCGTCGCCGTCTTCATCCTTGCGGTGTGCCCAGTGATACAGGGCAGGCAGTACCAGCAAGGTCAGTGCGGTGGAGGACAGGATCCCGCCAATCACCACCGTCGCCAATGGCCGCTGAACTTCGGCACCGGTGCCGGTGGCCAAAGCCATCGGGATGAAGCCCAGGGACGCTACCAAGGCTGTCATCAGAACAGGTCGCAGACGGGTCAATGCACCTTCATCGACTGCCTGTCTGAGCGTTCGTCCCTCCTCCCTTAGCCCGCGGATGAAGGCAATCATCACCAGGCCGTTCAGTACTGCAACGCCGGACAGTGCAATGAAGCCGACACCTGCCGAGATCGACAGTGGGATGTCCCGCAGCCACAACGCCACAACACCACCGGTGAGTGCGAATGGAATACCGGTGAAGACCAGCATGCCGTCCTTCAGGTTGTTGAACATCAGGAACAACAAGGTCATGACCAGCAGCAAGGCGACTGGAACAACGATCTGCAGGCGTTTGGCAGCCGACTGCAGCTGCTCGAACTGGCCCCCCCAAGTCGTCCAGTAGCCCGCAGGGATTTGCACCTTCTTGTCCAGCGATGCGGTCGCCTCCTCAACGAAGGACCCCAGATCGCGGCCTCGAACGTTGGCGCTGACGATAACCAGACGTTTGCCGTTCTCGCGGCTGATTTGGTTCGGGCCCAGTTGCAGGTCCAGATTGGCGACCTGGGACAGCGGGATGAAGCCGATCTGATTGGCACCCTGTGCCGCATTGGCAGGTACCGGGATCAGCAAGCTGGACATACCCGCTACGTCGGTGCGAACGGTCTCTGGTAGGCGTACTACCATGTCGAACCGACGGTCGCCCTCATACAGCGTGCCGGCCTGACGGCCACCCACGGCGATAGCGATCGAGTTCTGAACATCCGCGATGTTCAGGCCGTAGCGTGCTGCTTTTTCGCGGTCAATGTTGATGGTCAGCACCGGCAGGCCGGATGTCTGCTCAACTTTCACTTCCGATGAGCCCGGGACCGCTTTGAGCGCTGCCGCGATCTTGTTGGCGGTGTTGTTGAGCACGTCCATGTCATCGCCGAAGACTTTCACAGCGACGTCACTACGCACGCCCGAAATCAGCTCGTTGAAACGCAGTTGGATTGGCTGCGACAACTCGTAGTTGCTTCCTGGAACACCCGCTGCGGCCTTCTGCACTTCAGCAATCAGCTCATCACGAGGCTTCTTCGGGTTAGGCCACTGATCCTGAGGCTTGAGCATGATGTAGGCGTCAGAGGCGTTCGGCGGCATCGGGTCAGATGCAATTTCTGCGGTACCCGAGCGTGCGAACATCCGCTCAACTTCAGGCACCTGCGCAATCACCGCTTTCTCCAGACGCTGCTGCATCTCGACAGATTGAGTGAGGCTCGTTCCAGGCACACGCATGGCCTGCATCGCAAAGTCACCCTCACTGAGGCTTGGGATGAACTCGCTACCCATACGACTTGCCAGCAAACCACTGAGCACGACCAAGGCTACTGCGGCCGAGAAAGCGATGTTCCGATGTCCCAGCACCCATTGCAGAACCGGTTCATAGCGCAGTCGAGCTGTGCGCATGACCACGCCTTCCTCTTCCTTCACCTTGCCAGTGACGAACATGGCAATAGCTGCAGGAACAAAGGTAACGGACAGGACCATTGCACCCAGCAGCGCCATCACAACGGTGAAGGCCATCGGGTGGAACATTTTGCCTTCGACGCCGGTGAGGGCGAAGATCGGCAGGTACACCACCATGATGATCAGCTGACCGAAGATCAGCGGCCGGCGAGCTTCTCGCGCCGCGGCAAAGACCTCGTGGAAGCGTTCGGTTTTGGTGAGCATGCGGCCATGCTTATGTTGCGCATGAGCCAGTCGACGGATCGCGTTTTCTACAATAACCACGGCACCGTCGACGATGATGCCGAAGTCGAGTGCCCCCAAACTCATTAAGTTGGCACTGACCTTGTTGTTGAACATGCCTGTGAAGGTGAACAGCATGGACAGCGGAATCACCATCGCGGTGATCAGAGCCGCACGGATGTTGCCGAGGAACAGGAACAGAATGGCGATAACCAGGATCGCGCCTTCCACCAGGTTCTTCTTCACCGTCGCGATGGCTTTTTCAACCAGGTTGGTACGGTCGTAAACAGTCACAGCCACCACGCCCTTTGGCAGGGTGCGGTTGATGTCCGCCAATTTGGCGGCGACAGCTTGAGATACGGTGCGGCTGTTTTCACCAATCAGCATGAACACGGTACCGAGCACGACTTCGCGGCCGTTCTCAGTAGCAGCACCTGTACGGAGCTCTTTACCGATGCTGACGTCAGCAACGCTGCTGATGCGAATCGGTGCACCATCCACACTGGTGATCACGATGTTGGCGATGTCTTCGATATTGCCTACCTGACCCGGTGCACGGATGAGCAACTGTTCACCATTACGCTCGATGTAGCCGGCACCGACGTTGGCGTTGTTACTTTCCAACGCTGCGACCAGGTCATTGAGTGTCAGCTTGTAGGTAGCCAGGCGCTTTGGATCCGGCGCAACCAGGAACTGCTTGGCATAACCGCCGATGGTATTGATCTCGGCCACACCCGGGACGTTACGCAGCTGAGGCTTGATGATCCAGTCCTGGATCACGCGCAGGTCGGTCGGGGTGTACGGCGTACCGTCCTCTTTGACCGCGCCATCTTCGGCTTCAACAGTCCACAGGAAGATCTCGCCGAGGCCGGTAGATACCGGACCCATGACGGCCTCTACACCTTCTGGCAGCTGTTCCTTCGCAACCTGCAGCCGCTCGTTGATCAACTGGCGGGCAAAGAAGATGTCAGTGCCATCCTTGAAGATCACGGTGACCTGAGACAGGCCAGAGCGAGACAGGGAACGGGTCTGCTGAAGGCCCGGGAGACCGGCCATGGCCGTTTCAACTGGAAACGTGATCCGTTGTTCGGTTTCCAAGGGCGAGTAACCAGGCGCTGCAGTGTTGATCTGCACCTGGACGTTGGTGATATCGGGTACCGCATCGATGGGCAGCTTTTGATAGCTGTAGATACCGATACCCGCCATGATCAGAACGGCGATCATTACTACGATGCGCTGCTCGATGGCGAATCTGATGATACGTTCAAACATGAGAAATCATCCTGTCAGTTCGCATCAGTGACCGTGTTCGGCAGAAGCTTTGCCGAGCTCGGACTTGAGTGTGAAGCTGCCACTGGTTGCTACCTGGGCGCCGGCTTCAATACCGTCGATGATTTCCACGTACCCATTGTCGCGGCGACCCAGTTTTACCGGGCGGGTGTCAAAGCCATCTGGGGTGCGTACGAATACCGAAGGTTTGTCTTCAACGGTCTGCACAGCGTGCTCAGGGACCGCTACGGCAACTCGATCGGTCTGGGAGGTGACCGCAATGTTTACGAACAGGCCTGGACGCCAGGCGCCGTTGGGGTTGGTCAAGGTGACGCGGACAGTAGCTGCACGGTTTTGCTCGCCCAGCAGGCTGCCGACATAACCCACCTTCCCTTCGACCTCGACGTTCATGTCAGGCGAAGAGACTTTCACTGCACGGCCAGTCGTGACCTTGCCCAGATCTGTCGGCGGAACTGCGAAGGTCGCCCAGACCTGATTCAGGTCGGAAAGGATGAAGGCGTTGGTCGCCTCGCTGACGACTTCGCCGACGGTCAGGTGTTTCTCCACTACCACGGCGTCGAAGGGAGCGCGGAGCTCGTAACGATTACCGCCAACGGAGTTAACCGAGGCACCGATTGCGCCGACCTTCTGCTTGGCGTTGGCCAAGGAGATCTCCGCTTCTTGCAGCGCTTGGCGTGCTTGGAGGTAGTCTTGCTCTGCAGAGATCTTGTCCTGCCACAGTTGCTTCTCACGTTCGAAGGTCACACGCGCCAGTTCGACGCGACGCTGTGCGGCCTGTTGTTCGCTGCGCAGGTCAGAGATCTGCTGGCTGGCGATTACCGCGAGGACTTGCCCTTTCTTGACCGTCTCGCCCAGGTTGGCCTGGACAGCCTCAACAACGCCAGGAACACGAGGAACCACGTGGGCAGTACGATCTTCGTCGAAGCGAATTTCGCCAGGGAAGCTCACGACGGTACCGAGGTCACGAGGCGCTGCAGCTTCCAGGGCAACACCAGCGGCCTTGATCTGTTCAGCGCTGAGCGTCAGCTTGCCCTCTTCTTCA
Source organism: Pseudomonas sp. MN1F (assembly GCF_009391885.1). Classification (GTDB taxonomy): domain Bacteria; phylum Pseudomonadota; class Gammaproteobacteria; order Pseudomonadales; family Pseudomonadaceae; genus Aquipseudomonas. The sequence continues at coordinate 6,704 of NZ_VZII01000022.1, read as the reverse complement.
CCGCCCTCTTCGCTGTGGCCTTCTTCACCATGGCCCTCATCACCTTCCTCTTTGGCGGCAGATGCGGCTTTCTTTTCGTCGCCATGGCCATCGTTAGCGCCATGCTCGGCAGTACTGGCGGCCTGCTGTCCGGAACTGTTGTTCCAGGCAAGGCTGCCAAATCCGAGGGCTGCCACAGCGGCTACCGCGAGGGCGATCTTGCGTTTGTTATCCATTGCTACTCCTGCTGATCGTAGGCACCGGCTTGTTCAAGGCTGTGTGCCGAAGAAAATGTTTGGCCCGTTCAGCGAGTGCCGGCGGTTGAGCCGACTTCGCCATAAACCCTTTCCACCTGCGCACGCGCATTGGTCGCCGCTGCCAACGATTCGAGGTATTGGCCACGAGCGACGATCAAGGTGCGCTGGGCATCCAGCACTTCGATGAAACCGAATTTGCCCATCTCGAAGCCGCGGGTTGCGGTCTCTACGGCTTGTTGGGCTGAAGGCAGAATGGTCTTGTCGTAGGACTCGACCTCCTGCATGGCGGTGGACCATTGGTTCAACGCGGTTTGGGTTTCGGTGCGCAGGCGCAGCTCAACAGCATTGCGCTGGTCCCGGGCCTGATCTGCACGACGAGAAGCGGAAAGAATGTTGCCCTGGTTACGATCGAACAGCGGCAAAGGCATAGACAGGCCCACAGTGTTGACCCGCTCGCGCACAGAGCGGTCGTACTGGCTACCTACACTGACAGTAAGGTTCGGGATACGCTGAGCTTTCTCTGAGCCGAGCGAGGCATCGCTCTTGTCTATCTGCACCACGGCCTGACGCATTTCTGCTGTTTGGTCGAGCTTAGCCAGCAGATCTTCAGTGCGAGGTGGCAAGCCCGGGGAGAGGGTTGGCGATTCGAGTCGATCAAACACGGTGACTGAGCTCCCGGTAATTTGAGCGAGCTGTTGGTAAGCGGTCGCTTTTTCCGTTTCTGCACGTCGAACTTGCAGCTGGGCTTCGGCCAGTTGCACTTGAGCGCGGGTCGCCTCCACTGGGGACGACTTACCTGCGCGAACACGGCCATCGACGATGCGAAGACCGCGCTCAGTCAGTTCGAGAGATTGCTTGGCCAGGTCGAGACCTGTCTGGGCCCGCAACGCGGCGTAAAAGGCTTGGACGACATCTGCACGCAGGCCGTTAACGCGACGGTCTAACTCAAGCTGTGCGGCGGTCTGCCCGTATGTGGCGACGTCAACACGAGCCCCCCGCTTACCGCCCAGCTCAAGGGTCTGGCTGAGAGAGACAGTCGTCTGGCTGGTGTTACGACGGGTGTCTTCCACGTCATACGAGATTGTGGGGTTGGGGATAAGCCCGGCCTGCTTGCGAGCACCATCAGCGATCCCAATTTCTTGCCTGGCCGCGGCCAGGTCTGGGTTGGCATCCATGGCCGTCGAAAGCGCCTGGGGCAAGCTGATGCTTTGGGCAAGGGCTGCAGGCGCCATCAACCCAGAGATGACTGCACAGAGTGCAGCGATCTTCCAGGGCGAGACGGGGGTCTTGGGTAAGACATTGCGGTTATACCGGGGCACTTTGATGGTCCTCGTGCACAAACTTCGATAAAGCTTGGCGAGAACGCCGAAACAGCTGCCAAGCCCCACTTGATTAGGTGATGGCACTCTAATGAGCGGTAGCTATCAGAGGGGTGGCTAGAAAATTACAATTCCGTAAGAATGTCCTGTAATGCCCGAAAATACTGGGAAACCAAACCCGACACGATGATTTCGTTACAAGCAACGGAGATGGCAAACACGCGGTGCGAAGGCCCGAACAACAGGTAGATGACGAAATTGTAATTTTCCTATCACCCCCCCGTTATCTTCGGCCTGCAAATATGAGCTCGCGCTACGCTAGGCGCGCCGCCTGGTCAGAACAATTAACGACACCCGCGCCGGTAAACATAATAAAAACTGCCGTGAATCAAAGGAGCATCGGATGAAAATCAAAGTACCACTGTATTTGGCGGCAGTTTCTGCGCTGTCTGGAAGCTATGCTATTTCGGCACAGGCAGAAGACAAGCCAGAAGGCTTCATTGAAGGCAGCAGCCTTACAGTGCTGAACCGTAACTTCTACTTCAACCGTGATAACCGCGACAGCACTGCCCCCACTTATAACAGTGGCAAGGGCAACACCAACGGCTACTCCGAAGCCTGGGCGCACGCGATCATCAGCAAATTCAACTCTGGGTTTACCCAGGGAACAGTTGGCTTTGGCGTTGATGCCTTCGCCATGATCGGCCTCAAGCTCGACACCGGTGATGGGCGCAACGGCGGCCGTAGCTCCTTCGACGTGCTACCCGTTGATAACAAGGGCGAAGCTCGCGACGAATACACCAAGGTCGGCGGCGCAGCCAAAGTCCGCTTGTTCGATACCATCGTGAAAGTAGGTGATGTTTTCCCATCGACTCCGGTCGTTGCATCCGGCGACTCTCGCCTGCTGCCAGAAAGCTTCCGCGGCGTGACCGTTGAGAACACCAGCATCCAAGGCCTCACCCTGCAGGGTGGTCGTCTGCATGCGATGAGCCAGCCGCTCTCAAGCAACCTGAACGACAACTTCGTGACGTTCTACGGCGGCCCGGTCAACTCGCCATGGATCGGTTACGGTGGCGGTGACTACTCGATCAACGACAACTGGACTGTGAGCGTCTACGCCAGCCAGCTGAAAGACGTCTGGAATCAGTACTACGCCGGCACCAGCGTGGTTTACCCGCTGAGCGACGATCTGGCGCTGATCGGTGGCTTCAACTACTACAAAGCCGTAGATGAAGGTAAGAAGCGCCTGGGTGAATTCGACAACAACATCTGGAGTGCCAAGGTCGGCGTGCGTTACGGTGCCCATACCCTAGCCCTGTCGCACCAGCGCAACAACGGCGACGACGATTTTGACTACCTGCGTCAGTCGGACTCGATTTTCGTCGACAACTCCATCCAGTACAGCGACTTCAACTCGCCGAAAGAGCGTTCCTGGATGCTGCGCTATGACCTGAACTTCACCAGCTACGGCATTCCAGGCCTGACGTTCATGACCCGCTACGCCAGAGGCTCGGGCGCGGATTACTCGAACGCTAACCAGTTCTACATGCGCACTGATGACAACGGCAACCCGCTCGACAATCAGAAGCGTTGGGAGCGTGACGTCGAAGTCAAATACGTTGTCCAAACCGGTCCAGCAAAAGATCTGTCCTTCCGGTTGCGCCAGGCAACCACACGTGCCACTGCATTCGAATCGGATCTGGATGAAACCCGTGTGATCATTGAGTACCCGCTTTCGATTCTGTAATTCGCTAACTGGACCAGTTATTCATTAACTGGTCCTATTAGTAAAACGAGCATTACGAATTCACCTTGAGTGGCTTAAGTGCTCCTTTGGTAAAAGGTGGATATTTGGCGCCCATTGGGCGCCTTTTTTTGCCTAAAATTCAAGTAGGCGTTCGATTGTACGCATCGCATGCCGGTGAAGTTCATGACTACACCAATGACCAGTCTCTTCAATGTGAGCGACCTCGCCGTCATCTGAGCGGAACGAAGCCAGCACAAAGAAGAAAATAACCCAATACTTCATAAGGTCAAATCACCTGCTGGAGAGAGGGCCCGCAACTGTCAAACCCAAACCGCGACAAGATATACCGCCAGACTATCAACTGTATTACCTAGAAATTACAAATCCGTCATTTGAGCCCCGGCACGCTCATTTTGATTTACCATCCCTTTCAATAATGCCGGCGCGCGTGCGCGGTTAATTGCTCAGTGATATCGAGACAAAATCCCATGCGAATTCTGGTAATTGAGGATGAAGTAAAAACTGCGGAGTATGTGCGTCAAGGTCTGACGGAATGTGGCTATGTCGTAGATTGCGTCCACACCGGGTCAGATGGATTATTCTTGGCTAAGCAGCACGAATATGAGCTGATTATCCTGGATATAAATCTGCCAGAGATGGACGGTTGGCAGGTCCTTGAGTTGTTGCGTCGTAAAAACTGCCCTTCCCGTATCATGATGCTGACGGCGAGAAGCCGGCTGGCGGATAAGGTCCGGGGGCTGGAGAACGGAGCAGATGACTACCTGATCAAGCCATTTGAGTTCCCTGAGCTGCTGGCCCGGGTTCGCGCCTTGATGCGCAGGTCAGATCACCCTGCATCCGTAGAGGTCATTCGCGTCGCTGACCTGGAGCTTGATCAGAGCCGGCACAGGGCATTCAGGGACGGTCAGCGCATTGACCTGACCACGAAAGAATTCGCGTTACTGCATTACCTGATGCGTAATACCGGTGTGGTGCTGAGCCGCACCCAAATTATTTCGCAGGTTTGGGATATGAATTTTGACTGCGACACAAACGTTGTAGAGGTGTCGATTCGAAGACTCAGAGCCAAGATAGATGACCCTTTCGAGACCAAACTGATACATACGCTTCGGGGCGTAGGGTATGTGCTTGAAAAACGATAGTTGCCAAGCTCTCTAGTACCGAAAATCCGCTACATGCTCCCGTCGCTTGCGAACTTGAGGTTTCTGTTTACGATCCGCGGCGCTGATTCCTCACTCAACAAATGAGGTAGGCTGTACATGAGGTATAGCATTGATTATCAGCAGGTTTCGCAAGGACAATCCGATGCCAGCATTGATGCCTGTCCAGCTGACATTGTCTTCAACAGCGACCATGGCCTAGCTCTTATCCCGTGCGTTGGCGATGTTATCAACCTCCCCTCTACGGCGGTCAAAGAAGGGGTTTGCGGCATCGTTAGATCAAGGATTTTCAATTATCTCAGAGGTCCTGAAGAGCTGTACTGTCACGTCAATATTCTCGTTGAGGAGGCGGACATCAATTTCGAAAGTCTCATCTCGGAATACATGCGCAATCAGTCACGTGCTCGCTCGCCTTCTTCATAAAGTCGAAGGCGGGCCAGTCCATTAATGGTTGTGTATGGGTGAGGGTTCAGCAGAGCGAGCGCCTACTGAGCACCAGAGATGAATAGTCACAGCCTAGTGGTTTAACGCGGTACTGCTGGTGTACGCAGGGCCGGACTCATTGTTTTTTGAATGGCGCATTGCAGCACATAGAAATATAAAACCCCGGAAGCAAATACGATTGCGGACAGATAAGCAAACTCAGAGTCTAAAACCCCGGAAACCATATACAATTTAATCGTGATAGAACCCATAATAATTCCGGTACAGTACATGACGCCTGTGAACTGATTGCCCAAAAAACTCAGTATGCCGCTGAAGGCATTGTTCGCACTCAACAGCATTGCTTTCAGTATCGTCCAGCCGAGAACTGGCAGAAAAGCCTTGATCATGAAGGCGAATAACATCGACGATGCAAACAGTTTTATCGGGGTTTCTGCCCACGGCTTGATGGTGCCGTCTACTTCAACGCCGGTATACAAGATGATATTCAGAATAATCGCCATAAGGGTGCATATGCCGAGGCGTATCATTTCCCGCTTAAGCGGGGCCATCATTATCACTGCGTGAATCTTGTTTCCAAAGTATCGTTTTAGTCCTTGGATCGACATTTTTCTTCCTATGCTCTCGGGTATGACGCTGTTGTAGCGTTGTATGACGGTCATGCTTTTACCCGAAGAGAGGTGACGCTTCAACGGTCCTGAATTGCGCAGGGGATCTCATGTCCTTCCCCTGGCTGGGTAGCTTGCTGAGAAATTCTCATCTACCTGCGTGGCAACGATGCGGCCACCCCGCCGCCGTCAGAGCTCTGGAGGACTGGCTGCTGTCAGCAACTCATCGAGTGACGGAACCTTAGCGTTTGCACTGAGGACGAGTGTTCTGGATCGGAGTATGGATACATCAAAGAAAGATTCGCACTCGACTCTTCCGTTTACTTCTCTCCAGTGGGTGACTTCTGGTATCAACTCATTAGGCACCGGGTATAGTGCCATAGGGTTATGGAATACCTCCACTTCAGCAGACCACGGCTCGTAGCCATATTGCGGCCAGAGCTGACCGTAGTCGCTGGACGCTACATCCAACAGAAATGGGATACCTCGTGATGCTCCCGGAGAACGGTCGAAAAACTCACCAAACCGCAAGTATCGGTACCCGTCTAGATGAGCTCCACCTGAGATCGGCACTCGGCTGAGCTTTGGCACTGTGCAGGCATTGGTGAAAATGACCGCTGAAAGATGGGCATTTTCCATTAGCGTAAATAGGCCGTTGGGGCGCCCTGATAGCAGAGATGTCTCTTCCTCCACAGTTATCAGGTGCGTACCACGATGCGCAGATGAGTGAACTGCAAAGCCATAGAGATAGCTGATGAGCGACTCCCTGCTCCACAGCATTGAACTGGGCGCATGGAAATCGGCTAAGGCCAGAATGAGCGGCTTACCCTCCACGTGCGGTAGGGATTCGTAACGCTTGTCCAATTTGTTTTGGATGGTCCTCGCAAACCTTTCTGCAGCCGCTCCTAAGAAACGCTCATGTCGGTCAGCGGGTGGGGGGGACCGGCGAGGCGCCAAAATGCTCATACCGCTCTTCCGGGTTGGCTGTCACTGCTTCAACCCAGGCCTCATCTCCCAGCCTATTCTCGATGTGAAAATCGGGTGATTCTTTAGGCTGGGTGACCAAGAGTCCCTGTTCACGAAAAATTGATCTTGCCCAGCAGCCGTGGACACGGGTTTAAGCACACATCCTGGCCTCGAAGGCCTCTGGGCTGATGTGCCCCAGCGTG